>JBCDGU010000003.1:0-410186 GCA_038750875.1 Pseudomonadota bacterium | reverse complement strand
CGCTGGATCGCTGGATCGCTGGATCGCTGGATCGCTGGATCGCTGGATCGCTGGATCGCTGGATCGCTGGATCGCTGGATCGCTGGATCGCTGGATCGCTGGATCGCTGGATCGCTGGATCGCTGGATAAATGATGGCCGATTTTTATCCGCCGCGACTTGGGGCAGGAAGTTAAATCGAGAAGGAAGCGCCGCAGCCGCAGGTCGTGGTTGCATTGGGGTTATTCACGATAAACCGCGAGCCTTCGAGCCCTTCCGTGTAATCGACTTCTGAGCCAGCGAGATACGGGAAGCTCATGGGGTCGACCAGCACAACCACACCACTGCGCTCGATGCGCGTGTCATCATCGGCGGCGTCTTCGTCAAAGGAGAACCCGTACTGAAAACCGGAACATCCTCCGCCTGTGATGAACACGCGCAGCATCAGTTCGGCATTCTCTTCCTCCGTAACAAGCGCACGCACCTTATCCGCCGCACGTTCGGTGAGCGTAATGGTGTTCGGATCAAATGCTTCAGCTACGGTCATGAGTGCTAAGTGTAGTCAGATTTTCTAAAAACAAGGCCCAAAGGAAAAAGACCAACTGTTTCGCTCAAGTATACCGCCTTCAGTGTGTCGCTTCCATGGACTCTTGCCCAAAGCTTATCAGGGAGAAACAGCAGGCGCCCGAAGCCCCTCCTGCTCGTCGAAGCCGAACATCAGGTTCATGCACTGCACCGCCTGCCCCGCGGCGCCTTTCACCAGGTTGTCCTCCACAGCCGTGACCACAACGGTATGGCGATCCTGCGGCCGGGTGACCGCGAGCCGGCAGCAATTGGACCCGCGCACGTCGCGAGTCTGCGGATAAACACCGCTTGGCAGCACGTCGACAAAAGGCTCGCCGGCAAATCGCTCCTCGAAGAGGCTCTGCAGATCAGTGTTCAGGCCTTCATCATTCAGCGTGGCGTAGAGGGTGGCATGAATGCCCCGGATCATCGGCGCTAAATGGGGAACGAACGTCAAACCAACAACGGAGCCGGCATCGTCGGCGAGGCCCTGCTCGATCTCCGGCAGGTGGCGGTGCCCGGCCACGCCATAGGCTTTAACACTGTCGCTCACCTCACTGAGAAGGTTCGCGACTTTCGCCTGCCGCCCTGCTCCGCTGACACCAGAAATCGCGTTAGCAATGAGCGAGTCGGTCTCTACAAGACCATGCTCCAGCAGTGGCATAAAACCCAGCTGCACCGCGGTGGGATAACAGCCCGCGCAGGCCACTAGCCGGGCCGTCTCGATGGCATCGCGATGTCGCTCGGGCAGACCGTAAACCGCCTCACCAATAAGGTCTCGGCACACATGCCTTTCGCCGTACCACGCTTCCCAAAGATCCGCGTCGCGAATTCTGAAATCTGCAGATAAATCGACAACGCGCGTGCCCGCGTCCAGAAGCTCCGGAACCTGGGCCATGGCTACCGTGTGAGGGGTGGCGAAGAACACCACGTCGCATTGCGCTAGCTCTGCGACGTCAGGTGTGGAGAACGACAGGTCGACATGGCCTCTGAGGCTCGGGAACATCTCGTCGATGCGCGTACCGGCTTCGCTGCGAGAGGAAATGCATCGCAGGGAAACTTCGGGATGCCCGCACAAAAGGCGGAGCAACTCCACCCCCGTATAGCCGGTGCCACCAACGATGCCAACGCTGATCATTTCACGTACTCCCTCTCGAACCAGGGGAGTATATCGCCAACGGCAAGAGCAGAATTGTTACCATGCCACCTTTACCGCCGGGGATTGCGTTTGCCGGGCCTGTTCGGAACGTTCCGTCGATCGCTAACGCGTTACGACGCTGCTCTTGCCTACGCCGCACTGGGAATTGGCGCCGGGGCCCTGTCGGGCGCCGTCGTTCTCGTCTTCGAACACTCAATTCAGCGTATCGGCCTGCTCTGGGGCGTCGGCGATCTAGGTGAGGGCTTCGAAGCGCTCTCTACGACCACGCGCTTTCTCTTTCCTATCGTCAGTGCAGTCCTCCTTGGACTCGCATTTTCCCTATTGAGACCCGAGGACCGTGAGGTGGGCATTGTCCACGTAATCCATCGTCTCTACAGCAATTACGGAATGCTGCCCTGGCGCAATGCCATCGTTCAGTTCTTCGGGGGCGCAATTGCCATTGCGGGAGGGCAGTCGGGCGGCCGGGAAGGACCCGGAGTGCACTTGGGTGCCGCAGCCGGCAGTGTGGCCGGACAGCTCCTGGCTCTTCCCAACAACAGCCTGCGCATTCTCATCGCCTGCGGCTCGGCCGGCGGCATAGCGGCGGCATTCAATACGCCCCTGGCCGGTGTGATCTTCGCCATGGAAGTGATTGTGAGCGAGTACACGGTCGCGGGCTTCATGCCCGTCATGCTGTCAGCGGTCGTGGCATCGGCCATGAGCCGGCGCTTCGGCGGCGGGACAGAGCTTCTGGATATCGAGGGCGCCTATCTCAATACGCTCTGGGAGATTCCCTACATCGTCTTGTTGGGCGTTGCCTGCGGTATCGCCGCGGCCATGTTCATCCGCACCAGTACTCACGCGGCACGCTACGCGCACTGGCCGGTGCTGCTGCGCTTCTCTATCGCCGGCCTGTTAACGGCAAGTCTTGGGCTCGCTGTCCCCGAAGTACTGGGCATAGGATATGACACGCTTCGGTTGGTCTTTGTTGGTGAGGTCGCCCTCGGACTACTTCTCGTCATCGCTGGCGCTAAAATCTTTGCTACGGCGTTCAGTCTCGGCATGGGGATGCCCATTGGCCTGATTGGCCCAAGCCTGCTCATTGGTGCGTGCATTGGAGGTTTTGCAGCAGCGGTCATTCATATGGCGGTACCCACCACCGCCGGAGACTCCGCGCTTTACGTCACCATCGGGATGGCGGCGACCATGGGCGCCATGTTCGGCGCGCCACTCGCGGCGAGCCTGGCGGTCATCGAGCTGACACAGAGCACCAGCGTCGCCATGCCTGCGCTACTGGCAATCATCGCAGCGCACCTCACGAACACCACCGCTTTCCGGCAGCGCTCTGCGCACCGTAGCGTACTCAAGCAGTTACTCAATCAGCTACCCGATGATCCGCTCAACCTGCTCCTTCACAGAACCGACGTGGATGCGGTGCTGGATGCCAGCGTGGTGCGCATCGACAACTCCGTTTCCGGTCCCACTGCAAAATCGCTTTCACTGCAGGTACCCAACTGGTGTCTTGTTAGCAGAGAGGATGAGGACCTGTTCCTGGTGAGTGGCGACGAACTGGTGGGCTGGCTCAGCACCAGTGAGATCGAAGACGAGGCCGAGACCTGGGCGGTCACAGAATCTTCGCTGCGCCGGTGGTCTATCGCTGTCGTTCCTGAGCAGGCCACGCTCAGGCAAGTGCTGGACATTCTTCGAACGCGTACCGTGGAGGCGGTATGCGTCTATGCGCGAGGAGAGCGAGGGAGGCGAGTGCTCCGCGGCATTGTCACTCGAGAGCGTATAGAGCGCTTTACGCTAGACCGCCTTCACTCGTAGGATGTCGCCATGCTTTGGCTGCGCGCGCTACACATCATTTTTGTTGTCTGCTGGTTTGCGGGGATTTTCTATTTACCCCGTATCTTCGTGTACTACGCCGCCAGCGAGCACCCGGAAACCCGCCAGCAATTGGCGATCATGGCGCGGAAACTGTACCGCTTTGTAACACCGTTCATGGCGCTCACCATCATCTTTGGATTTAGCTTGATCAGCCTCAATCTCGACTACTACCTGCAGGCGAAGTGGCTCTGGTTGAAGCTTGCTGGGGTGCTGTTTCTCATTGTCTATCACTTTCAGTGCGGTCGTTACGTGAAGGCGATCAACGCGAGCACCGACAAGCACACCCACGTTTTCTATCGCTTCTTTAACGAAGTGCCTGTCCTGTTTCTGTTCGGCATTGTGTTTCTCGTTGTACTTAAACCGTTCTGAGATTCGCTAAAACGCAGGCCCGGAAAACACCACGCTCGACTAAATCACACGGAACCCAAAATCCATGAATTCATCAGTACAGCTCTTCGAACAAGCGCAGCAGCATATCCCGGGTGGAGTGAACTCACCCGTGAGAGCGTTCAAGGCTGTGGGCGGCACACCCATCTTCATCGACCGCGCCGATGGCGCCTATCTGTTCGACACGGACGGAAAGCGCTACATCGACTACGTGCTCTCGTGGGGACCCATGATCATGGGTCACAACCACCCGGAGGTGCGAGAAGCGGTACAGAAACAAGCCGAGAAGGGGCTGTCCTACGGAGCGCCAACGGAACTAGAGATAGAGCTCGCCGACCGGCTCTGCGAAATCATGCCGAACATGGATCTCGTGCGCATGGTGAACTCCGGCACCGAAGCCACCATGAGCGCGATCCGCCTCGCACGCGGATATACGGGCCGCGACGTCATCGTGAAATTTGAGGGCTGCTACCACGGCCATTCTGATTCCCTGCTTATCAAGGCGGGATCGGGCGCCCTGACGCTCGGCGTGCCCAGCTCACCAGGGGTGCCCGCGGCGCTTGCGGACTACACGCTCACCCTCACCTACAACGATCACGAAGGGTTACGACAGGCTTTCGCCGAGCATGGAGAGCGCATCGCCTGCCTCATCGTCGAACCGGTAACAGGCAATATGAACTGCGTGCTCCCGACGCCCGAGTTCCAGCAGGCCATGCGCGACGTCTGCAACGAATCAGGCGCCGTTCTTATTCTTGACGAGGTCATGACGGGCTTTCGCTTTGGGCCCAGCGGCGCTCAGGGCTACTACGGCATGGAAGCTGATCTCACCTGCCTCGGAAAAATCGTCGGCGGTGGCATGCCCGTCGGTGCCTTCGGCGGCAAGCGGGAGATCATGGAACACATCGCGCCCTTGGGTCCCGTTTACCAGGCGGGCACCCTCTCTGGAAATCCTATCGCTATGGTTGCGGGCCTGGCCACCATGGACATCATCACACGCCCGGGCTTTTATGAGCCGCTGTTTGAAAAGACGACGGCGGTCTGTGAGGGCATGCAGAAGGCCGCCGACGCTGCCGGAGTGCCGTTCACCACCAATCACGCGGGCACCATGTTCGGTGGCTTCTTTACTGACGCCGGCGCCGTCAGCAACTACGCTGATGTCATGGCCTGTGACACGGAAGGCTTTGCCCGATTCTTTCATCACATGCTGGAGTCGGGTGTGTATCTGGCGCCCGCGTCGTATGAAGCAGGGTTTATGTCTGCGGCGCATACCGACGCAGACATCGCAGAAACTGTGCAGGCGGCAGCGACGGCCTTCGCGGCGCTGTAGTTCGCGGCACTTTTTAGCGGCGCGGTTTCGCGGCACTATCTCGCGGCACGATCTCGCGACACGATCTCGCGACACGTTTCGTGACAACAAAAGAGAGCGCAAAGGAGCGAACTCATGAGCTTTACCACGGCACGCGGCCCCTTCCCGGCGACACGCATGCGCCGACTGCGGGCATCCGAGTTTGCCCGCCGCCTGGTGCGTGAAAACGAGCTCACACCCGCAGACCTGATTTACCCCGTGTTTGTTCTGGAAGGTGACGGGCAAAGAGAGGCCGTCCCTTCCATGCCAGGCGTAGAGCGTTTGTCCATCGACCTGCTCGTGGAGCTTGCGAAGGAGATGGTTGCGCTTGGCATCCCGGCTATCGCCCTCTTCCCTGTTGTATCCGCCGAAAAGAAGAGCCTGCTCGCGGAAGAAGCTTACAATCCCGACGGACTCGCCCAGCGCGCCGTAAAGGCTTTGAAGGACGCCACGCCAGAACTCGGTGTTATCACCGACGTCGCCCTCGACCCATTCACGACGCACGGTCAGGACGGCATCATCGACGACAACGGCTACGTGCTGAATGATCGGACCAAAGAGGCCTTGGTGCTTCAGGCCAAGAGCCACGCTGACGCCGGCGCCGACGTTGTTGCCCCTTCAGACATGATGGATGGTCGCATCGGAGCGATCCGCGATGTCCTTGAGGACGCGGGACACGTCAATACACTTATTCTGTCTTATGCCGCCAAGTACGCATCCAGCTACTACGGTCCGTTCCGCGATGCCGTCGGCTCAGCGGGCAATATCAAAGGCGGGAACAAGTTTAGCTATCAAATGGATCCGGCAAATAGCGATGAAGCACTCCACGAGTGTGCTCTCGATCTTGCGGAAGGCGCCGACATGATCATGGTTAAGCCGGGCATGCCGTACCTGGATATCGTGCGGCGCGTCAGCCAGGAGCTGGCCGTGCCGACCTTCGCTTACCAGGTGAGCGGCGAGTATGCGATGCATATGGCAGCCTTTGAGCACGGATGGCTCAGCCGCGAGGCGGTTATGCTCGAGTCGCTGGTCGGCTTCAAGCGCGCCGGCTGCAACGGCATCCTCACCTATTTCGCCATCGATGCGGCTCGCGCACTTCAGTAAACCCATCGCCGCGCTGGCACTTGTGCTGTCCGCACCGGTGCCCACCGCTAATGCCGAGTGCGAATGCCTCTGGGGAGGCAGCTTCGCAGACGTGGAAGCGAGTACTGACCTCGTGCTCGCAGCGACCGTCCAACGCATCAAAGGCAACTCCATGGACCTCCTTATCGAGGAGACGCTCCGCGGCAAGGTCTATCTCGATACGGTTCGTGTGTGGCTGAAAACCGCGGACTACTGCCGACCGGAAGTCGACGAGTTCCCAGTGAACTCCCGTTGGGTGTTTGCGCTCAATAAAATCCGCGAGGTCCCCGATGACGGCTTTGACCCCCTCACTCCCAACATCAGCTATGGCCGTCCCGACGACTACTACCTGTCGGAGTGCGGCGGTTACTGGCTGACCTATGAGGGTGAAGCGGTGACGGGCAACCTTATCGATGCCCCTCGCTGGGCCCGGGATCCGGACATGACGCCAGTCCTCATGAGCGTCATCCGCTCCTACGTGAATGGAGAAACAAGCAAAGAGGCGCTAAAGGCGGCCACGGAAGAGGACCCGGCCCTCGATAACCTTATGCTCGATACGAAAGCATTCCTGCGCGGTGATCCTGATTCCTGATTCCTTTCTTCGGCACAAAGGGGACTGATCAGAAACGACGCCAGGTCTTTCGCTGGTCGCTAGATCCATCGACGATATCCATGAGCTCATCGAGCATGAGCAGTGAAAGCCCCCAGATCCGTCGGCCCTCATAGAAGTAACATGGCAAACGCACTTTGATGCCGCCCTTTTCCCAGACCATCTCTGTCCGGTTGCCCGTGTCGATGAGAAACTCAAGCGGCACCCACACGACCTCGGCAACTTCCCCGTTAGGGTGAAAATTAACGCTACGCTTGAGATGGAATACATAGGGCGTGATCAGCAAGCCATTGCGGAATCGCTTGTTGACCGCATTGATATCCGAGAGCCGCCCTATGCAGGGCTCCTTAGCACCCAGGTGAAGCCCGATCTCTTCCTCTGTCTCACGCCGAGCCGTGTCGAGGCCGTGGCGATCTCCATCCTCCATACGGCCGCCCGGGAATGCCATCTGGCCGGACCAGGGGTCGCCATCACGCTCGGAGCGCTTAATCATGAACACCCCGAGCTCGCCATCGCGGAGCTGGAGGATCAGAGCAACCGCTGCTCGCTTGCGAAAGCCCTTGAACCACTTTCTGGAAGGGCGATAGCGCGGCAACGCTTCTTCAGCGATCTGCAGAAGAGAGACAGACACAGAGTGATGGACACCAGAATTAGAGAGGGTGCATTAAGCCAGTGCACCGGTTCAGCGGCAAGCCAATGAACGATCCGATACCCCGGATACCTTGTTGCGAGGACTGTCCGTGGTAAAAGGGGCGCCGAGTTTCCATATGCCCACCGAACAATCAAGCGTTAAGTGTTCGTCCGGGCGAACCATGTCCGTCTTTGGAGTGTCATGAGCACCAGCGCTGACCCACTCTTCAAACTCCGCCAAGTCGGCCTGAGCTACCGCGCCCACCCGGTACTACGCGGCATCGAGTGGGCCTGGGAGCTTGGCGATCACTGGGCCATCGTTGCGCCCAATGGCGGTGGCAAGACAAGCCTCGCGCGTATTCTGAACGGCGAACAACAGCATTTTTCAGGAGCCTACGAGCGTGGCCTCGTACTCGAGTCACAGGGCTGCGCCTACGTCTGTTTTGAGCACGGCCGACGGCTAATGGATCGAGATCGAAAGCTCGACTGCTCCGAGTACAGCAGCGACGCTCGCGACAGCGGCACCACTATCAGCGATTTGATGCCAGCCCGGGATTCGGACCCAGAGAGCTACGATCACGTAGTGCAGATGCTCAATCTGGAGTCCCTGCTCGGGCGCGGCATCCGATACGTCAGCACCGGCGAGATGCGCAAAGGGCTTCTTGCTGGAGCCATTCTCAGCCATCCGGGCCTCATGATTCTCGACAATCCCATGGATGGCCTCGATATCGCCACACAGGAGCGCTTTGGTGAAGTGCTGGACCTGATCATCGAGGCCTCCACGGCAACGCTGGTGCTGTGCCGCGATCCTGTGGAAGTCCCCGCGACCTGCAATAAGTTGCTCTTGCTCGACCGCGGCCGCATTGTCGCCAAAGGTCCCAGAGACGAAGTGCTCGCGTCTCCTGCGCTGAAGGAACTCATGGCGAGCGCGCCCCTCGAGCTCCAGATTCCTAAGCCGCGTGAAGAACAAAGTGTTAGCCGGACGCCGACCATAGAGCTCAATAACGTATGCGCATGCTGGGGCGATTTTTGCGTCTTTCGGGATGTGAACTGGCGCTTCGGGCCAGATGATCATGCATTGATTGCCGGGCCCAATGGCTGTGGCAAGAGCACCTTGCTGGATCTCCTGACGGGCGACAATCACAAGGCCTTTGGGCAGGAGGTCTACCTGTTTGGCAACAAGCGGGGCAGTGGTGAGAGCGTGTGGGATATCAAATCCCGCTTTGGCCGCGTCGACGCGAAGATGCAGTTCGCCGTGCCTGCGGGGAGCAGCGTGCGCGACGTCGTCGTTTCCGGCTTTTTTGACAGCATCGGGCTACACGACCGACCGAGCGATCAGCAACGTCGCGCAGCGGCCGAATGGATGGACGCCCTGGCGCTCAGCGATTGGGCAAAGGACGATTTCCAAAGTCTCAGCTTCGGCTTGCAGCGAGTCGCCCTGCTTGCACGGGCGATGGTAAAGAGCCCACAGATACTGCTGCTGGACGAAGCAACGCTCAGTCTTGATAGGAGCCATCGGAAGATGCTTCTCGACGCTGTCGACCAGGTCGCAACTGCCGGTTTGTGCCAACTCCTGTTTGTGAGCCACACGGTGGGTGAGCGTCCTGCATGCATCAATCAGGTGCTACAGTTCTCGCCCCATCCGGACGGTTCGACGGTGGAGGTAACGGGACTCTGACGTTTCCCGGGCGACTAATGTCTATCGGCCGCCCCATTTCCTGATTGCAGCAAGAATGCAACTAGGGGGTTGCGCGATGACTCATCAACTGCCCCACGATATTCGCGTTGCTGCTCTCCGGCCGTTAGCCAGCCAAGCCTTGTCCCACTCAGTCAGGGCAGATAGTCACCCAACGCCTTGCAGTCTGACGAGGATCGGGAGCTCGAGCAGTACACCAGCCCACGCTCTGCACTCGCCGCAGCTTGATCCACATTTCCCGTACCCGTATGACAGCGCGCCAGCTCCAGGTAGATCGCTGCATGCTCCGGCGCAATACGCAGGGCACGATCCAGGCGAGACAAACATAGCGGGTAGTTTCCCGAGTCACGAGCGCTGCGCGCCTGCTGCAGCACCGCCTCGACAGCTGCATCGCCGCTACCCGCTCCGCTGGATATGGATGGCGGTGTAACCGCTGGGGTAGATCCCGTTGACGCTCCACCGGTCGCGGCTGGCGCTTCCTCCGGCACCGGCGTCGGACCACTCACGCAGGCAGCTAGCAGGGTCAGGATTGAGCCTATAAAAAAGGGTCGGAGCCTTGAAATCATACTTGTCATCTAGATAGAGCTACCCACCAAACAGTCGTTCAAACCAGCCTCGAATGCCTTCCTTTCTCGGCGAGCAACCGCTGCTCGCTGACGGCTGACTTCCTGCAATGAACGGTAACACGCGGGCGTCATCACAGCCCTCGCCCGTGAGCGTGCCGGTTCGGTTGTCGATCCAATGCAGCTCTACCTCAGCAGGCATCCGGTAGTCGAGAGATCTGCGAGCCGCGCTCTCCATAAATTCGGCCCAGACGCGAAGGGCTCCGCTGGCGCCGGTGAGCCCTGTTTCACGGTTGTCGTCATAACCCACCCACGACACCGCGAGCAGATCGCCGGAGAAGCCTGCAAACCATGAATCTCGGCCGTCGTTAGTCGTGCCTGTTTTGCCCGCAACATGGAAGTCCTGGGGGAGTACGCGGTAGGCGGCACGTCCCGTGCCCTCCCGCATCACCTCGCGCAGAGCGTAATGCAGCAAGTGAACAGCGCGAGCATCAACCGCCCGCTCATACTCCGTCAGATTACTGCGGAGCGTCTCTCCGGTGCGATCTACGATGCTAAGGATGCTTCGCAAGGGTGTGCGCGTTCCGTCGACAGCCAGCGTCTGGTACAGCCGCGCCATCATCAGCGGAGAATACTCACCCGCTCCGAGCGCCAATGAAGGCACTCTGGGCACTTCGGTTTTAAGACCCAGCCGCTGGAGCATCTCGACCATCGCAGGGATGCCCAGCTCCATGCCCAATCGTGCCGTGGCCTGGTTGTACGAATTCGCCAGAGCCGTGTGCAGCAAAACATGACCATGAGATAGCCGATCAAAATTTCGTGGTGCCCACACATCGCCCGATGGACCGGCCACGCGGAGTTCAGAGTCATCCAGCGGTGTAGCGAGCGTGTAACGATTCGGCTGCTCGAGCGCGGCCAGATACACCGCCGGCTTGAGGAGAGATCCCGCAGGACGTCGGGCATCCAATGCGCGGTTGAAGCCCGTGGAGCGCGCCGCGCGGCTGCCCACCAGCGCCACGACCTCGCCCGTGGCGGTACGCGTCACAACGCTCGCAGTCTGGAGCTCGCCAGAGCTATTCAGCCGACGCAGCACCTCGGACGACTCCGTCTCCAGCGCGCGCTGAATCCTGGGATCGAAGGCCGTAAAGATGCGTAGACCGACCGTAGCGTAGTCCTGTCGCTGGTATTGCGCTTTGAGATGGCGCCTTACCAAATCCAGGTAAGCGGGATAGCTGTCTTCCCGTGCGCCCTCACCCAGGGACAGGGGCATGGCCTTGGCTACCGCCGCCTGTTCTGTGTTGATAACGCCCTCGTCCGCCATGACCTGCAGTACGAGGTTGCGTCTCCCGATCGCGCGCTCTGGGTTGCGGCGCGGGTTATACAGACTCGGACCCTGGACCATTCCAACCAGCAGCGCCTGCTGGTGAAGCCCTAGTTCTTCAATAGGCGTATCGAAATAGTGCAGCGCTGCTAGGGCGAAGCCATGAATCGCGCGCGGACCGTCCTGCCCAAGATAAACCTCGTTGAGATAGCTTTCGAGAATGTCGTCCTTGTCGTAATGAAGCTCGATAAGCACTGACATACCAAGCTCCGTGAGCTTGCGCCGGAAGGTCCGTTCCGGAGTCAGATAAAAGTTCTTAACAAGCTGCTGGGTAATGGTACTTCCGCCGGCGACCACCCTTCCTGAGCGCACGTTACCGACTGCCGCGCGGGCGATACCGGTTGGTGAAAAACCCCAGTGGTGGTAGAAGCTCTGATCCTCGACAGCGATCAAGGCCTGACGGAGGGTCTCCGGCGCATCGTCGAGCTTGATGAGTACTCTATCCTCACCGTGCGCCGGATAAATGCCGCCAATCTTCACGGGCTCCAGGCGCATGAGATCGAGCTCCGAACCGCGACTTTCCAGCGCGACCGCGCGGCCGCCAGCAAAGGAGATGCTCGCGAGCCGGGCCGGCTCACGGCCATCAGGAAAATCAAAGCCGCGGCTGTGCAGGCGCAGACGGGCATCACCCACTTCATACTCACCGGGCTGACGTACACGGGTGACTCGGCGATACCCCAGCTGATCGAGCTCTTGCTGTACCTCTGCTCGGGTGACGGGCGCACCAATGAACAGTTCCAGGGGCCGTGCGAATACCAAAGCGGGGAGCGCGTAGCGCTTGTCGTTAAAAGTAGCTGTAACTAGGGCATCCAGATAGAAGAGACCGGCCCCGCTGATGCAGACAACGATCAGCAGGATCTTTCGCAGCAGATGGCTTCCGAGAGTCATGGGGCGCGAGTGTACTCGGGAGCGCGATGCGGGGGCAGTCTTAAAGGAGTTCCGGTTTTCTGCGCATGCCGCCATAATGCCGCGCTTTGCGAAACACAGGCACAACCATGAAACGCTTTAAGGTCTATGGAATCGGCGCAGCCCTCGTCGACACGGAAATCCGCGTGGACGATGCCACCCTCGGAGATCTGCGGGTGGAAAAGGGTTTGATGACCCTCGTCGATCAAGATCGTCGCGGCGAGCTTCTAGGCGCTCTGGAGGGCCACATGCCCAAAGCCCATCACGCCAGCGGTGGAAGTGCGGGCAACTCCGTCATTGCCACAGCACTCTTTGGCGGCGAATGCTTCATGAGCTGCCGCGTTGCCGATGACGCTGACGGACGCATCTATCACGGCGATCTTAAGCAGGCTGGTGTCAGCCACCCGACAGCGGTGGAGAGCGACGTGCCTACGGGCAAATGTCTGGTGCTCGTTACGCCAGACGCCGAGCGTTCCATGAATACGTTCCTCGGCGCGTCAGAAAAGCTCGGTGTTGCCCAGCTGGACGAAGCCGCTATCGCCGATTCGGACTTTGTTTACATCGAGGGCTATCTGGTGACGTCACCCACGGGCCTTGAAGCCGCGGTACGCACCCGCGAGCTGGCTCAGGCGGCCGGCGTGCCCGTTGCGCTGAGCTTTTCTGACCCAGGCATGGTGGAGTACTTCCCTGAGCAGTTCCGGCAGATCATCGGCAACGGCGTGGACCTCGTGTTCGCCAATGACGCCGAGGCGCGAGGCTGGACGGGCTGTGAATCACTCAATGAAGCAGTGGAAGCCATGAAGGCGACGGCCAAACGCTTTGCCATCACCCGAGGCGGCGAGGGCTCTGTTTGCTTCGACGGCGAGGCACTCCACGAGATTCCCGTGCATGCGGTAGACGCCCTCGACAGTAATGGCGCCGGCGACATGTTCGCAGGCGCGTTCCTCTATGCGCTGACGCGCGGCGAGGACTTCCCGACGGCGGGTCGCTTTGCGAGCGTTGCGGCGGGCATGGTGGTCTCCCAGTGGGGGCCTCGCCTCGCGGTAGAGCAGTATGGGACACTACGGGACGAGTTTTTTAGCTAATCACCCGCCGTATCACCACCAGACGACAGTAGCAAACGGGCACGCCGCCATGGACAAGCCGGAAATCAAATCCGATCCGCTCTACCAACTTCTGCGCCAGGAAGACGTTGAAGCGTTTAACGCACAGCGAGACACACTGGACACATCGCAGTTGCGCAATGGTGACTACCGCGGGCGTGACCTTCGGAAAATGAATGCCAGCGGGCTGGATTTCTCCAACGCTTATTTCCGCAACGCGGATCTGTCAGGCATCGATTTCCGGGAAACGAATCTCGAAGGCGCCAGCCTTCTGGATGCCAAATTGAGTGGTGTCTACTTCCCCGACGAGCTTTCGCCTGAGGAAATTCGCCTGTCTCTCGATACGGGCACGCGCCTCCGCTACCGCAAAGGCTGATTCGATCGAATCAGCCCTGTGAGAGCAGATCTCGCAGATCAATGATCGCCGCGTTCGCGCGGCTGATGTAAGACGCCATCACGAGCGAGTGATTGGCAAGCATGCCAAAACCCGTGCCATTGAGTATGAACGGACTCCAGACGATGGCCTGTGAGGCCTCGAGCTCGCGGATGATCTGGCGCAGACTGACCTGCGCATTCTTTTTCTGAAGCACCTCAGCAAAATCGACTTCTGCGGCCTTTAGGAAGTGAATGAGCGCCCAAGCCGCACCGCGTGATTCGTAGAACACATCATCGATTTCGAGCCACGGCGTGCGCACCAACATCTCGCCCGGTGCCGCCGTGCTTTGGGTCGCACTGTTGTCACCGGCCAGATCTGTGTTCACGCGACGTTGACCAACGCTCGCCGACAGGCGCTGCGACAGGCTACCGAGACGAGTGTTCACCATGGCTAGCCATTCGCGCAGGTTGTCAGCTCGCGCATAAAACTGTGCGTCCGTAACTTGAGGATCCGTAAGACGCTCAAGGTAGGCGCGAGTGAACTGCATGGACTCGCGGTACTTACTCTCCGATGCAGGGAGCAGCCAGCTGTCGGACTGGAAGTTCAGTCGCGGCTCGGCCACGGCAAGATCCGGGTCTTCTCGCGACTGCGACTGAGAGCGGGAGAAAAATTCGCGCATGGCGCGTGCTAAGTCCCGCGACTGAATCAATGCCCCGTATTCCCAGTTGGGCATATTGTCCAGATACAGGCCTGGCGGAAACTGATCGTTTCTCAAAAAGCCACCGGGCTTAGTGAGCAGCGTGTCGATGACGCCCAATAGTGCCCCCGTGGTTACGGATCCCGTGACAGGCTCCAGGGACTGGTTACTGGCGTACTGACGGGAGTTTTCGACGACATCAAATTGCCCTGGCGCGATGCTCCAATAGAAGCCTAGCCCCAGCACCACCACCGCGTAGATCGCAAGCAATGCACCGGTGATGCTCAGCCAACGGCCCTGAGGGAGGTAGTCATCCGCGAAGTTGCGCAGCCGCCGACCAAAACCCAGCTTTGGGGCTGCGCTTGGTGTGCTCGTTTCGTCGTCGCTCATAAAACGATCCGTCTATCAGTGATGTTGATGGTGGCTGTCGTCTGGTGCTCCGCGACGCACATCGGCCTTAAAGCATTGCTGAGTGTCATCGAGTACCAGGCAAAGCTCCACCGCTTCACCCTCCCTGGGGGCCCGCGACAAACCCATGAGCATGATGTGCATGCCTCCGGGAGCCAGTTCAGCGGATTCACCCGGCTCCAACTGGAGCTTTGGCAGCGCACGCATACGCGATTGGCCATCCTCGACAGTTGTCTCGTGGAGACTTGCATCACCGATAGTGCTTTCAACGCCCGACAGGGTAATCGGGCCTTCGCTGGCATTCGTAATAGTTGCGTACGCGGCGGTCATTTTCTGAGTAGGCGGCATGGCCCGAACCCACGCACCATCGACGGTAAGGAGTGATTGCGCGCTTGCGGAGAAAGACGCCCCAGCAAGCGCCACCAGCATCGTCCCACTTATAAAGGCACGTCCAGGTAAAACGCGAAGGCTGCGCGAGACCCCAGCGGGTCGCGGGAAGGCACGGAAGCGGCGACATTCAGGAATTGTCACAATTTCGTCTCTCTTGGGAACCATTAGGTTGGGTTACCAATCTTAACAAGTGAACCGGCAAGACGGCCGAAGGGCTACAATACACTGATGGAACATATGTCCTGCACCAGACGCGACGAGCGCATTACCCCATGAGACAGAACGCGCATAGGTCCAGAAGCACCGCCACCCCGTGGGTCGCGATGATTTTTGCGTGTCTGTCGATTGCGGCGGGCGCTGCTGCTCAAAACGCTCTACCGACGCTAAACGAGAGCAACCCACCCGCGCTTTCGTCTCCCGTCGGGTCTGGGTTGGGCTCTAGTGTCGGATCCGGGGTGCTTGATGATCCGCTGACGACGCCAGATTTTCTTCCTGTCGAGGAAGCCTATCCTCTTGCCCTAGAGCGGATCGCGCCAGATGCCGTCCGACTGGTCTGGCAGATGCCAGCGGGGTACTACCTTTACCAGCACGCTTTCCGCTTCAACGCCGATGGCGATAATGGCCCCGTCACGCTGAACCCCGAATATCCACCAGCCCTTGAGCGCGTTGATGAATACTTCGGCGAAGTGCAGGTCTACTACGATCAGGCCGATATCGTGGTCAACTCCGAGGCACCGCTTAAGTCCGGCACCCTGCGTATCATGTCGCAGGGGTGCGCTGACGCAGGCCTTTGCTACCCACCCCGCACGCAAACATTCTCTATTGATGGCGATGGTGGCTTCACGGAAGTCGATGCTGCGGCAGCACCGTTAAGCGGTCAGAGCGCGAACCGAGGCGATGAAGCCAGTCTCCTGCTCATGGCCGCCTTCGCATTTATCGGCGGCATGATCCTGAACCTCATGCCCTGCGTTCTCCCCATCCTTTCCCTAAAGGTTGTGAGCTTTGCCTGCGCGCCCACCGAGGAACGTCGTGCTCACGGTCGCATGTACAGCTTTGGCGTCATCGTGAGCTTTGTGGCCGTAGCCCTGGTTCT
Organism: Pseudomonadota bacterium; assembly: GCA_038750875.1. GTDB lineage: Bacteria > Pseudomonadota > Gammaproteobacteria > Pseudomonadales > Halieaceae > Congregibacter. The sequence goes on along the minus strand of JBCDGU010000003.1, from coordinate 393,912 downwards.
CATGGCGCTGCGCGGCACCGGGCAGGCTATCGGGTGGGGTTTCCAATTACAGTCGCCGGCTTTCGTGACCGGCCTTGCCTACCTCTTTGTATTCCTGGGCCTGTCCATGTCCGGCGTGATCGAGCTAGGCGCCCGCTTTATGAATGCGGGCAGTGAACTCGCTGCCAAGGAAGGCGCCAGCGGCAGTTTCTTCACCGGCATGCTTGCGGTCGTTGTTGCCAGCCCTTGCACCGCGCCTTTCATGGGAACCGCGCTGGGTTTTGCACTGGTACAGCCACCCTTAACCGGTCTGGCAGTCTTCCTGGCACTCGGCGCGGGCATGGCCTTCCCCATGCTGCTGCTCTCGCACAGCGAAGCAGCGCGCAAGCTCCTACCGAAGCCTGGCCCCTGGACGGAGACGCTTCGGCAAACTCTCGCCTTCCCCCTCTACGCGACGGCTCTGTGGCTGTTCTGGGTAGCGGGTCGTCAGATTGGCGTCGACTTTATGGCAGCGGCCCTTCTGGGCGCTCTGCTTCTGGCTATGGGTCTTTGGCTCTGGCGCGGCCAGCTTCTGTCTCGCAGTGTCGCTGTTGTCAGCGTGCTCGCCGCCGTCGCTTTGGCCAGCTGGCGCCCCGAAGTCACCGCGGTACGCGATTCAAAACTGCCGGAAGGAGCGGTGGCCTACAGTGCCGATACGCTGCAACGGCTCCGGGGACAGGGTCAGGCCGTTTTTGTGGACGTCACCGCCGACTGGTGTATCACTTGCCTGGCAAATGAGCAGGCAGTGCTGAACTCCGAAGAAGTGCGGAGCGCCTTTGAGAAGGCCGGCGTCACGTACATGATCGCAGATTGGACCGATTACGATGACGATATCGCCGAGTTTGTCGCCAGTCACGGTCGCAGCGGAATCCCGCTGTATGTGCTCTACGATGCTGACGGTACCGTGGCGCTCTTACCCCAGCTGCTCAGAACCCAGATGGTGGTTGACGCCCTTCGGGAGGCTTCTCCCCAGCAATGGGCCAGCACCGACTGAGAGTCCACTAAACTTCCGCTAAATCCCATAAAACTGCGGCGATCTTCTGGAAAGCTCCCAAAAACTGGACTTCTAGCCTCTTTTGCGCCAGACTCGCGCAAAATTCTCGGCATGAAGACCTATGGCACGGGTACTCATTATTCACGGTCCTAACCTCAATCTCCTTGGCACACGGGAGCCTGAGATTTACGGGAGCAGCACCCTGCAGGACATCAACGCGGGCCTGATCAGCCTCGGCGCGGAGCTGGGCTGCGATGTCGAAAGCCTTCAGAGCAACCACGAAGGCGAGCTGATCGATGGCATCCATGCTGCGGCAAAGAGCGCGGACTTCGTGATCATCAACCCAGGTGCTTTTACACACACCAGCATCGCACTTCGCGACGCGCTGGCGGGCACAGAGCTTCCCTTTATCGAGGTACACCTTTCCAACGTGCACGCGCGGGAGCCCTTCCGGCACAAATCCTATTTTTCCGATCTCGCGGTAGGCGTTATTTGCGGCCTTGGCGTTTCGGGCTACGACTACGCGCTGCGCTCCGCGGTGCAGCACCTCAAATCATCCGACTGAACTCCATCCAGGAAACCTCCCATGGATATTCGCAAAGTTAAAAAACTCATTGAGCTGCTGGAGGAATCCGGCATTGGTGAAATCGAAATCAAGGAAGGCGAAGAGTCCGTTCGCATCAGCCGCGGTGTAAGCGGTGCTCCGGCGCCCGTTCAGGCCTACGCAGCAGCGCCGCCGCCTGCACCCGCGCAGGCCTCGGTGGCTCCCGCCGCCCCAGCCGCAGCCCCTGCTGCGGAGCCCGAAGCTGCAGCGCCGGCAACCAACGGCAATGTTGTTAAGTCACCGATGGTGGGCACTTTCTATCGTTCCCCTTCACCCTCATCACCTGTGTTTGTCGAGGTGGGCAGCACGGTCAAGGCCGGCGACGTGCTCTGCATCGTTGAAGCCATGAAGATGATGAACCAGATCGAGGCTGACACCTCGGGCACCATCGAAGCGGTCCTCGTTGAGAACGGCGAGCCCGTAGAGTTCGATCAACCCCTGTTCTCCATCGTCTAACGCGCCCGGGTAAATTCCTATGTTGGAAAAAGTGCTTATCGCCAATCGCGGTGAGATCGCGCTGAGAATCCTGCGCGCCTGCAAAGCCATGGGCATCCAGACCGTTGCCGTGCACTCAAGTGCCGACACCGATCTTATGCACGTGCGCCTGGCCGACGAGGCCATCTGCATTGGCCCTGCAGGCGCGGCAGAGAGCTATCTTCATGCTCCGGCGCTCATCTCCGCAGCCGAAGTCAGTAATGCCGATGGGATTCACCCTGGCTATGGTTTCCTTTCTGAAAATGCAGATTTTGCGGAGCAGGTTGAGCAGTCAGGCTTCACCTTCATCGGCCCACGCTCGGAAACCATTCGCCTCATGGGCGACAAGGTTTCAGCCAAGGACGCCATGAAGAAAGCCGGCGTACCTACGGTGCCTGGCTCTGACGGCCCCCTGCCCGATGACCCCGATGCGATTATGGAAATAGCGCGTCAGGTTGGCTATCCAGTCATCATCAAGGCAGCCGCCGGCGGCGGTGGTCGTGGCATGCGCGTGGTCCATAACGAAGCGGCTCTCGTGAACTCCGTACAGATCACTAAGGGTGAAGCGGCCGTCGCTTTCGGCTCCGATGTGGTCTACATGGAGAAGTTTCTCCAGCGTCCGCGGCACGTAGAAATCCAGGTACTTGCCGACGGCAAAGGCAACGCGATTCATCTTGGCGATCGCGACTGCTCTCTGCAGCGTCGTCACCAGAAAGTCATTGAAGAAGCACCCGCACCGGCGATTGACGAAGAAGCACGCCGACAGGTCGCGGAGTCCTGCGTCGAAGCCTGTAAGGAAATCGGCTACCGCGGTGCTGGCACCTTTGAATTCCTCTACGAAGACGGCGGCTTTTACTTCATCGAGATGAACACGCGGGTACAGGTTGAGCATCCGGTTACGGAGCTCATTACCGGCATCGATATCGTTCAGGAACAGCTGCGTATTGCCAGTGGTCTGGACATCTCCGTGACTCAGGATCAGGTTCGATTCCGCGGTCATGCGCTGGAGTGTCGTATCAATGCTGAAGACCCGCAGAACTTTCTGCCGTCTCCAGGCCGGATCACCACATATCACGCGCCCGGTGGTCCCGGCATCCGTATGGACTCGCACATCTACGACGGCTACACCGTTCCGCCCTTCTACGATTCCCTGATCGCGAAAGTTATCGCCTATGGCGAGGATCGCGACCAGGCCATGGCCCGCATGCGTCAGGCCCTGGACGAACTCGTGATTGAAGGCATTCGCACCAACACACAGCTACACCGCGAGCTCGTTCGTGATGCGTCATTCTGCGCCGGCGGCGTCAGCATCCACTACCTCGAAAGCAAGCTCGAAGACGGCTGATACAACGCCGTGAGCTGGCTGCAGCTGCGTCTGGACTGCGCGAAAGACGCAGCTGAGTCCCTTGAAGATGCCCTACTCGCGGCGGGCGCCCTCTCCGTCACCTTCGAAGATCGCGAGGACGAGCCCATGCTGGAGCCTGGCGTTGGGGAAACCCCACTCTGGAACGCCCTGCGCATCACTGGCCTGTTCTCCGCGGATACCGATGGCGACGCTCTAATCGCTTATGTTTCTGGGCTGGCGGGTGCCACCTCAGCTCGCCTCGAAATCCTCGAGGCCAAAGACTGGGAGCGGGAGTGGATGCAGCACTACCAACCCATGCAGTATGGCCAGCGGCTGTGGATCTGCCCGAGTTGGATCGACCCACCGGATCCCCATGCCATCAATCTGCTACTGGACCCGGGTCTTGCCTTCGGCACTGGAACCCATCCCACCACCGCCATGTGCCTACGGGCCCTGGACAGTTTCTCTCTAGAGAACCAGCTTGTGGTGGATTATGGCTGCGGCTCAGGAATCCTGGGTATTGCCGCTCTCCGGCTGGGAGCACGGGAATTGCTTGCTATCGACAACGACCCTCAGGCGCTCATCGCCACCCGAGACAATGCGCAGCGCAATGGCGTTGACACCGATGCGATCACGATCGGCTTGCCAGACGACAAGGCAGTTAATGAATGGGGCAAGCGCGGTGACCTTGTCGTCGCCAATATCCTTGCTGGCCCCCTCGCAGCTCTCTCTGAGACTCTTTGCTCGCTCCTTCAACCCGGCGGCCGCTTGATCATGGCGGGCCTACTCGAAAGCCAGACTGAAGAGCTGATCAATCACTACGCACCCCTGCTGGCTCTGCGCGTTCGTGAGCAACAAGAGGAGTGGGTCTGCCTTGAGGGTGTTCTGCCCGAATAATTTGGTCACTTTTTGACCACTTTTTGCCTCTCGAGTCTTTTTTGAGCGACGCGGCTCACGTAAGATTGCGCTCCTTTTTCGCACCGCCAAATACCGCGCTTACTGCCCAGCCATGCTCTCTAACGGAACACTACAGATCGGGTCGCTGAAGACTCGAAACGCCGTAGCACTGGCACCCATGGCCGGCGTGACAGACCTGCCCTTCCGGCAGCTCTGCGCTCGCTTTGGCGCGGGACTTCTCGTTGGAGAAATGGTGCACAGTGACCCCAAACTGCGGGAATCCCGCAAGAGCCAACTGCGCAGTCGCCACGACTTTGAAATCGAGCCACGCTCCGTCCAGATTGTCGGAAACGATCCCCAGCAGATGGCGGCTGCCGCACAGTACAACGTGGCCATGGGCGCGCAGATCGTCGATATCAATATGGGCTGCCCGGCAAAGAAGGTGTGCAAAAAGGCCGCTGGCTCTGCGCTCCTTGCCGACGAAGCCTTAGTGTCTGACATCCTAAGTGCAGTCGTTGACGCCGTAGCCGTACCGGTAACTCTGAAGATCCGCACTGGCGTGAGCCCGGATAATCGCAACGGCCCGACCATTGCGCGAATCGCTGAAGACGCAGGTATCCAGCTGCTGTCGGTTCATGGGCGCACGCGGGCCTGCGCATTCCGCGGCGAAGCGGAGCACGATACGACTGCCCGCATCGTCGAGTGTGTCGAGCTTCCTGTTCTGGTGAATGGCGATATTCGAGGCGTCGAGGACGCGGAGCGCGCGCTCGCCCATGCGGGGGCGGCGGGCGTAATGATTGGGCGAGCGGCACAAGGCGCGCCCTGGCTTCCCGGTCTCATCGCCCGTTCTCTTGCCGGAGAGCCGGCAATCGCTCCTGACCTGGCAACGCAATACACCACAATGCGAGCGCACCTCTTCGCTCTGCATGATTTTTACGGCGATTTCCTCGGACCTCGCATCGCGCGCAAGCACATTGGCTGGTACCTGGATGGCATTCGGGAACTGGTCACGGCTAAGCGCGCCTTTAACAAACTCGAGGATGGCGCGGACCAGATCCGATTCCTCGACGACCTCTTCAACCACCTAGATCAACAGGACCTCGCTGCATGAGTACCGCCGAGTCACTGGCCGAAAACGCTGCATTTACCAGCTCCATTTTTGAATTGACCGAATCCGTCGAGGCGACCACAGTCGTTTCCCTTCGCGAAGCCGTCGACCTTTTTGTCCGTCGTTACCTGGATGAAATGGATGGCGAGATGACGACAGATTTCTATGACCTTGTCCTTGCCCAGGTCGAAGCGCCGCTCCTACAGGCTGTTATGGAATACACGCGCAGCAACCAGACCCAGGCCGCGAAAATGCTCGGCCTTAATCGCGGCACGCTGCGCAAGAAACTGAAACAACACGGAATCGAAGGACGAGGTTGAGTTTGATGAGTCACAGCGCGGTGCGCCCCGTAAAGCGAGCCCTGATTAGCGTCTCTGACAAAACGGGCATTGAAGATTTTGCGCGGCAGCTCGTCGCGCGAGGCGTGGAACTGCTCTCCACGGGAGGCACCTTCAGGCTCCTATCGGGCGCTGGTCTCGCCGTAACGGAAGTGTCTGCCTATACCGGCTTCCCCGAGATGATGGATGGCCGCGTCAAAACCCTTCACCCAAAAATCCATGGCGGCATTCTGGCTCGCCGCGGCACCGATGACGCCGCCTTGGCGGAGCACGCCATCAGCGAAATCGATATGGTGGTGGTTAATCTTTATCCCTTCGAGGCGACCGTCGCCGATCCTGACTGCAGCCTCGATAACGCCATTGAGAACATCGACATAGGCGGACCAAGCATGCTGCGCGCCGCAGCAAAGAACCATGCCTGGGTAAGCGTTGTTACGCGAGCAGATGACTACGCTCGCGTTATTGAAGCGATGGACGCCAACGACGGTGGCGTACCCGCCGGGCTAAAGCGGGACCTCGCGGTTCGCGCCTTTGAACACACGGCTTCCTATGATGGCGCTATCGCCAACTATCTCGGCGCGCGACTTGATACGGGCGTTGAAGAGTTCTCCCGGACCGTCAACCTGCAGTACGAGAAAGTGCAGGACCTTCGCTACGGCGAGAACCCGCACCAGAAAGCCGCGTTCTACCGCGAGCGTAATGCCAGCACCGACTCCCTGGCCAAGGCCAAGCAGCTTCAGGGCAAGGAGCTGTCCTACAACAACATCGCAGACACAGACGCGGCACTCGAGTGCGTGCGCCAGTTCGACGGTATCGCCTGCGTTATCGTGAAACACGCGAATCCCTGCGGAGTCGCCCTCGCCGACAGCACGCTGAATGCCTACGACCTCGCCTTTGCCACGGATCCCGAATCAGCCTTTGGTGGCATCATCGCTTTCAACCGCGAAGTTGACGCTCAGACTGCCAGCGCCATCGTTGACCGGCAGTTTGTTGAAGTTGTTATCGCCCCCAGCTACAGCGACGAAGCGCTCGAAGCCTTTGCGCCGAAGAAAAACGTCCGCGTATTGATCACCGGTGAAGGTAAAGGCAATGCAACCGTCAAGGAAACCAAGCGTGTTTCCGGTGGTCTACTCGTGCAGGATCAGGATCTGGCGGTTATTGCCCCCGAAGATCTGACCGTGGTTACGGCGCGTCATCCCGAGGCGGGTGAACTGAACGACCTGCTCTTTGCCTGGAAAGTCGCAAAGTTCGTTAAGTCAAACGCCATCATCTATGCCAAGGATGGCCAGACCATTGGGGTTGGCGCTGGGCAGATGAGCCGCGTTAACTCCGCGCGCATCGCTGCCATCAAGGCGGAGCATGCGGGCCTGTCGGTTCCCGGTTCAGTGATGGCCTCCGACGCCTTCTTCCCGTTTCGCGATGGTTTGGACAACGCCGGCAAGGCAGGAATCCGCGCCGTCATCCAGCCCGGTGGATCCGTACGAGATGAAGAGGTTATTGCGGCGGCGAATGAACACGACATCGCCATGGTCTTCACCGGTGTCCGCCACTTCCGTCACTAATTCCGTCGTTGTATCCGTAACTCACTCCGTCACTAGGCACTCGGGACGCTCATGAAAATCCTCGTACTGGGAAGCGGCGGGCGCGAGCACGCGCTGGCCTGGAAGCTCGCACAGCCGGAGACCGTCACACAGGTGTTTGTGGCACCCGGCAATGCAGGTACCGCTGCGGAGCCCAAGCTCTCGAACGTCGCTCTGAGCCTCAGTGACTTTGCCGCACTGACCGACTTTGCGGAGGAGAATGACATCGCGCTAACCGTCGTGGGCCCTGAAGTGCCGTTGGTAGACGGTGTGGTCGATTTTTTCGAAGAGCGCGGACTACGCTGCTTTGGCCCCAAGGCCGGCGCGGCTCAGCTCGAGGGCTCGAAGGCGTTTTCGAAGAATTTCATGGCCCGCCACGGCATCCCCACAGCCCTGTACGAGAGCTTCACCGATGAAGGAGAAGCACTGGCTTATCTGCGCGAGCGGGGTGCCCCAATCGTTGTGAAGGCCGACGGCCTCGCGGCGGGCAAAGGCGTTATCGTCGCCATAACGCTCGAAGAAGCAGAAGATGCCGTGCGCGACATGCTCTCGGGCAACGCCTTTGGCGAAGCCGGCTGTCGAGTTGTTATTGAAGACTTCCTCAGCGGCGAGGAAGCCAGCTTTATCGTCATGTGCGATGGCACACACGTGCTCCCAATGGCCACAAGCCAGGATCACAAGCGTGTGGGTGAAGGCGATACGGGACCGAACACGGGAGGTATGGGCGCGTACTCGCCGGCTCCTGTGGTTACGGACGAAGTTCACGAGCGCATCATGCGCGAGGTCATCGAGCCAACTCTCGCGGGCATGGCGGCCGATGGTCACCCCTACGTGGGCTTCCTCTACGCAGGTTTGATGATTGACCCGTCCGGTGCGCCCTACGTCATAGAGTTCAATTGCCGTTTTGGTGACCCGGAAACGCAGCCCATCATGATGCGTCTGAAAAGTGATCTTGGCGCACTGTGCCTTAAGGCTTTGGACGGCGATCTTGCCACTGCTACTGCAGATTGGGACCCTCGCGACGCTATGGGCGTTGTATTGGCCGCGGGCGGCTATCCGGGGAGTTATGAAAAAGGAAAGCCGATCTCAGGTCTCGATGCTGTTGGGTCCGACGCCAAGGTCTTCCATGCCGGTACCACAATGAATAAGGACAGCGGTCATACCGAAACCTCCGGCGGACGCGTGCTCTGCGTCACCGCCCTGGGAGACTCCATCGTCGACGCCCAGCGCCACTGCTATGAGGCGGCGGAAAGCATCTCCTGGGAAGGCAGATTCTACCGCAACGACATTGGCTGGCGCGCGGTCGAGCGCTATAGTCAGAGTCAGGCCGACTGATTGGAGACCTGTCCATGTCCCGCCGACTCACCGCCATCGACAGACTGATCTGCGAAGCCGACACGGTTCTTCGCACGCTCAGCAATCGAGGCAATTCCGCGGGAAGGCCCTCGCCTGCCGAAGGTCATAGCGATACGACGCTCGATGAAACACGGCGTCGCCACGTAGCGGGTCTGATGCGGGTGAATCACACGGGCGAAGTCTGCGCCCAGGCCCTCTACCAGGGACAGGCGCTGACAGCGAAGTTACCCACCGTGCGCGAGGAGATGCAGCAAGCGGCGGAAGAAGAAGTGGACCACCTCGTTTGGACCGAGGAACGTCTGCGGCAGCTAGACAGCCGACCCAGCGTTCTAAACCCTGCCTGGTATGGGCTGTCTTTTGCGCTAGGCGCGCTGGCCGGAGCCGTCGGGGATGCAGTGAGTCTGGGCTTCGTCGCAGCGACGGAAGAACGCGTTTGCGCTCATCTACGCGATCACCTCCGACAACTCCCCGACGAAGACCGTCGTTCGCGGCTGATACTTCAGCAGATGCTCGAAGACGAAGAGCGGCATGGGGAGAACGCGCTTGCAGCGGGCGGGCAGAACTTTCCGGCTCCAGTTAAGAACGCCATGACTGCGTTGTCACAGGTGATGACTCGCGGTAGTTACTATATCTAACCCGGTGTTACCGCCGGTCAGCTCTCACCGCCTAGGTCTAGTCGCACCGTTGGATACCCCTTTGTGCTACTTGCCGATAACACCACGTACGATATCCGTCTGCACCGTTTACTGAACCGCGCAAAGGAATACCGCCTTCTGCGCCCAAACCAGAACGCTACGTGACTACCCGGATAACTGAAACGGCAATCAAGCTTCCACCGGCCATTCCGTGTCCGGCAAAGCTGTTAGAACAGCTCAAAGAAACACCGCCCGAAGCGCCCAAACCCTGTTATCACTCGGTATCTTCGATAACGTAACTATGCGTCAGCTCAACACCTGCCGCTTCAAACATGATGGACGCAGAACAGTACTTCTCTGCGGATAGTTCAACAGCTCGCTTGACGTGATTTTCCTTGAGGGCTTTGCCGGTGACGACAAAGTGGAGATTGATCTTTGTGAAAACGGCGGGAACAGCGTCCGCTCGATCAGCCTGAATCTCGACGCGGCAGTCCCGCACGTCCTGTCGAGATTTCTTGAGCATGCTAAGTACGTCGTAAATGGCGCAACCGCCGGTGCCCAAAAGCAGCATCTCCATGGGACGCGGCCCAAGATTACGGCCGCCAAGGTCTTCCGGCCCGTCCATGACCACGGAATGACCGGAACCGGACTCGCCAACGAACATGGCGCCGTCCATCCATTTCACCGTTGCTTCCATAATCTCCACCTTCAATCACATTGCTCAAATTTGGGGTGCGCGAGGTTAGCACAGTGCAGAAACCATAGTGCTGCCAGTGGTTTGCGTGTGATCGCGGGCGGGGTAAACTGCTGGCCATCAATCACTGATGGGTACGGGACATGCTTCGACCGCAACTGCTTCAGGCGATACCGAACGTCGAGGAATTTCTGCGTTTCTGCGAAATTCGCGATTATCCCAATCGCACGACTCTCCTTCGCGAGGGGGAGCAAAGCGACAAGCTTTATCTCATCCTCGACGGGTCTGTTTCCGTGATGGTTGAGGACGAAGCAGACGAGGGTCATCGTCTTGTTGTGAGCTACCTGAACCTCGGTGACTTCTTCGGCGAGATGGGACTGTTCGGTGATGAAGACGAAGCACGCAGTGCAGAGGTCGTCACTAAAGAAGCAAGCAAGGTGGCAGAGATTTCTTATGAGCGCTTCATGAAGATTAAAGCGCAGTTTCCCGACATCCTGTTCGCCATCGCTGCGCAAATGGCCACACGCCTGCGCAAGACCACCTACAAGCTGAAGAACCTTGCGTTCGTCGACGTATCTGGCCGGATCGCGCACACGCTTATGGATCTTTCGACGCAGCCCGATGCAATGACCCACCCCGACGGTATGCAGATCAAGATTACCCGGCAGGAACTTGGCAAAATTGCGGGATGCTCTCGGGAAATGGCCGGGCGAGTGCTCAAGTCACTCGAGCAGGATGGGCTGGTTTCCGTCGCCGGAAAAACCATCGTCGTATTCGACGCTCGCTAAGTACTAGCCCGCGACAAAATCACCGAAGAGGTTTTTCAACGCTTCACCGGGGTCATCGGCGCGCATAAAGGCCTCGCCCACCAAAAAAGCTGACACGCCTTTCGCACCCATCACCGCAACGTCGTCCCGCGTGTGAATAGCGCTTTCGGTGATTACGATTTTCTCATCCGGTATGCGATCCAATAGCGACAGCGTCGTTTCGAGGCTGGTCGTGAAATCCCTGAGATCACGGTTGTTGATGCCGACCAGGGGTGTGGGCAGCGTGAGGGCACGTTCGAGCTCTTCGCGGTCATGCACTTCCACCAGTACCGACAAATCGTAGTCCGCCGCAGCCGCGCTCAAGTCATTAAGCTGATCATCGGTGAGCGCGGCAACGATCAGCAGGATCGCGTCGGCGCCTATAGCTCGCGCCTCGGCAACCTGGTACCGATCGATGATGAAATCCTTACGCAGCACAGGAAGGCCGCAGTTGGCTCTAGCCTCCTGCAGATAAGCTTCATCACCCAGAAAGAAATCGCGATCCGTCAGCACAGAGAGGCAGGTGGCCCCACCGCGCTCATACTGAGCGGCGATGTCGGCGGGCCGGAAGTCTTCGCGAATCACACCCTTGCTCGGTGATGCTTTCTTCACTTCAGCGATCACGGCTGCCTTACCGGCATCCACGGCGCTGCGCAGAGCGCCTGCAAAATCTCGGGGCCCGTTGCCATCGGCAAATTGCGCTTCGAGTTCTGTGAGGGAGCAAGTCGCGCTGCGCTCCGCGACCTCCTCCCTTTTGCGGGCGAGGATTTTCTGCAGCACGTCGGGTACATCGCGGCTCATGCACCGGACTCCTGACGCATGAGTGTGGTGACATCAACAAAGGCTTTCAGTTTTTCCATGGCGAGCCCCGACGAAACAAGGTCCTCCGCCATCGCAACGCCAGCTTCCAACGATGTGGCAACGCCAGCAACATAAATGGTCGCACCGGCATTGATGGCAATGATGCGGCGCGCCTTTTCGGCATCACCAATATCGCTGTCCTTACCGCTGAGAGCCGCGCGAATCAGCGCGGCAGAGGCCGCCGCGGAATCCACACTCAAACCATCCAGGCTATCGACACCCATGGAGTAGGTTGCGGGATCGATCTCGTAGATCTGAATGTCCCCATCGCGAAGTTCCGCTACCATCGTATTCGCCACGATCGATATCTCATCGAGACCGTCCTTCGAATGCACCACCATCGCGTGTTCACTACCCAGAGCCTTGAGTGCGTGAGCGATGGGCTCACAGAGCGCCCCGTCGAACACACCGAGTACCTGCCTTTTTACGCCGGCAGGATTGGTTAGAGGGCCCAATAGATTGAAGAGTGTGCGCAGGCCCAGTTCCCGTCGAGGTCCGATGGCATAGCGCATGGCGCTGTGGTGGGCCGGCGCAAACATAAAGCCCAGACCGACTTCCTCAATGGCACGACCCACCTGCTCCGGCGAAAGATCGAGGGGCACCCCCAGTGTTTCCAGAACATCGGAGCTGCCGCTTGAGCTTGAGACAGAGCGGTTCCCATGCTTAGCCACATAAGCGCCCGCTGCAGCGGCAACAAAACATGAGGCTGTCGACACGTTGAATAAATTCGCGCCGTCGCCGCCAGTGCCGACAAGATCGACCAGGGGTGAGGCGTTGACCGTAACCGGCGTTGCCATGTCCCGCATTACGCCTGCAGCGCCCGCAATCTCATCGATGGTCTCGCCCTTCATGCGCAGAGCCATAAGCAGGCCACCAATCTGCGCGTCCGTGGCGTCACCAGACATAATCTGGCGCATCACCGCCGCCATGTCCTCCCGACTCAGGTCTTGCTGTTCCGCGACCCGGGCAAGTGCTTGTTGTATATCCATCGTCTACTCCTAGACCAGCGCGGGTGGCGGGTTCAGAAAGTTCTGCAGCAGGGCGTGGCCATGCTCACTGAGCACAGACTCAGGGTGAAACTGCACACCCTCAACGCCCGTGGGCTTGTGGCGGAGCCCCATAATCTCGTCGACAGTCCCATCATCGCGCACCGTCCACGCGGTGACCTCCAGATCGTCAGGCAGTGTTGCGCGATCGACGACCAGCGAGTGATAACGGGTGGCCGTGAACGGAGTGGGCAAATTCGTGAACACACCCCCACCGCTGTGGTGGATGGGCGAGGTTTTGCCGTGCATCACCCGCCGTGCGCGAACCACCTGGCCCCCAAAAGCCTGACCAATGCTCTGGTGCCCCAGGCAGATACCCAGTACGGGAAGACGGCCGGCGAAGTGTTGAATGACTTCCATGGACACGCCCGCCTCATTCGGCGTGCAGGGTCCGGGCGAGACCACTACTCGCTCGGGCTTGAGATCGATGAGGTCGGCGAGGCTCATCTCATCGTTGCGCACCACTTTTACATCCTGACCCAGCTCCGCGAGGTACTGCACCACGTTGTAGGTAAAGGAATCGTAGTTATCAATCATCAAAAGCATCAGACGCCCTCCCCTGCATTCACCATGGCGGCCGCGCGCATAATTGCCCGCGCTTTGTTGAGTGTTTCCTCCCACTCCAGTCTTGGAACGGAGTCGGCAACCACACCCGCGCCCACCTGAATGTGAAGCTCACCGTCTTTCAGTACGGCGGTTCGAATAGCTATGGCCGTATCCATGTCACCAGCCCAGGACAGGTATCCCACAGCGCCACCGTAGATTCCACGCTTCACCGGCTCGAGTTCGTCGATGATCTCCATGGCACGAATCTTCGGAGCGCCGCTCAACGTACCCGCGGGCAGCGCTGCCCGCAGGGCATCCATTGCAGAAAGCCCGTTCTGTAATTCGCCTTCAACGTTCGACACGATGTGCATGACGTGCGAGTAACGTTCGATGACCATGTTTTCCGTGAGCTGAACGGAGCCGGTATTCGCAATACGGCCCACATCATTGCGCCCCAGGTCGATGAGCATGAGATGCTCCGCGATCTCCTTGGGATCACCGAGCAGGTCCTCCTCCAGCGCTCGATCTTCGACCTCGTCTTTACCCCGCGGACGCGTACCGGCAATGGGTCGGACGGTGACCTTACCTTTCTCAGCGCGGACAAGAATCTCGGGCGAGGAACCTACAACCTGGAAGTCTTCAAGATCCAGGAAATACAGGTACGGGGAAGGGTTCAGATTTCGCAGCGCCCGATAAAGGTTCAGAGGCGGCGCCGAGAAAGGTAGGCTCATGCGCTGGGAGGGCACCACCTGCATGGCGTCGCCAGCTACGATGTAGTCTTTCACGCGATCAACAGCAGACTCGTACTCAGCCTGCGACATGCTGTTGCTCGCAGAAGCCTCGAGATCAGCGCCGGACGGCGCAGCTAAGGCCACTCGTGGAAGCGGCGACAGGGGCGTATCCAGAGCGGCGATCAATTCATCCAATCGCGCATTGGCTGCTTCAAATGCACCGGTGTCGCGTGGGTCCGCATTAACGATGACTCGGAGCGTGCCTGCCAGGTTGTCGAAAACGAGCACCTCGTCAGAAAGCATCAGGAGAATGTCGGGCGTGCCCAGCTTGTCTTCTGGGCAGCTCTCGGCAAGCCGTTTTTCGACGTAACGGATCGTGTCGTAAGCGAAGTACCCAACAAGCCCGCCGTGGAACACCGGCAACGCGCCGTCCTCAAAAGACCGGTAGCGGGCCTGATAAGCGTCTACGAACGCGAGCGGGTCATCCACGGCTTCCGTTGAGATCTTTTCCCCTTCTCTCCATGTCTGCACCTCATAACCGTAAATGCGGACGAGCTCCCGGCAGGGAAGACCGATAATGGAGTAGCGGCCCCACTTCTCACCGCCTTCGACGGACTCGAAGAGGTACGAATAATCACCTTCGGCCAGTTTGCGGTAGGTTGAGAGCGGGGTGTCAAAGTCAGCGAGCACCTCCCGATGGAGAGGCACGCGGTTGAAGCCCTCGTTAGCGAGAGCAGCAAATTGTTGGGGGGTCATGAAGAGTGTCCTGGAGTTAGCGAGTCTGGCAAACAAATGTGGTGATCGGCCTCAGGGCCGGAGTGTCACCATCGCCAGCGCGTAATCTCCCGCATAGCAAAACCGCCCAGGACAAGGTGGTCGAACGCCGATGTCGTTTTTGTGGACATGGCTTCATTGTAACCGTGAAGACACACTTGGCAACCGCTAGCGAAGCCAACGATTCACATTGCAGGTGAAACGTCTCCTCACACCGCATCTCAACGTAGTTCTGAGACCGCCCGCTACGATGCTCCCAAGACTATTCAGCGCCCTGATCCCCACGCCGATCTTCATTTCGGCGAAGGCGAATAGCTAAACCCCCCACGCCTGCTCTGATTCCCAGACATACCGCCGCGCTCCGCTAGTGAGTTTTTGTCAGCAGCCAGATGACGTTTTTTAGACCGCTGTCGCAATTGCGGCACGCATCTCCGAGATGACGACTGCGTAGTCGTCGCGACCAAAAATCGCGGATCCGGCGACAAACGTGTCGGCGCCGGCAGCGGCAATCTCGCCGATGTTGGCGGGGCCTACGCCGCCGTCGATCTCCAGACGAATATCGAATCCGGAGGCGTCGATGATTGCTCGCGCCTCGCGGAGCTTGCCAAGCGTTGCGGGAATGAATGACTGCCCACCAAAACCCGGGTTCACAGACATGAGCAACACCATATCTACTTTGTCGAGCACGTAGGTCAGGGCGTCGAGTCCAACGTGAGGATTAAAAACGAGGCCTGCCTTACAGCCCGCGTCACGAATCATCTGTAGGGAGCGATCTACGTGTGTCGACGCATCAGGGTGGAAGGTAATGTAGCTGGCGCCCGCCTGCGCAAAGTCTCCAATCAGCCGATCCACGGGATCGACCATGAGATGAACGTCGATGGGGGCCTCAATCCCGTGGCTGCGTAGCGCCTTACAGACCATGGGACCGATGGTGAGGTTGGGTACGTAATGATTGTCCATCACGTCGAAGTGCACGATGTCCGCGCCTGCCTCCAGGACAGCATCGACCTCCTCGCCCAGCCGGGCAAAGTCTGCAGAGAGAATAGAGGGCGCGATCAAAGGCTCATTCATGGATGGATCCTGCATGTTTCGTTTTCGGGGTCGTCCCCCCCGGAAGTTGGGACATTCAGTCAGCGTATTGTACGTCGAGATCGGCCAGTCGTTCCGGGGTGCCCACGTCATGCCAGGTACCAACGAAGTGCTCACCCGACAGGCGCCCTTCATCGATTGCCGATAAAAGCAGCGGCAGCAACGGCTGCTTCCCTTCCGAGCACTCAGCAAAGAAGGTTGGGTGATACAGGGCGATCCCCGAAAAGGTGTACGTGGCGTCGCCACGTGGCGTGACTCGGTCCCCGCTCAGAGAAAAGTCACCGTTGGAATGCTGTGGCGGATTGCTCACAAGAACCAGGTGTCCAGTACGTGGCTTTAATTGCCGATGCAGTAGCTCCTCGAGGGGATAGTCCGTGAGCACATCTGCGTTAACCACCAGAAAGGTCTCACTGCCCAGGAGCCGTAGCGCCTGCACAAGGCCCCCGGCCGTTTCCAAAGGCTCTTCTTCCCGACTGTATTGAATATTGAGCCCCCAGTCGGACCCATCTCCACAAAACTCAGTAATCTGCTCTCCCAGCCACGACACGTTGATAACAACTTCGCGAACTCCAGCGGCCGAAAGTCGATCCAAGTGACGCGCGATCAACGGCCGGCCACCCACCCTGAGCAGGGGTTTGGGTGTCTTCAGGGTCAGCGGTCGCATGCGCTCCCCTTTACCCGCCGCAAGGAGCATCACTCTCATCGATCTCCCCGGGGCCGAAGCTCATCAGCGTTAAACCAGGATTGCTGCTCAACCTTGGGAGAGAGTTCTTTCGTAAACCAACGATAGAACTCCTGAAGCAGCGGGTGTGGGTCGTTGAGAAGTGTATCCAGCACATATCCCATCACCCGCGACAGGTCGCCGAGGTAGGTCGCTTTGCCGTCCCTCTCATACAATCGCACAAAGATACCCAGAACCTTGATGTGCCGTTGCAGACCCATCCAATGAAAGTCGGTGAGGAACGCATCTTCGCTGGGCATTGCGACACCAGACTCCAGCATTAAGTGTCGATATCCCAGGGCCCAGTGCTCGACACGCTCGTCGGGCCAACGGATGTAGCAATCCTTGAGGAGAGAGACGACGTCGTAGGTGACGGGGCCGATGACGGCATCCTGAAAGTCGATGAGCCCCAGGCTGCCATCGTCGAGGAGCATGATGTTTCGCGCATGGAAATCGCGGTGCACCGTGCCCTGCTGTTGCGATGTGGCACGACCGCAGAGTAGCTCAACCAGGGGCTGCCAGAGAACGTCAGGAATCTCCGTTTTCAGCATCGACTGGCAGAACCACGCCGGAAACAGCTCCATCTCGTCGGCGAGGCGTTCCGCTGTGTAAGGCGGCACGTCCGGCGCAGGATCCAGTCGGAACAGCACACGCATTTCAGACAGTGCCCGCCCGTAATAGCTACCCGCATTTTGCAGGTTCAGGGCCGGAAGCAGGAGCTCATCGCCGAAATCTTCCTGAGCGAGGAATCCATGATCAAGGTCGGCCCGGAGCACCTCCGGCACCCTGACGCCGGCAGACCTGAGCGCAGTGCCGATGGCGACAAACTCATGGTTCTTCTCTTGCGCGGGGGGCGAATCGACGAGAATCACCGACTTACCTTCAAGTTCGGCACGAAAATAGCGCCTAAAACTGGCGTCGCCCGACACCACAGACACGTCCGCGTCGGCGTCACCACTCCACTGGCGGTACCAGGCGAGCAGCTTATTGCGTCGGTGATCTTCGCTCACGGCGCGACGAATTCTCCGTGGAGACACTGAGGAGCGTTCTTGTTCAAAGACAACTCAAAGCTAACTCAAAGCTAACGCGTACTTCAGTGATAGATTATGATGGCGCCGTTTCGATCTTCACGAGTATCCGATGCCCGGAGCTTCGCCCCGTCCGCCTTTTGATGACCACCCCGCGCTAGCGCGATGGGCTCAAAATACGACGACTTTGGCTCGCCCCACTGGCTGCGCATCTTACGCCATGGCCCTGCTGTTCTGTACCGCTTTCGCGTGGTCGCAGGACGAGAGCATGATTGAAGAGCCAGTGGCACCGGCGACCGGCGCAGAGCTTGACTGGGTTCCCATCGATCAGCTCCCGGAGGATCAACGCGATCTCCGCTGCCAGCTCTGCGGTGGACGCTACGTCGACCCGCAGAACGGTAACGACCCTGCCCTAAACCCCGATACTGCACCCATCGAGGCGACCGCCCGCAGCACTGAACTTGAGGGTGACACGGTAATACTGAGCGGCGGTGTTGAAGTCACCCAGGGTTATCGGGAGTTTTCCAGCGACGAGGCGAGCATCAACCAGGAGTCGCGAGCTGGCACGCTTTCCGGAAACATTGAGCTGCGCGAACCCGGTGTACTCCTGCGTGGCGAACGCGGTGAGTTCTACTCGCGAAGCGGCGAAGCGCAGATGGAGAACAGCCGCTTTGTGCTCCACGAGCAACATCTGCGTGGAAGCGCTGCCCTGCTCTCGCGCGACGAAGACGAGTTGATCCGCATAGAGGATGGGGAGATCACCTTCTGCGCTCCGGGAGAGGACAACTGGCTTCTGCAGACCGGACAGCTGGAGTTGGATCTTGAGCGGGGTGTAGGCACCGCACGAGACGCTGCATTGCGCGCGGGCAATATTCCGATTTTCTATGCGCCGTGGCTTACCTTTCCGATCGATGACCGCCGCAAGTCAGGGGTGCTTTTTCCCGCGCTCGGCACAGATAGCCGTGGCGGCCTGGATGTGGGCGTTCCCATCTACCTGAATCTGGCGCCGAACTATGACCTGCTTTACAGCCCCCGCTACATCGGCCAGCGAGGCCTTAATCACGAAGTTCAGGGTCGTTACCTCGACCCGTTCAATGGCGAGTGGACCGTTGGAGGCAGTTACATCGCTGATGATGATCAATATGCCGATGACTTCCCCGATGAACCAGACGCGGACCGCTGGCTCGCCAGCGTTCGCCACCGAGGCCTGTACGATCGTCGCTGGCGCAGCCAGATTAACTACACCCGCGTTTCCGACGTCGATCTGATCCGGGATTTGGAGACTTCGCGCCTGGACTCCCGTCGCGACGTTAACCTGCTGCAGTTAGGCCAGGTGGATTATCTGGGTGATCGCTGGCTCATCAATGCCCAGGCGCAGCAGTTTCAACCGCTCGCCGAGGACATTCGCCAGGACTACAAGAAACTGCCGCAGATCACGGCGCAGTACCGGACGACAGGAACGCCCTTTGCCATCAACCCCATTGCGCTGGTGCAGTACTCCAACTTCGACACCGATGAGGATAATCGCGTCATTGGCCAGCGCTTGTATGCCGAGGCGGGCGCTACCTATCCTATGAACTGGCAGTACGGCTTCCTGCGATCCACCGCGAAGTATCGCCTGCTGAACTACCAGCTTGATCGACAGGTCGACGGTCTTGATGAAAATCCGGGCGCAGCATCTGCCCTGGCGAGCATCGATGGGGGTCTGTTCTTCGAACGGCAAACCTCACAAGCGGGAAGAAACGTTCTACAGACGCTCGAACCCCGAGTGTTCTATCTCTACAGCCAGTTCGACGAACAGACGGATCAGCCTGACTTCGACAGTGCCGAGCTAACCTTCAACTACAACCAACTGTTCCGCGACACGCGCTTTTCAGGCCGTGACCGTCTAGATGACGCCAATCAGATGGCCCTCGGCCTGACGACCCGATTCCTCGTTGAAGACACGGGTGAAGAGCGCTTCAATGCCAGCATCGGCCAGATCTTTTACTTCAACAATCGCCGCGTACGGCTGAACGCGTCGGACCCAGAGCTGGATCGCTCGAATTCGGAGCTGGCCGGCGAGCTCAATTTCTATCCCAACGAGCGCCTGGCAGTTCGCAGTAACCTTCAGTACGACCCATCTACGGGTAAGATGAACGCGGGTAACTTCCTGGCAAGTTATACACGCCGTCGGGAAAGCGTATTCAACTTGGGCTACACCTTCCGCCGCCCCGTGACGCTGGTGGGGAACCAACCGGTCACCGATCAGGTCAATCTCTCTACATACCTGCCGATCAAGAACAACTGGCGCTTTTTCATGGCCTGGAACTACAGCTTCGAAGCCGACCGCAGCGTGGAAAATATGGTGGGAATCGAATACGCTAGCTGCTGTTGGCAGGTACGGCTGCTACACCTTCGCTACTTCGACACGGTCCGCGACGCTACGCCGGACCTAGACTCCCCCGACCTCGATCGCGAGTACGCCACGCAGGTGCAATTCGTACTGAAGGGCCTCGGTGGATTTGGCGACGGTGTAGAGCAATTGATGGGCGACATGATTAGAGGATTTAACCGCCTTGTTTACCAAGATCCATAGGGTGCTAGCGTTTGGCGCCGCAATAATGGCTGCGGGCTATGCCTACGGCGCTACAGAAATGCTCGACCAGGTGGTTGCTATCGTCGATGACGATGTGATCATGGCCAGCGAGCTGCGCTCGCGCCTTGCCGTTGTCACCGAGGCTATGGAAAGCCAGGGCGCCGAGATGCCTGCAGAAGACCTGCTTATCCGCGAAACCCTCGACCGGCTGATTCTCGAAAGCATTCAGACACAGATGGGCACCCGCTTTGGCGTTCGCATCTCCGACGCGCAGCTTGATGCCGCCATGGCTCGTCTGGCCAGCCAGAATCGGCTGACACCAGAGCAATTCGCTGCGCTGCTGGAGCAGGAAGGGCGCTCCTACGCGAGCATCCGAGAAAACATCCGTCGCGAATTGGTTATCCAGCGCGTGCAAACCGGCAGCGTCAACCAACAAATCCAGATCACCGATCAGGAAATCGAGAACTACCTTTCCACGGAAGAGGGCCAGAAGCTGGTACAGCCGGAATACCGCATCGTTCATGCGCTACTTCCTGTCTCCTCCGATATGAGCACCTCGTTGGTCGAAGAGTATCGCTCCTACTGCGAAGGCCTCGTGGCTCGTATCCATGCAGGCGAAGCTTTTGACCAGGTTGTTTCTGAAAGCTCCGGAGAGTACACCTTTACCGGCGGTGACCTGGGTTGGCGCAAGCTCGATGACGTTCCCAGTATCTTTCAGGATGTAGCCCAGACGCTCGGCCCCGGTGAAACCGCCGATCTGTTTCAAAGCCCCAGCGGTTTCCACATTGTCAACATGAACGACCGTCGAGGCGCAGAGCTCAGCATCGACCAGACCAAGGTACGACATATTCTCGTAAAGCCATCGGAGATCCTCACGGATGAACAGGCAAGAGATCGCATCGTTGAGATAAAGGCGCGCGTCGCAGATGGCGAAGATTTTGCAGCCCTCGCCCGTGAGTACTCAGAGGATATAGGCTCTGCAGCCGAGGGGGGCGATCTGGGATGGACCGTGGCGGGCCAGATGGTGCCGGAGTTCGAAAACATGATGGCGAGCACGCCGACCGGTGAACTTTCCGAGCCCGTTCGCAGCGAGTTCGGCTGGCACGTAATCGAAGTGCTCGATCGCCGCGAGAAGGACATCACGGAAGAGATGCGCCGCGCGCAAATTGAGGACCATTTGCATGGGCGCAAATACCAGGAAGAACTAGACGCCTGGCTACGGAAAATCCGCGACGAGGCCTTCGTTGACATCAAGTAGGGTGCTTCGCCTGGCGGTTTCTGCGGGCGACCCCTCGGGCGTAGGCCCAGATGTTGTCGTCGCGGCAGCCTCGGAAAACTGGAACTCAGAACTCGTCTTCATCGGTGACGGGACTATGCTTGCGGAGCGCGCTGATCTACTCGGCTTGCCACTAAGCCTAGAAACCTATGATCCGGCCACGCCACGCAGCAGCGGTAACGGCACGCTTTCCCTGATTCATACTCCTCTCGTTGAGATCGCGAAGCCGGGCGCTGCGCAGGTCGCCAATGCCCCCGTGGTGGTCGACGTGCTCAGAGCTTGCGCCAAGGGCTGCATGGAAGACGCTTTTGATGCCATGGTTACTGCGCCGGTTAATAAGGCGGTCATCAACGACAGCGGCACGCCATTTTCAGGCCACACGGAGTTTTTGGCGGAGCTCACAGGAGCAGAGAAGGTGGTGATGCTCCTCGCCAGCGGAAACCTGCGAGTCGCACTAGCGACAACCCATATCCCGCTCAGACAGGTACCGGATGCCATCAATCAGGATGATTTGGTCTCTGTGCTAGACGTGATCAACGCCGACCTGAAAGCTAAGTTTGGATTGTCTGAACCACGCATCGCGGTGCTTGGACTCAATCCTCATGCCGGTGAGGGCGGGCATCTCGGTGTGGAAGATATGGAAGTGGTCGCCCCTGCTGTTGAAACCGCTCAACGGAGCGGAGTAAACGCGGTGGGCCCAGTCCCAGCCGACACCGCGTTTAACGTAAATTTGAGGGAAGCTACCGATGCGTATCTCGCGATGTATCACGACCAGGGTTTGCCAGTGCTCAAATACGCGAGTTTCGGGGCTGCGGTGAATATTACGTTGGGCTTACCGATTATCCGAACCAGCGTGGATCATGGGACTGCGTTTGATATTGCCGCGACGGGGAAAGCTAGCGCGGCGAGTTTTGTTGAGGCGGTGAGGGTTGCGGAACGACTGGCCGGGCAGAGGCTTTGAGCGGCCCCTGATCGGATCAAGAACCTCCTATTTGTCATATTTGGTCTCTGCGCTGGTTCAGTTTTTTGCCAAATGAACCCTAAAAATCTCGGTTACCGTAAGCGTCGAGACAGGTTTGCGCAAAAAACATTGGCCCAAAGAACAAAGCTCCATCGCGGTGCAGCGGCACTATCGCAACTCCAGTTTTCCGACAGTTGGATCGCAGCTCAGTCCATCTGAATCAAGAAATAGATACTGTTCGTCAGGGTGTATAAAAGCGACGGATCGTTAGGATACCGGCCTACCATCACAGGCCGCACACCGGAGAAAACCCGCACAAGGCCAAAAACTATATCCCTGGCCGAAATTCAAATTCTAGATGGCGCAACTTTCCTTGCTGTTACCGGCATCCATGTATTCTTTAAAAACTTTCGGCGGACGGCCTCGACCAGACCAGAGATATTCAGTGCCATCCACAAGTAAACGATACTTGGGAGCCACCTTCCGCTTAGCTTTCTTTGCATTGCTTCTCGCCGATTTCTTCGCCGGCCTGCCGCGTTTGGCACCGCCTTTCAAATCTTCGGGGCTTAGACCACTCTCCGCCATAAGCGCTTTGATTTTTGCGATTTTGGCTTTTTTTGCTGCAGCCAACTTCGCCTTATCTCTCTCTTTTTCCCTACCGAGAATCTCATTGAGGTTTTTTATAAGCCTTTCTAGCTCCTCAATACTCTTATGTTTAATTGCCGCTCGCAGCTCGCGCTTCGAATCAAAAATAGTAGTCATGGTTGTGCCCGCCGTACCGTTAATTTTATATATGAATCAAGTTATTATTGCCAAGTTCTCGAACATCCTTGCCGAAAGACCATAATAGCATCGCGCGGGTTAGTTATAAGTCTTCACAGCTGCTGATCGTAACGACGGCTAGGTCTTCACCGAGGTATTGTGTTTTGATTCAACCAACTCTAACCAGCAAGTTTAATTAGATCTACGCAGACCAAAACCTTCAGCGTGGAATATACTTCCCGAGCAGTTTTTCCTAGTCTTTCGGTAAGAAATCAAAAATAACTGCATTTACCGGACCGTTAACGTCGGCAAGTGCGCGGATTCAGACTCAGACTTAATTTATGAACGACGATTTTTCGATCAGCTACGTACAGCATCCAAAAGAAACCCATGGCAGCGCACAAGAAGACAGCCGCGCAGAGGAGCTTTACGCTTTTGCTGACTGTGAGTTGATTGGCATCGATAGCCGGAAAATGCTGGTGATCAATCGTACCACCGGAGAACAACGACTTTTTGAGCCTGGAGTTGTCGAAGCACTCAAAAGTTGTTCACGTTTTAGAACTTTGCGCGAGCACACCGCCCGTATCTGCCAGTCTAGGAGCGAGTTAAGCGGCAGGGAAACGATGGTAGAAGCTACGCTCGCAGATCTGGCAAGCACTCACTTTCTGCTCCCTGCTTCCACGGTTGGTCAGCGCCTCACTTCCAATGCCTCGAGCAAGGTTGCGGAGAGCGCAGTGTTCGTAATCACTTGCGACAGACCGGACGCGGTCGGCCGTCTGATGGAATCAATGCTCCGAAATTCCAGTCTTAATAAACACAGCGCGCTGTATCTGGTCGATGACTCAAGAACGCCTGAGAATCAAATCCGAAACGCGGAGCTAGTCCGAGATTTCAACATACGCTGCCCTAGAGATATGACCTACTTTGGAGCAGCTGAACAGACAGAACTCCTAACCCATCTCGTAACTAAACTGCCTAAACACGAAGGACCCATCAGGTTTCTCTTAGACAGCTCGAAATGGGAGGGGAAGAAAACCTACGGCCGAGCAAGAACTTTCTGCCTGCTGCTTTCTGTAGGACGTCGCGCTTTAGTGCTAGACGATGACATAACCTGCGAATCTATAGCTCCTCCGATGAAGAACGATGGGATTTCTTTCAAAGGAGAGCGGCATGCGAGCTTTTATCAGGATAGAGACGACCTACAAAACTCAACAGTTAGTGCGGGCGTGGATCCCCTCCTATCTCATCTCGAGATACTAGGGCATACAGTGGGGTCTGTCATCGAAAGCTGGGGTGGAGATACCCTCCCTCAAAGTCTGGAAGACTGCAATGCAGCGATGCTGCTTGAGGTTGAGGGGAATCACCCAGTTCTAATCACGCAGTGTGGATCGTGGGGCGATCCGGGAACCGGCGATGCCCATTGGCCTTTAAACCTTGGAGAGACGTCTATCGAGCGCTTGGCTAGTGCCGCCGGTGGCATGGTCAATGCGATGGAAAACCGATGTAGTTGGCTTGGGTGCTCACGTTTAACCCTTCATAAGATGGCGTTCTTATCTCAGATGACGGGCTTGGACAATTCACAGCTACTCCCACCTTACTTTCCTGCTTACAGATGTGAGGACCTTCTTTTTGCTGCAATGGTGGAAGCGATGTATCCCCAGGGAGCGATTTTTGAGATGGGCTGGAGTGTTCCTCACCTTCCGATTGACGAACGTACCCACAGCATCAAAGAACCAATTGTCGGTGAGGGCGGCACCGCTCTGCTTGTGAGGTGGCTGATCAGCCGGATCGAATATAGGCAGAAAAGTAGTCCCGAGGCAAGGCTTTTTCAACTTGCAAACCTGTCCAGAGACTTGGCTTCCAAGTCCAGTGACGATCTCCTTATCGACTACCGGAGAGAGCAAGCCCAAAGCGAGGCAGAGTTTTTGCATAAAGTAGTGAGCAAGCTAAAGGACTCGGAACAGCTACCTTCGCTGAATTGGCAATCATATTTGAAACGCGCCGCAGAAGAAGCCGAAAGATCCATTGGTCGAGAGCACTCTCCGCTGGACCTCCCTGGTATAGAAAAAAGCACAACTGAAGAATCTTTAGTCGATCTCTTCAGGGACTACGCGACTATTTGGGCCGACGCGTTGGAGGTCTGGCCTCAAATCCGGGACGCTGCAAGTGACTGGGCAGATTGATCGGCTGTTCACGTTTCAATTGAATTCGCAGCTCGACTACCGCGCATCTTCGAACCTGCAAGAGTCAACACCTCCTCCGCTACACCATACCCCCGCAACTCCCCACCCTCAATCCACGCAGCCACATCACACATCCGTGAGATCTGCTGCTCCGAATGAGACACGAGCACAACCGTCTGATCGCTGACGATACGCTCGCGCATCGCCGCGGCGGCTTTTTCTCGGAAAGCCTTGTCGCCAACACTCAGGACCTCGTCAATCAACATCACGTCGACCTTCGTTTGCAGTGCGGTGGCGAAACCGAGGCGAGCACGCATACCCGCGGAATAGGTCACGACGGGCTCGTCGAAGGAACTGGCGAGCTCAGAAAACTCCCGAATGGGCGCCAGACACGCATCAGCTTCGGCGGGAGAGGCGCCCTGCAGCATGGCAGACAGCCGTGCGTTGTCACGCCCCGTTAGCTGGGGCTGGAAGCCCAGTCCAAGGGATAGCAGACTGATGGAGGCACCGGGCTGGCGCCGGATCTCGCCGCTCGAGGGAGCAAGAATGCCAGCCATCAATCTGAGCAGGGTGGTTTTACCCGCACCATTGCGGCCGATGATGCCCAGGGATTCGCCGCGGTAGAGTTTTAGGCTGACTTCCTTTAAGACGCGGTGAATCCCACGTTCAAAGTTCGCCCGCCGAGCATGATAGGAGTGAGAAACACCCACCAACTCCAGCAACACTTCGCGATCTTTCTGCTGACTCATGAGGTGATGGCCCGCAACGCGAGGTACTGGCTGCTGCGACGCATCAAACACACCAAAGCAGCCACCGCGGCCGCGGCGACAAGGCCAATGCCAAAGAGGTGAGCGAAGTCCGGTGCGATGCCTTCCATGAGTATCTGTCTATAGGCATCGACGATAAACGCAATGGGGTTTGCCAGGAGGACCCAGTCCATCAATGCAGGATCGGCAAGGGCGCGCACATCCCAGAAGATGCCCGATGTGAACAACAGAAAGATCATGGCAAGAGACACCACCATCGTGAAGTCAAAGGCCAGACAGACTAGAAAGGCCGCCGCCATCGATGTACCAACGATCAGCAAGTAGTTCACGACCAATAAAGGAGCAAGCCATAACCAGGCGGCATTGATGCCATAGCCATTGGCGAGAAGAAACACGAATAGCAGCGCAAACACCACGAGCTGCTTATAAAAACACTCCTGAACCATCGCGAGGGGAAAGAGCGACTTCGGCAAATCGATCTTCCCGATGAGGCCTTTGCTGGCGACGATGCTGCGCGAGGCGTGCACCACCGACTTTGAAAACCAGATAAACGTCAGTTTTCCGCACATCAAAAAGACGAGGAAATCCGCGCGCTTGGACCCAAGCAGCACGTCAAACACCACGTAGAACACAGCCACATACAGCAACGGCTCCAACACCCACCACAGGTAGCTGAGATAGAACTTTGATGCGTCGGCTTTGAGCGACATGCGTGCCATTTCGTGCACGAGGCGCCAGTACTGGGAGAGGGTCATGTTCGGGTAATCGCTGAATTAGGCCACATTCTACCAGTGAGCGCGGGAAGCGAAGAGGTATCATTGTCTGATGGCAGGCTCATCGCATCAACCAAGACACCAGCCCCGAAAGCGCTTCGGACAAAATTTCCTCACCGACACGGGGATCATCGACCGGCTAGTGAACGCAATTGGCGCAAAGCCTGATGATCATATCGTGGAAATCGGCCCTGGATTAGGTGCGCTCACCGGTGAACTTGTGCGCACTGGTTGCAGGCTCGATGCCGTTGAGCTTGATCGCGATCTCATCACGCCACTCCTAGCGGCCTTCAGCATTCACCCGCAATTCAAGCTGCACAGCGCGGACGCGCTCCAGTTCGACTATGAAAGCCTCCGGCAAGCGGATGAAACGCTGCGAATCGTCGGCAATCTGCCGTACAACATCTCCACACCGCTCATCTTTCACCTTCTCTCCTACAGCAGTCTTGTTAAGGACATGCACTTCATGCTGCAACTCGAGGTGGTCGAGCGGCTAACAGCGACGCCCGGCAGTAAGCACTGGGGGCGGCTCGGCATCATGACGCAGTTCCGTTGCGACGCAGAATTACTCTTTGAAGTGCCGCCAGAGTCTTTTGACCCGCCGCCCAAAGTGCAATCGGCCATCGTTCGCTTGACGCCACTGGAAGAGACTCGCATACCAGCGATAAACGAAGCGGCCCTGGCCAAAGTCGTTAAGGCCGCCTTTGCCCAACGGCGGAAAACGCTGCGCAATAATCTGAAAGGCCTTCTCGATGCACCGGCAATAGAAAGCTGTGATATCGACCCCGGTTGCAGGGCGGAGACATTGAGCCTGGATGAATTCAGCCGCCTGGCTCAGCTCATCGAGCTCTAGGGACACACCGCATCGCACTCTTTCGTTTTCGGAGACACCCGATATGGCCCCGGGGTAGCCGAGAGAGTACTGCGCCACAGCATACGCAAAGCGAAGGTGCCAAAACGTCACGGGAACGGCTCGCCCAACCCCTTGCACCACCACCACGCTCCCCTTATAAATGGCGCAGCCGAGCAGCCAAGAGGATCGATCCCGGCACCGGGAACCCTCCCATGACGCAAATAAAAACCCTAAATCCGGCCCTGATTGGCATCGCCTCACAGACGACCTATCTGCCGACGCACTCGCAGCCTGACGACGGGCAGTTCACCTTTGCCTACACCATTACCATCAGCAATGCGGGCGACGTCTCGGTGCAATTGCTGTCCCGCCACTGGGAAATCACCGATGCCCACGGAAATGTGCAGGAAGTTCGTGGCGAAGGCGTTGTGGGGGAACAACCCATTATTCGTCCCGGGCGCTACTTTCGCTACACCAGCGGTGCGACCCTGCCCACGGCCGTTGGCTATATGAGCGGGGAGTACACGCTCATCCTGCACGACGACGACCGCGTGGCCGACCCCAGCGAGCAGCTCGCCTTCGAGGTCAAAATTCCAGCGTTCACACTGCACACACCCACTTCCCTGAACTGATCATGGCAACTTGGGCTGTCGGTGACGTACAGGGCTGCAAAAAGTCACTGAAACAACTGCTGGAAAAGGTTGGCTTTTCCTGGAAGGAGGACGTTCTCTGGTCCACGGGAGACATCATCAACCGAGGTCCCAGCTGTCTGAAGACTCTGCGCTACTTCTATAAGCACCGGGATCGCATTCGCGTGGTGCTTGGGAATCATGATCTTCATCTGCTCGCCGTGGCCGCGGGTGTACGCCCACCGTCGCGCAGTGACACGCTCGGCCCGATTCTCGACGCACCGGACAGGGACGAACTGCTGCGCTGGCTTCGCCGCCAGCCTCTGGCAATCGCGGAGCGCGGGTTTGTGATGACCCACGCAGGGATTCCGCCGCAATGGAGCACGGCCAAAGCTCTCCAGCTGGCCGGGGAAGTATCAGAAGCGCTGACCAGCACTGATGCGACGCCATTCCTTGAGGCCATGTACGGCAATGAGCCGAGCCTCTGGGACAGTGATCTTGATGGCATGGAGCGTCTTCGGGTGATCACCAACTACCTCACCCGCATGCGCTATTGCACTGCGGAGGGCCGCCTCGACCTGTCCAGCAAAGGCCCACCTCACTGCCCTGGCGGCAAAGCACAGGACGATCCCGACCTGAAGCCCTGGTTCGTTCATGATGACGGTGACCGTCAGGAGCGCATCATCTTTGGTCATTGGGCATCCCTTCAGGGTCAGACTGACAGCACACGGCACATCGCCCTCGACACAGGCTGCGTGTGGGGCAATGCCATGACGGCCTTCTGCCTTGAAACAGACGAGCGTGTGAGCATTCCCTGTCAATGAAGACCTATCTCGTCGGCGGTGCGGTTCGCGACACGCTGCTCGGTATTACCCCAAAGGAGCGCGATTGGGTCGTCGTCGGTGGCACGCCAGCGGAACTACTGGATCTGGGCTACACCCAGGTGGGCAAAGACTTCCCCGTGTTTCTCCACCCTGTGTCAAAAGAGGAGTACGCCCTCGCCCGGACAGAGCGGAAAGCCGGCCACGGCTATACGGGCTTCACCGTTTATGCGGCCCCCGACGTCACTCTTGAAGACGATCTGGTCCGACGCGATCTCACCATCAATGCCATCGCGCAGGATGAAACTGGTGAGCTCATCGACCCTTTCGACGGTAAGCGGGATATTGAGAACCGCGTGCTCAGGCATGTTTCAGATGCCTTCGCCGAGGACCCCCTCCGTGTGTTGCGCGTTGCGCGCTTCGCGGCACGCTTTGCCCATCTGGGATTTACCGTCGCCGACGAAACCCGAGAACTCATGCGCCAACTCAGCTCGGGCGATGAGCTCTCGTTTCTTGCCGGTGAGCGCGTGTGGGTAGAGACCGAGAAGGCCCTCAGCGAGCAGGCTCCCCAGCGTTACATTGAAGAGCTCAGGGCGTGTAACGCCCTGGCGCGTCTGTTCCCGGAGGTGAATGCCCTTTTCGGCGTGCCCCAGCGCAAGGATTACCACCCCGAGGTCGACACCGGCATTCACACGCTGCTGGTCCTCGAGGCCGCCGCGCAGCTGCGGCAAGACAGTCGCGTCGCTTTTGCCGCCCTCACCCACGATCTGGGCAAAGGAGTAACACCCGAGGGCGTCCTACCCAGCCATCGCGGACACGAAGCAGCAGGGCTGCCGCTGGTCGAACAGCTCTGTGATCGCATTAAGGTACCCAACGCCCACCGAAGGCTCGCGCTGGCGGTGTGCGAGCACCACCTTAATGTTCATCGGGCGTTCGAACTCAAGCCCTCGACGGTTCTAAAATTGCTGGAGCGCACTGGCGCTTTTCGTGAAGGGAGCCTTTTTGAGGAGTTTCTGATCGCCTGTAAAGCGGATTCTCGCGGTCGCACTGGGTTTGAAAACGTGGAGTACGTCCAAACGGATTACCTTGCGGCAGCCCGCGATGCGGCAGCGGTTGTCAGCGCGGCAGATGTGAGAACACCCGAAATGGAAGGCAAAGCTATTGGTGACGCCATCACTCGGGAGCGCATCGCAAGGATTCGTGCGGTGCGCAGTGAAGACCGCTGGCCCGGCTGACTCACAGCCTGAGACGTGAGAAATCTAACTCAGCGCGCAGCGGAGTCTTCGACGTTGCTAGCGATTCTCGAACCAAGGACCGCAGGTCTCAAACTAAAAGACTCACAGGCCGCAGCGGCTGTGCCTCCTGATCAAAGGCATTCCATAGCTCTGCAAAACTGCGGCCATCCACCGGGTGCCTCATCGCGGGCCGCAGATCCGAGAGCGGGCGCAGCACAAAGGCATGCTGAAGAATTTCCCGACGTGGCAGCTCGATGCCATCCACCAGGCCGCTCGCATCGCCAAACAAAAGGATGTCGATATCCAGGGTTCGGGGGCTGCAACGCTCCGCGTTTTGCGGACGGCCATGGGCGAACTCGATGTTTCGCAGAGTCCGCTGAAGCTCACCAACACGGAGCTCCGTCTGCGCGGAGACAACCAGATTCGTAAACGGATCGCCGGCGAAGCCAATGGCGGCGCCTTCGTACACGGGAGAGCACTCCACGGTGCCAAACAGTGCGCCCAACTCCCCAAGGCCCGCAGGCAGATTTTCACGGGCATCGATGTTGCTCCCCAGCCCAAGGAGTACTTCGGTCACGGTGCTCGAGTGCCTCGCTCAATGGTAAGCCCAACCCAGTCGGCCTCTGCGACGGCCCCAGGTTTTGCCAGCCTGAGCTTTAACCAACTCACATTGAATTCATTCATCACCACGCTGGCGGCGGCATCAGCAAACGCCTCAATCAGTTTGAAGGAACTCTCGCGAGCAAATGCGATAAGGCGCTCACTCACTGCGGCATAGTTCAGCGCGAATTCCACATCGTCGCTGGCTGCGGCTTGATCCAGATTCCAGGCCATCTCCAGATCGACGCGCAGTTCCTGGCGCACTTCACGCTCCCAGTCATAAACCCCGATCACCGTGGGAAGCCTGAGCCCGGTGATGAGCACCGTGTCAGTCACGCTGCACCTGCGCTTCTTATCGGAGGAAGCTCCGTCATGGGCCAGCGAGGTCGAACCTCCACGGCCATGTCATCGTGCTGTCCAGCGGCCAGACGTTGAGCGCCCGCATAAGCAATCATGGCGCCGTTGTCGGTACAGAACTGAGGGGCGGGGTAGAAGACCTCTCCGCCCTGTTTGGCCAGCGCGGTCGCCAACTGGGCACGGAGATTGCGATTCGCGCTGACACCACCCGCCATCACCAATCGAGAAAGACCTTCCTGCTCTAACGCCCGGCGACATTTGATCACCAGCGTCGAAACCACCGCCTCCTCAAAAGCGCGAGCCACATCAGCTCGATCCTGCTCCGTGAGCTCTCCCACCGCTGCGGCTGCAGGCCCAGCGTCATGCTCAGCAACTAAGCTGGCTTCTCCGTCCGCTTCGCTAATCACGGCACCATTTGCTGAAGAATCCGTTGCTGGAGAATCCAACGGGCCTGTCCCAGCGTTTTCAGCCGCAGCCCGAGCCAATTTTTCGGCTGCTCTCTCAGCTGCTCTTTCGACTTCGAGCGCCCGAATCGTCGTGAGCGTATGCGTCTTGAGTCCGCTAAAGGAAAAATCGAGCCCCGGCCGATTCACCATGGGCCGCGGGAAATCAAAGCGATCGGGGTTGCCAGATTCGGCCAGCTTCGCGATATGCGGCCCTCCAGGATAAGGAAGCCCCAGCATCTTGGCGGCCTTGTCAAAGGCTTCACCAGCGGCATCATCAAGGGACTCTCCCAGAAGCTTGTACTCGCCGATACCGTCCACGCGCACCAATTGCGTATGCCCCCCGGAAACAAGAAGCGCAACAAAGGGAAATTCGGGTTTGGGCTCTTCCAGCATGGGGGCCAGCAAATGGCCCTCCATATGATGAACACCCAGCGCCGGCACACCCCACCCCAGCGCCAGAGAGCGCGCCAGCGTCGCACCCACCATGAGAGCACCGATGAGCCCGGGACCCGCCGTATACGCCACCGCATCGACATCGGCGGCGACCAAACTGGCATCCCTCAGGGTCTTCTCGATGAGAGGTAACGTTTTCCGCACGTGATCGCGGCTGGCAAGCTCCGGCACGACACCCCCGTACTCGCGATGCACGGCAATCTGTGAGTAGAGCGCATGGGCAAGCAGCCCATTTTCTGTGTCAAAGAGGGCAATTCCGGTCTCGTCACAAGAAGTCTCAATACCCAGGACTTTCATAAGAGTTGCGGCCTCTAAAGCTCGGTGATCGCAAAAGCGCGAAGTCTAATGAATCCGGGGCCTTGGCGACAGGCAAAACACCGCTGAGAGGCTCCAAAATCGTGCATTTCTGCCTTTTGCAAAAGCGGCTCACTGTGTATAGAATGCGCGCCCTCTCAAGTACTGGGCGGCGAAATCGCGTCCAGTGGGTACGATTAGGACAGGATTTAGATGCCTCACATCAAGGTAAAAGAGAACGAGCCCTTTGACGTCGCTTTGCGTCGTTTCAAGCGTTCCTGCGAAAAAGCCGGCGTACTTTCTGAAGTTCGTCGCCGCGAGCACTACGAGAAGCCTACGACGGTTCGCAAGCGCGCCGCCGCAGCTGCCGTTAAGCGTCACCTGAAGAAGGTGTCTCGCGAAAACCGCAAGCGCACGCGTCTCTACTAGCGTTAAGTTTTCGCCGACGTCCGACCTAAGGGTCCATCGGCACTCAGATTTCCGCGCGGCGACCTCTCTTCTGTTGGTCCCCGCACAGCACCATCCCACCCTGAGCAGAGAACTCCCGTGAGCGCATCGGAAACCCAGGCGGCCATCAAGGTTGCCATGAAAGAAGCGATGAAGAGCCGCGATAAGGAGCGACTCTCCACCATTCGTCTTATGCAGGCCGAGTTCAAGCGCGTCGAAGTTGACGAGCGCATTGAACTAGAGGAAGCCCGTGTGCTCGCCATTCTCGACAAGATGGTCAAGCAGCGCCGCGATTCCCAAAAGCAGTTTGAAGATGCTGGCCGCGACGAGCTGGCTGCTCAGGAAGCCGCCGAGATCGTGGTGATACAAGAATTCCTGCCCGCCCAGCTCAGCGACGAAGAACTCGACGCCATGATCGACGACGCCATTGAGAGCGCTGGCGGCTCGGGCATGCAGGCCATGGGCGCTGTCATGGGACAGCTCAAGCCAAAGCTTCAGGGCCGCGCCGACATGGGCGCTGTGAGTCAGAAGGTAAAGGCACGCCTGACCAGCTGATACCACCAACGTTCTCGAATTCCCTGAGGACGAACTTCTACGACGCTTACTTTATTTGATTTGGCGCCATTTCGTGGCGGTTAAAACTTGGTGCTTAAACTCACTGGTGTTTGCCGGTAACTGATCGCCGCTTTTCGGGAGCGCTCGTGGCTCTGTTGATTAGCTCATGACTAGGTTCAACGGCTCATGGCTAGGTTCAACAGCTCATGGCTGTGTTGAGGAGCTCATGGCTGTGTTGAAGAGCTCATGGCTGTGCTGAACAGCCCATGGCTTCGATGAACCGTTCATCGTTATACAGGGCTCCTTGTGGCTAGTTCGAGCCGATGATGGCCGCCAAAAGCTGCTTCGGGCTTGCTAGAATCCGCTGGAGGCTGCATTGCATCGGTTGAGGACCCCCCGAATCATTCAAGGATGGCTCAGGTCCATCTCTCACACAGCCAAAGCGGCCGCTAAGGATACCGAAGCAAACCCCACCCCATGGCATACTTTGTAATCGATCAGGCCGCAGGCTAGTCATGGCTGGACGTATTCCCCAAGCTTTTATCGACGATCTTCTCGATCGCGCCGACATCGTCGACGTGATTGATCGCCGTGTGAAGCTGAAGAAGACCGGCAAAAACTACAGCGCATGCTGCCCCTTCCACGATGAGAAAACCCCATCATTTAGCGTCAATCCTGATAAGCAGTTCTATTATTGCTTCGGCTGCGGTGCGACGGGAAATGCCATCGGCTTCATCATGGACTACGAGAACATGGAGTTTCCACAGGCCGTAGAAACCCTTGCCGGGAACCTAGGTATGGAAGTCC
This sequence comes from Pseudomonadota bacterium, assembly GCA_038750875.1. Classification (GTDB taxonomy): domain Bacteria; phylum Pseudomonadota; class Gammaproteobacteria; order Pseudomonadales; family Halieaceae; genus Congregibacter. The sequence continues at coordinate 359,470 of JBCDGU010000003.1, read as the reverse complement.
CCCGAGAGCAGACCAGCGGACGACAAGGAGGCTCTGGCCGGAGCGGCGGGCCTAGCGAGTCCCCGAACAAAGCACTCTATGATCTGATGGAGCGCTGCGCGGAGTTCTACAAGCTGGCGCTTCGCAGTCATGAGGAACGGGAGCGCCCCGTCGCATACCTAAAGTCCCGCGGACTCACGGGCGCTATTGCAAGAGACTTTGGCCTTGGTTTTGCCCCACCCGGCTGGGACAACCTCATGAAAGAGGTCGCCGAAGGCGACGAAGCCCTGAAGCGGGCCATAGTCGGCGGTGTCGTGGTCAAGAATGACGCGGGCCGCACCTATGATCGTTTCCGCGACCGCATCATCTTCCCCATCCGAGACCGCCGCGGCCGCGTGATCGCCTTTGGGGGTCGCGTATTGGGTGATGACAAGCCGAAATACCTCAACTCGCCGGAAACACCGATTTTCCACAAGGGTCGCGAGCTCTATGGGCTGTTTGAGGCGCGTCGAGCCAACCGTCAGCTTGATCGACTCATCGTCGTTGAGGGCTATATGGATGTCATCGCCCTCGCTCAAGCCGGCATCACTAACGCGGTGGCCACCCTCGGCACCGCCACCAGCACCGAGCACCTCGAACGAAGCTTCCGCTTTGTCCCGGAGGTCGTGTTCTGTTTTGACGGTGATGAAGCCGGCCGCCGCGCAGCAGAGCGGGCGATGAACAGCGCCCTGCCCACCATGAGCGATGGCCGCCAAGCCCGGTTTCTATTCCTGCGCGATGGCGAAGACCCAGACTCGCTGGTGAGGAAAGAGGGGGCGGACGCGTTCCTTGATCTCGTCATGAGCGCGCTGCCGCTGGAAGAATTCCTCTTCCAATGCCAGGGGGCGGGCCTTGATCTGGCAACGATGGAGGGCCGCGCGAGCCTATCTAAACGGGCGCTCCCTCTCCTGCGGCAGCTCCCGGACGGCGTTTACCGCGAGCTGATGTTTCAAGCGCTGGCGACGCGCACGGGGTTGGAGTTGGCGAGCCTGCAGAAGCTGGAGGTGCCGCCGCCGGAAGCCCCACCCAGCATAGCCCCTCTCTCAGACGAAGAACCTCCTCCGTGGGATTCGTCGGACATGCCCATCGACGACGAGCCCATGTCAGTACGGCGTCCAACGCTGGCAGATCGGGCTGAAGTGCATGTCACACACACGCAGCAGGCCATTGCCCTGTTGCTGCATAAACCAAGCATTGCGCAAGAGGCGGATCGGCAGGCCCTGGATGGGCTGTCAGGCCGGGAAGGAGACCTACTGCGATCGATGCTCGACTTGCTGCAAAAAAGACCCGAATCCAGCACCGGCATGCTGCTGGGCCACTGGCACGGTACACCCGAAGGTGAGCTCCTGGCACGACTGGCCGGCCAGGAACGGCTGATACCCACCACCGGTATTGAGGCGCAATTTGCCGACATCATGCGCAAACTCACGGCCCTGCCCCTGCGGCAGCGCATCGTGGAGGAAATAAATGGCCTCAAGAGCCTTCCTTACGAGCAGCTTTCCACGGACGATCGCGCCAGACTACCCGAATTGCTCCGTGCTCTGCGGGATCTGGATGCTCGAAGCGGCCCAAATGGCGCTGCCAACAAATAGTGCTCGACTTCCTCACGTCCGAGAGCTTAGGACCAAAGGACGGGATGCTCTAGTACACTCCCCTTGTCCCAGATAAGGCTCGGAATCATTGAAACCAAATCCACTAACTGACCGCGAGTTTCTGTTTGTTGCCTTGGAGTCCTGCATTTTGTTGGCAGCCGCGGCATGCCTATCGGTCTTGGCTCTTGCCTATTACCTTACGAATTTTTCTGAGGACTTTCGTGGCACAGGTGATACAGGAGTGATTAAGCCCTTGCTGTTTACTGGGGCCGAGTTCAGGGCCAGGAAAAGTGGCGGAACCCTCTACGAGGGAAAAGACTTGGTGGTTAGCCAACTAAAAGGTGGAGAAGCTATTCTGTCCATCGATACGCAGATTGCCACCTCCGATTTTCAGTTTATGCACATCGACGCCGAAGGTATTCGGCCGGAGTTGAAGACCTTCGTTTTTTGGCAAACCATGGAGAATCCCAACGGAATTTTTTACGCAGAGATGCCACTCCTCGAAAATGGGGGGTGGGTAAACCTCAGAAAGGAATCAGTTTGGCGTGGAACAGTTCGCAATCTAGAGATAGGCGTTTTTGGGGATCTGGGTGGAGATGTATTTCGGCTGCGGGAGCTGGAACTTCATAAGTTTGGCATAGGACCGCTCATGGGGACGCTGCTATCTGAGTGGAGGTCGTTTTCGCCGTGGAGTTTTTCATCTATCAATGCTCGTAGGGGATTTCCCGAGGGGACGATTGTTAGCCCTGTAGTTGCCGCCACCCTATGGTTGCTTATTGCACTTCTATTGCTCGGGGTGGCCACCTTGGTGCGATCAGTATCAGTAAACGGTATGCGGGCGCGACTCTTCCTTCGGCATCCGGGTGCCGTTGCTTCTGCTTCTCTATTCATTACTTGGCTGGCAGTTCACCTCCTTTGGCTAGAGTTTCTGACCCGGCAAAGCTTAGAGACACATGAGACGTTCGGAGGTTTGTCCGCGCGCGAGAGACGAGCGGCGGACTGGGATTCACAGTACTTCTTACTCTCGGAAAACGCCAAAAGAAGCCTGTCTACCGAAGACCTTCCCTCTGCGGCACTGTTGTACATCCATGATTCAGATAGGGAGCCATCTCCCCAGAGGGTCCTTTATCACTTGCTTCCAGAAGTTCTCATCGAAAGTATAGGGAGACTGAACGAGGAGCGTTTGGAGTATTATGTGAGCCGCTTTGATCATCTTTTCGTGCTGGACAAAGAAGTCGGGAGAAACCCATCCGCGTTTTCCGACTGGGCTAACGGTACCCTGACAAATACAGGGGCACACGAGTCCACCCTTAGACTGAAGGTCAACAACTCTGTTGGAGCCCTATACTCCATCGAGAGAGAAACTAGAAGATAAAGCCTATTTTTTATCGAGCCAACTTAATTCAGTAAGCGTACTCGAGGTAAGAGCGATCACTACTTTGTTGGGCATCTTCGCCGTCTTGGCGCCATGGTGCTTGGGCTACTGGCTTATTCGCCGAGCAAAAGTCCGATGCGACCACTGGTCAACCCAATTGGGTTTAGGTTGGGTCTTAGGTGTTGCTATCGTCACTTTTTCGGTAGTGATGACAGACGTTCTTGGCCTTGGATTCAGACCGTTTTACCTTGCCTCACTCACTGGCTTAGCCTCCGTGCTTCTAGTTTTCGTGCTTGGCACAGAATCACCTCCAGGAAAGGAGGCTCCAAAAAGCACGTCATTACCAACACCTCAATGGATCCTCGCGCTAAACGCTTTTCTACTGTTACTAATAACAGTAAGCCTAGCGTCGGTTTTGCAGGAGGTGTTCCAGCGACCTAGTTATTCTTGGGACACATGGCATTCTTGGGAGCCTGAAGGCCTACAGTACATAAGAAATCAAGCCTTGCTTGCGAGCGTACAAACTAATCCAAACTTCGGTGTCGTGACGAACCTTATACAAGTGTGGATGATTTCAATAACAAAAACTCCCCACTCAGAAGTTAATCACCTACCTTGGTTTGCTGCGTTTATAGCAATCGTGCTTCTATCGTTCGGCCACCTCAGAGCGCTGTACGGCAACACCGCTGCGCTCTTCTGTTGTGCAGCCGTCGCATCGTTGCCCTTGCTGCATACCCACGCCGCTTTAGCTGGCTATGCAGACATCTGGGTAACTCTTTTCTTTGTGGCAAGCATCGCGGTCAGCTGCCGCGTCACTCTCCTTCAAAAAAGAGCCTACCTTATTGTCCTACTGCTTTCTTTGGTTCTTTGCATGCTGACCAAAAGAGCGGGGCTTGCCGTTGCGCTGGCTCTAGGAGTGGTGCTGTTCGGATGTTTCGCTTGGGAAACCCTTGCTAAGAAGAGTCTATTGATGCTTGTTTCGTCTGCAATTGTCATTAGCGGTGGTTTCTTGGCTGCGCTTCTGGGCTTCTACTCGCTAGATTGGAATATCCCAGGTTTGGGCCAATTTCAGGTTTCAACGTCAGGTTTCGGGGTGGAAAACCTCTTTTACTACAACTTAAAACCAGCTCCATTTGAGGCTGAAGCCTACTTTGACGCTCTGCTCACATTCGACAACTGGCACCTTGCAACACCGCTCTTCTTAGCCAGCCTTGCATTGATTGCCACACAGCCAAGACTGGCCCACGGAGAAAGAATCCCAATCCTCGCCGTAATCGCGACACTACTAGTGCTGGTGGTTTACTTTACATTCATCGCCAGCGGATCAGCGACACTGCACACCGGCCTCGATAGGTCTTTGCTCTACGTAATGCCCTCTGCGATAACGGTATCGACAGCCATTTTGTGCAAGTCTCTAATAGCTAGTTTCGTCAAAACCTGACTGCAGAAGCATTATCAGTGCCGCGATCCCGGTTTGTGAAACAGTGCATCCCAAAGAAAAATCGGCGCAGAGACGAACATTCGACGCCATAGACGCTTTGGTTCCTGGGCAAGCCTAGGCAGCCATTCAAGCCCTAGTTTTTGAAACAAGGGGGATGATCTGGTTACATTCCCTGAGTAAAAGTCGAAGACCGCCCCTATACCTGCAGCAAAAGCTGGGCTGATTTCCTCACGATGCTCCTCAAGCCAAACTTCTTGCTTTGGGGCAGTCATCCCCACCCAAAGAACATCTGCCTTCGCTGAGTTAACGACAGAAATCATTTGCGCATTCTCTTCAGCAGAGAAGCGGTCCTTGTATGGTGGCGAGTAAGAGCCAGCGAACACTACCGAAGGATAGTCTTCAGATACTCTCTTACGTATTTTTCTTAATGTGGCATCAGAGGCTCCAAGATAAAATACCCTTCCAGAACACTGATCGAGCCGTTTCATTACTGTTTCATGAACGTCACTCCCAGTTACCCTCGAGCGAAGAGCCCCGTTTCGCAATCGCGAAACCAATACGACACCTGCCCCATCGGGCACCAGCCAAGTGGCTTTATGCAGGGCGGCACGAAAGCGTGCTGACTTCTTTGCCACCGCGTATGAATGAGGATTGAAACACGCGAGCACCTTACACTTGGGCCTCTTATGCTCCGACAAAATCGTCGCCAGCTCTTGTTGTAAGCCGCACAGGCCGCCAGCGTAAACGCCGTAACCTGCTACCTGCTCTAAATCTCTAGTATCCACAGCTGTCAAGAGAGAGCACCCGCGATGCCTAGCCGAGCAAATAAGGCTTACATGTTTGAGCTATGCCGTCTCTGAAGCTGATCTTCGGCCCCCATCCCAGCAGATTTCTTGCTCGCGAAATATCTGCTGCATACACGGGATAGTCATTCGATGATTTCACGCGTTCGTCTAGCAATTCAGCACCACTCGAAGTCGCTGCATCTATAGTCTCAGCAACTTCCATCAGGGTGAAAACTTGCCCGCTACCAATATTCACAACCTCACAGCCCAAAGGTGGCGTCACTGAAGCTAGCAGGATTGCGTCGGCTACATCGGAGGAATACACAAAGTCTCTAGAAGTGCTCCCACTCCTGATTTTGCAAACGCCAGACCGAACTTTTTCGATAAGCTCCGGGACTATGTAGTTGTTATTTTGGCCAGGCCCGTAGACGTTAAAGATGCGGAGAATCCAGGCATTCACGCCAAAATCACGAGCATATGCTTTGATGATTGTCTCCTCGACAATCTTCGACTGCGTGTAGGGGTTGTTTGCTGAGGATTCAGCCATCTCGCTAACAACCTTACCAGGCTCTCTCGCGTATCCGTATACATAAGTGCTCGGGAAGACTAGATGCGCACCTGTTTTTCTGCAGTGTTCAAGTGCCGCCACAGTCAAACTCATGTTTAACACATAAAAGTCTGCCGGACTGGACCCGGACGCTTGGCGGCCAGTCTTGGCGGCGAGGTGCAATAGGCATGAAACAGGCTCGGAAAACTCCAGCTCTGGCACGAAGCTCGTTTCCGGGTAAGAAATATGCGCAGGAATAAGAGCCGCTTGAGCATTCGCTATAGCATTTTCGACCGCGCGTCCTATAAACCCTCGATGACCCGTGACTCCAATCTGGATCATCGCAGACCGTAGTCCTCTGAGAAATCGCACGCCTTTTCGTAGTCTGTTGGTCGACCGATATCTAGCCAGTAGCCCCGATGTACGTGAACGTGTGGCAACCGTCGTGCCGCTATCATGGCTCTCATGAGGTGATCGAAGCCAAAAAATGTATCCACGGGTATCAGGTCTATGCAGGACCGGCTCATGCAGTACATTCCCATACTCACCAGCGCCACCATCTCGGGCTTCTCCTCGAAGTGAGTCAATTGGGCCTGCTTATTGGTATGCAAAACTCCGTACTCGGACCGATCGTGCTGTTCATAGGCTGCAATCGTGAACTCCGACCCAGACCGCTCATGACTCGCTCGTAGCACGCTTATATCCAGGTCGGTCAAAACGTCTCCGTTCATAACGAGGAAAGTGTCTGGTAGATCATCCAAGCAACGCAGGGGACCCATAGTGCTCAGCTCCTTGGACTCAAGGGAGTAGCGGATATTCACACCCCACTTTGCGCCATTCCCAAAGTAAGCTCTCAAAAGATCAGCCATATGGTTCACAGCAAGCGTGATTGATTTTACGCCTTGCCCAGCAAGGCGAATAATGATGTGTTCAAGTATCGGACGCTCACCTATCGGTACTAGTGGTTTTGGCAAAGAAATCGTGTAGGGTTTCAGACGTGTCCCCTTTCCTCCCGCCAAAATAACTGCATGTTCCACAGCGCGGCTCACTTGACGTAGCCGGAGCCGAAGTTTGATGCTGAATGCGACGCCCGCTCAAACCACTCAATCGTTTTCATCAGGCCATGCTCAAGCGAAGTTTCAGGTATTGAACTTAAATGCGTTTTGAGTCGGGTGTTGTCACCCAAAAGACGGAAAACCTCAGACGACGCGGGCCGGATTCGAGCCGGGTCGCGCACGACCCGTTTGTTCGGCGCAATCATGGTACGTAAACGCTCAACGACTTCACCGATTGAGTACTCTCTACCGGTGCATATGTTTACGTCCTGGCCGACCAAGCAATCTGATTCCAGTAATTTACACACGATGCTTGCGGTATCTTCTACAAACACAAGATCGCGAGTTGGAGTGAGGTCCCCCAGCAGTACCTCCTCGGAGGAGGAGAATAGTAATTGCTTAATAACTGTTGGAATAAATGCCCGCTCTGATTGCCTTGGGCCATAAGTGTTGAACGGGCGCGCGATGGTCACTGGCAGCCCAAAAGATGCGTGGTAAGAGGAAGCCAAGGCATCTGCGGCAATTTTCGACGCAGAGTAGGGCGATTGTGGCTGACGCGGGTGTAACTCATCAATCGGTACTGAGAGCGCCGTGCCGTATACCTCAGACGTCGAAAAGACCACCGACCTCTCAACCTCTCGCTTCAATGCAGCCGAGAGTACGTTATGCGTGCCTGTCACGTTTACATCGAGGTATTGCTGTGGAGCATCGTAGCTGTAAGGGATACCTATTAGCGCCGCGAGATGCACCAGTCGCCTGCAGTCCGCAAGCTCACGATAAAGAAACTCGCCATCGCGGATATCGCCTCTAACCACTTCCAATCCAGATGTAAGTTCCTCGGGAACACCGTCCAAAAAGCCGACGCGACCATCCGAAACATATCTAACTAGGGCTTTCACTTCGTGCCCTGCGCCTAAAAGGGCCTCAACAAGGTGGCTACCAATAAAGCCTCCCGCGCCTGTCACAAACACTTTCACAGATCGAAAGCCGGACCGCGGAAGTTGGGGACAATGAAAAACATCTCAGTGGGCCTCACTCTTTACTAAAGATGCTAAGCATCCTGCGGGGTAACTCGGAACGCCTGTTCCACGCCTTCAGAACCTTCAGCAGCTGCCTCTCCACAAGGTTGTAATGCGATGGCATCTTCCGAAGAAATTTTGGGATGGGCGAGAGATGTTTTGTTTGAATCATGAACCCCCGCCTCGTATCTTTGAATTGATCCACCCCCGATACAATCGCGCCATCAAATGCAAAAGCAAGCCAAGGTATGTCAGATCTAACCTCGAGCAGATTCGCTACCGACTCGTCGATATGAACATCCACTTTGACCCCGAACCTGCTGCTAATCGCAATAACATTACAGTGGATCACCTTGACTACTATGTAGCCAAGTTCTTCCAATGCTTCTTTAACAGAGCGGAAACTTGATCCATCCATAACGTTTGGGTCTTGCGGCTGCTCATACTGTAGGAAGCTAGGTATTGACGGATTAAATTCCACGCAGATCATGTCCGCCAGAGAGCTGCTTACCCCTCTCATCACATGAATATCATTTCCATCTATGTCGATCGAAACGAATCTGGCAACGCTGATTCCGCATCGACTAAATAGGGTACCGATTTCGCTCCCTTCAGAACCGACAGTGGCGTTTAAGCAAACAGCGTTCGTCTTTTCGCGGTAGTTATCCCTAAGCTGACCGAAGCGCTCTGGGTCGGCTTCAACGAAAAGCCCCTTGCATCGATCACTCCATACACGATGCGCAATGTTCGACTTGTGGATCCCATCCCAAGCCCCGATCTCCACGATCCAGTCTTCGGGAAGCAAGGGTTCTCCAAGCGCATCTAGCAATGCCGCTGCATACGCTAGTTCCTCTGTCTCGATAATTTCCTTCAATTTCGATGGCCCAATAGCCCTAGAGCAAGTCAAAAAAGTAATGTCGGAGGCACCAAGTGCGCTGGGTTAGGTGGTGGAGACTTACTGTCTGATTCGGTGGGCTATCAAGCCAGTTGGAAATCGTCAAAGGTAAGCGGCTCACCGGCACGCATATCCTTAACCAGCTTGCTCCCCAGTAGCCTGTACGTCTCACGCACGGGCAGAATCGGCTCTGGGAAAATACGACCGCTGAGATCTTCATGAGTTATCGTTGCGCCTGCTTGTAGATCCTTGGCAGCTACGACAGACTTGCCAAGCTTCTGAAAAACCGGCTCCTTTCCAAGCAACGGGTCTTCTTCATTACGCAACATCACGGGCGTTCTTCGGATATCACGAGAAAACTTCCGGAAACCCTCGGGCTCCAGTGAAAAGGCCTGATCAGTGCCTTTTTCAGCGCGATTTAAGGTCACATGTTTTTCAAAAACCCTGGCACCCAGCATGTAACCGACTACGCCAGAACTGATGCCATTAAAATGATCAGACAACCCAATGGCGCAGTCTGGATACCGCGCTAGCAAATGCGTAATGGCAGTCAGACGCAGATTTTCTGCTGGGCACGGGTATCTAGACACGCAATGAAGCACAGCTAAATCGGTTTTGTACGATCGGAACAAATCAATGGAGGCTTCTATATGTGGTGCCGCACCGCCACCTACCGAGACCACGACCGGATATCCGCTTTTTGCAATCAGCTTTAGGAAAGGTAGGTTACCCAAGTCAAAAGACGCAACTTTTATCGCATCTGGCTCAAGTGCAACCAGTGCATTAAGCGAGGGTTCATCAAAAGGCGTAACTATAAAGTCTACGCTATGCTCATGGCACGCATGCCGCAACTGCTTGATTTCGGGAATAGATAGCTCCAGCGCCTCTCGATGCTCTCCATAAGTTTCTCCGAAGCTGTTCTCTGAATTGTATTTGTTGTTGTAGGCCTCCTTCGAAAACAGGTAGCGATTGGAGCGCATTTGGAACTTCACCGCGTCTGCGCCAGCATCAGAAAAACGCCGCACATGCTCCAGAGCAGATTCCAGCGACCCACAGTGGTTCTGCCCTACTTCGGCGATGATGTAGGAATCCGCACCTTCAGGTGAATAGCGACGAAACTTGCTGCTCACTTTAGAACGCTCCTGCGTATTGATGGGCCAATAAACCAAGCGTCAAACTTAGAAACAGCTTTTCCCACACGCTGGTACCCGTTGCTCGAGAGCGTGGTCTCAATTTGGTCCTCGCTCTCTTTTCGTCTGTTGTGTTCAATACAAACAAAACCAAACTCCCACGTTGAAAAATCAAAGTTGCGGATAATTTCGGCCTCAGAGCCTTCTGTGTCTACCGATAGGAAATCAATAAACTTTGGTGCTTGATGCGTGAGTAGGAGCTCATCAAGAGTCACAGTCTGAACGCGATAACGGTTGATAACCCTACGAGAACGGCGATGTAAATCAGAGTGAAGAAGACTCTCTAGAGTAGCCAGTTCTTGATTCTCGCACTCGGCAAACTCCAACTCTTCGCCACCCTCACTCCAAACACATCGCTCATCGATCTTTACAGATCTTTTAGATCGTAGCTCCTGGTGCCACGATCGATTAGGCTCAGCAAGGATGCCGGACCAACCAAACTCCCGCTCCAGTAGGTATGTGTTGCTTTTTTCCACGCCATCAGTGGCGCCGAATTCGACAAAGTAGCCGCTTTTTTTTCTATCCGCGTAAAAATACGCAAGTAAATCTTGCCGAAGCTGTGCTTTTGATTTGGTGAGGAGGCCCAATGTCTCACTAAGAAACTCGGGCTGCAGTTCTTGCAGCAAATCTAAATCGTCGCTGCCCCCCGAACGAACCACAAGCGATTGATATGTGCTTTCTCTAAGCAAACGATAGCCGAAACGAGATGCACCGTACTGTACTGCGCGCTTTAACATGACCGTCGCTTTAGAAGAAGATTGCAGTACTGAAGCCTGCCCTGCAAGTCATAGACTTGCGAGAGTATTGAAACTAGGTCAAATTCCGGTTCAAGAAGCGCCATCAGAGATGAAAATGAGGTGGATATTTCGTAGAAGCCTTCGAAAGTGTATTCGCAGACGATGTAGTCGAAAAAAGCGAGACCGACACCGAAGCTAAGAAGCACGTCCAACTCTTTGCCTTGAACATCGACCTTCAGCAAGGTGGGCCCATCCGATTCAAATAGTGAAGCGGTGCTACTCAATATTTGCTCACCAGTTCGGCAGGGCACCTCTACTTCCTGGAAGGCAAATTCGACTGGCCGCAGAAGGCTGTTGTGAGCGGCATCACCGGTCACAAAGAGCTCCTTGGGCATGTCATCTTTATCAACGGCACTTGCGATGATCTCGGCTTTAACGCCTGAGCGAGAAAAGCTATCGCGCAAGCTCTCCAATGAGGGCATACACCTCGGATCTGGCTCTACAAACACTACAGCTGCGACCTGAATATCGAAGACCTCCATTAACTTCGTCGTGAAACCGCCGTTGTTCGCACCGACGTCAACAATTCTGAAAGCAGCTCTCTCCGAGAGTAGTCCCCCAAACAGGTTGTGATTTGGAATTTTGTAGACTGAGAAGCGCTTCCCTAGCCATCTTTTCGTCGCCGACTTGAATAACGAAAACATTACTGAGTTTTTTGCACCTCCGTATTGCGCATGATGATCATGGCGGCACCGGCGGAAATCACCTTCAGAACGACCCAGACAACAAGAGGCGCACCAAACAAAGCCAACATCGCCAAAATTGAAAGGTGTCCCAAATTCATCCAGCTAAGCGCTCTCGCCAATGATTTATAATGATCGGCGGCAAGAAGCAGATTCTTGCTCTTTCGGTTTGCTAATTGGAAAGCGGCCCACGTACCAAAGCCTGCGACCATGAACAAAGTAGAGATATCTCCAGCAGCAACGAAGCTCTGTATTAGGAAAAGCGAAGCCGCGACGCAGATTATAACCCCCAGCACCCCAAGCCACATAACGCGTCGGTTGAAGTGGACTACTGACCGGTAACGCTCATGATCTTGCGATCGAAGCGCGATGGCACCAACCGACCACACAGGCCGAGTCAGTGCAGCACTCAGTGCCGGCAACACTCCGAACACGCGCTGGCACAACGCGTAGGCGACCACGTCGGACGATGTTAGCGCCATTGCAATAAGTGGTATCTCAAGAGCTCCGACCGGCACGGATGTCAGCTCTACTCTTAAAAACGGATTGTTTCTTACCCCATACAAATAAGTTTTCGGTCTCGCCAAAAAGCCCTTAGTTCCCAGAAAAACTACAGCGCCAGACAGCACTGTCAAAACAACAGCTAGCTCTGTCGCAAATTCCGAGCTTAGATTGAGAAAGAGAAGGTTAATGAATACGAGCGACAAAGCGATGAATCGATACGCGAATACCCCGTTGCTCCTCGCCTCTGAGAAGAGAGCGTACGTGTTGCACTGAAGCACGTATACACCGTACGCGAAGCCAAGAATCTGCATCCCTGGATCATCCGAAAACAGAGTGGCGCCCAAGCCCCAGATCCACAACACCCAAAAGAGTAGTAGCGCAGCGCCAGGGATGAAGAAGGCGGTTGCAAAACGACTGGCAAACTCTCGCTCGGAAAGCTCGCCCTGAACGAACTGGTTCTTGGTAAGTGCTGGAACGCCGACTTGCAATATAGAAAGTAGCTGAGCTATCGAGGAAAAGACAATAAAGGTCTTGGCCTTATCGCTTCCAAATGAACCAACAACTATCAGAAAGAGTGTCAGCTTCGCGACAAACGCAGCACCAAGCAAAAGAGCTTTCATCTTTGACTGGACGAAAGGGGCATCTAAACGGAGACCTTTCTCACGGCCTCCTCAAAATCAGCGAGACTACTATCAGTTTTGGAGGCTTCGATCTGGAGTTTCATGGGGTTCAAAGTGAAAGACTTTCTATCCCCCGAAACATCGAAGATTGGAAACGCTATCGGCTTTTCTTCGAAGATGTAGTGTGAGTACGCAATGGCCCGGTCGCGCATAGATGGGTCATACAAGTATTGCCAGTTCTGCGAGCCTAGCTTCTCTAGGTATTCATCAGGTGTGACAGGGTCAATAGTTGCGCCTTTTCCGCGGACCCATGCATCACCACAACAGATTATTGGCTTGCCGTACCTCCCGAGCTCCATCGACATTTTTGTGGCAAAGACCAAAATAAGATCAGCGATATCCGCGAGGTCGTAGGAAGAGATCTTTGAATCAGCTCCCACCACAGTGATGTTTTCTGGCAAATCTTGTAGTGCTGGATGGTCTACAACTCGCGACCGAGAAACTGAGTGTGATATCAGCTCGCCGGGATGAACCCTGAGGATGAGCTTGCGATGTGGGGCCACCCGAAAATACTCCACGGTGTCGGCAATCCAATCCTCCATCCGGTCGTAGACGCTGTCTCTAAAATGCAGACGAGCATCCCACACCACGTTGGTGTACATGACTGCGGTTGGGCGATCATCGATGGTGAAGCCAAGCTCACGGAGTCCTCTCTTTGTATCTGACAACGGCTCATTGTTGAACTGTTGCCAGTCGTTCGACCCAGAAGCCCTGCTACGTAAGTATTCCTCTATTTGTCCAATCTCTTCACCCGTAACCTTATCAAGGCCGAGTTCGTCGGCGCTTTCACCGGGAAATACATGGTGATAGGTATCGTTCTCCACAAAGTAGAATCTGGATTGCCGATAGCTAGTGTTGTAATTCAAAAAAGGAAGGCTCCGGCTACGGAAAACACGATTGAGCACACCGTGGGGGACGTATATTCCGTGAACCCACACGCCGCAATCCACCTCAGTAGACGACAGGAAATTTTTGTACGCGCGGGCGATCATCATAGACGCTTCGGCATACCTGCGGAAAAGTTCTGTAGAGATAGATTCCTCGTCGCCCTTGCAAAGATATCTGAGACATCCAGCTACGACGTCTTCCTTGAAGTCCGTACCGTCCAGAACCACTGACTCGCCGGCAACCAAGCGACCGCAGCGCTCCCTCACTTCAGCTTTATCAGAGCTGGTAAGCAATGAAGACAACGTCAATACTTCTGCGCCCGAGGTCTCCCAGGTACGGAGAGCAGCTGGGAAGCAAGCTTCGCACAAACCTTGATCCGCCGGACTTTCGGTGAGGGTATCTTCCTCCTTATCCGATGCCTTACTCTTCCAAATTGAGCAAGTAAGGCAAGCAGGCAGCGCCTTATCGCACAGCAACACGGTGACTTTGTGCCCTCTAGCAACAAGATAGCTCGCTAGCGCGGGTTCCAGCATGTTGGAAGCGCGGTGAGCACCGACTACCGTAGCGAAATGTATATGAAGCGCCGTGGATGCTGACTCAGGAACTGTGAGCCGCTCGAGACGAGGATAGGGGGAGAAGCCGCTCCACGCTTTTAACCGAGCCCGTAGCCGTGGTGGCAGCGCCCTCCACAAACTCCAGACAAACTGCGGAATGAAACGCTGCATCAAAGATTAAATCTCTGTCGTGATCTGATCAAGATCCGTGGTCGGTAACCCGCCACCTTGCTCTAGCCCAAAGCGTGCCTCGCAGCGAACGCGGTCGTTGAAGTGTTTGCTGGACGCTTCGATCAGAACGCAGTCTGAAAGCGCTTCTTCTTGGTGAACTGCTCCTGGCGGGAAATGTAGCCAACTACCCGCCTCGCAGACTTTCTCTTCGATCAAACCGCTCTCATTCTCAAAACGAACCAGCAACGTACCCGAGACGACATAGGCACACTCGTCTTTCAATCGATGGTACTGCAAACCACCTTTGCTACCGGCCTTGATGATCAAACGCTTCATCATAAAGCCGCTATCGGTGCTCACCAGCAAATCTTCCTCTCCCCAATCCCTCAAGCCCACTGACTTCGCTTCAGGGAACTGCGCAATTACCTTCATAACGTGTTCCTCTTAACTGCCTAACCAACCCATGCCTTGCGCTCTATACACTCCAACACACCAAGCTCGCGCTCAGCGACAGATTCAAGTGAAATCCAATCATCTTCGGTGTTGAGGTCCATTCCCTCAAAACCTTCGGTGAAGAATGGGCGGACAATAGACCCGCTAATGCTGTCTCTCTCCCTCACATTGGCAACGAGCGATATCTCCAAGCTCGCGTTCTGAACGTAAACCTCTGGCAGTACCTTGGTCTGATTGCTGTGCCAAGGAACGCCGTTGATCTCGAAGGGCAGAAGTGGAGACATTGTGGTTCCTTGGACGCACCACATTTTCCCGGGATGCTCCGTAACCTTCGACACGGCCCGCAGTGAATCAAAACTTCCCGATAAAAAGTCGCGCACAGCGCGTTGTATGGTTTGGCTCCTCCGAAACGGGCTCGTTGGGCGCAAGATGGAAAACGCTTGCACGTCACGGACATCGAAATCAGAGTGACTTAGTACCCACTGAAGCCACGACAGATCTGGGCTGGAAGCACCAGATGTCTCCTGGGGGCGCAATGCGGGGCACAAGGCCCCGTAATACCTGCCGATATCTGCATATTCCTCAGAATCGGTAACTAAGAACACGCTCTCAAAGCAACCTGAGTTCACTGCCGATTCAACTGAGTAAGCCAACAGTGGATGTCCAGCCAACGCCCTAATATTCTTTCCTGGCACACGCTCGGAACCCGAGCGAGCAGGAATGAATGCCACCATTTTCACAACGGGAAACTCCCTCTATGCCGGGTGCATCTGTGAGTCCGCTGCATTGTGATGCCCATAAAGCCAGTCACAAACCTCTCTAACTGCACCTTTGCCACCATCACGACTGGTGATTAACTTCGCAGCTGCGAGAACCTCTGGATACGCATCTGCGACCGCGATTGGGTAACCAACCACTCCAAAAGCCCCCAAGTCATTGATATCGTTTCCGACAAATGCGGTAGAATCAGTGGACACAACTTTCTCTTCACAAAGCGATACCACAGCTACCGCTTTATCTTCTATTCCTTGGACCACATCGATACCCAGCTTTTCGCAACGCGTTGTCACCACTGGGTTGCGTTCGGTGGATACGACCATCATATGGATTCCCATCGCCTTTAAGCGACTGAGTCCAAGCCCATCGGACCGGCAACAAGTAACAGACTCTATCCCGTCTTGAGATATCAGGACCATGTTGTCGGTGAACACTCCATCAAAGTCGAAAACCACCAGCCTCACTGATGATGCCATCTTTCTCTGCGAAGAAGCTTGAGACAAAATTTCGGGCAAGTTGCTATCTCCGTTCAGCAAAGAGCGCGCGATGAACCTCGCGACGGATGCAAGCTCGCAGCTTGATTACCATACCTACATCCGACTCCCTATCCGTTTTTGATTGGGCTACCTGGCGTGAGAATGGAAGCATGCAGAGAAATCTTCCCATCACAAGACTAGGTTCAGAGCTCGGTGACAGCGAGATCACAAACCGATTCCATCGATACACGAACAGCTCTAGTTGGTTTTCCAGCCTCACCCTTAACGACTCCATACGTCGCAACCAGGGTTTTAGGATATGTGACTGTGCAGACTTACGTGGCGCAATGGTTCCGTTAGCTGCACGAAACTCCGCCACCGACAAGCATGCCAAAGTTTGATCAATTCGACTTTCGCTCTTGGTTGCTGCTCTCGCAGTCACAAACTTCTCCCTCTCGCTCATGGAGAGTAAAACGCTTCCTCTAAAAATCTCGCGGAAACTCTCGTGATTGGGATGAAGCACCTCCACGGACTGAGTCAAGTCACACAGATGAAAACTCTCGTTCGTGTACTGAAGAAACCTATCGTCCACACCGACAGTGCCCATTGGATGCTTTCCCAGATCGGGGTGCATGGAAACCAGGGTTTTCGAAGCAATCCTTTGCATAAGAAAAAAATCGATCGTTCGCCTACTTTGAACCTTTCCCATAGCAATCAGCGCGGTCTTAGAGTCACTTGTCGCTATTTCATTTAGGCTCACTGGCGCAAAGTTTGAGAGACCGGGTAAATCGATCCGGCGAGCCGCGCCAAAGCGAACGTTCCTCGTCACAAGGGCGCGAACAATACCTTCAATATCACCGGAAAACCAAACATCAGAGTTCGCGATGACGATCCAGTCGCTGCTGGCTGCATTGACCATTTCTGCGAAAGAGGGCCTGCGCGGAGAGTCAACGGAGACTAGTGAGTAACCGGCCGAGTTTAAGACCTCCTCGGGGACCTCAGTGGGATGATTGACCAGTTTTACATCCAACCCAGCCTGCCGAGCAGCGCTCAAAGCAGGATTAATGTCTAGAAAATCTTCCGCGCGGTGTGCGGGCTTACATGTCACCACTAGATCAAACAAGAAACTGGGCCCCATAACTAAGATTCAGCAATACCCCCGACCCGACCAAAAGATATCGGCCAAGAGGCTTCCGAAGACGGTATTGCATGACTTTCATCAAGACGAAGTAAATGCCCAACAGACTAGCAGTTACGCCCAAAGAAATAGAACGACCGCTGGTCGCCGGTCCAAGTGCCACCCCGTAAAGATACATGCCAATCGGGATCGCAATGAGAACGGCCAAAAACGAGACAAGTGACGCTAACCATGATTCAAACTTAGGCAAGAAAAAACAGAGAAACACGGACACTGCCGAGAACAGCGTCAACAAAAGCAAACTTGCCAAGGGGTTAGGCAAACTAACGGGCACAGGAAAGGCTAAAAAGAAAAACGCGCTGGCAATCAAGCCCGAAAAGGCCACCAGCACCCCAAATCGAGCAGAGTAACTACTCAATATCCCCGCCAAAAACTTAGCAGCAATGCCAACCAAAGCAAGCTCATGAAACAAGGAAGCGAGCAAAAGGAGAATTGCTGAATTGCTAAGCTTCATTGAGAGCAATCCCGCCAACATAAAATAAAGCGATACCTGCTGACGCCAAAGATGCATGTCTAGCTGAGCGAGATATGGGCATAGGCAAAGGCCAAGTGCGACTAATTTAGCCTCAGACGACCAGAAGACCGAGCCTTTACCAACAAACCTACTTACAAACACCGCCAGCAAGCACCAAAGCGCGGTAGTTACTGAGAGTACTAGTAATGGAAGACGAAACTCGACGGGTACTAAATCGATAAAAGCGATAATCCCTCTCTTATCGAACCCCAACTGAGTCGCTTGAAAACTCCTCTCAGGAGTTAGATACCAGTGTAAATCCCCCGTGAGGCCGCGCTGAGACACGATCCATATTCGCTCTCCGAACATAAGAAACAAAAGGCCGAGCCACCAACAGACTTCCCTCAAGACATCGCCAAGCTCACGCCCTCGACAGAAACCGAGCGAATCATGCTCTCCGATGACAAAATCCAGCCTCGCGCTCATTGCACTACTACCACCAAGCCAAGTTTGCCAGTTTCGAACGAAGTTGACGCTTTGCTCTTTTAGCTCGTGAGTATGTCGTGATGTAGGAGTCGAACTGACTCGGCTTTAGAATTTCGTAATCGAGTTCGAGCGGCTCATGGCTAATGTCGTGCTTAAAAAAAACTCCCGCGGTGCGGGTAGCAGTTTGAGAATGTCCGACGCTATTGACCATTGAACGATTCGGATAGAGGCAAACTCGCCCCGACAGGAAATTGTGCATATTCCATGGAACAGCCCAAGAGTCCAACGAACCCGCCACGAACGAGCGCCATAGCGAAGGGAAGTCACTGCCCAGCAGCCTACGGGTTTCACGTTCTAGAGCGGTGGACCAAGGGTGGCGTCTGACCGCGTCAAGATCAAAATCATCCCACAGATATTTTGCGGTACCCCAAGCTTGTGATGAGAAACGCCTGCTGGTGAACAACGGATTGGTGCTAGAGTTTCTGTTAACGTAAGTGGAGTAGGCAGCGACTCCATCTCTTCCAAGAAAACTCATCAACTTACGGCTCGCGTTTACATGGGAGGCCGCTAGTGTGAGGTCGTCCTCCATAACGAAAACATGGGACCTATCGCTGAGCACACTCGTAACAGATTCAACGACGTTCCTGGCAGTCCCGTAGTTCTCATCTCTCACGATCAATCGATCTATCACCCCTTCCTCGAGAAGCAGATGTGCCACATCGATTGTTGCTTTGTTGCGATCCTCTTTCATCGAATTTGTTCTGGCGCGATCTACGAACACCCAGTGATCAAAGCCATCTCGTTCACCGAAGTGGTCTGCAATGGACAACACCGACGAAACCAATTCCCCCGGTCGAGCAAACCCTATGGAGAGAATAGTGCCGGGATCACTCAAGCCGTTTCCTCCTGGAGTAACGATGCCAGGATACGCTCCTGAAATAGTTCGTTGTTAAGTGCAACATGTTTTCGCAGACTGCTCAGCCTGCCATCGAAGTCATCCTGGCTTTCGGACTCAATAAACTCGCCAATCTCGGCAATCTCAAAGAAGCATTCGGCAGGTAAGAAATTCCGCATTATCTCCGCGGAATTCGTGCCTGTCTCAACGACTGGAACAAACCCAAGTACCGCGGCTTCGTAGATGGTTAAAGGAGCAAGATCGAATCGACTTGAGTATATCAACCAGGGTCGCCTGTACTTATGGGCGACCGCTCGCATCGCTGCGAACAATCCCTCGCGACTCTCGATCTCGTAGAGCCCTAGGTTTTCTAATTCTCTCGCGTAGCCAACCAGCCCTGACCCTTGCGTAATGACGCCGCCAATTGCCAGGTACTCTTCCCGGGGGAGGCGTTCGGCCAATCGTACGAAAGCATCGAAGCCTTTCAGCTTGTCCAGGTAGCCTACATGCACAAAACAGCGAGATGCGTCCCCAACAGTATAATCGCCCCCCCCCATCGTCGTTTCGCCTGCTAGTGAAACCAAAGGAGGCACTACGCTGACCCTCGTTTTTGTCCCGAATAGCTCGGGCAACTGCGCGCACGCTATAACTGAAGCTCTTGTAAAGAGCAGATCTTTGATGCATTTCGACCGGAGAAAGTAGTTTCGGTATCTAAGCTGGGAAACTACGATGATTCGAAACCTAACAGCGTACACTCTTAGGCAAAGCCAAATCGCCAAATCTCGAAGGAATGACCACCCCGCAATCGAGGGCTGGAAAACAATAACGTCCTGGGATCCTCTGTACACAATTAGCCTCAAGCACCGCGCGAGATCTAAGAGCCTCATGCCGTTAGTGCTGACCACCTCGACTGAGATACCAAGTTGCTGTAACGCCGAAACGATATCTGAAACGTATCTCCCTGCGCCCCACCGATTCACGCCGCCAATTACAATCACGTCTTTAAATTCAATGGTCATGTAGCTGTTTTCTTCAAGGGAATCAGACTCTGAAAAACCAAATCACTCCAGTAGAGACTAGGCTTGGGGGCTGGACTACGCCATAGATGTCTCTGCCTGGAGACCCGGAGTGTCCGGCTTCAGACTAACCTCACTTCAACGTGGCGACGTACGGTATCATTCAGACCCTCCCTCCAAATCTACTCACCGTGACTGACGCCGCGCAGCAAATATCGATCTCTTTCTCGCTGACTCTTGCACTGATCATTGTGTTTGCCAAGTTTGCACCACGGCTTGGTCTCGTTGACAAACCGAATCAACGTAAGAAACACGCAGGAGATGTTCCCCTCGTAGGCGGTATCGCGATTCTTGTGACTCTTGTTTGTAGCGCACTGATTTGGCAGGGAAGCGATTCAGTTTTTAGTGCCAGTAGCGAAGCAACGGTGTCTGTGTTTCTTGTTGCGGCTTCGATGCTGACCATTCTTGGTGTTGTTGATGACTACCGAGGAGTAAGCGTTCTAACCAGAACCTCAGTGGAGATCATCGTCGCACTTATACTTATTGAGGGTCTAGATCTCATCCCAAGGAATCTTGGTAACCTTATCGGTACAGGCAACCTCATAATGCCCGACGAGATCGCATACCCGTTCACCGTAGTCGCCATTTTTGGCGTTATCAATGCCTACAACATGCTTGATGGTATTGATGGGTTGCTATCTACGATGGTTCTGATCACCGTCTTCGCGTTTCACGTTTTTTCTGGCCTAAAGCCTGGTTTAATCACGCTGACGATAACCGCGGCACTGGCGGCCTTTCTTGTATCCAACCTGAGCCTCACGCGGTTCGTTCCGAAGACATTTTTAGGCGATGCCGGCAGCAAGTTGCTGGGGTTTACGGTAGTTTCGCTGATTTTGGCGGTCACCGCTGAACAAGTAGCAGGCAAAAAGTACCTAGAACCAGTTACGGCTCTGTATCTGGTTGGTTTACCCCTGTTTGACATGGTGTTTATCACACTTCGAAGGATTTACGGAGGCCGATCCCCGTTTTCTGCGGATAGAACTCATGTTCATCATCTTATGGAGGCTCTAGGAATCTCCCCCCGAAGAGCACTTGCGCTGATTGGTTGTGGCGGCATCTCCCTGCCGTTGATGGGACTGATACTTGACTATGGCGATGCCTCTACGCCGCAAAGGTTCTACATTTTCGTCGGACTCTTTGTTTTATATTGCCTTTTCATGAGCCAGGCTTGGCGCGTCGCCGAGCGATACCAGTCGATGAGGCGAAAACTGGCAACCCTGGAGAGTAATGAACACGACAGCAGTTACTCCGCCATGAGATTTGAGAGAAAAAGCGATGAAAGCTAACCGGCAGAACGAAGACTATGGGCGTGAGCAGTTGCATGACAGGCCGATTATGTACTGGGTCCCGGTTTACTCGGACGACGAGTTCGGTCTATTTAACGCTCTTAAGTCTGTGAGCAAACATTGGCGCTTGGTACTTCTTGCAACGCTCATAGGTGGATTGGGAGGTGCCATCTACGCCTGGGGAATCGCTGAGAAGACTTACAGGGCGTCCGCTGGAGTTCGCGCAACGAGCGCGGCAACACTCTTGCCGCTAAATCTCACTGCTTACCAGCAAGTGACCCCGGGTGAAGCGATTGAGCGCTTCGTAGTCGAGGCAACAAGCAGGGCGGTTCACATCGCCGCGCTAGAAAAGTCCTTGCTGGCGGCCCGCAGCTCAGGGGTTTCCACGGACGGGGTGACTCCTGGACTGGATCCGACAGAGCTTGCAAAAGAGGTAAGAACCAACACCGACCTGGCGATGGGCGTTCACTTTACTCTGAGTTTCCAGCACAGAAATCCGCAGTTCGCGGCCGATGTCGTAAATGCCATCGTCGCAGAAGCGGAAGACCGCGCAAGGGCAACGTTCGTCGACGAACTTTCAGCAGCTCGAAGAATCAATGAAACCCTCATTGCCGAAAGAAATGCTAAGGCAAAGGATATGGGCGAATTTAGCGGGACTGCCGAGAGTGCCTCAGCCTCTACACAATTCAGCGTTGATAAAACTCGGATGATCCGAGTCGATAGTCCTGCTTTACCGCCGACTGTACACAGCAAACCTCATCGATTACTTATCTCGACTGGGTCGGCGTTCGCTGGGTTTATCGCAAGTGTGCTATTTGCTGTCGCGCAGGGAGAGTCCAGAACACTTCAGCCTCGCGCGCCAGACTTGAAATCATCATAGGCACCCACTAAACCTTGTTCCAGATCGATCTTTGGGGACCAACCCAGTCCGCGAAGACGACTGCTGTCCATTAGCTTTCGGGGAGCCCCATCAGGCTTACCCGGGTCAAACAAAATCTTGGCACCGAAACCAACGACCTGACTGACGCGCTCCGCTAAGTCCTTTATCGTGACATCAGAGCCATAGCCTACATTGATGTGGCTACACGTTGGCTCGGTCTCTTGCCGGTAATCATTCTTGTCCAGGTTCATCACATGAAGACAGGCTCGAGCCATATCATCGACATGCAGAAATTCACGCCGAGCATTCCCACTACCCCATACGGTGACCGAATCAGCACCAGCTTCCTTCGCGTCGTGGAATCGGCGTATCAAACCGGGGATGACATGACTGTGATCGGGATGATAATTGTCTCCCGGACCGTAAAGATTGGTAGGCATAACACTGCGAAAATCGACTCCGTGACTATCTCCGTACTGCCTGTTGTAACTCTCACAGAGTTTTATGCCGGCAATTTTCGCAACGGCATATGGCTCATTTGTCGGCTCCAATTTGCCTGATAAAAGTGCTGCCTCTGACATTGGTTGCGACGAGAGCTTCGGGTATATGCAGCTAGAGCCCAGGAAAAGAAGCTTCTTCACTCCCCGTAGAAAAGAAGCGTGTATCACATTGGCTTCAATCATGAGATTTTCGTAGATAAACTCAGCCGGAAACGAATTGTTCGCGTAGATACCTCCGACTTTTGCCGCTGCCAGATAAACTTGGTCGATTTCCTCTGATTCGAAAAACTGATCCACCGATTTCTGGCAGGTCAAGTCCAGAGACTCTCTATCTCTTGTAACGATCTCCGTCTGCGGTTGTCGCAGAAGCAGCCGACTTATTGCGGTCCCCACCATGCCACGATGCCCTGCAACAAAGATCTTAGTAAGACGCTGCATCAAAACTGCTCCCAGCTGGAATCAGGCATGTCGTGACCACTTCGCTTCAAAAAAGCGTGCCTCTGGGCCACCCTGAGATCTTCAGCCATCATCTCACGACACATTTCCCGAACTGTTATCTCGGGCTCCCAACCAAGTTTTTCTTTTGCGCGTGATGGATTCCCAAGTAACGTCTCAACCTCAGCCGGGCGGAAGTACCGGGGGTCTACTTTTACAATCTCGTCCCCTACGCTGACTGACGGCGCGGACTCTCCGGAAACGGACATGACCCTTGCGACCTCATCATGGCCTGATCCGCAGAACTCCAACTCGATACCCAGCTCTGCGGCAGACCAAGCTATAAAATCGCGAACAGAATGCTGAACGCCCGAAGCAATAACGAAGTCTTCCGCCGAGTCCTGCTGCAACATCATCCATTGCATGCGTACATAGTCGCGAGCGTGTCCCCAGTCTCTGAGCGCATCCAGATTTCCCATGTAAAGATAGTCTTCCAGGCCTTGGGCTATGTTCGCTAATCCTCTGGTGATCTTCCTCGTCACGAATGTCTCCCCTCGCCGAGGGGACTCATGATTGAACAGGATGCCGTTGCACGCGTACATCCCATAGGCCTCTCTATAATTAACAGTAATCCAATAGGCATATAACTTGGCCACCGCGTACGGTGACCGAGGGTAGAAAGGTGTTCGCTCCGACTGGGGAGTTTCCATCACTTTGCCGTAAAGCTCCGATGTTGAAGCTTGATAAAACCGGGTGTGGGTCTCCAGCCCCAGAAAGCGAATCGCCTCTAGAATGCGGAGCGTGCCAAGTGCATCTACGTCGGCGGTGTACTCCGGCGTCTCAAAAGAGACCGCGACATGGGATTGCGCGCCAAGATTGTAGACTTCGTGGGGCCGAACTTCTGCAATAATACGCGTAAGATTCGACGCGTCCGAAAGATCGCCGTAGTGAAGCACCATGTTCCGATCGCCAGCGTGGGGATCCTTGTAAAGGTGATCGATGCGTTGCGTATTGAACTGCGACGCCCGCCTCTTAACACCGTGAACTTCGTAGCCCTTAGCAAGCAAGAGCTCTGACAGGTAAGAGCCGTCTTGTCCCGTTACCCCTGTGACGAGAGCTCGTTTTTTTTCAGTCAACTTGTCTTCCGTTTTTCAAAAGTCTAAGTAGTTAAAGTCCACAGCGCTGTACGCGCCCAAAATTCTGTTGCCCATTCGACCGAACTGCCGACTATTCTGGACGCGACTATGCTATCAGCGAAAGGCAATCGCGAAAGGCAGTTAATGGCAGATCGGCGCAACCCGAGAGTTCAAAATCTGCCGAAACAGCTAGCGAGGTATCGGTCTTGTGCTCTGCCCCCACTGTCGGATTTCGGTGCTGCCCAAAGTTTGGAGCCCTCACGATTGGAGCCTTGTCCAGGATATGTGATACCAAAAGCGTCAATTGGACGTAATTTGGGCATAAATGCACAGATTGTGCTAAACTGGCGGGCTGATTTTCTTAAGACCCAAATTTGGCGTTAATTCGCCGATTTTTTCTAAATTAACTCGCCGAGATAGTGTACGCCGCTAGCGCTGCGTTACGAGCACACGTACGCAGGACAACAGCGAACGCCGACAGTGATTCGGCAGTAAACACACCCGGCCAAGCAACCACAGTCTGAGAGTATTTAGACTTTTACAAAGCTTTTCACTAAGCCAAGGTACCGCATGAACGACGCCGTTACTCAACAATCGCGTTTGAAGTCCCTGATTGCCAAAGGAAAGGAGCAGGGCTACCTCACCTATGCCGAGGTAAACGACCATCTGCCGGAGGATATTTCCGATCCGGATCAGGTCGAAGACATCATCCAAATGATCAATGACATGGGGATTCAGGTATTCGAGCACGCGCCGGATGCTGACGAACTTCTCATGACCGAGGGCGATAGCTCTGCCGACGACATCGCTGCGGCGGAAGCAGCGGCGGCCCTGGCGGCTGTCGAAACGGAGGCAGGTCGTACCACGGATCCAGTTCGCATGTACATGCGCGAGATGGGCACCGTCGAGCTGCTCACCCGCGAAGGCGAGATCATCATTGCGAAGCGTATAGAAGAAGGCATCCGAGAGATGCTGGCCGCGCTCGCCTTCTACCCAGGTTCTGTGAAAGCCATTCTTGATGAGTACGCTCTGGTCGCAAAGGAAGAGCGCAAACTCGCTGACGTTCTGGTTGGTTATCTCGATCCCGCTGAACACGTCCCTTCGGCCCAGCAAATCGCTGAACAGCAAGCGGCAAAAGCGGAAAAGGCAGACAAGGGCGACACCGACGATGACAGCGACGCCCCAAGTGGTCCCGATCCCGTGGAAGCTAAGAAACGCTTCAGCGCCCTAAAGCGCCAGTTCAACAAGACCGAGAAGGTCCTTGGGGACAAGGGCCGCCAGGACCCCGCATCCATCAAGGAGATGGAAAAGCTGGGCGAGCTATTCAAGTTCTTTAAACTGACTCCTCGCGTGCTGGATCCACTCAACGACGAGGCGCGACTAACACTGGCCGCCGTCCGTGAACAGGAGCGCGAGATCATGATGCTCGCCGTGCGCCGCAGCTCCATGCCACGCAAGGAGTTCATCAAGTCCTTCCAGGGCAATGAGTCCAACATGAAGTGGTTGTCTCGGCACACCCGTAAGAAAGATTACGGTGCGAAGCTGAACAACAACAAGGAAGAGATCCAGCGCGCGCAGCGCCGTATCCTTCAGATCGAAGAAGAAAGCGGCCTGACGGTTACGGAGATCAAGGAGATCAACCGCCGCATGTCCATGGGCGAAGCCCGTGCCCGTCGCGCCAAGAAAGAGATGGTCGAGGCCAACCTGCGCCTGGTGATCTCCATCGCTAAGAAGTACACAAACCGTGGCCTGCAGTTTTTGGATCTGATTCAGGAAGGCAACATCGGCCTGATGAAGGCCGTCGACAAGTTCGAATACCGTCGCGGTTACAAATTCTCGACCTACGCCACCTGGTGGATTCGTCAGGCCATCACCCGCTCTATCGCGGACCAGGCTCGTACAATCCGTATCCCGGTGCACATGATCGAGACCATCAACAAGCTCAACCGCATTTCGCGCCAGATGCTTCAGGAGATGGGCCGCGAGCCTACTCCGGAAGAACTCGGCGAGCGCATGGAAATGCCCGAAGATAAGGTTCGCAAGGTGCTCAAGATCGCCAAAGAGCCCATCTCCATGGAGACGCCCATTGGCGATGACGAAGATTCGCATCTCGGCGACTTCATTGAAGACCAGACCATCAGCTCGCCCATCGACTCAGCGACGGGTCAGGGCCTTCAGGAAGCGACCAAGGACGTGCTCGCAGGCCTGACGGCTCGGGAAGCGAAGGTTCTGCGCATGCGTTTTGGTATCGACATGAACACGGACCACACGCTGGAAGAAGTCGGTAAGCAATTCGACGTCACCCGCGAGCGTATCCGTCAGATCGAAGCGAAGGCACTGCGCAAGCTGCGTCATCCGACTCGCTCCGATTACCTGCGCAGCTTCCTCGACGAGAACAGCTGATCCGCAGACTTTGAGCCGTACCCAAAAAGCCGCATCACGCGGCTTTTTTTTGGCCCGCGTTTATGAGCTACTCTAGTAGGGGAACGCATCGCGTTTCACTCTAATAGCAATAAGGCCGATCCATGCAAGTCTCTCATCTGATTACCGCCCTGGTGGCGGGCACCCTCTTCGTCGCTGCGGCAAATGCTGACGAAGCGGTCTACACCGCACCATTAGGGCGCGATAACGCGCCCTACTCGGAATCCGTTGTCTATGACGATTTCATCTTTCTGGCGGGACAGCTCGGCGTCGATCGGGCGACGGGTGAAATGCCAGAGGGCATCGGCCCCCAAACCTTCCAGGCGCTTACCAATATGAAAGGCGCGCTTGAGCGTGCCGGTGGCAGCATGGACGCGGTTCTTAAGTGCACCGTGTTCCTTGCGGACATTGATGACTGGGCGGCGATGAACGAGGTATACGTCACTTTCTTCCCCAACAAGCCCGCCCGCACGGCCATTGGCGGCGCCGGCATGGGGGGCGAGGCGCTGGTTGAGATCGAATGTATTGCCGCTGCACCGGATGACGACGAGGAGCGGGAAGACGAAGAACACGAGCCTTCGGACATGGAAGGCCCAATGGATGAAACCACAGCGTCGGACGGGGAGTAGACCATGCAACAGCTCACAGGAATGGACGCGTCTTTCCTATACCTCGAGACGCCCAATTCACCCATGCATATCTCTGGCCTGTATATCTACACGCAGGACACGGCGCCAGGCGGCAAGGTCCGCTTCAAACAGATCATCGAATCCATTACGGACCGTATACAGAAGCTACCGACGCTCTCCCGTCGCCTGAAGACGGTGCCCTTCGGTCTGGATCACCCCTACTGGATCGACGACGGCAACTTTGACCCGGAGTTTCATATCCGTCACATCGCTCTTCCCTCTCCAGGGGATTGGCGGCAGCTGTGCATCCTGATTTCGCGCATCCACGCGCGCCCCCTCGACCGGTCGCGCCCCCTGTGGGAAATCTATGTGATCGAAGGACTCGACAATGTGGAGGGTTACCCCAAAGGCAGCTTCGCCCTGTTCTCCAAAATGCATCATGCGGCGGTCGATGGCGCGTCGGGTATGGAAATCACCGCGGCGATACACGACCTTGAACCCAATGTGGTGATGGAGAAGGCCGACACCTGGCGCAAACCCGAACGGGAGCCGTCAGATCTATCGCTGATTGCCCGGGCACAGGCCAATGGCATTCGCCAGCCGCTGCGCTTCATCTCCGTAGCGCGCAACACCGTTCCTGGCTTTGCGAAGGCGTACATGCAGCTTCGCCGTGGAGAACTGCGAGGCGTCGGCAAAGTTCCGCGCACACGCTTCAGCGGCACGGTCTCGCCCTATCGTGTTTTCAACGCCGTTAGTCTGCCCCTCGACGAGGTGAAGGCCGTGAAGAACGCCGTTGAAGGCGCCACGGTAAACGACGTCGCCATCACCGTGGTCGGCGGCGCCCTTCGGCGGTACCTCGAAGCGCACAATGAGCTTCCCGCCGAGTCGCTTGTGGCCATGGCACCCATTAACGTACGCAACCCCAAAGAAAAAGGCACAGGTGGGAATATCGTTTCGGCAATGGCCGTGAAGGTTCGCAGCGATATCGCTGATGCGCGTGAGCGGCTGATTGCCGTCAACAACGGGTCACGCTCCGCAAAGGAACTGGCGAACGCAGTTGGCGCCAAGACCATGACGGACTACTCGCAGTTCATCCCCAGCACGCTCACCGCTCAGGCTGCACGCCTGGCGAGCCGCTGGCGACTGATGAACCAGATTACGCCGATCTACAACTGCGTCATCACCAATGTGCCGGGCCCGCAGGTACCACTGTTCAACACGGGGGCGCGCATGCTCTCAAACTTTGGCACCGGTCCTGCCGCCGATGGCCTCGGACTATTTCATGTGATCAGCAGTTATTGCGGCGAGTTCTCCATCTCGGCTACGTCCTGCCGAGAGATGATGCCCGACCCCGACTTCTACCGAGAATGTCTGCTGGAGAGCTTTGAAAGCCTGAAAAAAGCAACGCTAGGCAAGCGGACCCCGCCTGCGAAGGCAAGAAAGTCGGCGGCCAAGACTAGGCAGGCTCCCAAGAGCCGCCCAGCAAGCAAAGCGAAGCGAAAAACAACCCCGAAGCAAAAGGAGCAAGCGACCGCTCAGAAGTCTTCCACAGCCTCAGCGAAGGCCAAAACAAAGCCGAAGACTAAAGCGAAGCCCAAGAACCGCCGCGCAGCCTAAGGCGTGATCTTCGTGATGATGAGCCCTTTACGTACCGTAATGGCCCCTCCGAGGGCGTTCGGCACGCTAAAAGTCCTGATTCAGACGAGTTGCCGCGGAGCTAGCATCCAATTCAGTCGATGAAACCGACATGGCGATACCCGTCCACGCTACCGAGGTAGATCGAGTCGCTGCTCAGAGCCGCACTTCCAAGATTCCTCGTGGCTCACCCGATGCCGAATCGACCTCCTGGAGCGCTCCGTAGAGCAACTCCAGTGGCACCCACGTCGGCGGATACTTGAAGCTGGCCGTATCCATGATCAGCACCCGATCTGAGGCTTCGTCGTAGGCGGCCACCGGCGAAATGTGCCCGGAGCGCCCCTGCCCAAGGGCTTCGCGCTGGTAGTTCACGAGCAAAAAGTCATCGCTCATTGACAAATTGCCGCGCACGATGGATCGCAGCTCAACCAGCGTTAAGTCGTCGCCGTGCACAGCCTGGCTTTGTAGGCCATGAGCCTTAAGCAACCCATCGAGTTGCCCCAGCGTCATGCCGCCGAAGGTAACCTGCAGGCGGCTGCGAACATCCTTCGTGGCGGCGGTGAAGAAATCCCATTGGTCATGCTCTCTACCCAATGCGTTCAGCACGGCGACGGAACTCGCCACACCGCAGTAACTAATTAATCGCTGCGAGACATAGGCATCCTGCAACGCGAGCAAATCAGCGGTGTACCCCGCTGAACTCAATAGGGCCTGACCTTCATCGCCCTCGATGGAAACGAGCGCCGGCGGAAGCGCAAGATTTTGCTCCTGAGGCTGCAGTGTGTACCACGCGAAGGCAGCGAAGAGAAAAGGGAAAACGAAGAGTGCGAAAAGCAGCCCTTTGGTTCTGCGTCTCATACGGCGCGATTATCCTCGTGTTGCTCAAGTTCTTTTTCTGCCATTGCCAGGGCCGCAAACTCCTCCTCCGGAGCCTGTGCGACAAGGTGATGCCTGCTGTAGAGAGTGAAGTAAGCGACTAGCACAGCATAGAACACCGCTGACCACAGCGCCGCTTCTAAGCTCACCACAAAGGTACTTGCCAAGGCGAGCAATGCGAGCACGAGGGCCAAGCTTGTGGTCACTCCGCCCCCGGGTGTGCGGTAGGGTCGTTCCATTTCCGGCTCTTTAACCCGAAGTCTTAAATGCGCGAGCATCATCAGCGCATACGAAATTGTGGCGCCGAATACCGCCATGGTAATCATGAGATCGCCCTGCCGTGACAGCGAGAGCAAAAATCCGAACAAGCCTGGAACCACGAGGGCCACCGCGGGCACTTTACGGCTACTGGTCAGCGACAGCCATCGCGGCAAGTAGCCCGCGCGCGACAGCGCGAACACCTGTCGCGAATAGGCAAAGATGATGCTGAAAAAGCTGGCAATCAGACCGGCGAGACCCACCAGATTCACCAAGGTAGCGAGGGTGCTGTTCTCGCCGTATACCGCCTGCAACGCACCTACAAGCGGTGCACCATGATCCTTCATCAAATTGGCGCCCGCACCACCGGGCGCCAGCACCAGCACCAGCCCGCCGAAGGTCAGCAGGATCAGCATGGCCGCGATGATGCCTCGCGGAACATCCCGCGCCGGATCTTCCGCCTCTTCGGCGGCCAGCGGCACTCCCTCTACCGCAAGAAAGAGCCAGATCGCAAAAGGCAAGGCGCCCCAGATTCCGAGGTATCCCTGGGGCAAAAAGGTAGATGCCCCCGGAGCCGCTTCATTCACTGGGATGTCGAACAGGTTTGAGACTTCAAAGTGCGGAAGCATGCCAACGACGAACACCACAATCGCAAACGCCGCGAGCGCCGTAATCGCCATCATGATCTTAAGGGCTTCGCCGGCTCCCCAGAGATGGATAGCGATAAAGAAAGCATAGAAAGTGGCGTACACCACCGGCCCGTCGATGCCCCACAGGGATTCCACGTAGGCGCCGATGAATATCGCGATGGCGGCCGGTGCGATGGCGTACTCAAGGAGAATTGCAGTGCCTGTGAGAAAGCCGCCCCAGGGGCCCAGAGCGCGACGAGCGAAGGCGTAACCACCGCCTGCCGTCGGAATCGCAGACGAAAGCTCAGCAAGGCCAAGCACCATGGCCGTGTACATGGTTGCCATGAGCACCGTTGCGATCAGCATGCCGCCGAAGCCGCCCTGCTCGAGGCCAAAGTTCCAGCCGGCGAAGTCGCCGGAGATCACGTAGGACACGCCAAGGCTAGCGAGAAGAATCCAACCTGCGGCGCCCCGCTTTAGCTGGCGACGATCAAGGTAGTCGCCGTCGACGGCCTCGTAATCCACGGAGCTCGACGAATCCTGGCCTGGCTGATCAGTCATGGCGGGGCATCCTTGGCATTTATAGAGGAGAGAGACCGCATGTTTTCAGGTGTGTCCAACGAAAGCCAGCCCAGGTGCGCTGTGTAGTAAGGAAAGACTCGTCTTTGAACGGAGTGTTGACGAAGCTTTACTATCCCGTAGCCGTTATAGCCTTCGGTCTCGGTGGCTCTGGATTTCAAGCTTCAGGTTTGGGACCTCGGTCTTCGAGCCTCAGGATTAGGGCTTCGCACTTCAGGTTTCGGTCTTCGTCCTCAACTATTAGGTTCTTGGGCTTCGGATTTAGGAATTCTGGCTCGGGATTTCGGACTTCGGATCTCGGACTCCCGGCTTCAGGCTTCAGGCTTCAGGCGTGGGACTCGGGACTTCGAGCCCCAATGATATAGCGATCGCGTAATCCAGAGATGAAGTGTCGGCTGTATGCCGACTACGCACCGACTAGGCTGAGAGCGCCTCATCAATAAACGCATGGAACTCTGCCGCGGCGCGTTCCAGCCCGCCAAAGAGCAGCGTATCGTTCGCGCCGCTGGTGAACCCCTTCTGCGCCTCCACGCAAACGTGGATGTCCTCGGCTTCAAATACACCGCGATCAATGAGCTTGAAGGACCGCTCGTAGTGCGCTCGAACCTCATCCGTCAGCTCCATATCCGGCAGCAGCATGCTGTGCACGAACACCGTTTCGTCGGGTCCCTGCGGGAACAGGCTCACGATGCTGTTGTAGTCGGGGTGCATGATGAGCACTGAGTTGGGGAATAGCGTGTACGAAAACGTCGCGTGACGACGCAGGTCGAGCTCGTCATTCGCCAGATCCGGTGCCTCGCGGATTTCGTTGCGAGCGACCGCATTGCGGATGTGACGCCCCACATAGTCAGACTCTGCCATGGCGTCTGGGAAGAACACGCCGACCGTGTTCTTATGAAGCCGCACCACGTGATAACCATCCAGGAAGGCATCCTGAATAAGCTTCCAGTTGCACTTCACCCGCTTGATGCTCTGGGTGAAGTACTTCGCCGACGGGTACTCGAAAAGGTCCAGGTCAAAGCCCAATCCGGCAAGATGCCCGTCGAGATCCATGGGCTCATTGGGCGTCGCCTGCACCCAGACGATGCCGTGACGCTCCTCTGTCGGCAGCGCGATCAGACCGTGCTCTTCAACCGACAGCTCACTAAAGCTTTCCGCTCGCGGCACGTTGCGAAGCTTGCCGTCCAAGCCGTAGGTCCAGGTGTGATACGGGCAGATCAAAGACTTCAGCTGATAGAAGCCCTCATCCTGAATCAGACGCATGCCGCGATGGCGGCAGACGTTCATGAAGGTACCGACCTTGCCTTCCTTGTCGCGCATGGTCAGCAGCGGCAAACCTAGCCAGTCGTAGGCAATGGCATCACCGGGGTTTGCGATCTGCGAGCCATGGGCCACGATCTGGGGCATGCGGTGAAACAGCGATGCAAGTTCCTCGTCGAAACGGTCTTGCTCGGTGTAATTGGACACGGGGACGCGATGGGCACAGGCGTCCGGGCCCGGATGCTGACCTGCCTCTCGAGCAGAGAGTTTTTCCAGCAAGTGCTTCGGGTGTTCGATGGTGGTTTTGCTCTGCGCCACAGTGACCCCCTTCTTATCTTTTTGCTCGTAATACGCTCGATATTACATCAATCAGCATGATGCGCTTCAAATAGTTATAAATAGGCGCCATTCATCCCATACGGTCTGGTGACCACTGGAATCTTTAGAGCCTAGACCAAAAGCGTCCAGGAAACCTTGTGAATAGGGTCTGATTCTCAGTCAGAACGCGCTGGCAATAAT
Organism: Pseudomonadota bacterium; assembly: GCA_038750875.1. GTDB lineage: Bacteria > Pseudomonadota > Gammaproteobacteria > Pseudomonadales > Halieaceae > Congregibacter. The sequence continues at coordinate 326,418 of JBCDGU010000003.1, read as the reverse complement.
GCCGAATCGGCTGTGATTGACCGGTCAAATGTGTATCCTTCGCGGCCTTTCCGATCACCTCCCTGGCGGTTCTATTTTGCTCGCATCTCTTCATCGGGATTGGCTTGCCAATGCCCGAAATGACCTTCTTGCCGGCCTCGTTGTTGCGCTGGCGCTGATACCCGAGGCCATTGCGTTCTCCATCATCGCGGGCGTCGATCCAAAGGTCGGTCTCTACGCATCGTTCTGCATTGCCGTCGTTATCGCCTTTGCTGGTGGCAGACCTGGCATGATCTCGGCCGCTACCGGGGCCATGGCCTTGGTGATGGTGACCCTCGTTAAAGATCACGGACTGCAATATCTCCTTGCCGCCACGATCCTGACGGGTGTGCTGCAGATCATCGCTGGCTGGGTGCGCCTAGGGAGCCTGATGCGCTTTGTATCGCGCTCTGTGGTCACAGGCTTTGTGAATGCGCTGGCGATTCTGATCTTCATGGCGCAGCTGCCGGAACTCATCGATGTTACCTGGCATGTCTATGCGATGACCGCTGCGGGCCTCGCCATCATCTATGGCCTGCCCTACATCACGCGTGCCGTGCCCTCACCGTTGGTGACCATCGTGCTCCTTACCATCGTTGCCATCGCACTGGACCTCGATATCCGCACCGTTGGTGACATGGGCGAACTGCCCGACAGCCTGCCTGTATTCCTACTCCCCGAGGTACCGCTCAATTTTGAGACTTTGAGCATCATTTTCCCCTATGCGCTGACGCTCATGGTGGTTGGCCTGCTCGAGTCGCTGATGACCGCGACCATCGTTGATGACCTGACCGATACCAAGAGCGACAAGAACCGCGAGTGTGTGGGCCAGGGCGTTGCAAACATCGCTAGCGGCTGCATCGGCGGCATGGCGGGCTGCGCGATGATTGGCCAATCGGTGATCAACGTAAAATCTGGTGGTCGTGGACGACTGTCTACGCTCTCCGCAGGCCTGTTCCTTCTAATCATGGTCGTTTTCCTGGACGCCTGGGTCAGCCAGATCCCTATGGCCGCCCTCGTCGCCGTGATGATCATGGTCTCCATCGGCACCTTTAACTGGTCATCGATCCGAGATTTGAGAGACCACCCCAAGAGCTCCAGCGTGGTGATGCTCGCCACGGTGGCTGTCACCGTTGCGACGCACGATCTGGCCCGCGGCGTACTCACCGGCGTGCTGCTTTCCGGATTCTTCTTCGCCCACAAGGTGGGGCAGATCCTCTACGTACGCTCTCTGGTAGACGACGACGGCCGCACGCGCACCTATCGCGTGTTTGGACAGGTGTTCTTCGCGAGTGCCGATCGCTTTATTGCGGCTTTCGACTATCGCGAGGTTATTGAGCGAGTGTGCATCGACGTAAGCCGCGCTCACTTCTGGGATATCACGGCGATTAGTGCGCTGGATAAAGTAATTCTGAAGTTCCGCCGCGAAGGCACCGAGGTGGAAGTCATCGGCTTGAATGAGGCGAGCGCCACCATGGTGGACCGCTTTGCCGTGCACGATAAGGAAGGCAGCGAAGACATGCTGCTCGGGCACTGATCCATGGTGGAGCATCAGAAAGAGAAGGTTCTCGCCTGCGTCGACCAGTCGAGCTACGCCGATCACGTGGCGGACTACGCCGCGTGGGCTGCGCGCCGCATCGATACGTCGCTGGAATTCCTGCACATCATCGATCGCACTGAAACGCTGCCCTCCGGTGAGGATCACAGCGGTGCCATTGGCTTCGATGCTCAGGAAAACCTGCTCACCAAGCTGTCATCGGAAGATGAAACGCGCATGAAGTCGCGCCGGGAACTCGGACGACGCTTCCTCAGCCGCCTTCGCGACCGAGCAACAGCTGCCGGAGCCCCCGAAGTAGACGTGCGTCAACGCTACGGCGAACTCGCAGAAACACTGCATGAGCAGGAAGATGGCGTACAGCTGGTCGTCCTGGGTCGTCGCGGTGTTTCGGCAGAAACCACGCAGCGAGATCTTGGCCGCAACGTCGAGTGGGTGGTTCGTGCCCTCAACAAGCCCATCCTCACGGTAACGGAAGGCTTTAAAGAGCCCGAGAGAGTGATGTTCGCCTTTGATGGCAGCGCCGTCACGCGCCGCGGCGTGGAAATGATCGCCAACAGCGCGCTTTTCCCGGGCCTGCCCATCCTGCTACTCATGTCTGGCAAGGTCAGCACCGACGGCTCCAAGAAACTGGCCTGGGCCGAGACCACGCTCCGCAAGGCGGGTTATGAGGTCAGCAGTAAGCTGATACCGGGGGATGCGGAATCGGTGATCGCATCGACGGCAAAGCAGGAATCCATCGATCTGTTGATCATGGGCGCCTTTAGTCACTCACCAATTCGCAAGCTGCTGTTTGGAAGTAAGACGGCGGATCTGCTCCGGTCCTCTGGTATCCCGACGCTGCTTCTGCGCTGAGCAGTGAATCAGCCGTACGAGCGCGCGTTCGCTTCTGTTCTCGGTTCTCGACCTCTTGATCTCGGCTCTCGGCTACCGGCTCCTCACTCCCGTCTCCCGTCTCCCGTCTCCCGTCTCCCGTCTCTTAAGAAGCTGGCCCGCTCGTCTCGCTCAAACGCAATATCGAGTCGCTGCATGGGCAGAGCCCAACTAAATGATGACCGAGGGCGCTTTGGCGCTGGCACCCAACACGCCATCCCCCTAAAGTGACGGCCATGGATCGCGCCCTCTCCGACGACGAATTCGCATCGAACCCGGCGCTGCATACGCTGCAGCACGTTTTTGGCTACGGCGACTTCCGTCATCCGCAGGACGCCATCATCGACACCGTCCTTGGCGGTGACAACGCCCTGGTCATCATGCCCACCGGCGGCGGTAAATCGCTTTGTTACCAGATACCAGCACTGCTGCGAGAAGGGTGCGCCATTGTGGTTTCGCCACTTATTGCCCTCATGCAGGATCAGGTCGATGCGCTGAAGCAGCTGGGCGTTCGCGCCGCTTATCTGAACTCGACGCTGGCTCCTGAAAAAGCGCAGGCCGTCGAGCATGCGTGGCTGAACGATCGGTTGGACCTTCTCTACGTGGCCCCAGAGCGCCTGCTTCAGCCGCGAACCCTGGCGCTCCTTGAGGAAGTTTCACCTGCACTGTTCGCCATCGATGAGGCCCACTGCGTCTCTCAATGGGGCCATGACTTTCGGGAGGACTATCTGCAGCTCAGCCTGCTCCATGAGCGTTTCCCGCAGGTACCGCGCATTGCCCTTACCGCAACAGCCGATGAACGCACCCGGCATGAAATCGCATTACGTCTAGGCCTCGAGAAGGCCAAGCACTACGTTGCGAGCTTCGACCGCCCCAATATCACCTACCGCATCACGCTCAAAGACAATCCAAGGGCTCAGCTGCTGCGTTTCCTGCGCGACGAGCACGAGAATGACGCGGGAATCGTGTACTGCCTATCGAGAAAGCGCGTTGAAGAAACGGCAATATGGCTGCAGGGCCAGGGCTTTGATGCCCTCCCCTACCACGCCGGTCTCAGTGCCGATGATCGCGAAAAACACCAGCGCAGATTCCTGCGCGAAGACGGGGTCATCATCGTCGCCACCATCGCCTTTGGTATGGGCATCGACAAACCCGACGTGCGCTTTGTCGCCCATCTCGATCTGCCCAAAACCGTAGAGGCCTACTACCAGGAGACTGGCCGTGCCGGTCGCGATGGCGAGGCCTCCAACGCATGGCTCGCCTATGGCCTTCAAGACGTGATCATGCTGCGACAGATGCTCGATCAGTCCCAGGGCAGCGAGGCCTATAAGCGAGAGGAGCAAAATCGCCTGAACGCCATGCTCGGACTCTGCGAGATCACCACCTGCCGCCGCCGAGCCCTGCTGGGTTACTTCGGTGAACCGCTCCATCAGGATTGCGCCAACTGCGATAACTGCCTGAACCCCGTGTCCACCTGGGATGGCACGGAGGCCGCCCAAATGGCGCTCTCCGCGGTGTATCGCACTGGCCAGCGCTTTGGCGTGAATCATGTGATCGATGTGCTTCGCGGCACTGAGAACGACAAGATTTTCCAGAACGATCATCACCACCTCCCCACCTTCGGCGTCGGCAGCGCTCTGGAAACAAAGCAATGGCGTTCTGTTTTTCGGCAGCTAGTTGCGCGCGGTTATCTCACTGTGGATATGGCCCGCTATGGCGCCGTTGTCCTGCAGGAACCGGCGCGCGCTGTATTGAAGGGGGAAGAACTTGTCGAGCTGCGGCAGGATCCGAAGTCGACGTCGCGCAAGCGCACCACCAAAACACCGCTGCCAGAGCACATCGATGTCACTCTTTGGGAAGCACTCCGCGAACGCCGCAGAGAGCTGGCCGAGGAGCAGGGAATTCCACCCTACATCGTTTTCCACGATCGAACGCTGCAGCTCATCTGCGAACTCAGGCCGAAGACCGTCGAGGAGTTTGGCGAGATCTCCGGCGTGGGTGATCGCAAGTGCGAGAAGTACGCCGAAGCATTTCTCGCCGTTGTTGCCAGCACCGATCCGTAGCCCACACAGTCACCACTCAACACTTTCAGGAGGGACAGCGTGTCTAACGATCAATATGAACAGGGCATGGCAAAACGTCGCGAGGTTATGGGCGATGCCTTTGTCGATAAGGCGATGAACAACAGCAGCGAGTTTGTCCAGGCGCTCCAGGACATGGTGACGCGCAATTGCTGGGGAGAAACCTGGCAAAGTGATGCCCTGCCTGCCGCCACACGCAGTCTCATCACCATCAGCATTCTCACGGCGCTGCGCACCTCAACGGAACTGAAAGGCCATGTTCGTGGGGCGCTGAACAACGGCTGTACGGTGGACGAGATTCAAGCCGCCCTGCTCCACGCAACTGTTTACTGCGGTTTCCCTGCCGGCATGGAAGCTTTTCGAGCGGCTGATGAGGTGCTCAAAGAGCTATAGGCGGGCGCATGGGCCGTGGCACGGATCCTAGCGAGTCAAGGCAGCCCGGCCGCATCGTTATCTGGTTTTGGCCGCTGCAAGGCAGCCTGCTGAAGTAATGAGGCTCTGTCGAACCGTTATCCCATTCGGTTGATACGAATCGGTCGCTCGCGCGCCACCGACTGAATGGCGTATGGAGCCGTGCTTGGAACCCCTCCGAAACCTACCCAAAGATCGTGATGGTTTGGCGCCCCTTGGCGACGAGGTCTCCATTACGATTCCAGATCGACATATCCTGAGTAGAGAACCCGTTCTGCACGGTCTCGGCGCGAGACTGAAACAGATACCAACCGTCCTCAGAAGTCAGATCATCGGCGACGATGTCGATCATCCAGGTCATGCTGCTGAGATTCGTCCGATTTGTCGCCATCACCAGCGCTGCCGGTGGAAGTACATCACCAATACACATCAGTCCGAGATCGGTGTGCCAAGCAGCGGTATCTTTGTGTCGGCACCACCAAATCAGGTCAGGTGGCTCTGCACCCGACATGGGTATGCCGCCGCCAGCAGGTATCAATTCGAAATTGCTGATGAAGGTCGGTCCACCACCGGCAGTAGTATCAATTACGTTGCCGGCGTCTGGGTCCGCGACGCTCGGTGCCGGATGAGACACATAATCCAGAGACGATTCGCGCGAATCTGAGAATGTGAGTAGCGCTTCTGTTGCCGCTGCGCCATCGCTCATCAATGATGCGCGCACCGTGGCAGCGGTGCGACCGGCGCGCAGAGTCTCCGCGCGAGCCACGATCTCATCAGAGCTCGGCCCCACAAAGGAAATCAGCGCCGAACGAAGTCGCCGCGTCTCACCAGCAAGTTCTCTCGCGGCGTGCAGACAGGCACTGCTGGTAAGCCCCCCGTACAGCGTCCGACCCTGCTTCCAGTCGTCGGGAGCCGGGATGCGAAGCGTATCGTTTTCCCGCTCCGCGGCGGCGATCAGATCTGTAAAAAGCACGGTTAGAAATCCAAGGCAGTAAAGCTCTCTAATACGGCGACTCAGGGGGAAAGGATCGCTACACTGTCGCCCCCCAAACACCGCTCAGACTATGGATCTCCTCCGGCTCGACAAAGCGTCTCTCCATTACGGCACCCATGTACTCCTCGAGGACGTCGATCTACAAATCGATACGGGGCAGCGCATTGGTCTGCTGGGCCGCAACGGCGTCGGTAAAAGCACGCTGCTTAAAGTGCTTTCGGGACAACTGGCGCTCGACAGCGGCGAGCGCTGGCTCAGGCCCGGAGTGCGTATTGCGCGCCTTGAGCAGGAACTGCCAGACGCCGATGCAACGCGCGTTTACGATTACGTAGCTGGAGGGCTTGCTGAGGTTGGCGAGCTCCTCGCTCGTTATGCCGCCCTCACCAGTTCGAACGATGCCGACCTGCGAGAACTCGAACGTGTGCAGCGGGATCTGGAAGCCGCTGATGGGTGGACCCTTGGTCAACGCATCGATACCACTCTTACGCAGCTTGAGCTCAAAGGTGATGCGCGCCTAAGTGATCTTTCTGGCGGCTGGCGCCGTCGCGCCGCGCTTGCAAGAGCGCTGGTGACCGATCCAGACATTCTGCTGCTGGATGAGCCCACCAACCATCTGGATATTCCGGCCATCGAATGGCTTCAGGGGCAGCTACGCGAGCTGCGCTGCGCGCAGGTACTCATTACCCACGATCGCCGCTTTCTGCAGAGTGTTTCGGAGCACATTGCGGAACTCGATCGAGGCCGTCTCATTCTTCGTGAGGGCACCTACGCCAACTTCCTCCGCCAGCGGGAGCAGGAACTCGCCGCCGAAGAGAAGGCAAATGCGTTATTCGACAAGCGGCTGAGTGAAGAAGAGAAGTGGATTCGCCAGGGCATTAAAGCTCGCCGCACCCGCAACGAGGGGCGGGTCCGCGCCCTCAAGGCCATGCGTGAAGAACGCAAAGCGCGCCGCTCTCAAACGGGTAACGCCACCCTGCAGCTCGACGACGCGGCCCGCAGTGGAAAACTCGTCGCCGAACTAGAGAGCGTAAGCATCACCCTAGGCGAGAAAACCGTGATCGACAACTGCTCGCTGCTGATTCAGCGTGGTGATCGCGTTGGCATAGTCGGGGCGAATGGTGCGGGAAAGAGTACGCTCATCAAACTAATTACCGGTGAACTGGAAGCACAGGGTGGCAGCGCAAGGCTGGGCAGTAATCTGGAGATCGCTTACGGGGATCAGCTTCGCTCGACGCTGGATCCTGAGAAAAACCTCATCGACAACGTGTGCGGCGGCAGGGACTTCATCGAGATCGGCGGTCGCCGCAAACATGCTGTTTCCTACCTGGGGGACTTCCTATTTTCGCCGGATCGCCTGCGTACTCCCGTTGGCGCCCTGTCAGGCGGCGAGCAGAATCGAGCCGTGCTCGCGAGCCTGTTCAGTAAGCCCGTGAATTTGCTGGTACTCGACGAGCCCACCAACGATCTCGATATCGAAACCCTCGAGCTGCTCGAGGAGCTGCTCGTGGAGTTCAAAGGCACCGTGCTGCTGGTCAGCCACGACCGCGAGTTCATGGACAACGTAATCACGAGCCTGTTGGTGCTACCGGGCGACGGCTCGGTGGAGGAGCACGCCGGCGGCTTCAGTGATTGGGAAGCTCGAGGCGGAAAGCTCCAGCCCCTCGAAGGCCTCAACTCGCCCAAGACATCAAAACCTGCCGAAGTAACCGCACCGAAACCCGCAAAGAAGGCCGCGCCTGATAAGAGGAAAAAACTCAGCTACAAAGAGCAGCGGGAATTAGAGGCCTTGCCCGGCGAGATAGAAGCACTGGAAGCCAGGCAGGAAGAGATGGAAACCTTAAGCGGTGACCCAGACTTCTACGCCGGCGATCAAAAAGAGGTCGCGAAAACGTTGGAAGAGCTCAGCACCATCAACGAAAAGATCGAGACCCTGATGGATCGCTGGGCTGAACTGGACGAACGCGCCTAGCACGCAAAGCTGTGCGATCTATCAGCTTTGCACCTATAATCGCGCTCCTCGCACGTTACGGGCCCATAGCTCAGTTGGTTAGAGCAGTCGACTCATAATCGATTGGTCGTAGGTTCAAGTCCTACTGGGCCCACCATTTTTCGGATTGTCCATTCCGGGCGCATGGTACCCATTTTATTCCGAGCGCATGGGTAACACTTTTGGAGCGAAGGGGTTGTCCCCGACGGGCTCTACTAGGGTCAACGACCTGTCAAAAAATCCTAAGTCGTAATCCATAAAGCTGACTAGCCAGGCCTGGTCCGCGACTTCTCGAGTACGCATGAACTGCCCGGCAAGTGTTTGACTCTGTGTTTTCATCATCGAGCGCCCGCGAGAATTTTTCAGTTTTCAAAAAGGCCCGAAGCTCTGACTCGCTTCAGACCAAAACGTCGTCCAAATAGACTCGCCGACCAAGAAGTAAACGGCATCTTGATCAATCACACTCCGGTAGCGCGACTCTCCGAAGTACGGGAGATCATCAGTGGCCAGCACGCCAACGCCGGCCAGCGAAGCGCGTGCCGGCTGCTCCGCTTTGTCGACCTCGAACAGATAGAGTCGATTGCTTTCGATGAACCCCGACTCACTTTCAACCCCAGCGCGGAGCGGTACCGCAAACCGATCTACCTGCTCTCCCGCTAAATAAGTGAATGCACGACGGTCATACCTCGCTTCACTCCATGACCAATTCGCATCCTCGCCGAGTACATCTGAGGCCAGCGATCTTGGATCAGACATCACGCTTACGTCGAAGAGCTCTACCTTCGTTCGTCCATTGCCATCGTCACCCAAACCAAGAAGAAGATCTTCGCTCACGGGGTGGAGCAGGTCAGAAAAACCCGGGAGCTCAAGCTCTCCCGCGATGCGGGGATCGGTGGGGTCGGATAGATCGAGCACGTAAAGCGGGTCAATACGCTCAAAGGTTACGAGGTACGCTCTTTCCCCGAGAAATCGCACTCCGTAGAGATCCTCATTGGGCTTACCAAGCTGGCTGGGGCGAGCATCGTTGGGCAAGCGGCTGACCTCCCGCAGCTCTGGCGCCGCCGGGTCCTGCTCGAACATAAACACCCGATGATCGAACGCGTCGTCTTCATCCCCTGTGAACTCCGTAGTGACTAGTCTGAGCTGGTCGTTCAACTCGCTTAAACGAAAGTCGATCTGATCCTGGGAGGTGAGGCGTCCAGGCATACGGCCAGACCCCCGGTACGCGAGCTCGTCGCCATGTGCGAATCGATGCACGATGGTTTCCGATGTTCCTGGCCCTTCAAAAACGCTCTGTGCCACATAGAGCGATCTTGCTGTGACGTACACGCCGTCAGCGGAAGCGGTATAGCAAACCGCGTCGTCAAGGTTTCGCGATGCCAAATCGATTGATAGAAGCGTCGTGAACACCGGGCTACCCGAGATTTCAGCGGCGTTAGGATGCTCCGCATCAGTAACTAGGCACTGGCTCGTCGATAACGCGTCGGTTACAACCTCCCCGTTAATGCGGATGCGCGGAAGTAGTACTTCATCAGTAAGACCATCGAGAATCGCCTGGTTTTCGCTGCGCTCCTCATCGCTTGCGGGGCTAAGGGTAAAGCCGTCGATACTCGGGAAGTGACGCCCAATCACCAATAACTGATCGCCGACTAGTCGGCTGGAAACCAAGGCACCCTCCAAGTCGAGACGCCAGGAGATCGCAGCACTCGTCGGGTCTGAGATGTCGTAGACGGCAACAGACGTACTGTGCTCTGCCCAGGGAGAGACCTCCGAGAAGGCATCGCCGTGGTAACCCCACCAAGCACTGCTGCTCAGTGCGGTCAGTTGATTGCCATCCAGATACAAGCCTTCAACGCTATCAGCTTCGTCGATAAGCACCTGACCGACTTCGGTAACTTCCGCTGAGGCAGGATTCGTCTGCAGAATCCGAATTGCTCTCGGGCCTTGGTCGGGAGGAGGAATCAAAACAGGAGCGTCGCTGAACGGCTCCGGAAAGAAGCAGCAAGCACTGCGACTCGGCGCTATCGCTAGATGAGTGCCGTCGTACTTGAGGATGTCGTGCTCATCGACATCGACCTCCAGCCTGTAGGTTGCTGAAAATCCGGCAGAGCCGGCATCGAGCGCCGGTGGGGCGGCGCTTTCTCCACCGCCTAAATCACTGCTGTCATCCGAAATCAGATTTTGGGGTAGTGTTTGGAGAAAGGCTTCAACAAGGCTGCCGCTGCCCGCTGCAGGAACAAGTAGTCCGGTTGGTGAGGGACTGGGTGCGGGAGGCAACACGACCGGGCCTCCATCACTACCACCACCTCCGCCACAGGACACTAGTAGCAGTATCAATATGGGCGCGGGAACAGCCAGGATGTTCAATGGACGCAAACCAAAACTACTCGTGATCACCTCTCTGCCCCGTTGCCGAATCAGCGATCATCTTATTCCATGTGTTCGTTGTGTTTATGACAGGCGGACGCATCAGAGCGAGCCACCTGGGTTCTTAAGAGCGAAAAATCCTCCAGAAACAGTGGCTTAGGGGCTATTCTTTCCCGTGGGTGAATTCGAGGTTTGATCGGGCGAGCACGTCAGGAACTTTTACTCAGACGCGGGAGAGCGTGGGATAAATAGGGCTTCAACTGCCCCAATAAAGAGAAACTTTTGGACGGTGGCACAGAAGTTCCTTTTCTTGTTTCAGGACAAACTAACCGGAGCACAAGATGCACTTCCTGAAACTAAAAAGCACCCTTCGTTCCAACCATTGCTATCGCGAGGAAAACTATAGTGCTGGCAGAATCAGCCGAATTGGCGCTGCGTTCGCTGCCTGCTTATGCATAACCAGCGCAAACGTATCCGCCGGTCTACTCACAGTAGACAGCTACACAACACTCAATGGCGAATCCGATAGCGGAAACACTTACCACGATGAGAGTTACAACGGCGTTGGGAATCAAGCGGTGGATAAGGATCCATTGTCAGGTGGTACGGGTGACCTTACCGACGGATATATTGCGGCGAACTCTTGGGCCGCGGAGGAGCTCGGCGTGGCAAACGGCCCGTACGTTGGATGGCTCGACCTCAACCCGACTATCAGCTTTTTTTTCGCAGACCTGGTGAAAATCACGCGAGTGATCCTTCATGCCGACAACTCCAGAGATAGCAGCGGTGTATCCGCACCACGGGCAGTCCGCTTCAATGCCGGGCCAGAGATATCAACCAATGCGACGCCTGTTCAAAACACCGTTGCAGCATATGCGTTTGATGTGAACTTCACCTCGACAACACTGGATCTTCAGATCTTTGACTACGAATCTGGCGGCGGCGCACCGTTCTTCCAGGGGCGGCAATCCCCGTCATGGTTAATGATTAGTGAGATTCAGTTTGAGGGTGAAGTCGTTAACCCGACGAACCAGGTTCCATTGCCCGGAACGATCGCGCTTTTAGGGATGGGGTTGCTCGTCGCCACTTCCCGCAGGAAGCTCGCGCGCAGCTGAGCATGGTTTGGGGGTCCGAGGCAAAGCGGTGGCAGAGCCTCGGACTCCGGCACCATATAAAAGCATCCCGACTAAAGTTCCCCTGACGACCGATAACCGCCCTTCAAATTAGGCTCGACGCACAAAGAAACTGAGCGGCGATGTGAAATGATAAAGAGACTAGCCCGCTTCGAGCGGGCACCTAACGATCTTGCATCGCCAGACGAATACCTAGACCGCAGTAGATGCCGCCAACGACCTTGCCCTGCCACTTTAGAACCGTTGGGTTTCGTCGGAGGAAATTCCCAAGACCTCCTGCTGAGATCGAAAAGACAACCGTGCTAAGGAATCCGATCAGTGCAAAGACAACGCCAAGAACAATTAGCTGGAGAACAGCAGGGCCGTCTTCAGGCACGACGAATTGCGGAAGAAATGCGAGAAAGAAAAGTGCGGTCTTCGGGTTCAAGACTTCCGCCAAGACCGCCTGCTTAAAAGCGTCCTCTGCTGTGATCCGGACACTTCCTTGCCCCAAGTCAACCGATGTCTTCGCGAAGATCGCCGTTAAGCCGAGGTATATGAGATAAGCAGCGCCAACGTACTTGACGACTGCAAAAAGCGTGGCGGACGCGGCAACTATCGCCGAGATTCCTACCGCCGCCATTAAAGTATGGAGTACATCACCAACCGTGATCCCCGCGCCTGTCGCGATACCTACTTTCGTCCCCGATGAAGTTGCCCGTGCCACCGTAAGCAATGTTGCAGGGCCAGGAATAAAAACGAAGCCCAGAACCACCAAAGAGTAGGTTAGTAATGTGGTTGAGTCTGGCATTGGGCTCTTCTCGTATCGCTCTTAAAAGAGTAAACCCGATGTCCGCCGAAGAAGACAAGCGTCGCGACAAGGCAGTTGCCTCATACGGGGGTGAAGTACTGCAGGCAGCCCATCACCGCCTGCGAGGAAGTGGCCGCACGTCGAGCAGCAGTGGTGCCTTACTAAAACTAGCACCTGAGTTACAAGAACCGCGATCAGTATCAGCTAATAGCTATCAACCTTCCTCCCGGGGGGCTATCGGCTTCCGCAGCCGAGTTCGATATCAAACGTCTAAGATGAGGAGTCGATGGTCGGAAACTTCCGGCTCTGCCGGCGCCGAGAAGTTTTTGACCGCTTCTCTGTTTGATACAAGCATGTAGTTAGCGTGTCTGCTTTGCTTTGGGTACTTGGACGTTCTCGTATCAGATGTGCCTACGAGATCCACTAAACCACATCGGTCTTCGAGAACACTGAAAGTATTGCTGTCGGGCAAAAGATTGAAGTCACCGCAAGCAACGACAAAGTCCTCTTTTGATTTCGTATCGTTAATCAAGCCAGCAAACTTTTCCGCCTGCGTAGCGCGGGCGGGTGTGTCTTGTTTCCCAGCTGGATCACGCAATCCGTGCATGTGAGCTATCGTAACGCTTCGATCACCAATTCGATCTACGACTCGGATAGCGTGCGCAATTCGTGGTCGATGAGATATAGACCAATCCTCGTGATCAGTAAATGAGCCACGCACGTAGCTAGACTGTGAACCCACTATGGGAAGCCGATCACTAACGAAAACCGAGAGCCCGAAGTCTTGTTGGTGTCTGTTCCCATCGCGGTCAAATACAGGACCTGAGTCGCTACATAGAAACACTCCTTGATGGCTAGGCAGCAGAGCGCACACGTCGGCAAAAAGGTTTGCTCGCTGTGGAAGCTCTCTTTCGCCGTCATCAAAACGCGTCCAGCCCTGCAGGCCAGAGGTACACGTTACCTCCTGAAGGCAGAGGACATCTGCCGCGCAAGTTGGCAGCCAGCTCGCGAACGAGTCGTACATTGCACCACCCCAAGCGTTCAACGAGACAATTTTCATATCAGGAGCTGATCTATCGCAGAGTCCGCATTTTATCAGCGCCCTTAGACGACTGCTTCTGCCCGCAAGCCATGCCGCTCAAAACTGCCTCAAGGCACACACCTATCGTAGCCACTGCTAGTATGGGCCCAAGGCCAGATATAAGTAGCCACCCATTGCCAAAGCGAAATGTACTTTGGCTGTCCACTCCATACGGCGACCCAGCCAGAATACTGAAGCTAGCGCCCACGAAAGCAGCTCTTCACGCCCCGCAAGCTTAACAACAGATTGCCGCCAGCAAGGTCAGAAATATTGAAGGACTGAATGCAGCGAGTCCGAGCAGCCAGCCATCGAAAAGACAACCGCGATCGAGTTGTTTGTGAGTACATACAATCGAGCCTGGCACTGAAGAAAGTCTACGCCCGCAAGTCTTTCGGAGACTCCATCACAACATACGAGTTGATCAACGTAACCTGCGGAATCTGCCCCAGCACGTCGCCGTGAAAAACTTTGTAGGCAGCCAGATCGCTGCATTCCACTCTCAGTAGATACTCGAAGTTACCCGTAACATTGTGACACTCCCTAACAGCCTCCGATCTGGCAATCGCTTCTTCAAACGCGTTCTGCGAGGACTTACTGTGATCAGCGATACCCACAGCGACATAGGCCGTGAAACCCAGCCCCAAGCGCCCTGCATCGAGAATTGCTCTATAACCCCGGATGACTCCAGATCGCTCGAGTTCCTGAACCCGCCTCAGACATGCCGATGGTGACAGCGCTACTCGCTTCGCAAGCTCTGAGTTAGAGATACGGCCGTCCGACGAGAGTGTTTGCAATATTCTTTCGTCTTTTAGATCAATGCTTCTCATTCATTGCACATTTGAGTGATTTAGGAGCAATAAAGAAAGCACATTTCGCGGTAATTCGCGAAGAATAGTGCGCCTTAGCTTCCCATAAGTGCGTCGGATGAACTTTGAACTTTTTGCCGGGCTAGTGTTATTCGCCACGGCTTCGTCAATCACACCTGGGCCCAACAATCTGATGCTTATGGCATCGGGTGCGAACTTTGGCTTCAAGCGAACGCTACCTCACCTGCTAGGTGTAGAGCTTGGGTTTACTCTGCTGATTCTGTCGGTCGGCACTGGTATCGGTAATCTGCTGGAAGTCTACCCCGCCAGTCTCGCTGCCCTCAGAGTGATGTGCACTTTATACATCGGATATCTGGCCATGAGACTCGCAAACACAACTTCTATGGCCGCGCTCACCGGTAGTTCGGCAAAGCCGATGACCGCTACAGAGGCGGTGCTGTTTCAATGGGTAAACCCAAAAGCCTGGGCTATGGCGCTGACCTCCGTTAGCCTTTTCGTTCCGTCACCAAGCTTTTCTGCCGTGCTTTTCGTTGCGTTTGTTTTCGTCGCAATAGGAGTGCCATGCGTAAGCGCGTGGACGCTGCTTGGTGAGCAACTGCAGAAGAAGCTGGGCAACGAAGCACGTTTACGCCGCTTTAATGCCGTTATGTCACTCATGCTAATAGCCTCAGTGCTCCCGATACTAAAAACTGGTTCCTGACGATAGAACAGCTAGCTGCATGGAGTAATAGGCTCTAACGTTGGGCGCACGGCTCTGGCTAGGAGCCTTAGCAATGAGAACGGTAACCGCCTCATCGCGAAGCTTGCCTGCAGGTAACTGTCTTGCGATCAAACAATCGAAATAAGTACTTGAGAAGAGATATGGATACACCAGTAGAAAGGCATCTCGTCCAAATCACCGCGTTGCTTGAAAGCTCCGGATTACCAACCGATGATCTGCAGACACTGGATCTTTCGCTTTTTCGCGTGGTCGTAAGCGAGGGTCAGCTGGAAGCTGTCGGCGGCTTGGAGAGACTGGGGTGCCTGGCGCTGCTGAGATCACTTGCCACTGTGGAGGGTGCGCGCAGCCGTGGATTAGGACGACAGCTTGTTAAAGAGCTCCTGGCACTCGCCCAAGCTGAAGGAGTTGAGGAAGTGTACTTACTGACCGAGTCCGCGGAGCAATACTTTAGCTCTCTCGGTTTCCGCGAGATCGACAGAGCATTCGTGCCCCAGGGAATCAAAGAAAGTGAGCAGTTCTCTAGCCTCTGTCCTGGCACTGCTACGGTCATGATGAAGCAGCTTCCGACGGTGACGCGAATCGAGTAAGGCTATACGGAGTCCTATCAATTGGAATTGCGCATACCTGTATAGACTCTGCCGACGGCGATACCGCAGATACCAACTGCGAACAAAATCGCGAGTACGAGAACCTCGGCCAAGACCAACACATACAACCAATTACCCGCACCAAACGCATTTGATGAGACCACCGCCAGCAAGATAGTCGTCGATCCCAGCAAAACTGTGCTTACGGCGCCACGCTTCATTCCTCGTTGCCTGGTCCGCTGATATGTCGATTTGCGTCGATGTCCGTAGCCTTGACGCTGGGCAAGTTACAAAGCATTTCGGACTCGCCATCGATTACAAGGCGTTTGCCTATTTTGGGATAGTCAACGATGTCTTTGTGGAGTCGCTGCCCTAACAGTAAGTAAGTTGCGCTCTCGCCGCTCACGTTTCTCATGACATGGGGCTCGCCGCAGGCAGTGGGAGAACGTCTCTCCTTCAGGGCGTACGAAGAGCTAGAAGACCGCACTCACTATCCTTAGCAACGGCAAACAGCCCTACTTCACCAGCTAAAAGCTACAACTAAGGGCATTGCACGGTGTAAATCCAATGGACGAACCTAGTTCCTTGCCGTTCGGCGACGAGCCATTGGTACTGCGACGAGTCCAACGCCGATCAGCGCGATGACGGAGGGCGCCGGGACAGGGCGTGTTTCAACCGCTAGTTCAATGCCTTAGCAACGCCTAAAGCTCAGTTCCAACCGATGCGTTCAAGGACCCATGCCAGCTGCCGATCGGTGCCAGGCACATAATCCGCGATCGTATGCGTGATCAACTTATCGGGGTACAGGGCGTCTTTACCGTCCTCCTTGAAGTGGTAAAGACGCTTTGAAAAGGTGATCTCAAGTTTCGAGTTTGGCAAGGTGAACTGCCCCATATCCTGGTATCCGGAAGGCACCGCTCCCGTTGGCTCACCAACAAGCCGCGCGTTCAGAAGCTGCGCGTATTGCGCCGCGTTGCTCATGGCAGCCGAGAACGTCACGTTGTCGATCAAGACGAATACACCGGACTTCCAGTCGATAGAATCAGCGAGCACCAGGTACCGCGCTAGCAAAAGTCCCAGAAAGAAGTCACCTCCATAATTGTCGCGCAGGTCGATTACGAGCTTTTGCGTACCGTGCTCGTTGATGAAGGCCAGCAGGTCCTCGGATAGGGATTCGACCTTGCGCTGCGGGGGGTAGCGGCGAAACTTGAGGTAGACCCCGTTGCGATCTTTAGATGCAGCAAACCAGAAATCGTCGTCGATCCGCTCCTCGATATCGAAGGCATCTTCGTCGCGATAGGTCAGCACCTCGGTGAACATCGGGTCCCGTTCAGACTGTATGACGCGGGTTGAACGCGTGTCTCCAACGGAGAAAGTAAAATTCGCAGAGGCGAGATCATCGATCACGCCGAGCCCATCCAACAACTCTGCCACCGGCAAGTAACGCGCGGCGCGAACTGCCGTGGAGTAGGGGTTTTCGCTGAAGGGTGCGAGTGCAGAAAACCGTTGATACAACGCTTCGGCGGACGTTTCATTGATTGAGACAAGCTCGCTGCCGAGGAGGTCTTTATATTCCACAGTAGTGCCGACAACGAACAACCCCTGATCAAGTCGTTTCAGTTCAATGGGAAATCTGGCGAGGGACGCACTCCAAAGTGGCAACGAAGTATGGCCATCGCCAATGCTTGCAGTCAGAGTCATGAGATCCACCAGGATCTCATTAGTCGATTGCTGCGGCAGAGTGGCGCTGATGCGCGCGAGCTCTTGATCAAAGGCCGCCTCTGGAAGCGAGTGAAACAAGTCAATGTGATTCTCGCGAAGCATTCTTGCGTAAACCTCAAGATCTTCTCGCCATGCATCGACGTCAGGCTCATCGGCCGCAACGACCGTAGCCGACAGCAGATTCAGAAGAATTAGGGCCGCATAAAAAAGAGGACGGAAGGCAAAGACCGTGGGAAGCATGTCTCGGGTATCTCAGTGGTTCTTAAGGCCGCAGCGTACTCGAAACCACGATGGGCGTTGTAATGAAAAGACTACGATGTGCGCGAAAGGGATGACGCGGCTCAACAGCCTGGCTCAACATCCGGCCTCCACCTCACTCATCCTTCGCATCGTTTCCATCTCGTCGTAGTCACGCATGCTTTCGAGCCATTCATCGATCCATTCGGGATCCTCCGATCGGCACTCGTAGCTGTCGTTTTGTAGTTGTACGATCGTTTTAAAGGCTTCCTTTCGTGCATTCACCGCCGATAGGCCCTCATCGTCATCAACAGCTTCATAGGCAATCCTTTGCAGCGGGAAGCCCATCGTCCTTGCGATCAGCGTCTGCGCATTCTTCTCCATGCTCTCCCCCAGTTCGAGGCACGCTTTCTGCCAACGGGGGTCATCGACCTTCGCACGGCATGTTTTGGTGAAGTCTTGAAAGGCAGGGAGGTGCGTAGCCAAGGCCCCAACGATGAATGCGACGGAGTACGTCTGCTCCAGCGGGAGCACCTCATCCAACGCCATTGAGAGTCGATAAATATAAGCCCCCCATCCAATATAGAAGTGCGGAGCTGACGAGGCCCTTCGATAGCTCTCCAGCGCGGCGTCCTGATTCCCACCGGCAAGTTGGTAATGCGCAAGACTTGCCCAGTAGAACCCGTTGTCAGGATTCAAGTCTCGAAGCTTCTCCGCCCATTCCGCATTGCACACAACAGGGTCACTTTGCGGCGCACTCGCTTCACAGTGTCTACCCATCAGCGACACCACCATCTCATCGTTGGGCGCCAACCGGAGAGCTTCTTGGTGCAAGGCGTCTGCACTTGGCAGCTCGATAGAAGGGTCGTTCTGGCGAACCCATTCCAAGTCGACCATCATCGACGCCATCATCAGCGATTCCGGCGTGTTGATGTCGATCAATTGCCGCACGAGAGAGGGGGTGTAATAGGCCTCATCGCTGTCGGGGTCCGCTGTGCAGCACATCAATGACAGGGAGAGGAAGGCCACAAAGGACCGTCGATAAAAAGAACGCATGAGAAAAGCCTGCGGGAATGAAGCCATCAGTTCAAACCCATGGATTGCCCCAGTTGGTGCTTTCGGCGGCCATGACAAGATTCGTTCTTTTCAGCTCTTGTCCCGTGGCGTCCGAATGACCCGCATCTATTGCTCGCTGCGCCGAAATCCAATGAGACCTTCTTCAAGCTGGGCAGTTTCGCTGTCCGACAACCTAGCGACCGGCAAACCCTCGTAGAAATCCGTGAGGATAGGTTCAACATCGGCCAACAGGGCATGCCCTCCTCGGCTCAGCTTTGCCAAACTCTGCCGTGCATCCCTCTTATTTTTCTCGGTTGTCACATAGCCGAGCTTTTCGAGGGGCTTTAATGCACGGGTCACTCCCGAGGGCGACATCGCGAGCTTATTCGCCAGCGATACTCTTGTTAATCCTTGTTTAGCGTCTTGCAGATTGGTCAATAACCGAAACTCACTAAACGTGACTCCGCGACTGAGGGATAGAGTATTATCTAACCCTCTCTCCAGAGCGGCAGCTGTATCCAGAAGTCGGTGTACGACCTGTGCCGTTTTCTCAGCTTGTGCATTCATAAATCTATTCGCTCGACTCAGTGTCGCGGTTTTACGTGCATAATACGTGATTGATCACGTATTCGTCAATATATGGGCGCTATCAAGCGTTCGCGCGACTCTTACTGCCATCTTCGTGGCCCTTTAACTCGCCTATCCGCAATAGCCCATCACCCAAAACTGGGGCGATGACCAGGTAAACGTGAAAGAATAATCGGGCGGCTGGTATGCATTTACTGCAAATCGACTCTACCTGCCTTGGGCATTCCCGGACTCACGACAAATGGCACTCAAATCCAGCATCTGCAAAGTTCGCCTCAATGTCTCCGATCTGGATAGCGACGTTTACGGTGACTTCAATCTGTCCGTCGCCCGGCACCCATCGGAGACGGAGGCGCGAATGATGCTCCGCGTGGTCGCCTTCGCCCTGCATGCCGATGAGAGACTTGAGTTCGGTCGAGGCATCAGTACAGATGACGAACCCGATCTCTGGCTGAAAGATCTCACGGGAGACATCGAACTGTGGGTGGATCTTGGGACACCGAACCCTGACCGCCTACGAAAGGCCTGCGGTCGAGCGCGCAAGGTGGTGCTGTACGCGTACGGCGAACGATCTGTGAGCGTGTGGTGGGATAAGAACGCTACCGCGCTAGAGCGCTTTCGCAATCTCACGATCTACAAGATTAGCGACGCCGAGAGCGACGCACTGGCTGATCTGGCAGCCGCGTCTATGAACCTGCAGTGTACGATCTCCGGTGGTGAGCTTTGGCTGACCAATGACGAATACACGGTTGAGTTTCGGCCTGTCGTTCTACGTGATGCGAGTGCTAACCCGTAGACTGAAGGCAAAAGCACCCTCGCCAAACACCGTTTCCCGATCATCGCCGGGTTCGATAGCGCGTTGGGGAGCAATATTTGCGACTAGCTAACGATCGATGAGGCCGAGTCAGATTTAGGTTGGTTAGAGAATCCCCTCGAGAGTCTGTCGCGTTTTCTTAACCTGCTCCGCCCAGGGGATGATCCCAAACCGACTAACCACAGAACTGAATCTGTTCATGTTCGCTGCAAGTCGGGTCAATGCCACTTGATCCTGCGACAGCGCCCTGGAATCACAGCTCGCTTCGGTGGTGAAGTAGATTCGCTCGGGTGCTTCCGGGAGCTTTGTACGAACGGGTGTCATCCGGAAAAGTTTGGGGTGCATCGACAGAAGATCGGAGTTCGCCTGCTCGGCCACGCTCATGATGCGGTCCAACGACTCCCGCTTTTGCGTGAGCGTTGCTAGATCACGTCGCAAGTCTGGGCCAGTAACAATGCCGGTTCTCCCCGCATCACGCAGAGCTGCCCACGACGGCAAGCTTGTGGCGATAATCCCGGGCCTATGCGACGCTGAGATTGCGTGGCACTCGAACTCTGTGAGCTCACGCCACTCAGTTTTACCGAACAATACGTCCGAGCCAGACGCTATCGCCTCTAACTCCTGTACACGCAACTCTACAAGGGCACTCGAGCTCTCCTCGAGCGCGAGTATGTCTTCGTACAAAGCCTTGAGGAAAACAGCCTCTTCCGCTCGGTCGATGCGAGACTGGTTCCATGCATTCGCTTGCAGGCCGAGGAAGATACCGACCATCACGATGAAAATTTCGAGTAGAACTGTAAACCAGTCCTGCCGCCTCATCGCGTCCGCAAGTCTGCGTAGCAACATTCCCAAATTCCTTCCGACCCTTGGCGCATGCCGACGATACAGCATCGAAACGTCTTCGGTGATGTTGTTTATGTGCGTAGCGAGGATGAAACAACTTCAATGGACAAAACTGTTGGCTCAAGGAACCTCACATGACTTGCGCCGCAAGCAAATCTCACGCACCGTATCCAAAAAAAGAACCGGGAGAAAAAGAAGTGAGGAATCCGATCATCAACTTTGAGGCTGGCCTGGCGGCTATGGCGCTCGTAGTCTGTTCGCCACTGTGCGTGGCTAAGCAGACCACTGTTTCTACTGAACCCAAACCAGCACTGGTGCTAGATGCAGGTGAGGGGAACCCGATTGATTTCCCTCTCCATCCCACGACACGCTTGGCTGACGCCGCCTCTAACGAGGCGGGCCTCAGCCTGTTCGAGGTCACGATACCTGCGAACAGCGCTGGCGCTCCGCCCCACAGGCACACACACGAGGACGAGTTCTTCTACCTAAGACATGGCTCTGTGACGTTTATGACAGATGGCAACATCAAAACGATCTCTCCCGGGGGATTAGTGCTACTTCCTCGAGGTGGGACGCACGCCATGTGGAACAGCGGAGATGATGACGCAACCTTGCTCGTAGGAACGTCGAAGGGCGAGTTCGACGATTTCTTTGATGCTATTGCTATGGAAGTTGCCGCCAGCAGTGATTTAACACCGCCACAGATTGGTGCCATCGTCGGTCGCGTTGGCGCAGAACGTGGAATCACCATCGATATGAGCCTGGTACCGGACCATGTCCGTCCGCTCTATGGAATGCCTCCTGCGAATCCATAGTCAGTTAACAGAGCGATCCAAAGCACTCATTATCGGGGCTTATTCATTTGCATGGTACTTTTCCGCGTGAAATGGGCATAGCCACGTATCCCTCTCACAAAACGATGTTTCTGGTCGGGTAGAAGCTCGGCGATCCGCTGATGTCTTATTGGTAACCCCCTCCACATAACCGTCTTATTTCAGTAGGCTGTGCGGCCTCCCCGGCCCAGGAACTACGCGCGCATGTTTCGAACGGCAATATTCTTTACCTGCTTACTTACCCCAATGGTCGGTCTTGGGGACAGCAAAGACGACGCGTCAGCGGAACAATCTGCGCGGGCATGGCTGGCCCTTGTTGATTCAGGCGAATATGAAGCGTCGTGGGAACAAGCGTCCGAGCTGTTTAAATCGAAGATCACCGCCGCGCAGTGGAGCGGAGCCGTCGCCGGCGTCAGGCAGTCCCTTGGCGGCGTGATTTCCCGCGATCTTGAGAGTGCTATGCCAGCGAAGAAACTGCTCGGCGCACCTGATGGCCACTACCTTGTGCTTAAGTTCAGCACGCACTTTGAGAACCGGCTGGTCTCTGTGGAGACGGTCACACCCAAGCTTGACGATGGGGTATGGCGCGTCAGCGGCTATTTCGTGCAGTAAAGGTTCGCATGTATAGGACCAACTACACAGTAGCGGACCGGTTCGAGTGCTGAGGCTTTATAAGACCTCCCAAACAATGGAGTTGTACCTCCAGTGAGCAAAGACGAGGATTGGAGAGGACGGTACCTGGAAGAAGGTGCCATCTGGGAAGCAAACGAAAAATTGCTTCGTCGCGCAGTGAGCCGACTAGCGATCGCTGCGGAAGGCGCTGCGCCAGAACTCGACCCTGTGCTTTCGAGGATTCAGGAACTCGTCAAAAGAGGCGACCTGCAACAGCTCGATAGTGCGCTTGTGGAACTAGCGAACGCGCTGCGGCAACTCGATAGTAGCGAAATCAAGTCGCCTCCGACCTCGCCCCCTCCCCCACCATCTCTTACATCGACAACCAGCGTTCAAACGGCGGCCGGGGTGGACGCAGAGGAACTCCTCATTGCGCTGATCGATGAGGTGGCTGTCTTGGAACCGGGCGGCGGTTCGTTAGCGACGCTGCGCGAGTCAGTTCTGAACTCAAGAAACTACAAGCCACTCCAGATTCTCAATCGAGCTCTCGCAGAAGTCCGCTCAGCCCTCCAAAAAATTACCCGAGAAAAGATCGAGCTCGAGGCGCTTGTTCAGCAGATAGGCGAGGAATTAGGCGAACTCACCAGCGCGCTAGAGGAAGAGCAGGAAAGCCTGACAGAAGGTCATGCGGATACCCGAGAGCTCAGTAACGCGATGCAGGCCGGGATCGAGCGCATCCGTACGCATATTCAGGAAGAGTCGGATATCGACAGTCTCAAGAGAAACGTTTCTGAGTCTTTGCAGGGGCTTCGCGATGGGATGAAAGAGTTTCTCGAACGGGATCAGCGGCGCTTTGATGCCGCTGAAGCGCGAGTGACCTCGCTCCAGAATCGCGTGCGCCGCATGGAAGACGAAAGCCGCGCATTGCGGCAGTCCCTGCAGGAAAATCGCGAGCAGCTCCTGACCGATCCACTCACAGGCGCTGGATCAAGACTCGCTTATGATGAAGCGATAGCGCGGGAACTGAGCCGCTCTGCCCGCCACGGGGACGAGTTTGTACTGGCGGTGCTAGACATCGATCACTTCAAACGAGTGAACGACGGTTTTGGCCACAGCGCTGGCGACAAGGCCCTGCAGCTCGTTGTCCAAGTAATAAAGGATCGAATTCGAGCATCGGATCAACTGTTTCGAGTCGGCGGTGAAGAGTTTGTGTTACTTCTCCCATCAACGAGTCGAGCGCAAGCTGGCCCAGTATTGGAGACCATTCGAGGCTCTGTCGAGAGCAGTGAGTTTCACTACGAAAACCGCCCCGTCCCCATCACGCTAAGCGCCGGTCTCACTGCCGCCACAGCCGATGACACGGCGGAGTCACTCTATGCGAGAGCGGATGATTGTCTCTACCGGGCCAAGAAAGCCGGTCGGAATCAGGTGCAGGCTCGATGAGGTGCCGGTTTCGCTAGACGGCCCGCAGCGCCGCTAGCACCTCCGCCTCTCGCTCCGCACTAATACCTGCGCGGATCTCGGCCTGACGCTCTGCTGGCTGATCTTGAAACCATTTCAGCGTCGCGGTGACGGTATCTGCGAAAGGTCGGAAGGTCATTCCTGCAGCAATCGCCTTAGCGTTAGACCAGGTACTAAAGCCTGCAAACTCACCTTGGCGCGGCACCCACACCGGCATGTCCGACCAGGGGTTGAGACCCTGCTCTGCAAGGAAATCTGCCGGCGCCCAATTCAGCTCTGCGGCCACACCGATTACGGCGCGGATGCCGTGGAGCATGGCGTCAAAGGTGAACGGATAGTCAGGACCGCAGGCATTGAAAGCCCCGCCAATCTGAGACTCAGCCATGCGAATCGTGAATTCAGCCACGTCACGGGCATCGATGATCTGCACCGGGTCTTTACCGTCGCCAGGCGCCAACACCTGGCCGCCCCGCGCCATCCGCAAGGGCCAGTAGGTGAAGCGATCGGTCTTATCGCCCGACCCAACAATCAGGGTTGGGCGGATGATGGTGTTCTGGTCCGGAAACCACCGAGCAACTTCGCGCTCAGACTCGGCCTTGAGTGGCCCATAAAGCCCACCCCGGTTGGCGCGTAGCGATGCCATGGTTTCAGCCATGGCATCTTCACCCGTGTACTCAAGAGTTGCGGCGGTTTCATCCGCGCCGATTACTGCGTTGGAGCTGTAAACGGATAGCGTCGAGGTGAAGACGAAGTGGTCGACATT
This sequence comes from Pseudomonadota bacterium, assembly GCA_038750875.1. Taxonomy (GTDB): domain Bacteria; phylum Pseudomonadota; class Gammaproteobacteria; order Pseudomonadales; family Halieaceae; genus Congregibacter. The sequence goes on along the minus strand of JBCDGU010000003.1, from coordinate 302,064 downwards.
GTCCTTCAGCACTTCACCAGCATCGCGGACCCAGAAAGGTAGTGTGGTGGGATTATCGATGCAGACATCCCACTTGCGGCCTTTGAGCGCGTCCAGATTACCGTCATTGCGATCACCAACCAGCTCTTCCACGGGGCCTGGCCAATCAAGAGAACGGCTACCGCGATTGAAGATAGTGACCCGGTGACCACGAGCCAGCGCGTAGCGAACCTGAAACGGTCCGGTAAAGCCCGTTCCACCGAGGATGAGAATATTCAAGGGCTTCTTCGCCTTGGGGATGCTGCTATGGCCATCAGCGATCGCGCGAGCAGTCAGACCAGAGAGTGCGAGCGCCCCCAGTCCTAGCCCGCCCAACTTCAGCGTGTCTCGGCGTGTCTTTGTCATCGAACTCTCCGGCGTCGCCAGTTATCGCCCCAATCTGCCACGCGGACTATGCGGGAGTAAATGGGCACCACTTCCCCAGCGAACTGGCCTGCTCAGAAAAACAGCACCCAGATACCACTGGATGCAGCCTCGAGGGTAAACAGCGCTAGGAAGGTACTGCGCGTGAGAACGCTGCGATATCTGAGTAGTAGAACCACCGTGCATAAGGCGGCGAGCAGAAGTTCTGCAGGGCCCACCAACCAGCCGTAAAACCGGTCATCCCAATAGCTGATTGGGCTATCGAAAACCCAGTCCGTCAGAGGCCAGAAGTGCGGACGGCCGTCCCCGGCGTGGAGGGGGAAATCGAGCGCGACATGTAACAGAGCGGATGCTGAGAAGATTTTTAGCAGTGCGGATTGGCGGTACACCCCCAGCAACAGCAAGCCTACCCAAACAAAAATGGAGTTATCGATGGCGAAGACAGACTGCCACGCCTCTGAGAAGTAGAGTTCGTTGAATACGACTTGGGCTGACGTTCCCAGAACTCCAAGGTGCCATCCGGCCAATAGATAGAGCGAAAGATCGGGCGCCAGTGCACCGCCAAAAGCCGCTAAGAGGCTCCGGCGTTTATCGGCATTTGCGAATGCCGCCGCACCGACAAGCAGGTGTGCTGGTGTATTCATGCTAGCCCTGGCAAGGAAGATACGCTCGAAAGTCGATTACCTGATCTAACATATCACCCATACACTCCTGCACCCGCAGGGCGTAATTCAAGATCAAAGGGGACCCATGAACGAATCCGAAATCGATAGTCGAAAAGCCGCTTCCCAAACGCGTATCACTAAAGCCGTGTTCCCCGACACGACGAATCATCATGACACGCTATTTGGGGGCACGGCTTTGCAGTGGATGGATGAAGCATCCTTCATTTCGGCCACCAGATTCTCCCGAAAGAGTCTGGTCACGGTAAGCAGTGACAGAGTGGACTTCGAACACCCTGTGCCTGCCGGCAGCATTGTTGAACTCATCGCAGACGTTACAGAGGTCGGGCGCACCAGCCTTCGAGTTCGTGTGCAGGTCTGGGTGGAAAGCATGTATCAGGATGGGCGGACGATGGCGATCAGCGGCATGTTCAAGTTTGTCGCCATCGACGAAAACAAGCGGCCCACGCCGGTGCTTGATGCGATCGACTAAGAGATTACCTGCTCATTTGTCTTTGACTGAGATCACGGGAGTCGCTTTAGAAGCTGCAACCGATGTTCCATCAGCAAGGGTCATGGACGCTGCCTCAACGAAGTTCAAGGTTGAACCTTCGATCGGAAAAGGCTCGAACCCCAACTGACCGTTGTCATCCCCATCAAAAGTGAGGTTCATTGCCTGAATGTCGAACAAGCACTGCGGGCACAAACAGCTGTCCCAGTGCTCGCTGATGTACGCCTTCTGCAAATCCGAGAGACTGACATCGCTGCAGTGACAGATCGTTATCGATCCAACCTTGCACTGAAACACCGACCCGCAGCGGGGGCAGGAGACGTCTTCATGGTTCGGCATTGATACTCGTCGCTGTCCTATATCGTAGAAACTCGCCGGAAAAGATGTCTCGCCTTACGTGTGGCGAAACACCTGCAGCTGGACCAACGCTCATCAGTAATTTGCCGATCCGCCAGACCCAATTACGGCGTTTTGATTGGGCCTAAGAGTTACGAACACCGAAAAATTGCTCCAATCCCCGGAATGACTCCGGGTTGATAGCTCTAGAACCTTCACCTCCCGTCCATCGACCAGGACCGGGTTCTCCTCGGGGCTTCCCGTGTGCCAAGCGGCCACAGATTGGCCGGCTACGGAAAGCTTAAACCCCCTACCACCACCCGTTCCGTCGCTCAGTTCATTGGTAAAGAAGGTCAGGCTGGGATCGGTCTCGAGATGCTGGTGTATGGTGAAGCGACTGGGTCTCCCCAAACCGCAACTCGTCCCAGCATCGCGTCGAGTCGCTTTTTCATCTTCCCGCTGCTCCTCGACAACGATCTGAAGGCAATAAGGATTGGTTGGTTCGAAGTCAAAGGTAGTAACGCGAACTCCCATGGAACTCGCCAAATTTGTTACGTCGACGCTCGGCGTTACATGTTGAAGCCTTAACTCGCTGTGAGCCGCGTGTGAAAAGAGTGTGAGAGCAATGCAGAGCGTGAATAACCTGGACATGGCCGCCTCATGGAGTGACAGAAGGCTGGGGAGTGATGCAGCAGTATAGACAGGAATCCCCAGTGCGCTATAACGGCTCTAGATGCATCCTAAGACGGACACGATCTTCCTCACCCGACGCTGCTGTGAGGATGCACGCCAGCATACGTCCATCGACCTCACGCACCCAGCTCGTCCCCAAGGTGACACCACCCTGAAAACTGCCATCCAAATGCCAGCCCTGGCTCACCATTTGCTCATTAAACGACGTCATTAGCGTCTGTGACGAAACATCAGTTTCCAAAGAGATCGACGCATGCGCGTCATCAGAACCGCCGCCACTTCCGCTCCCTCCGTAGCCAGGCATGTCGACCGATTCAGGCAGCTCCAGTCTTGGCAATAGCCGGATCAGACCCTGACGCCACGGGCTTACACCGCCTTGCGCAGTCATAAGCTCATCACAATCGCGAAGACCGCGAAAAGCAACGACGGAAACGGTGGTGAATGTTCCCATATCCGTTGAATGGCTGCGGATACTCAGCTGGCCATCGCGCTCACGGCAGAACTGTTGATACTGATCTAAAGGGGATTGCCGCGGCGATACAAATCCACGCTGATAGCGATGTTTTAAATCTTCATCAGTCGGGATAATTCGCCAGCCTTGGTTTTCGACAGCATCGGCCACAAGGGCACGGGCCTCGACAGGAGGCAGATCACTCTTCCAGGCCACGCTCACTACGGCTCCATCGCGCATCAAACTGCTACCGACAAACTCGAAACGAGAGTCCTTTAGCTCCAGGGGGAAGGTGCCTGGCAGGCTGCGACTGTAAGTGCCCAGCTGGGGGAAAGCCGCTGCGATGTCTGCATCGATACAGCATGAATCTTCTGCGGTGACGCCAGCGGATACCGCTAACGTCAGTACCAACCCATAACGACTAAACATCTTGGACCTCCTTCGAAATTTGAGCACCAGGATCCGCCTAGCGGCCAAGTAAAGGGCTGAGGAGCCGACAACTGCAATCAAAGGTAGCAGAGATTAAAAAAACGTTAGCGATTGCCATCGACAGCGAGTTTCCGCCCTTACGGCTAAATCTGGCGAGAACACCCCCGATGGCAGTAAACCAATCCGCTCCTTTGAGCAAGAAGACCTTTGTCACCCAACTGCGTGACATGAATTCCGAGCGTATAGGGTCTACATTATGCGGCGTAATTCGAGTCAACTCGTATTTTCTTTGCGAGAAAGCGCGGTCCGCACTGGGCGTCATCCGCCACTTGAAACCCCTCTAACTATTTTTGTGGCGCTCCCTCGACATGGGGGGCGCTTTTTTTGGTGTTCGACGTGACTAATGCAATCAAGCTACAAGCAGCAGATCGTGATGAAGGGAGGCACGCGGTCGATGTTTATACACACGGTTTATCCCATGGCCTATCGACATTAACGGAAGTTATGGGCAAGAAGATCGATTCCATCGATTCCTCATCGTTACGCGATGCCGTTGCCGCAGCATTGGTGGACGTTCGTCGCCTAGTCCTAGCCGCTTCGGATCTGGCCGACGAGTTACTCGACATGGACAGCTTCTGGGAACAACCGCTGTTCATCGATGAGACCTTGTCGCAGTCTCAAGACCTGATCCGTTCGTTGGCTGGCCGTGAAATGGGTGTGATATTCAATCAACAAGATTCGAACGTGCCCGTACGAATCTCAGTGGCCGCCGTACAGCACCTTCTCATGAACTTAGTTGTGAATGCGCGAGACGCGGAGGCGGATCGCGTTGAAATCAACTTAGAGCGGGAACCCTGCTCTTGCTGTGACGAACAAGACACCGAGGATTGTGACGCCGGTCTGGTTGCATTGGAGGTCTATGACAATGGCAAAGGGATGTCGATGGACTTACTCGATTCGATCAATGCTAGCCTCAAGCACTTTGCCCAAGACACTGAACACGGTACGGGCATTGCCGCTGCAAACAACATCGTACGACGCGCAGGGGGGCACATGTACGTGTCTAATGGTGCCGATGGCGGAACTAGTGTCGTAGCCTGGTTGCCCCACGGATAAGCCGACTAGATCCTGCGAAAGCTCACAAAACGCCGAGTGCCACTCCACGCAGCGCCGCCGTTACGCGGTCATGCACGTTCAGCTTGCTGAACGCACGTCGTAAGTGGGTATCCACCGTGTTCTCTGAGATATTTAAAACCTCGGCGATCACCGCATTGCTTTTACCACGGGATATCCAGCGGAGTATCTCCACCTCTCGTGGTGACAGCCTGGCTTTCGAACGCGTGTCTTCGTAGAGCATACGGCAGTACTGCAGATGACCGACCTGGCAAATAGCGTGCAGAAGACCAACGGTCTCAGGCGGTGGATTAGTAGCGTCGGGGCCAAAACCGAGCCCTACATAACCCGATCGACCGTGGGGCCCAAAAACAGGTATTGCCAGACCATCACCCAGATTTTGGGCATCGAGTTCTGAGAGGTAATAGAGCTCTTCCTTCGTCAGGCCGGCAAAATCTTTCGCCTCACTCCAAAAAAAAGGATGCGTGGAGTTGAGGGCGCGTCGGGGTATCGGGTCTATTCGGTAAAGTTCGCTTTCATACCGCGCGACCCACTCTTTCGGAAACCCGCGCGCAACAATAGTGAGTTGATTGGTGTAATCGATTGCCCCTGGCGGCGGCAGGTGATGAAAACTAATCAACCGCATTCCGCAGCTGGAGAAGAACTCCATCACATCGGTGAGCATTTCCATCTCGGACTCTGCGCGACCCAGTCGAGTCGCGATCAGGTCAAAGACTCCCGCTCCTTGTGCCAGTGGCCCGAAATCCACGCCTAACTCCGAAATCAACCGGTGAACGTATGTCGTGCTCTTGGATTGAGTGTAACGGGTTTGCTGCAGTTTTCAGAGGCGCATGCTTGTTCTGAAACCTCGTTGCGAAAGCTCGACTCTAAGTGCTTGTGCCGCCGCGACCATCCCATCAGCTGTTGATGCGCCGGTTGCGTATGGGAGGTCTTCTGACCGAATGCGGCCGAAAACAGGAATTTTTCGTGGCAGGGTTAGCCCAAGAACGTTGGCTTCAAGAAGCCCTGATACTCATGGGGATCGGCCGCCTCCTTAAAGCCCTCAAGCCGTTCCAGGAACAGTGCATTGTCGAAACTTTGCTGTCCTTCTGGCGATAACGCGGTATTGGCGCTTTTGCTATAGGACAGGCTCTCCAGTCGATCTCGCTGATCAAACAGTGCCGGTAGGAAATTCTCAAAGGTGCCCACTTCGATCACATTGTGGGTTTGCCAAGCTTCGAAAAACTCCGGCGAGAAGTGCTTTGCGATACGCCGGTTGATCAACCGGCCAATAGCGCTGTCGCTGCTAACACCAATGACGATCTCATAATGGTAGTGCACGCCGACAAGCTCGCCGCCCTCGTAGACGTCCTTGAAGTGGATGCGAAGCATCATCACCGGACCGAAGAACGGAAGCATTTTGCCCATCGCCCAACCATCTGATCCGCAGTAGAAGATGCGGAGTTTATTGTTGACCGGGTACTTCCAGCCAAACTTCGAGTACTGCATTGCTTCTTTGATCTCGATGGTCGCCCCGGCCTTGGCGGTGAACCCGGGGCCCAACGGGCCTGATAGCGTCGCAGCCAGATGATCGGACGGGTGCCACAAAAGGTAGGCCGGTACGATTTGCCCCTCATAGCCACGGATGTCTTCGAGGGTCACCCTCAGGTTGGTGAAGTTCAGAAACCACCAGTGGAGCATCTTCGCGGTAACGCCGCGGAGCAGCGCGTGATTAAGAACGACGCAAAACTGCCCGTTTGAGCGCTCATGGATAGCGAATCGGGCGCTCTCTATCGATTTGAGTTCCCAGCCGAACTCCCGCTCGGGAGGCATATTAAGGTGGGCCATATTGTTATCTTCCTGAGCTAGGCGTCATGGGTGGCGGGAGTTTGGAGCCGAGTACACGTATCAGGTAGTTCGCAAACTTCCAAAATAAGCGTAGAAGCTTGTTGCTATGGCTGTCGCCGAGAAAATTGTCATCACGGTACCGGGTGCGAAATTCACGAATCCGCCAAGATCAAGAAAGACGAAATACCCGATATCTGCCAGGCCGCCCGTGAGCGCCGCGATAAAAATAGCGGGCGCCGAAGCGCGCCAGATAAAGATCGAGCAAATCGTGGTGACACAACCAATCCACAGAAGATTGAAGCCGTGCTGGTTCATGATTGCGCCCGCGGCTGCCGGATAGTCGACATCCAGTGCTGCAGGTGCAACCGCATCGGCAATTCCCGCGACCGCTTGCGGTGTATCTAGAACGATGGTCATGACACCTGCGAAGGCGTGTACAAGACCCCAGATAAGCCAAAGAACCGCGGCAATACGAAGCAGAATCTTTGCCGGCTGTGGCACTTCTACGTGCAGTGCATTTGTCATGGGAACTCCTTAATGTAATTTAAATAGTTACAATTAAAGCCAAAAAAAACCCGGCCTCAGGGCTGGTCTTTGACCGCATTCATGATCCTTCTGCGAACCGTTCGATCCATCTCGGCGACGGTGACGCGCTCAAGCTTTTTCAACAAGGCTTCCTCCGCCTCCGCAAGCAGCTCGTTGAGGTAGTTTCCAAGCACCGGCGCAACGGCCCCTGAGCACTTTGTCGAATACTCTGGCAGCACGGGCTTTTCTTCACGGACAGCCTCAAACACCTGCCGAACGCTGATCTGCGAAGGTTCCTGCGCTAGCACACTTCCGCCCTTCGCCCCGCGCTGGGTGGCGACCAGCCCCGCCTGCTTCAGTTTACTGAGGACACGCCGCACAACAACTGGGCTGGTCCCATAAACAGCAGCCATTGTTTCCGATGTCAGAGACGCCCCCTTTGACGCTGTTAGGAATCCAACGATGTGTAAAGCAATGGGTAGCTGGTTGTTCACGGGTATTTTGTAACAAAAGTAGTTGCTAACAGTAAAGACGCCAAGGAACCCGTCTACTTCTTGGAACCACTTCGTCGGCTAATGGCAAATCGCCGCGGCTCGCTGAGGAATCACTCGTCTTCAGACAGGCCAATCAACTTGTAGGAGATACTCAGCAACTCCTCACTGTCAGCGTCCTTGGCAAGCTCCTCGGCGTCCTGCTTGATCGTGACGGGATCGACGACAAATCTTCGAGCGGGTTGAAAACCATCCTTGGCCGCTTGCGCGTCATACAGGGTTTGCGCCGTCAGCCAGAACACCGCCGGAAAGGCTCCCTTGGTCACCTGATCAAAGAGCAGCGCCATCTTCGGCGTAAATCCCCGCTTTCCATTGATGAGTTCGTTAACGGGCTGCGGCTGGTTAAATCCCAGCCGCCGCGACAGTTCCGACTGGGAGATCCCTGAGGGATCCAGCACCAGTGGTTTGATGAGTTTTCCGGGATGCGTTGCCTTCATCAGTTCGTACCGGCAACTCCACCGCTTGGCACGGGCTGACTCTCAATCAGCTTCTTGAAACCGCCGATCATGGATCCAACTTCTGTTGCCGAGTGCGGCATCCACACGACATTGTCGTTTTTCGCCATGTTATCCAGCGTCTCCATATAGCGGAGCGCGACGAGGTAATCCGCCGTTCCTTGCTGACCGAGGTGCGCAGACAGAATCTGGAGCTCCTCACCCTTGGCCTTGGCGACCGCACGGATCGCATCTGCCTCACCTTCGGCTTCTTTTAACTGAGCGACCTTCTCACCTTCGGCCTCAGCGATACGTGCGTCACGCTGGCCTTCCGCTCGAAGTACCTCCGCTTTCTTGAAGCCTTCAGCCTCGGTGACGTTGGCACGGCGTTCACGCTCAGCCTTCATCACCTGTTCCATGGCCTGGGTTACATCCTGCGGTGGGGTGATGTCCTGCACTTCAACCCGGTTCACCTTTACACCCCAGCCGTTGGCAGCCTGGTCGATGGTCTCAACCAGCTTTGCATTGATGGTGTCACGGGAAGAGAGAGTGTCATCCAGATCCATCTCACCGATCACGTTACGCAGCGTGGTCTGGGTCAGCGTCTCGAGCGCGAGGGGGAGGTTCGCGATTTCATAGGTCGCCCTTTGGGGCTCCATGATCGCGAAGTACACCACCGCATCAACGAGGATGCCCACGTTGTCTTTGGTGATGACCTGCTGGGCTGGGAAATCATAAACCTGCTCACGCAGATCAAGACTCGTCTCCATGGTGACCTGGTGATACTTGTTGCCCACCTCGTCGCGAATCGTTGTGCGCACGGGAATCTTTCTGGGCGAATCAATGATGGGGATGATGAGGTTCAAACCCGCATTGAGCTGCCGGCTGAACTTACCCAGGCGCTCGATCATCATTACAGAACGCTCGGGTACAACGCGAATACCCTTGACCGTCAGGACAATGACGAACAGGGCAACAAAAGCAAAAATTATCGTAATTGCATCAATCATGGTGTCTCCTCCTAGCGTGGTTTAACGACGAGGGTGCCGCCATCGACGGCGATGATTTCTGCCTCGTCTCCTTCGAAAAGATCTTGATCGGAACGCAGGGACCAAACGGTGTCGCGATAACGGGCTTTAAGGGTGCCCCCAATATCTCCCGCATCTGAAACGGTCACGACATCGCCGATCATTGCAGCGGCACCAAATCGCGACTCTTCTTCCGGCCCCAGGGCCTTAGCCAGGTAAGGTCTAATGAGCGCCAAAGAAGCTCCTGCACCGACGACGAAGCCACCGATTGCGAAGGCCATGTCGCCGGTCAGGTACTGAACCAGTCCGGCGACCAGGCACCCTACCGCAAGGCTTGCAAGCAGGAAGCCGGAGATAAAAACCTCACCAATAAACAGGCAAACTCCGGCAATGATCCAGAGATGCCAGGGCTCAAAACCAGTATCCATACGAGACCCTTACATGCTGTGTATGTAAGCTAATAGTATGTCAGATCGGTGCTGGACGCAAATTCAGAGTAGTCAGCTTGCAGAGGGAATCGTCGCGCAGCGGGCACGAAGGAGCCCGCAAGGCGCTTCGCTAATTGGACGCTCAGGACGAGCTGATCAACCTCCCAGTGCGTCCAGATGGAGCTCATGAGCAAACAACATGCTGCGATCCCCATCGATCTCGAACCACTTGTCGAGAATCTGCACCTCAGGCACCACCTGCTGATCGAAAACCAGCTTCTCATTCGCCCACACCTGGACGTGCTTGCTGAGATCGAAGTGATCCGGCGAGATCAATAGCGTCAGCCCAGAGACGTTCTTTGAGCTGAGATTCACCGTGTTGCCCGTCTTCTCCACCAGCACAGCACTCTCGGAATCGACACTGTTTGTATCCTTCACGATAAGCCAGTGAATACGATTAAAGGGAGTGTGCTTGTCGATCTGCCAATACAGCCGGTCGGGATAGGGGTTGCGCGTATAGTTTGCGACAAAACTCTCGTACGCCTTCTTCTTCTGCACAAGCCAGGGCATGCCGAAGTGATTGCCCGTCACTGCGTGAAAGGTAACGTCTCCACCCCCAGCATTTATCGCCTCGAACATGCCCTCTACCGTCGAGGCGGGGAAGAACTCATCGTCTTCCGCATTCACCGCAAAGATGGGTTTGTTGACAAAATTCCCAGGGAACGTCTTCCCGAAAACGTTGTGCTTCTCCCGAAGCACATGCGGCGAGCCGATGAGAGCAATAAAGCCAGCGAACGGTGTCGGCGCGTGGGATGCAAAGTAGTAAACACCGCCACCGCCATCGGATAGCCCGTGGAGAAACACCCGATTGTCGTCCACGTTGTAGCGACGCTTTATGATCTTGATGATTTCGGGAATGTTTTTCGACTGGGATTCGTACCACCACTTGGCGGAATTCCTAGCGGTGGGGTACACGGAGATCGCGCCCTCCACTCTGAGCTTTTTCAGTCGCCGCTTCTTGACGTTCGACAGGCGCGTGGTGGAGTACTGCACTCCTCCGTGCAGATAGACATGCAGATCGATCTTCCTGGCCGGATCATAAGTCTCCGGGACGTGGACCACGTACCGCCACGGGTCGTCGTAGCCTTCCATTGTGTGAACACCATCGAATGACCCCTTGGGTGCATCAGCTGGATAAGAGACTTCGAATCGGATTTCGTCGAAACGCCGCCAGTACTGGGACTCCTGCGATAACGACGCTGCAGCTTGATCGATATGCTCCTGAGCCATAAGCCCCGCGGACACACCGGCGAGAAACATAGAAGCAAGATGCCTAGCTTTTATCGTCATTGGCCTGCTCATAGTTAACTGCGACCGAGCCGCTCCGGCAGGAACGAAGCGCTGCTTCGGCAGCTATAGCTTGAGCAAGAGATTAAGTCGCAGTGGGGAGCAAATCCAGCAATGACCTTGCGGCGCTGGAGCTAGAGAAAGGGGTAAGAAAAGGCGCGGCTCGAAGTTCTGCGCTATCCGGCTATTCCGCGTTGAGTGCCGGCGCACCGATTTTAGGAGCGGGGCCACTAGTTTCAGCTGTGTCCCGAGCGGCCGATTCTGCAGGCGTAAGGCCAAGGGCAACGATGATCCCGAGGGCTGCAACACAAGCTCCAGCCGCACCAACCCAAACGATGGAGCTACTGGCGAAGACGCTACCACCCAGGCTCGCGCCCAGGCCCTGTCCGATGTAGAGCATGGAGCCATTTACGGCGAATGCCAGCGTGGCAGAGGCTCCAGCGGACATGGCCAACTGGGTTTGAATCACCGGCGACATGGCGAACAGCGCTGCTGCGCTAAGGGTCATCACCACGAGCAGGACGGGAACGGCTGGCGCGCCGAGGTCATAAAGCATACCCACTGTGTACGCCGCCTGGGTCATCATTGCCGTCGCGAAAAGGATGAGCAGCGCGCGACGCGCCGATAGTCTCGCCAACATCGCACCCGCGGGCAGTCCGAGCAGACTGCCTATACCCGTAGCGATTTGAATACCGCCAATTGCGGTGCCATCCAGACCTGAAAACGCCGTAATAACTGGAGCAACATAACTGGCGGTAGAGAATGTCGCCCAAAAGCCAATCATCGTGAGCACCACCAGACGACGGTTGTCGCCCTGCAACGCTGCCTTAAAGCTGGCTCCTGCTGCAGCCGCGACCGCGACCCTTGCCGGCGTCCATATACTGATCACGGGCAAAGCGAGCACGGTAATCGCGCCAGCAAACCAGAATGCGGCGCGCCAACCGTAGCTCTCGCCAAGAATCGTTGCTATCGGCATACCGAGGATGAACGCCAGCGTGTATCCGGAAAGAACCACAGCCAAAGCAGCGGGCCTGCGGGATTCGGGCACCAGCATCACCGTGATACTGGAGGCCAGCGGCAAGGTGAGCGCAGCGATCAGACCGCCGACGATCCGAATGCCCATCAACACTGAAACGTTGGGCGCCAATGCTGAGGCCACATTCATCGTGAGCAGCAAAAGCATTACGCCAATCAACAAGTACTTTCGGTCGAAGCGGGCCAAAGCGCGGGCCAGTACAGGACCGCCTATCGCGCAGGCCAGTGCAAAAACTGTTTGCAGTTGCCCTACCAGAGGAACGCCAACACCGAGATCGTCGGCCATCGGCACAATGAGGCCCACGAACGCGAAGGCGCTCGTGCCGAACGCAAAAGGGGCAAATGCCAGGCTGAGTAGGCGAAGATCCATGGTCTGTTTGTAAGTCCCGAGTTAGGGGGCGAATTAAAACTACGTGATGTTTGCGAGAGGAATTACGCGATCCGAAGCCCACCAGATTGCACAGAAATTGCTTACTCGTTGCTCTCCAATCCTGACAATCCATGAGTAGTACCACCTGCGGCGATACGCTATCTTCTCGCTTGGCTTAACTCAGGGTGATTCTCGTGGGACTCTTCAGCGAGTTAAAACGCAGAAACGTGTTCCGCGTCGCAGGCGTATATGCGGTTGTCGGATGGCTGCTGGTGCAGGTAGCCGCGACGGTGGAGCAGGCCATAGCGTTACCTGAGTGGTTCGACGCTGTTGTTCTCTCATTTCTGGTTATCGGCTTTCCCATCATTCTGGTTTTTGCCTGGGCCTTCGAACTAACCCCTGAAGGCATCAAGCGAACATCGGACGTTGCTGTGGATGACAGCATCACGACAAAAACCGGATCTAAGCTAGACCTCCTGCTGGTCATCGCGCTGTTCGTGTTTGCGGCGGCCATCATCGCACCCCGGTTTTTGCCATCAGGGGCGCCGCAGTTTGCGGAGGAAGAGGCGGACACTGCCCCGCAATCCGTAATCACAACCGAAGCATCCGGCTCTGCACAGACTGAGGTGGGCACAGATTCCCGCGCGTCGATTGCCGTTCTTCCCTTCGCTGATCTTTCACCGGATGGCGATCAGGAATACTTTGCCGACGGCGTGTCAGAGGAGCTTCTGAACGTTCTCGCCAAGGTGAAAGGCATGCGAGTTGCTGGTCGCACCTCGTCTTTCGCATTCAAAGGGCGAAATGAAGACCTGCGCGAGATCGGCCGGGTACTTGGCGTGGACAATATTCTTGAGGGTTCCGTAAGAACACAGGGGAATCGGGTCCGAGTTACTGCGCAGCTCATACAGGTCACAGATGGATTCCACCTTTGGTCTGAGACTTATGACGGTGATCTGACGGACATCTTTGCCGTGCAGGACGATATTGCCGAAGAAATTCTCGAAGCACTCAAGACCACGCTGGGCGTGCTGGACACCGCTAGCATTGCAACAGCAACACGTACGGACATTGAAGCGTACAACCTGTTCCTGGAAGCGCGAGACCTGATCTATACCCGCTCCAAAGAAAAGATGGAGCGTGCTCTTCAGCTCCTTGACGAAGCCATCACCATCGACCCCAACTATGCACCCGCTTACGCAGCCCGTGCTCAGACCTATGTTCTTCTTTCGGATAGACCTGCGTCCTATGGAGACCTGCCCGCTCGTGAAGCCTTTGAACAAGCTCGCAAAGATATTGATCGCGCGCTGGAGATCGACCCGGAACTGGCACATGCCCACGCGGTGAATGGGATGCTTGTCAGTGATCTAGGAAGACCCGATGCGGCAGTCGCAAGTTTTCGGCGAGCTCTAGAACTTAATCCAAACTCTCTTGACGCCCGCAACTGGTTGGCGCTGGCTTTGTCTGACGACGGGCAGTTCCATCAGGCGATGCGCCAGCTCAACAAACTTCTTGAAGTGGATCCACTTTATGCGCCAGCGGTCAACAATGCGGTTGTTTACAACGAAGAGGTTGGCGACATAGATGAGGCTCGACGAATCAGCGTTGGGTATCTGGAAAGGGTTCAAGATCCCGCTATCCGGCTCAGATACGAATCCCGCATGCTGAACTACGATGGGAAAGTCGCCGAGGCGATTAAGACGGTCCGCGCTTTCCCCGTACTTGACCGGCCTTCGCCTGTAAGTAGCGAATACGTTTTCGACTGGTCGGTGTTAGGTGTTGATATCGTTGCCAAAGAAGATGTTCCACAGATTCCTCTTTTTCAGCCCGTTACCACGGCGACCCTAGCAAGGGTGGACGAAGCCTTAGCCGCAGCGCGCCAGCAGATAGAAGACAATCCTAATCTCAGTTTTGCGCATTCTGTGTACTTTCAGGTGCTCTCGATCGCGCGCGAAGACAAAGCCGTCATCAGACACTACGATACTGAATTCAACGGCGACATCGATGAGTTTACGACTCGACTGAAGTCTTCAGCTCTTAGCGATCCACCCCCACTGATGGAACTCGCGCTGGCCTTTGAAACAAGCGGACGCGAGGACGAGTATCGGTCTGCGATGAGTGCCTGGAGAAACAGCATAGATACCTACCGGGCAGGCGGATCAGCATCCGTAGGACGAGATCTTGATGATGCACGTTACTGGTCGATCACAGGCGATGCCGACGAAAGCATTAAATTTTTGGAAAAGGCTTTCGCGGATCGAGGTGTGCTAGCTGTCACTGCCTTCAGAGATAGGGCCTTCGATAATATCGAGGGCGATTCGCGGTACCTCGCGTTGCGGGAGAGAAACCTGGAACGCATCAATGAAGAGCGCGCAGAACTCAGGCTCGATCCCTTAACTGACGAGTTCTTCCAGTAAACACTGGTCGCCAACGAGAGCTGAAGAGCAGCTATCGACGACGCGCTAGAGTCTATGTGATCAGTGCCGGGATACGGCACCGATCCTCAATAGCAGGCAAGGCGGCTAGACGCGGCTTGATACCTAAATCAAAAAAGCACGCCCGGCTTTGGGGGAACTTTTACTCGAACTCACCAGTGATCATGCGTTAAAACCCCCGCCAATACCGCACTCCAACAACCCCCGAGTACCGACCAAAGCGGTCCAAAGAACTTTGCGCGATATTTATTGGGTCTTCTTCTCCATGTGATGGTGCAGCCCGTCGCATCGCAGTAGCTCGCAACCCCAAATCCCAGAATTCGACGGAGATCAGCAAACCCAGGCTCGACGTCGCCTCCTATATTCTAATGATAATCATTATTATTTATAATCCCATTGCAAGTTTGCTCTTACATATCTTCGTCTCCTCGAACTCTCAGGCAAAAGGACCCTGCTAAACGATGGCTGCTCCTACACTCAAAACTCGTAAAACGCTTCTCGGTCTGGCTATCGCGTTAGCACTCAGCCCCCTAGCTATCGCTCAGCAAGACGACGATGCGTCAATCTTGACTAAGGAAGCGGAGACTGGCGCCAGCACCGCCGAAAACATCGAGGAGGTTGTCGTACGCGCGCACTACCGCGAGTACGACCCAACGCGCGCTGACGCGTTTCAACTTGGCCTGGATATCCTGAAGACTCCCGCTTCCGTGAGCGTGATTAGTCAGGATCTTCTGCAGGACCTACAGGTCAACAACATCGACGAGGCGCTACGCAACGTTGCGGGCGTCACGCGCCTAAAAACGAACAACGGCGGGGGCGAAGCTGTTCTAATCCGAGGCTTCGGCGCCACGACCTTTAAGGACGGTGCGCCCATCGCCAATGGGCTCAATGTTGCCAGCCTTCCATCCACGGAGCCGGCAAATCTTGAGCGTATTGAAGTACTGAAGGGACCTTCTGCACTGCTCTACGGGGAAGGCGGCCCCGGCGGCTTGATTAACTATGTGACCAAGAGACCCGAGGCGCGACGTTCCACGACCATCGAACTACTCGGTGGCAGCTATGACTTCTACAAGGTCGAGTTTGACACCACGGGCGCCTTCTCTGAGGACGGGCCCTTTGCTTATCGACTCGTCGGCACCTACGAAGATTCGAAAAGTTTCCGCGACGAAGTATCTCGCGAACGCCTCCTGATCAACCCGAGTGTGTCCTGGACAGGCGACAAAGGTTCCGTCGTCGCCGGTCTGGAATACATTGATGACGATTACACGCAAGAACGCGGGCAAGTGCTCGACGGCGATTTGTTTGGCGGCTACTTCTATGGACCTAATCAGGATGTCGATCAGTTTTACGGTATTCCCGACTTCAACGACCGATCCGTCGCCGAGTCCCGGCGCCTCTACATCCTCGCCGACTATCAAGTACTACCAAACTGGCGGGTTGAAGCAACGATCCAGGAAACAGAGAACGACAAACTGTTCTTTGATACGAACAACGGCGCGATCACCCCGACCTTTGGCTTCCTTGGCGCTCAGGGAACACCGCTTGCAGACACCGTCTCGATTACCGCGAATTCAGCCGACTCAACGGGCACGGTGCAGCAATACACCTTCAAGAACTTTATTGACCTCACGGGTCCAGGTGGGATCGAACACCAGATCCTGGCCTCTTACACCTTTGAGAAAACGGACGTGGAAGGAAGCGGTATGGTGAGCACCGACACGGTGTTTCACAATATCGTTACGGGCACCTATGCAGTGAATAACCCCTTTTTGCCCGTGTCCGACCCTGCGTCGCTTCTGAATTTCGTAAGCAGCGGGTCTGGCACCAACGCGGACTTCGATGAGTCTGGCATCAACGTCCTGGACTACATCACCCTCAATGAACACTGGGCTCTGCTACTAGGCTTTCGTTACTCCGAGTATGAGGACAACCTCTCTTCCTTCGAAGACGACGACTTGAGTTTCCGGGGCGGTGTCGTTTACTCCTTCAACGATGAACTCTCAGCGTTCGTGAGCTATGCGGAGGGTTACACCTCGTCTGGCGGACGCCAGGGTTTGGACGATCAAACCATTGACCCGGCAACGTCGACGTCATGGGAACTGGGCGTGAAGTGGCAACCGAACGGCGATCAACTGCTAGTAACCGGCACCATCTATGACGTCGTCGAAGAAGGCGTATCCTTTTTGGCCAACCCGCAGGCACCGCCCGTGGAGCAGCGCTTTGGCAACATCGGTGAGTATCGCTCTCGCGGTTTCGAACTTGAGGTCGTCGGTCGCATTACCGATGCCTGGCGTATCCAGGCCGGCTACACATTTATCGACAACGAGGTCACAGACGGCGGTACGACGTTCGTCTTTGGGCCGCTGCAATTTGGATTCCAGGACGGCGTAACCCTCCCGGGTGTTCCAGAACAAGCGGTCAATCTGGCCTCGTTCTATGAAATCCCGCTGGGCAGCGGCCTCTTCGGCTTTGGAGGATCGCTCAACTACCAGGACGAAGTATTTGCCAGTGGTGAAAACAGCGCCGTTTACGACGAGTGGGTGGAAGTCGGCGCCATGGCTTACTACAGTCGC
The DNA here is from genome assembly GCA_038750875.1 of Pseudomonadota bacterium. Lineage (GTDB taxonomy): Bacteria > Pseudomonadota > Gammaproteobacteria > Pseudomonadales > Halieaceae > Congregibacter. Next base: position 284,896 of record JBCDGU010000003.1, on the reverse strand, counting down.
GATCGCTGGAAAGCGCAGTTGAACGTCATCAATCTCTTCGACGAGGACTATCTTCTGACGCAGGGACAGGTGACTCCCGACGCGTTTGCGGCTATCCGTGTAGGCACCTCGCGACCCCGTACCGTTATGGGATCCATTGCTTACGAGTTCTGATAGGTCCTGCCGAGCGTCTCACGCTTACCATCAAATAGCCCGCGCGCCCTCGCTCGCGGGCTGGTTGCTTTCAATACCTCAACGTTTTTGACCATCCGTACCGATGAGATGACCAACTCGCCGGTGTCGGGTGTCAGTAGTGGCGACGCCTTAGACACCGCGTCGTATTGAAGTTCGGATCTATCGCAATGGTCCGAGACGTCTCATTGTCGAAAAGATCGAAATTAGACTCTCGTTCTCGCATTCGCCAAAGTCTGCAAAACCCACGTTAGTTCAAATTGGCGCGTTCAACCCTTACGGGAATCGCGCTCATGATCGGTATGCCGCTGCGTTTATCAAAATCGCGATCATTAAATGACAAACGACCGGTATTTCCTCCGGCCCCAAGGGGATCTTCGTTCTCGTTGGGGTTGACACCCCAGGCGTGTGGAACAGACAAGCAACCGCGTCTCACATCCGCAGCCTCAACAGCGACGCAGGTTATGGCGGCCCGAGCCGACTCGATTTTAATGCTGTCGCCAGCCACTACGCCAACCTCCGACATGTCTTCCGGGTGCATGTAGGCTGGGTGGTGAGGCATACGCTTTCTTTGTGGCTTGGATTCGTGCCAACTCGAGTTGTAGACCTCTTTAAGCCGCCGGGAAATAAGGCGAAAAGGAAAATCTCCTTTGTCCTGCTCAGAACCGAACTGCATTGCAACTTGGGTGAGTTCGTCCAGCATCGCTGGGTGACCAATATTCAACTTTGTTGCCCAATCATCGGGTTTTGGAGCAACGGTTACCGCCTGTCGTCCAAACACTTTCCCCTCAAAAGCTTCAGGATCATTACGAACGTCTCGATGCGATAGGGGGGAGCCGTTCAAGGTGGCGTCCCAAGCCTCGAGCGGATCGGGTTGCGGACCGCCCGAAGGAAAGAGCGTTCGATGCTGCTCTGCCTTTCCCGGGTCGATGATCGCCTTCGACTTGACCGAGAGATCCAGCTTCATGGCAGCCGCCAATGCATGAAAGAACTCGAACTCTTCACACAGGTCGGAGTTCTCGGGGGGCGTTAACATGGGGTCGCAAACTTGCGCGTAGGGTTCCTCATAACCCCAACCGCCACCGAAGTTACCGATAAACTCATTCAGCGCAGTGGTTCCATGGGTCTCGTAAGGAATTTTTGGTGCAATGACGTAATCGGCCAATTGCCCGGTTTTTGATAGACGTGGGTCGAGACAAACCAACAGATCGAGCGCTTGCATCGCTTCATAGGTTTTAATTTGATCGGGCCAAGCGAGCATAGGATTGCCGCCAAGAACCAGTAACGCTTTGATCTGACCGGGCCCGGGCGTCAGAATCTCGTCTGCCAGAGCCGCCGTTGGCAAACCCGAAATACACTCCTCCAGGCCTCGTACACGCAGCTTCTTTCCAAAGCCCCAAGCGGGCATTGATCCGGTGCCGGCGGCAATGGCTGGAAAGCCTTCGATGAAAACACCGACATTGCGTTTGAGTTCACCGGCCCGGCGCCAATGACCCATCAACGTCAAAATGACTTTGTTCATGTACTCGGCGGCATTACCGAAACCCGACATGTTCGCGCCGGTTCCGCAGCTGATATCTGCTTTTTTGAAGGACCCATAGAGACGCGCCGCCTCCACGAGCTGCTCTGGGGTGACTCCCGCAAACCTCGAAACAGCTTCCGGTGTAAAAGGTGCGAGTGCCTTTTTTAACTCCTCAAAGCCTTCGACTTCCCCTCGCAAAAAGGCGTCATCGTAGAGTTCTTCCTCGATGATTTGCCGTGCGATACAGGCAAGAATCGCGGCATCGCACCCGGGGCGGCACTGTAGGTGGATATGGGCTTTCTTGGCGACATCGGTGACGCGCGGATCGATCACGATCAATTTCATCCCGCGTTTTAAAGCGTCATGCAGATTCTTAGCGGGATTCATACCCACCCCACCATTCATGGAGACGACGGGATTGGTTCCCACTAGCATCAAGCCATCCCACTCTTGGTGCCTATAGCCTCCCGCCAGCCAGCTGCCATGCAACGCCCCGGCAATACCTTTCCCAGGCTGATCTATCGTTACCGATGTAAAGATCATCGGCGAGTTTATGGCCTCCATGAATGCGAGCGCGAAAGCGTGAGCGGGGAAAGTGTTGTAGCCAAACGTTCCAACGTAAATGGCAATAGATTCTGGCCCGTGCTGCTCTGCGATCGCGCTCAGTCTGGTTGCGACTTCCTTCGCGGCGTCCCGCCATGGCACGGGAGAAAGCTCGCCATTGCTGTCTCTCTTGAGAGACCGGGTGAGGCGCGTCGTAAGGCTGTGATAGTTTTGAAGCTCACGCCCTCGAATACACGAGTAACCGGCATAGGCCGGATTGTCCTTGTCTCCATGAGTGGCGACTGGATGGCCGTTATCATCAAAATCAACGACGAGTCCGCACTGGGCATGACAGGCGCGGCAGATGACGTGCTTTCGGTGTGTGTCCATGGATTGCGCTCCCCCGGCAATTCGGCGCGTAGGATTTGTTCTTAAAGTCGCGCTATTAAAACAGTGTAGACTGTTTGTTTTTAGCTGTCATCCGCCGGGCCTCAATAGAAATCGCCCAAACAGAATGAATGTTCGCAATGGCTGAACAAGTGCAGTCAGCCAAGACCGAATGGCCATCGACAATGTAGTTCCGAGCTCGTCCAACCCGATCAAAAATCTTAAGAAAGTGGCTCGCAGCGCACGGCAATTGATGTGTGAGACCTACCGCCGCGGGTTAAACTTCCGCTCCAAACTCAAACTTATGAGCACTTCCAAGCGACACACACCATGGCCTACGAACTCACCGGAAAGATCAAACTCATCCAGGAACCAAAAACCTTTGACAGTGGTTTCACAAAGCGGGAAATGATGGTCATCGTGGAGGACGGTCGGTATCCGCAGGAAATCAACCTGGAGTTTGTGCAAGACAAGGGGGCCCTCCTCGATCCGCTTCAGCCAGGCCAGGAGGTCACCGTGGGCTTCAATAAGAGAACACTCAGAACCGAAAAACCCGGTTTAGCTGCTGGCAACCAAACCGGGCGAAGTTGAAGTTGGTGACGCGATTAGCGCGTCACTGGCACATCAGTCTCATCGCTCGCGCAGGCTAACCTGACCACGAATTTCGCCCGCGGGGTACGCTTCCGTGTGGATGTTGATGTACACGTTGCCTGCGGCAAGGGTGCGCAGGAAGTCTTCGTAGTCTCCATCGAAGGCATCGGTGAGCACACTTTCATCGATGCGCCCGAAGACACGACGGCCACCGCTCAGGATCAAGTCGCCAAGGTTGGCGATCACCGGGCCATTACTCCCCGCTGCGCCTAGGTGGAGATGTGCCATCTGAATTCGCCCGGAGAGACCATCCGTCGCAATCTGAACCTGCAGGCTACGATCACTGAAGCTACGCAGGATTCCCTCGCCGGTCGCGTTCGAGCCCACGGTAGCACCCACCTCCTGACCTGCGTCGAGGACAGAGTCGAAGCGCTGAAAGCGATTAAGATCAACGTAGCGGAAAGAAACGTTCATCACCGCGCTGTTTCCAAAGTTCGTATTGCCGAATGCGGCGTGACTCAGAACGCCGTCTGGAAACGTCAACGTGCCAGGGTCAGCAAAGCCAGGAGCGGGAGTAGTCACAACACCATTCTCACTTTCACCGGTGTTAGGACCTGCCTGACCCAGGAAGGCCACGTTGAGTGCGAATTCGTCGTTCACTTCCGTGCCCGCGTCATTGGATGCAGCGCCACCGACGGTGAAATCCTGACCCACGAAACCACCACCTTCATTGAAGAGAAGGTGCGCTCTTGGGTTGCCGTTGGCGATGAAGAAATCGTTCGACGGGATAATCATTGATGCGTAGCTGAAGTAGCGATCCAGACTGGGATCGACATAAAAGGCGATGCTAGCGCTATCCCCGGGTGCCAGGGGACCGCCGGGTCCTGCCAACGCGGTAACCTCCGGCGCATCGGGCAGCAGACTGCGGAACGTTTCCGATAGAGGGCCATTGTTTCCATCTTCAGCCAGCGCCTCGATTTCGACACCACCCAACGGAACGCTCGCAGGCTCGCCGCCATCGTAGGTATCAAAACTACCGTCATGAATCGCCAACCAGGGCGGGGTGAGAAACACACCGCGCGATTGCTGCGCATTCTCAACGGTCACAATCACCGTCGGAAGAGCCCCATTACTCGACGTGCTCTGAGCCGAAATAGCTGCGCCGGCTTCGACCGCCGCATCGCCCGTGCCTGCGGCATCATCGCTGCTGCCGTTGTCATAGTCGTATTGCGCAAACGCAGACGGAGCCAGCGCCGCAGTAACGGCCACAGCCAGAATTGTGGATCCGAAGCTTCTTAGTTTCATTGAATATCTCTCTTTATCTAAATCGTTCTACTTGGGTTAACCAAGCCGCGTCAGCGTTCTGCATCGTTGCGGGTTTGTGTTGCTTAAACACGAACACGCGTTAACCGATGCGTTACTTCCGACAATTGCTTGTTCACTTGCATAGAGCGCTGAGCAAAAGAGAAAGGTTCAAAAAAATGTTATTGGACGGCGGGATTTTTCCAGTCGCTTCGGAAGTTCTTGCAAATAGGCTCCTCTGGGTGAGATCGATCTTAGGCGCCCGAGCCCATGATTAGGCACAGGGGTTGGGGGCTTTGGCGGGGCATGAGCGCGAGTTCAACTACCCCGTGCTTAGATGATCCACCGATGGCGCTTCACTGTTCGAGAGCCACCGCAAAGTAGCGCTGGTAATCCAGTTCCCGGGCGCGTGAATAATCGCAAGCGTGACCCACCGCCGCGGGCCTGACAGGGAGAGTTAAAACTCGGCGTTCACCATACTCTCCAGGTGAGTTGCCCAACGATAGATGGGCTCTCAAGTCGCCCAAATCCAACGCGCGCGTTGCCGCCTTCGGAATTGGCCCGCCAGGAGAGATCGAAGGTCACGCTTGAAATTCGGTACCCACCGCCGAACTGCAAGTACTCGTAGTCGGGTAACGCGTCGTTATTGGAGAAGCGGATTGCGCCCGCTGTGAAGAGCGCATACCAACGCTCACCGAGATCCCGGCGGTAGCTCGCCTCGAGCAGGCTCGAGCGATTGTCACGACCATAGAAATCATCTGCATAGGCCAGCTTAAAAGTTATCCTCTCTGTCGCAGTGGGCGACCATTGCAGCGTCGATTGCCATTCCAGGTAATCCCATTCCCCGACCGAGCCAGGAAACCAGCGCTGATTGGCTATGCCCGATACGTACCAGGCCTCGCTAAGCGCGAAACCGACACCGACGAACGCACCGACGCCCCGTGGCACGTTTAGGTCTTCTTCGAGCACCTCATGCCCGTAGACTCCTGTGAACAGGTGATCCGTTAACTGCCAATCAAGCGAGGCGCCAAAGGCAGGCTCTCCCGACGACTCGCTTAGGCCGTTGTAAAACCAGTCGGTGTCGAAACGCATGGCAACAGCAATGTCTTCTGCCACTGCATTGGAAGGAAGTCCGGATGCAACAATGGACGCGGCAAGGACGCGACGGAATGGGCGAAACATAGATCCTCGGCCAGCGGCTGGCCTCGGTTGGTCATGGGTTCGCGGAATATACACCAGGCCCAGAGGGGTCAGGGCAGAGAAGCGATCATGACGGGCCGTGCTACTGAGGCTTCAACCATTGTGAAAGCATCGCCAGAATGTGCTGGCGCTCCGACTCGGGTTCCTGGGCCATCAATCGCGCGGCAAGGCCACTGAGCTGAGGAGCGGCAATAGAATGGCCAGAGACCAAGTCTGAGCCACCCGCTGGTGACAGAGAAACTGCATGGCGCGGAGCCTGGAGAAGAACTGTGTCCGGAGTCGTCACGGCTGGAGACTGCTGATCCCCATCAACTCCGTAGGCATACACAATACCCTGGCGGTTCAGGGGAAATCGCATATTGGGCTTTAGGCCATCGTCGAAGGCCGCGACGACCAAAGTCCCGTTTTCGAGTAGTCGATCGATAAGCGCCTGCAGAACGACATCCTCCGGTCCGGTCAGACTGAGATTCAGAATCTCCGGCGCCAGATCGACGGCAGCATCAAGGGCCAGCGCTAACGTCAGCGTATTGCATACGCCTTTCCCTCGAGCATTGTTCTGCCAGCAGGCACGCAGTACTTCCACTTGAGCATCTGGGGCCACCCCGCGTACGCCCTTCACGTGCCCTGGCTGCGCTGCGATTAATCCGACCACCGCGGTACCGTGGGGCTCGACCCCATATTCTCCGCTACTGCCCGCGAAGTTTTGCTGCCGAACAACACTTCCCTCGAAGGCCGGATGGTTGTGATCGATAGACGTATCGATCACGGCAATGGTGACGCCCTGTCCAGTGTGCGTTGGGAGGTCCGCCCAGCCATCTGCTGAGGTCCCAGCGCTTGAGGACCCAGACAGCGTGCTGAACTCGTTGAACGGTTGCACCCACTCCACCTTGGGATCCTGCTTGACGGCTTCAAGGGTCTCTCTACTGGGTTTTTCAACGACCAGACAGTGGACAGCCAGGTTCCTGATAGGCCACTGCGCAAGAAGATTAAGGTCGTGAACGTCGGCGACTTCTTGACCCGCTCGCAACAACATGGGGTCCTGCGTATAACTCGCCGTATTGCTATAGGCTGGGGTCGCTATGCCGCGCCGACGGCGCTCAGACCTCGGATCTTTGATCACGATGAGAAGTGTTTCGACATCAAAGTCCGCGGCAACCATGTTCTGCACGGGCGAAGTGGTGCCGCACCCAGCTAATGCAAGGAACATCAGTACAAAAGCCAAAAACTTACTCATCAGTACCCATGACTTTGATCGCTTGAATGCGATCGTCTGAGCGGAGCTGCTTCAGTAATAGCGCAAGTTCCGAGGCATCTCTGTCGGCGGTGACTTCCAGCATGCGGCGCGGTCCGCCGGTGACATCGGTGAGCTCAAGCTTTTGCTCCCTAAGCCAGTCCTCGATCTCAGCGCTCTCCATTGGCTCCTCGAAGAGAATGCGCAGGGTCGGTTGAGTATACGAGACGGGTTCATCGAATCGTGTCTCGAAACGCTGGTTGTTCTCAATGGCCTCAACGTCGAAGGGAGACGAGGGGGAAGTCTCGAACTGCAAAACAACAACTGCAAGCAACGCGAGCGGTGCCATCGCACCGACATAAGGGAGCGACCAACTCCAGAACGGTTTGGATCCGGTGTCAAGGCGAGACCGGATGCTCTCAAAACCATCTGCCGAGAGTCCTTCGACACTGACTTCCGATTCCGAGCGCAAGCTTTGCTGCAACTGACGTTCAAAGCGCATTTGCTTGCGAACCGCCTCACTGGATTCAAGAGCCGCCTCTACACGCTCCGCGTCGCTAGGAGGTAAGTGGCCATTCAGGTAGTCGGGCAGCATATCGACGATTTGCTGGTCATCGGCTTTCATTTGCAGAGTCATAGCATTCCACCTATTCGATAGCAGTGTTAGCCGAGGCTGACGCTGCATCGAGAATATCTTTGATCTTTTTCCGCGCATGGTGCAAACGGGTCTTCACCGTATTCAACGGGCACTTCACGATGTAGCTAATTTCCTCGAGGGAATAGCCCTCGAAGTAGCACAGCTCAATCACAATTCGCTGCTTTGGTGACAACCGTCGTACCGCCTCAGCAATTTCAGGGTAACCGTCGCTAGCCAGCGGATCTTCGGTATCCGGTACATCAGGCGCAGTTTCACCCACGAGTTGGATCCACAAGTCGCGCCGCTTTTGTTTTTTGATCATGTCCAGGCATTTCCTGTACGCAATAGTGAACACCCAACTCGAAACCTTTGAACGCCCCTCGTATCCGTCTGCCTTCTCCCAGACTGCGATCATGACGTCGTTCGCACTCTCCTCGATCAGAGCCGGGTCCGTTGTGAACCGACGCAGAAATCGCGCAATACGGGGCTGCATGCGCTTGTAAAAGCTCTCCATGGCGTGCGTGTCGCGATTTTCGGCAATACGCATTAGGAGGGCGCGATCCAACCGATCGCCCTCGCTGTCCTGCCACGTGCCTGATGGTTCTCTTGCCATAAGTGATGTTCAGCGCTTCAGTCTACGAACTAAGAGGCTCCTCACCGCGAATAGGTTCAAAACCTAAGAAAAAAATATCAACAACAATAGCTGAATCAAAAACGCCTACTATCAATGACATAGACATCACTGCACCCTTCCTTGGTTCACTATTTGGCGATACAGATCACTTTTCGGGTGTCTCGGCGGTAACCACACTTTCTAAAGCCATTTTTCTAAGACGGTGCAGCTATTGCGGCGGCCCCTCGGGTTAAAATCTGCGACCTCCGATCCCAGATTCCAATCCAAACAAATACTCCTATGGCCTACGAGCTCACCGGCAAGATCAAACTCATTCAGGAACCCAAGACCTTCGACAGCGGCTTCACGAAGCGCGAGATGGTGGTCATCGTAGAAGATGGTCGTTACCCACAGGAGATAAATCTTGAATTCGTGCAGGACAAGGTCGCCTTACTCGATTCCCTGCAGCCGGGCCAGGAAGTCACCGTGAGCTTTGATATTCGCGGCCGCGAATACAATGGCCGGTACTTCAACAACCTTCAGGGGTGGAAGGTCGTTAGCCAGGCAGAGCCAACCGACGCGTCGGGTGAGGCATCGCAATACCCTGAGCCATCGGATTTCGGCGACGAGGACATCCCATTCTGACGGTGCCAGCGCACGCCCCTCTGCAAACGAGGCCACCAAGCTTGCGCTACGGTACTCAAGGCACTGCGAGCTTCGGGGAGAACGAACAATGGCTGTCATGAAACTCTACGGACTTCGCGTTTCCTACTACACGGGAAAGATGGAGGCGTATCTCCGCTATAAGGAGATACGCCACGAGTTTGTGGGTTTGAACATGAAACTCATGAAGCATCTCGAAAAACAGACGGGGGCGGCGCAGATGCCGGCCATCGAGCTTCCCGATGGCCGATTCCTGACCGATACCACGCCCATGATTGCGTGGTTGGAAGAGGAGCACCCACAATCACCGGTGATACCCCAGGATCCAGTGCTACGCTTTTTTAGCTTCCTGCTGGAGGATTACTTCGAAGAGTGGCTCTGGCGGCCAGCGATGCACTACCGATGGAGCTACAAAGCCGACCGATTGCACCTCGGGCGAAAGATTGTCGAAGAAATGTTGGGGGATCTGCCGGTCCCCGGACCGCTGAAGCGTCTTTTTATTCGGCGCCGGCAACACTTGGGGTACGTCAAAGGTGACGGTGTAAATGCCGCCACCTGGCCCCACGTGGAATCCCTCTACCTCAACACACTGGATCGGCTGGAAACGGTTTTCTCAAACCGCCCGTATTTACTGGGAAACAGCCCATCGCTGGGCGATTTTGGGCTCTTCGCGCCCATGTTTCGTCACTTCGCACAGGATCCCACCGCCTCCGACATCATGCGCTTGAGAGCGCCCGCGGTGTTTGCCTGGCAGGCACGGCTGTGGAATGCGCGAGCTTGGTCCACGCCCACCGACCTTCTGTCCAGCCTCCCGGAAGATCTAACGACCACCCTCGAGGACATCAGCAGCGGCTACTTACCCTATCTGAATGCAAACGCTCGCGCCTGGCAGGCTGGCTCAAAGCGCTTTGATCCCGTGATGCAGAGCGTTCAGTACCGCTCTGTGCCCGTGTCCCAGTACCGAGTCTGGTGTCTAGAAGAGTTACAGCGACGAGGCCGGGAGTTGTCGGAATCGGCGCAACGCGAGCTAAAAGCACTGCCGGGTGCGGCCGAGTGCTGGGAAGCACTCTTTGAGATTGCCCAGCCCGGGTCTAAATATGAGGAAGGTGAGCATGCGCCATTCCGTGGTCGCAAAGTTCATGACATAGGCTGAGCCGATGGTGCGGCTTTTCAGAACATGATTAGTCGCTACTCGGCCAGCGCAATCGCAATCGCCTGCTCCGTCCAACGGCGCATAAACTTCGCTCCACTCCCCGCCACCACCTGATACAAAGCGCCATCGATTAAGGCCGTCAACCGTTGTACGCGCATGCGGCGCTCTGCAGCTGAAAGTTCTGACTTCAGTTGCTGAGAGACAACGGCCTTGATGTGACCAAACTAAGCTGAAGCCTGTGGCTGCAAAGGCATATAACGGAAGTTTGCAGTGTCCGGCGCCTTGATCCCTCGCTAAAGGGTATCCATCCGAATGGTTTGCCCGAGGGCCAGCGTGTCGCCGGGATCCAAACGGAAACGTCTATCGAGAGCGATCGCTGGCTCAATACACACCATTCGCTCATAGCCGTCATCGTCGAAGTCTGCCATTGCCGTCGCTACGGAAGACCCGGGGTTCCAGACAACCAGATCGGTATTGCCCCAGGCATCGATCATGATCCTTCGGCCGTTGCCTGGATCTTCAAGGGCCACGCCCTGGGGAGCATCGACATAAACGCGGTCGATCTCGCCCTCGACGATGAGCGGATCACGTTGTAGCTGACGCACATAGCCCCTTGGCTTATCGAGATAGGCACGTCCTGTCAGCGCGGGGATCTTCACGTCCCGCGACGACGCAACGCTGAAGTAGCTATGCAGACCAGCCCCAACCATCACGCTCTGATCAGAGGTGTTGCTCGTTCGAAGTTCCATCCACAAATGATCGGAAAGACGGATCTCCACCTCGAGGTGAGCCGCATGACGCCAGGCGGGAACGGCCGAAGACGTATCAAGTTCCAACACCACCGACGCGCCATGATCGTCCGTGGCTTGCGACACAAGCCTGAAGGTTCCCGTTCTGGCGAAGCCATGCTGGGGCCAGTCGGGATTATCAAGACTGGCGCCAAACCAGGGCCAGCACAGAGGGATTCCGCCACGAATTGCCGACCCTTTAGCAAACTTCGCCGACTTACTCACCCACAGCAGATCATTGTCATCGATGACATATTGGGTGATATGCGCACCCTGCATCGAGAGGCGAAGACGAGCGTTACCGTGCCTTAGCTCCAGCTCTGGCAGTTCGGGACGGTGAGAAAACAGTTTTATGGACACGACTTAGTGCGCAAGCTCACGGAGCGCTATCGGGGAGCGCGAACGCCACAATGATTGGCAAATGGTCTGAAAGACTCGTTGCATCCCCGCGCAGAACCTCGCCTGCTAAACGGTTCAGCGTTGACGCATAGAACACATAGTCGATGGTTCGATTAGGCCGCCTCTCCGGATCGGTCGGCGACATATACGTATACCAGGGTTCCGCATCGACTTTGATGTCAGCAAGCGCTGGCACGGAAGGATAACGTCCGATAAGAGGAGATAACTCCGTGCCCTGACTGTTGTAGTAATTGCTGAGTTCCGGCGACGCGTCAAAGGCCTCCACATTCGGCAGAAGGTTGAAATCACCACCCAGTACCCAGGGCGCTTCATCGTTCAGTGAAGCCAGTCGCTCCATGATCTGACCGATCTGTACGTCCATCGTATTGCTGCCCTGAGCGAAGGCGCTCAAATGAGTATTGATGACGACAAGATCCACTCCATCAACGACCGGCAGGTGCACCTGCAGCATCGCGCGTTTTAAGTTGAATTGACGGATGAGGATATCGTCGGAGGTAATGGCGGACAGAGCATGGCGAGTCGCCTTGCCCAGCCGGTACTTCGAGAGCACAACCAGCTTCAAACCCACCCGTCCCTGGATTGCCGGATGGGGCACATACGCGGCTTTCCAATAAAAGGTCTCAGCGTAAGCGGCATACTGGGGTAACAGTTCGAGGAGGGCCTGCGTCTGATCTCGCAGATGTGTACGGCTTGCCAGGTCGTCGACCTCCTGTAGCAACACGATGTCCGGATCCTGCTCGTTTAGAAACGCTGCAACCCGTTGCGTGACGTCCGAGACGGTGTCGGCATCGGGCCACGGGTCGGGACCATCGTCATAGAAGAAGTGATTGTTGGCGTTGCCCGCCATGAACTGCACGTTCCAGCTCAGTACCTTCAAGCTCTGTCCAGACGATAGAGAGGGGACTCCCTCTGCGTTGTGCACGGTCACCGTTTCCACAGGCGCCGGGTGATAGGTGCTGACGTACACCGCGGCACTGAAAACAAAAATGGCCACCAACAGCAAGGGGACGAGAATTTTGATGATCTTTTTCATGGGAGCTCTTGTGTGCTTAAGATCGCTAACGGCTGAAGGCACCTGCGCTGGATACCGCTCAAAGGACCGCCGACGCCAGGCGTACTGCAACCGTTGAGACGATTCGAATCACCGGTTTGCGACGTCGCGCCATTATCCTGTGGGACTAAAACGGACCGCGCCGTCGCGCATGATTCGCCAGCCTGTTATTGGATTGAAGTGATAGGGTCCGGAGCCCGGGCCACGTTCTTTAAGAATCGATCTGAGCGTCGGCTGAACATACCCGTTCTCGTCGACGGCCCGGCTCAGTATTTCCGTCGCCTGGCCATCCCAGCGCCAGGGTAAGCCAAAGCGCGTATGTGCTTTTGGCAATACCGGCCCCTGCAGCGTCGCTTCCTGCCAGCGCTTGCCACCATCGGTGCTGACTTCGACGCGGGCAACGCGACCTTTGCCGCTCCAGGCCAATCCACGAATCTCCTGCCAGCCAGGCTCGATCGTTTGGGGCGCTGAAGGGGACGTGATGATGGATCGAGCATCGATATGAAAACTGAATTGCCGGACGGTGCCGTTCAGCAGGGGCTCGGTGTATTTCGACGTTTCTTCGCGGCTCATGGCCGGCGCGTCCGTCACTTCAAGGCGGCGCAACCATTTGACGTTTGTGTTTCCCTCCCAACCGGGCAAAAGCAATCGCATCGGATACCCCTGCGCAGGTCGAATGGCCTCGCCGTTTTGCGCGTACGCTACCAACGCATCATCCAGCGCTTTTTCCAGGGGAATGCTTCGGTTGAGCACCGCGGCGTCGGACCCTTCGGCGATCACCCACGACGCATTTGGGCGAAGCCCCGCCTCACGCAACAGGGTCGCTAGCGGTACACCAGTCCATTCGCTTTGGCTCGTAAGCCCGCAAATCTCGTGGGGCAGAGAAAGATCCCCTGATCGAGGGAAGTAATTGCCCGAGCATTCAATAAAGCAGGTTCGTGTCACCGATGGGTAGCGCTTCAACGTTTCGAGACTCCACTTCAGCGGACGCTCAACCATGCCGTGCAAGAGTAACTCGTGGTTAGCAGGGTTGATGTCAGGAACACCCGCGTGATGCCGCTCAAAGTGCAGATCCGCCGGCGTAATCGTTCCATGGAGTTTCTCCAGCGGCGTGAGCGACACCACGTTGAACGCAGGCAGCCGCTCAACAGATTCGAAGCTCGATCGCTGACCCAGATTGGAGGGCCCCGCACCCTGTACCTTCGTGGGGTCTGCCTCGATACCTTTAACGGTCATGCTCGCAAGGCTAGCCGCGCCTGCCGCGGACCCAACCAGAAAGTCGCGCCGCCTCAGCTTGTTGGGGCGCCCCGCTCCAACCTTACTCATTGGATCTCCTCAACTTCTTCTGCTGGAACAAAGAAGGATTGGGCAGGCATCTTTATCTCGAGAATTCGCTCGCGATCTAGAAGCTCACGGGCACCGAGCAATCCTTCGAGGTGCAGCAAATACCCTGTTACCGCATAGGCCTCATCATTCGTCAGCGAACCCGGGCGATCAAAAGGCATGGCCCGCCGAATGTAATCAAACACCGATGTCGCGTAGGGCCAGTAATTGCCAATGGTTTTCTTGAGCGCGCGGTTCGCTGCGAACTCTGCCGGGGAATAACTGGGCTCGCCGGTCAGCGAACCAAAAGGTCCTCCCTGCCCGGCTTCGCCATGGCAGTTCGCGCAGGCTTCGGCATACAGCGCTTCACCTGCTGCGACGCTTCCCTCACCAACCGGCAAGCCGCGGCCGTCGGGCATGACCGTGATTGCCATTTCCCGAATTTCGTCGGGACTCACAGCTACACCCAAATTGAATCTCTCTTCGCCTGCACCCGCGGTCACACTCCAGAGCAAAGGCAGCACGGCGATAAATTGAGGCAAGAATCTGAAGGACATCGTTGACCATGCTCGGAAACTCGAAAACTCAGAATACGGCGTCTCCGATCGTTCCGAAAGGTGATCACCGCCGGAGATTCGACATCCACTGTCCGAAGCGGGGACCCGCGCGCGCAACTACCGTTGAAACTGGGACCACCTCACCTCGGGGGCTCGAAACGAATACACTCACCCCATGAACACCATTCTGACCACTGCAATCGCCGTCTGCCTCGCGACATCGGTGGTGCTTCTGCTTCGATTCCCACGACTAAAACTCACAGGAAGCGAGGCCTCCCCCCTCCTGATATTTATTGCCATCCTATTTACTTCGGGACTCGACGTCGGCCTCATCATGTTTCCGCTCACGGAGTTTCCCGTGTACGAAAGGGAACAGGTCTATGGCTTTACCAACGCCCTGGCTATCGAGTTTGGGTTCTGGGGATTTTTGGTCTGGGGCTTTTACTTTTTAACCACCTTCTACTTCTGCGTGGTTGAGCCGAAGCTGCGGCTGTTTGAAATCCCGTGGGTGAAAGCGCTTAACAACGGCGTCATCGTCACGACCTGTGCATTTACGGGTTATCTGTTTCTAAGCTTTCTGCCCAGCTATATTCCCGGTATTCCTGATGGTTATCGCTATGGAATAGTCGCTGCGGTCGTACTTGCGGCGGTGATCTCCAGCACCCATCTCCATTATGTGAAATGGCTTGGGCTCTGCTCTACGGTGCTTTTCTTTGCGCTCATTGCCCTTCTTTGGTGGAGAACTGACGCCGGTATCACGGGGCTCATTGATAGCGCTTCGAATATTGGCGGCTATTTCTCCAACCTGGCAAGGTTTGTTTCACCGCTGGGCGATTACCACGCCTTCTACCTCTTTTGGTGGTTTGCCTGGAGCATTATGATCGGGCAATTCGTGGCGCGTTTTGTCGGCGGTTTGCCCGTGTGGCAGCTGCTCGTCGCTCTGCTGATACTGCCCTCCATTCCCATCGCGCTCTGGTTCTCCGTCCTCTACATTTATTACACCCAGGGCATTGAACTTACAGGCATGCTTCGCACATGCATGGTGACTGTTGGCGTTATCTTCGTGGTCAACAGCCTCGACTCATTGACTCGGCTGTACTCCGAGAACCTGCGGCTGACCGTCGACCGTTTCGGATGGGCGCTATACGTTACCGTGCACTGGGCACTGCTCTTCACCCTTATACTGCTGTACCAGTTCACTCCCCTGAAAATTGAATGGATCGGCCTCGTCGTCATCGCGATCTACGCCGCTGTCTACTGGCTTACCTTCCAACACCGTAAGAGTCTGATGACCTCAATCTGATGAAAACAAGCTTTGACTACATCATCGTCGGAGCCGGCTCTGCCGGCTGCGTACTCGCTAACCGATTAAGCGCCAGCGGCGAGCACTCGGTATTGCTGCTCGAAGCGGGCGGAAGCGACAACAATCTCCTCATCAAGATGCCGACGGCGCTGTCGTACCCCATGGCGTCGAAGACCTATAACTGGGGCTATAACTCCAATCCGGAACCGGCGGTAAACGGACGGCAAATTACCTGCCCGCGGGGAAAAGGGCTGGGAGGAACCTCGTCAATCAATGGCATGGTCTACGTCCGCGGACATGCGAAAGACTTCGATGAGTGGGAAGCGCTCGGCGCTAACGGCTGGGACTACCAGCATTGCCTCCCCTACTTTCAGCGAGCAGAGACCTGGCAGGACGGTGGCGATGCTTATCGCGGCGGCGAGGGCCCATTAGGTGTTTCCGGTGGCAATAATATGAAGGGGAACCCCCTGTATCGCGCGTTCATCGATGCGGGCGTCGAGGCCGGTTACAACGAGACCATCGATTACAACGGCAGGCAGGGCGAGGGTTTCGGCCCCATGCATATGACCGTGAGTGGTGGCGTTCGATCTTCCACGTCCCGGGCGTACCTCAAGCCGGCATTGCACAGATCCAACCTCACCGTCATGAAGTACGTGATGGTTGATCGCGTTCTGCTCGATGGCACGCGGGCTATCGGCGTCGTCGCCGAACACAAGGGACGAACGGTAGAGCTCAATGCCAATCAGGAAGTCATTCTTTCGGCCGGCGCTATTGCATCACCCGTCATCCTGCAGCGTTCGGGCATTGGCGATCCGGGCGATCTCGCGAACGCCGGCATTGCTGTGACACACGAGCTAGCGGGCGTAGGGAAAAATCTGCAAGATCACCTGGAGGTCTACTTCCAGTTCCACTGCAAGGAGCCGGTAAGTCTCAACAGTAAACTGACTCTCTTCAGTAAGTTCCTCATCGGCGCACGCTGGTTCTTCTTCAAGACTGGCCTTGGCGCAACCAACCACTTTGAATCCTGTGCGTTCATTAGGTCCCGCGCGGGCCTGGAGTCTCCGGACATCCAATACCATTTCCTGCCGGCCGCGATGCGCTATGACGGCACTCCATCGATCAAGGGGCATGGCTTTCAGGTGCATGTCGGACCCAACAAGCCCAAGAGTCGCGGGGAAGTCACGCTGACCAGCTTGGATCCTGCCGCCGACCCCTCAATTCAATTCAACTACCTCAGTCACGATGAGGACGTTGCGGCATGGCGCCAGTGCATCCGGTTAACGCGGGAAATCATGGCGCAACCCGCCATGGACGCTTATCGAGGTGACGAGATTCAGCCTGGACTCGACGTGACCAGCGATGAAGATATCGATCGCTGGGTGCGCGAAAACGTCGAGAGCGCGTATCACCCCTGCGGCACCTGCCGCATGGGTCACTCCGAGAAACCCGATACCGTTGTGGATACGGAGTGCCGGGTTGTCGGTGTCAGTGGGCTAAGAGTTGTTGATGCTTCCGTGTTCCCATCGCTGCCCTATGGAAACATCAATGCCCCTACGATTATGGTGGCTGAGAAAGCGGCGGACTTAATTCTTAACAAGGCAGCGCTCCCTCCGTCCTCCGCAGAGGTTTGGATTCCTGAGAACTGGGCGACGAGGCAGCGTACCGGTCAGCCCCTGCGATCTCACTGACCGCCAGCCTCGCTGTACAAGGCTATTCAGGCCGATAAACTCTCCCTTCTTCTTTTGAGGGAAACTATCAATGCCTCGTTTTCTCCTTTCGTTGGGTCTTCTTTGTTTTTCGGCCGCCCATGTGGCCGCCGAGGATGCAGGTCGGTGGCTACGCGAACCAACGCTCTCGGCGAATGGCGCAAGCATCGCCTTCACCTACGGCGGAGACATTTACCGAGTTAACGCCGAGGGCGGCCTCGCGACACCACTCACCATTACCGCGAGTATTGAATCCAATCCCAGCTTTTCTCCCGATGGGCGTCTCATTGCCTATAGCAGTGACCGAAACGGAACGCTCGATGTCTATCTGCTGAATCTCGAGACCGGCAAAACGAGCCGCCTCACGTTCCACGAAGCCAATGACATCGTTCGCGGATTCTCGGCGGACGGTACCTCAGTGCTCTTCGAGAGCACGCGCTACAACCCGCCCGATTACGCCGCCGACCCGCACCAGGCGCAGCCAGAGCTGTACAAAGTCGCCGTGTCCGGCGGTACGCCAACGCTAATAACCCCCGTCAATGCTCTTGGAGCGGTCGAGCATGCAGATGGCGGAAGATTTCTCTACGCCGATGAGAAAGGAGAACGCTTCCATCGAAAGCACGACGACTCTCCTTTCGCGCGCGATATCTGGGAACTCAATATAGAGACCAACAACCATCGTCGCCTCACAACCAATCCTTGGAACGACCACACGCCGGCCTGGACGACGGATGGCGAGGGTTTCTATTTCATCTCCGGGCGTTCCGGCACGCTGAACGTCTGGCGGCAGTCGGCGATGGATGATGAGAATACCGCCGAGCAGATCAGCTTTCACACGGTGCACCCGGTTCGAGACCTCAGCGTCGCGACCGACGGTAGCCTGGTGTACGGCTTTGACGGAGAGATTTATCGACGCTTGGGCTCTGGTGACTCCGCAGAAGATACACAGCCCCTTCCCATAGCACTGCCCTTAGTGGACTTTGGCAGTGATACCGCTGTCGCTGAAACAGACGGTGCAGTGAGTGAGTTCGTTGTGTCACCCAACAACGACGAGGTCGCCTTCATATTGCGTGGCGATGTTTATGTGACGTCGCTGGATTTTGGGACGACGCAACGCATTACGGCGACGCCCAGCGTAGAGGCTGATCTTACGTTCTCACCCGATGGCAGAAGCCTTATCTATACCGCCGAACGTTTTGAACAGTGGTCCATCTTTGAGAGCAGCCTTACCGATGAGGAAGACGGTTTCTCCAGGGCAACAAGAATCAGCGAGAAACGTCTCATCGACGCACCCGTCGTCGACGGTGCTGCCGTTGCCGTAACGCAACCGCTGGTTTCGCCTGACGGAAGCCAGTTGGCCTATCTCTCAGGGTTTTCGGAGATCCGAGTTTTTGATCGAGAGCGCCAGCGTTCCGTGAGCGTTGTGTCTCCGGACCTGAACTATGCCCGCGGCACTGGGGAGGTCAGCTTCAGCTGGTCGCCAGATAGCGCCTACCTCGCAGTGACCGTGCAGCCCGATGGGCGTCTATTCTTCAACAACATCGCCCTTGTGCCCGCAGATGGCTCAAGCGCGCCCGTGGACCTCTCGCGCTCTGGCTACCTGGATACGCACCCTGAATGGCACGGGAGTGGTGATCTGATCCTCTGGTCCACCAGTCGCCATGGTCTCCGGGATCACGGGGGTTATGACTCCCTCATGGACGTGTACGCACAGTTCCTGAATCAGGCGGCTTACGATCGCTTTCGTCGGACCAAGGAAGACATCAGCCTGGAGGACGAGGAAGTCGATGACGAGGAGGAGTTCGACGAAGAGGCGTCCGTTCCGACAGTCAGTTTTGACCCGGCCGAATTCGAGGAGCGACAGCTTCGGCTGACGATCCATTCCTCAGACCTGGGCGACTTCGCCCTTAACGAGGAGGCATCCCAGCTCTACTACCTGAGTGCCTTCGAAGGTGGCTACGATCTCTGGTCTCACGATTTCCGCGAAGAAGAAACGTCAAAGCTAGCACCCATCGGCGCGGACGAGGCTTCCATGCAACTCACCGCTGACGGCGAACACCTCGTGGTACTCGCAGATGGCGTGCTCTCTAAGGTTGCATTGGCAGACGGTGAGGCATCCGTAGAGCCTGTCCCTGTGGACGTGCGTGCCACTGTCGATGTCAGAGCCGAACGCGAAGCGATGTTGCATCACATATGGCAGAGCGCGCGGAACCATATTTTTGATCCGGCGGTGCTCGACGAAGCGTCCTGGGATGAAATGTACACACACTACGCCGGCAAGCTGAATCACGTGCACAACAATGCTGATTTCGCCGCGATCGCTCGCGAACTGGTCGGCGAACTCAACGTATCGCATACCAACTACGGCTATAGGCGAGATGCCACGGAGCCGACGGGAGCGCTTGGCGTCATTCTCGACCATAGTGATCACAGCGACGGTATCAAGATCTCCGCGGTGCTCACTAAGGGGCCACTCGCCAAGGCCAGCGATCGTGTGGAAGCCGGGCACCGGCTCGTGGCAATCAACGACAGCCCCATCACGGGCGCGGCAAACCTTTACGCACTGTTAGGCAACACCGTTGGCAAGAATGTGCGCGTGTCTCTTGCCGACGGTCGCGCCCGTTACGACGTCGTCCTGAAACCCGTTACCCATCGTGAAGAGCGGGCATGGCGCGAAGAGCACTGGGTCGAAGGCCGGCACCAGCTCGTTGACGAGCTTTCAGAGGGCCGGCTCGGTTACGTCTATGTGCCAGAGATGTCTGATGCGTCTTACCGCAGAATCTACAGCGATGTCTTTGGGCGCCACTTCGCCAAGGAAGCCATCGTTATCGATGTCCGCGACAACTGGGGTGGCGATTTGGTGAGCTGGCTCGTCGCGCTCTTCAACGGCCAGCCCATCATGTGGAACGCGCCAAACGGTCGCATCGCGCAGCCAGAACCTCTGTTCCGGTGGACGAAGCCCTCCATCGCGTTGATCAACCAAGGCGCCTACTCAGACGGCCACTGCTTTGTCGCCGCGTGGCAGCGCCTCGATGTGAGCACCGTTGTGGGTACGCCCGTCACCGGCACCTGCACCTTCGGTGGCTGGGAATCACTGGTATCCGGCGATGTGATCGGTGGAACGCCCACCCTGGGACTCAAGGACGCTGACGGCGACTGGCTGGAGCGCAAGACTACAGAGCCCGACGTTTACATTTATCCCGACCCAAATCGCTACAGCAACGGCGACGATGCGATGCTGGCAAAGGCGGTAGAGGTTCTACTACAGGAAATCGGAGAGAATCCATAGAGGTTGATCGGAGCCTGCTCGAAACCGCTGGCGGCCCGAACCGCGCTCGAGCCCCCGATTGATGACCTCACCAAATGATGACGAGTACGCCATGACACCTTTCCCAATGCGTTTTTTGTTGCTTCCGTTGGTAATTGCGGCCAGCGCCACGTGGGCATCGGAATCCAGCCTTGAGCGGTATCTGGATGCGCTCAGTTCGGGGAGTGTCAATGACTTGCCGTTGACGGACGATGTGACCTTTTACGGCGCGCTCCTACCGGCACCAATCGTCGGCCGAGAGCCCGTCATCAACTTTCTGAACCGAGTCTTGCCTTCCATAAGGTTGAAAGAAGTAAGGCAGCGCTTCGAGGGAAATGACGGGGCATGCGCCGAGCTGCGCTTCGAATTTGAAGGCCTGGCCAAACAGCTTGAAGAGGCGCATTGCCTGGAGTTTGAGGGAGAATTAATCAGCAGAATCAGGCTCTATTACGATCCGCGGCCGCTTATGGGCGAACCAACTCCCTAGAAGCTCGGGAGATACTCTATACGAGCGTGCGATGCCAACCTCTATGAACAAAGAACTGGACTGATCATGCCGGAGATCAAGCTCTTCGAACTCGGGCCCACCCGCTCAAGCCGTGTACGCTGGACGCTCCTGGAGGCAGGATTACCGTGGGAGTCTGTCGGCAACGACATTGAAGTGTTTAAGAGCGATGCCCTACGAGAGGTCCACCCGTTAGGGAAGCTGCCGGCAGCCGTCATCGATGGAAAGCCGCTCTTTGAGTCAGCCGCCATAGTTACCGCGATTGCCGATCTCGTACCGGAAAAATCCCTGATTGCACCACCGGGCTCCTGGTCCCGATACCTCCATTACCAGTGGGTCAGCTTCGCGCTCACGGAGATGGAAGCCTTTCTCCAAAGTAGCGAGATCAACAGCATTGATTTCATACTGCCCAAGGAACAGCACGTACCCGATATCATCGAGCAAAACACAAGACTGTTCAGAAAAGGGGCGGCCGCGCTGGAAAATGCTCTGACTCAGAGTGACTACCTGGTCGACGATCGATTTTCAGCGACCGACATCTTTGTTGGCTACACGGTGAGCTGGGCTGACGAGGATGGTCTGTTACGGGACTTCCCGAACTTAAGGTCGTATCTTGATCGCCTGCTCGCCCGAGAGCACTGCCCGCTACAGCACAATGCGGAAAGCTCAAACCCGGAGTAAGGAGTTAACGTATGACACGCACTCTTATCCGCAGAATCACCGTCGTCGTTTTTTTGATGAACGCACTCGCCGTGACCTGGCCTGTGCTGACCCTCTTCCGCATGCCCGAACCATTCCCCCTGGGCATGCCCATGTCCATGATCTGGCCCGTCGCCTGGATCATCATCAGCGGCATCACACTCCTCGCCCTCGATCACATTGAAAAGAAGTACGAGGACAAGTGATGGAGCAGTGGGTTGTCACCTCCATCATGATCGCAGCCTACCTTTTGCTGACCCTTTGGATTGGCTTGCGGGCAGGAAGAAGCACGACATCCACCGTTGACGGCTTTGTCGCGGGAGATCGAAATTTCGGGTTTCTCGTCATGTACTTTGTCACCGGGGCAACGGTGTTTTCTGCCTTTGCCTTTCTGGGCGGTCCGGGCTGGGCATATTCTCGCGGTGCCGCAGCGTTCTACATCCTCTCCTATGGCGCCCTGGGCATGCTGCCCTGGTATGTTGTCGGACCGAAAGTGGCGCGCATCGGTCGCACTTTAGGTCAAGTGACGCAGGCGCAGTTCATCGTCGGCCGTTTTCAGTCTCGGGGGCTTTCCGTACTGATCACCATCGTCAGCATCGCCGCCCTGATCCCCTATATCACGCTCCAGATTCGCGGTGCGGGCATCGTCATCGAAGCCGTTACAGAAGGTCAGATTCCTCTGTGGGCGGGCGGCGCCATCGCCTACGGTGTCGTTCTGATCTATGTACTGGTGAGCGGCGTCAGCGCCGTCGGCTGGACCAATACACTGCAGGGCGTGTTCATGATTGGCATCGCCTGGACGCTGGGCTTTTACCTGCCCTACTCTCTCTATGGCGGCATCGGACCAATGTTTGAGGCTATTCAGGCTCAGCGCCCGGAAATGCTCGTGCTACCGGGTTTAACGGCCACCGGCGAGCCGTGGACCTGGGCGGGTTACAGCAGTGCCATCCTGATCAGCGCCATCGGCATCACCATGTGGCCACAGATTTTCATGAAGGCATTCACCGCGCGGGACGAACGCATCATCCGACGCACCGTGGTGTGGTTTCCCACGTTCCAGCTGCTGCTGGTCCCAGTGTTCCTCATCGGCTTTGCCGGAGTATTGTTCGTTGACTCGCTGGAGCAACCCGATTTCATCCTGCCGTATCTGGTTCTGAACGTAGACCTGCCCATGTTCGTCGTTGGCCTGTTCTGCGCCGGCGCCCTGTCCGCATCCATGTCCACGGGCGATGCGCTACTCCACGCTACGGCATCCGTAACCGTAGAGGATGGGATGCGGCCCTTTATGAATCTTACGGAGTCCCAGCAACGCTTTCTTATCCGGGTATTTATCGTGATTTCGGGGGCCGTCGCCTACTACTTCGCCATTTCGGAGAGCACATCACTCGTGGTGCTGCTCCTCTCTTCCTATGGCGTCATCGCGCAACTCTCTCCGCCCGTCATGGCGGCTCTCTTCTGGCGTCGGGCAACGACGGCAGGGGTCACCGCGGGCTTACTGGCCGGTGGCGCAACCACACTGCTACTATTTGCGATGCCCGAGCTAAAACCGATTCCCATGCACGAGGGGCTGTTTGGGATTCTTGTGCACGTTCCGGTGCTGGTGCTGGTGTCACTGCTGACACCGGCTCAGGACAAAGCGCACGTTGAAACCTACCTGAATCCCCCTCGAGCAGAGCCCGCGAACACCCCGGCAAGCTAGTACTCAGCTGAGGAAATACCATGAACTCCATAAGTCCCGCCAAGATTCTGAATTCTGTTGAAATGCTTGCACAGCTAGTGGCATTCCCCAGTGTGTCCCGCGACTCAAATTTGCCGCTTATTGACTGGGTTGAAGACTACCTTCAACCCTTTGCTCCCCGCTGTCGCCGCACCTACAACGATGAGGGAACCAAAGCGAACCTGTTTGCCGCCATTGGTCCTGATGTCGCGGGGGGCGTCGTTCTCTCTGGCCATTCGGACGTGGTGCCCGTGGACGGTCAGGACTGGCACACGGACCCTTTCAAGCTTACGGAGAAGGATGGCCTGCTCTACGGGCGCGGCACTTCAGACATGAAGGGCTTTTCAGCTGTGTTCCTATCGAGACTGCCTACGCTGGATATCGACAAGATGAAGCGCCCTCTTTATCTGGCGCTATCCTATGACGAAGAGGTTGGTTGCATTGGCATCGACCGCATGGTGGATGACGCGGTTGAGCACTTTCCCAAACCGGATTTCGCGATCATCGGCGAACCAACCACCATGCGCGTGGTGCGCGCGCACAAGTCCATCAACTGTTTCCGAACCGTGGTGACGGGAAAGGCGGCGCATTCAAGCCAACCCCATCGCGGCGCAGGTGCGATACTCGCTGCGGCACGGATCATCGAGCACCTGGATCGCATCGGCCGAGGGCGCCGCGCAGATGCTAAGGACTCTGGCTGTGAGCCACCTTGGACGACAGTTCAAGTAGGAACAGTAAGTGGCGGCACCGCCGTCAATATCCTGCCGAGTCACTGCGAGTTTCTCTGGGAGTATCGCGGCCTTCCCCATGAGGACCCAGAGGCGATCCTCCGAGACATGCAGAATTTCATCGATACGCAGGTGTTACCGGATCTTCAGGAGTTTGCACCGGAAGCCTCCGTCGAAACGTCGCCGATCGCCATCGTGCCACCGCTCATGCCGGATCCGCAGGCACGTGCTGAAGACTGGGTGCGCAGCCTGAATGGCGTGCGCGAGGGTGGCTCGGGCGAGGTGTCATTCGCAACAGAAGCAGGTAGTTTCCAAAGGGCCGGTATCAGCAGCGTGGTTTGCGGTCCCGGCTCCATCGACCAGGCTCACCAGCCCAATGAGTTTATCGACCCTACGGAACTTGAGCGGTGCGAGGCGATGGTAGACGAGGTGTATACCCACCTTTGTTCTTAATGCTTATTTCTTAGTTGTTAGCTCGCAGTTCGGAGCGCGTATGGCCGCGGTCCAGATCTGGCAGCGGTCGCCCCAATAGGCTTCTTAGACGATTAATCTGACCTCGGCCTTTCCCGGGGCCAAAACTAAATTGGCGGATGTTTTGGAAGGCTCTAGAAATTGGGCGGCGCCCGGGCGAAGCAACTTTATTTGCGCCTTTCATGAAGGCCCTCTTGTAAAGCCTCTCTCGCAAAGCCCCTTTCGTGACAACCCTTTCGTGACAACCCTTTCGTGACAGCCCTTTCGTGACACCATTTCGTGAAGCCCCGTCATGACACTCCTTTCACGAATCAGCTCTCGTGAAACAAGAATAGATAGGTGCTTAGTCGGCCCGAAAGCTCTTGTGGCAAGCTGAGCACGCGCCCCTGGTGCTCTCGATCGCTGACGCAATCAGCTCCACATCCCCGCTTCTAGCCGCTGCGACCAGACCCTCTGCCTCGATTTCGATGTCTGCGGTAAGGCGCGCAAACTTCTCGGCGTTCTTCCAGATGTAATTGAGCGCATCCGTGTCGGCGCCGTCATCGATCCCGGTACCGGCTGGGAACCAGTCTGCAATCAATTTGGATCGTTCAGCAATTGCCTCGGCGGCGTCTACGAAGCGCGGATTATCCGCTGCGCCATCTTTTTGCATCGCACGCATGGCCTTAAAGGCCCGGCCCATGGTCTCGAATCCTTCCTGACGCTCCAGGACGATGGACGCATCATCGGCGCCAACCTTTAGAACAGGGGTTCCGATGATGGCAGCGAGGGCCCATGTGGTTATGGCAGTTGAAAGCCTCATAGATTTTCCTCGGGGTTAATGCCAAAGGCGTTCAGGAAGTCAGCCCTCGACCTGTGTTGCGCGCTACTTGCGATGGAGTACGCGGTGGCGCCAGAGGCGTTTTCGATATCGGTACTCGCACCGGCACCGGCCAGCAGCGTCAGCATGATTGCGATCTCTTCAGAGGTTGTCGCTTTGTCAGTGCCCAGCGTTAGAAGGCGATGAAGGGCGGTGTCGCCGGACGTCGTCTGAATATTCACATCGTCGCTGCGAGCGATAGCCAGCGACAGCGCATCGGGTGTGCTTTGGGCCGCCGCATGGAGGATTGTGCTGCCATCGTCGCAAACGAAAGACGGATCGGCGCCCGCAGCAAGCAGCACGTCCATCATGGCGGCGCTTCCCTTCTCCGCGGCCAGCACCAAGGGCGTTTTGGGATAAGCGATATAGGGTGCAGCGGTGAAGTTTGCCTCGTATCGCCACACCACTTTGGATTCGCCGGTCGGCGCATTGACATCAGCGCCTGCCTCGACAAGTTGCTCTATCAACGATTGCTGTCCCGCCAGCACGGCCGCATGCAAGAGCTGATTGCCGTTGCGGTCGTAGGCTTTGAGATCAGCGCCCTTGTTTATGAGGTAGCCAGCGACCTCGTACTGCTGCCAGTACATGGCGAGCTGAACCACGGTCGTGCCGTCGCTGGCGCGTTGCGTCTGATCCGCGCCAGCATCGATCAACAGCGTGGCGGTGTCCGCATCCCCACTCTTGATACCGAATAACAGAGCGCTGAACCCGCTTTGCGTAGCGGCGTTCAAATCTGCGCCTTTCTCTATCAGCCAGCGCACATTCTCTGCGCCACCGGCTGCCGCGGCGTGCATCAGCGGGGTTTGGCCTCGGTCATCAATCCTGTTCACCGCCGCCCCCTGATCCGCAAGGAGAGACAGACTCAGAGAATCAGCGTATCCGGCGCAAAGGGCCATGGGCGTAATGCCGTCGGGTGTTGCCCGGTCGGCATCGGCGCCGGCATCCAGCAACAGGTCGACCAGTGCGGTATCACCGCGAGCGCAAGCGATCAGTAGCGGTGAAACGGCGTTCTCTACTTCGTCTTCCAGGTTTGGGTCAGCACCTTGTGCGAGCAGCAGTGTCACCATCTGCTGATGCTGGGCGTCCACGGCCCAGGCCAGCGGAGTCGATCCATCGGGTAGAACAACGTTTGGAGAGGTACCCTGCTCCAGGAGCATTTCCACACGACGGGCGTCGCCTTGCTGAATTGCTCTGAGCAGCACCCCGTGTTGAACACCAGTTTCAGCGGCGTACAGGGACAGGCTGATCAACGATGCCGCACCGACAGCAACAAATCTCCTGCGCCAGTTAGCCACACCAGTGGACAGAGTCATACGGCTGCCAAGTCCAGAGCTGGGATCACACCTGTGCTGTCACCGAACTGATCGGCCTGCATACCCAAACCTTGCATGAGCGTAAGGAGCAGGTTGCAGTAAGGCGTGTCTTTAGCCAGGGCTATGTGCTGGTTACCGACAGAGCCGCCGCCGGCCACCAAAGCTGGAAGGTCCATGCAGTCGTGATCATTTGGCTCGCCCAGGCTGGCTCCACCGAGCACAAGCGTGGAGTCTAGGAGGCTGCCCGCACCGTCGGAGGTTTTCGCCAGTCGGTCCAGCAGGTACGCAAACTGAGCCAAGTGAAACTGGTTGATCTTCACCAACTTGGCAATCTTCTGCGGATCACCACCGTGATGACTCAGACTGTGGTGAGAGTCGGGCACGCCGATTTCCGGGTAAGCACGGTTACTCAGCTCTCGGCCAACCATCAGGGAAACAACGCGAGTCACATCGCTTTGCAGAGCCAGCACCTGCAGATCAATCATGAGATGGACGTGCTCTTCAAAATTGCCTGGGATCCCCGCTGGCAACTGCATGTCCTGCATATCGCCACTCAGATCCTGTTCGCTGGTCTTCTCAACGCGTCGCTCAACGGCGCGCAGGGAATCCAGGTACTCATCGAGCTTGTAGCGATCACCATCCCCGAGTTGCTTTGACAGTGATCGAGCATCCTCGAGTACGTAATCGAGCACGCTGCTCTTGGCGGCCATACGCTGCCTGCGCTGCGCTTCCGTCATACCCACCGTGTTGCCGAACAGACGCTCGAAGGCGTCTCGAGGTTTCACCGTGACGGGCATGGGCGCCGTGGGGCTGCGCCAGCTCATCGTGTTGGTGTAGGTGCAGCTATAACCCACGTCACAACTGCCGAGGAGGCTGGGCGGCTCGATGCCCAATTCGAGGGAGGGAATCTGCGTCTGTTGCCCGATCTCATTGGCAACGACCTGGTCGGCGGAAATCCCACAGTAAATGTCTGCGCCTTCCGTGCGTTTTGGATGGGCGCCGGTCAGGAATGCGGCACAGCTGCGTCCATGGGCGCCGGGGCCATCGCCCAAGGCGTTGGCATTGTAGTGGGCCAGCCCGCTCACAACGGAGAAGTGTTGTCGATGGTTTACGAGTGGCTCGAGCACCGGGGTGACGTCGTAGTCGGCGCCCGATGTTTTCGGGACAAACTCCGGCATGCGAAGACCGTTTGGAAGATAGAAGATGCTGAGCCGACGCGCGACGGGAGGTTCATCCAGCACCGCCGCGTTTAGCGAACGAAACGCAGGCAATGCCAAAGCACAGCTTGCACCGCGCAAAAAGCGGCGGCGACTCAACGAAGGCCCTGAGGACTCATTGCGTAGCGGCATAGTTAACTTCCTCCCCGGTTCTCCGGTAGTTGAAAGCACGGCTCGTGACGATGCCCTTGATTATGGTGTGAATGCGATAGTCGTTGGTCGCGGCGTCTCTAACGATTCGGCGCACAGACGGTTGATCGATCGCTTCTACACCTCGAGCCAGTGCATAGGTCATCAATCGCTGTGTAAACGCGGAAACAAATTGCTCAGACCGACTCATAAGCACCGATTGCAGACCTTCGATGCCCGTAAACGGGGTGCCATCCGGCATTTCTGTTGCCGCATCAATCAATTGGGCCTCGTCGTAAATGCGGAACGCGCCGATGGCGTCAAAATTCTCGAGAGACAATCCGAGCGGGTCCATTTTCACATGACAGCTCGCACAGGCAGGGTCTTCGCTGTGCATGGCAAGTTGCTCGCGCGCGGTAAGCGCTTTACCCGATCGCGTGCGGACCAACGCGGGGACATCCGGCGGCGGCGGTGGCGGTGGCGCCGCCAGCAGGTTATCCAGAATCCACTTGCCCCGGCGTACCACGGAGGTGTGGTTACCGTAGGAGGTTACCGTCAGGATGCTTGCCTGCCCAAGCAGGCCGCCCCGTCCTGCGTCCTCTGGCAACATCACCCGGCGAAAGGCAGGCCCGGTAACGCCATCAATCCCGTAGTGGGCCGCCAGACGCTCATTGAGGTAGGTGTAATCGCTGGCGAGGAACTGGAGCACGCTCTGGTTCTCGCGAAGCACCGCTGTAAAAAAGAGCTCGCTTTCCCGGCGCATGGCAGCGCGCAGGGGAGCATCAAACTCAGGGTAGTCATAGACATCCGCTTTGTGGTGCTCGAGATTTCGCAAGTATAACCACTGTCCGGCGAAATTTTCCGTGAGCGCCAGGCTGCGCTCATCGGCCAACATGCGCGCAAGCTGCGCGTCGAGCACATGAGGCTCGCGCAGCCGACCTTCGCCCGCCAGAGCCGTAAGCTCCTCATCGGGCAGGCTGCTCCACAGAAAAAGCGCAAGGCGCGTGGCGAACTCGTAATCGGAGATGCGGTGCATACCCCCCGTCGGTCCTGCGAAATTTTCCTCTTGAACGAAGATAAAGCGCGGCGAAACCAGAATCGCCTGTATGGCGACCGCGACCGCTTCCTCAAAACTCGCGCTCTCTCGGGCCTCGCTGTAGAGGGACATTAGGCGACGGAGCTGAGCTTCTGAGACGGGCTGGCGAAACGCCTGTGTAGAGAGCCGCTGAATTATTTTTCGGGCACAGCGCCGATCAGAACCTGGCCAGGCCGAGGGTTTACAGCTGAAGACCTGCTCTGTGCTCTCGGTGGTCACGTCATCAAGCGCCTCATAGGGGCCATCAATATCGATCTGCTGCACGTCACGCAGAAAGTTCTGCTGCGCATAACGCTCCGACATGAAGTAAGACGGCACCTGCTGGGAGGCGATCCGCGCTCCGTCAATCACAAAGTCGAGCGTCAGGGACTTTGGTGGATCGACGGGCAAGTGCACGATGTCTGTGGTGTTGCGGAGAATCTGCACCCGCTCATCCAGTGCGAGACTCTTTCGAAAGCTGATACCAACGCTGTGCATCCCGGCCGCGAGGTAGACTGGCTGTTCGACGCGATTTGCCTCAAGGCGGTCTGTCTCGTTGTTCGTATTGGAGTTGAGATGCCCGCTGATCACGTAGCTACCCGAGTACGGCGCATAGAATTTGAACGCGCCACCACCACGAGAATCCAGTGGAAGTGCTTCGCTCATACGCCAATCAAAGGAAGGCACGCCCTGATTGAGTACGGAGCCGTCCTTGGGCAGCACATAGGTGGTTACGTAGGGCTCCGCGGAGGCCGTACCCGTCGCAAGGGCACTGAGTTTTTCCGCAACGGCGAAGTAACGATCCATGAGCGTGGGTGACACGCTGAGTACGTCGGCGATGTTGTCGAACCCATACCCCGTGTCATCCGCCGGCAATGCGTCACTCACATCCACATCCAGGCGCAGCAGATCGCGCACGGCATTGCCATACTCCACTCGATTCAGGCGGCGCAGCGTCGCGCGTCCGGGATCAGGATAGGCCTCGGCGCGATTATCCAGGGCGGTCTCAAGCCAATGAACAAACTCGGCGCGCTCAG
This sequence comes from Pseudomonadota bacterium, assembly GCA_038750875.1. GTDB lineage: Bacteria > Pseudomonadota > Gammaproteobacteria > Pseudomonadales > Halieaceae > Congregibacter. The sequence goes on along the minus strand of JBCDGU010000003.1, from coordinate 254,678 downwards.
CGCCCGAAGGCTTCTTCCTTCGGCTTCGCGGCGGGGGCATCTCCGCTCTACGAACGTTCCGAAGGATGTTCTCCCACTCGTGCAGCTGCCGTCCAGCCGCAATATCGTCGGCGCTGATCATCGACAGCGACCAGTTGCCGGAAAGTCGCTCGTCGTTGTGGCAACGTTCGCAGAAGGTGTCGAGAAACTCGTTAGCGTCGTAGGCGGCCGCGCTGTGGCCGAACACTGCGGCTGCCAAGAACATATACAGCAAAACAAACGCCCCACTCAGACTAGTGGGCGAAGGGCCTGCGATGGTCAGAGTCGGCATTTGATGGGTCCGCCAACGCGGGTCGTTGATCTCATCGCGAAAAATACGCAAGACATGGGCCATGATCGAAGAGGCGCGGCGACAAATAAAACCTTTTACTTTCAGTGCATTAAACACTTGGCGGGGACAACAGAGCCGCCTGATCCTTGAAGCTCCCTAAGGTTTGCTTCATTTTGGTGCGCACGCGTTGCATCCACCGCATGATGCCTCGATTAAAGTCGGGGATTTCAGCGACGCCCGTTATCGATTACGAGACTGCTGCTACGATCAGCGTTAGCTCAAGTTCACCGCTGCAAGTAGACGCAGCCTCTGACAATCGTAGTGCCGGCCTTGACGGAGCCTCCGGGGCGCGATGTTATAATGTATCGCTGACGCCGAGGCGGCCTGTTCTCCCGGCCGCCAGCCGGTTTGGCGGATGACAAGATTACGGCGCTCACACGTAGTTTGGAGAGAGGCGGCTTCCGTCAGAGCCCTTCACCCAGTGAACTTCACCGCTGAATCGTGGTCCGCAGGTTAGAGCGATATTTGGATAGCCGAATTCAGCGCTTTAGATTTAGACCTCCTCAATTTGTGAACAAGCAGTAGGACATTCATGGCAGTAGCACGTAAGACTCCGTCCAAGAAAGCGCCCGCCAAAAAGGCACCGGCAGCAAAGAAGGGCTCAACCTCGTCGCGACGCAGTAAAAAGCCGGACATCTTCGGGGTCCCGCCTTACAAACGCGCCCGAGGCGAGGAGTATATGAGCGAAGCTCAGCTCGAGCATTTCCAGAAGATTCTGGAGAACTGGAAAGCCTCGCTCATGGAGGAGGTCGACCGGACCATCAATCACCTGCGCACCGACTCAGAAAGCTTCCCCGATGCAAACGATCGTGCATCGTTGGAAACGGAATTCGGTCTGGAGCTAAAGACCCGCGACCGCGAGCGCAAGCTGGTTCGCAAAATTAACGCGGCACTAGAGCGCATCGCCGACGGCAGCTATGGCTACTGCGAGAAAACCGGTGAGGAAATCGGACTCGCGCGCCTCGAGGCCCGCCCTATAGCCACCATGAGCGTTGTGGCGCAGGAGCGTTATGAGAGCGCGGAGCGTCATTACGGCGACTAAGCTCCACGGCACGGCGACCAAGCCCCACCGCGCCGCAACTAAGCCCCGCCGAGAACTCCCTCGCTTCGCAGTGCTGTAGCCGTAGGTCGGCACAGAGTCCGACCACGCACGATTCGCGTACCCTATGTCGCCCACTCAATGACATCTAGGGAACACAAATGATCGCGCTCCACGGCTTTTCCTACAGCAACTACTACAACATTGTGAAGCACACGCTGTTGCACAAAGGGATCGACTTCGAGGAGGACCTGCAGTGGGGCGGAACCGAGGAGTACCTGGCGGTAAGCCCCATGGGGAAAGTTCCCGCCATGACCACGGCAAATGGCCAATACCTGAGTGAATCGAGCGTCTGCTGTGATTATCTTGAGGAGGTATATCCCGATCAGTCTCCCCTGTATCCGGCAGATCCCTTCGAGCGGGCACGCGTGCGGCAGGTAATGAAGATTTCCGAGCTCTATTTTGAGCTCTCGGCGCGCCGCCTTATTCCCTTCTCAATCACCCGGTCGCCCGTGCCGGAACCGATCGCGAATGAAGTCATCGCTATGCTCGAACGCGGCATCGTTGCCCTCAATCACTTGTGCCTCTTTGAACCGCATGTCCTTGGAAAAGATTTCACCCTCGCCGATATCTACCTCCGCTATGTGTTGAGCGTGGTCGACCTGGCTAGTGCCTGTCTTGAGCGCGACTTTGCCGCAGAAGTTGATGGGCTGGTGGCATGGAGGGAGAGGATGGCGGAATCGGAAATTTCCCAGCGAGTCGATGCGGATCGCGACGCCAACGGCCCGGCCTTCTTCGCGCATATCAAAGAGCGCTTTGGCATTTAGCCGCGAGACAGGAACCATGACCGAAGACCAGCTACAGGCCCTGAAAATTGCCTTCACCTACATGCCTCAGGCAATTGAGGTTACCCAGTATGAGTACGGTGATCGCCACACGGTGATTCTCGAACACATCGAGACCGTGCGGGCGGTGCTCCTCGACAACGGCATTGATCCGGATGAAGTTGCCGGTGACGTCAATCCGGATCTGTCACCAAACTCCTACTACTAAAGCCGCTAAGCGCGAGTCACGCGATCGTTTGCGACGATTTGACCCGGGGTTGGCCAACGGCTAACCCTCCACAAACCCTTCCCATCCGCTCATGTGCGTAAGGCCTTTGGTACCGAATTTCTCATTGTCCGATGGACAGTGGCATGGGTGAACTCCTTCGGTGCATTGGTTCAGCGGCACAAAGTTGGACCGCCTCACTTCATTCAGGTCAAGGGGTAATAAGATAACGATGCCCGCGATGATCGGGTAGTTTGGCCTTCACCGTCGAAGGAAACATCGTTGTCCACGAGGCGGCTTGCGCTGGCATTTACTCATCTCACTCCGTTCGATAGCCTCTGTCTCCAATAATACGAATAAGAGATCACGGCAATGAGTCGCCTCACCGTTTCACAACTCACACCCCACATCGGCGCCGAAATCAGCAATGTCGACCTGAAGAGCATCAGCGCGGATCAGATTGAGGAGATTAGAGCAGCACTGCTCGAGCATCAGGTTGTGTTCTTTCGGGATCAGGATTTGTCCCCGGAAGAACACATCGCGTTCGCACGCAGTTTTGGCGATCTCGAGATTCATCCGGCGACACCGAAGGACCAGCCTAATCCAGAGGTTCTACATCTAGCCCACGGACCGGAGTCTCGCGGATCCGAAAACGCATGGCACTCCGACGTGACCTGGCGCGAAAAACCCTCCCTTGGCTCTATTCTCAAAGCGGTCGAGATACCGGATGTTGGCGGAGATACGCTCTTTGCAAATATGGCAGTCGCTTACGATCGACTGCCCGACGACCTGAAGGAGAAGGCGCTGGGGCGAACAGCCGTCCATGATATTGCGCGTGTCTTCGCCGCGAGGCTGAACAAGTCTCCGGAAGAGCTGCAGGAAAAATACCCGCTCATGGAGCACCCCGTGGTGCGCACTCATCCGGAAACCGGGCGCCGAGTGCTTTACGTCAACGTCGCATTTACCAGCCACATCAAGGATATGGACCCCGATGAGAGCAACGCTTTACTGACGGAGCTCTATCGGGCTGCCTGGAATCCCGAGGTGCAGTGCCGCTTCCGTTGGCGTGCGGGTTCGCTGGCATTCTGGGACAACCGCGCCTGCCAGCACTTCGCGGCATCAGACTACTTTCCGAAAGTGCGCCGCATGGAGCGAGTCACCATTGCAGGGGATAAGCCCTACTTTGTGCCGGATGAAGACGCCGCGTAGCTGCGGTTTCGCTGACGGTCACAGGCTTCGCCTAAGGCAGCTCCAGGTACGCTCCAACGTAAACCTTAGAAGCCCGTGAAACCCACACTTTCTGTCCGTCTAATTTTTGAGCGCTTAAGGATAGACTCGAGCTAACCAATCCCATGGGTGAGGTAAATCATGGCTCGGGTTCTTTTGCAAAAGCGCATCCTTTCTCTGTTCACGGCAACAATGCTTGCAGCCCTCTGCGCCTGCGGAGGCATCGATGTAAAACCCGATTCTATTGCTGAGTTTGAAGGCACGGGGTACACGCGCTATGCCTGGCGCAGTGCGCCGCCCAGTAATGCGGCGTTTGCCAGAGATCTGTCTGTGCGAAAGAGCGCCTCCATTCGTAGCGGTGTGAACGAAGAGCTTGCGGGGCTCGGCTATCAACTCGTAGACAAGGATGACGCCCAATTCGTCATCGAATACCTCGCGGCAACCGGCTTCAATGACGGTCAGCTCGCTCATGGCGGTTCAAACGAGGGGCTTTACGGGAGCTCTGTAAACCGGGAAATCGATGGCGCATCGGCCGATAACGCACAGGAACTGAGCGGCTCGGTGCAGACCGGTGAAATCCAGATCGTGTTTATCGATGCAGCATCCGGCAACGTACTTTGGCGCGTTGGAATTACCATGGTGGTCGAGGATGCGAACCGAATCGATAAGGATCAGGTGCGGCGGGCGGTGAGGCGGGGGCTTGAATCGGTGCCACCTGCTTAGAGTTTGAGCCAAGCGTCAATGATCTCCTACGAGCGATCCGAGGCTTATCGCTACTCGTCGGGCCGCAGCAGGGTTGGCAAGTCATCAAAAAGCCCGGGATCTTCGCCAATCTGAGCACCCTCAATAGCCAACATTCGCAGCTTGGTATTAACGCCACCATGGGCCGAGAAGCCGGTCAACTTGCCATTGGCGCCGAGCACCCGGTGGCACGGCACGATGATGGGAATGGGATTTGCGCCCATCGCGCGACCTACGTTCTGCGCGAGGTGTCGGTCGCCCATTTTTACCGCCAGTTCTCCATAGGTCGTGGTCCGGCCGGGAGGCACGGCGCGAGTGGCTTCATAGACCTTCACCTGAAACTCGTCTGCCTCTCCAAAGTCGCAGGGGATGTCCGTGAGGTCCACTCGCTCTCCCGAGAGAAGGCGCCTAATGCGTGCGCTGACGCCCAGAATAAACTCCGGCGCTTCGCTTTCTACGGCACCCGCCCGCCGAACAATGCGCGCTGCGGTAGCTTCATCGGAATCTTCCGGTAGGTTTGTGGAGACAATCTGACCGCCACACCAAGCGATGGCACAAGTGCCAATCGGGGTTTCAAAAAGCGTGTAGCGGTTCAAGGGACGACGACCCTAGGCCTCCAAACTACCGGAAATCCACGACCACCGCGTTCGCCGGCCTCGGCAGTATTCATCCCGGCCGATCCATACTGAACTTCTCCCTCACCATGGTGTAGTCCCGGTAGCCCAACCGCGCCAGCGGTTGATAACGGGTAACGTCAAAAATCCCATCAACCAAACAGTCATCTCGCAGGTGAACGCCAACGACTTCGCCAAAAACGACAATGTTGTGATCTCCGGGCAGTTCAACGGTCCGGACCAATCGGCACTCCAGATTTGCAGGAGCTTCTCGAACCCGAGAGCAAGGAATGCTTTCGCAGTCTATGCGAGTGATTTGCGCTGCGGAGAACTCGTCCGTTGTCTTTGGAAAGTGCTCAGCCGTTGTATTCATCGCATCGCGCATGTCGTATGCGACGATGTTGATGCAAAACACACCGGTTTCGAGAATGTTCGAAACCGAGTCTTTACCGACTTCACGATCGGGTTTGTTGCCAGTGGATGCGAACATGACCTGCGGGGGTACATATGCCACGCCGTTGAAGAACGAGTATGGCGCCAGGTTCTCTGATCCATCAGCGGCGCGAGTGGAGACCCAGCCAATGGGACGGGGCGTAATAACCGCGTTGAAGGGGTTGTGGGGCAGGCCGTGGCCATTCGCGGGCTCGTAAAACATTTAGCGCCTCGTCATCTCTACACCGTTGGGATTTAGTCCTCGATGATTAGGCGGCAAAACCGATCTGACACTCATCCGCGCCCTCACCCTCACCCTCACCCTAAAAGCGATCAAACTTCACGCGTACCGTGCGTGTCGCAACGTAGACCTCTGCGATAAAACAGGAAATACCGAGAATAATCGACAGCATGGCGACAATGAATAAAACCGATGTATGGGTCGGGCGCGCTTCGCTGGTCAGCAGGCCAAGAAACAGGGCCGCCACGAGCGTGGCAACAATGAGCGCAGCGATTGACAGGAAGTTGATAGACCAGTGATTGAAGCGCATGCGTTGATCTAACTCGCGCAGCTCGGCAATGATGGTGTCGCGCTGCGGGGCCCCATTTTCGATACGCAGCTCGAGAATGCGGGCGCGATCAATAATGCGTCCCAGACGGTTGGTAACAACTTGCAGCAATGCCCCAATGGCAACCAGAAGAAACACTGGGGCCATGGCTAACTGAATTGTTTCGCCCATGCTTTACAGGTCCGCGCCACACAATCGGTTATGGTACGACCGGCATTGGCATTAAAAAAGCTTAGCTTGGGATAAGCCCAGTCAGTGGGACGCTATTTGGGACACTGTGGAGACATTGCGAGGCGAGAACACTGCGGAGACAGAGCGTGACGGCTTCACGACTATTCAAGCATATCGCTGCGTGCCAGGGCGATGAACCCTGGGGCTCGCTGCTGGATGCCGGCACGGGGCCGCAGTCGCTGGCGTGGGTCTCATCCCTCGAAACCGAGCGCTGGACTGCGGTCACAGCACAGCCAGGGCTCGTCGATGGGGCAGAAGCCTTTCTCACACGGCCGCAACGAAAAAACGATTGCATCGTCATTGGAAACTGGGCCGATCCCAACCTTCTAGCGGGGCAGCAGTTTGATACGGTCTTGCTGGACTATTTTATTGGCGCGATAGACGCTTTTGCCCCCTTTGGACAGGAGGCGCTAGTCCAGCGACTTGCCCGCAGTTCGCGAGCGAATCTCTACATCGTCGGACTGGAGCCCTATGTTCCTCTAGTTGCAGAGGATGAGGCCGGCCTGTTTATTGGCGATCTCGGTCGGTTGCGGGATGCGTGCATGCTCCTGGCAAGGAATCGCCCTTATCGTGAACATCCGGCTGCTTGGGTTGCCGATCAGCTGCGCGGCTACGGGCTCACAACGCTATCGATTGAGCGGTTTCCATTGCGGCACCGGTCGAAGTTCATAAACAGTCAGCTGCAGATCTGCGCTGACCACGTGGATCGTCTGGAGGACCAGGGGCTTGTTTCGGCACTAAACGAAAAAGTAGCGCAGATGCGCGACAAGGGCCTGGAGTTGGTGGAGCGTTACGACGGCCTCGCCTTTGGTAGCGAGTACGTGATTCATGCAGCGCCCGCAACCCTGTTATAAAACGGGCCCGGGTGCCACATGATTATTGGCGGAGATTCACGATCTCCGTCAGAGGCTGCTTAGCAGCAGCAGGAATCCTTGCAGCATTGGCAAGTTCCGGCCTGGCAGCAAGTCTTATCTTTGCATTCACATTCACATTTTTGGTCAGACATTACTCGTCATCCTTTCCGTTTGCATTGATTGTTCACTGTCCCCGTCAATAAAGTCGGCGAGTTCTCGGAGCTTTGCGGCGACTTCTGAACGGTTGAGAGAATAGATTCTCTCGCGGCCCCGTCGCTCTATATTTACAACGCCCTCCTGTGCCAGCACCTTTAGGTGTCTGGATGCCACAGATGAATCCACGCTACAGCAGTCACAGAGACACATTGCATTCTGGGGCTGTCCGCATTCACAAAGGCGATAGACCAATGAGAGACGGTTGTACTCCCCAAGGGCCTTCAGCAGATCGGCCAACGTTTGCTGTCGCGTGATATCCATGACCTATATTTGCGTATTTGCGCAAATATAGCAATATATTTTTGACCCCTGGGATTTCGAGGGCGATCCACTCACGCCGCCGGCGCGTGTACCTGCCCAAACAACGAGAAGCCCTTGCCTGTGGGGAGCTGTCGGGTGTCGCTCAACGATCTGCTATGGTCAGGCCTGGCATTAGGGAACAGTCATGAAGAGAAGATCAGTCCTTAAGGGAGCCATCGCATCGGCCACACTCGTTATAAGCAGAGCGCTACTTGCTGATCCTTCCCAAGACGATACGGCCATCATCAAACCCCGGCGCCTTGAGGCAGGCATGACCATGGGCGTCGTAGCACCCGCCGGGCCCTCGGAAGAGAACGAACGGACGCGCTTCGCGCTGGATATCGTTCGCTCGCTGGGCTTCAGGGTGAAGGAAGGGCAGCACCTTTTCCGAAAAACCCAGTATCTGGCGGGCACAGATGCAGAACGCGCGTCAGATCTTATGGCCATGTTCACCGACCCAAGTGTGGATGCCATCTTTTGCTTGCGTGGCGGATATGGAGCGTCGAGAACCCTGCCCCTTCTCGACTACGACACGATTCGAAAGAACCCAAAGGCGCTCATCGGCTACAGCGACATCACGTCGCTTCTGAACACCCTGTTTTTAAAGACCGGACTGATTGGCTTTCATGGCCCGATCGCAAGCCAGTCATTTACCGACTACACCTTTGAGGAGTTTCAGAAAGTGCTGTTCGCCGCTGAGGCGCCTCTGCCCATCGGCGCTGCGCCCCCCTTTGATGCTGGCCCCGGTCGCGTCGAGGAAGATAACCGGATTACGGTCTTTCGCGGTGGCAAGGCTCGTGGCCGGCTGATCGGAGGTAACCTCAGTCTCATTTCGCACCTCATCGGCACTCCCTATGAGCCAGACTTTAAAGACCGAATCCTGTTTTTGGAGGACGTTCATGAGACCCCGTACCGCATTGACCGCATGCTCACGCAGTTGTGGCTTGCGGGGCAACTGCAGCAAGTGAGCGGGATCGCGTTCGGAAAGTTCACCGAGGCAGAATCACAGGGCAACAGCTTTTCCGTTGAAGAAGTGATTGCCCAACGCTGTCAAAGCCTGGGGGTTCCCGTCATTCGTGGCCTGATGATTGGGCACATCGAAGATCAAACAACGGTGCCCGTCGGGGCGATGGCAGAACTGGATGGGGACGCGGGGACGTTGACCCTTCTCGAGTCGGCCGTCAGCTGAGATCAGGAAGCCGCGAGTCGACGCTCTGCCTCTTCAAACCACCCAACTACCGATTGCAGATACGCGTCGCCATACAGTTTCTTGAAGCGGCGGGTTTCTTCCAGAGACTCGTCGCGCCAGACAGCGAGACGCTGGGTGACGAACTCTTGAGTCAGGGGGATGCCACATTCCACGGTAATGCAGTGCTGCCACTCATCGTAGTTCTGGGGGATGGGGGAGGACATCATGGCTTGGTGACTCCTTATGATGCTGGGATTACTTTTGTGAAGACCTTGGAGGGCCCGGGAGCAATATCCAGCGATCGCTCCGCTCGAATCCCCATCCCAACGTCCAAGCGGAGCCTCTTATGGGCTACTGACGTGGGGCTGCGGACATGAGCTGCTGGCATGAGCTGCTTACGTAGGCTCCTGCCAGGCGGGGAAGGGATCTTCCATTGCGCTCCAGTGCTCCATGCCCTTTCGCAGTTCATCGTCGCTAAGCAGGCATCCGTCGAGCGCTTTTCGGATTCCCGCCTCATCTAGGCCTTGCCCGATAAATACTAACTCCTGTCGCATATCTCCGAAGGGCTCAACCCAAAGCCTGCGAATGGACTCGAGATACTCCGGATCTTGGGGCCAGTTCGACTTCGGCACGGCCTTCCAGAACAGTCCGGCAAAGCCATAGCGGGCTATACCACCCGCCTGGCTCCACTGACCGGCGTACTGCGGCCGTGTCGCGAGCCAGAAATAACCTTTGGAGCGGATCAATTTGCCGTAGTCGTTGATGTTGTGAAGCAAATGGTGGAACTTCGCTGGGTTGAAAGGGCGCCGCGCTTCATAACTGAAACTGCCAATACCGTATTCCTCGGTTTCCGGCACATGCTCGCCGCGCATTTCCTTGAGCCAACCCGGCGCAAGCTGGGCTTTGTCGAAGTCAAAAAGTCCCGTGTTCAAAACGTCATCGGTAGAAATTTCACCGTGGGCAATAGGTACGATACGAGCCGATGTGTTCAGTGTTTTCAGGATGGCGATCAAACGCTCTGTATCTTCCGCAGTCGCAAGGTCTGTCTTGCTGATGAGGATAATGTCGGCAAACTCCACCTGATCCACCAGGAGGTCGGTGACGCTGCGCTCATCATCTTCCCCGAGAGACTCACCGGTGTCCTGCAGATACTTTGCCTGCTCGTAGTCCTTGAGGAAATTCACCGCGTCTACGACGGTAACCATGGTGTCTAATCGAGCCACATCTGACAGCGAACCACCGTCTTCGTCGGCGAAGGTAAACGTTTCTGCGACAGGCAAGGGCTCAGAGATGCCGGTAGATTCGACCAGCAGATAGTCGAAGCGGCCATCCTCAGCCAACTTCTTAACCTCGTCCAGAAGATCTTCGCGCAGGGTGCAGCAAATACACCCGTTACTCATCTCCACCAACTTTTCTTCGCTGCGATTGAAGGACACTTCATTGCGAACAATCTCAGAGTCGATGTTGATCTCGCTCATGTCGTTCACGATAACAGCAACGCGCTTCCCTTCGCGGTTGTTCAGCACATGACTCAGAACAGTGGTTTTGCCAGCGCCCAAAAAGCCAGACAGGACAGTGACCGGTAGGCGGTTTTGCATCGCGGTTTGCATGGGGATATCTCGGAGGTGCGGCAGGACCAATACGTTATAACATAACAATAAGTTCAGGCGCGTGCGAGCTGTCAGCGCCGCCTTTTCGCCCCTCGTGCTACCGGCCGAGACTATCGCGCATCCCAGATGAGGTTGAGCTGGATCAGATGGTCACTGGTTTCGCTTATTCCGCCGTCGAAGTAAGCCCATTGATAGCCCAGTTCAATCCGTCCGTAGCGACCCACGGACTTACCAACAGCCCCGCCCAACCGGTTTTGGGTGACCTTCCTCTCCAATAGTGGCGGTTCGTCACTCAGCGTGTAGAAAACCTCGTTGATCACTCGCCAATAGGCGCTTCCGAACGGGCGTGTAAAAGACAGCTGGTATCGCAGCCGATAAACGAGATCTTCTGTGGCTTCCAGATCCCTAAACTCAAGACGTAGTCGGTGTTTGAGAGGCAACCCGAAGAGCTCTGCGCGATGGTGCAGCTCCGGAAAGGCGCGGTTCTCGAGGGTACTGTCGAAGCCGCGAAAGTGCTCGTAGCCCAATCGTAGTTCGCTGGAATCCCCGATGGAACGGGCGTACGTCACCTGATACTGCTGGAGGCGATGGAGATCAAACGCGTCGGTGTAGCGCGATCGATAACGAAGCCCAAGATCATCACCGTTTCCGAGCTTCGCGAACCACTGTGCTGTCATCCAGGTCTGTGTTTCATGATCAACGGCCAGGGACAGCTCTGAAGCGATAAGAAGCAGGGTGCCGAAAAAGATGCGTGTCATTTCTGTGCGTGGGTCAAGTTCTTCTTCGATGTTCAAGTTCGGCGCCAGTAGCTGCCAGGCGCTATGAGAGCTACGATCATCGCATGAAGTTCGCACTTTTCTCTTTTTTGCGGTCAGGACGAGACGCGCGATCTCGGTTGCTCCGTCGGGGCGCGGGCACCCCATGAGTCTTATTCACCTTATGGAAGACCCAGATCCATCTATGGCCGCAGGTTCGCCGGAGGCATTCCTAAAACGTCTGGATGGACCTGCTGCTTTCCTCTTCAAGGGAAAGGATCAGAGCCGTACGCGCGCGTTCGTCACCCTACTCCATGGGAACGAGCCTTCAGGAATCTATGCGCTTCGACACTGGATTCTGAGCGAGGAGCGCCCGGCGGTGAATCTGCTGTGCATTGTGGCGTCGGTCCATGCCGCTCTGGAGCCGCCAGGCTTCAGCGCTCGCATGCTGCCGCGGGCTCGCGACCTCAATCGGTGTTTCAGGCCACCCTTTGACGATCAGCAAGGCCGGCTCGCGGCAGACATACTGGAACTGCTGAAGCGGCATGAACCGGAGGCGGTGATCGACATGCACAACACCTCAGGATCAGGCCCAGCCTTTGGGGTATGTACTCATCTCGACCCACAGCACGATGCCCTGGTTTCTCTCTTCACGCGACGCCTGGTGGTGTCGCACCTGAACCTGGGTGCGCTGATGGAAATCAGTGATGAGGACTGTCCGACCGTGACTGTCGAGGTTGGCGGCCGATTAGATGAGGACGCCCACGAGCTGGCTATCGAGGGCCTCGCCCGCTACGCCAGAGCCGAGACGGTGCTTGTAGAAGAGACCACCACCGCATGGGGCCTGGAATATTTCGAGGATCCAATACGCCTCGAGTTAAAAGGAGGAGCAACACTGGCCTACGGCGAGGGACCAAGACGGGGCTATGACATTACGCTGCGGCTCGATATCGAACATCACAACTTTGGCATTGTGAGCTCGAGCCAACAGCTCGGCTGGATATCCGGCAACCCTATCGACCTTTTCAGCGCCACCGATGCCAATGGCCGCTGCGCTGTATCTTCCATTGTCCGCGTGGAAGACGGCCAGCTCTACCCTGCCAGCGATCTGAAACTGTTCATGATTACCACCAATGCGGGTATCGCAGAAGCAGACTGCCTGTTCTACGCGGTGGAGGCGGATGGAACGCCGATCCCGGCGCGCTGAGGACACACTGCTTTAGTCGAGATCAGCAACGGTCTCATCAATGAGGTAATCGACCACGGCGACGAGAGCTTCATGCGCAGTCGCCCCTTCGTTCTTGGCGCGCTCGAAAACGGCCCGCTGCCCCTGAGCGCTCGACCCCGTCTCAACGATGCTGCGCATGCGGTCCACGGCATCGATGCATCCCAGTTCCTCAGCGTCCTCCCGCACGAGTTCCAATAACTCTGATGCGAGCTGCGAGTAATTGGATTGCCGACCCTTACCCAGATCCACCAATTGCCCGTTTACGCCATGACGCATGGCCAGCCAGCGATTTTCCTTGATGAGCATGCGCGGATACAGGCGCCAGCGCAGATTGCGGCGCCGCAGACGCACAAGGTGTCGGGTAATGGATTGGTAAAGCGCAGCAATCGTCAGCGCATCTTCAATGCGGGTGCAGACATCGGTGATCCGCATTTCCAAGGTGGGAAAACGCGACGAGGGACGAATATCCCACCAGATCTTCGAGGCGTCCTCGAGGCCGCCCGCCTCGATCATACGATCAAGGAGCCGCTGGTAATCCGCAAAGCTCTCGAAGCGATCAGGAATCCCGGTGCGCGGCATGCCATCAAACACCGTGAGGCGCGATGACATAAGCCCCATATCCTGGCCCTGCCAAAAGGGGGATGATGCCGACAGTGCAAGAAGATGCGGCAGGAAATAACTGACCTGATTCATGATGTCGATACGCAGATCAGGATTCTCAATCCCAATGTGCACGTGCATGCCACAAATCAGCATGCGGCGAATCGCGCCACCCATGTCTCGCGCCAGGGCGTCGTAACGCTCCTTCGGCGTGTGCTTCTGCTTTTCCCAGTTGGCAAAAGGGTGAGTGGACGCTGCGATGATGCGCAGGCCGTACTCGTTAGCCACACGATTCACTTCACCGCGAAGCCGTTTAAGTTCAACGCGAGCTTCGTCGATATCCTTGCAGACCGGGGTCGCGATTTCGATCTGGCTTCGAAGAAACTCCGTGGTCACGTGGGGCCCCACACAAGACTCACAGGCATCGAACAATTCTTGCGGCGGGTCCGGTGCCAGATCACGCGTCTCTGGGTCGACGAGGAGGTACTCCTCTTCAATACCAAGAGTCAGAGACGGGTTCAGATCGAGCTTTGACATGGAATCCCCTAAGCACACGATGCCGTGTGGCCTTGCTGGAGGAAGCATAGGCGAATCCGTGGGTGTACACGACCCGTTGCCGCCGCAAAATTATTCACCGCGGGATTAATCACCGCGGGGCCATGCCTTTGTCGCATAATCTGCACGTTGGGGAGACTAATAATGAAAGAAGACGGGGCAGCAGACCCTCAGACACTACCCCGCACCATCGGCTTCTGGGGCACGGCACTACTGCCTGTCAATGGCATGATCGGTGCTGGAATCTTCGCGCTACCAGCGATCATGGCTTCGGCGGTGGGGAGCTTTGCACCCTGGATGATGCTGGTCGGTGCGTTCCTCATGCTCCCCATCGTTCTGGTCTTCGCGGCATTGGCCGCTCGCTTCGACCAGCACGGAGGGGTAAGCCTTTATGCCAAGGCGGCCCTTGGCCCCTTCTTTGGCTTTCAGGCGGGATGGACGCGGTATGCCTCGGGCGCCGTTGCCGTAGCGGCCAATACGCAGGTGGCCGTCGCTTACCTGGCAGTGCTGTTTCCCGCCCTCTTGGATCCAATGCTAAAGAGCATGGCGGTGATTGGGTTTATCGCGTTTATGACCGTGGTGAACGTGCTGGGGATGCGAATGTCTGTCGGCACCCTTGGCGTGATGACCGTCTTCAAGCTAACGCCCCTTGTGGGATTGGTGATCTTTGGACTGACAACTCGGGACCCGAATATCGGTTTTCATCTTCCGCAGTTCTCAGATTTTGAGAGTGTCGTCCTGCTCACCTTCTACGCTTACATGGCCTTCGAAAACGGCACATTCCCCGCGGGCGAACTAAAGGATCCAAAGCGCGACATTCCCCTGGCATTGGTCACGACCCTGGCCGCCGTCGCCGTGTTTTACATGCTGGTAATTTGGGCGTTTATCGCTGTGTCCCCATCAATGACCGGAGACGAGAGCGCAATGAGCGCCGCTGCAGGCGAGCTCGCTGGACAGGCCGGAGCGATCGCCGTGTCCGTCGCCGCGGCCTTCTCCATCGGTGCCAATATCCTCTGTGGAGGTATCGTCACACCCCGTATGACCTTTGGCATGGCAGAGCAGGGCATGCTGCCTCGCATCTTTGCCCACGTTTCACCCAGGTTTCATACGCCGGACGTTTCCATCGTCTTCTACGGCGCTGTCGCCGTTCTGTTCAGTCTCTGGGCGGGCTTTGCTGCCCTCGCCATCGCGAGCACACTCTCACGCCTGGTGATGTACCTGCTGGGCGCACTGTCGCTACCGATACTTGATCGACATACGGGGCGAAGCTTTCCCGTCTGGCATCTCCCCATGGCGATCCTGGCCGCCGCTTCTTCTCTGTGGGTGGCCAGCCAGGCTAGTGCTCAGGCGTACCAGATACTGGCTCTTATTCTTCTGGTAGGCAGCGGCCTGTATTTCCTGGAAAGGACGACCGGCGTCGCCCCTAAGACGTCCGCCAAGAATTGATTGCGATGCAGACAAACGGAGCCTACGAGCGGTGAGCGCAGCCGACGACCGGCAGGAACTCCGGGCCAAACTATCGGCAGAGCAAGGCAAGGCCGGTCGATTTGGTTTGGACCCGTATTTCTATCGCTCCGAATTCGTCTACGCCAGGGAACTTCGAAACCTCGTGTTCCGCAGTTGGATTTACGCCGGACACATCTCTGAGGTTTGTAAAGCCGGAGATTTCCTCACCGTGGAGGTCGATCAGGACTCCATCATCGTCACCCACGGCAAAGACGGCGTAATTCGAGCCTTCGCAAACACCTGCCGACATCGGGGTGCTCGTGTGTGCGCCGAACGGTCAGGCAACACCAAACGCTTCGTCTGCCCTTATCACGCCTGGACCTATGATCTCGATGGTGCCTTGCATAGCGCAAGGCATATGGACGCCCG
This sequence comes from Pseudomonadota bacterium, assembly GCA_038750875.1. Lineage (GTDB taxonomy): Bacteria > Pseudomonadota > Gammaproteobacteria > Pseudomonadales > Halieaceae > Congregibacter. The sequence goes on along the minus strand of JBCDGU010000003.1, from coordinate 239,223 downwards.
GGACGATTTTGATCGGAGCGAGTACGCCCTGAAGTCACTGCGCGTCTGCATCTATATGGGCCTCATTTTCATTAATGGTGATCCAGATGCGAGCGATTTCGAAAGCCCTTTAAGCGCCATCGAGAAGCCCCTTGGCGCCTACCAGCTTGAGCAGGCAAAAATCGCCCACCGGCAAACCTATCGCATCACCGCGAACTGGAAGTTCTGCCTCGAAAACTACCTCGAGTGCTATCACTGCGGACCAGCACACAAAGCCTACGCACGCATGCATACGCTGCAGGACACCTATGAGCGTGTTGAAACGCAAGTCACGGCCATGCGTGAGCGCGCAGAACAAGTTACGGGGGTCGTCGGCATTGCCGAAGAAGTGAGAACCATCTACGGCGAGAGCCGGGGATTTGGCGCGTGTGTGTCGCACAGTCGTTACGGACTGTACGACGGCTATCAAACAGGTTCGCAAGACGGTTACCCCGTCGCTCCCCTCATGGGCAAGATGCGCGGCTATGATGGTGGAGCGGGCGATTTCCAGATGGGCCCTTTGAGCTTCATGCTCAACTATCCCGATCACTGCGTGCTCTATCGCTTCCTGCCCCGTGGCATTGATGCCACCGACGTCGAGATTGTCTGGTTTGTGAACGGAGACGCCGAGGAAGGCCGAGACTACAACACGGAGCGTTTAAGCTGGCTATGGCACTCCACGACGCTAGAAGACAAGTTCATCATCACGCAGAACCGCAATGGCGTGCTCTCCCACTTTTTTGAGCCCGGCCCGCTACAACCTGAGTTTGAGGACATCCTGCGGGAGTTTCTCGAATGGTATGTGGCGTATTTGGACGCCGACGCCTGATGGCGAATCTCAAGGCCATAGGGTTTCTTTTCAAGATTGAAGCGGACGACGCTGGAGCGAAAGGGTTAGGCGTTGTCGCGCGCGAGCGCAATCCAGTTCAGAGAACAGCGGTCGCCAGAGTCTTCCTCAAGCGTCGAGCGGTCACCTGACGAGGCAACCAGGCCGTGCCAATAGCCAGCCTGCTTCTTGTGAAGAAGCGCATCGCAGGTGACCATAGCGCCTCTTATTCAAGGGCGCCTGCACTATGACCACTTCGATGATCCTCCACCATTACGAAGCATCACCCTACGCCGAGAAGATTCGCCTTATGTTCGGCCACACGAACAGCAGTTGGGCATCGCTGACCTCTCCCGCTTGGCCGCCACGGCCCAACGTAGACCCGCTGTCAGGTGGCTATCGTCGCATCCCCATTGCCCAGGTCGGCGCCGATATATTTTGCGATTCATGGCTAATCGCCAAGGAGATCTCCGCCGCGACGGATTGTAAAGAGCTCGATCCGGCGTCCGTCGAGGGCGACGCAAAAACGCTCATGGACAAGGCGGAACTGGAGGGATTCTTTTCGGCGATTACTTCGGTGCCCCCTACCAAACTGCTGGGCACCATGCTCAGAAATTTCGGACCCATTGGCGCCTACCGTTTTGTGAAAGACCGAAGCGGAATCCTGAAAGGCGGCACCACAAAACCCGAGACCGGTGACGGAGCCAAGGCGGTGATGAGTGAGATCTTCTCTACCCTTGACGGAATGACCGCTAATCGAGAATGGCTGAGTGGCGATGGCCCGAGCATCGCGGACCTGACTGTGTATCACCCGATCTGGCTTCATCTAAACTGCGGTGGGGCGTTTCCCAAGGAAGCGAAGAACGCCCTTGCATGGTTCGACCGCGTTGCCGCCATCGGCGAGGGTGATCGCAAGGAGATCGGGCAGGCCGACGCCTTTGCCGCCGCGAGGGACAACGATCCCCGCCCCCTTCCAGAAAGCATGAATATTGGAGATTTAGAACTCGGCGCGACCGTCAGGGTGGCGCCCCAGGACTACGGCGTCGTTCCTGTCACGGGCTCCTTGGCCGCAGCAACCGAGGAACGATTAATTCTGGCACGGGAGGCGGATGACTTCGGTACTGTTCATGTGCACTTTCCTCGCACCGGTTACGCTGCCGGCCCTGCCTAGACCCGCCGAAAACCGCGCCGCCATCGATTTGCGGAGCGACTTTGGAGCTAGCGCGCTGAAAAAGCATTCGCCGGCGCGAGGGAGGGACACCTGCATAGGTGTAAGGTTTATCTCCCGCTTTAAATAACAACAAGGATCTACCTATGCTGAGGCATGCCTTTCGACGGTTTAACTGGAACCTATTACTCGGAACACTATTGCTTATCGCACCTGCGCTGCAGGCGGCAGAGGACAAGCCCAACATCCTCGTCATCTGGGGTGACGATATAGGTTGGTCCAACCTCAGTGCCTATCACCGCGGCATGCTCGGCGGCAGCACACCCAACATCGACCGTATCGCCAATGAAGGCGCCATGTTCACGGACTACTACGGTGAGCAAAGTTGCACGGCAGGGCGCTCCGCGTTTATTACCGGACAGCACCCGCTCAGGACGGGTTTATTAAAAGTCGGTCTTCCCGGTGCGGATATCGGGCTTCAAGCTGAAGACCCCACCATTGCAGAACTTCTCAAACCTCACGGCTATGTGACGGGTCAGTTCGGAAAGAATCACCTTGGGGACAAAGATAAGTATCTGCCGAGCAATCACGGCTTTGACGAATTCTCCGGCAATCTCTATCACCTCAACGCCGAGGAGGAACCTGAGACGTACTTCTATCCCAAGGATCCGGCCTTCCATCAACGTTTTGCGCCGCGCGGTGTTATTCGCTCATATGCGGACGGGAAAATCGAGGACACGGGTCCACTTAATCGCAAACGTATGGAAACCGTCGACCAGGAGTTCACGGACGCGGCGCTCGGGTTTATGGAGAAAGCCGATAGCGACGATGAACCCTTTTTCGTCTGGTTCAACGCAACACGCATGCACGTGTGGACTCGGCTCGCACCCGAATGGGAAGGGGCCTCGGGGTACGGGCTCTACGCCGATGGCCTCATGGAACACGACCACCATGTAGGCCAACTCCTGGACAAGCTGGACGAGCTCGGCATCGCGGAAAACACCATCGTCATCTACTCCACAGACAATGGCTCCCAAACCAACACCTATCCGGATGCCGGTGTTGAACCGTTCCGCGGTGAGAAAGGCTCCACCTGGGAGGGCGGCTTCCGAGTACCGGCGATGATCCGCTGGCCCGGCGTTGTGGAACCCGGCCGAGTCATCAACGATATCTTCTCTCACCAGGATTGGCTGCCCACCCTTCTCGCAGCGGCCGGTGAACCCGGCATCGCCGACAAGCTCAAACAGGGCCATCGAGCGGGATCGAAAAGCTATCGCGTTCATCTCGACGGGTACGATCAAACGGCGCTGTTAGCAGGAGATGGCCCAGGCAAGCGCGAGACTGTTTTCTATTTCGACGACAACGCCAACTTCAATGCCCTGCGTTGGAACGATTGGAAAATCCACTTCGCCTTACAGAACCAGGGCTGGGGCGGCCCCCGGGAACCCCTGAACTTCCCGCGCATGGTTCACCTGCGCTCCGACCCCTTTGAGACCTCGCTGGACTCCGGGCTCTACACGCGCTTCTTCGCCGATCAACTGTGGCTGTTTGTACCTGTACAGCAGCAGGTGGGTATGTGGCTATCGACGTTCCGGGAGTTCCCGCCGCGGCAGCCCACGGCGAGCTTCAGCGTGGACCGGATGCTGACGCAAATGCAGCAGATGCTGCAGATGCGCGCCATGGGTGCGGGCGCTGCGGGTGCCGCGCAACGGCCCGGTGGTGGATGAAGGAATTGGGAGGGGCGCTAATTCGGCGTACACCTAATTTAGGCGGGGTGCTCGAGACCCTTGGGACCCAATTCAGAAGCGGTAGCTGGAACGGCGGCCGGCGAGACGGCTGTCCAGGGTCCGATAGTGAGCGCGAGAACCAATCTGGGTGTTTTGTTTTTGATGACTGGCTTCTCAAACAGGCGATTAAACGGTAACTCACCGCCCTCTTTATGGCGCGAGAATCCGGCAGAAACGCAAAAAAATCAAAAAAAATTGCATCCCACAGCATTTACAGAACATTTACTCAAGTTATACACAGCTTATCTACTGGACGCCTGTAACCCATGGTCTAGAGTTAACTCACGGCTGCGGGATAGCGCATTCCGCTAAAGCCACCCCCGACTGACCGGGGTTTTGGGGCCACAGTCAGAAGTGGTCAACGAGCAGGGAAGGCTGCCGGGCGGAAGAGACCGAGAGGAATCGGAAGCAGACGGAGCGAATCGAAGGGGAAGCGGACGGACCCGTAAGGGTTGGGAAGCGGAACCAGGGAAGGCGGAACAGACTGGACTCGACCGGACCGAGAGGGAAGGGTGAGGCAAGGGAAGGGAAGCGGACCTACGGCAAGCGGGCCGAAAGGCGTGGGCGTCGAGAGAGGAGCAAGGTCAGGGAGCACGAAGTGTTCGAACTCGTACCAGCGATTACGCGAACGCTAATGCGGGTGGACGTCGCCAAGCGTCACAAAACAAGGGGTTTAGGCCCCGGGCCGGTGTAAGCTGCAAGGCGGCTGCGAAAGCGGAAGCGGAGGAGCCGAAGGCCGAGTCAGCAGACCAAAGCAGGCGTAACGTGTAACAGCGGGAAGCCCGTGGAGAGAGCAGGCTAAACGGAGGAGGATGAAATCACAGGTTTCATCCTCTTTTTTTTGCACGCGTTTTTTGCGTGCGTTTTTTGCCTGCGTTTTTCTGACGGCGATTGCCTTACCGAATTGTCCTTTCAGTCCATCCTCGTTAACAGCCCCACCAAGACTTAACCTCCAAAGAACCCGTCTCGGCCGGATCGTTTGTTGAGGGCCAATTTGTTTAACGCTGTAAGCGCGCCCTTTGTTCTCCAAGCGACGTTCTTTAAGCACGCACCGCCGCGCTCCTCACAGACTGACGTATTCATCTTAGGAAACCCTTCCATCATTTAATGATATTGATTATCATTTGCATCTGTTGATCGATGACCCACGTGCCCGGCGGATGCTGCGGAAATGTGCAGCGCGAATTCGCCCATGGGCACCTCCCTCGCTCCGAGAGGCCGCGCCATGCAAAACCTGATGAGAACGTTTGTCGCACTCCTTCCCATGGTGCTGCTCCTGTGCCTAGGCATCTTTCTGGCGCTGAGATCGACGGCACTGATTGGTGACTTAAACAACCTGACGGAGACGGCCCTGCAGATTGCGGTGCTGAATGCGTCGGCCCTGCCCATCGCGATGCTTGCAGCCCAAGGCCGAGCACTGCAGAAACCGACTGCCATCGCCATCGCCCTCCTCGTCATCGCGGGAAACGTGGTCTGCATGAGCGGCATGACCAGTGAAATCAGCCGCGCAACGCTGGGGGCTACAGCGACCAGCCTTGTATTTGGCGGCGCTCTTTTGCTCGTTGCCGGCGCCACCGGCAGTCACCGCAAGGGCCACACGTCATCACCGGACGGGCCTTGAGATGAACGCAATACTGAACAACACACCAGGCCCACAGGACTTTTATCGGGTCCTGCATTGTCTGCTCATTGACGAAGCCCATACCCATACGCTGTATCAATCGTGCTTGAAACTCGCACCGCGACTTGAGCCCCATGCCACCGAATGTTTTGTACAGGCGGCAGGAGAGGACGAGAAGCATGCGGGCGCATTGAGACTCGTACTGGATAAACTGGGTCGAGACGTGCCGGCGCCGACGGGGAACGCTCTAGCGCGCGCGGTGGGTGATAGTTTCAGCGCAAGCCTCATGCTCTTGTGCCGACTCGAGCGCGAGAGTGTCCGCCGCTATGCGTGGCTCTGTCGGCACAGCATGGAGCATGACTACTCGCTCTTCGATCTCGCGTACCGAAACATGCAGGACAATCTACTTCACCTTCGATTCGTCACCGACACCTTGGGCGAATTGACGCCGGGCGTCACCCGGTAGAGCCCGCGCCCCACCATGCGAATAGATCTAGCCAAAGATCAAGACAGGCTACCGGGCTTTCCGCAGGCACCCACGGCTGCACCGGGGGTGGGACAAACCCTGGCACCGCGTCACCGCAATTCCTTGGCGCTGGCCGGCTGCATTATCGCTCTGGCCGTCATTGACCCCGCACTGTTCCAACTGGTTCTCCATAGCCTTGCTGATGTATATCTTGGGGTCTCTGCATTCATTGCACTAACGCTGACAATTTTTTATCTGCTGCAGCAGCGCAGCGGCAGTTGGCTCAACGGTGTCATGCGTAAAGGCACTCCCTGGGAAGTGCCCGTTTCTGCTTTGTTGGGGGCTCTGCCCGGATGCGGTGGCGCGATCGTTGTGGTCACTCGATTTGTAGGAGGTAACAGCAGCTTTGGCGCGCTCGTGGCGGTGCTGACTGCAACGATGGGGGATGCCGCTTTCCTGTTGATGGCTCGGGAGCCCCAAACCGCATTTCTCGTCTATGGCACCGCTCTGCTCGCAGGGACTTTGACTGGAATACTCGTCAATGCGACGCATGTGCATGGGGCGCGTGCGAATCGACGCGCACCGGAGCGATCCCCGGAGGTGACGCCAGGACCACTACCCAGCTCGCTCACGGCTGTGTTCATGTTGATGTTGTTCCCCGGAGCCGTTTTCGCTCTCGCCAATGCGTTGCAGATCGATGCAAACAGTTGGTTTGGAGCGTTTGCGCCCTTTGAGCCTGTTACATGGTATGGATTCGCAGGTACGCTGGTGTGCCTGGCTATCTGGCTCAGCCAACCGCTCGACTCATGGACGGCTCGACTCAGACGCTGTATTCGAACGGAAGCCGTCCCGGACCTTGTCGCGGCGGAAACCAGCTTTGTGTCCGTTTGGGTCGTACTCGGATTCTTGAGCTTCGAACTCCTAATGCACTACACGTCCGTCGATCTGGCGGCGCTGTTTCGCGGATTGGGGCCGATGGTAATTCTCCTCGCTACGGCGGTGGGATTGATACCAGGCTGCGGGCCCCAAATCATCATGACAACACTGTATCTCAACGGCGTGGCCCCGCTATCCGCCCAGCTGGCCAACGCCATTAGCAACGACGGTGACGCCTTGTTTCCCGCGTTGGCCCTCGCCCCGCGCGCAGCCGCCCTGGCGACCGTGTATAGCGCCGTCCCCGCCCTGCTGCTGGGATATCTGGTGTTTTGGGTGGAGTAAGTGATGCCGCCTCACGCGCCACCGGGTTGCAGACGCGAGCTGCGACCGCGCCCCAGTCAATTAGAATAAGAGAACCCAGAGTTGGAGAGAATAACCGTCGTGACTCGTCTGCAGATCATCGTTGGAACCGTCACAGGCACGGCCGAAGGCGTCGCCAAGTATATCGAGCGAGAGTTGTCTGAACTCGCGGACATTGAGCTAACGCTCGATACGACCGTAGAAGACCTTACTCGCGATCCTGAAGAGGTACTGCTCTTTTGCACGTCAAACACGGGTGCCGGGGATCTGCCGGACAATCTGCTACCCCTCTATTCGAAATTGCGCAATGAGCCGCCTAACATCGCGGGGCGTTCCTACGCGCTTATAAACCTCGGTGACAGCAGCTTTCCCACGTTTGGTGAAGCGGGCGTAATCCTCCATGAGGCTCTATTGGATATTGGGGCCTCCTCTATCGCGGAGCCACTTCTCATCGACAGCAGCGCAGAGCGATATCCACAGAAGATGGCCCTGGATTGGGTGAGGGAAGTACTTGGGGCGTATCTGTAGGCCGCAACCGATGCGGCCGAACAGGCATGAGTCCACGGCCCTGAGCCGCTGATTTCACACGAGCTCGTGCCTTAGTAAGCGGGCTCCAGACGGGTTTCCTCGGGTACCGCATTTGGTATTGAGGGAATCATTAGCAGCGACAGGAAAGCCGTCGCCGCCCTCACCCTGGCACCAAGACTTCGGAAAAACTGACCCTTTTGCTGAGCATCCGCCAGGTCCACATTGGCGCGCTGCAGTTTACGAAGACTCTTGATCCAGCGGGGGTGGTCGATGTCCAGTGTCAGTGGGAATATCTGCCGCGAAATCTCACTGGTCTTCTCATAGACCGAGTGGGCGTACCAGTCTGGATCGACACCCAAGGCCTCATGGAACACAGGCCGCTGGTGATCTCGAACGAACATGGTCGAGTAAACCGCGGTGAGAAAGAACTTGATCCAATAAGCATTGATACCACTGGTCAGTTTTGGATCAGTTTTCATGAGCAGCGCGAAGGCCTCGCCGTGACCAAACTCATCGTTGCACCACTGCTCGAACCATTTGAAGATCGGATGAAAGCGATACTCGGGGTTCTTTTGGAGGTGCCTGAAGATCGTGATGTAGCGTGCGTACCCGATCTTCTCCGAAAGGTACGTCGCGTAGAAAATAAATTTGGGCTGAAAGTAGGTGTACTTCTTCTTCTCTGTCAGAAATCCGAGGTTTACGGCAATGCCGGCCTCGCGCAGCGCATCGTTGATAAACCCTGCGTGGCGAGCCTCATCCCGCGCCATGAGTTGAAATAGCATGGTGATGTCTTCGTTGTTGCCCCGACGCTTCATTTCCTTGTAAAGCACGCAACCGCTGAACTCAGCGGTGCAGGAAGAGACCAGAAAGTCTGTGAACTCTGCTCTGAGTTTAGGCTCCATGCCATCCCAATCGATGTGGTCCCAATCTTCGTTTTTCTTGAAGTGGCCTTTGTTCGGATCGGACTGCATGCGCGCAATCAGGCGGTCCCATTCTTCGCGCACTGGCGACACGTCGATAGCGTCCAGGGCATCAAAATCTGTCGTGTAAAAGCGCGGCGTCAGCAGGGTATTTTGCATCGCCAGATTCGTCGCTGATTCGCTGTCTACGATGGCCTGACGGTAGTTTCCAGAATCAAGGGCATCCTCGACATTACCTGCGTCGGCTGAGTGTTCAACCTTTGGGGATACGGACTGGTTCATACGCTCACCTCGTCAGAAAAGGAAAACTCGCAAAGCTCCATGAACTCGAGGTCTCCCGTCATGCGGACCCAAAACTGTTCCAGACGAGAAGCGCGCGTGATGGTCGCCGTACGCTCCTCGCGCACGACTTCTCCGTAGGGTGCCAACACAGGCTTTCCGTGCACCAGCACCTCATCACCGGGGTTGATCACCGCGCCGTTCAGAAATTTCAGGTGCGCATGGAGACTGTCGAAGCAATGACTCACCTCGATCTCGCAGGGCGCAGTTTCCCTTGCTTTGGTCAGAAGCCCCATAATCAGCCCCTCATGAAGCCTGTTGCGCTGTCCCATATGCACAGCGATGAATGGTTAGCTAAATATACACACTATAGTGTAAAACTAAATTGACATTGATCAAGGCCTGGTTCATTTGCCGAATAGGCAATGGGTCAGGTGCAGACGACCGCATCTGCCGCCAAAAAGTGGCCCGAAGAGACACCTGCATTGGGGTCGATCCGGGCACCAGGGCCGAAACCGCACACGAAGCCACCCGCTCGGGCGCCCGCAACAAAGGGACCTCACCTTGAAACCCTCATCCTTTGCACCACTGCTCCTTCCCTGCCTTCTGTCGGGCGCCGTCTTCGCCACGCAGGCCGGCGTATCCAAACAGTTCGCGGCTGCCGCCGTGCTGTTGCTAGCAGATTAGGGAAAGATCGGCCTTGCCGAAGGTATCCGCAGCTACCTTCCTAAGCTTCGCGCACAGTGGTGGCTGACTTGGCACCAGCACCTACTACGCCCGATTCACCGAGCCAGGGAGCTCGCTGGCGATGATGTGCAACGACACATCTCTCGACGTGGACTCTCTCATTGCTGGCGCGCGGAAAATACTGACTGAGGCTATAGCTGAAGGGCGTCATCGTTAAAGACTCTTCATCCGCTCGTGCGATGTGACAAGGCACGCTGCGTCGAGTGAAGTTCAGTGTCGTAGCATTTCAGCGCACGAGTGAACCGATCCAGCACAGGCTACCCAAGGTTAACCACCTCGCTTTCACTGGCGGCAAATCCAGCGCTGAGCACAAGAATGTTGTTACCCGCAGAGTTCCCAGGTCAGAACGCGAAAAAGTCGTTGGGATCCTGCTCGTGGTAGCGACTCGCCGTTATGGCGCCTGGATTGAGCTCTTCAGCGAGCAGCTTTTCGACGTCGGTGGTAATTTTGGCCAGGGTCTCGTCCACGTTTCCTTCTTTGCCAGCGCGTTCTGCCGCTACCCCCCAAACGGCAAGGTTGCCGCTTTTGATGAGATTAACGCGGTTGGATTTTGACCATTCAGTCGCAATGTTTCTGCCCAGCAGGTAGAGCTCTTCCTGAAGTTGCGCCGCGCGTTCGGAATCTTCGGTTTGGGCCAATATGCCGTCAGTCAGGTCGTACCAGCCGCGCGGGTACAGAGTGGTTCCCTCATAAAAAGCCCGCACCCAGTACAGGTATTTCTCCTGCGTCTGGAATTCATGATTTTCTGGGTCCGCCTGGTAGGCCTCCACAAAGAAGGAATGTGGGGGTATGTCGTCGGGCCAGTTCTGCGCGAGGTCATCGCGCACATTGACGCAGCCACTGAGCAGCAGCATCAGCAGACTGGCGCGAAGGGCAAGGCGTAACGTCGGGCGAAGAGAAAAACGCCGGAACACGAATAATCTCCAAAGGGTATCGTGGGTTTCTACGCTGTATATGGCAATGTGGCTCTTCAATGGTTCCGCAACCGCGTTTATTTCATGGCGTCGGGGTGGCCAATGGCCTGGCGGGTTTGCCCAGTCTGGACTATTGGGCCTAGTGAGCTTAGGGTCCCAGCCCCGTGCACTGACAACGACATTCAAAGGAAAATTCATGTTCCGCCGCACCCTCGCCCTCACCTCCCTGATCGTGGCGATTCAGCCCGCTGTTTCCTTGGCGCAACCTAGCTATGACATCCCTGAAGCTGAATTAGCGACAGCGCAGAACCTCATCGATCGGGCGCTTGAGAGCAGTCTGGCCTATGAGATCGTTGAGTCACTAACCACGGATATCGGACCCAGGCTGGCAGGCTCTGATGACGAAGCGCGAGCTCGAGGTTGGGGCGCGCGGCTGGGCAAGGAGCTGGGTTTTGATCGCGTGACCACCGAAGAGTTTACGATGCCCTATTGGGAGCGTGGCGACTCCCGCGTCCGCATGACTCAGCCCTATGAACTCAACCTTTATGCCACTGCTTTAGGAGGCTCTGCCGAGAGCAATGGCCCTGTAGAGGCAGAGATCGTTTACTTTCGCTCCGCCTATGAGCTCAGCAAAGCAACAGCCGAGAGCCTGGTGGGGAAAATCGCCTTTGTCGATGGTGACCCTATTGTCAAAAGCCAAACCGGGGCGGGCTATGGGCCTGCGCAACCTCGACGCCGTGTGGGCTGGCAACATGCAGAGCGCGCAGGTGCCAAGGCCCTGGTCGTTCGTTCCGTGGGATCGAGCTCCCATCGTTTTCCCCATACAGGCATGATGAGCGCGCAAGTTGATCCCGAGAGTGAGGCCAAGAACTGGGCCAGTATCCCGGTCATGGCTCTATCAAACCCCGATGCCGACCACCTGCGCCGCCTCCATGGGAAAGGTGAAGCACTAAGTCTGACCATCGAGTCTGACGCAGGTTTCGCAGGGGATGTTAAAAGCGGGAACGTCATTCTGGAGCTAAAAGGTCGTGAGCGCCCCGATGAAATCGTGCTGATCGGCGGCCACCTCGACAGCTGGGACCTTGGTACAGGCGCCATCGATGACGGCGCGGGCGTCGCCATCACCACCGCCGCAGCTGCGCTGATTGCGGAACTCCCCCAACGACCCCGGCGGACCATTCGTGTGGTGATGTTTGGGGCCGAAGAAGTGGGTCTTCTGGGAGCGCGAGCTTACGCAGCCGCCCATGCGGATGAAGCAGCCAGGCATGTTCTCGCAACGGAATCAGACTTTGGCGCGGGCCCAGTCTGGCAATTGGTTTCAAATGTGAACCCTGAAGCAAATGCGGCCATAGACGCCGTCGGTCGGCTCATCGCCCAACTCAATATTGTGCGCGGCGGCAGCAATGAACCCGGTGGTGGCCCAGATATCATTCCCTTGGTGGGGCTTGGCGTACCGACCGTGCGCCTGAATCAGGATGGAACGGACTATTTTGATCTGCACCACACGCCAGACGATACGCTGGACAAGATCGATCCCGAGAGCCTCGCCCAGAACGTAGCGGCCTACGCTGCCCTGGCCTGGTTGGTCGCTGAACTGGACGTGGACTTCCGGTTCGCGGACCTCTGACGCCGCCCCCCAATCGGCTTGACCAGCTGGCCGAGGCTCTGCCTCTGCCTCTGCCTCTGCCTCTGCCTCTGCCTCTGCCTCTGCCTCTGCCTCTGCCTCTGCCTTTGCCTTTGCCTTTGCCTTTGCCTTTGCCTTCAGAGTAAGGTCCTATAAGCCACCGTGTTCGACAGCCTCGACAAAATATATAAGCACTTATATATTATCGTCATGACAAACAAACCAGCTGATGGCTTAGGCACGCAGGTTCGCCGACTGCTCGAGCTTCTCGATCAAGACGTCGAGGCGATCTATCGAGAGGCACATCCAACCTACACACCTCGCTTTACACCGATCATGAAAGCGCTAGTGGAAAGTAATGAAATTACGATCACGGAGATCGCCGCGCACTCCAGCGTATCTCACTCCGCTGCAAGTCAGACGGTTTCTCGCATGACCTCCCTTGGGCTCGTCGAACTGAAGGCGGCCGCCGACGGAAGACAGCGCTTGGTGTCTCTTACAGACGAAGGGCGCGCGCTGATTCCCTGGCTAAAGCAACGGTGGGCAGCAACACAAGCCGCCGCCGCCGAACTCGACGCGCAACTGACCCACCCCTTGAGCTCCGTCCTTCGAGAGGCGATCCAACTTCTTGCGGACAAACCCTTCAAGGAGCGGATTAATGAACAGAATCGTCAGTCTTAGCACGTCTGTGCTCCTCGCCGCAGCGGGCGCGTGGTCGCAAACCGAGGAGCATCCCGCTGCGGCAACGGCGATTACTTGGGACGATGGAGACTCCGTCGTGGCCGCAATCGTTGAGCACCTGCGTCACGACTATGTGGAAGCGGAGGTGGGTAGGGGTGCGGCCCAACGCCTTGAGGAGCGCTGGGCAGAAGGCTGGCTGGTGGAGCAGAGCGATGGCGAGGCGCTGGCGTCGGAGCTGAGCCGATGGCTGCAGGAAGCGACGGGCGATGGCCATCTGAACGTGGAGTACTCACGCGTTCAGGTGGATGCGAATGCTGCGGAGAATGAGGAATTTGCGGTAGCAGAAATGGAGAAGTACTACGGCGCGCACATTAACTTCGGCGTGCAGCACGCAGGGCGCGTCGGTGACAACGTGGGATATCTGGATCTTCGGGTGTTCCCGCCGCTGCATATGGGGGGCGATACGGTGGTTGCAGCGATGAACGTCATCGCCAACACAGATGCCCTGATCATAGACCTCCGGAACAATGGCGGCGGCATTGGCGATACCGCGGATCTTGTAGCGAGCTACCTTTTTGATGACGGCCGACAACCGCTCACGGGCACCTATTCCCGCAAAACGGACGCGACAGAACAGCGATTCACGCAGGCATTCGTGCCAGGCCAGCGCTTTGGGGGACAGAAGCCCGTATTCGTTCTCATTTCCAATCGGACTTTTTCTGCAGCAGAAGCGCTTGCCTACAACCTTCAGGCTCTTGGCCGAGCGCAGCTAGTTGGCGAAGTAACGGGCGGTGGCGCCCACCCCTTCGAGTATCTGGCAATCCATCCACACTTCGTTCTTTGGTCGGTGACGGAGAAAAGCATTAACCCCATCACGAACAACAACTGGCAAGGTGTCGGAGTACAACCTGATATACCCGCTCCTGCCGAGGACGCATTGGATGTCGCGCTCGGTGAGCTGAAGAGAACCTCGGGCGCCAGCATGGACACCGAGTAGGCCCTGGAGTTCTTTATCGCGTTGCTGGAGGGCGAGCTTTGCGAGACACGCACCTGCCTCCTTTCCAACGGCGGAGCATCAGTGCAAAGATGGCATTCGGCATTCGGCATTCGGCATTCGGCATTCGGCATTCGGCATTCGGCATTCGGCATTCGGCATTCGGCATTCGGCAATAGTTTGAACACGACCACGACCAACAGCTCCACGGATCCAGACTTCGCGCTGGAAGTTGTTGCCGATCTCTACCGACCGCGCCCCCGTCAGCTATGGACCGCAATGGCGCTCGCGCTGCTAACGGGTATTTTTGGTGGGCATCGTTTCTACTGCGGTCGTCCCTGGACCGCGATCGCCATGCTTCTGACTGCCGGCGGCGCCGTGGTCTGGCTAGTGTGGGATATCGCCCATCTGCGCCAACTCGTGAGCGACTGCAACGAAGAGGAGCGGCGGCGACAGGCGGAGGGCCTCCCTCCCCGGGGTATGGAATTCATGCCACCGCGAGCAGAATTGCAGCTGAACGAGGCGCCGCATTGGGCGAGCCGGCGATCTGGGCGGGGGCGCATTATTGGCAGCACTCTCCTCCTCGCGCTTATCGGCTTTACCCTCGGGGCCGTGAGTGGTGCGGCAGAGGCCTTCGAGCCCGTCGTGGTGCTTGCACTCTTTATCGCGGCGTCGCTACTTTCCGCCCGCTGGCACGCGATGGCCGAGATCCCCGTGCTGAACGCACTGGCACGATGGGTCCATCGCCTGCGCCTCTACTACCATGTGACCGATCCCGGCCCCCTGTGGTCTCTCGCCACGCGGCCGATCATCGGCATCGTACTGGCGCCCTGGAGACCGAAAGTCCGAGCAGAAGTCAGGCTTTACCTCCAGTTCGGCATCATCATCGGCATGGTGCTGAGCATCTCCGATGTCATTGAACTGCTGCAAAGCGGGAGCTTCTGGGCGGGCTTTGCCATGCTGATCGCGGAGTTCGTGCAAAACCTGATCTACACCTACCTATTTGTCGCACCAGCCGGGGCACTACTCACGACGCAGCTGCTGCTCACGCGGCGGGATCATCTGGTATGGCTTTTGAGCGCTCTGACACTCCTGATGATCTACCTGGGGGTATCCACCGTCAGCAATTAACCCCATAGTAGCGGCCCACAATAAGCAGAATAAGCCTTGAGAACGCCATGAAAACAATCCTGAAACTCATTGGTGTTGCAGTCCTCAGCCTTGGAGCGTATCTGCTCCTCTGGCCAGTATCCGTGGACCCACAGTCGTGGACGCCGACTCCGAGCGCGGGGTATGTCGGCCCCTTCGAGCGCAACACAGAACTGGCGGCACTGGAATTTCTGCCGCTGGCTGACGGTGAGTACGGACCTGAGGACGTCACGATCGGTGCTGATGGTCGCATGTACACCGCGGTGCACTCGGGCCGCATTCTCGCTATCGACCCCGAGTCTGGCGCTACGGAGACCATTGTGGAGACTAAAGGGCGCCCCCTCGGAATCGAGTTCGACGACAAGGGTACGCTATGGATCGCCGATGCCTACCGAGGACTTTTCTCGCTCAGCACCGATGGAGAACTTACGCTCCACGCAAGTGAAACAAGCGATGGTTCGCCCATTCTGTATGCCGATGACGTGGATATCGCGCCCGATGGCCGCGTGTATTTTTCTGATGCATCGACCCGCTTCGGTGCTGAAAACAATGGAGGCACACTCGCCGCCTCGTTGCTCGACCTGATGGAGCACTCGGACAACGGTCGCATTCTCGTTTTTGATCCTCAAAGCGGTGAAACCTCCGTTTTCGCCGAAGGGCTCACCTTTGCCAATGGCGTGGCCGTTTCGGCAGATGGCCGCTATCTCCTGGTGAATGAAACAGGGTCCTACGCCGTGCATCGTTACTCACTGCAGGAAACAGACTACGGCAGGCGCACAACGATCGTTAGCGGGCTACCTGGTTTCCCGGACAACGTAAATCGCATGAACGACGGTAATTTCTGGATTGGCATCGTGAGCCCTCGTTCCGAGGCTCTGGACGAGCTCGCTGAGTCTCCGTTTTCACGCAGGATCGTTTCACGCCTGCCCGCATCTATGCGTCCGACCGCCCAGCTCTACACCTTTGTGATCAAGATCGATGTTGATGGCAGCATTCTGGAAAACCTGCAGGAGCCGAGCGGCGCTTATGCAACAGCAACGGGGGCCACTGAACTTCCCGACGGGCGGCTCGTGCTATCGAGCCTCACCGAGCCCAGGATTGCCATCCTCCCTGCGATGGCGCGCAAGTAGTTCATGCAAATGACTCAGCAGTAATAAAATGGACTCTACAACCCTCATAACCCTGTTTGGCGCTTTCTTGGCGATCATGAATCCCTTCGTCGTTCTTCCCGTGTTCCTTGCGATGACCGATGGTTATGAAGCGTCTCAGCAAAGAGCCCTGGTGCTGCGCATCGCCGTCTACTCACTCACCCTGTGCGCCATCATCATTCTGACGGGCAACGGGATCATCAGTTTCTTCGGGGTCTCCGTCGACCAGTTCCGGGTTGCCGGCGGCATCGTGCTGGCGGGAATTGCCTGGTCGATGCTGAACGGTGCGCCAAGTTCTTCCCACAGCGGAACGAAACAGGAACAGGGGCAAATGGCCGATTTGGAGAGCATTGCCTTTTACCCAATTTCTTTCCCCATGATCATGGGCCCGGGAAGTATCGCGACGCTAACGCTTTACAGCTCCCATGCGGAGCACACGTCGGACTTACTCGTTATTGGCCTTATGGCCGCTGTTGTTCTCGGGCTTATGTTTCTGACGCTGTTTTTTGCCAGCGCATTTAGCCGAGTACTCTCCGAAACGATGCGCACGATCACCACCCGGCTCATGGGCATGATCTTGCTGGCGATTTCTGTGGCGATGGTCACCGATGGTTTAAGGGCGATCTTCCCCGTACTGGAGCATGGCTAACGACAGTTGAGTGCGGCGATGAGGTCGAGGCTTCTAAACCATTTACTCAGCTAAGCCCTCGGAAGCCATCAAGGCTTCGATCTCATTTATCGTCCTTGGGGCGCCATCGGACAACAATTCGTAGCCCCTGCGTGTCACCGCGACATCGTCCTCAATACGCACCCCAATGCCATCATAGCGATCCAGCGTTTCGCTGAGCACACGTATTGTCTCCTCATCAAGATCTGCGAACACCGCATTGGCGAGCGCATCGTCTTTGCGGATATACAGGCCGGGTTCGATGGTGAAGACGTGGCCTTGCTCCAGCGGAGCCGTATAGTCGAGGTCATCATGCACATCCATACCAAGGCCATGCCCGAGACCGTGCATGAAGTAGACCTTCACTTGCTCCTCTGTGTTCTCTGAGATGAGGCCGAGTTTGAGGAGGTGCTTTCCAAGTACGTCGATCGCTGTTTCCGTAAGTTCACGATGGAAAACACCGGGGCGCACCTGTTCCATGACGGCACTTTGGGCATCGAGTACCGCCTCATAGATCTCCCTTTGAGGCTCCGTAAAAACACCTGATCGCGGAAAGGTTCTGGTGACATCCGCGGCATAAAAATCCTTCTCTGCGCCGATATCCACAAGCACCAGCGCATCATCGTCGATGGGGTCGTTGTTTTCCCCGTAATGAAGAATAGTGGCGTTGCGCCCCGCCGCGACGATTGACGGAAAGCTTGGGCAGCATGCGCCACTGTCACGAAACACATATTCCAGGGTCGCTTCGAGCTGATACTCATGGGACACGGAGGGCGCCCGCTTCATAATGGCAATCTGTGCATCGGTGGTGATATCGATTACCTCTCGCATGCGCTCCAACTCCCAGTCGCTTTTTACAGACCGCGCGGCGATGAGTGCAGTTGAGGCATCCCGAACCTCAATTTCGGGAAAGCTTCCCCTCACTTCCCTCGCAAACTCCAAAGCCTGAGACTCCTCAGCGCTCTGGGTCGACCGAAAGCGACCAAGATCCAGCCACAGGGTAAGCTCTCCGTCCTTAAGGGCCTCATACACGCCGGGGAACGAAGGCGCGTTCATAGAGCGCCGATAGGTACGCTCTTCCTCCCAAAAAAGTCCTGACGTCAGCGTGCGCAGAAACCGATCCTTGTCGCTGTGGGTTATAACCAGGTCTGCACCGGTCGCCTCCCGGACACTTTTCGCATCGGGAATGTCTCCCTCCCAAACGGCAAAAACCGGATCTGGCGTCTTGGTGACAACAACGCTGGTTGTTTCACCTCGGTCCTTCACGAGGATCAACCCGGAATCTGGCAGGGTGGCGCCCGTGTAGTACACGACGTCGTTGTCCTGTCGGTATGGCCAATCGACATCACGGCTGCGAACCGCGTGCTGCGCAGGCAGCAGCACAAGAATGGCCGTGTCCGGTAGCTCCTTTGCAAGGGCATTCCAACGTCGCTGGAGTTCACCCGCTGGAACAGTGGCATGAGTAAAACTTGTGAAGGCCACCAATAGCGGTGCCAGAAGCAGCGCTCTGAACATCGTTCTATCCTCAATCATCCGTGCACCGGACGATAACAGAGTATGGCGAAGGTACCGATGGGCCAGGTGCAGCGACTACCTTTTAGAGGTCAAAGAGGGAATCTGATTCCTGAAAGCCAGCAATGGCTCCCCTACAGATGACCTATTCAGCGGGCAGAGCGACATCCACCCAGATTTCGTTGCGGCGCGCCGGGCCGGGAATCCAGGGCGGATCGTATTGGTTAAGAGACCAGCTGCCGGTCGGTTTCAAGCCGGCGTCGGCCAATGCGAACTCCAGGTTCACCCGCTCCTCTTCGATCTTCTCGCCCGAGGCTCTTCCCGAGAACCGGAGCACGGCAACGGTTCGTGCAGGCACCTGGCTGAGCAAAACCGTTGGATCATTGGGGCGTGGAAGTGAATCCCAGTCGTATTCCGCAGGCATTATGAACGCCATTTCCCGATCAGCCTTCGCCAGATCGATCTGCACAGGAGCCGTCATAGCAATGGAGGCTTCTTCGTCATTGCCACCAAAGATAAAGCCGGCCAGCTGACGAAAACTGGTGTTGCGACCTGTCATGGGCACCGATGCCTTAATGGTCGCTGAATAATGCCTAATCTCTACGTTGCCAACGGTTTCGACGATTTCATAGGCGGGCTCTTCAGTGGCAGACACGTAAACAACACCTCCCAAAAGAGCCATCAACAGGGTGACGCACAGTGCCAGCACTTTTTTCATGGGATTTCATCTCAATTGCAGAGTTTTAGAAAATACGGCCATACCACAGACCGAGATCATCAGGGCTAGCGATATTAAGACCCATTGCTCGACAGCGAGTGGACAAAAGACCTTGCCAGAATCATCCATAGGGCACACCGTCCACTCGGGCCCAATTTTGAGCTCCACTGGTCCAACAACGGCAACGGGCCGTAACTCGACCGTGAGCAGAAACCCGCATAAAAATCCAAACCCCCAGGGTAAGGGCACCGTTCCCGTTCTTGCCGACTGGGCGGCCACGAGACCGCAGGCTGCCGCCGACAAATCGCCAGCAGTCCTGCTGCTGGACTGGTTCGTGTCTGCCATTGTGCTTTCTGCGAAGTTTCAGTTTCGACCTGCCTTGGGTCAGCAATACTTCCTGTACCTGGGCGAAGACAGCTGGCAGCTCTCACTCATCGCTCCCCACGAATGGGGCGAACGCGCACCGGGCGAGTTTCTTGGCGAGTGCGCTCTGCGCACCGATATGACCTGGCAGATTGAACCCGACGAAGCGGGGCTACAGGAGCCTGCGATCCGAGAACGATTGTCAGAGCTGGCCAGCAGCTTCACGGAGTCCCTCACCGAGGACAACTCTCTTCGAGAGGCGCTCCCAGGCTATCGTCGCGACCTCCCCTATTACCAACGCATGCTGGCAACGGGGCTCGGCAGTTCGCTGCAGGCTTCTGCGGAACATCTAGCGCTGCTCGACGAACCCGCCGACCTACTGCTTGAAGCCTCGGGCGGAGCGCTGTTGCGGCTTGTAAAAGGCTGATCGCCAGACACCCGGCCGCAGAACGAGCGGCGGGCCAAGCAATAATCAGTCTTTGCCCCTAGAAGCACGCCGTGCCGACACGGTGCTATGCTGATCCAAAAAGAGGTCAGCCCATGAGCCAGATCATTGTGATTGCCCACGTCAATGCGCGCCCAGGCAGCGAAACGCACGTGCAGGCGGAGCTTCAAAAACTCATAGCGCCGACGCTAGAAGAACCAGGCTGCCATCACTACGACTTACATATCGATGTGAAGGATCCCGCGCACTTCGTTTTTTATGAGATCTGGGATTCCGTAGAAGCCCATCAAGAACACATCGACTCGGAGCATATGAGTGCCTTTGTGCTGTCCTGCAAAGGGATGATTGCTGAGGCCACCATCAACCACGTGAGTAAACTCAGTTAGTGTGTGGCCGCAAGCCGCTGCTAAGCTCGAGATCGCGGCCCTTCCCGCACCGCACAAAACCGACGGGCGCAGAACTTCACACTCAAACATGAACGGTACTCAACGCCCTCCCTCAACCAGGATCGGGCATCAGATCGAGGAAGAGATTTTATGCTGACCCGCATTAAGGTGCTGCTCCCGATGCTCTTGTCGCTCCCTGCGCTGCTTATGACCGGCGCCGTTGCCCAAGACGCAGATGAAACGGGCGGCGCAGCGCAGGCGACAGGAGAAGCGGTTGGGAGTGCCATCTCAACAGTTCCGGGCACGGTGAGCAGCTTCTTTGCGGGCGTCGGCGAGGGCGCGGGTGTACACGGTATGCTCGATTGGGCCGCGTTACTGATCGGCATCTCGTTCCTGATTTCCGTTTTCCGTGGGATCAAACGGGGGAGAATCGTGGGTCCCGCAGTGCGCGGCCTCGTCGGCATCGCGCTCATGGGCTGGGCCGTATCCTGATTTAGCGGCTAGACCACCTGTCCACAGCACCAGCCTGAGGCCCAGGCCCATTGGAAGTTGTAGCCACCAAGCCAACCCGTGACATCAAGAGCCTCCCCGATGGCATACAGTCCTGGCCAGGACTTCACCTCAAAGGTCTTTGAGGACACTTCATCCGTGTTGATTCCACCCAGCGTCACTTCTGCCGTACGGTACCCCTCGCTACCTCCTGGCCGAAAACGCCAGCCGTTCAGCCGATCGCCGAGCCTGTCCAGATCTTCCGAGGACACCTCGGCGATACGGCGGTCGTCAAACCAATGAGCCGCCAACAGGTCCACGAGACGCTTGGGCAGCACGGACTTTAATAGGGTGCTCAACTGCTGCTGCGCATGTTCGTCACGCTGCTCACGCAGCCATTGAGCAGCTTTTACGGCCGGCAATAAATCGATAAGCACCGCATCACCTTCTCGCCAGAAGGACGAAATCTGAAGCATGGCGGGTCCACTCAACCCTCGATGGGTAAACAGCAGATCTTCGCGAAAGCTCATACCCCCGCAAGTGACCTCCGCGGGAAGAGAGATACCTGACAGGGGTTCAAACACGTCCTTATCTGAGGAATTCCACGTGAGCGGCACCAGCGCTGCCCGGGGTGGGACCACTTCCAGTGACAGTTGGTTGGCGGTGCGAAAGGCAAGATCCGAGGCTATTTTGGGTAGAGAAAGACCACCACAGGCCAAAACCACCCGGGGCGCGGAGTACTCACGGGAGTCGGTGCGCACCGTAAAGCCCTCCGCTGTCTCAGTGACTTCCCCCACACTCTGCGCGGTTCGCACCTCCACACCGGCCCACTCACACTGCTCGAGGAGCATGGCGACGATATCTTTCGCCGACTCGTCACAGAACAGCTGGCCCGGACTTTTTTCGTGATAAGCGATGCCGGCTGTCTCCACCATGTCGACAAAGTCCTGCGGCGAAAAACGTTTCATCGCAGAAATACAGAAGTGCTCGTTCTGTGACAGGTAATGCTCGCGCGGATCGGCAAACAGGTTGGTGAAGTTACAGCGTCCGCCGCCTGATACAAGAATCTTCAGCCCGCACTTCGGCCCTTTTTCCAGCACGAGCACTCGGCGTCCCCGATACCCGGCGCTGATGGCACACATGAGGCCACTCGCGCCACCGCCGATGATAATCACATCGGGAGAGTACTCAGGCATCGCGATGACACGCCTCGCACAAATCCCTCAGCTGCCGGGCGCCCATGGCCGACAGCAGCGTCACGTTGCGGACGGGAATACCATCCACATCCGGATGAGACGCAACGGCGTGACTGACAGACTCCTCCCGAAGGAGATGAAGCATGGGGAACGGTGAGCGGTTCGTGAAGTTCTCGCCGGCGTCGGGCTCCGCATCCGCGAAGCGATAATCGGGATGGAAGCTCGCGATTTGTAGCACGCCTTCCAGGCCCAGCTCTCTGAGCAAGGCGTCGGCAACGGAGAGAAACTGGTTGTAGGCCATGAAGTCATCAAGGGTGCGGGGATGGACCAGCAACGTGGTCTCCACCGCTGGATCGCCAAGCAGTTGCTCGATCTCCTGATGAAGATCCGTGAGCAAGGCTTCTTCCGTTTCCGCGACCGAAACGGTGAATCGAACTCGACCGGCATCGAACTCTCGACGCGCAAAGGGGCAAAGATTGAAGCCGATGACCACGCGCTCGACCCACAGGCGGGTCGCACTGATGACATGGCTATTGCTCGGTGGAAATTCTCTTACTATTTCGCGAGGCGACAACGCTGATTCCGTGGATACTTCCGTAAGGAGCGAGAGAGTATCAAAGCTGTCAGCCATCGACAGGGCGTCGCTATAGCGCCGCAAAGGCGATCGCCGGCTGAGAATGCTGCCCCCGAGCCGAGCCTCATCAGCCCGAGCACCCTTATAATCCAGCGATGTCAGGCAAACCCATCCTCTACAGTTTTCGGCGCTGTCCCTATGCGATTCGGGCTCGCATGGCGGTCGCCTATGCCGGGGTAGAAGTCGAGCTGCGTGAGGTGGTGCTCAAGCACAAGCCCGAGCAAATGCTACAAGTCTCGGCGAAAGGCACCGTGCCAGTTTTGGTGCTGCGCGACGGCACAGTGATCGATGAAAGTATCGATGTCATGCGCTGGGCCCTCGACCACGCTGACCGGGAGCACTGGCGTTCGCCCGCAGCGATCGACACGGCAGGGAAATGGATTGCAGACAATGACGGCCCCTTCAAACACTGGCTCGACCGCTACAAGTATGCGGACCGCCACCCCGAGCACCCGCAAGACTGGTACCGCGATCAGGCAAGCTCTCACCTTCTCGCCCTGGAAACGGCGCTTGCGACGCACCCATGGCTTCATGGAGATCAACGGGGCTTAGCTGATGTGGCCCTGTTTCCCTTTATCCGGCAATTTGCCTTTGTCGACCTGGACTGGTTCGCCTCGAGTCCGTACCCGGCGCTTCGAGCCTGGTTAAACCGATGGCTCGAAGATCCCCTTTTTCTGGGCATCATGGATAAGTACCCGCGTTGGGAGCCCACGCAGGAGCCCATCTCACTGCCAGTGATTTCGCGCAACGTCTAAGCTCCGAAACCGGTATCACCCCAAAGAAACCGTGTAGAGGTTGAACAGCGATTCTCGTACGCATACGGGCTTTTTCCCAACTTTTCCCCCGCTTTCCACATTCAGCCTGCTCTTTGTCTCGCTAGATCCCACCCCCCGCTTCGACAATTTGGCCACGCGTTGATGGCAGGCGTTAGACCCACATGACGCGTGACGGCCAGCAGGACGACTGGACCGAAGAATCGATCAATGAGCGAGACAACGGAGAGAAACATGAAGAAACAAATGGGCAGAAAAATCAGGGCAGGTATTGGGCTTAGCGTGGTGATGGCGGCCTACAGCAGCGGGGCTGCGGCCATCCTCGGCGGAGGCGTCTCAGGCAATGAGTTCGATTACGAGGCCTGCGGCAAGATTGTGGAAGGAAAAACGACCTATCAGGACGCGGAAAAGATGCTGGCAGGAGAGCCGATCAGCACTGGCAAAACCGCAGCCGGCTTCTTCCGCCACTATCAGTATGAAAAGTCGGGTGGCGTCAGCTTGCGCACCTTCGGCATCGGCGTGGGCGGCTCCAAGGCCAAAAGCTACAAGTGTTTTGTGATTCACAACGCCGATGGCGTCATCACCTCTGTCGACATGCAGGAACTCGGTGTAGACGGCGCAAACTCGAGCCTCTAGCCCGAGGTATGGGTTCGATAACCGAGCTCACAAGCGGAGCGCCGTGAGAGTTCTCGGCGATAGGCCTGCGTAGACTGGATCAGTCAGCGAACTCAGACCGATGGTGACAGGGATTTGCGTCGCTGGATGTCAAAGACCTGCTCCAGCTCATCATTCAGTCGCTGGCGCTGCGCCTCGGACAGCTCGCAGTTGATGAGGATGTATCGGCAGGTGCGAACCACCTGCCGCCACCGAGGCACTTTAGGCAGCTTCTTGAGATCGCAATAGCGATCCATTGTCCGGGTACGCAGACGGCCGTTGTCCACCGTTACCTGCCAGATCCGGCTTTTTTCCGCGAGCTCGATTCGGGTATCGCCCGTTACCTGCTCCCACAGCTCAATACAGCTCCCCATAAGGCGCACAAGGGCGCGATTGAAGTCGTCTTCTCGCCCGTCTTCGCCGGTCTCTGCGTCTTCGTCGTCACCGGCCATCTCTACCACCGGATCTGATTCAAACTCCTGTCGGTGAAGTGCAATTTCCCGGGTCAGCCAGCTGCGGCGTCGAACACGAAAGCGCCAGATCTGTGCCACGATCAGTAAGAGCAGGACCACGATGATCAAACTTCCAATCACCAACCAACGCTGAAGTTGCAGCGAGCGCTTGAGTGCCACGCCCTCCGCTTCCAGGAGCGCAATGCTCTCCTCCTGCCGCTCGAATTCCAGGCTGTTCTGGGACGCAGCGAGTTCGAGTCGGTAACGGTCCTCAAGGGAGGCACGCAACTTCTCAAAGTATTCGGCTTGATAGTTCAGGGCTTCATCGATCTGATCAAATCTGACGGCCAACTCGCTGAGCGCCTTCAGGAAGAAGAGCTCGTCAGGCACCTGATCAGTGGTTCGTGAGAGCGAGAGCCCCTCTTGCGCCACGGTGTAGGCGGCCCGCCATTCACCCGTGGCCAGATGGGTGGCAACGAGGCTTCGCCGCAGTTGAACAAAGCGCTTGGGGGGATTCGCCGCTTCCAGTTGCTGAGCCCGCTCCAGCATCACCATGGCTGCTGCGGGATTGCCCGCTTCGAGCTCGATCTCGGCATTGGCACTCAGCACTCGAACCTGATCCAGCTTAAGGTCTGCGGCCTGATAAGTACTGAAAGCGTCAGCGAGTGCTTCGCGGGCCTCTTTGAGTTGACCGGTCTGCGTGTACGTGACGCCCAGGTCTTCCCGTACCTGAGCTATGGCGCGCTGCGCATAGAAATCATCGGGATTTTCCTTGAGGTGGAGCGCATGGGCTTCCAAAGACTGCTCAAGATACTCGACCGCTGCAGGAAGGTCGCCCGACTCTCGATAGACAGAAGCCGTATTGGCCAGTGTTAAAGCAATGGAGTAATGGTTGCCCACGCCCCGCAGATGTTCCAGAGCTGCCTGAAAGCTCGTGAGAGCACTCCCGTAGTCACCCATTTCCAAATAACTGGCACCAAGATCGTTGTGACACGTGGCGATGGACCGGGGATTGCCCAGCGCTTGTGCCACCTTGAGGGCATCGCGCATGTAGGGGATAGCGGCGGCAAACTTGTCCTGTTTAAAAAAAACCAGTGCCTTAATGCGCAGCCAGTTGAAGCGGTAGAAATTGTTATCGAGGAGCGTGTCGTTCTCGAAGAGCGCGTCCGCAAGGTACTGCTCAGCGCGGTCAAACTCGCCGCGGGTTACGGCGCCGGTCGCAAGGTCGATCTGGATCCTCGTGATCGTTGGTCGATCAACGTCAGGGGACGGATTAGTCAGCACCGGCGAGCAGACGAGCTCTGCTTCGCCCGGAGAGACCTGGAGCAGTGCGAGGCATTCGTCGACGGACGCATCAGACACAGCGCCATAGACCGCAGAGCAGAGAGCAAAGAGCGCTGGGAGCACATACTTTGCGCGGTATCGCTGACGGACCCGACGCGACGGGCTTACGCGGCGGGCACACTTCTCGTCCACATTCGCGTCCACATCTGCGCCCACAGGGGAGAACCAACTTCCTAAAATCGATAAAACGTCTTTATGACGTCTCGCCGAGACGATCGACAGCTCGCCCAATGCGTTAACTACCCTGCCCTTACAACAGCGCTAAGGGTACCGAGTTCCAGGGGCTTTAGGCGTAAAGGCCGCAGAAAACCCGATTCCTCGAATTATCTATATTTTTCAATGGGTAAGGACCAATACTGGCCCAGCTCTTGCCACAGCCTCCCTGTCTTTGACGCTAAATTGAGCATCCAGGAAGGCTATGCGCCAAAATTTGGTGGCGCTTGGGGCCGCATGGCCTGAAGGGAATAGACAGATTCGGGCTATAAACTCCCTTCGACCCGTCGTTTCAGCGCTGCGTAATCCGATGCTTTCTCGACTTCAAGCACCAAGGGCAGGGTGAAGTATTTCTGATCGATAAGCCGCTGTAGCCGCGTCAGGTCATCTCCGCGACCGGCACTGATCAGTCGATCCACCTCATAAGCAAATCGATCGAATCGGTCATCAAGATTATCCCGGACACGAGTCACTACCGCCTCGTAGTGAGCTTCATTGCCTACCTTGTTGTCATTGCGTAACAGTTCGCTCAGAAGATCGACACTTTCGCGCAAGCCCTCGGGGCTGAACGGCGCTGTGGCCGGCTTGCCCATTTTCTTGAATCCCTCGTACGCGGCCAGCACCGTCGCCGTATGAGTCTCAAGCAACACGCGCTCATCCTGTTCAGAGCTGTCCCACGCCCAGCGTGCCTGCGCCGCAGCACTGCAAAGCACCAGAAATCCCGTTAGCAGCCTCAATCGCAACACCCCATACTTCAAAGCTCTTCTCCCGTCTCTTGTGAACGCCGTGCCGCCGGATCCGCCAACAAGACCTTCAACCGGTTGGCTGCTGATGCGAACATCGGCACCTGAGAAATCCGCGCTAATACAGGCTCACGAAATCGGTACATGGCCGCAAAGAGCGCGGCGATGACCAGGAGCATCAGGAACGGCGATCCACTCTTTGGATCCTCGATACCCTGGCCCGCACCTGCATCACCACCCGCCTCAACCAGCGCTTTGGCTCTCGCCAGCTCCTGTTCAAGCTCTTCTTGCGCTGCAGCTGACACCGCCGCGTTTTCTCGTGCGATAGCAGCATCTCTTGCCGCATTCGACGCTTCGATCTCGGCGCGGAGGGCACGTTGTTGTCGCGCCCGCTCTTGTGCTTCGATTTCTCGCTTGTCGGCCAAGGACATGACAGCCGTGTCACCGAGATCTGATTCGCTCAACGCTGGCCACGAGAGAGACCGCAAGTCAGGCGGCGGATCTGCTTCACCCGTCGCGAGAGCGAAGACCGCACGCGTGTGCTCGTAAAGGGCATGGTAGGGCGTGACACCTTCGTAGATCAGCAGAGGCAGCGCGAAACACTGTCGGCTCAGGAAATCGGCAATACGCGCAACGGTGAAATCGTACGCAACGGGATCAGCCGGCCGACCCGCACGTACCATGGCTTCAGCCACGTCGAGACGCTCACCGAGTGTCTGATAGTGATTGGGAAAACCTGCGATAACCATGCGCTGAAACTCATCTTCTAGACGAGGTTCATGCTCCGACACATGCGAATCGTTCAGCGCTAAATAGGTCATCGCCACCGCGCGCTGGAGCTCGGGAAGGGATCCGATAGGAGGAACATCCTGTTGTCGCGGGTACTGCATCAAACAGCTTCGCCAGCTATCGATGATGCTGAGGTTCTCCACGAGGCGATCTTCATACTCAGAGGTTTGAGCCAGTGCGACACCGGCGAACACCGAGGCCGCGAGAGCAGATGCCCTCCGAGCGACGCGATGGAAGCCCGGGAGCTTTAGAAAAACCACATGCGGCGCCCTCACAGAATTTACTGCGAGGAGCATCGGTGAGGCAGCGGTGGGCACTCAAGAAATACGGCGGGCAGAAAGCGGCCCGCGATGGTTAGGGAGGGGTCAAACTCTGTCTAAATGTTTGAATACCTGAGAGATTTACGAGCGAGGTGCGACATCCGCGAACGCAGATCGAAAGGCAGGTCGCGCGGCCAGACGTCCTACATACGCCTTGAACTCTTCAGCCTGGAAGAGGCCGTAGATTCGAGCCCAATTTACGTTGTGACCCATGAGGATGTCCGCTGCACTGAATTCGTCGCCGCAGATGTACTCCCCCTTCGATAAACGGTCGAGAAGCTGTGGCTCAATTTCCAGCGCCATTTTGTCCATCGCACGCTGAACGGTTCGAGGGTCTGACTCCGTCTCGGGCAGCAGGTCCCGGTGCATGCGGAGTTGCCACAAAAGAGCATCCATCCAGGAGCCGGCAAACTGCATCATCTGCAGGTAGTCCGCTCTGGCGCGGGTTAGTTCGGGGGCCGGCGCAAGTTTTTTCTCTGGGTAGGCGTCGGCCAACCACTCCACCATCGCAGTGCTTTCCAGCATGGTCTGGCTCGAGCCGTCATCCCAGCGAATCTCGAGGAGGGGCACCGAGTGGTTTGGGTTCTTCTCCAGAAACTCGGGGGCATACTGCTGCCCCTCGAGGAGCTTGAGGGTTTTTAGTTCGTAGTCATCACCGTAGGTCTCGTGCAGCGCCCAGCGAACCCGCGCGCTACGACTACTGGGAAAGTGATAAAGGGTGAGAGCCGTGATTTTCATACCGTTACTCGCTGATCGCGTTCTTGAAACACCCCTTGTTTTGAGGAGCACTAGATTAGTGGGATATTTACGCATTAGGAGGCGTGCCCGATTGCGCAATGTATAGTTAGCGCTCCCGAGTGACCAACAGGCCATCTTTGCTCCTACCCAACAATCTCCGGCCCCTGGTGTTCTGGCCGGCGTTCACCATCCTCATGATTGCCGTGGCACTCAGTGTTTTCGATCTTGAGCGATTTCTCGCCGTTACGCAGAGACTGAACGACGGCATCCTCGATAACTTTGGATGGCTCTTTAGCTACGGCAGCTTTTATTTGCTGCTGCTGACGATCACGGTTTATATCTCGCCCCTTGGGGCCATCACGATTGGCGGCACTGATGCCGAGCCTTTGCTCTCTAAGCCACGCTGGCTCTTCATCACGCTGTGCACCACGCTGGCCGTCGGTATTCTTTTCTGGACGACCGCGGAACCCATCTACCATCTGTACGGGCCACCCCAGAGCATGGGGGTCGAGGCGGGCACCGACGAGGCCGTGGCGTTCTCCGTGTCCGCCCTTTTCTTGCACTGGTCTTTCACCCCCTACGCGATTTATACAATCCCCTCGCTGACCTTCGCCCTGGCGTTTTACAACCGCAAGCTGCCCTTCTCCATTAGCAGCTCTCTGCGTCCGGTGTTCGGAAACGCGGTGTTGGGACGCAAAGCAGATCTTGTGGACACCGTGGCGCTCTATGCATTGGTAACAGGAATGGCCGCAAGCCTCGGTACCGGCGCTCTCACCTTGGTCGGGGGCACGCGCGAGATCATCCCCATAGACACCAACCCCACGACCCTAGCCGTTGCGGTGCTGATTATTGTGCTGACCTTTGTGGTCTCCGCGATCAGCGGCCTCAAGAGAGGTATCGCTCGGTTATCGTTCGTCAATACGGTCCTATTGCTCCTGCTAGGCTCTTTTGTCTTTGTGGCCGGGCCGACGAGACAACAGCTCAGCATTGGCGCGGATGGCCTCGAATCCTATGTCAGTAATTTCCTGGAACTGAGCCTGCTCTCAGGAAGTACGACGGGAGACGACTGGCCTCTAAAATGGAGCGTCTTTTATTGGGCCGTTTGGTTTGCATGGGCACCCGTTTCTGCCCTATTCCTGGGTCGCATCGGAAAGGGCTACAGCGTCAGGGAGTTCATCCGCATCAACTTTCTATATCCGTCGCTCTTTGCCATCACCTGGATCATGATCTTTTCCGGCACGGCCCTTTACCTGGACATTAGTCAGGGGGGTGCGCTGAACACGGCGCTTCAGGCGATGGGCCCGGAGAAGATGCTCTACGCCATCTTCGATGATCTGCCTCTGGGCGCGATTACGGTGCCACTGCTCGTATTCATTGCTTATATCTGCTTCGTGACGGCAGCCGACAGCAATACAGATGCGATCGGCAACTTGTGCACCGAAGGTGTGACCGCTGACTCTCAGGAGGGCGTGGGACTGGGCGCCAAACTGCTGTGGGGAGCAACCATCGGTATCGTCGCGTGGAGTATGGTGAGCTTTGCCGGTGTGGATGGAATCCGAATGCTCTCGAACCTGGGTGGAATCGCTGCCATCACAATCGTGTTGGCGAGCAGCCTTTCCCTCTGGAAGTGGCTTTTTTCACCAGCGCTGTTAAAAAGCTAGGGAAAGCAGCCGCCCTCGCTCCTGAGTCGGGGCCTAGAAAGAACGCGTCAGTGAAGTGATGAAGAAGAACTGGGTTTCATCAATGACGATAGGACTGTCCGCCGCGTTATCAAAGAGCTGACTCGCACGGGCAACCGACGTCCACCGCCACTTGGTTTTCATAACCGGCAGACTGAGCAGTCCCTGAATTCCGAATCGCTCCACGCCAGACTCCGCTTTGTACTCAGGCAATCCTGAGTTGATGGCGTCGTCCGGCGACACGCCGAAGAGGTTGTCTTTGTAAGTGGTGTCACCGAAGCGCAATACGGGGCCTACGGCATAGAAGCCCGAACCCTGCCCGACTCGCCCTCGAAGCGCGACGCTGAAATCTAGATAAGCGCCTTCGTGGCCGGAGCCAAGATCCTGTGCAAACGTTGCGCTCGCGGCCCAGCGACGACCGCCGCCTTCCACGAGAAGGCGCGCCTCGGTCGCAATGCCGACTTCTTCAAGACCTTCGATTGAGTCATCGCGGACGTTAAAACCTGGTGCGATGGAAGCACCAATGCTTAAAAAGTGACCGCTAGCAAAATCGCGTTGCCGATACAGATAACCACCGATCCCTTGGGGAACATTGGCGAAAAACCGCGTACCGTTCTCATCGAAATACCGGAAATCTACATAGGGGATTATCCGCGTGTCGTACTCATCGCTGCCCACAAACTTGGGGTTGGCGATAAAGCCAACACCATACTGATTACGCCAGCCGGGGCTCATGGCGCCTGCGGCGCTTGGCACGCCCGTGGTCGCGGCAACCGCCGCGGAGTCGGCGTCTTCCTGGGCCTGGGTGGCACCAGATATGGAGAGAAGGGCTGTGAAAAATAGAGTTACCGTGAAAGATCTGCTATCCATGAGTACCGCGTCCGAAAGCAAAAAGTGATGAGGTATCGGTTGATGCCTGCCAATTGCTCTGTATACGCGTGGTACTGGTGGTCGGCTTAACGACTCACGGGTTACAGAACTCGCAGTTTCTCCATCAACACTCGATTGAACAAGGGATACTCATGAACGCGCAGCAGATAAAAACCGAGCCCGATCCTTTTGAACCCTTTCTGATCTCCCAGGCTTATCGCGTGGGTGATCTCGTGATCACCTCGGGACAGGCGGCCATCGACCCGAATGGCGCGCTCGTAGGCGTAGGGGACTTCGACGCTCAGGCTGAACAAGTTCTTGCGAATCTTGCGGCAGTGCTTGAGGCATCGGGATCCAGCCTCGCGCAGATCATCAAGGTCACGATCTACCTTACCGATATGAGTCACTTTCCAAAGATCATCGCGCTGAGGGAAAAGTACTTCACTCCTCCCTATCCCGCCGACACGATCGTCGAGGTCCGTTCGCTGGCCCTGCCAGAACTTGAAATCGAAATCGAAGCAACCGCCCTGATCGATGGCAAAACTATAGCGGGCTAGCGCAAGAACCCAGCATCCTAATCCCGAATCGACAGGACCGCAGCGGGCAAAGGCAGAACGACGGAATTAGCGCAACTGCGCGTTAAACCCCCAAAGACGCTAAAAGAGCACCTCGGGGAATCCAGTGAGTACCGTCGCTACATATATTGCACAGAATCGTTTTGGCCTCGGCGCTGCGTCGACCGACACGGCCACACTAGAAGACCCCAGGATCTGGCTAAAGTCTCAGGTGAATCGCGACGCAACCGCAGGACCCTCCGGGTTCCGATCTAGCGCCGCAATTCTTGAAGACATCCATGGCACACGCAACGCCCGCAAAGAAAAACTCGGGCCAATCGTCAAGAAAAGCTATCGCACGGACTTCGCGCCGGAAGTTCTTGCGCGGGCTCAGCAAATGGTCACTACGAACACACCCTTCGCTGAGCGCATGGTGCTGTTCTGGTCCAATCACTTCACTGTTTCAAATGCGAAGCGAGTCATCGGGCCCGCGCTTCCAGCCTTTGAGCGAGAAGCCATACGTCCTCACGTATTTGGCCGCTTCGCTGACATGCTTAAGGCTTCAAGCCGTCATCCCGTGATGCTCAGTTATCTCGACAACGATGTTTCCGTCGGCGAAAACTCCTTCGCAGGCCGCCGCCAGCGCTCGCGCACGGGAGCCGAGAAAACCATCAACGAAAATCTCGCCCGGGAAATTCTGGAGTTGCACACCCTTGGGGTGAATGGCGGGTACTCGCAGCAAGACGTCATCGAGCTCGCCAAAGCGATCTCAGGATGGAGTCACGGTGGCATACGCCCTCGCCGTGACCCCAAACCCGTTCACGGCGAGTTCGAGTTCAAAGACTACTTTCACGAGCCCGGTGCGAAAACTATTCTGGGAAAGGCCTATCGCAATGACGGTGAACGCCAAGGCCTGGCAGTGCTTGACGACCTGGCGAGACACCCTGCGACCGCTGACTTCATCGCAACGAAGCTGGTTCGCCATTTCGTGGCCGACAACCCGCCGCCCGATGCGGTCGCTTCCATCTCATCTGTCTTCCGCCGTACGGGGGGAGATCTGGCGAGCGTCTCTTTGGCGCTCATCGATCTGGAGGAGGCCTGGAAAGACCCCACGCCTAAGGTCAAAAATCACTATGAGTTTCTGATCTCAACACATCGTGCCCTTGGAAACGACACACTGCGCCCAGGTGACGTATTCGAACCGCTGGAGGAATTTGGTCAGTTTCCTTTCAGTGCGCCCTCACCGGCCGGTTGGGGCGACCTGTCCAGCGACTGGCTGGCGCCGGAGGCATTGATGCGTCGAGTTGAGTGGGTGCGAAGCCGATCCGCCCGCCTGCCCGGTACCTGGGTACCCGATGAGTTTCTGGAGCACACCATCGGACCCGTCGCTTACGACGCGACTCGAACCTGGGTTTCGCGCGCACCGTCTGGCAACAGCGCTATGGCAATCGTGCTTGCCAGCCCAGAGTTTCAGCGGAGGTGAACATGAATCGCCGAGACCTCTTGAAGTGGACTCTCGCCGGATCAGCCCTCGCGGTCATCCGTCTGTCATTCGCCAATTCAGAGACTGACAAACGACTGGTAGTCATACTGCTTCGTGGCGGCCTCGATGGCCTTCACGCGATGCCGCCCTATGCCGACCGGAACTACAGGCGAATGCGACCGAATCTTGCCGTTGCTGCGCCGGGAGAAGGCACTGGAACGCTCGACCTCGATGGTTACTTTGGCCTTCACAGCGGTCTGGCGTCGCTCTACCCCTTGTACAGCGCCGAAGAGCTTCTGCTTATTCCCGCCGCAGCGACCCGGTACCGCGCGCGCTCGCACTTCGACGGTCAGAACATGCTGGAAAACGGCACGAGGGCACCCTATGGCGCAACCGACGGCTGGATGAACCGCGCTATTGCAGGTCTAACGGGTGACGAAGCTCGACAAGCGCTCTCCATCGGGCCGGCGATTCCCCTCATTATGCAGGGCGCAAATCGGGTGCAGACCTGGTCATCCACTGCTCTACCGGGAGTGGATGAAGACTTCCTGAAGCGTCTCACCCATGTGTACGACTCGGATCCGCAGTTTGCTGCTGCCCTCGCCTCTGCTCAGAACTCTCCACAGCCGCGAGTCACGACGGCGAACCGCCGCAATCCGTTCAAGGGCCCGGACTTTGAAGTCGCCACGAGAGCTGCCGCCGATCTGCTTGCAAGGCCTGCGGGACCGCGTATGGCGTTGCTGGAGATGCAGGGTTGGGACACGCATTTCGATCAGGAACGCCGACTGCGCAACTCATTTCAGGATCTGGCCGCGGGAATCGTTGCTCTAAAGGCAGGACTGACGGGAGTCTGGGATCAGACTGCGGTGGTTATAGTCTCCGAGTTCGGCCGCACCGCAGCACAGAACGCGAGTCGCGGCACAGATCACGGGACCGGTGGTATTGCGATGCTGGCTGGCGGCGCTGTTCGCGGTGGTCGCGTTCATGGTGACTGGCCGGGGCTCAGCCAGCGATCGCTTTACGAAGGTCGCGATGTACAGGCCGTAAACGAATATGAGGCGATCTTCAAAACCCTGCTCATCGGACACCTCGGTCAGGATCAGGGATTTGTGGAAGATGTGGTGTTTCCCGAGAGCCGCAGGATCAAGCCCATGGAGGGGCTGATGGTGTAGCCGATGCGGCGATGCAGCAGACTACGGTTTTCTCTGTCTCGGGCGGCCGTAAATCGAATCCGATGATCGGACGCTGGCGACTCAAGGGGTCGCCAGCGAAGACAATTCAGTGGCGAAAGTCGGCGTAAACCGACTGCCCCCAGCCAACCAGCAGGTCATTGGTAAACACGAGGGGGGTTGTCTCGTCGCGAGTGGTTTCACCGTCGGAATGCTTGCGCTGCGTACGGTAGAAAAGAACCCGCACTTCCTCTCCGTCGCGGTCGAAAGCCTCGGAATCCGATGGCGTACCCAGCATGCTCACGACATCAACGCGCTGGCTTCCGATTTCTAGGCGGCTGATCGCCTCACGGTTGTCGCGCTGCTCTTCGCGCCAATCATCGCGGCTCACGTATTCACCGTCGATGAAGACACAGCCAGTCGCCAACAGGGAAAGAAGCGCGATGGCGCCAAATTTCAGAAAGGGTTTCACGGTTTTCATCATCGTTCCTTGCGAAAAGCACCGGCGAGAACACCGCCAGTCAACGACGCTAATGATTTGCCAGGCCGTTGCGCCGAACAATGGATGAAGGCGCGCCCCGTCGCAGGATCGCAACAGTTTGTCGTAAAGGGTCGTTCAGGGCGCGAATTGTGCCGTTTGCGGCGCTATCGCGGCCGAGGAGCTGGCCTTTTTAAAGGCTTGCGCGTTGCTCTTCCTGAGCGGGCTCAAACCTGTAGATGTCTCGCACCAGGAAATCTTCGTAGTCTTCGAGCACCTCCGGTCGCTCAAAATGCAGGAAGTGCCCTACGCCCTCAACCAGGATGCACTGGCAATGAGGAATGATCTTCTCGGCTTCCCACATATCCTCCAGATCGATAATGCGGTCGAGGGATCCGTTTACGATCAGGGTCTTCGCAGTGATGCGCGAAAGATCGATCGCGTCGTTTAAATGACCGAGTTTCGTGATGTTGCGGCAGTGCAGGTAGAACGACTCCGCACTGGTTTCGCTGAGACTCGCGAACTGAGATTCGATCTGTCGCTTGTAGGTCGGTCCAATCTGTTGGCCGAACATTTTGACGATGAGGTCTGCGCCTGCGGCGTAGTCTCCGGAATCGTAGAGCACCTGGGCATGCTCGATAATGCCGCGCATCACCCCGTTCGGTTTCATGCCGAAACTGGACAGCACCAGCTTCTGAACCTTGTCCGGGTAGCGTGACGCGTAGCCTGCAGCAATAGCGGTACCCCAGCTGCTCCCCGCAAGCACCAGATCACCCCTGGGGCCCGCATCGGCGATGAGCGCATCGACAACATCGAGCTGCTCATCAATGGTGACGTGCGCGCTGCCGGATGTAATCTCTGAGCGCCCTACACCGGGCATGTCGAAGATAATCACCGAGAAGTGAGGCGCGAACTGCTTCGTGACTGCGCGCCACACCGCCATGGTTTGGAGCACGCCGCTCACGCAGATCAGCACATTAGGATGGTCGCCATAGCGGCGGTAGGGAATGCGAAAGCGTCCGTGCTCAAGAATGCCCTTTGACGCCTTCATCAATTTTGTTCCTGCTGATCCGTCGGTGGCTGTTGAGCCTCGAATAATGCTGCATTTCGCTGCGCTTTATGAGCCTTCCAATCAAACCAGCGCGTTGGTGCACATAAGTTGGCAAGGCGATCAAACGGTGACGCTACGAGCAGATTAAACACGCCAAGAAGGCGTTCTGACCAGAGGGGTGAGGAAGCGCGCAAACTCACGCCCATCCCGGCCTCGAGGTAGTGAAACTCGTGCCACCAACCTGCTGGCATATACAGAGTCTGCCCCGGCTCAAGAACCACCTCGTAGCCAGTGGCATGCGCCAGCGCCGAATGCTCCCGAGTGATTGGCCCGTCCAGACTGACGTAACTGCGGACGGTACAGGGGTGCCGGTAAAGGGCCGGCGCATCGGAGGGGGGAAAAAGACGGATGCGACGGCGCCCTCGAATCACTGTATGGAGCACATCACCCATATCGATGTCGTAATGGAGCGGCGTTGTGCTGCCCGCACATCCGAAGAAGCTGAAAACAAAGCTTCGAGAGAAGCGAAGACCCACCTCAGGCAACACGATATCGTCGAGAATTTCGGGAATCTGTCGCGAGAGGTTATAGAGGAACATACGCAGATCCCGGCCTCGCTCCTGGGTTTCATCGAGGAAGTCGCCGAAGCTCATGGTATCGATGCTGCCCATGTAGTTCTTACCCGGAGTTCCAAAGCTGGCGTCGTAGACCCTGACTTCGCGCTCGCCGAAGCGCGCCTTAAGGCGATTGGGAGACCAGTTCCTCAGGGCGGGCCATTGCGCAGCCATGTCCGATACGACGACCGCGCGACGGTCAGCAATCGCCGCACGCAGCGCACTGCCATCGTCGCAAGCAATTGTTTCCAGGGAATGCCAACGCAGCGTTTTGCCATCCTCAACCAGGTCAGCGAAGGGGCCTGGCTGAGATTCGAGTGCGTGGTAGTCGGCGGCCTCAGCGCTGGCGGTCATCAGTCGTCAGCGATGGCCGTCGCTGACCGGGCAAGGAGTTCTTCACGGTCGCAGGCTGGCTCTGCGCCAAACCAGATAGACCACACCAGCTTTGCGAATGCTTCGTCCGAGACTTCGAAGGCGCGCTCCCCATTGAAGTCTGTGTAGACCTGCCCGCCTTCAAGCCAGTAAAACACCAGCTGATCTCCTTCCTTGGCATCGCGATCAATAGCATTGACGAAGCGATCGATGGTTGGACCGGCAGCTTCCAGCCATTCGGGCTCGGCATTCTTTCGAAGGCTTTTATCGAACTCGTCACGGATTTGGTTTTGGCTGAGCTTGCGCGCGAAGTTAATAACGATCGCTTTTGAGGGCCCATCAGAAATCACGGTTTCGGGAGAAAGATCGTAGTAGTGAGACTGCTCAGTGTAGTGAGCGATGTCATAGACACGGAAAATCAGCACCACGCGCTCTGCCTCACCGGTGAGCACGAGTTCGTGCGTTACGCCCTGCTCGTCAAAGGAAAGCTGTGGGGGAAACTGCACATCACCGCCAGCGTGGGCAGTAAGGGAAAGGAACAGTACGACCAGAAAGAGTGCCGCTCTGTTGAGGAGGTGATCTTTTACATCAAGCATGGAATCTTGCCCGCCGCGCGGGGCAAATAGTTATTGCCGGAGCATAACGCAAATCTGCCTCATCGACCCTATTGCCTCGACCGAAAACCTGAACACGTGGGGCCGCCCAATTCACGACTAAACCATTGATTCTATGAGCTCTAGAACCCCCCCGAAGCATTTTCAGGTGCGCGGTTGAACGAATAAACAGGCTGGCATTGTGTTTTTGAGCGTTCCGCCCAACAATGCGGAGCCCTACGGAACACAGGCACTCTCATTCATGTCCCTACCTTTCTATGACGTCAGCGTAGCCACCCACCTGCAGACCCTTGGCGGGGTTGCCAATGTGCTGGAAAAAGGCGAAGCCTTTGCAGCAGAACACGCCATCGATCTGGACGAGCTCCTTCGCTACCGCTTCCGCGACGACATGGCGCCCTTTAGCTTCCAGGTGATCTCCGTGTGGCATCACTCCATGGGAGCCATGAAGGCGTTTCAGTCTGGCGTTTTCGAACCGCCGCCAAAAATGAGCGACATGACCTGGGAGAAGACCAAAGCGCTGATTGCTTACGCCATTGAGTACCTGTCTGGCCTCGACCGTGATCTGGTAAACGAGCTCTCTGGCAAGGACATGGTGTTCCGCATCGGTGGCCGCGATCTGCCATTCAAGAGCGACGATTTCCTCACGTCCTTTTCGCTACCCAATTTCTTTTTCCATTCCACAACCACGTACATGGTGATGCGGTCGCAGGGCGTGCCTCTGGGCAAGATGGACTTCATCGGACAAATGCGGATGAACGCCGGTTAAGCGACAAGCCTTTGGGTCAACGAACGAGCGCGTGCTCCATCGGGCACGACTCGTCTGCGCAGATGCCCGACGGTAAAAGCCCTTTAGCGGGAGGGGGACGGCAGACACAGTGAACTCCTTACTAGAACAAACTGGCGTCTGAGGTCGCCACACCGTGTATCACCTCGCCCAACTCAACATCGCTCGAGCCCTGGCTTTAATGGACGATCCGATCATGGAAGGCTTTGCGTCGAGGCTCGATGAAATCAATGCGCTCGCGGAAGCTTCACCGGGCTATGTGTGGCGACTGCAGGACGAGAGCGGAAACGCGACCAGTATCACGCCTTTCGAAGATCCGATGTTGCTGCTAAACCTCACCTTGTGGGAGTCCGTCGAAGCGCTGCGCAGCTACGCCTATGAAACGGAACACGCACAGGTTTTGCGCGGGCGCAAAGCCTGGTTTGAGCGACCCGACGGTCCTCACCTCGTTTTATGGTGGATTCCCGCGGGCACCCTGCCCACCATCGAAGACGCGAAAAAACGCCTGTCGCTGCTTGCCGAGCATGGCCCAACGGCAGACGCATTTACCTTCAGGGACTCGTTCCCGCCGCCTGCCTAGGCCATGGCAGTCGTCTGTCATGGAGTTGCGTTGATTCACACCACCGGTGGAGAAGATACTTCGCCATCCCTGAACGTTCCTTCGAGTCTGCAAAACGCTCAGTGCATGGGCACCATGGCTTCGAATCGATCTCGGTGGGCCCACCATTCGTCTGCGCTCTGGCGCCATTCCGTCACCTGATACTCAGCGAGGGAGCCCGGCATGGTGGACTCGCCTACGGTGACGGCGCCGAGCCTCTGCGCCAACGCCGCAGAGCGGGTGTTTTCCGTCGCGATCAGATGGGACACCGTCTCCCAGCCGAGCTCGCGGAAGGCATAGTCGACGCACGCAACAGCAGCCTCTAACGCGTATCCCTTCCCTTCATGCTCCCTGAGAATGCCCCAACCCACCTCTTTGCAGGGCCAAAGATGCGGCTCGTGGGGGCCGATGCGGCCAATCCACTCACCGGAGTCAGCCTCTACAACACAGAACATGGCGGCGCTTGCCAGGTCCCACATACCGATGAGACTGGCCAGCCCGCGCCAGGAATCGGCCGGGTGTTGAACGCCGCCAAGATGCTCCATGGTGGTTTCGTCAGCATGAAAACGCGCCCAGGCATCGAAGTCTTCTGCAATGGGCGGTCGCAAAAGCAGTCGCGGTGTTCGGATTTGAGGGTGCCTAGAAGTCACGGACGAGCGCGGCCTCCAACGCCGCAAAAAGCGGTTCGCGCACGCGCTCTTTACAACCCGCATGCGCCGTCATGTCTAGCGTAGAAAGGCCTGCAGCAACGGTATTCACACGGTCTTCAAGGGCTTCGTCGTCGACCGCCTCGTCCAGGAAGCCAGCTTCTACCGCGCCGTCGGCGTCGAGCACCTGCGCCAGACCTACACATTGCGAGAAATAGGGCGTCGACAAACGATAGCGTGCGAGCTCTACACCGAACCACGGTAGGGTCATGCCAATTGCGGCTTCATTGAGCCCCAATTTGTAAGCGCCGCGCATACCGATGCGATAGTCCGCAGACAGACAAAGGAGCGCACCCATCGCAAGACTGTGCCCAGTCACGCCCAGCACGACCGGGGTGGGAAACTTGAGGAGCCGCATAGCTAGATCAACGCCGCAGCGTAGGAGGCGAACGGTTTCCTGGTCCGCCTTGCCCATTACACTCAGATCAAACCCAGCAGAAAACTTGCCGGGTCGGCCCTTGATAACCAGCACCTTACTATTGCCCTCGGCCTGATCAAGCGCGGCATTCACAGCTTCAAACATGGCGAATGAGAGCGCGTTCGCTTTTCCATCGTCCATGGTGATGACGGTGTGGGTATCGTGCTCTGCAACGGAGATAAGATCGGTCATGGCTAAGCCTTTTCTGATGTCGTTTACGGGACGCCTAGCATACTGACCGCGGGCTGATGCTCAAGCGGCGTTTCCAATGATCCTTCGCCCTTTTCCCATACATCTTTGAAACCGACGGTGGATCCTTTGCGATCGCGGCAAAGTCCTGACCTGTCAATTCGACCGTATCGTCTCGCTCATGGGTACTTTGAAGTTTCCTGATTGACGCCGGGACTCGCACCCTAGGCAGCTCGCACCCGACCCCTGCGGCAATCGTCTTATCTGCTCTCGAGGTCGTCCTTCAAGGTCGTCAACATGTGCGCCGAAGGCGCCGCAAAGTCACTAATCCAGCGGTTATAGATACGCTGTATGGGAGCGACGTCCAGGGTGTACCACCGTTGCCGTCCTCGCTTGCTGCTAATCACCAGGCCTGCCTTTTCGAGAACACCCAGGTGTTGCATCACGGTACAACGGTTCAGTCGGGGCAGCGCGACACAAAGATCACCCGTAGTTTGCTCGCCATCGCGCAGCGCATCCAATAGGAATCGCCGCTCTGCATTGCCCAGCGCCTTGAATACGGCGTCGTCTTTCGTTTGTGGATCCGATTTGACCATCGGGTACTAATGTTATATTTTTATAACATATTAGGCAACACAGGCCGCGGGGAGCAAGCCATGGAAAGAAACTTCAATGTCGCGACCACGATCCACCGCAGCATCGAGGATGTGTTTAGTGCTATCGTCGAGCGGGAGCAGCTCGTCCGCTATTTCACGGACAGCGCAGACCGCGGCCTCGAAGAGCCGGGAACGACCGTATGGCACTGGTCTAGCTGGGGTGATCACCCCGTCACGGTGACGCGTGTCGAAGCGCCGCGGCTCATCGAGTTCACCATCAACTCCGGCGATTGGAACAAAACCGAGGCCGATCATTACGACATTATCTGCGCCATCGAGCTGGAGACCATGGAAAACGGTGCGACGAAAGTGACCATCAGCGAACGAGGCTGGAAAACCGACCCGGCGAGCATCAAGGCCTCCCACGAACAGTGCGGCGGCTGGATGCACATGGTCCTGTGCCTGAAGGCCTATCTTCAGCATGGAATCGACTTACGCGACTGAGCTTGCCCAGCGATCTATCGGCGCAGCCGTTATTGCTCTGAGGCATTAACTACAAACAAACGGGTCTTATGCAGCGGTGGGATCCCTCGGTAGACTCGCGGCCTCTTGAGTATGGAGGCGACCATGGTCGGCATCCTTGACAGCAAAGATCTCGAAGCACGAGCAGACGCTATTGTTGAGCGCCTGCATGGGTATCTGGACGAAGGTAAGAAGGTGTTCACCACCAGCTCTTTCCAGACCCAGAGCTTACCCCTGCTCCACATGATCAGCCGCGTAGATCGCGATATCCCTGTCTATTACACCAACACGGGGTTCCTTTACCCCACGACCATCAAATTTGCAGAGGAACTGCAGGATCGCCTGGGCCTCAACGTGATTGCCTTGCGCCCCGAGGTTCCGAAGATCAAGCAACTGGATCGAGCAGGGCGTTTTCTTTATGCCTCAGACCCTGACCATTGCTGCTATCTGAACAAGGTCCAGCCCCTGGAACCGGTGCTGCGAGATCATGACATCTGGATCAACGGCGTCCGTCGCGACCAGAGCAGCGTTCGTGCCGCCATGCAGGAAGAAGAACCTGCACAGTTTGGCTGCACGCGCTATCACCCCATGCTGGAATGGGACACGCGCATGGTGTTCTACTACCGCAAGCTCTTTGACCTCCCTGAGCATCCCATGGAAGCCGAGGGTTACCAGAGCATTGGCTGCGAACCCTGCACCATGAAGGCCTTCGACGACGGCAACTCCCGCAACTCCCGCTGGTTCGGAATGAACAAGACCGAGTGCGGCCTGAATACGACGCTGGTATCCGGCGGCAACTGACGTCAGGCAGAATTCGCCCCGCCTTAACGCAGAATAAAATTACGGGCCCGATGTTTCGGGCCCAATGGATTTAGGAATATTCCATGCGCGTCATGATCACCGGCGGCGCCGGCTACATCGGCAACGAACTGGTTTATCGCTTGTCGGCGGAGCCGTCCATCAAGGACATTCTGGTTTACGACAACCTCTGCAAGGGCAACTACAACCTATTCACCGGACTGAGAAAGGTGCCTGGCAACAATGTGCGCTTTATTCAGGCCGACATCCTTGACTCGCGGAGCCTGCGCTCGTGCATGGAAGGCATGGACGTCGTGATTCACCTGGCTGCAAAGGTCGAGGCGCCCTACCAGGATCAGAACGCCCATGATTTCGAGCAGACAAATCACTGGGGTACTGCCGAAGTCGTCTACACCGCCGAGGAGGTCGACGTACCGCGGCTCATTTATCTGAGCAGTCAGGCCGTGTACGGACAAGGCGAAGTGACCGACAGCGAGCATCCGCGGGTGCCAGCGAGCTACTACGGTATCTCCAAAATGCGCGGCGAGGATCACGTCTTGCGTCTCATGGAGAAGGCATCGGTGCAGCTGGTGCGCTGTGCGAACGTGTACGGCTACTCAAAGAATCTGCGTTTCGAAACGCTGGTGAATCAGTTTGTCTTTGACGCGCATTTTACCAACCGCGTCGCCGTCCACGGCGATCCGGGCCACACCATGACTCACATCAGCATCTACCGTTTGGTGGAGGTGCTTGCGCGCATGGTTAAGCGCGACATGGAGTCCAGTGTCTATAACCTCTCCCATCGCCAGTTTGCTACGGGCGAGCTGGTTGAGGGCCTGAAGGAGCTGTACCCGGACCTGGAAACTATCTTTGTGGACCAGCACATCCCGCTCCACGACCTCACCATTGCCTGCGATCCGCGGCTTCAAGATCTGCTGCCCGGCGATGGCACCATCATCGAGGATCTGGTGAAATTCCGAGAGCTTTTCACCTTCTGATTACCGAGCGAGTCTCCTTCATGGAGTGTCGGACCGAATGCGGTGGCTGCTGCATTGCGCCATCGATTCAAACACCGATCCCAGGCATGCCCCATGGCAAGCCCGC
Source organism: Pseudomonadota bacterium (assembly GCA_038750875.1). Classification (GTDB taxonomy): domain Bacteria; phylum Pseudomonadota; class Gammaproteobacteria; order Pseudomonadales; family Halieaceae; genus Congregibacter. The sequence continues at coordinate 196,081 of JBCDGU010000003.1, read as the reverse complement.
GGGCGTTGCCTGCATCAATCTTGAGACAGGTACGAAACGCTGCCGCCTGTGGGGTACCGAGCAGTACCCTGAGCTTTGCCGGCGCTTTCAAGCTTCACCGGACAACTGCGGCAGCTCTGCCATCGAGGCCCTTCAAATCCTGACGCTACTGGAACAGCAAACTTCGCACTGAATGCGGGAGAATTTGCATTCGTCCCGCCTCGCAAACCGTGTAAGCTCTGCCATCGCCTCTCATAAGGACAACAACCGGGTGACTGATTCGACTGCTAACCGCGATCCCAAAAACCCCCATTCCAAAAATCCCTATTCCACAAAGCGGGCCAGTTGGTATGCGCTGGTGCTTCTCACCATCGTCTATAGCTTCAACTTCATCGATCGGCAGCTGCTCGCGATCCTGCAGGAAGCCATCAAGGCAGACCTTGGCCTCTCTGATAGCCAACTGGGCCTTCTTACGGGCTTCGCCTTCGCCATTTTTTACGTGACCGCGGGTCTCCCCATTGCACGATGGGCCGACCGTGGAAACCGCCGCAACATTGTGGCCCTCTCACTGTTCATTTGGAGCGGCATGACGGCCCTGAGTGGGTTCGTGCAAAACTTTTTTCAGCTGCTGATGGCGCGTATCGGTGTGGGCATCGGTGAAGCCGGCGGCAGCCCCCCGTCCCACTCAATCATCTCGGATATTTTCCCGCCAAACCGCCGCGCATCCGCCATTGGCTTTTACTCCATGGGAGTAAGTATCGGCATCCTGTTTGGCTTTCTGGCCGGCGGTTGGCTGAATGAATTCTTTGGCTGGCGGATGGCCTTTTTGGTTGTTGGCATTCCTGGCGTATTGCTGGCGATTATCCTGCGCTTCACCCTCGCAGAGCCCATTCGCGGTCTCCATGACGGGGGCGCGGTCAACAACGATGAGCATCCCAGCATTGGCGACGTACTTCGCATTCTCTGGACCCGTCCTTCCTTTATCCATATTGCCCTTGGCGGCGGCCTGAATGCGTTTTGTGGTTACGCCACGGCAAACTGGACGGCATCATTCATTATCCGCAGCCACGGCATGTCTACTGGCGAGTTGGGCACGTGGCTTTCCCTTATTATTGGTGTGGGTGGTGCCATTGGAGTATTCGGCGGGGGTCTGCTGGCTGATCGCTTGTCGGTTCGCGACACGCGTTGGTATGTCTGGCTTCCCAGCATTGCGGGCTTTTTGATCGTGCCCTTTATGGCGGCGGTTTACTTAATGGACAGCGCCTACGGTGCACTCATCGTCTCCATAATCCCGGGGCTGCTGTTTCAGATTTACCTGGGCAACACCATCGCCACGACTCACGCTTTAGTCAGTCCCAAGATGCGAGCGACCGCCTCAGCAGTATTGTTCCTCATCCTTAATATCATTGGATTAGGGGGCGGACCTTTTGTCATCGGTTTAGCCAGTGACTTGCTGGCGCCAAGCCTGGGAGCCGAGTCCCTGCGTTACGCCATGCTCTACATCCTGCCTCCGGTGATGACCTGGTCGGCCATTCACTACCTGCTCGCGGCGAGAACTCTTAGAGCGGACATGGCAGCAGCGCCCAAGTAGCGAAGCTGACGACCTCGACGGGCGACACCTTGCTCGCCAATGAAAACGGGGCCCACAGGCCCCGTTTTTTGCTTAACACTGGATGCAACGCGCTAGAGGCGAATAGGCAGATCTCGCGGGCGTTGACCGGTCGCTGCATACACAGCATTACCAATGGCCGGAGCCACAGCAATGAGAGGGGGCTCACCCAGCCCCATTGGGTGCTCAGTGCTTTCCAGGAATGCGATGTCTAACTCAGGAACATCCGCCATGCGCAGCGGCTTGTAGCCGTCGAGGTTTCGATCTTTGACATGACCATTCTCGAAGGCGGTGCCTTCGTGCAACGCAAGGCTCATGCCCCATAGCGTCGCGCCCTCAGCCTGTGCCAGCGCACCGTCGGGATGCACCGCCGTACCGCAATCAAGGGTCTGCCAGATTTTCTTGACAGTCACTTTTCCCTCGGCAACCGCTACGTGCGCCACGCAGGCTGACCACGTGGGCATCGCTCGCTCCTGACCGTGGGCAATGGCCACACCGAGGCCCTCGCCTTCAGGCATGTCTGTGCCCCAGGGCGACCGATCACGTACGTCACGAAGCGCTGCTGCAAGACGGCTCGCGCCCCCAACTTGCATGGGGCCTTCACCGGCCTGACGACCTTCGGCATCGAGCATGCTCAGGCGGAACTCGATGGGATCCACGCCCTGCTTTTCAGCGATCTCGTCCATAAAGCACTCGACGCCCCAGCTAATCCAGCCAGGGCCTACCGCCCGCAACCATCCAGGCAAGAATGTCTCCTGCGCGAGCTCATTATTAATAGCCCGGACACGATGGTTCGCGAGGGAGTACCAGTGATCGGCCCCATTGATGGAGAAGCCGTCGAACTTGCCGTTGCCATCCACACCCTCACCCAGAAAACCCGGGGCCATCGAGAGCGTTGGCCAGCCCGCGGCGGCCGCATGCTCTATGCCGGTCAGCGCACCACTATCGTCAAAGGCCGCATCCAGCTGCACCACTGATGGTGAACGTACGCAGTCGAAAACACTGTCAGCGGGGCGCGTCATCACCAGTTTCACCGGACGTCCCAGCTCCCGCGCCGCATGCGCCGCGGGAATCATCTGATCACCAAAGAGGCGACGGCCGAAGCCACCGCCCAGGTAGTAGGTGTGAAGATGTATCTTCGACTCTTCGACACCCAGAGACTGTGCGAGTACGGGCATGATCAATGACTGCCACTGGTTGCCCGCGTGTATATGGAAGGCGTCGTCCCGGTACTCCACGAGCGCATTCTGCGGCTCGAGGGTGAAGTGCAAGGCTGTGTGCGTGCGGTACGTGCTGATCATCTGATCTGAGGCAGCGGCGAGCGCTGCCTCCGTATCGCCTTCATCGACAAAGAGCGTGCCGTTGCCTTTTTCGGCCACAAGACGTTCGCCTTCAGCAAGAATGTCCTCTTCGCTCACGGCGGCGGTTTTACCCGCATCCCAGCTAACGAGGATCGCCTCGCTCGCCTTGATGGCCGCAGGCAGAGAATCGGCAATGGCCAACACCATGCCGTTCACAAAACCTGAGGGATCTTCGACAACCATGCTGCGCAGAAATCCGGGAATTTGCTTTGCCCGCGCATCGTCCACGCTCTTCACAACGCTGCCATACCGCGTGGGTGCCATGATGGGATGGGCGAACACCATATTCGGTAACTCCGCATCGAGGCCGTAAACGGCTTCACCACGGGATTTAGCCGGGATATCAATGGCAGACGTCGCCTTGCCAATCAACTGACGATCAGCGGCAGCCTTGATGGGCATGGCGCCCAGCTCCGCTTCCGTAAAGGTTCGGCTCACATCTCCCGTCGCCACAATCTCCGCGAAGGAGATGGACTTGCCACCACCAGATACCATGGAGTTTTGGGCGGTTAGTTCGCTGGCATCAACGCCCAGCAGATCTGATGCTGCGTCAACCATCACCGTGCGTCCCGCCGCGCCGGCCTGGGACAGCAGGTTGAAGCTGGTCACCACAGACCAGGATCCACCGGTGACCATATAGCCCCATTTAGGATCCGTATCCACATGAGAGAGCGTCACGTTCTCCCAATTCGCTCCCAGTTCATCGGCGACGATGCGTGCCAGCGCCGTACCCACGTGCTGGCCCATTTCAGCCTTTGCGATATTGACTACGATGGATCCATCGCCGTAAAGCTCGAACCACACCGCGGGCGAGAACATCTTGCTGCTCACAGATACCATATCGTCCGCGGCGGCCTGCAGGGAGGCGCCCGGCATTACCGCGCCCAAGCCCATTAAAAGGCCGCTGGCTGTGCTGCCCGCGAGAAAACTGCGGCGAGTGACGCCGTCTTTCATCTTTGGCGATTTCATGAGGACACCTCCTCGGCATCGGCGGCCATCTTGATGGCCTGGTGGATGCGCACATAGGACATGCAGCGGCAGAGGTTGCCCGTCATGTGGTTAGTGATTTCCTCATCGCTGGGGTTAGGGTTCTCCCGAAGAAGCGCTTCGGCGGCCACAATCTGACCGGACTGACAGTAGCCACACTGGGGCACCTGCGCTTCGACCCAGGCTTCCTTGAGCGCCTCGCCTGCATCGCTGGCCAAGCCCTCGATGGTGGTTATGGCGCGGCCTTCGATGGCCTTCACAGGCGTTACGCAGCTACGCGTAGGATTCCCGTCGAGCTGCACCGTGCACGCGCCGCACTGTGCAATACCGCATCCAAATTTGGTGCCTTTGAGCTTGAGCTCATCGCGTATGACCCAGAGAAGAGGCGTGTCGTCCGGGCTGTCGACAGTGACGGACTTGCCATTCAACGTGAAAGTTGTCATCGATAATTATCCTTATGGTATGGCTCGTTCCAGTGTAGTCCATTCCATAAGGGGAAACGGAAATATGCTGCTATTTAAGGCTCAAAAGCGATAAGGGTGTAATTGAAAATGAGAATAGTTCGCCTTCTCATCGGTGGCCCAGGGCCGATTTGCTATGCGCCGGTGAAGTTGCGGATGGCGTAGGACGCGGCGGTCTGCGCTACCACAGCACCACCCTCATCAAAAATCCGGGTGGTCAACTCGAAGTCAAAACGGCCCGTATCAGACAATGCGCGATTCATGGACGCGCCCTGCCCTGAGGAGAATGACGCCCGAGCCGTGACAGCGGTCAAGGCAGGCGCTCTGAAATCAATGCGCACCTGGCGCACTACTGGCTGGAATTTTTGGGGGTCTTCAAGATAGCGCGCCACCACCAGCCCTCCCATGAGTTCACCCACGGCAAACAGGGCCCCCGCGTGCATGATGCCCACGTGGTTACCGCTGTCGCGGGTCAGCGGCATCCGCGCCTCGAACTCGGCGTCTGTCACTCTGACTCCATCGAGACCAAGGTACTCGTAGAGCGGGCAGCTTCTCTTCGCTGCTTCCGTGAAAGCGTCTGCGTCAAACACAAATTTGTACCTGCGAAGCTTGCTGCGTGGAAGGGCCTGGCACGCGCACCACTAGGGCGTGTACCAAATGGGCGAGGTGTATGCGCGTTCCTGATGAACCAGCGCGGCTTCTGGTGGAGCTTCCGCGCCCAGACGTACTACGTCGTAAAGAATCCACGTGGGGGTGGGAATCTCCAGAACCCGCGCGTAGTAGAACGCCTTTTGCCTCGGGTCGAAATCGGGATCCTTCCAGATCGTTGCGAGCTCTGACGCACCGATGGTGTTCACATAGTTCGCCGCTTCAAGATCCACCGTGTTACCGACGGGCGGCAGCTTGCCGTCATCACCGGGCATGCGATCCCCAGACCAGGCGACGTCATAGACTCTCTCGTGGGTTTTGCCCCGGGAATCTACCCAGCCCTTAACCACCTGCACCCGATCGAGGTTGGCGCCGATGGGATCGCGAAGTGCTACCAGCATGAAGGTCGGTGAGCCGCCCTCCGGCGCACTCTGTAAATCACTACCCATGGGCACACCCTTGGCGTAACCCTGGAATGCCGGCGTACGGCTGCGCAGGTCATCGTCGGTGTAGTCCCAGCCACCAAAGAAGCGCACGATCATGCGCGGACCGGTCGTCGCGTAAGTGTCCTTCCGCTCCATGGCATCAAAGATGGCCGCCCGCGTGTTCTCGGTGGCCCATACGCCCTGCCAACCGGAGGCTGCCAGCTTGTAGCCCTCGATGGCGCCAAGGTCATTGGCGATGAAAGGATGCTGCACGCGGTTCTTGCTGGGCTCCGCGGAGACCGCTTTACCGAAGTAGTTCTCTTCTTCGGCGGTACTCAGGGATGTGTGACTGTCTGTCGCTCCCACCATGCCGAACTTGTAAGGGTTGGTACCGAACTTATTCTCCAGCTTCATGCCGTTCTTGAGGGCTTCACGGGCGTACTCGCCCGCAAGCATGTCGTCGGTCTTCAGCTCTGAAATGTCCAGATTCCCCACGTCCCAAATAAAGTACCCGGCAAATTCATCGTTGGGTGAAAGGTAGGGGTGCGTTTCTCCATCACCCTTAATTTGAGTGACCTCGTACAGTGGCTCCCAGCGGGCGCGCTTCTCAACGTATTCCTTGTTCACCCGACCGCCGGCGTAAGTCTTCTCCATGGGGAACATCCAGCCATTGGAGAGATTGCCGTTGTGGGCGATGGCAAGCGCGTTGCCGCCCGTGCGCTCCTCGTAGTCTTCAAGCCACTCGTACAACTTGAGTGGATCGGTGGTACCTACAGGTGGCTGAGTCACCAGAGGTATGGACTGGATAGCGCGGCGTTTTCCGTCACGCAGAATGACGTTGCGGTGCAGGTTGTTCCCCTGAGGCACAGACGTCCACTCGTAGCCAATGAATGCGGTGAAGTGACCGGGGTCGTTATATTCCTCGGCTTTGTCGATGATCATTTCCCAGAGATCGCCGTAGTTCGCCGAGCCCGGTGAGTACGCAACGACAATGTCTTCGGGCAATTTAAACTGAGAAAATAGCTGGATGAGGTCAAAGGCCGCTTCACCGGCTGCCTGACCGCCCTTTTTGAAAGCTTCGTGCCACTCGCGACCCTTGTCGACGGCCAGTACCTGCGGCGCACCTTCCTGCACACCCGTCGCCAGGCCCATCATGTCTGAGTGATCTGTGACTACCAGCCAATCCAGTGGGCGGCTTAAGCGCAAAGGTAGCCCCGTTGAGGAAATCACCTCCTCGCCCAGGGCAAAGCGGTACGCATCATCATGATCAAGCGTATTGCCAAACAGGCCCGCGTCCAGAGACAGACTCGTGTGAAGGTGCGTGTCGCCCCAATACACGTTGCTGGGAAAGCCTCGCCGGGCGTACGGCGAATACGTGCTTCCAGGATAAACCGAGTCGATGACCTCCGGGGGAACCGCACCACCATCGTGTTGTGCAAAGGTCGATATGCTGACGATGCCCGCCAGGGCGAAAGCCAGCGGGCTTTTTTTTATTGTCATTTTTTTGTCCTCTAGCGTCGCCTAATCTTGCGTCAGGCTTTGTTTTATTCGCCGGAGTTTAGCGCACAACGCTAGTCGGTTTCGTGAAGAATGTAGACCTGAGACATCTTCACGTCGAGTGACGTCGAGATTGCCGTGTTGGCTCCCGTCTGAGGATCAGGGTGCGCATCGGCGAGTCGCCGGAGCGTCCGATACAGCGATATACCTGATATCTGTCCGTTACTGAGGTGATGGGTAGAGTCGTTCCGAATGAGCTGGAAGTACCAGCTGTCGATGTCTGCATAACCGGCCAATAGCCCCTCAGCACCTTCCGGGCTCAACTTCAGCTGTAAACGCATATCGCGGAAGATGTGTATGGAAGGCACACTGAGGTTCATCCACGGCATAACCGCCTCAGCGATAGGTTCGGTGGTCAGCACGCCGTTCTCAATCCGTCCCCGCGTTTTACGGATCAGGCTCTCGCCCCAACGACGGTCGACACGCTGGGATCCACCCGCGACCACACTTTCGCCCGTCGCATCGGTGAGCAGGCGATCGCGCCCGCGAAACCAGTGCACTTCGACATCGTCGTCGTTCTCGAGGTCATCGACCCCAACCAGCTCGATCATCATACGGTTGTACCGCTCATCGATGATGGCCTTGTTCTGGAAGATGTATTCGACGCCATCCGGGCCCCGGAAACCGATGACACAACCCACGGCTCGATAGACTTCGTTGTCGATACCCTCCGTACCGTCAGGGTGGGTGAAATCGTTGGGTCCTACTTGGCCGTCGAGGTTCAGACCCCAAGAGTAAATACCCTCCACCTCAAGGAATTCAAAACCATCGCTTTCGGCACGGGGATGCCAGGTCAGCACTTCCTGAGCGAGCTGGGTCTCTTCAACGCTTTGCGTCGTGTAATCAGGAAACAATTGTTCGAACTGTTCTCGAGGCCCATCGTTGAATCCCCTTGGACACTCCTCGATGGCATCCGCTGTTTGATACACGGACCAAAACAGATCGGTCATTACATAACCGATGCGGCCGTCGACGGGCGCCTGAGCAAGTGCGGAGTTCACGCATAAGGCAAGCGTTGTAGCGAGTAGGGCTCCAATGTTTGCCTGAGCCCCGGTCGCGAACGCGGCTTTCCTCTTCGCTGGAGCCCCGTTCGAAGCGACGCTCTTCGCGCTGACGGTTGTTTTGGTGCCAACCGTGGCGCTGATTTTTGGCGTTGCGGACACAACCGTGGTCTTTGGCCTTGCCGCCGCCTTTGCCATTGTCCTTGCCATCGCCATTGCCATTACCGCCGAGAAGACCTTTGGAATCACTCGATGCCCTCCATAAAGTCATCCCGCAGCCAGAACGCCAGCAAGCCATTGCGCTTCCCACGCCACTCCCCGGTTCCGGCGCCATTCACATCGCCGGGTTTGCGGTCCAGGGCAAAGGTGTAAACCGGACGATCCCGATACGCCCATACCCGCCGAGCACCCTGCACCTCGTCGGTGACCTTGCGACCCGTCATGGGGTCGATAGTAAGGATGCTCCAGGCTCGACTGGTGCTTTCTGAACCTTCTGACGGCGTTACGTAAGGCCAGTATTCGTTGCAGCGTTCGGGGTCTCCCCCTCCGCAAATGGCGAGTCGATACACCTGCGTGTCATCGGGGTGATCACAGGACAGTTGTATCTGGGAGTCTTCGCCGCACTGATAGAGGTAAACCGTGTGACCTCGGCGATCGGCAAGCACATCGCCCGCGATGGTGGGCTGTCGAACAAAATCCGATGGCGGCGCTGGTGCGCGCTGCGTGAAGACATTATTCCAGCCTTCTTCGTCAGAGCCTTCCTGGCTCCAGGGACCCGTGTCACGGACATGCGTATACAGCGCCTTGCCGCGAAACACCCACTGACGCTCACCCGGGCTTCGCTCCAGCACTGACCACTCACCCCGGGTCCGGACCAGCGCCGGAGCAATCACCGGTTTGAAACGCTTCGTGCAATCGCCGGTGCAGCGAGTTTCTACCGCGCTGTCTTCCTCAAAGCTGTAAACCGCATCGTTTTTCTTGGTCGTGAGCATGCGACCCACGCTGGTGCTCTTCACCGCAAAACCCGGCGGCACCAACGGCGGCGGCCCAACGGGAACGCGGATAGCGGGTGAATCCCCATCTTTCTTCCGTGAGGTACCGCCGATGGTATCCCCAGGGTGCTGGTCTCGCACCGAGGTATAGAGCGGCTGCTCGTCAAAAGCCCACTGCTTCTGCCCATCGCTGCGCTCGACTACCGTCCAGAGTCCGACGGGCTCAGCGTTTGCCGCCGCATAAACCGGTGGCCACAGATCACTGCACGCCGATCGACTCTCCAGATCGGGCAGTGGTATGCCCGGAGGGTAAGGGCTCATGAGACCCGCTGTGACCGTAATGATCTTATCGTCGCAGGCAGGTTCGCCCGGAGCCTCGCCGCTGTAGCCATTGCGCAGTTTGTGAAGCGGCCACTTGTACAGCGTCATGCCAGCTTCATTCGCAAACACTGGGCCCTCGAGTTCTGTGGAGACGACCTGGAAGCCAGGCGGCATTTCCACTTTGCGGTAACGCTCGGATGGGGTTCCTGAATCTGCAGCCGTGTCCACCTGCGCTGGCTGCGCACTTATCGGTAGAGCAAGCAGATGCATTGTGGTTAGCAATACCGTCGCCAGTTGTACTGTCGCGTTCAATACGTTGTCCGTTTTGCTTCGGCCCGCGAGGGAGGCGCCCTAAAAGCGCCCTCGACTTTGTGGAAACACCCGCTGCTGACCGCTGAAAATACTGCTGCGATCATTTCAGACAAAGATCTCGCTCACGGGATCAGAGGTTGTGTTGCTCTTGTCGCCCCAGCTGGCGATATCCAGGCCCATCAGCCGCTGAGCCGTAAAACCCAGGCGACAGCCGGGAGATCCTGCGCCATCGATATGCAGCCCAGTCTTCACGCGCCCGCCAAGGTTTCCAGCACTGAACATGGGGATGCCTTCAATCGCATGCAGCTTGGCAAATGACTGGTCCGTTGTCGCATAGACGAAGGACGAATCCAGCAAATTGCCGTCTCCCTCGCGCACAGACGCCAGCGCCTGAACAAAGTACGCCCATTCGTCCATGGCGCGCTGCGTAAACCAGGAGGTGTTCGGCTGGTAGCCCAGGGTAGCGTCCACCGCTTCCTCGTGCGTCGCAGTGTGATGAGGTTTGTCGTAGCCAGGTTTCGTCGTCGCTGAAAATGCGGACGCATAGAACATGTTGAACACGCGGGTCTGATCGCAAGCCACCGCAATGAGCATGAGGTCCGTCATCATGCGATGGCGCTTCGAAACGAGATCGGCATCAAGACCACCGGGCAGATTCGCGGGCGCCGCTGGAATAATGCAGGCTTCCCGAGGATCGGGTTTAGTGAGCTGCAGATCGAAGCGACGCTCCAGATCGCGAATCCCGGTGAAGTACTGATCCAATCGCGCTTTGTCCTCGGCGCCGAGGGTTTTGTCCAGACGCTTGGCATCTTCCTGAACAACAGAGAGTGCGCTCTTGCGCACCATCACTTTTGGATCGGGTGTGAAACTGTCTGCATTGGGATCCTGGAAGCCATCACCGAATAGCCGCTGATAGAAACGCAGAGGTGACCATTCCGGTGCATTTACGGAATTACCCGCCTCATACGAGAAGCTGTCCCGAACGTCGCCGGTCGCAGTGGCGCTAATGCTGCGGAATCGGGTGGCGTTGCCAATCTTCCGTGCGATGGCGACATCGATTGTTTCACCGGGACGATTCGGCCGCGATGTGGGCGCAATACCCGAGCGCAGCACCACCCAGCCCGAGTGATGGCAGAGGTTCGGCGCATCGTCCTTGAACACGTGGAAATTGGTGTACAGGTTGATGTGCTCCTGCACGGGTGCAAGGGCGGCGATTTCCATGGGGAGATCGAAATTGGCGCCCGTGCGCTTGGGCACAAACACCGACTCGCTCATGCCAAGACCCCACGACCAGGTGCCAAAACGCTGGGGTATCGGTGCCCCGGAAGCCTGCGCCTTGCCGTTGCCATCGAGGAAAGCGTCGAGAAAAGGAAGCGCGACCGTCACGGTAGCGCCATGGAGTGTCCCTCGTAAAAACCGTCTCCGACTAAACGTACTCATCGGTGATCACCTCTTTGAGCGCTCTGATCTTCTCGCCCTTCTTGCACTTGTGTTTTCTTTACTTGGCCTTCTTCGGATCTCACCCATGGTCTCCTTGTGCGAAGCTATCGCACCTGCGGGCCGGCGTTCTCGGCCGGCACGACTTCACGGGCTTTGCTCGAAGCGGGGCGTGATTGAGTGCGCACAGCGTCCAACACTTCCACGGGACCTTGTGCCACGGACTCAAACTGGATTCCGAAACGCGCCGCTAGGTCACCATGAGCCCTGGCGCGCGCTTCCGCCACATGGTTCCTCGCTGGCGAAGACGCTGCAACGTCCATTTCCTCATGCTCACGAACACGCGCAAAGGCCTGGCTCGTCACAAGATCGCGAAGAAGAGCTGGCAGCTTGTAATCGGCGTCAACGAAGCGACCCTCAAACCATTTGAGTGTGCTTCGGTCGTACTTGAGTTCGAGCGGGCCGCCCGTGCCATAAGCGTAGAGGCGATTTACCAGGCAATAGGACAGCTTGGGGTGGTTGCGCATAGCGCTCGCCAGTCCCGGCACGTCGTCATAGAACACGCCATCAAGCTCTCCCCGGATATCGATGTCAGCACCGTTTTCCGTCTCACGGTAAATGCCCGCTCCATCAAACAGCTCCAGCGACAGCCCCATGGGATCGGTAATGAGGTGACAACCCGCACAGGAAGGGTTGGTGTTGTGCACCTTCAGTCGTTCACGGGCGGTGGCAACATCACCTGCGTCTTCGATACCAGAGAAGTCTACGTTGGGCGGAGGGTCAGGCACATGTTGGCAGAGGAAAAGCTCGCGCATGGCCTTACCGCGCAACGTGGGCGAGCTACGCACCGTATGTGAGTTTGCGGCAAGAAAGCTCACCTGCGTCAACAGACCCGTTCGATCACTGCCCTCGGGAAACTCGTGGAGCTCCCAACCGTCTCGGGCAGGCGTGTCATAGAGTGCCGCCAACGACATGGACATATACATCTCACGGGTGGTGAACAGATCTCGATAGTCTGCTTCTTTGACGATGAGGTGATGAAGGATCGTGCGCAGCGTCTGCTCACGGGCATCGGCAAGCGTTGCCCCAGTGACCGTGGGATAAACCAATGGATCTTTGGTCAGGCTTTCGAACTCGTCAAAAGCCAGCATGTCGTCGAAGAAGGCGCGCATCCCAGCTTCAAGGCGATCGCTAGCGAGCATACGTTCAGCCTGTGCCGCCAAAACCCGGGGATCGTGAAGTGAACGGTCCTCAGCAGCGATCAGCAGTGGTTCGTCAGGCGCTGTGTTCCAGAGGAAATAGCTGAGGCGCGATGCCAGGGCGAAGGCATCGAGTCGTGTGGTGCCCGGATGATCAGGATCGTCCTCAACGGAATCCACGATAAAGAGAAACTCCGGGCTGATAAGCATCATCTCCAGAGCCAGAGCCAAACCACCGTAAAAATCTTCCGTGTCGGTCGCTGCCTGAACTGCAAGGGCAGTCAGTGATTCAAGCTGCTGCTGAGAAACCGGACGCCGAAACAGAAGTCTGCCGCTCCGACCCAGAAACTCTCCTGCGCAGCTTTCATCTGGTGCCATAGCGTCCGCCGGCTCACAGCCCACCAGAAAATCCCGATGATCTTCGTCTACCACCAACTCGGCTATGGTCGTCGCTGAAAGCTGAATCTGCGAAACCTGATCTGAGGTGAGGCCCACAGAAGCGGCGCCGGAGGCAAGCAATCCCTCGGTGCGCTGGAGAGGCGGCATGGGTGGGATAACCGACTCGCCAATATCGTCACCGAAGACCTGGGCGATGGTGTTCTGGTATTGATCGGCTGTGAGAAGGCGTACGCGCGCGGGAGACGCCTGGTCAGGCGCGACGGCAACTTCCTTCGCACAGCCCGCCAGGAGGCCGGGCAACACCAGAAGCGTTGCGGCTATGCCCTTTGCAGCCACCAGACTGCGGCCGGGGCACCATTTCAAATGTTTGAACACGCCCTTCACCATTTCAAATATAGCACCGCCGGCATTGCGCAGCCTTCAGCGCTGACGCTCCACGTCGTCAACGGTAACGACGCCCGCGCGGTTCGACCAGGAGTTGCGAATGTAAGTGGCAACGGCCGCGATTTCGTCATCATCGAGGAGGTATTGGTAATCTCGCATGGGCTCACGCCACCGCATGGGAAGGGCCGGCTCAGGAGGCTGCGGGGCATAGAGAATGGCATTGATCATGGACGCGGGGTTCTCAGCCTGTACGACCAGAGAGCCCGCATTCAGCCGCGGCCCCATCTCAGGATCACCCTCGCCCGTCGGCAGATGGCAGGTGCCGCAGTGCAGGTTGTACACCGTGCGGCCAAAACCCATCACCTGCGCATCAGGTTCTGCACTCGCTACCTGCTCATCGCTCGGCAGAGACTTTAGGTAGGTCGCCATCGCGGCGACGTCAGACTCATCCATGTGTCGCGTGCTGTTCATAATGACTTCGTTCATGGGGCCGAAGGATTCGATAAAGCTGTTACGTGCGGTACCCAGATAAGAGGCCAGGTCTTTGTGCTCCCAAAGACCGACACCACGCGTCGACGCGGTGATGTTCGGTGCAGACCATGGCCTGAGACCATGTTCGGGCACATGATCGAGATACTCACCACCCTGGAACGCGAGACTCTCCCGCTCTGCGCCAAGCAGATTCCTAGGCGTGTGGCAGGCGCCGCAGTGTCCCAGCCCCTCCACCAGGTAAGCGCCCCGGTTCCAGTCATCCGATTGGGAAGGATCCGGCTCGTAAGCGCCTGGCGTGAAGAACAGCATCTTCCACGCTGCCATCAGGGGCCGGTAATCGAAGGGAAAGTCCAAGTTGTTCGCACTGTTCCGCCGTGACACCGCCGGCAGACTCTTAAGGTAGGCGAAGATGGCGGCGCTGTCCTCGTCCGTCACCTTTGTGAAAGCCGTGTAGGGAAACACCGGGTAGAGATGTTCTCCATCGGGGCGCACGCCCTCGCGCATGGAAGCCAGGAACTCGGACTCCGTCCAGGCACCGATACCCGTTTGCATATCGCCGGTAATGTTCGTCGAGTAGATGATTCCAAAGGGCGTCGTGAAGGGCAGTCCTCCGGCCATGTACTCACCGTTTGGGGCCGTGTGGCAGCTACCGCAATTGCCAGCGGTCGCAAGGTACTCGCCGCGCTCGATGAGCGCGGGTGACACCACCGCACTTAGGTCTTTGGGCAGCTGAACCGCATTGCTCGTCGCCCAGCCGAATAGCAACGCAGCGCCTGCACCAGCAAATGCAATCCGTAGGGCAGAAGCCGGAAAAGATGGAAGGACGCGAGCGAACAACCTCATCGGGCAGAGTGTACAGCGACCCTATCGGTGATCAAACGAGCACGGCGCAACGGACTCCGCTAGCATGGCTGCCTCAAATCTGAGGAGATCACCGATGAAAGCCGTACAGATTTTTACAGGCCTGCTCTGTGCCCTCGTTGTGCTCAAAGTCAGCTCTTCGATGGCACAGGACGAGCTCCAGCAGAAGCTCGCCATGGCAAACCCCATTGATAGCGGACAGTCGTATTGGATCGAAGAGCTCACGTGGATCGAGATTCGCGATCTCATCGCGACGGGCGCCCACACGGTGATTGTTCCTACGGGTGGTATCGAGGAAAACGGTCCTTTTCTGGCAACGGGTAAGCACAACCTGATTCTCGAAGCGTCGTGCCCGGCAATCGCAAAGATGCTGGGCAACGCCCTGTGCGCACCGATCGTGAAGTTTGTCCCGGAGGGTGATATCGATCCGCCAACGGGCGCCATGCGCTTCCCAGGCAGCATTAGTCTTACGGACACGACTTATCGGGCGCTGCTCACTGACATCACCGCCAGCCTTCGCCAGGCGGGCTTCAAGAATATCGTCCTCATCGGTGATAGTGGCGGCAATCAACGGGGCATGGATGCGGTCGCCGAAGCACTCAATGAAACATGGAGCGATGGCACCACCCATGTGCACTACATCCGCGAGTTCTACGATCCGGGCTGGGTCGCAACAGAAAACTACACCGCCGAAGTGCTAGGCGTAGAGGAGCAGGGACACGACGGCCACCACGACGACATCTGGGTGACCGCAATGATGATGGTGACCGACCCAACTCTGGTCCGTTACCAGCAGCGTCTGAAGGCTGATCTAGCGTCGATCAATGGCGTGGATATCAGTGATCTTGAGGCCACGGTTGAGCTCGGTCGCAAGATGATTGAGTTTCGGGCGGGGCTGACGGTAGATGCGATTCGGGCGGCCGTCGATTCGAAGTGATGCAGATTCAATGATGAAGCATGCTCCAGGCGCGCCTTCACGAGTCACCGAAGACGCTGACAAAAGCTACTCTTACATCCCTCTTACAAGATTTATGACAGAAGGACTTTCTATGCAATTCGCCCTACTCGCTCTTCTTATATTTTCTGCTGGTATTTCCTCAACGGCGTACAGCCAAAAACCGCCGGTGGAGGACCAGATCGCTGCACTTGAGTCCAAGTGGTCTGGCATGTTCGGTGAACGAGATTTAGAGGGTGTGATGGCGCTAATGGCCAAAGACTCTGTGCTGATCATGCCGGGGTCGAAACCCATCGTGGGCTTAGAGGAGATTCGCAACGCCACCAAGGTAATGTTGGAATCCGACGATCAAGTCTCCTGGGTATCCGATTTCGCCTTCGTCTCAGCGAGTGGTGACATGGCCTACGACTACGGCACCGCCACTACTCAAAATCCCGATGGCTCCAGCGTCCAGGGTCACTACCTGGTTGTGTGGGTCAAAGAAGACGGAAAGTGGAAGGTCGCGGCGGACATGTTCAACTAGCTGAGCAACACGCCAGAACTTAGTCGATAGCTCGCTTGCGGCCACAGTCAGTGTACGCAGTTTCTCTTCTTCCAATGGACTAGCTCGGTACGCATGATCCGCAAGCTCCTAATGTTATTTCTCCTGCTGCTGGCTGTAGCCGGAATCTACTTCACCGCGAGTGTGCTCTGGCCACTGGACCGACCCCAGACGCCAGACTCCGATGTCAGCGTGGTACTGCGCAACATCAACCTTGTAGATCTCGAAACTGGGGAGTTGCGCCCGGATACCGACATCGCCGTCCGCCAAGGCAGGATAGAAGCAGTTGGTATCAATTTGTCCGCACCCGGTCTGCAGGAAGTAGATGGCGCAGGCCGCTACGCAATTCCCGGCCTGTTCGACATGCATGTGCACAGCCTTCGGTTGTCACCGGTACTTACTCACCCGCTATTTATCGCAGCCGGAGTGACAGCCGTCCGCGACATGGGTGGTTGCCTGGGAGATTTCGACAGCTGGATCGCCTGCGCGGTTGATAAGCGAGAGTGGAATCGTGCGACAGACGCCGGAGCGATGGTCGGACCGCGATACGATCAGATAACCAGCCTACCTATCAACGGCGGTTCAGAGATTCCCTCTGGCTGGGACCTGGCTCTGGGTGCGCCGCACGCCGAGGGTGCGAGGCAACGGGTCGCCCTGGATGCTGCTCGTGGCATCGACTTCCTGAAACCTTACTCGCTGGTACCGCGAGAGAGTTACTTTGCGCTCATCGAGTCAGCCCGTGACCGTGGCATGTACCTGGCGGGGCACAAACCGCTAGCCATAAGCGGTTTTGAAGCCGCAGCTGCAGGCCAGCGCAGCATAGAGCACGCTTTCCTGTTTATCTGGGAGTGCTATCCCGGCATCGAAGAACTGCGAAAGCAGAAAAATGTGCGAGCGGCCTACACGCATGAAACCCGCCGTGAAATGCTGGAGCAGCATGACGCAGAACAATGCGCCGCGTTGCGCAGGGCAATGATCGCCGGAGGCACAGCCTTCGTGCCCACCCACACGACCCGCAAGCTTGACGCTTATTCACTCGATCCCGAGTACCGCAGCGATCCGCGGCTCAAGTACGTTCCAGCTCCTCTTCGCACTCTTTGGTTGGCAGACGCTGACAGTATGGCGGAGCGAGCCGGCGTGGAGGGATATGCAAGCTACCGCGACTTTTACGAGTTTGGCATTGAGCAAACAGGCCGGGCTCATGCAGCGGGCGTAACCGTTATGGCGGGCACCGATGCGCCAGATAGCTTTGCCTTCCCGGGTTTTGGCCTACACGACGAATTAGGGCACCTGTCGCAGGCTGGTTTATCACCCGTTGAAGTGCTGCGGACAGCCACCATTGAGCCCGCTCGCTTCCTCGGACTCGAGGGCGAAGCTGGAGTGATTGCCGCAGGTGCTAGGGCCGATATCGTGTTGCTGCGAGATAACCCTCTAGAAGACGTTCAAGCCGTGCGATCCGTTGATGCGGTCGTTCTGGCGGGGAAGATCTATGACCGTGATCGGCTTGACGCAATGCTGCTGCAGACTGCACGCACTGCGAACCACTGGTCTATGTGGCCTAAGTTTGTCTGGCAAGCATTGCGAAGCCCGATATTCAGGGCGCAATTTGCTGACTGAAACGATCGATCGAATCTAGCCTGCGATTGCTTTTCGCAGAAAGCGGGCGGGGTTTGTGTATTTGGTTTTCTTGAATGCAGTGTGCTAATTCACCTTAGGCATCCAGGAACTACTTGCCAAGAATCGCCATTGCCCCTCGCTATGTATTAGCGTTTCCGTAATGGCGGTGACGCTTCTATTCCTATCGCCTTCGATAGTCTCTCGATATTCGGTGGCATAGTAGTTCACCACCGCGGTCTGACTGTTTACAGTTATTGACGCGGGCTTAAGCCTGTAGTGCTTGAGCTTTGAATGCTTGTTCCAATATTTCAGGGTTTTATCCAAGGTATCGAGCGATTGCGGTAAAGCCTCATCTTGACCCCAGCTAAGATAGTCGGGCGTTGCAAATTTCTTGGGCCATCGACCCGACTCCTCTGCTTCTTCAGCCCACGTTGACTGAATGACGTCCCAGACTTCGACTTGTTCGTCAGACCATTGACCTAAGGCAGGCTGACCAATCGCTAGTAGCAACAAAATAATGGCGAGATGTGTTTTCATCGGCCTCTCCGTATAGGCTATACCGCTAACTCTAGCGCAGAAAACTCGCCCTGAAATCTTCGCTAACGACTCCATTGGGCCAGAAGCTGAACTCAAAACAGACGCAACGTAACTATTGATATCGGCCAGGAGCAGTCGTCTCGTAAACAAATGGGTCGACGACGCTAAACTACCGCTCTGCTGCGACTCTCAAGTCGTTTTCCAGATCGTCCCTCCCGGGAGTCTCGCAGTCGCCGGCATTAATCTCGGACGATTCGATGAGATCGTCGATCTCTAAGGCAAAACTTTCTCGCCACGAGTTCTTCGTATTGCCCCAAAAGCGCACGATACACGGATGTAGTATCACATCTTCGACATAGGTTTTATTTGCCAACCATTCCTCGTCAGAGGATAGACCGCTGATGTGCAGAAAATGCATGCTCTCGGCGTAAATTAAGAGCCGTTCCGCATTCCCGTCTAGAGCTCTGGCTTGGGGATAGCTGATTCTCTGGGGATCTTTGGCTGCCTGCAGAAACGCTTGCTCCAGAGTGTCAGTCGTGTATCTCGCACTGACAACTTCGGATATATGCGCCGAGCGCTCCAGATAGAGCTCTGCCATCGCAAGCTCTCGAGCCTGTTTCATCTCATATGCCACCATTCCTAGTGAGATGATCACACCAGCTGCGGCACCTGCCTTTGCAAGCCATTCCCAAGCGTATCTTTGCATACTTGTTGTCCGTACTTAGCGGGTTGTGGCCAAGGTTACACGGAGATCGCATTTAGAAGTCAGTCGAATCTGAGGGTTCGGCTTTGCTTCGTAGGCGGACAGCTGCAAAGACATCCAAAATACTCAGCCCAGCGATCGCTGACCACGTGCAATAGCCACGGTCACCTCCGCTAACACCTGCGAAGCATCAGTCACCGATAGACCACTACACAATGAATCAGCTAGCGCGGAGAGCTCAGTGCACGCAATAAGAAGCTGCTGAGCACCGCGCTCCTCAAGATCCCGTGCAGCAGCGTCAAATGCGGCGACCTTTTCGACAGAGGGATCACCCGCCTTTACCGCCTGTATCAACGCCATGAGATCTGATTGGACCTCCACTGTTGGATATAGAAGCTCAAGTAAGTGCTCTTCGAAGTGGGGTTCGTAAAGCTGGATGCGGCTGAGGGCGCTTGAGGCGAGAAGCCCAACACGAGTGGAACCGTCGTCCTCGGATGCCAATGACTTTGCTGCCAAAGCTGGCATATGCAGAAACGGAATCGAAACCGCCTCAGCAACAGCCGAATGGTAGTGGTGTGCGGTATTGCATGGCATCACCAGAAAGTCGGCACCCTGACGTTCAAGGCCCTGGGCCATGGCGATCAGCGCCGGAGTGGGATCCTCACCTGTGCCTTCCACTATCGCCGCGAGGCGCGATGGCACTTTCGGGTTGTTATCGATGAGCATCCGCAGGTGATCGGCGTCATCACTTGCAGGAGTGAGAGCCAGCACGCGACGCTGAAAATCGATGGTCGCTTCGGGCCCCATACCACCGAGGACGCCGATGATTAGCTCCCCACTCATTCACTCTTTCTCGATGTTGTGCGCTTCACCAAAGCTACGATTACTCACACCCTCGGAAAATCGAAGTCTTCGCGGTAAGCGAACAGCGCTTGACTGCCGCCTGTGTGCAAGAACACGACGTTCTGATCTTCGCCGAAATGGCCTTTGCGAATCAGATCAATGAGACCGGCTGCTCCTTTGCCCGAATAAACGGGATCCAGAAGGATGCTCTCGGTCTTGGCGAATAGTTCGATCGCCTCGAGGGTTTCGGGCGTGGTGAAGCCGTAGCCAGGGCCCACATAATCACAGTTTGCCGCCACCTGATTACGAGAGACCGCACCGGGGCAACCAAGAAGCTCTGCCGTGGCCTCAGCCAATTCAAACACTTTCTGTTCCTGGGCTTCCTGCGGGATGCGCACCCCGATACCCAGCACGGGGATACCACTATTGGTTGCTGCCAGCCCCGCCACTAAACCAGCCTGTGTACCCGCGCTGCCCGTCGCGTGCACAAGGTGATCAACCCGCAGGCTGAGATCGTTTGCCTGTTGAAGCAATTCAAGAGCACAGTTGACATAGCCCAGAGCGCCTACGGGGTTCGAACCACCACCGGGAATGACGTATGGGGCTTTGCCCTGCTCCTTAAGCTCTGCTGCCAGTTTCTCCATGGCTTCCGCCATATCGGTACCGCCGGGGTATCGACTGATCTCAGCACCAAAGAGCTGGTCGAGCATCACGTTGCCGTTGTGGTTGTAGGCCTCGCTTTTGCTTCCGGTGCGATCTTCCAGAAGGATATGGCTGTCCAGTCCCAGCTTTGAGGCAATGGCAACGGTCTGTCGGGCGTGGTTCGACTGCGTCGCGCCCTGCGTGATGATGGTGTCAGCACCCTGCTGCACGGCTTCCGCCATCAGAAATTCGAGCTTGCGCGTCTTGTTGCCGCCGCCGGCCAGGCCCGTGCAATCATCCCGCTTCACCCACAGCTGCGGTCCACCCAAGTGCCGCGTGAGGTTGTTCATGGGCTCCAGCGGTGTGGAAAGGTGGGCAAAGTGAAGGCGGGGAAAGCGGGCGAGATGCACGGTCGTATCCTGGAAACTCAAAGGGGCGGGAAGGGTATCAGAACGGTTCCGTAAGCACCGCCAGGATTGTCTTGATGCCATCGCGATAGTTGCCCAGACGCAGGTTTTCGTTGGGGCTGTGCTGATTGTTGTCGCGATTCACCGTCGGCACCGTCACAGCCGGAACGCCGAGCGTGTTCACAAAGGGCGAGATAGGAATGGAACCCCCGCTCATGCGAAGGAGCACCGGATCTTCCTCATACGCACGCGTCAGGGCAGAGCGCAGCCAAAGGCCCATGGGTGAACCCAGCGGCGTGCGGAAAGACTGATAGGAAACCTTGTGGGTTAGCGTCGCAACCTTCGCATGCTCCATCCGTGTAGCTTTGTCGGGATCACCGTCCGCGATAAAGAAGCCCTGCGAAGCAACGTGCTCCCGGATCAAATGGATAAGTCGCTCTGGATCCGACTCTTTCACAAGGCGAACATCGATCTCAGCGCGCGCCCATGCAGGAATAATGGTGCGCACCTCATCATTGATCCAACCCGACTGCATGCCGCGAATGTTCAAGGAAGGGTACTGGATCGATTCCTGATAGAAGGATCCCACTGCATCCACACTACCGAGCTGCAGTCGATCCCGAATCTCCTCTTCGTCATCAGGCACGCGTCGCAGTAAGGCATCGGTCGCATCATCGATCTCGATGCCGTCGTAGAAACCTTCGATGACCACGCGCCCCTGCTCATCCTTCATGGACGCAAGGAGTTGGGCTAAGCGCAGCGCAGGATTCGGCGCGTAGTTGCCGAAATGACCACTGTGCTGAGGAACGACCGGACCGAAAGTCGTCAGCGTTAGCGTGGCGATGCCTCGTGCTCCAAAGGTCAGCGTCGGTCTGTTAGTGATGTGCATGGGGCCGTCGAAGATCACCAAACGGTCTGCACTGAGTGCTTCGCGATGAACGCCAACTGCTGCGGGCAACTGCGGAGACCCCAGCTCCTCTTCGAAGTCCATGATGATCTTGAGGTGGTAATCGGGAAGCATGCCTTCCCGCGTGGCAACATCCCAGGCGGCCAGGAACATGGCGACAGGCCCCTTCGCGTCGGAGGCCGCGCGGGCAAAGATTCGCATGTCATCGTCATAGTTTTCGAGAGCGCTCCACGGTATCTGAGCCCAATCACCATTCTCATTGCGCTCTTTGAGCACCGGTATGTAGGGGTCCTTCTGAAACCAGCGCGTTGGGTCCACGGGCTGACCGTCAATCTGCAGATAAACAAGAACGGTCGGAGCGTCGCCTTCAACACCGCGCTCCGCGAGTAGCAGCGGCGCCGTCGGTGTGGCGAGCCGCTGCGTTTCAAATCCTCGGCTACCAAAAGCATCCTCGCACCACCGCACGTTGGGCTCTATGTGACTCGCAATCTGAGCGTCATTGGGGATGCTGAGGATATCGCGCAGCAATGAAAACGAATCTGCTGCGGCACCGGCGGCGAGGACATCGAGCGCTGCCTTGTCCGGTGGCGCTGCGCTGACTTGGGTTCCGGTAAGTGCGCACGACGTGGCGAGTAAAACGGAGGGGATCAGTCGGTTTGAGAACATAGCGCGCCTCGCAGCTGGAACCGTGGATTTATTGCTTTGTGCCGGTGAGTGATCAGCCTATCGATTTTCACGTCGGCGTTCACCCGGTTCGTGCACGGCGCCGTCTTCGCTGCCACCTCTATCGTGTCTAACACCACAGTCATCGGAACTAGGATGGGGGCAGTGCAGGGTTCGGCATCGGCATCGGCATCGGCATCGGCATCAAATTGTGATCGAACCATCGGAAAGTCTTTCGGTCTTAGATTCCATGAAACGATTAATCAGCGCGCTACTACTCCTATCCGCTCCGGCCCTTGCCCTCGCGGAACACTTCGAATCGGGCACCACACAGGTACCGCTTTTGGAACTTTATACCTCCGAGGGCTGCAGCTCTTGCCCGCCGGCAGACCGGTGGCTTTCCAAGCTGATTGAAGACCCCGATCTCTGGAATGACTATGTGCCGGTGGCCCTTCACGTGGACTACTGGGACTACCTGGGTTGGGGAGACAAGTTCGCGAGTGCGGCATTCTCCGATCGACAGCGTGACTATCGTCGCTCTGGCTACACGTCGGGCGTTTATACCCCAGGCGTCATCCTTGGAGGTCAGGAATGGCGCAGCTGGCGCCGAGCCACGACTCCGCCAATGATCGATCGTCCTCGCGTGGGCTCTTTGGCGATCAGCGTGGACAACGGCGAGTTCGAAGCGAACTTCGCCCCAGAGAAGACTGCCGAGGTCGCGAAGCCGACACTGCACGTGGTGCAGTTGGGTTTTGGATTGCGCACGCAAGTCAAAGGGGGCGAAAACCGCGGCCGCGAACTGACTCATGACTTTGTGGTGTTGGACCATCAGGAGTTCAAAGCGAATAGATCCCGTAGCTGGTCTGGATCCCTGGAGCGACCAGAGCTCGTGAACGGTGTCGGTCGCATTGCCGTTGCCGCGTGGATTTCAGACGGCGATGACCCCCTTCCGCTCCAGTCGGTGGGAGGCTGGATAAACCACTAAACTGGGTATTCTGTCCGAAGGCATTGAGCCGAAGCATCATGGAAACCCGCCAACAGCGTCTTATTCGCCAGGCTCTTGAGCATGGGACGCCTGCGTCTAAAAGAAAGCCTGAAGAACCCGAGACGCCCGCGGTCGCGCTTCGAGATCAGTCGCTGGCTCATACGGCAGACGACTATGTCCCCAAAACTCTGACGCCCCACGAGTGGGAGCAGTACTACCGGGAGCACGGCATCCCGAAGTCACACCGAGCTAGCATTGTGGCCACGGCAGACGAAAGCAGGCGAGGCTGGTTTTCCCGCCTCTTTGGAGCTTCGAGCCACTCTGCAAAAGAACAGTGAGCGAGAATCAGCTGCGAGAGCAAAGGTAGAGATCACGGGCCCACTGAACTCCTCCATGTAGCCCACAGGCTCTATACTCCCGGACCATTCCAGTCCCTCGAGGAGTTGCCATGGGATTCCACCGATTCTCGTCCATCAGCGTGTTTCTCTGTGCGCTGGTTCTTAGTCTTTCGGCGCAAGGGTCCGAATACAGCGAGCTGACGAAACTCTTCGCTGATTGGCGAGCCTTCGAAGCGCCGCCTCTCCTGGACGGTGCACCGGACTACACGGCCGAGCGTTTTGAAGCTTCCATGACGGACTACAAAGCGCTGCGAGCACGGTTAGATGGCATGGACATCGACGCCTGGCCCGTCGAGCAAAAGGTGGACTGGCACATCGTTCGCGCCGAAATGAACGGCTACGACTTCAACCACCGAGTGCTCAAACCCTGGGTGCGTGACCCCGCCTTTTACCAGACCATCTGGGACTACCGCAGTGACGTGCCCGCCCATGAAGGTCCCACTCATCATGCGGTGCTTGAGCTGTGGGCCTACCGCTTCCCGCTGAGCGCCAAAGAAGAAGCGCGCATGATCCGCGAGCTGGCGGTGATTCCGCCGCTGTTGGCGCAGGCCCAGAAGAACCTGACGGGTAATGCCCGTGACCTTTGGATTGCCGGTACGCGCAACATTGAGGATCAACTGGGCTTTTTATCCCGTATTCGTGAAGCGTCGAATCCCGAATCGAGCGGCGAGCTTGAAGGAGCGATAGCAGCCGCGGAAAAGGCCACTGAAGCTCTCCTCGGCTGGCTGCGTGAGATGGCGCCCAGCAAGACTGGGCCTTCCGGTGTCGGTCGAGAGAACTACACGTGGTACCAGCAGCAGGTGCACTACCTACCACTGACGTTCGAAGAGGAAACTTTCCTTCTGGAACGGGAACTGGACCGCTCATGGTCGAGCCTTGCCCTGGAAGAACATAGCAATCGCGCGCTACCGCCTTTGGAGGCTGCGGCGACTGAGGCCGAATACAACGCATTAGTGGATTGGACATCCAAGCAAATGCTGGCGTGGTTTGAGGACGAGGACGTCCTGCCCATGCGCGACTACATGAAAGTGGAACTCACTGCGAACCTTGGCCCCTATGAACCGCCAGAAGTACGCAACTTCTTCACCATCGGCACGCACTACGACCCTAGACCTCTCCTCGCTCACTTCTATCACTGGTTCGATCTGGCGGAGATTCAGGAGTACCCCCACGCAAGCCCCATCCGCCGGGGTCCGCTGCTTTACAACATCTTCGACAGTCGCAACGAAGGTATCGCTACGGGTGTTGAAGAGATGTTCATGCATGCCGGTCTCTACAAGGACACGCCTCGCGCCCGGGAAATAGTCTGGATCATGCTCGCGCAGCGCGCCGCCCGAGGCCTGGGATCTCTGGATGCACATGCGAACATTAAAACCATGGCCGAGGCTGGGACGATCCACGTTGAGTGGACCCCGCGGGGTTGGATGAGCAACGAACCGGAACTACTCGCCTTTGAGCAGCATCTTTATCTGCGCCAGCCCGGCTACGGCACCAGCTATGTCACGGGCAAATACCTGACCGAAAAGCTTCTGGCGACGCGAAAAAAACAGATGGCGGAGGCCGGCAAGGACTACCCCCTGATCGAATACTTCCGTGAATTACGCGACCTGGGCAGCATTCCTATTTCCCTGGTGCACTGGCAGCTGACCGGTGACGACAGCGCCATCGTGGAGATCATGAATGCCGCCACGCCCTAAAGGGACTGGAGCAAAGCGCACCAATCCGCTCGATCGCTTCGCTCGAGATATCGCGCCGGGCACACTTGATTGGATCGGCCTGCGTCGCGAGCGTCGCAAACCGATGGAGGTAATGCATAGGGCCATGGCACTCGAAGG
Organism: Pseudomonadota bacterium; assembly: GCA_038750875.1. Taxonomy (GTDB): domain Bacteria; phylum Pseudomonadota; class Gammaproteobacteria; order Pseudomonadales; family Halieaceae; genus Congregibacter. Next base: position 170,623 of record JBCDGU010000003.1, on the reverse strand, counting down.
TCTGGGTCTGGAGGGCGATCACCGCAGCGACAAAACGCCAGGATCGGGACGCCAGGTCACCATCATCTCGCGGGAGTTCATTGAGCAGACCGCTCACTTTCTGGGCCAGCGGGAAATCGATCCGGGCCAGCTGCGTCGCAACCTCGTGGTAAGTGGCATCAACCTTCATGCACTGCGCCATCAACGCTTCTCCATTGGAGAGGCTCTGTTCGAAGCACGGAGTCTGTGCCACCCGTGCTCACGCATGGAGCAGGCCCTTGGAAAAGGCGGTGTGGCAGCGATGCTGGGCCATGGCGGCCTCTGCTGCCTAATCCTTAGAAGCGGTGAAATCCGCCTGGGCGATAGTGTTCAGGTGGTCGCGTCGGGTCACACGCCGGACCTATTTGCTTAGCCTCTACTTCCCGTAACACCCTGTTTTCAGGCGTTTTAATTCACTGAGTATTCTGTTCTTTGCAAGTTAACGCAGGACAGCGGCAGTTCGTCGCTAATCCCTCGCCGGTTGCTCCTTGCTGGTCCATGCTGTCTCCATCACGAAACGTTGCGAGGAAGCAGCAATGAGAAATTTCTCTCTGGCTATTGCCCTGATCATGATGGCAACCGTTGCGGTTGCCGGAGACGAATCCCATGACGGCAAGCCCGGCTATGTCGATTTTGGTGAACTCAGCGATGCCTACGGCGAACCCCGCGTCATGGTGAATCTCGATGGCACACTGCTGAAACTGGTCAGTGCCATGGAGCACTCCGACCCCATGTCCGAGGAGGCGCTTAAAAACCTGGAGTCTGTTCGCGTTCACGTCTACAACACCGGCGGTGATCTCGATGCAGCAGAGGCTCAGATGAGCGAAGTCAAAGAGTCGCTCAAGGGCATGAACTGGGAGCAAATCGTTCGCGCACGCGATTATGAAGAGAAAGTCGACGTATATGTGAAGTCTGGCGACGACTCTATCCAGGGCATCCTTGTGATGGCTGTCGATGGTGAAGAGGCCGTTTTCGTAAACGTTCTCGGTGACATCAACCCGGAGGAAATCGCCTCCATTGTCGACCAGGTAAACGTGGATGTTGACCTCGACTTCTAGTCGCCGGACACGCCTTTTTGGCGTTGTCACTCTCGCCGCGGGACTGACCGCCTGCGGCTTTACCGCTCCTTCGCATAACCCAGGCTTTGTCAGCTTTGATGGCCCAGACCACCGCGGACTGAAGCACGACACTACAGTCTCTTTGGGACCTCGCGTTCTTCGCTTCGCGGCGAACCACTCAGACGAGGATCCAGAAACCCAGGCGCTCCTGCGCAGCATCGACGGCGTTCGGGTGCAGGTTTACGAGATGACTTCGGAAGCCGACCTCGATGCCATCCTGGCCGATATGGGCGAGCGAGGACCAACACTTTTCGATAAAGCCTGGAACCCCATCGTCAAGGTGAAAGAAGATCGAGAGACAGTATTCCTCTATCTGAAGCAGGACGGTGAAACGATTCTTGGGTTGGCGGTGATCGCTGTCGACGCTGAGGAGTTCGTATTCGTTAACGTGATGGGCGCTATTGAGCCCGAGCAATTGGCCGCTATTGCGGGTCATGTGCCCTATACAGATGTGCTTGCTGAAGCGAATCTGTCGGACGACTAAGTCTTTTTGGGGCGGCGCAAGCAGGCGCCATAAACAAACTTCATTGCAAAGTTAAGCTCAGAGTTCAACGCAAAGTTCGTCAGATTAGTCTCAGTAGTAAGCTTGCAGGTCATCAGCTTCAACGCGGGACCTGCGCATGCTTAGACTCCTACTCCGCCTCACGTTAGCCACGACACTGACCCTCTCGGTGGCGAGCAACCTGCTGTTGCTGACCAGCGCCACATTTAATACGGCGATCTCCGGTGTGCTGGCCACAGCGCTTGGCGTGCGCACCGTCAGTAGTGTGCTTTCATCAAGGCTCGCGGCGAGCCAAGCCAGAACAGCAGGGCAGCGTGTAGCAACCCGAAAATTTGGCCAGCGGTTGGCGGCTCGCACGTCCCGTGTAGCCGCACGGAGTATTGCCGCAATTCCCGCGGAGGCGGTTCCCTATCTTGGCGCCGCCGTGATCGTCGGAACCGTGAGCTACGAACTTTACGCGGCCTGCGAAACCCTTGAAGAGCTCAACACGCTTTATACCGACCTCGGCGTTGACGAAGAGGTGCCCCGCGACACGCTGTCCTACATATGTGATCCTCCGGACTTTCGCGAGTATCTGCCGATGGGCAAGCTACTGGATGATGAGCCAGTGCCCATGATGATCTCACCACCGGTGCGAAAGGTGCTGGCGCGAGACCCGGCGGTATAACGGAAGGAGCACCACGCATGCACCACACCCTGCTATCAAAACTTGCGCTGTTCATAGCACTCAGCGTTGTGCCGGGCTTAGCTGCTGGAGCGACCGCCGATCAACGGCCCGAGGGCGTCACGGGCGCCACATGGCAGTTCGGGCCTTTGAACCGCTGGGCCTATACACACATGAATGAAGTGCTGCCCAGCAAACACATTCGCAGTAACCCCGCGGCCATCAATCCGCTCGAAGGTCGCGATAGCGCCTTGGATGACATTGGCCTTTCCATCGACGGGGAAGAAACCACCCTCGCGGACCTTGTGGATTCACTCTATATCGACGGTGTTTTAGTGCTTGTTAATGGCAGCGTGGCCCTTGAGCGTTACTCCGGCACGCTGACACCGGACCGCACTCATCTTCTGTGGTCCGTTTCCAAAACCATTACTGGGTTGACCGCTGCCAGCGTAGTCGCCGATGGAAACCTTGATCTCGACAAAACCGTGGCCGATTACGTGCCCGAACTTGCAACTAGCGGCTGGGGTCCAGATAAGCTTCGGGATGTACTGGACATGCGCGACGGCTCTGCCTGGAATGAAGACTACTCGGCGCCCGACAGCACCGTGCGGCGGCAGGACTGCGCCGATGGACTTCTCACAGGACCGGACTGCGAGGGCGTACCGGTCGTGGGTAACTACGCATTTCTACCCGCTGTCGCGCGGGACGAAGACCGGGTGGGGGCCTTCGTCTACAAGTCGGGCACCACCGATGTGATGGCATGGGTACTGGAAGCCGCCACCGGAAAGCGCTTTGCCGATCTGGTTTCGGAGCATATCTGGCAACCCATGGGCGCAGAGCGCGACGCGGGCATCACCGTGGACGTTGGCGGCTTTACTCTAGCATCCGGCGGCATCCACGCCACGCTGGGAGACGTCGCACGCGTGGGCCAGCTTATGCTCGATCGTGGGCGAGTTGGCGAAACACAGCTGTTCGCCGCGAGTTGGATGGACGACGTCTTCGCGCGTGATGGATCTCGCCCGTGGCCCTACCCCGCTGAGGGCGCGAGGCCCTATTACCGCTCTTTCATTTGGGGTTTGGGCGATGGGCGCGGCTCTGTGCAAGCGGAAGGCGTTCACGGACAAGCGATCTATGTTGCGCCAGAATCCGGCGTAGTGATCGCCATGCTATCGAGCTGGCCCGATGCGCTCGGCGGTGTGCCCGGCGTGGATGGCGAGGCGCAGCTTAAAGTGATGCGGGCTCTCGAGGCGGCCTTCTCTCGCTAGAGGTCCTCGATGGGCACGAAGTCCACATCAAAGCCGAAGCAGCGCGGCGCCACCACTTTGAGTGCCTTATCCGTGCGGTAGTGCGGCGGGCAGCCTATCCCAAACACCGTAACGCGCTGACCGTATTGGACCCGCTCTGCATTGATGGGCGTGGATGTTTCGTGATCGACCATGGTGATGAGGTCGGGCACGCTCGCCACGACTCGATCTCCAATCTTCGCGAGGAGAAATTCATTCTTAATGGAGAGATGAAGTGGCTCCTCGTCGCCGATGGTCGACTCAAGCACCGCCTCACCCACATCAAAACCACCGACGGTCTTGCGACGAATATCCACCACTTTGCCGGTATACAGATGCCTGAATACGCCGTAGTCCGAGGCGTCGAAAAGTGCCTTTAGGGGCGCCTCAATATTTGCCGCGTTGCCCGCGTTCTCGCGAAGCAATCGGCCCAGCGAAAGAGCAAAGCTGATGGTGCCGGGCAAGATGGCGCGGCGGGCCTGATCGGCATCCATGGGGTGCTCGGCGGTGAACACCATGCCGCCCATGGCCATGGCGAAGTTGCGAATCTGCCGCTCATAAAGCTCCGCGTCTTTCACATCGAAATATACGGCACCACCCGTGTAATCCACGGCGACTGCGGGGCTGGGCTGCACGCCTTCGATGGGGAAGGTCATCATCTGCGCTTCCGGCAGCGCGCGACCCATGCCATCACCATCAATGAGGGGGATTCCGCGAGCTGCAGCCGCGATCAGCGGTATCACTGAATTGGCACCACCCACTTCGAAGGACACCAGATGGGAAATGGTCTTTCCCGTGAAGTCCTGAAAGCGGTCGATAACATCCAGACACTCACTGCCAATGGGCAACTGTTCCAGACTGATGGACGGTGCGCCCACCTCGCCGATGGCGACCACCAGGGCGCCGTCAGGCACTGCAGAGAGGGGTAAAAGGTCCACGGGACCGTGCTTCTTCAATGCCTCCGTCACCAGAATCTGACTGATGTAGGGATCGCCGCCCCCGCCGGTTGCAAGAAACACGGAGCCGGCACAGAGGTCGGCGATGTCGTGATGGCTGATACGAACGCTCATGCGTTGCCTCCCTCGTCATCCCCCGAGAATGCAAGATCACCCACCAGTTTCACACGGAGCTTGGTGCTTTCATCTGCCATGTAGGAAATGGCGGTTTCCTCGATATCAGCAATGCGGATGGTTTCCGCTTTGGCGCCGGAGGCGACGAGCTCTCCGCTCAGCTGGCCCTGAATCTCAGCGAGCACTTTATCTCGGGGATTCGCCCGGTAACTGACAATACGCTCTGTTTCTCGCCCGATCTGTGCGTTGGCAGCGCCGATGGCGTTCGCCACACCCGAATGCTTGGGACGCAAAACTTCAGAAGCCGTCGGCAGATTCCGTGATACCAGCACCGCGCCACCGCCGACGAGAATCACGGGCACGGCGTCACGGGTAGACTTCATTTGGTCGATACCGCGATCGATGATCTCGTGCATGCGGCTCACAGCCGTTTCCACAACATCAGGGGCGAGATGGGCAACGCGATCGGGCTCGCCGATCTCAACGGCACCGGAAGCTACAGCGATATCAGTACTGGTCAGCGTCTCGCCGCCGAACACCTTGCCTTCGGTCACGAGTCGATAGCCTACGGACTGAGGCCCAATGGTCGCGCCATCGTCGCTGACCAGAGAGCCCCCGCCGAGCCCGATCGCTTCAATATCCGGCATGCGGAAGTTGGTGCGCACGCCGCCAACCTTGATCGCCACATTCGACTGTCGGGGGAATCCGCCCTGGAGCACGCCGACATCTGACGTCGTGCCACCAATATCCACGACGATGGCGTCATCGCGCTGCGTTAACAGACTCGCTCCCCGCAGGGAGTTGGTTGGGCCCGATGCAAACGTGAGTGCGGGAAACTCGGCCGCGAACTCCGCGGACATCAACGTGCCGTCGTTCTGGCTGATGTAGAACGGGCAGGTGATACCACGCTCTTCGAGGGCATCGCGAAACGCGTCGACGACATTCTGTGCCAGAGGCAGCAGCGCAGTATTGAGGATTGCAGCGTTCTCGCGCTCGAGCAGACCCATACCACCGATAGTGTGTGAAAGGGTGATTCGCGCATCGGGCATACGCTCGCGAATGCGCTCACTGATTTCGAGTTCCTGAGAAGGATCAGACGGCGAAAAGACGCTGGAAACAGCCACCAGCTCAATGCCCTTCGCTATTAAGTCATCGATGACCTGGTCGATCTCTTCGAAGTCGAGCACACCGATGGGAAACCCATCATAGGTATGCCCGCCCTGCACCATGTAGCTGTGTCGACCCACGGCTTCTGCGATGTCCGCAGGCCAGTCGGTCATGGGCGGAATCATTTCCCCCGATGGCAGTCCCGCACGGATAATCGCCGTTGGACTCAGCTCCCGGCGCTCCACCACCGCATTGGTGAACTGCGCCGTGCCGATCATGACGGCCTCGATGACGCTCTGAGGTACGCCACCCGATGAAATGATCGTATCGAGAGCCTCAAGGACACCATCTTTTACATTGGCTGACGTCAGTCTCTTCGTGGACGCCACTACCTTGTGGCCCTCCAACAGCACCGCATCCGTGTGGGTGCCGCCAACGTCGATTCCAACTCTCATCCCGTAACCTCCACGGGACGAGCGCCCAGGGCAAACTCAATGGCGCAGTAAGCAATAATGGACATGGCCAGCGAGTCGAGGGCGCCGATGCTGGTGACAGATGAGTCTGTGTAGAACATCCAGGCGGAAGCCAGTCCAGTTCCCAGCGCGACAGCCACCGCAGGAACCCTGAGTGCCGGACGCGCTTCCAGGTGTGCCTCGCTGTAATCACGACGGCGGAAGATAAAAAAGTCAGACAGGTACACGCCGGCAATAGGCGGTACCAGCAGACCCATCACCACCAGAAACTCGATGAGGTTGTCGGAGATACCCACAATGGCCGCCCCCGTACCCAGCATGCCCAGCAATACAACCATAGTCCGGTAGTTGCCCACCGGGGCCGATGCTCGCGCTGCCAGGGCCGTTGAATAGAGGTTGATCACATTGGTGGTCCAGGTCGCAAAAACGAGCACCGCAAGGGCAAACACGCCAAAGCCCATGATGATCATGTAGCTCATGGGCTCGAGCTCGTTCCAGACCAGCACGGGAATCATGCCGACTACATACGCGATGGTCATCCCACCGCCCTGGCCGATGAATGAAGCGGTGATACAGTCCCGGGTATTCCGTGCGTAACGGGTTAGGTCGGGCGTCAGCACAACTCCGACAATGGCGGCGCCAATCACAGCGGAGATCGCCGTAGGCATATCAATCGTGCCCGCACCCGGTATTTGCAGTAGCTCGCCGAAACTCGTTTCCTTCAGCGACAGCGCGACGAGGGCGACCAAGGCGAGCAAGAGAAAGGGAACAGCGACCAGCGCGAGGCGATCGATCGCCTTGAAGCCATAGATGGTCGTCACCGTCACAACGGCGCTGGAAAACACCGTATAAACCCACTCCGGCATCGCGAGATTTGTTAAATCACCGGCTGCGATGAACAGAGTGCGTCCGAATAATTCTGCGGTCACCGCGTACCAACCAAGCAGGAACACCCCAAAACCAAAGTTAATGAACTTGGCGCCGGCATAGCCAAAGGTGTGCTCGATGATCATGTAGCTCGATAGCCGCGTCTTCGCGCCCACGATGGCAGCAGGCAAAGACATAAGACTGAGAATCAGAGCGCCAGCGAGGGTGGCGGTGATGGCACGCTCGAAACCGATGCCCTGCGCCAGTTCGCCGGCGCTATACATCAGCGGGAGCGTGATGGAGATGCCGATCATCACCACGCCGATCTGCAGGCCGCTAACGGCCTCGTTGGGATCTACGGGTGTGCGGGATGCGGCGTCGTACGCGAGGGCGTCCGCCAAGGCATGCTCCTAGCTATCGTAAGAGCAGGACCCTATCACACGCAGATTGATCACTTCATCAATGGCACAGAGCGCATCGATGGACTCTTGCGCCGGGCACGCTTCGAGATCGATGATGTTATAGGCCACATCCCCACGGCTCTTGTTGAGCATGTCCACAATGTTGATGTCGTGGTCTGCGATGATCGCCGTAATCTGATTCAGCACCTTGGGCACGTTGCGGTTGCTGATCGTCAGGCGCACGGGTGTAGTTCGCGGCAGAGAAATCGCAGGGAAGTTCACAGAGTTCGTGATGTTGCCGTTTTCCAGAAAATCCATGAGCTGGTCTGCGACCATGATCGCGCAATTTTCCTCCGCCTCTCCCGTGCTCGCGCCGATGTGCGGCATCTGCAGCATCCCCGGATGCCCAAGCGTCCCATTGGCAGGAAAGTCCGAGACGTAGCGATGCAGGGTGCCGGCATCAAGGGCCCGCATAATGGCTTCGTTGTCGACGATTTCACCACGCGCGAAGTTCAGCAGCACGAGGTTAGCTTTCGCGTTTGCCAGCAACGCATCGTTAACAAGCCCACGCGTTGCATCCAGTACAGGCAAGTGCAGCGAGATGTAGTCGGCGCGCGAAAATAGACTGGGCAGGTTGTCCATTTTTTGGACATCGCTAGACAGTCGCCAGGCCGCTTCGACGCTGATGGCAGGGTCGTAACCAATCACCTTCATGCCCAGGCTCAGGCCCATGTTCGCCACCAAAGAGCCAATGTTGCCAAGACCCACAACTCCCAGCGTCTTGCCAACCACCTCTGTGCCTGCAAAGCGCTTCTTCTCTTTCTCTAGGAGCGGATCAAGACCCTCCTGCGGCTCAAGGGATTCAACGAACTTCATGCCTTGGTAGATATCCCGCGATCCCAGCAGCAGGCCCGCGAGCACCAGTTCCTTCACAGCGTTGGCGTTGGCACCAGGGGCGTTGAACACCACGATGCCTTTCTCGGTGCAGCGATCCAGGGGTACATTGTTCACGCCCGCACCCGCGCGACCGACGGCCTTGAGTGATTCCGGAAACTCCATATCGTGGAGCTTCTGACTGCGAATCAGGAATGCGTCTGGATTCGAAAGTTCGCTGGCCACTTCGTAGCTCTCACGGCTGAAGCGGTCCAGGCCCTTCACGGCGATGGCGTTGTAGGTTCTGACTCGGTGCATAGGAAAAAGGCAGGGCTGTGAAAAAAGGCTGGCGATTGTAGGGACTTGCCTTACCCAATACCAGACGCTGCGGTAGCATCACCAAAGATCCTTAGTGCATGCCTCACCTGTGTGGGCGGGCATAAAGCTCATAGGAAGGAGAACAGCGGGTTGACCCACGGGCATCGATGCTGAAATTTCTGGCGATAGCAGGTGTGCTTTTTCTGTTGGCGGCCTGCGGTGACTCACCTCCGGTAACGCTCGGCGCCGGGGAGTTTGTGCCGGAAATACCGCAACAGGCGCCGATCCACTCAGAGTCCATTCACTACCGCGAGGTCACTCTTCACCCGCGGGCCACCTACTCCATCACAGCAAAGGTACTCTCAAAGCGCCGCTATCGCTTTGGCCAGCTAAGCGCTGCTGCAAACTGGGACTTTGCTCTGGGCTGGGGCCCCATGTCCAACGAAGCTCGCATCGAGGGTCTGCGGGTGATCCAGGGCGATCGCCTGATGTTTCTTCATCTACAGCATGCGAGATTGAGCCTCGATGTCGCACAGACATCCTCGGCCAATGTTCATCTCGTCACGAAAAACCCCGAACAGGAAAAACAACTGAATGCGATCCCGGTAGGTGCCATCGTCAAACTGACAGGTCTTCTTGTGGATGTGGAGCTATCTTCCGGCGATACGATTCCAACGAGTCTGACGCGACGGGACATCGGTCTGGGCGCGTGTGAAATTCTTTATGTGCATGAAGTCAGCTTCGCGACGGACACCCGATCGATAGGGATGCTTTGAGCATTCCATGGGTTCACTAGGGTGTTCCCACCGCTCTTTCTCCGCCAGTATCCATGGAAATGAGCGATCCACGTCCGGCATACAATCTAAATTTACGATCAAATAATCATTTTTAATTCATTTTACGAAACGACAACCCTCTCCTAACCTAAGAAAGTACCCCACCGAAAACGGTGCGAACCTCTCCCCAAGGTTAAGTAAGGAAATAACAATATGTTTAAGAAAAAGCTGTGTCTTAGCGTCGCCATGGCCTCGAGCCTGGGCGCCGCGGTAATCGCGAACGCAGGTTCCTTTCAAGGTGAACCTAAAGCCGTGCAGGACTGGTGGCCGGAGTCGCTGAACCTCTCACCCCTCCGTGACAACGCCAACGTTGACAACCCCTACGGCGCCAACTTCAGCTATGCCGAAGCCTTCGCGACCCTCGATCTCGACGACGTTAAAGCCGATATCGAAGCCATTATGACTACATCGCAGGACTGGTGGCCCGCCGACTACGGCAACTACGGCCCTCTCTTTATTCGCATGGCATGGCACAGCGCCGGCACCTACCGCACCATGGATGGCCGTGGTGGCGCCGGTGGCGGCCAACAGCGATTTGAACCTCTGAACAGCTGGCCCGATAACGGCAACCTCGACAAAGCCCGCAGGCTGGTATGGCCTGTTAAGCAAAAATACGGCGCGGCACTTTCATGGTCTGACCTGATGATCCTGGCTGGCAACGTGGCATTGGAAAACATGGGTTTTAAAGCCTTTGGTTTCGCCGGGGGTCGTGAAGACGATTGGCAGCCGGATCTCGTTTACTGGGGCCCCGAGTCGGTGATGCTCGCCGACGAGCGCTACACCGGTGAGCGCAATCTCCAGAAACCACTCGCCGCAGTGCAGATGGGTCTCATTTACGTGAACCCGGAAGGTCCGAACGGCGTGCCTGACCCCCAACTCGCAGCCAATGATATTCGCGAAACCTTCGGTCGCATGGCCATGGATGATGCTGAAACCGTTGCCTTGATCGCCGGCGGCCACACCTTCGGCAAAGGTCACGGTGCGCACAAGCCCGATGACTGCGTGGGCCCGGAGCCCGCCGGCGAAGGCATCGAAGATCAGGGCATGGGTTGGCACAACCGCTGTGGCAAGGGCAATGCGGAAGATACGGTGACCAGTGGTCTCGAGGGCGCCTGGACATCGACCCCCACCCAGTGGTCCATGATGTATCTGGCCAATCTGTTTGCCTACGAGTGGGAACAGACACGCAGCCCTGCGGGCGCTCTGCAGTGGATTCCGAAAGACGGCATCGCCGCAGATACCGTGCCTGACGCACACCTCGAAGGCGTTCGCCATGCACCCATTATGTTTACCACGGACCTCGCACTGAAGACGGACCCGAGTTACAAGGAAATCAGCAAGCGCTTCCTGGACAATCCGGCAGAGTTTGAAGATGCCTTCGCTCGCGCGTGGTTCAAGCTGACGCACCGCGATATGGGTCCTCGCGCCCGATACCTGGGAGACGACGTGCCGGAAGAAGTACTGTCCTGGCAGGATCCAGTGCCGCCCGTTGACCACGACCTCATCGATGATGGTGATGTTGCGCAACTCAAGGCACGCATCAAAGCCTCTGAGTTCAGCACGGCAGACCTGATCCGCACCGCCTGGGCCTCTGCCGCGAGCTATCGCGACAGTGACATGCGTGGCGGTGCGAACGGCGCTCGCATCATGCTGGCACCGCAGAACAGTTGGGATGTAAACGATCCGACACAGCTCAGCAAAGTGTTAGAGCGTCTCGAGAGGATTCAGACGGAATTCAACGAAGCGCAGCGTGGCAGCAAGAAGGTGTCGATGGCTGACGTCATCGTGCTGGCGGGCGCAGCGGCCATCGAGCAGGCCGCCGAGAAGGCTGGATACGACCTAGACGTACCTTTCAACCCAGGTCGTACGGACGCCACGCAGGAGCAGACCGACGTTGCCTCCTTCGCGGTGCTCGAGCCGGTCGCTGACGGTTTCCGCAATTACTACGGCCCCAATGCCTACCGCTCTCCGGCCAATGCGCTGGTCGACAAGGCGGAGTTGCTCGATTTGACTGTGCCTGAGATGGCGGTACTGGTTGCCGGCATGCGCACACTGGATGCCAACGCAGGTGGCAGCCAGCACGGCGTATTCACCGATGACAAGGAAGCGCTCGACAATGACTTCTTTGTCAATCTGTTGGACATGAACACTCAATGGCGTCCCTCCCAGTCCGACGCGTACGTGCTGGAAGGCCGTGATCGTGCGACAGGCGAGTTGCGCTACACGGCGACGGAAGTCGATCTGGTGTTTGGTTCCAACTCTGAGCTGCGTGCCATCGCTGAGGTCTACGCCTTTGACGGCGCACAAGAGAAGTTCGTGAACGACTTCGTCTCAGCCTGGAACAAGGTTATGGAAGCAGATCGCTTCGATCTGCGGAACAACGGAGCCATGATGGCCAGCAACTGATTCTGCTGACCGATTTTCTTCGGACTCACTCTGAACTTAAGTCTGGCTCTTAATCGAAACGGCGATGCCGGAAACGGCATCGCTTTTTTGTGACCAGAGTTCACGTATTCCACACCCTTCGGCCCCTTTCTAAAGACAGCTCCTGGCCGCAGTTCTATCTGTTCTGGTAGCGATTCAGATCAAAGAGCCCGGCTTCCTGTGGGTACTGATTCCTATAGTACTGGTGCATATCGTCGCTCAGTTTCCAGAACCATGGCGCAGTGCGTCGCACTCCGTAACGGTTGACGAGTTTGGTGTAGTCCTCGCTCGCTGACATCGATCCAACTGCGCTAACGAACTTCTCAAGCTGGCTTTCGCTGATCTGGAAAAACATATTGGGGTACGCGCCCACAAAACCTCGCGCCACAGTCATGGTGTCTTCGTTGGGAACCCGGCGGTCTTCTTCCTTAAACAGATGCGCGTTGTTCTTGAAGGCCCGGTTATGGAGCAGCGTGTAATAGCGGGCCGCACCCTGCTTTGGAAGCACCTGCAGGAAAGCGACTTCCGGTAGATAGCGGAAACCTGCGCTTGGGCCCGACATGAGACTGCTAAGCTCGGCATCCTCCACGGTGTATCGCTCATCACGGGCCGCGGGAGTACGCTCGCGAAGGAGATCCATTAGTTCGGTCCTGGGATTCTCCGTTTCGTAGGTAATCGACGTCGGCCTTTCGTACTGCGCGCTCTCTTTGGAGAAAACGTACTCCTTCACGTGGTCTTTGGCATCGCGGTACCAGTAGTTTCTCAACGCTAGCCTTTCCTCCTCAGGAAGGAACAGCAGGAAGGTTTGCTCGCCCTCCATGCGGAGGAAGTCCATGTACAAGCGACTCTCCAACTGGTGCCCTACCGCGCCGTAAACATCGAAGCCGGCAACAAGCAGATAGTGGATGCGCTCAAGCAGTGAATAGTCGATAACCCACATGGTCTTGGGATGCTGACCTACGAGTCCGCGGACCACAGAGGCGCTGTCGAAATGGCGGAACACCGTAAGCGCGGCGTTCGGATTTTTCTCCGGGCCACCATCCCAAATCAGGTTCAGATTCAACTTCAGCGCGTCGCTCTCGAGCACCTCGGAAATTTTTTCTGCCTGCGCCTTTACGAAACGCTGCTGCGACTTCGCATAACCTCGCCATTGAAGCAGGCTGACAACCAGACTTCCTTTCGCCTGGGGAAGCCGCATTTCTTTTGCATGCTCGGCCAGAAAATCAGCGTGCTGCTCGGGGTCAACGCGGTTGGGACGGACAAAGGCGACCCAGAAATGGTCATCGATGACGTTCAGCGCAACTTGCCCTCTACAGACCGGCCCCTTGATGTAAGCCATGATCGTGAACTGCGCTTCATCGAGCATAAACTGGTAGCGCGCCTCAACGGGAAGCGCTTCGAAGGTGATGAAGGGGTTCGCCGCTTCGGCGCCCTTGTAGTCGGGTAGCGTTTCGACGGTGTAATCGGGCTCGAGAAAGAGCGATTCCCAGCGGGCCATGCGCTCGGCATTCAATGCATAGGGCATATGCCGCTTGGCCAGCGTCGTGACCGGTCGCTGCTGAAGGCGATAGTAGAAAGGCTCGCTACCCGGATCATCGTAGGGGCGCCGGGTCGCAATGACCTCGACGGGCTCACCGGACGGTGTTCTTGAACGCACGAGGGCATAACCCGCAGAACGGCCGGGAAGATCATCAAAATACAGGCTAGCGATAAAAAGATGCTCAAAGATGTATCGGCTCATGAGTCGGGACCGGTTGTCGCCTGCGTTCAGGAAAGCTTCCCAGCGGTCGACGGCCTCCTGTTCTTCCATCGGCTGTAGCGCCAGGGGCTCCGCGGGCGCGCCCGCGTTAATCCAAGCCTTTAGCGTCCGCAGTCGATCCTCATCAAGGCCTGGAAAGCCATAGGGCATACCCTGGTAAGGCCTCTCCACCCGGTAACGGGCAAACTCCTCGGGTTTCGGGCAGCTCTGATCGCGATCGAGACGGAAATTGAAGTTATCGGGAAGCGTACCCTTTGTCGGCAGCGGGTACTCTTCTTTCAGCGCGAGCATCTTGTAGAGCGTTCCGTCTCGGGCGTCCGGTTCATTGAGGACGGGGTAGAACCCTTTCCCACGCCACTGTGCAATAGTGTGGGCGTCCTCAAAAAGGCGGGTAAGATTCGCATTGCGCAGGCGCGAGCCGTCATAGACCTTGTCCTTCGAGGCGCCACGCATAAGGCCCGCCACAGCATCCATCTTTAACTGGCAGGGCGCGTCGTAGCAGCCGTGACACACCACGCAGCGTTGCTCCACGATAGGCTTTACCTCGCTTGGATAGTCCGTTGCCAAAAAGGTTTTGTCTGCCAACGCAGCGGGCGCTGCGAGAAGCGCGAGGCATAGCCCGTTTACGAGGTATCGAAAGGTGCCGCGCGTGATCGAGGCCATGATGAACTTCCGAAGCTAAGGGTTAAGGCACGTTAACGAAGGGCTGCATAGCCCTCAAGCCCGGGCCTTGTTCTTTGCCTTGTTCTTGCATTTGCTTGCATTGTCCTTTGCCGCGCCGATTGCAAAGGAATTTAGATCAGTGGCTCGCGGAAGCTAGGCTGGATTTCGAGGCTAAGAGCCGGAGTTAAGCCAGGCTTCCCAAGGATCCTGCGAATCATCAGGGGGCAGGAGGCCCTGACGAAATAGCATTGTTAAAAACTCATCGGGCGGAAGGGGCTCGGCAAAGGCAAACCCCTGTGCGTAGGAACACCCCGCATCACGGAGAAAACGCGCCTGGCTTTTCGTTTCAACACTTTCCGCACACACGGGGATGTCGAAGGTCTGGGCCAGCGCAATAAGCGCTCTAACCACGACTCGTGCGTCACGATCTCCATCAGTTTCGGCAATCAGTTCACGGCCAATCTTCAACTCGCTGAGCGGCATACGATACAGCTCCACCAGTGAAGAACGCCCCGTGCCAAAGTGGTCGAGGGAAACGCGAAAGCCTTTCAGGCGCAACCGCGTGAGGACATCTGCGGCCGTACTTGTATCTGCCATTGCCGCCTGCTCCGTGACCTCCACAATGAAAAAGGAAGGATCGAGCTGCGCCGCCTCAACTTGTTCACCCAAGCGATCTGGCAGAGTGATATCAGAGAGCTGGCTCGCCGACAGGTTAAAGGATATGGGGCACTGAACGTCGGCGCCCTGCCACTCCATCTGCAGTGCAATGGATGTTGCGAGGACCAGTTCCGTAAGCGGTCCCAGAAGATCAAACTCCTCAACCCACGGAAGAAAAGCCGATGGCGGCAGCAGTCCGTGCTCTGGATGACGCCAGCGCACAAAACCCTCGCAGCCAACGATCTCTGGCCCCAAAACCGAAGCACACTCCACGACCGGCTGCAGATAAAGCTCCATCTGGTCATCGCGGATCGCTTCCAGCAACTGATCGCGATCTACCCAATCGGCGGGCGGCTCCTCGATTGGCGTCGCCGGTTGATGGCTGAGAAAAGACCCACCAAAAGTACGCTCCAGCGCAGTTTCCAACGCCTCAATGGCGATCGGCTTTCTGAGCGTATCGCTCATGAGCAAGTCGAGTCGCTCACCGAGACGCTTCGCGGCCTTGAGGACACGCTCATCTTCCTTGGAGATAAGGATGATGGCTGAATCGCAGGCCTTCGCTGCCAGCGCACGGAGGAGTTCGATTCCATCGCCCCCGCGCAGACTCAGATCCACCAACAAGACTGTGGGGCTTTTTTCCTCGTAAAGGCTGAGGCCGTCTCGCAACCCCATGGCTTCACTCACCTTGTAGCCGAGTTCCGCCGCGAGCGTTGCAGCGAATTCGCGTGCGTCGTGGTCATGATCGATGATGAGGAGATGATCCATTAGCGAGTGCTGGCGCAACCACTACCGTCGGTCGTTATCCCCGACGCGTATCCACAGCCGTCACCATTTGCACCTAACGGCTTCAACGCGCGTTCTCCCTCTTAGCGCGCAAAGACCACGTTAGGCTGTTTTGGTAGTGCCTTTTCAACTTGCTCATCCTTCTGAATCATCGTCTTGGCGCGCTGATGCCCGTACTGGCTCAGAACCAAGCGATGCTGCTGCTCAATCAGGACATCGGGCGTATCGCCAACCCCGATATTGCACCAAAAAGTGTGACTTTCGTAACAAAACTCTTCATTTGTATACGAGCGTTGTATTTCGATGGTGGCGAGGCAGTAGACCATGGTCTGTTTGGCATACACTACGCGCTCATTTAGACGCCCCGCACGCCATGTCTCTCGCCCGCGAAAACTCCGGTCCGGTTTTGTCCTCATCGGACGACGAAGATTACGGCCGTCGCCGCCGCAGCGTATTCGCATTAGCCGGCGGTGCAGTCCTTGTCATTGGCCTTGTTTACACTCTGCTGCAGCCGGCGGTGTACGAAGCCTCCGCAACGGTACTCATGAGCGCGCCCACCGCCATCGATGAGCAAATGCTGGAAGCAGATATACAGGGCGTGGCGATTCAGCGGCGCACACTGACCGGTGGAGAGATCACCCGCGCTGTCGCCCAGACCCTGGAAGACAACTACGGAACAACAATCAGCGCGCTGGAGCTTCGCAGTTTGCTACACGTAGAGCCCGTGCCCGAGACTAACCTGCTAGAACTCTCCGCTAGCGGCTCCGACGGCAGCCTCCTCCCACCCCTCGTGGAAACCTGGATCGAGGTGTACATTGCAGCGCGCGCATCCGACATTGAAGCTCGCAAGAGTCGTACGCTGGATGAGGTGCAGGGAGAGCTCGATGGCCTCGCTGGAAAACTCGAAATGGCTCGCTCAGCGCTCGAGGAGTACCGCGCGGAGCACGAGATCATCTCCATGGAGCGCCAGGAGAATGAAGTACTGGCCCGCCTCGACGGCCTGAATACGGCGCTCAATACGGCTATCGAAGAAGAAGTGACCGCCAAAGCCTACCTGGACACGCTGCGCGCTTCCCTGGAAGCCGGCGAGCAGGTGGTCCCAGAAAATGAACGCGGTGAAGTCGGCGCCATGGCACAGCAACTCGCAACATTGCGGTCGCGCCTGGGGGAGCTGCGTGCCCGCTACACTGACGATTACATTTTGAAAGACCCGCGCATGCGGGAAATCCCAGCGCAGATTCTCGAGCTGGAAACCGCCCTCGGCGAAGCCTATGCCGATGGCACGCAAGCTGAATTGGCCAACGCAGAGAGAAGCTACCGCGCTGCCAGAGAAAGCGTTCGCGACTTACAGGCGCGGCTCGATGAGCACAAAGCAGCCGTCTCGGAGTTCAATACGATTTACGCGACGCACGAGGCGCTCGCAGAAGACCTCGCACGCCTTGAAGAGCTCAATCGTGAAACCCAGGCGCGACAGGTTCAAATCGAGGTACGCCAGCTAGAAAAGTACCCGCAAATCTCAGTCATCGACTGGCCTGCGCCCGATGCTGTTCGCATTGGACCACCCTATCTACTGCTTCTGGGCGGCACTCTCATTGGCGCTACCCTCGCCGGTATTTTTGGGGTGTGGTTGTTCTCCTACCTAAATCCGCGCTCCCAGCAACCAGCCTTCGTGACGCTATCTGGCGTACACATGTATCCACAGGATGGTGTAGAGGCGCTGACTCAGGGCGCTCGCGTTGCGGCGCTGGCGGAAGGCTCGTCACAGCGCATTGCCTATGACGCTGAGGCGGAAGACATCTCGAAATCAGAACCCGAGGACACGGGGCCCACGTCGAACGGCCGCCCGGGAGAAGATGCCGAATCTCATACGAGTGACGGCGACTCGGTAGATGCAGACTCCAACGACGACCCCAGCGAAGAGAGAAAGGACGCGTAGGCACTGAGCACTGCCTCAGGTGCTTCAACCTGTGGGTAGTGTCCGACCCGTCGCAGCCGCTCGATAAAGTACCCATCGCCGATCAGTTCGGTGAAGCGCTGCACCATGTGATCCCCCGAGACAGGATCAAGGCTTCCGTTGATAAGCCCGATGGGGCAGCACGCAGCCGTAAGCGCAGAAATCCAGCGCTCTCGGTGGTTCTTGCGATCTGTCATGTAGTGGATGAGGCGGTGCACATTGCGCCGGCCGCCATCACGATCGAATAGCTCGAAGAAAGCGTCGATTTCTTCGGGGCTCGCCTTGTCGTCACCAAAAATCTTTTCAAACGACGTGTGGAGGCTGTCCTTGGTCAGGAAATGGCGGAACAGAAAGCCGATGGGGCTACGAAGAAGCTTCTGTGCCAGCACCGCGTGATGGGTTTCCGGGAAGAGCCCGCCATTGAGGAACAGGCAGCTCAACCAACGGCCAGCACCCTTACCCTCGTTCTGTCTGGCCAGCATTTCCTGGGCAACGGTATCTCCGTAGTCATGAGCGAGCACATGGAACTCCTTCAGGCCCAGGTGCGTCACGAGTCCGTCGCAGAGGTCGGCCTGCTCCATGATGCGGTAATCGTGGGGCGAGGGTTTGGCAGTGAATCCGAAACCAAGAAGATCCATGGCGACGAGGCGGTAGTGACGATTCAGGGTCGGCCAGATCTTCCACCAGTCCCAGCTGGACGTCGGAAAACCGTGAATCAGGAGAATCGTGCCCCGATGCTCTTCCGTGGCGGCCTCGTCGATGTAGAACAGCTTGTGTCCGAGAATCGTCGCGTGCTCACCACGTTGCAACCAGGCCTCAGTACTTTCCACGGGCTAACGACTCCTCATAGCTCTAAACAGGCGCCATAGCCTACACTGGAACCTGGGATTTAGGGGTCCGGTGGGGGCATGCGCGACCGCGTTATCTTTGACAGCAATGAGGCACTGGGCGCCTCCGTGTACCTCATTGGCAGCGCTGAACTCGATACGCGTCGTCGGCAGCTTCGTTTCGACGGCAAAGCGGTAGACGTGCAGCCCAAGGTGTTCGACCTTCTCGCCTATCTGGTCCTTCACCGTGATCGCGTGGTGAGCAAGGACGAGCTATTCGACGAAGTCTGGCCATCGGTCGTGGTCAGTGATGCTTCTCTGAGCCAGACCATCAAGCGGGCGCGCGATCATTTTCGTGTCGCTGGTTTTCGAGATGACATCATTCGAACCGTGGCTCGCAAGGGCTATCAGTTCGACCATCCTGTTACCGTGGCGCAAGCTAGCGAGCCGGAGGCCTCTGCCGCCGCAACAACTCCTGCCTCAAAAGCACCCGCCTCAAAGTGGCGAATTCCCTTGCTGCTGGGCGGCATCACCCTCTTATCGTCCCTGATGATCTTCTGGCCTCCATCACCGGAGGACGTATCGCCAGAAGAGTCTGAAGCTTCTGCCAACCCAGCCCATAACGGGATTGCAGTGCTGCCCTTCGCAAACCTTACGCCCGACGCCGACTTCGGTTACTTCACCGACGGCATGACGGAAACGCTCATCAATAATCTAGCCACCATGCCCGGCTTGCGGGTCATTGCGCGAACCTCCGCCTACCGGGCGGATCGAAGCGGTGACGACCTGGAAGCCATCGGCCGATCATTGAACGTCGCGCAGGTTCTCAGGGGGTCGGTACAGCGAGACGGTGACATGCTGCGCATCAGTACGCGCCTTCTACGGACCTCCGACGGCGCCCAGCTCTGGTCGCGCCAATACAGCCGCACCCTCGAGGACATCTTCGCGGTGCAGGACGATATTGCGCGCTCCACCCTCGAGGAGGTCTCGAAAAGCGTGGCCGTCAATCTGGGAGCCCCGAGTACGTATGCCGTGGCTGAAACCGCTGCCGCATCGCGCGCCTACCAGCTGGTGTTGCAGGGCAATCGCCTGCGCCGCGAAGCAGGCAAAGAATCAGTCCTCGCAGCCGAGGCCCTATTCCGCGAGGCTCAGGAAATTGCACCGGACTACGCGCCCGCGTTGATTCGACTGTCCGAGGTCGTGCGCTATCGCGGCGTGACCGGTTCCATGCCCCGCGACGACGCCTTCCGCGAAGCACTCACGCTGGCGCAAGAGGCGGTGCGGCTGGCACCGGAGAACGGTCGTGCGCATATGCAGCTCGCTGAACTTTTGCATCGCCATTTTTGGGATTTTGCAGCAGCCCGTGAGTCCTTTGAGCGCGCCATTGCGCTGATGCCGGCAAGTGGCGATATCTACTCGGCCTACAGCCGGTTCCTCGCAAAAGCCGGAGATCAGGATGAGGCGCTGTTTTCCGCGCGCTCAGCATCCGACATGGACCCGCAGTCGGCCAACGTGCTCACAAACCTCATCCTTCGGCTCATCAAAGAAGAAGAGTTGGAAGACGCACGTCGCGCCATTGAGCGGCTCCGCGAACTGGATGCCGACCATGTCGATCTCCCCTGGCTGGAAACGAACTGGCACCTGCGTGCGGGCAACAATCGGGAGGCCCTTCAGTGGATTACGCAGGAGGAGCTTTACTACCTACGGCTCTCTCTGAGCGCGATCACCCTGTATCGCCTTGAGCGGACAGGACAGGCAGAGGAGGCACTGGCCGAGCTCATCGAGCGGGACGCCGACGGCTCGGCGTTCCAGATTGCCGAGGTGTATGCCGAATGGGGTGATGGAGACAAGGCCTTCGCATGGCTCAACCGCGCCCTTCAGAATGGCGATCCGGGCCTCGCCGAGAGCTATTCAAGCCTCAATCTCGAAAAGCTGTACTCTGACCCCAGGTTTGGCGCACTGGCTGAGAGAGTAGGGCTGCCGCCCCTGAAATCTGGCCAAAAGTAGCTCCGAAGCGCCAATATCAGGCGAAGTCATTGAAAAGTCAGGGCTTCGTCAGACAACCGTCAAGCGACCGCAGCACCGCATCCCGATACTCCTCCCCCAAGCCAAAGGGGCTTCTAAATCAATTACTTGGAGGAGTAATCATGAAACGCGCATTGATCTTTACCTACGGCATCGGCAGCTATCTGCTGTTCTTTGTCACCTTTCTGTATTCCATCGGTTTTATCGGTAACTTTGGGGTTCCCAAGTCCATCGACAGCGCCCCGACACTGCCCTTAGGCAACGCACTTCTGATCGATCTCGGTCTGTTGGCCATCTTTGCGATCCAGCACAGTGGAATGGCTCGCCCAGCGTTCAAGCGCTGGTTAACGCGCTACATTCCCGAGGCCGCTGAGCGCAGCACCTACGTGCTTCTGTCCACCGTCGCGATGGCCGCGATGATGGCCTTCTGGCAGCCTCTGGGCGGCGTCATCTGGGCAATTGAAGGATCCACGCTGGCGACAGCACTGATCGCCGCGTACCTGGCGAGTTGGGTACTGCTCCTGTACGCCACATTCCTCATAAACCACTTCGATCTCTTCGGTCTGCGTCAGGTCTGGTATGCGCTGCGCGATAAGGAAGTGCCAGAGCTCAAGTTCGTCACGCCGACGCTCTATCGCATTGTCCGTCATCCGATCTATGTGGGCTGGCTTGGCATCATGTGGTTCACGCCGACCATGACCGTAACGCACCTGCTGCTGGCAGCCGGTTCCACGGCTTACATCATCCTGGGTGTGAAGCTGGAGGAGCGCGACCTGATCGCAGCGCACCCTGAGTACGCCCAGTACAAGCGCAAGGTTCCGGCATTGATCCCGTCACTGACCCGCCGTCTGGCACCTGCGGCCAAAGCGCAAACCGCTTGAGGAAAGAGCGCCGGCTCTCGGGCCGGCGCCACTAATCGAATGAAGTTCAAACCTGATTGAGTAAGGAGAGAAAAATGACCAGTTACACCGAACGTTCCGAAGCCATGATGCAAATGAGCCGCGGCCTCAGAAAACTCGGTTTCGCGAGCCTGCTGTTCTTCACGATGAAGGGATTGCTGTGGATCGCGATCCCGGCACTTATTGCCCAGCAACTCTAGCAGCGCCGCGGCTATGGACGCAGGGCAAAACCATCCTGCTGCAGCAAAACGTGGGTTGTGGTTGCCGAGTGGGTGATCTCTACACCCGGTAGAAGATCTTTCGGCTCCACACCCCGATACACCGCCGACTGGCCGCAGTAATACACCTTCACACCGTTATCCACGAGCTCAGATAGAAGCTCGGCATTGGGATTCGCACCCCCGTAAGCCTCTGCATTCAAAATGTCCTTGTGCGCCGGCCCATGCACCACCAGCGCGATCTCTACATTCTCGACGGGGATGCCGTTGGCGTGCTGAAGGTTGATAAAGGAGGCCGCCGTTTTGAACCTACCGTTGATAACGCCCTCTTCCCCGCCCTCAACAACATCGATGGCCAGCTTGAAGCGGGTATCTGCCGGCAGGGGTTTCGCCGCGGGAACATCGGCGATGATTCCATGGTTCTTAATGATGTCCCCGTCACGGAATTTCTCCTCTCCGGCTTGGAGCTGGGACATCAGCATTAATGAAAGCATAAGGACGAGAAAGCGGGACATAGCGACTCCTTTAAATCATCGAGGGATGCGGTTGCTCAAAAATCTCCGCTGACCTGCAGCGAAATGGTTCGGGCCCGACTCTGTTCACGGATCTCTCGGAAAGCAAGGGGCGCAATGCTTCGATCACCATCGAAGACACGACGGTCCCGGCTCTCGCCATCACGCAGAAGATCTTCGACCGTCAGACGGATGCGCAGGCCCTTGACCGCGCGGCTTTCGATAAACACATCCATATCCGCCCGCTGGCCAACGAAGTCGATCTCATCGAGTCCATAGAGCGGGAAATCATCCCGAGCGAACAGCAATACACCCCAGGCCAAACGTTGGGCCTGCAGATCCTGGCGAATCTGCAGGTTCGCTTCCCACTGCCGCTCATCAGACAGGGCCCGCGGCAAGCCAGTGAGGGGGTCATCGACACGGGATGTCTGCCACTGGGCCGAGGCATCCATGCGGCCATTCACAAGGCCGATACCATCGAGGGGCAGGGTCGCTTCGCCACGGAAACCGGCGCGTGTCGCCGAGCCAATATTGCCCGGTATTTCCAGAACGCCCGCCAACGGGAGCAAATCATTCACATCCTCGATCCAGTCGTGAAACAAGGTAATACTGCCGATACCCAATCCTGATCCGCGGACCTCGTAGCTCACATCAACGGTCGTCGTGGTTTCCGGTGAGAGCTGTGGGTTTCCGAGCGCAAGCTCGACGTCGCCAAGATCGGCGGTGCTGACAAAGTCCTGTAAATCCAGCTGACCAACGTTACGCAAGGCCCTGAGCCGCCATTGGGATTGCTCCGACGGTGAGTAGCTCATGGCGAGGCTGGGCTTCCAAAAAAAGAAGGAGCGATCTTCCGTGAATCCGCCCTCCTGGGTGATCGTTGAATCCTCCCAGCCCAGAGCGGCATCTACGGATACCTCGCCGATCTGAAAGGAATCGGAAATCAGCAAATCGAAACGCGACTCTTCAACATCGGACTCCGCGCCTGGCACAGGCTGCGGCACTAGAGCATCACCCTCGAGAGCGTCGAGAGAGAAGCGGGACTCGAGCGTATTGTTCGTCGCCTCGAAATTTATTTCGATGGTGTGATCGCTCCATCCCGAGAAGTCCAGCTCGAGGCGGCCGATGCGCTCTTCCGTGTAGCTGCGGCGACGGGTTCGAGCTTCCACAATTCCGGGCTCTCTCAAGGGTCCGCGGATCAGGGAACCAAGCTCCGTATAGTCTTCGTTTCGGTAAAGCCCAATGATCTTGGCGCGCCAGTTTTGGCTGAGCGGTCGAGCTGCATCGAATCCGACTTCATCAGTGATGATGCGATCACTGTCTCCCTGGAAAATGGCAAAGGGTTCGGAAGCGACCGGGTAGCGGCGAGAAGTCTCGCCGCCCACAGAAATAAAGTAGCCGGTCGCCAGATTGGCAGAGAAACTTGTGTCGCCCCACTGCGTAGCGGCGTTCACCGTGGCGCTATAGTCCTCACCGTCCTCGTCCGAGAGCTCGAAGCGACCTTCATCGAGCACGCCGTCATTGCCAATGAGACGCTCCTGGCGGGCGACGATACTCTTGAACTCGCTGGCCGCGAGCGCAACGGTCAGCTGCCCTTGGGAGGGAGCCATGCTGTAACTCAATTCGCCGTAGGGATAGAACCCACCGCCAGGATCGTAGGTCCTTGCGCCCGCGGTGTAAGCACCGGAAGCGGCTCCCCCGCGACGAATGACATTGGCAACGACGTTTTGGCCCCGCAGATCCAGGCCACCGACCTGGCCACGGATCACTTCGATGCGCTCAATATCTGCCGCGGGAATCCGCCCTAGAATGTCTGACGGCGCCTCGCTTTTCGCAGAGATACGCGCGCCATTGACGATGACGTTTCCCGCTGCCCCGCCAAACCCGCGAGTTTCCGTGTCGCCGTCGTCAATGGCAAAGCCCGGAAGATTATTCACCATATCCAGAGCGGTTACGGGTGCATAGCGTGTGAAGAATGCGGCTTCGTAGGTCAGGGTACAGGCGCCGTCGGCGCAGACCTGCTCTGGCTCGGTTTGCGCCAGGGCAATCAAAGAATTCAGTGCAGCAACGATGGCGATCGCAGCAACACCGGGTACAGCAGTGAGTCTCACAAGTTCGGGCAGGTCTCCGTGCGCGGCCTCCTAGAAGGTGTCCGATGAACCTGCGCGTTTCTCCATTTATCGCAAGGTGCGAACCCTAGAGTATGCCGCGTTCGAGGACAAGGTTGACGCAGCCTTGCCAGCCTTAGGGCTCACTCCTGCAAGATGACATCGATAGCACCAGCGGTCAGTTTCGCATTCACGCGGCATTCACCCGAGCCCTCGGTCCATTCGACTTCGGAGCCCACGAGCAGCGTACGGCGATCCTCCGCTTGGCCAGACGTGGTGCTGAGATTGGCGTCGCCGAGGTTCGCGTCGAGCGTCACGCTTCCGACGAGGGCTTCGGGTACGCGAATCTTGATATCACCGGCTGTGGCTCGTGCGGAAACGCAGCCCGTCGGGCTGTCGACGGTAAGTGCGCCGGCATCCATGGTGACTTCAAGAGACTCTACAGCGGGGACTTCAACGCGGTAGAAGATATCCGCGTGCCGGGTCGAGTAGGCAGACCCGGGTTTAAAGGACACGGTGGATACCCCCGCCTCGCGCGTATGAAGAATGCGCGATCTGGCCGCGTTATCGCGGCAGGTGTCACTACCGGCATTACAGAAGAATCGCACGGAGGCTCTAAGCTGGTCATCCTGCGAGGGAACCACCTTGATGTCCCCGGCTGAGAAGTCGAGGACCACGCGCGGGGCAACCCCAGTGCTGAGGGCTGTATCAGGTTTGATCTCTAGTTCTCGAGGTCCCGTGGACACGCATCCTGTCACCAGGACGGCGCCAATAAGTGGCAGTGCGGGAAGCTTCATCATGTGATCCCTTTGAAGATTACAAATTCTAATGTGCGCGCATGCTGCGTTGAATGAATTTCGTCGCAAATAGACGGACGTTGGTCGCTGCGGCGCCGGATTTCTCGGTCACACCAGGAGGATCGGGGTGAAGGTCGCGTGTCCTGGCGGCGCAATGCACGAAGCGTACTTGGTTGTTCTGGTCTCTCGGAGTGCTCCGATTACTCGAAAATCCCTGCCCCTCTTTAGTCGTCCGAAAGGCCTCTTTCCTCGGGCCAGCGCAGAACGTCCTGCAACCGATACTCCCTGCAGACCTCAACGCATCAACCGCGCTCAGATGTTGCCCGCTTTCACCGCATCCATGAAGGCAGTGACTTCCCGCTTTACTTCCGGAGCGAAGACATAGAGACCGAGGATATTTGGGATGGCAATCAGGAAAACCATGGCATCGGAGAAGTCGAGCACCGCCTTAAGCTGCACCATGCAACCCAGGGCCAGGAATGCGCAGAACACAAACTTGAAAAAGTTGGCGGACAGCGGATTCTCGCCAAACAGATAAGTCCATGCCTTGAGTCCATAGTAAGACCAGGCGATGGCGGTCGAGAACGCAAAGAGTAACGCGGCAATCGCCAGGGGATAGGGTGCCCAACTGACATGGTGCGCAAACGCGGCCGAGGTCAGCGCGATTCCCTCATAGCCCTGCCCCATGAGCCCCGCAGGATAGGCCGTAACCACGATAACCAGCGAGCTCAAGGTGCAGATCACGATCGTGTCGATGAAGGGTTCGAGGAGCGACACCAGGCCTTCAGAGGCTGGATGCTCCGTTTGCACGGCCGAATGGGCGATGGAGGCAGAACCAAGACCGGCTTCATTGGAGAACAGCGCCCGCTGAAAACCGACGATCATGGCACCCACCAAACCGCCCGTGGCGCTCTCCAGAGTAAAAGCACTTGAAACGATGAGTGCGATCGCAGCGGGAATCTCCCGAAAGCTGAACAGAATGATCGTCAACGCGGAAATCATGTAGAGCACAGACATAAAAGGAACGATGCGCCCGGCCACCGCAGCGATAGAGCGGATGCCCCCGAGAATCACGGCGCCGACCAGTGCCGCAATGCCCAATCCAAAAAGCCAGCCGCGGTCAGCGAAAAAGCTCGACTCCCCGCCCGTGATCGTGACGAACTGCACGTAGGCCTGATTCGACTGGAACATGTTGCCGATGCCAAAGCAGCCAATGACCAGGCAGGCCGCATAAAGCCCGCCCAACAGCTTGCCCCAGCGAGGCATGCCGCGAGAGCTGAACAGATGCTCCAGGTAGTACATGGGGCCGCCGGAGACCGAACCATCGGCGTTCTCGCGCCGATACTTCACGCCAAGCGTGCACTCCACGAGCTTCGTGGACATGGAGAGGAAACCGGCGATAACCAGCCAAAGAGCAGCGCCGGGGCCGCCCAAGGTGATGGCCACAGCGACTCCGCCAATATTGCCGACGCCCACGGTGCCCGATACTGCTGTCGCTACAGCCTGGAAGTGCGAGATCTCCCCCGTTGCCTTGGGGTCATGAAAGTCACCGCGCACCAGCCGGAGTGCCAGGCCAAATCCCCGGATATTGATAAAGCCCAAATAAAGGGTGAAAAACGTGGCTGCGATCGCCAGCCAGAGAACGATCCAGGGTACTTGAGCTCCCGCGATAGGGATGGGGTAGAACACCACCGCCGACAACCCGGCAGCCAGCGGCTGCACGGCGGATTCCACGACCTCATCGAGAGACGCAGCGGATGCGGTATTTGCATTAACCAGCGTCAGCGCTGTAACGACTGGAACCAGCATCGCTGACACAGCAGCGCAGAGGCGATTTGAAGTCATGGCCCCCACCATAAAGGGATTGGACGCAGACCGACAGCGTCGGCTCAAACGTTCTCGCTTAAAAACACCAGGCATCGACGGAACTGTGCGTCGCGTTTGAGAGGCTCGTCCAACCGCTGCTGATCCCTTACAGTCTTCACTCCACATCCAAATGCGTAATCCATCATGGACCTGAGCAACCACCCTCTCATCATTGAAGCATCGCTGAACGGCAGCACCAGCAAGGATAAAAATCCAAACGTGCCCTATAGCGACGAAGAGATCGTCGCCGATGCCATCGCGTGCATGGAGGCCGGTGCGGCACTGGTACATA
Organism: Pseudomonadota bacterium; assembly: GCA_038750875.1. Lineage (GTDB taxonomy): Bacteria > Pseudomonadota > Gammaproteobacteria > Pseudomonadales > Halieaceae > Congregibacter. The sequence continues at coordinate 143,312 of JBCDGU010000003.1, read as the reverse complement.
ACCACACGGACGAGCCCATCATGGGTGGCGCCGGCACCCTTGATACGGAACGTTATGCCCGGCCCTGGCGTGAACTACTAAAGCACCGCCCCGACGCCATCCTCACGCCGACCATGCCCTTCGCTCAGGACGGCATCACCATAGAAGAACGCTTTCAGCATGTGACGGATATGGCCGAGGAAGGTCTACTGGCTCAGGGACTCTGCGACCCCGGCACCTTCAATGTTTCACTGATCGGAGAGGATGGCCTCTTCGCCCCGACTAACCTCATCTATCGCAATGACATGGCCGACTCGCACTACTACGTCGACAAATGCCGAGCGTTAAACATTGGCATGAGCATCTCGATTTTTGAGCCAGGCTTTCTGAAGTTCGTCATGGCATATGTGCGTGTGAACCAGCTGCCAGCCGGCAGCATGGTGAAGCTGTACTTCGGCACCGAGGACGTTCCCTTCGGCCTGCCGCCTACCGTCGCCAGTCTTGAGGCCTATTTGGGCATGCTCGGCGACAGCGACGTGCCGTGGCTCGTTTCCAGCTTTGGCGATGACTGCGTTGGTTGTGGGCTTGCGGCGGCGGCTATCGAGCGCGGCGGCCATGTACAGGTGGGTCTGGAGCCGTTTGCCGGTGATCGAACCCCAACCAATGTTGAGCTGGTGAAAGAAGTCGTTGATTTAGCTGCAGAATATGGAAGGCCGGTGGCAAGCCCTGAAGAGGCGGCGAAAATCCTGGCGCTCCCCACCTACCCGGCGCCCTTTGGGCAGAAAGCCGCCTGAGACCAGAACAGCAAAATTTAGTGACTGCGAAAGCAGTCCAAAACCTAGACAGCGGCGTACCACCTTCAGAATAACCTTGCGCGTAGGAGGTGTTTATGTTGTTCGTTGCTCGTTTTTATGCGTCCGAGGAGCAGGCGCAGGCGGCGGTCGATGCTGCTTTAGAAGTCGGCTTTGATCGTCGGTCCATTGTCATGCTGGCTCCAAGTCGAGAAACCTATGACGCCGAGGGTCGAAGCGTTGCAGTGCCATCCAGTGCGTCCGTTGCGGATGCTGTCCGTGCCGGTGAGTGGATGGGGATGCACACGCAGTTTTACACGAGCCGTCTCGGACAGGGAAACACGCTGATCGTGATCAACCCGCCCCTGTACTGGTCCCGGCAGGCAGAACAGATTCTCGACGCCCACAATCCTCTTGATATCTCGCATGAATCGAAGCCGGATGCCTTCGTACCCTTCGAGGAGCGAGACTGGCTGTTCTCCGACGTCCTCGGTCTTGGCACCCTGTCTGAGGGCACGTTCTCCGAGTCTCTGGGCTTTGCGACTAAGCAAGATGGCATGAGTCACTTCTCGCGCTTCATGTCACCGTTGGCATCGAACTTCACCTTTTCGTCGAAGTTTGGCATGGGCTTCTCAACGTCGGAAGCAACACCACTTTCCAGCCTGCTCGGTTTTTCTACGAAGAGCACACGGCTGGAGGGTAAAAGTTCGTCCTTCGGTATCTCCGTGAAAACGGCGGCTGCTACGCCGCTGTCGTCCATGTTCGGTATGCCCACACTGACGAAGAAGCGTCTCTTCCTGACGGAAGACGAAAACGCATCGAAGGTAGCGCCCCAGCCTTATGTCCCGTACTCGGAGCAGGTTGCGCCCTTCTCTCAGATGCTGGGCTTGAAGGTTTTGGCCAACGGAACGTTTTCAGGTGCCTTTGGTATTGGTACCCGAGCCGCCCGGCTGAGCCTCGTTTCACGCGTCCTGTCGCCCCTGGCGTCCGACTTCCTGTTCTCAAGCAAGCTTGGCCTGGGTTTCGCAACCTCGGGTGCGACACCGCTGTCCTCCCTCATTGGATTCTCGACCAAGAGCGGTCGTATGGACGGCAAAGGATCGTCCTTCGGCATGTCCACGAGCACAACAGGAGGAACCCCCTTCTCATCGACCCTTGGTCTGCCATTGCTCAGCAAGAAACAGTTCTACCTCAGCTAGCTATCCAGGCGGGGTGGCGCGGGCCCTGTCCCGGCCACTCCCGTCCCCGCAGCGGAAACAACCGAATTCCTGAGCCGAAGGCCCCTCTACCAAAGGTGTCAATTCTGCTTTCACCTTTGCCGTAGCCCGCCTCCAAAAGTGTAAACTAAAGATTACACTCATATTGGAAAATATACTTGACAACTTTATGTCAGGTTCCCAGTCTCTTCGTTACGGAATTAGCTGCGCTGAGTGCAGCAGATCCGCAACTGCATTCGGCGACACATTCATCGACACTGGAGTATCTATCGTGAATGAACATGGAGAGAAGGTATTTCCTACCGGACTAACGATCCGGGAATCTGAGGAGATCCATAAGTACATCATTGACGGCGCGCGTGTGTTTTTCTGCATCTCGCTGGTTTCACACGCTCTCGTCTACTCATTAACCCCCTGGCTCGGCTGAGGATTTAGCACATGAATAACGGAAAAATGTGGTGTGTTGTTAACCCTACCGTTGGGATCCCTGCGTTCCTGGGTGGCGTTGCGCTAATTTCTTTCACCATTCACTTCGCGGTTCTCGAAAACACGTCATGGTTCCCCGCCTTCTTCGGCGGCTAAGCCAAGACACACTGTTTTCTAACCAATCCGACGAGGCCGGGTTTCCTGCCTCGTCGCTTTAGTTTCTGGGATTCGGTTTTTTGTCCGCTATGCGCGAACGACTCGTATCCTTCTGGTCCACCGCCGGACCCCACCTGCTGCCATTTGCAGACGTAGCAACCCCTGACCTGCCCCTGGGCAGACTCCTCCGCCTGTCCCTGTTTCAGGTTTCCGTCGGCATGGCTCTCGTGCTGCTCGTGGGCACGCTCAACCGCGTGATGATTGTGGAACTTGGGGTACCCGCTTCACTGGTAGGCGCCATGCTCGCCCTGCCTCTCGTCTTCGCGCCCTTCAGGGCACTCATCGGCTTCAAATCAGACAACCATCGCTCTGCCCTTGGCTGGCGTCGCGTCCCCTATATCTGGAGGGGCTCCCTGGCTCAGTTTGGCGGCTTCGCCATCATGCCTTTCGCGCTCCTGGTGCTAGCGGGAGAAGGTCAGTCGGATGTATTACCCGGGTGGGTGGGTCAAATCGCAGCGGCGGCAGCGTTCCTCTTGGTGGGAGCGGGTGTCCACACGATCCAAACCGCTGGACTCGCCCTGGCGACAGATCTGACGCCCCAGGAGTCGCACCCCAAAGTCGTAGGGCTCATGTACGTCATGCTGCTCATTGGCATGATGGCGAGCGCGCTGATTTTTGGCGCCGTACTGTCTGACTACAGTCCTGGGAAGTTGGTGCGGGTCATTCAGACAGTCGCGCTTCTCACCCTTGCCCTCAATGTCATCGCCGTCTGGAAACAGGAACCGCGGCGGCGAGCCAGCGCTGCGGAAGTCAAAGCACCCGATCCCAGCTTTGCAGATGCCTGGAGAACCTTTGCCGAAGGCCGGCATACGATTCGCCGTCTGGCGATTGTTGGTCTGGGCACCATGGCCTTCGGCATGGCGGACATCCTCCTGGAACCCTTTGGCGGTCATGTACTTAGCCTTTCTGTGGGAACCACCACCACTTTGACCGCGCTCTTTGCCGCTGGCGGCCTCGTCGGCTTCGGGCTTGCTTCCAAGTTCATCAGCGACGGTGTGGAGCCCTACACGGCTGCGCGCTGGGGCGCTCTGCTGGGCCTTCCTGCCTTTGCTCTGGTTATTCTGGCCGCGCCCATGAAGTTCGCGCCGCTCTTCGTCGCGGGCAATTTCTTGATTGGTCTGGGTGGCGCGCTGTTTGCCCATGGCACGCTGACTGCGGCCATGCGTCGTGCGCCGGCTGAGCAGGTGGGTCTCGCCCTCGGATCCTGGGGAGCCATGCAAGCAACCGCTGCCGGCCTGGGAGTAGCCCTATCTGGCGCCCTCAGAGATATGGTCAATGCTGTTGGTTCTGCGGGTACCGTTGACACTGCATCGGCACAGGGATACCTCACGGTATACGGGCTGGAGATCGTGCTACTTGTCGTCACCGTTATCGCGATTACCCCGATGCTGCGCTCCAGCCGCCTGGAGCACAGCGAGCTAGCGCTGGACGGCCAGTCCCCGGCGCCATCGGCTTAAACCAGAGCCTGAGTCAGCCATGGCCATTCGCGAAATCATCACGCTGCCCGACCCCCGTCTTCTTACGGTGTCACGGTCTGTCGACACCTTCGATGAAGAGTTGGAAGGACTGGTGAGGGACCTGAACGATACGCTGAATCACCATGGCGGCCTTGGACTTTCTGCTCCGCAATTTGGCGATCTGCGTCGCGTACTGATTGTCGACGTCGCCGACGATGGCTTTGGGCGCTGCACTTATATTAATCCCCAAGTCATTGCAGCGCGGAATCCCGGTCTCATCGAAGAAAGCTGCATGTCGATCCCGGGAGTGGTTGGAAACGTTTTCCGTAAAACCCGAGTACAGGTGCGGGCACAGAACGTGGATGGCTCATTCTTTGAGTCAGAAGTCACGGGCATGCACGCTGTTTGCCTCCAGCACGAGATTGATCACCTGAACGGGAAACTGTTCACGGACCGCCTTTGGTGGTTCCGCAGATTCCAGCTGCGTCGCCGCTGGGCGCGGGAGGACCGGCGCGCCCAGGCCGCCTGACACACAGCCGCTTCGAGCGGGTTCGACACCTGCGTTTTTCAACAGCCACGATTTCGCTAGGCTTCGTCTATGTGGAAATTCAACGGACAGCAACGCCCTGACTTTGCCGAGACCCCTGGACCCGGGCAGGAATCTGTCTGGGATTACCCGCGACCACCCGATCTTGTGCCGAGCGAAGAGAGTATTGAGGTTCGCATTGGCGGCATCATTTTAGCGTCAACGAACTCGTCCTTTAGGGTTCGAGAAACAGCCAGCCCTCCAACGTATTATCTGCCGCCCTCCGATGTGCACTGGGAGCACTTTGGAAAGGTCGACCACAAGAGCTTCTGCGAGTGGAAGGGTACCGCCGGCTACCTGGCCTTAAAGCAAAATCCGGACGGTGGTGTGGTGGGCTGGTACTACGACGGCCCCTCAGAGCGCTTTGCAGCCATTGACGGCTTCGTGTCCTTTTATCCCGGCAACGTTGAATGCTACGTGGAAGGCGAGCGCGTGCGACCACAGCCAGGCCAGTTCTATGGGGGCTGGGTGACAGACCGAATCTGCGGTCCCTTTAAGGGAGAGCCCGGTACGGGACACTGGTAGACGCAGGTTCAGTCGACTGCGAGATAGTGCACGCCAAACAAGCGCTCATCATCGAACCAGCTTTGGGCCACATGGAGGTCCGCACTCTCGGCAAGGTCGGTGAAGTCCTCGAGGGTGTACTTGTAGGAGTTTTCCGTGTGTATAGATTCGCCATCGCTGAAGGCGATGGACTCCCCAACGCACGGAACCACCTGCTCGCCGCGGCTGACAAGATGCATTTCGATTCTGCGTAAATCCTCGTTGTAGAACGCGCGGTGTTCAAAGCGCGACGCGTCGAAGTCTGCGCCCAGCATCGCATTAATCCGTCGCAAAACATTCAGGTTGAACTGCGCCGTGATGCCGGCGCTGTCGTTGTAAGCAGCATTGAGTCGGCCCGCATCCTTGTGAGTATCAACGCCGATGATAATGCCGCCCGCCGGGCCAACCACGTCGCGTAGGCCGCGCAAAAAATCCTCCGCCCGAGCCGGCTCCAGGTTTCCGATGGTGGAACCTGGATAAAAAGCGACGCGCGGATGATCGGGCAGTTTGTCGAGGAATTCCCAGCCGGCAGCAAAATCAGCGCACACAGCGTGGATACGCAATTGAGGAAATTCATCGCCCAATGCGAAAGCAGCATCCTTCAGAAATTCTGCAGAAATATCGACGGGAACGTACATCTCTGGATTGATCGCGTTCAGCAGCAGGCGAACCTTCTCGCTGGAGCCACTGCCCGGCTCCAACAGCAGGCAGCAAGAGGGGCAAGCATCGGCAATCTCATCAGCGCGACTTACAAGAATGCGTCGCTCCGTGCGCGTCGGGTAGTACTCGGGCAACCGCGTAATCGCATCAAACAGTTCCGAGCCTCGCTGGTCGTAAAACCACATGGGGTTCAGGGTTTTCGGCGTCGACCGAAGGCCATTGAGGATAGAAGCGGTGCCATCTCCAAGGGACGGGTGCAGATTCTCAAAGACGACGCGAGGCTGGTCCGTAGCGGGTGAGTTCACGAACGCGGATTCCTTGTTCAGCGGGCCAGGCGGATGCCGCTGAATTGCCAGCGATCCTGGGGATAGAAAAAGTTTCGATAGGTTGGACGCGCCTGGCTTGACCAGGTAACGCAGGAGCCACCGCGCAGTACCCATTGGTTGCTCATGAACTTGCCATTGTATTCACCGATCGCACCGTCCGAGGGCCGAAATCCCGGATACGGCCCATAAGCACTCTGCGTCCACTGCCAACAGGCACCAAAGCAAGCGCCGCACCCGACGCTGGAGCGCGGGTGGAGCAGGTCCGACGAATCACGACCGCTGCTCTGCTCTCCCGTTTCCTGACACATCCACTCCCACTCAGATTCCGTGGGTAGACGCGCGCCAGCCCAGCGAGCAAAGGCATCCGCTTCGTAGCCACTGACGTGACAGACCGGGGAAGCTTCATCGCGGGGAATCAATCCATGGAGCGTGAACTCAAGATGCTCACGCCCGCGATCGCCATCACCTCCACGATCAACCCAGTGCAGCGGCCCCTTCCAGGCCTGATCCTGCACCGTGGCCCAACCATCGGCGAGCCACAGCTCTGGTCGCTGATAACCACCATCGTCAACGAACGCCTGATACTCGCCATTGGTGACCAGCCGGTCCGCAATTTCAAAGGGCTGCACAAATACCGCATGTCGCGGGTGTTCATTGTCGAAGGAGAAGCCCTGGCCGCCGTGACCAATCTCGATCAGCCCCGGGTCAAAGGTCAGCCATTGCACGGGACCGACGCTGGAGCGCTCTGGTATGCCTGATCGAAACGCCGGGTACAGAGGGTTCGCTGCCAGCGAATACTTGATGTCTGTAAAGAGCAGTTCCTGATGCTGACGCTCGTGCTCAATGCCCAGATGGCAACGTGCGCCGATGGCCGTGTTCTGGACTGCCAATTCAGACTCCAACAATTGCGCCATGGCTTCATCAACGTGACGACGATAATCAAGGACCGTAGCAAGGCCAGGACGGGAAAGCAGGCCACGGCGATCGCGCGGATGCTGCTGGCCAATGCCGTTGTAATATGAATTGAAGAGGACTTCGTACTGCGTGTTCGGAGTTTTATAGTTCGCAACAAAGGGCTTGAGCAGAAAGGTCTCGAAGAACCAGGTTGTATGGGCGAGGTGCCATTTGGGAGGACTGGCAAAAACCGCCGCCTGGAGCGTGTAGTCCTCGAGCTCTAGCGGCGCACAGTCAGCGATGGAACGGGCGCGCGTTTGCGCGAATTCTTCACGCAATACTTCGATAGACATCAAGGTCTCCAAACTCGCCCGTGGTCACACGACCCCCGATCCAGGTCAGCTCACCGCGTTGACGGCTGCGCAGGAATCCGCCGGCTTCGGAACACTGAAAGGCGTGCAGCCCATCGTTGAGTTCGCGATTCATCCAGTAGGTGGCCAAGACACGCATTGCCGAGCCAGTGGCTGTGTCCTCGGGCACACCGTGCTGAGGTGCGAAGTAGCGAAGATGCACGTCGAGTGCCGGGTTATAGCGATCCAGGGTCGTGGCAATGATCGCCTGTCCCGTGCGTCGACGCAGGCCATAGTCCGGTACCGGTAAGAGTGTGAGATCAAAGCCCGAGGGCCATTCGAGCACAAGATACCCGTTGTCCCCACCGGCACTTGCCGCACGCCACGGACTCTCGGGAAAGAACTCGGGTACCCACGACGGGATGGCGCAGGGCGTAGTCGTGATCGGTGGAACTCCAATCCACGCCAAATCATCCTCCGCCTGAAAGGCGACGGGAATACCGTTCATCTCAAGAGACGTAACTTCATAGCCGGCCCGCAGCCACGCGACCGCGGTGCACAGAAGCCCGTGCCCGCACAGGGAAATGGGTTTGCTCGAGACCGTCCAGCACAGAACCTCTATGACCTCGTCTTCCCGGCGCCAGCTTGCGCACTGGGTGTGTAAGACATCGGCCGGAGGACTCTCCACAGACTCCAATAACAGCGTGACGGTACATGGATTTCCAAGGGCCACAAACTCGCCGGGCACCTGAGGAGAACCGGCAAAGGCATAAAGTAATTGAGGCTGTGGGTCTGGATTAATAGCGAGGCGCCATGGCCAGGATTCGAACTCCAGCCTAGCAGTTTTTCTTTGACCCATCATGGCTCCCGCGGCATCCGATTCGACTGGGGGCTGCGTTTTGATTGGGTGGTTAACGAGGGCGCAGATAAACCGGTATAAGACGCCGATCCAGCCCCTCGAAGACAAACTCTACTGCGATCGCCAGCAACGCCGCGGGGATCGCTCCTTCAAGAATCAGTCGATGATCATTGAGCGTAAGACCCGTGATAATCGGCTGACCCAAGCCACCGGCCCCCACAAAGGCCGCAAGCGTTGCCGTACCAATGCTGATAATCGCAGCGGTCTTGATGCCCGCGAGAATCATTGGCAGCGCCAGCGGCAACTGTATCCGCAGCACTCTTTGCGTTGGCGACAAGCCCAGACTGTCGGCAATTTCGATGAGTAAGGGATCGACCGATATGAGCCCCGTGAGCGTGTTGCGCACAATGGGCAGCAGGGAATAAAGGAACAAGGCGGTAATAGCGGTGGCTGTGCCCAGCCCCAATATGGGGATTAGCAGCGCCAGGAGAGCGAGCGCCGGTATTGTCTGAATAAGGCCAGCGCTGTAACCGAGGGCATTGGCGACTCTGGCGTTTCGAGAGACAAAGAGTGCGAGGGGGATAGCGATAAAGCAGGCAAGGAGTAGGGACAGGCCGGTTAGCTGCAAATGCACTAGCGTGTTGCGCAGCATGTCTGACCTCAAGCCGTTCTCTGGCATGACGTCTGCCTTCGAGAGACCCGCCTCTCGCAAAAACTGTGATGCAGCGACCCTGGGCGACTCTCCGTCGGAGGCCACGCGAGCGTTCAACTGCTGCATGGTCTCTTCATCAATACGCCCCTCCAAAAGTGCCAGCACTTCGAAGACTGATGGATCAAGTTGATCACTCAGCAGCAGGCCTGCATCGTAGGCCGGGAACAACCCTCGATCGTCCGCAAGCAGCCGCACCGCGTAGCGCGCCAGGTCGCCATCCGTGGTGTAGGCATCGGTGACATCCAACTCACCACCGGCCAACGCCCGGTAAGCGAGGGCGTGTTCGATTCCTACGGGCGTCTGGGGTAGGCCATAGCGTGCGCGGAGCGCTGGCCATCCATCATCGCGGTTCAAAAACTCGTGGGACACGGCGACCGACAGCGATGGATGGGCCGCAAGATCACTGATGGTAGTGAGCCCTAGCTCGTCAGCAAGCTTCTCTGGCACGGCCAGGGCGTAGCTATTGTTGAAACCAAGCCTGGGTTTGAACAGAAGCCCGCGCTCGGCGAGGGCCCGTCCCATCGCCTCATCGGTCAAACCCGGCGCCTTGAGGATGGCACGCGTGATGGTGCCCGAGTACTCCGCATAGACATCGACGTCACCGTTGTTCAGCGCTTCGAAAGCGACGAGCGTACCGCCGAGGGTAAAACGACGCTCGACGGCAAATCCGCGACTTTCCAGCAGCTGGGCCACGATTTCCCCGAGCACGCTCGCCTCCGTAAAGCTTTTTGCAGCGACACGGACAGGCCCGGTCTCATCGGCGCGCGCCCCGGCACCAGCCAGCACTAAAATGCCGGCGAGCAGCAAGACTCGCGCAAGGGGAAACAAGCCAGGGACTCGTCGCCTCACGATCCACTCCCGACTAACTCTCTGAGTAGCGACTCGGGCTCCGCTCCAGGAAATTCATCGCGCAACGCCGTGACGGACTGATGCCGCAGAATTCGACCCTCGGCCAGCAAAAGAATGTCATCGGCCAGCGTGAAGGCTTCTCGCATGTCATGCGTTACTAAGACCACCGTCGCTGGCTCAGCATGGAGCAACTCCAGCAGCTCCTCGTGAATTTCAATGCGCGTGATGGCGTCGATGGCTGCAAAGGGCTCATCGAGAAACAGAAGCTCCGGGTGCATCATCATTGCGCGGCACAAGCCGACGCGCTGCTGTTGACCACCGCTGAGCTGGTGGGGATGCCGTAGGAGTAGCTCCGGCGCCAGCTGCATCAGGGAGAGCAATTGATCCACTCGCTCTTCGATACGGGCCCTATCCCAGCCGTTCAGCTCCGCCGCGAGCACCATGTTTTGCCGGGCCGTCAGATGCGGGAACAATCCCGTGCCCTGCACAGCGTAGCCCACCCGTTTTCTCACGGAGCGTGGCATCGTATCGGCGAGGGGCTCGCCCAACACTCGCACAGTTCCGCGGTCTGCTCGAAGCAGGCCATTGCCGATACGAAGGAGCGTGGATTTACCGCAGCCGCTGGCGCCCACGATCGCCGTGACTCGTCCACTTTTGAAAGCGACGGTCACGTCCTGCAGGACCGTCGTTGTACCGAAAGCCTTGCTCACGCCCTCGAAGGCGAGATTAGGAACTGCCGATTCGTCCATGAGCTTGGAAGAGCAGTAGGATTAATGCGAAGGGACGAGATCTAGAAAAAATCGAAGCGAATACCGACACCGACCATTCGTGAATCGAGAGCATTGTCGAATTGCAGCACTTCGCCATAGATGTCGATGGTGTCAAAGATGTCCCAGGCTGCACCAACGCCACCGAAAATTTCTGTCGCATTGTCACCCAGGGACGACCCCGGAATCGATCCATCCACAGAGATCCGTCCGGCGCCAAGCTTTCCGTAAATCTCGATAAAGGGCCCGATGGGCAGGTACGCTACGCCGGCGAGCGTGGTCGCACTCGCATCCGCCGAAAAGCGTTGATCAAGGACGCGCCCACTCAAGGACCCCAGGTTGTAGTAGCCCAGTTCCACCGAGGCCATAAAGATGGGCGTGTCCAAAAACTGATACCCAATAAACCCAGCTGGCGTGATGTCATCATCGCTCTGCGCCGCCACTTCTATATCCGTAAGGTAACCCCCGACCCCCACGTAAAGACCGTCGGCGCGGCTGACCTGGGCCAGAAGAAAACAGGCCAGGATCAGGGAACTGCGAAAAAAAGTGCGGTACATTCTCGGCATGGGAGTGCCTCTAACGCTTTGCGGGCGCTCAGTATAGGTCACTGTTCCAGCGACGGTGGAGAGGCCATGCAACGGAGCGCGATTTGAAGGTGACGGGTGTCCCAAGGCGGCGGTTGCTCCTTGTAGCCGTCGCCCTAGCCATCGTCGCTCTCGGTATCGTCGCCACGAAGAATCGCGATGCGTTAATCCCCGCCGCCCGCCTCAGCACCGACCACACCATCGTCGTCGAAACCATTGAGATGGGAGACCGCTTCGTCTGGGGAATCACCATCGCGGACTTTGATGGCGATGGTGACGATGACTTTCTGGTGGCGGGTCACGGCGGTCGCGATCACGACCGCATCTTCTATTACGATGGCAGCGGCTACCTACCGGGTAAGTTTAGTTTTCCACGCACTGCGGACCGTCATGGATGCGCGGCGGCCGACGTCAACGAGGATGGCGCCCTCGACGTGTACTGCACTAGCGGCGCCGAACGCGGCGTTGGAAGCAATGCCAACGAACTGTTTCTGGGACATGCGGGGCAACAGGTATTCCGGCGCGTGAACTCTCACTTCGGTGCCGAAGACCCCTACGGCCGTGGACGTTACACCACATTTCTCAGTATCGACGGCACTCGCTCCAATGATCTTTTCGCGACGGTCTGGGGTCCGCGAAACGATGACAAGCCGAATGAGAGCAGCCTTTACCGAAATACCGATGGAGCCTTTAAGCGATTCGATTCAAGAGCATCGGGGCGCTGGGGCGGACGCTGTTTGATAGCCCTGGATATGGACGAGGATGGTGCTTCTGAACTGGCCGTCTGCCATGACGCGGTAGGTGCAAGTTTTCTGGCCAACAATGGTCGGGGTAATTTCGAAGCCCATACCTTGCCCGCCAAAGATGCTTGGTGGCTGGCATTGGCCCCATTCCCGAATGCCGATACGCCCCCCGTCAGTTTTGGAGCCCTCGTGCTCGACGATAAGGGTGGATCGCTCCAGCAGTATCTGGGTTCGCCCGCAGAGCTCACCCGGCGATGGCCGCTCAGGCTCTTGCCCGGTGCGCGGGCACGCCGCTGCATTCCAACATCATTGGCCTTAGGGGTTCCCAAAAATATGACCGAGCCGGCGGCTCTGATTAGCCGCGTACAGTTTGATGACAAACATTATGCGTGCCGAGAAGGCGACGACCTCGTGCTGCTGGGCCCTGACCTTTCAGAATTCCTGCCGGTTCCACCATCGCCCTGGAAAACCAAAGCGCAGGTTTACGCATTGAACGGGCACTTTTTGCGCCTGACGGCGGGCGAGAGTTGGTCGGGCGGGCTTGAGCTACTGCGCGTTGTGCCCGTGGCGCAATGAGGATCTCTAAGAGGTCCTCTACAGAGGGATGCTGTCCTCACATAGTCAGCAGGCGTCGCGACCATAAGTTCCCCAGGTGATGGCGGTAATAATTCCAAGCCATCGTTCTGAACTACATTTACCGCTGCAGGTCCATGGAACACTAGCGACGTGCAGACACGAAAAAGAGGCCTAAGGATGGACACAGCACGCCTTCCCGTTATGAACCCTTCGACAGGTGAATTGATTCGGGAGATCCCCGTCGACGATCGCACGACAGCGCTCGCCAAGCTCGAAGCCGCCTGGAACTGTTTCCACGACCGCTCCAGTAATTTGGCGTTACACGAGCGCATTGAGATCCTCGAGCGACTGTACTCGCTGATGGCGCGGGAAGAGCAGGCGCTGGCTGAACTGATTGTGTTGGAAGGCGGTAAGCCCCTGCAGGACGCGCGGGTAGAAGCGTCGCGGGCAAAAGCGGGTGTGCGCATCGCCATCAACGTCATCAGCGAAGACCTGGGTAGCGTTATTCCCCTGGGCCACCAGGCTGCTTCCGCCGGACGAACGAACCTGACGCGGAAGTTTTCCCGCGGTGTCGTCCTCGCATTCAGTGCCTTCAATCACCCCTTGAACCTTATCGTGCATCAGATCATCCCCGCCTTCGCAACGGGCAGTCCCTGTGTCGTTAAACCGGCTTCAGACACGCCCTTGTGCTGCCTGCGTCTTGTGGAACTCATGCACGAGGCAGGCGTCCCCGAGGACTACGTGCAGGCAAGCATCGTGGGTGATCTGGAGATCGCGTCCGAGATGGTGGCCAGCGACCGCATCGCGTTTTTCAGCTTTATCGGCTCCGCCCGCGTCGGCTGGATGCTGCGAAGTCAGCTCCACGCCGGCGTGCGATGCGCGCTGGAACATGGTGGCGTGGCACCAGCCATCGTGGCGCCCAGTGCTGATCTCAGTATCGCCGTTCCTTCGATCACCAAAGGCGGGTATTACCATGCCGGACAGGTCTGCGTATCGACACAGCGGGTCTACGCGCATCGCAGCGTCTTTGATGGGCTTGTTGCTGCGCTCAAAGACAGCGTCTCTGCCCTTGTGGTCGGCAATGCAAGCGACGCATCGACACAAGTCGGCCCTCTCATTCGTACCGCCGAGGTCGATCGCGTGGAGTCCTGGGTGCAGGAAGCCATTGATGCAGGCGCGAAAGTGGTCACGGGTGGTGCGCGAAAGGAAGGAAATTACTTCGAGCCAACGCTCATGGTCGATGTGCCGGCTGACGCAAAGCTCAGCACCATGGAAGTGTTTGGCCCCGTTGTCTGCGTGTATCCCTTTGACGATATGGACGACGCTCTGACTGCGGCGAATCTCCACCCTCACGCATTTCAGGCAGCTGTTTACACCCGCGAACTCGACGACATGCACAAAGCCTTCGAGGCCTTCGATGCATCAGCCGTAATGGTGAATGACCACACTGCTTTTCGCGACGACGCCATGCCCTTTGCGGGTTTAAGTGCCTCCGGGCTCGGTGTGGGCGGGATTCCCTACACCATTGAAGATATGCAGTTCGAAAAGATGCTGGTCATCAAACACTGATTTTCTCGAGGCGCTTGAGCGTCTCAATGTTGGAGTAACCCTCATGAAAGCTTCGGATCTTTTTGTGCAATGCCTCGAACGCGAAGGCATCGAATACATTTTTGGCGTGCCCGGTGAGGAGAACGCTGACTTTATGATGAGCCTTGAGAAGTCAGAGTCTATTCGCTTCATCCTGTGTCGCCATGAGCAGGGTGCGGCGTTTATGGCGGAGATCTACGGACGGCTCACGGGCTCGCCGGCCGCCTGTCTGGGCACCCTGGGCCCGGGTGCGACCAACCTGATCACGGGCGTTGCCGATGCCAACATGGACCGCGCACCCATGCTCGTGCTCACGGGTCAGGGCAGCACCCGCCGACTTCACAAGGAGTCGCACCAGATCATGGATGTGGTGAAGATGTTCGAGCCCGTCACCAAGTGGGCCGAAACCGTGGTTCATGCCGATACCATCCCGGAAATTGTGCGCAAGGCTGTGCGGCTGGCTCGCACGGAAAAGCCGGGTGCGGTACTGATTGAGCTTCCTGAAGATGTGGCGGAGCGCGAGACAGAGGCGAACCCCATCGAACCCATCCGCTATCGCCGCCCCGTCGCAGCGGCCGAGACCGTCGCACGGTTTGCCGACCGAATCCGCGAAGCGAAGCGGCCGGTGATCCTTGCGGGCAATGGCTGCGTGCGCAAGCGAGCCTCCAGGTACCTGCGGGAACTCGTCGAGCTGACAGGAATTGGCGTTCTCAACACCTTCATGGGCAAGGGCGCCGTCGACCCGGATTCACCCCAGTGTCTGTACACCATCGGCCTGGGCGCAAAAGACATTGGCACCTGCGCCGTCGACGCATCGGACTTGGTTATCGCTGTCGGCTTCGACATGGTGGAGTACCACCCTCACCTATGGAATCCCGATGGCACCAAGGCCATCATCAGCATCGACTTCATGCCATCGGAGATCGACGAGCACTTTCACCCACAGGAAGAGCTGATTGGCGATGTGGCCGACAACCTCGCAGCACTCGTCGCCGAGTTTAAGAGCGCGCCCCCGCCCCAGTTTGATCTTTCTCAGCAAGCGGCCACTCGCGAGGATATGCGCACAGAGCTCCTCCAATGGGCGGGCGACGACGCGGTGGGCGCCATCAAACCGCAGAAAGTGCTCTACGACGTCGAGAAGATCTACGGCGACGACGGACTGGTGCTTTCCGATGTGGGAGCGCACAAGATGTGGATCGCTCGACACTATCACTGCCGCACACCCAATGGTTGCCTGATCCCCAACGGCTTCTGCTCCATGGGCTTTGCCCTGCCCGGCGCGATTGCCGCCTCGCTGGTGGATCCCGACCGTAAGATCCTGTCTATTTGCGGTGATGCCGGCTTCCTGATGAACGTTCAGGAAATGGAGACGGCGCGTCGGCTCTCCAGCAACATCACCGTCATGGTGTGGGAGGACAACGCCTATGGCCTCATCGCCTGGAAGCAGTGGCAGCAGTTCGGCCGCCACACGGATCTGTCCTTCGGCAATCCAGACTGGGAGGCTCTTGCAGCCGCCTTTGCCTGGGATTACCAGCGCATCGAAAGTAGCACTGATGTACACGGGGGACTCGAGCAGGCAGCAACCCATCAAGGGCCTAGCCTTTTAGTGGTACCTATCGATTACACTGAGAACCAGAAGTTGACCGAGCGTTTGGGCCAACTGACCTGTTCGATCTAATAAACATAAAGCGAAGGGGGATACGCTCATGGAAATGTCGGAGCTGCATCTATTAGCCCAGGGAATCATCGAGGGCAGTGCGCTCTTGCTGGCGTTCCTGGTGATCATCGGGGTACTCACCATCCTGGTGATGTACCTGGTCGATATCACGCAGACGGAGCAGACTATCCGCCGCAATTACCCGGTGGTGGGTCGCTTCCGCTATTTCTTCGAGCACCTCGGCGAATTCTTTCGCCAGTACTTTTTTGCGCTGGATCGCGAGGAACTCCCTTTCAATCGCGCCGAGCGCAGCTGGGTCTACCGGGCGGCCAAGCAGGTCGATTCCACCGTCGCCTTTGGCTCGACACGCCCCTTGGATCAGGAGGGCGATATCATTTTTCTGAACAGCGCTTTCCCAACCCTCGAGCGAGATGCGGTGGAACCGCGACCCGTAACCGTCGGTGCGGACAGCTGCGAGAAGCCCTACACCACCTCCTCCATCCTCAATGTTTCGGGGATGAGTTATGGCGCCATTTCAAAGCCCGCGGTTATCGCCCTCGCGGAGGGTGCAGGTGAAGCCGGCATCTGGATGAATACCGGCGAGGGCGGACTCTCGCCCTGTCACCTCCAGGGTGGTTGCGACATCGTATTTCAGATCGGCACCGCGAAATACGGCGTACGCGACAAGCAAGGTAACCTCGACGATAGCAAGCTAAAAGAAGTCGCCGCTCACGAACAGGTGCGCATGTTCGAAATCAAGATGAGTCAGGGCGCCAAACCTGGCAAAGGCGGCATTCTCCCCGGCGGCAAGGTAACCGCCGAGATCGCCAGGATTCGGGGTATCGAGGAGCATAGCGACTCCATCAGCCCCAACGGCCACGTGGACATCCGCTCTGTCGATGACCTGCTCAATATGATCGACCGTGTTCGCACCGTGACGGGCAAACCGACGGGCTTCAAGATGGTGGTCGGGCAACTGGATTTCTTCCACGAGCTTTTTCAAACCATCCACGCTCGTGGCTCCAACTCAGCGCCAGACTTCATCACCATCGACAGCGCCGACGGCGGCACCGGTGCAGCCCCGGAGGCACTTATCGATTACATGGGCATGCCCCTCAACGAGAGTCTGCCCCTGGTCGTGGACCTCCTCCACGAGTTTGGACTGCGGGAACGCATCAAGATCATCGCCTCAGGCAAGATGATCAATCCGGGCAAAGTCGCCTGGGCCCTCGCCTGTGGCGCTGACTTCTGCACCTCTGCGCGCGGATTCATGTTTGCTCTGGGATGTATTCAAGCGCTCCAGTGCAACAAGAACACCTGCCCGACCGGCATCACCACTCACAATAAGGAGCTGCAGCGTGGTCTTGTCCCCGACGAAAAACGCAAGCGCGTTGCGGCTTACGCGAAGGCCGTCGGGTACGGCGTCGGTGTGATTGCCCACAGCTGTGGCGTCGCGGAACCTCGGGGCCTCGAACGCAAACACATGCGGGTCATTGAAGCGGGTGGAGCGTCCCACAACATGGCAGACCTCCATCCCCTACCCGGCACTCGCACAGAATACGAGCACGTGATCGCGGCCTCCAAACCATGATCGTTACCATCGTTGAGCAAACACTGGCGCTGGTTGCCATCACGCTGGTAGCAGCCCTACTGCGGCGATTCACCAAGCTGGATTTGGCCCTCGCATGCGTGCTGTGCGGATTTATCGTCGGCCAGCTCGTGGGCGTCGTCGGCTTCGACACGGGTATTCGTGCAGAGAGCCTGCAGGACGTAGTCTTCTTCGTAATCCTCCCAGTGCTGGTCTTCGAAGCAGCGTGGCACCTCGATACGAAACTCCTGAAGAAGTGGCTGTGGCCGGTACTGCTCATGTCTACGGCCGGGGTTCTCATCAGCTGTGCGGTGACGGCAGCACTGGTTTACATTGGCATCGCCCATCCAACTGGGTTCCCGTGGCCAGCAGCATTGCTCACCGGCGCAATCCTTGCCGCGACGGATCCGGCATCAGTGATCAGCCAGCTTAGGGATGCCAAGGCACCGGAAGATCTTGCGATGCTGTTTGAAGGCGAAAGTCTCTTCAACGACGCAACGGCGGTGGTGTTGTTTTCACTGGTACTGAGCATCGCCCTCAGCCCTGACATGATTAGCGGCAATGGACTCACGCTATTTTTTGCTGTCTTCATTGGCGGCGCCTGTTTGGGCCTGGTCACGGGCCTGCTCGCCAGCATCGCCCTGCTCCTGCTTGGGCGACCGGCGAATACAACCGTCGTTCTCCTCTTTACCGCCTTTGGCAGCTTCCTGCTTGCAGAGCACACGCTCAACGTGTCCGGCATCATGGCCGTGATGGTAGCCGCTCTTGTGGTGCGAGGCTTCCTGAAAGACGTTGAGAGCAGCGTGGCGGAGGGACTGGCTCACACTTGGGAGTGGTCCAGCGAGCTCCTCAACAGCATCTTATTCGTCATCATGGGTATCGTGATCACCCTCGGCATGTTCGAGTCCCATTGGCTGGCCATGCTGATCGCCATTGGCGCTGCACTGGCAGCTCGCTTGGTCGCCATCGTGACCTGCGGCGGCATTGCTGGCCTCACAGGGAAGAAGATTCCATGGGCCTGGCAGTTTGTCCTGGTGTGGGGTGGTTTGCGCGGCGTAATTGCGCTGGCGCTCGCTCTCGCATTGCCGATCGAACTTGAGTACTGGTATACGATTCAGTCCATGGTATTCGGCGTCGTACTATTTAGTCTGCTGGTACAGAGCACGACCAATAAAGCGCTAATTCGCCACTATGCCCCGGAGCGCCGCCGGCGCGAACGTGAGGCCGTGGAAGCAATACCAGTGCGACGCTAGGAGCACCGCAGTCGGTGTGGTCTCTCGCCGATAGGCTCAACGGGCGATTAATCCAAAGGCGATACCCTGCGGATCCTTGACTAGGGCTCGCCCCAGGTCCGCAGATCCATCGACGACGGAACCTCCACTTTTCTCGAGGCGCTCTAGACCTTCCTGAAGATCATCCACGGTCAGCCAGAGAATCCACACCCGGGGACGGGTCTCATCAGGCGTGCGTGCGACTTCGATGCTCGCAGCCCATGCACCATCGGATAGCAATTGGATCTGTGCCCCTTTGCCGTGGATCCGAGCGTCCCAGCCAACGACCGCCGCGTAAAACTCTGCGAGTTCATCGCTCGCCGATGAGATCAGCGACAGCTCGGCGATATGCCCCGTGCCCGTGGATTGCTCATAGCCCTCTGTGTTGGCCTCGATCACGGGAATGATGCCAAATGCAGCGCCCTGAGGATCTGAGATCCCGGCCCAGATGCTGTGGCCGTTCTCATCACGGCCATGGATAAGCTCCACGCCGCCTCGCTCGATGGCCTGAGTCACGCTCTTGGCTACATCTTCAACCTGAATATGCGGCATCCACTGTAGGGGCAGCATCTCCCACTCGGCGGAACGTTCTCCGAGTCCAATAATCGGTGTTTCCTGGGCGTTGAGGAGATCTTCACGCCAGTGGGGCGTAGCTCCCGAAGTCAGCACCTGAGCGTAGAACGCGAGTTGTGCTGGATGATTGGGTACCGCAATGTCGGCGCTGACCACCCCACCCACACCAAAGAAAAACGGGCTGCTCATAAATCCCTGCCTTTCAAGATCCGCGAGCTGTTTAAATATTCCGTATCGGACTTCACGGGCTTTTTGCAACCCGGGGAGCCTGTCGCTCGATGGACTGAAACGGTCTCGAAATTTGAAGGCACAGTCAATCGAAGACGTGAGGGCAGCCCAATACCTCGTTCTGCATTGGATCCCAACGCCTGACATCCTGCGCCCGTCGCCAGCGCGTGTGGAAGAAATACATGAGGCAGACGCCCTCATCCCGCACCTCGAGCAACGTGTCGTGCTCCGCCACTTTACTGTACACCGGGTAGTCCGCGGTTTTGCCCCAGAACCGACCTTCTGAATTCCGTGCGTAGCTCACCCAGAACTCCTCGAGGGGGACCCACGATTCGCTCGAGTCGCGGTAGGCGAGGACCTCACCGTTTTCACGGAGGAAAATCTCTCCATTGCTAGCATCACGCGGGGGCTGCGCGTGCACCACTGAGGTCGACAGCAGGACCAGCAGCGGGAGCAACAGCAAGAAAAGTGGTTCGGCTGTCCTCATGACAGTGCTCATAACAAAGCTCATGACAATGCTCATGACAATGCTCCAAAACTGGGAGCATCAAGGTAGCAGAAATCCCGGAGCACGCATCACTCCTGGCGTTCCTCTCCCCACCCCAAGACATCGCGAGCGATAGACCAGCGTGGCGCCTTCGACTGCGCCCCGCCGCCCTCAATCCAGTGATCAAAAAGCGCTTCGGTGGTTCCATCACGCCGTTTAAGACGCACCCACTCATCGATATAGCGCGCCCAGCCATCATCGTCAGCGGGAACAATGTAGCCCGTCGCTAGCTGAGCCAGTATCGGCTGGGGTACAACGATGGAGTAGTCGGGGTAAATGAGTGTCCAGGCCGCGCCGCCCTCTGCCGAATACATTACGGCGTCCAGATCGTCGCGCTCTCCCCTCAGGAACGCTCGCGGGCTATCGACGATCTCTACCGATGCATTGGGCAAAAGCTGCGCAATCTGGCGACGGAAAGCCGGGTCCTTCTGCACGATGGCCACAGAAAGGTCGTCGCGATCCGCCAATTCGGCTGCACTGGCAAAGAGCTTGCGGCGGTGGTCAGGAACAAGAAAACCCAGGGTGAGATCGACCGGATGACCCGCAAAGCGATAGCGTCGCAGTCGGTCTGCAGTTCGCCCGAGCCCTGACATAACGATGTCAGTCTGGCCGCTCTCCAGTAACGGCACGATCTCGGCCTCTTCAAGGCGGATGAGTTCAAGGTTGACGCCGAGATCCGTGGCAAGGGCATGGGCCATTTCCATGTCGAAGCCTGTCGTCACGCCACTTTCATTGCGGAATGCCCAGGGCAGCGCGTCGGGTAGGTAACCCACCCGCACCGTGCTGCGCGTTTCAATGCGCGCTAACCGCGGCGTCGCAGTGTCGTCGATAGAGGGAAATTCGGTGCGGTACGAAACCGCATCAACAGGGCGATTCATCCACTCGATGTGGAGAAGCTGACGATCACCGTCGTAATTCCCCGCCACCGTTTGCTGCAGCCAGATGCGAGTGCCCAGAAGTGCCGCGCCAATGCTGAGCACCGTCAGCATCAAGGCAATCGCCAGCTTGCGCGCGTTGACCTGGAATACGCCGCGCCGGATTGCGAGTACAACGGTCGTGAGCGCCAACAAATGCATGGCGCCCAGCACCACTCGAATACGGTCTGTGTACACGGTAGACACCACAAACAGCTCCATCACATCCGCCGGCAGCTGCAAAGTATCCAGAAGAAACGGAATGCCAACGATGGGCGCCACAAAGCTTGAGAAGAAGGATGTGGCCTCGAGGGTCATGGTGTCGGCAACATCCAGCGGTCGCCCAAGGAACCAGGCCGCAAAGGCGATGAAGCTCAGAATCAGGTAGGTGCCCAGATTTGGAAACGGATAGGCAAGGGGCATGAGAATGCCGCTGCCGTGTTCAACCTCATCATCTAGCAGGTCGTGTCGCCGGAAAAGCTCACGGATGTTTTCAATAAGCTGCGGCATCAAGACAATGATCTTCGCGGCCGCAAAGATGGTGATGAGCGAATCGCGTGGTACCGATAACAGCTCTCGAACGCTGAACGGGGTCACCGCGCTGACCAAAAACGGCAGTGCGACGAATGTAACTGCCACCACCAGCAGGGTGTAACTGATGAGGAATCCCTGAAGTCGCCCCAGCTCTTCCAAAGACATGGTTCCCGCAGTGCCCGCCGCGATGGCAAATACACCGTAAGGCGTGAGCTTGATAACCAGTTTGTTCACCCGATTGAGCCCATCGGCGAGCACGTCGAGGGACTTTAGGAGGCCATCGCTACCGGGCACCTGAGAGAGGCCAATACCCAGGAAAATGCTGAACAGCACGACGGCGGGGACCAGGTTGTCCGCCATGGACGCAAAAGGGTTGGCCGGAACGTAAAGACCGACAAAGTCGATGACGGCCGGCGCCTCCACCAGTGCATTGCTGAAGAATGCCGCGGCCGTTGCCGGCGGGAATGCGAGGGGGGTGAGCATGAGCACCGCCCCGCCGCCAAGAAGAAAAACCAAAAAGACTGCGATGAGCGTCGTCAGCAACCCTCGCCCCTCGCTCCAGCTGATCTGACCGAGATTGGCGATAAGCGATAGCATGATGTACGGCAAGACCGTCATCTGCAGTAGGCCAATGTAGACCTCGCCAGCAATCGACAGCCCGCCGACGTCCTCGCCAAAGAAAAGCCCGAGGGCAGTGCCCAGGATAAGTCCGAGCAGAATTTTCCGAGTGAAAGTCATCGATTAAATTGTAACCGCCAATAGCTTTTCGTCGCTCCCTGGCGACAACCCGGCGCAGAACCGTGCACCTTTGGACGTAGCCCGCTACTCTTGAATGAATGTCATCAAGGAATGCCTTCATGAGAACCCGTCCCCATAGCTTTCTGAAGGCCAGTCTTGCAGCCGGTTCGGTGCTTGCTACTGGTTTTTTTGCCGCATCGGCTTCTGCCGATCAACTGACCGTCGACATTACCGAGGTCAAGGAGATCGGCGGATCCATGATGGTCGCCGTGTACAACACCGCCGAGGCCTGGAATGGCGGCCCGCCGGTGGCAAGCACCAAGGACAGCGTAACCGGTGGCAAGGTACGCGTAATCTTTGCCAATCTCGAAGCGGGGGAGTACGCGGTGATGCTGTATCACGACGCGAATGCAAACGGTGAGCTCGACAGCAACATGCTGGGCATTCCCAGCGAGGGCTATGGATTTAGCAATAACGTCGGACGCTTCGGAAAGCCCGAGTTCGAAGAGGCGATGTTCACCGTGAGTGGCGAGACAGCCATCGAGATCAATCTGCGCTAGACCCTACCGTGTCAGCACAGCAGGGGTGACCCGAATTCAATCTCGCCCTCACAGCCTGCCACGGCCTCGAAGAACCCTATACTCGAAAAACCCCATAGGAGCGAAACGCATGGATCGCCGATCTTTTCTCCGCCAGATGAGCGCCCTCGGTGGCGCCTGCGCGCTGGGCCCAGGCCATGCATTGCCGCTCCTCGCATCGGCAGCTGAGCCACATTGGCTGCTGGGCTGGACGTCTGTCACGGAAAGGGAGCTTCCTGTTCTGGAAATGTCCGTACACGGCGACCTACCTCCTGAGCTCAATGGTGTCCTGCTCCGCAATGGTCCTGCGCGTTTTGATCGCGGCGACCTTCGCTACGACCACTGGTTCGACGGCGATGGCATGATCCAGCAATTCACCATTGCCGACGGGCGCATCAGTCATCGGGGCCGGTTTATCGAAACCGAAAAGTACCTGCTGGAAGAAGACGCAGGCCGCTTTCTTTTTGATGGAGCGGGCACAGTCTTCGCCGATGCACAGCCGGGGCGGAACAATGACACCCAAAATGTCGCAAACACAGCGCTGCAAATCTGGGGCGATGAAGTCCTCGCACTGTGGGAGGGCGGAAGTGCCTATCGCGTTGACCCGGTGACCCTGGAAAGCCGCGGCATCAAGACCTGGCGTGCCGACATGAAGCATATGCCGTTCTCAGCCCACCCCCTTGTGGATCGGGATGGCACGCTGTGGAACTTTGGCTTTGCGCCTTACTCGGGCGGCAGCGGCTTGATCGTGGTCTATCACATCGATCCCGTAGCGGGCCTGAAGAATGTAAACGCCATACGTCTGCCTTTTGCCGGCTACCTCCACGATTTCGCAATTTCGGAACGCTACCTGACGTTCGTCATTCCGCCTTACCACTCCAAAGCCGAGCATGGGGAGACCTTCGTCGATCGTTTTCGTTGGGAGCCCGATCTCGGGTCTCGTCTGCTTCTCGTCGACAAGAACGATCTCTCCAGCCAGCAGTGGTTTGAACTGCCCGAGGGGTTCGTCTTCCATTTTGGACATGCCAGTGAAGTCGGTCGCGAGGTTCGTATTCAGCTCTCCTGGCACGAAGATCCGGGCATCATGGCAACAGGCATGCGTCAATTGATGCGTAGCGGTCTCGAAACACCCGTCAATCAAGCCCGGGCGGCGACCATCGTCGCAAATCTCGACACCGGTGAAGCACGTCTGGACGTCAGCGAAACCATCTTCGAATTTCCTGGCTTCGACGAAAGCAGCAACGACCCCAACCGGGTCATGCACGGTGTCGGCGAATCTCTCGATGACCAGGGCCGCTGGCGAGAATCCCTGGTACTTTGGTCACCGAACAGGGGCGAGACCGGTCGATATCTGTTCCCCTACGGTACCTTTGGTGAGGAACCTCTGCGCGTCGCGGGCGCAGGTAGCGAGTGGTTCCTGCAAACCTGCCTCGACTGCGTGCGCGGTGAAACCGAGCTCAATGTCTTCAGAGCCAACGATATCTCAGCAGGCCCTATTGCCCGGGCCACCATGCCGCGTGCCGTCCCACTCGGGTTCCACGGCACTTTCATCCCACAAGCTTAGGAAGCCTCGCGGGCTGCCTGTGAGCAGCCGAGATGAGCGGGTAGTCCGGTAGTTACGGGGGTCTGCGGTCTGCGGTCAACAGATTGGTGAGCGCTCAGTAGCGCTCCGCGACATAGCGACGCCCTTCCATGGACGCCTTATCGTCGTAGGCATGCTCCATATCCCGCTCGGGCAAATGCACCGAATCGCGGACGCTGCGCTCGTAAGGTAATTGCTCCAGTAGATGGGCGATCAGGTTCAGCCGGGCTCGCCGTTTGTCATCGCTGCGCACCACATTCCATGGCGACTCCGGGGTATCCGTCGCCGCAAACATGGCGTCGCGGGCACGCGAATACTCGAACCACTTGCGTCGAGACGGTAAATCCATGGGCGACAGCTTCCATTGCTTCACGGGATCTTCAATGCGATCCCGGAAGCGGCTCTCCTGCTCTTCTTCGCTCACCTCAAGCCAGTACTTCACGAGGTGGACTCCGTTGTCGACGATCATGCTGCGCTCGAAGTTGGGGCATTCGCGAAGGAAGCGGTGATACTCCTCATCCGAGCAGAAGCCCATCACGCGCTCAACGCCCGCGCGGTTGTACCAACTGCGATCAAAGATCACGATCTCGCCTGCCGCGGGAAAGTGGTTGATGTAGCGCTGCATGTAGATCTGGCTTTTTTCTCGGTCGGAGGGTTTGGGCAGAGCGACCACGCGGAACACGCGACTACTGACGCGGGCCGTCAACGCACGAATGCACCCGCCCTTGCCCGCAGCATCGCGACCCTCAAAAACAATAATCACGCGCTGTCCCGTGGACTTCACCCAGTCCTGCATTTCACAGAGCTCGACCTGCAGTCGGCGAAGTTCATTCTCGTAGGCTTTTTTCTTCATCGTGCCGCTTGCCCTCTCAATTCGGAATGGGGACGCGACTGCTATGATCAGCGGCACGTCTTTCGTTTTAAAGGAGAACCGTGCCCGCTTTACGGGCCCAGATCAATACAGTGAGCGCGCCCTCTCACCTGCCAAACTTCCCGCGTGTCCTGCTCCAGACGCTGATGCAGGAGGGTCATACTTCGGAGGCGCTGCTGGATGGCACTGGAATTAAGCGGGCGGATCTGGAGGATGAAACCTATCGCCTGAGCCCCGAGCAGCACGAGCGCTTTATCACCCGCGCGATCGAAGTATCCAACGATCCTCACCTTTCCCTGCGGGTGGGGCGAGACATCAGTCTTCTGCAGTCGAACCTGTTCCTGCTCACGGTCGCGAACAGTGGCAGCGTGACGCGGGCGCTTCAGTGGATCGAACGCTACAGCACCATCTACACGCGAACGCTCAAACTGCACAATGGTCTTTCCGAGGGCGATCCGCACTTTCTGATAGAGCCGCAGGTCCGCAGTCCGCAGGTCATCTACTTCGCAACCACCACTTTCTCGCTGTTTGTCGATTCGGTGCTTCGCAGTGCGCTTTCAGGCGCCCATCTCGTGACCCGCCTCGAGCTTTCCATCGCTCAGCCCGAAGGCTTTGAGGACGTGAAAGACAGTTTCGGTTTTCCCCTGAGTTTCTCGCTGGAACAATCCCGACTCTTCCTAAACCCAACGCTCTTTGATCGACCGATTCAACAGGCCGACCCTCAAACGCTCAGGCTGCTTATGGAAAGCTGCGAGCGGCAACTGGAGGCGGCCCGGCTTGAAGAGGGGCTGATGGGCCGGGTCACAGCCCTGATTATCGATCACGTTGCAGCACCACCGGGCCTCGAACAAGCAGCAGCGATGCTTCACATGTCATCGCGCTCGCTTCGTCGACACTTGAAGGAACAGGGCACAAGCTACCAACGGATTCTCGACGACATCCGGCAGGACTCGGCTTCACGACTACTTCGCGGGAGCACCAGCAGCGTGGCATCCATCGGCTACGAGCTCGGTTTCGACAATCCTTCCCACTTCAATCGCGCATTCAAACGCTGGACAGGCCAAACGCCCCGACAATACCGACTTCAGCAACATCGCTAATTGGCCATATTTGGTCATAAGTTGGCCGTTTGGACCCTCGTCGTCGTGCTGTCGCCGGGGCATGATGCACAGCGTTAATAACAACAAACCAAGGTAACCCGTCATGGCAGAGCCCGTTGATGTTTTCTGGTCATTCCGCAGCCCTTACTCTTACCTGGTCACGCCAGACCTTCTGAAGTTGGAGGAGGACTACGACGTGGAAGTGCGACTGCGCGTCGTCTTCCCCATTGCCATTCGCACCAAGGCAACATTGTTCAATAAGGAAAACCGCAAGCCGGCGATGTATATCGTCATGGACTCGTTCCGGCGCGCCGAGTTTTTAGGTCTGCCCTTCGCATGGCCAAACCCCGATCCCATTGTGCAGAACTTCGAAACCCTGGAGGTCTCAGAAAAACAACCGTACATCTACCGCCTTTCGTCTCTTGGCGTAGAGGCAGAACGCCGGGGCAAAGGCATTGAGTTTGCTGCGGCGGTGTCACGGATGATCTTTGGCGGCACGGAAGGCTGGGATCAGGGCGACCACCTTGCCAACGCTGCAAGCAGTGTGGGTCTGGACCTTGCGGCTATGGACGCTGCAATCGCCGACGGTGATCACCTCGACGCCATCGAACATAACCATGAAGACCTCGAAGCCATTGGCCACTGGGGCGTACCCACCATGGCACTGCGAGGCGAACCGTTCTTCGGTCAGGATCGCATCGAAACCCTGCGCTGGCGTCTGCAAAAGCTGGGCGTCCCCAAGAAGTAATCCGCCATCGAGAGATCAACCCGGCCGCGCATCAACGGAACCGGGCGAGGCATAGCTGTACCCGCTATTTCATACATTTGGAGCAAACAGAACACCATGGATCTACAGATAAAAGGTAAAAAGGCGATCATGGCGGGCGGTAGTGCCGGCATGGGTCGCGCTACGGCAGAGCGTCTGGCAGAAGCTGGCGCTGAACTGGTGCTTACGGCGCGCCGGGAAGAACGTCTGCGCAAAGCAGCGGAAGAAATGTCCGAGAAGTACGGCGTCCCTGTCACCCCCATCGTCGCGGACTCATCGACGGAGGAAGGCCGGCAGGCGCTCTTCGCAGCCTGCCCCGACCCAGACATTCTGGCGATCACCATCAAACCGCCACCGCCGAACGGCAACTTCCTGGAGGTCACCGCAGACATGTGGAGGAACTCGGTGGAGACGGCGCTCATCGGGCCTATCGAACTCATGCGGAACTACCTACCGGCTATGAAGGAGAAGGGCTGGGGGCGCATCGTGAACATCGCCACCTTCTCGGCGAAGAACCCCATGATCTGGCGACTGATGTCCGGACCGGCCCGTTCCGCACTCATCAACTACACGGCATCCGTATCCAGGGAAGTGGCGCAGTATGGCGTGAACATCAACAACCTGCTGCCCGGCATGTTCGCCACGGAAGGCGCGGCTGAGCTTCTGCCGATCTATGCTGAGGCTTTCGGTTTACCGGAAGACGAGGAAACCTGCATGAATCATTTCCTCACAAACAACCGAATCCCAGCGGGTTTTGTCGCCGACGCCGATGATTTAGCCCCCATGGCAGCGCTCCTTTGCAGCCCCCTCTCGCGCTTTATTGTCGGTCAGAACATCGTTATCGATGGAGGCCAGCACGCCTCACTGTTCTGAGTAGAATAGTCGTTCCGGGCTGCGCCGATCCGCACCCGGCTTCTTGAGAGCGGTCTGGCTTTAGCTTGCCGTGAGCAGCTCCCGAATCCATGGGAAGTGCTCACGGCCTACGAAGAGCTGGTCTTCGACAACGAATGCCGGGGCGTCGACGACACCTTCAGCCTCGGCCTGGGTCTGCACCGTATCGAGAGCACTGCGAAGACCCTCTTCGTCGAAGACTTCGATTACGGCTCCTGCCTGGGCGAGCAGCGCCTGCACCACCTGTGGATCATCGAGATCCCGATTGTCGATCCAGTACGCATTGAACGCTGCCGTCATAAACGGCTCTGGGTCACCGCCCAGGCAAGCCAGCGCGCCCAGCGCCACATCACTCGCCAAAGCCCTCTCGGGCCAGTTCAGGGTCAGCCCTCGCGCGCTAGCGTAGTGCGCGTGGAGGGCCCGCCTGGTTTCAGCCCGAGCCCGCATATGATTCGCCGTAACGGTCTGGTCTGCGACCCGCGTGGGCGCCGCGCGTTCTGAGCTACGAAAGGGCCGCCACTCCACGGCCACATTCAGCTCCGTCGCGAGCTCGCGGGTTCCTCTAAATGCCAGATACGCGGCGGGTGACTTGAAGTCTGTGTAGGCAATGATCATGAGGCGATCTCGTAGGCGATATCTGGCGCGGGCCCGTTGCGGCCGGCGAGCGCCCAACGAAGATAAGGGATGTGCTCCCGCCCTATAAAAACCTGTCCTTCGAGAACATATGTTGGGACGCCGTAAATGCCCGCCGGGTGAAAGCTGTGCTGAAGGGCGTCGTGCACCTGACGCCCGTTACCCGATTCGAACTGCTCGAAGCCAGTAGAGTTCACGCCCGTGGAATCCAACAGGCCTTTCACGACGGCCAGATCCTCAATATCGAGCTCGCGGCGCCAGAACGGCGGATACACCGCATGGAGAAAAGCAGGAAGCCGGTCTCGGTGATTGAGCGCCACCCAATAGAAAGCCAGATTGGCGATGCTCGAATCCCAGATCTTCTCCGTTCCATTGAGCGTCAGCCCCTGCCGCTCTGCGTAGCGCCGGGCGTCCTTGTAGGAGTAACGAATAGCGCGCCACATTTTTTCATTGCGGCCGCTAGAGGCCACCACCTCACCGTCCTTTTTCTGGGCAGAACCTAAGTAACTGGGAATATCCAATGTCAGGGGACGCCAATCGAACTGCAATCCCAACTCGGCTTCCAAGGCCAGGGTCGGGCGATACGCAACAAAGGCATAGGGGCTTTTGATATCAAAGTACACAATAAGAGGCGCACTCGATTCGAGGGGGTGAGGGACGGTCAACGGTTTACTCTCGCTGTCGATCATCGATTATCGATCAGCGATGCCGTTGCTTGACGGACGCTCCGTCCAGTGCTCAACGCTTCGCAGGTAATCTTCAGCGGTTGCCGGAAGCGGCCAGGCCCGATGAACTGAATCGTCCCCCAAAAAAGTGGAAGTTTCGCCCATTGTTCAAGCGCATCAATGGCCGCCGCCATGGCGACTCCGCCCATCACGAACTCGGCGCCGGGCTCGCCGACGCAACTGGCCCTTTCGGGAACAAAGGTCATGGCAGAGGCATTCGCTGCCGGTAACAGGGACCAGGGAATCGCAATCACCGTGTTCTCAAGGACGGGCGATAACCCTATCATGGCGCCCCCACTCTTGGTCGCCCTTAACCGGAGCTCCACCGTCATCAACACACCTGCCGCAAAGCTGACCAAAAGTAGCATTCTGCTGCTGGCTGCGGCATCCGCGATTGTGACGGCGAATGCCTACTACATTCATCCGATCATCGGCAGCGTCGCGGAGAGCTTTGGCGTCAGCGACGGCTTGGTCGGCGCCGTCCCGGCTCTTAATCAGCTGGCTCTCGCTCTAGGCGTACTGGTGTTGTTACCCCTTGGTGACCGCATGAGCAACCGGCGCATTGTGGCCGTTTGCCTGAGCGCCCAAGTGCTGGCACTTGCTGCAATGGCGACCGTCGACAGCTTTTCGGTTTTTCTGGCGGCATCGACGGTGCTCGGTTTCTTTACTATCACGCCGTATTTGCTGCCGGCTTACGCTTCAAAGCGCGTCGACGGCGAACAACTGGGGTTCGTGACCGCCGTGCTCACGACGGGTGTTATCGCCGGCGTGCAGCTTTCACGGTTGGGTTCGGGTGTGGTCGGTGAATACTTGGGATGGAGAGCTGTTTACTGGATCGCCGCGGTACTGATGGCTCTGTCAGCGGTTGTGTTACCCACGCTGATGGAACGGGAGGAACACGACAACAGCGAAGCGCCCTCCTACATGAGCCTGCTGAGCTCTCTGGCGTCACTGGCCGTGAAGTACCAGCGAGTGGTCATCTCCGGTGTCATTCAGGGACTCAGTTTCGCTATTTTCCTGGCCATCTGGATGGGCATTGGTCTGCATCTGACGAGCGAAGAGATGGGCCTGGGCACGGATATGGTGGGTTACCTCTCGGCGTTTTCCGCGATGGGGCTTTTGTTCACGCCCCGCCTTGGCAAATTGGCAGATCGCCTTGGTGCGGAGCGAGCCCGGGTGTTTGCGGCGCTGGGTCAACTGGTGGGTATCAGCACCCTGGCCATCGCAGGCAGTACCTGGTGGTATTTGCTGCTACCAATTGGGGTGATCAGCATTGTGGGTCCCACGGTGGACATCGCGGGCCGGATGACCAGCCTGAGTCAGCCCGCGTCCGTCAGGACTCGAATGATGAGTCTCTACATTACTCTCATGTTTCTCGGCGGCGGCATCGGCAGCTGGAGCGGCACCCTCGCCTACGATCTAGCCGGTTGGACCGGGACCGTCGTCATGTGCTGCTCCCTCTCCGTAGTGGTTTGCCTGATCTCTTATCAACAGTACAAAACCCGACAGCGCTGATCCGCCCTATCACCAGCTCCCCATGGCACATCGGGGCTACATTTTGCAGATGAGTCCCTCTGTCGGGTTCATACGACCCGCACAGATGTCTGCGTATCGCTCGCTAAGCGCGGTGACGCCACCCACCTCATCGAGTTTCAGCCAGCTGCCCGACCTTGCTGCAGCTTCCACAACGAAACCCTGAGCGAGACGCGGAAACTCCCCCGGGGCCATTTCTTTAGCCCGTTCAAGCATATAGGTGGGCGCAAAGAAAAATTCCTTCCGTTCATCGTCGCCACCGAGACCGGCTTGCGCCTGATCCCAGTGAGTGAGGCCCACACTGATGTAGCGTTTGAGGTGGTCACCAAGGTGCTCTGTGAGCGCCATTGCAGTGCCCGCATTGCCCGCCATATCAACAATGGTCGTGGGTACGCCGGCAAGGCCAGCAACACCGTCGTAGGTGGACGTCTCATCGTAATAACCCAGGTTGGTGACGAAGTCGGCATTACCACCGGAGGTCATACCAATCACTTTTGGAGCCCCTTCGTCATCGGCCAGGGCAATGGCCAGACCGATGCTCGTCTTGCTCGAAGCGCTGAGGATCAGTATCTGCTCGGCACCGTAGTAACTGTTCTCCTTGAGCTGGTCCCACAGGCAATAGCCCGTGTTGTAAAGCGGACCCAGCAGTGCCTGCAGCCGCTCGGCCACGGCGTCGCCGCCGGCGCGAACGCGTTGGTAACGGTTGTAAAGCGGTGGAAGAGACTGCCGATGGGCAGCACCGTCGAACAAACTGCGATCTTCGACGTTCACAGGCAGCATGACGAGTTCGCTGGCAGGCGGGAAGTACCCGTAGAGGCGCTCGCCCACGGCGATACCCTCCGAGCGTGATTCCACGACGTCAGCAAAACCCCACACGGGGATGACACCGTAGCCGTCGTCACCTGGCACGGGGAAAAACTGCCAATAGCCCAGCATGTCACCCGCCGCGGCGTAGGTCATGTTGTTCGCGGTGAACGCGAAAAAGTCGATGGCAACGCGCACTTCGCCGTCGGCCAACGCGGCACCGTGGTGCTCTGCGACGCGAAAGGACTCCAGTTTTTCCCGGTGTACTTCAAACTGATTCATGCCGCGTTCTCCCCTAAAGATGCTTTGTATTCCTGATCCAATTTCATGAGGTTCATGACGGCGCTGGGGCCATTGGCACGCATGCTCTTCAAAATTGCCTCCTTCTCAGGATTGCCTGCAGCGCTTTGCACCATTTGGCTGAACCCGTCCAGCCGGTTGTTGAGAATCCACTCCGAGAGCGCGGCGTCCTGGCCCCAATTGTATTGATTCATCATCGCGATGGCGGTGAAGTTGGCAAAGTCCGTGTCCGCCTCTGGAGGTGGAACGACGGCGCAGAGGCGGTTTTTCTCCTCATCACCTTCGTAGTTGAGTTCCACGTGCGCTGCCAGCGCCGCCGAGAAAACGGGCTGATAGGAGCGCACCATCTGTGGCGTAACGACGTTGCCGTTGAAAATCGGGACGCCGCGAATGTCCTCGACAGGCCGCGCTGAACAGTCAACGAACAAACTGTTTGGCACGACGGGCAGACGGCCCTGCTGAAACACGATTTCGTCCGTCCCCAGATGAGTAATGCGACCGAGGCGCACCACATCCTTGATTTTGCGAAGTTCCTCCAGTTCGGCCATCGAGATGGTTGCGCCATGGAACATGGCCGGTTTGTGATCGGGGTCGATTCGCAGGAAATAGCCGCAGGCCTCGAGCCTGGAGAAAAGATCGTCGAACGATTCAGCCTGCGCCGCAGACTCCATGAGGCCGGCCTGGGCATTAAAAACATCGTAAAAGAACGCTTCCGTCGGCTGGGTATTGCGGCGATTGAGCAGCCATCCATCGCGCGGGCGAATCCACTGGATACGGTCGGGGTCGCAGCCCATCTGCAATAACCACAAGCATGCGTCGATGCCTGTCTTTCCACCGCCCACCACCACGTATCGGTCGGGCTGATCCGTCACCTTTGGCAGGTCATTGAGCGGCATGAATGGGACGCCCTCTTCGATGGAGAAGTTGGGCGTATGCGTGGAGGGAACCTTCGTTTTCAGGATGGTTGCATCAATGATTTTTCGCTTCACATTCACCGTGTAGCTGTCGCCACTGACGGTCGATACAAAAGTGGCATCACCCCGGTAATCGCACATGGGGAAGTATTTAACACGGCCCGTCGGCAAAAACTGATGCCGCATTACATCATCAAAGTAAGCACTAACTTCGGCGCCGCTGGCCAGCTCATTTAGGCCATCGTTCCAGCCTCCCTGCTCAAGGCGTCCCTTGCTCAGCTCTCGGCTGCTAACGCCGTAGAACTGCGACGGCTGATGAAGCTGGACGAAGGGATAGGCCGCGTTCCAATGCCCCCCCGGTTTTGCGTAGCGATCCACCATAACGATGGTGGCATCGGATTCATTGACCAAAATATCGGCGAAGGCCATGCCAACCGCCCCCGTGCCGATAACGAGGTAATCAGCTTCCAGAATATGTTCAGACATCGTGGTGCCTCTGCGTATTGGATCGCCGCCACAGCGAGCGATCTGCCCATGCAAAATAAAAATCCGTTAAAGATCGCCGGATATTTATAACGTTGTTATGGTAAAAATAACGCCGTTATGTTACTGTGTCAAGACTTTAGTCGTCCGAAATACAGATCGTGAGCAACAAAGACAAGATTCTGGCCGCCGCATCAGAGTTATTACTGGAGAAAGGCCTCGATGCGCTCAGCGTCAGAGCTATCAGCCAACGAGCTGGCCTCTCCACCATTGCTATCTACAGCCACTTCCAGGGTAAGCAAGGCGTTCTCGATGAGTTGTACGCGGAGGGCTTCGCCCTCGTGCGCAATGCGGTGCTCTCTGTTTCCAGCATGGATGACCCGGTTGAGGCGGCACTGGCCAGCGGTAAGAATTACCTCGATATCGCTCTGCATAATGAGGGGCATTACCGGCTGATCTTTGGAGAAACCGGTGGTGGTTATACCCCGTCGGACGAAGCGGCGGCGGCGGCCCGAGAGGCCTTCGAGGCATTAGTGATGTCCGTCACTCGCCTTCTACCGGATGAGTCGAGCCGGGCACTTAGGCAGAGGGCCGCACTGCGACTATGGGCGATCCTCCACGGATACGTCAGTCTGCGGCATCATGTTATTGGCACCGTTTTGGATTACCGGCAGTGGCAGGACATGACCCTTGAAGCTTTTCGTTTAGCCGTAGAGCAGATCAATCGTTCAGAGCATCACGAGCTTTGAGACGGCTCAATCCTGAACCAGTGGCTTCATACCCGGCGCTATCTTCGCAAAGCCGGCAGCTTTGCCCGTGACTGATAGCTCGGCGTTCACCGAAGCACAGGCGCTCTATAGCGAGGGGCGGTTCGCCGAGAGCGCCTCGCGGTGCCGCGCGTATCTGAGCACTGCGCCCGGCGACGCCGCGGCTGTGCGCCTCTATGCTCGAATCGCAGAGAGTATGGGCATGAGTTCCGAGGCAATCGTCGTCTACCAAAGACTCCTCGAACTCCTGCCTGAAGATAACGATGCGCTGAATGCTATCGCCTGGCATCAGCACCAGAACGGCGATCTCAAACTTGCGGTGGATTCGGCGAAGAAAGCGTTAGCGGCTTCACCTCGCTCACCGTTGACACTGCTGACGTCAGGCACTGTGTTTTTAGCGGCAGGAGATCCGGAGCGAGGAGAATCGCTGCTGCGCCAGGCGGTCGCCGCCGGTGCGTCGAGTCTGCGCGTCAACGAGGTCCTCACTCAGCACTACCTGACCCTGGGAGAATTCGATAAAGCGCTGATGCTTTCCAGGGAAACCATAAAAGCTTACCCAGACTCCGCCCTTGGCTATCTCAGTCTGGCCAGAGCAAAGCGTTTCCACGAAGAGGATGAAGACGCACGCAAGCTACGCACATTGATCGAACAAGATGGATCGCTTCGCGCACCTTTCGCGAATTCACCTCGGGATCGCGCGCAGGCACTAGGCGCTCTCTACAAGATGGCGTCTGATCTGGGTCGTCACCAAGCTGCCTGGGATTATCTCGAGGAGATCAAGAAACCCCTGCGATTGGCAGCGGCGGCGGATGTGATCGGCCTCAACGGAGCGCTCTACGGGCGTGTGACCTCAGTGTTTACCTCGAGATTCATGGAAGAAAGTCGCCGCACCGGCTCTGCCGCCACAGATCCTATTTTTGTTGTGGGGCTGCCCCGATCTGGAACCACCCTGCTCGAACGACTTATCTCAGCATCGCCGCGCGTTGTTGCGGCTGGCGAGCGCACGGAGATTGAAGACATCAGGAAGGTCCTGTGCGCTCGGCTCGGCAGCGATGAGCAGGATATCGATGCACTTACAAAAGCGGCGCCCGGTTCATGGAACAGCGCTGCCGCAGAGTATCTGATGCGCGTCCGGCGAAATATCTCGCCTTCGGAGTTTTTCGTCGACAAGATGCCGGGCAACTTTGTGAATCTCGGGTTCATCCGCTGTCTGTTCCCGAGAGCCAAAATTATTCATATGCATCGCCATCCCGTCGCGAACTGCTTTTCGCTCTATGAGCAGGATTTTGGTGCGCGACTGCAATACAACCTGGATCAGCAGACTCTTGGTCGCTACTACCTGCAGTATCGCGATCTCATGGAATACTGGCGTCAGAATCTGCCAGGCGGGTTTCTCGAGATCAGCTACGAAGATCTGGTAGCTGACTTTCCATCAACGGCCCGCTGTGTCAGTGATTATTTGGAAATCGAACTGAGCCCAGACGCCCTGGAGGCCTCCCAGACTTCGGGCGCGGTGCGAACCGCAAGCCAGTTTCAGGTTCGCCAGCCGATCTACACGACCTCCTTGCATAAGTGGAGAGACTACAAGTCCTACCTGACTCCGCTGATGGAAGTCCTAAAGCCAACGCTCGACGAAGCATGAGCAAGTGACTTGCAATGGGACAAGATACGCATCGATGACCCGCACGCCATGATGACGCCAGCGCGTAAGTAGGCTCCAGTTATGCCCGCCCATTACGACACCATAGGTAAGACCTACCGCCGTGCCCGACTGCCCGATCATCGCATCGGCGCTGTGATCGAGAGCCGCCTGGGCGCGTGTAGGCGGATCCTCAATATTGGAGCCGGCGCGGGATCCTACGAATCCACTGCTCGTCAAACCACGGCGCTGGAACCCTCAGAGGTCATGATCCGCCAGCGTCTGGAAACCGCTGCACCGGCCGTGCAGGGTATTGCGGAGGCTTTGCCCTTTGCCGATAACACCTTTGACGCCGCGACGATCTTTCTTTCGATCCACCACTGGAGCGACTGGCGGTGCGGTCTCCACGAAGCATTGCGGGTCGCCCAGGGGCGCCTGCTCATGTTCACCTGGATCGGCTTTCCCAGCGGCTTCTGGCTCACCGAATACTTTCCAGAGATCATTGAACTCGATGAAGACCTGTTTCCAACCGTCACTGATCTGGAAGCCATTACCGGCCCGCTCATTGAGGAGTCCATACCCATACCAGCCGATTGCACCGATGGTTTTCTCTGCGCCTACTGGCAACGTCCCGAGGCCTATCTCGATCCCATTGTGCGAGCTGGCATGTCGACTTTCGCCAAGATCGACAATATTGACGAGAGAATCCTCGAGCTGAACGCTGATCTCAAGAGCGGCGCCTGGGATGAACGCTTCGGTCATCTCAGGCAACTGGATGCGTTTGACTATGGATACCGCGTCCTCAGTTGTGGCCTCAAAGGAAGTAAAGAAGCGGGCCGCTGATCCACCCAAAGGAATGTTGTTGAACACAAAAAGTAGCCGGCCACTTCGAGATGAAGGCTGCCCTAACAGCGATCTCCTCACTCTTGCGTTCAGGCCGTCGACCGACGAAAGATTGGGCGGAATTAGGTACGCTCGCGTATCACTTATGGTGCTGGTCAAAATATAGACACAACGCGCGCCCAGAACTTCGCGCTCCTAGCGTCGGTAGAAGCCACACTAAAAATGAGGGTAAATGGCGGGGTTATGCCTGAATCAGCTGTACATCGTTCCGGGGAGCACAGGCTTCAACTTCTTGAAGCCCTGGGTCTTCTAAAGGCGAAAGACGACTCAGGCGTTGCCGCTCTAGCGCGGGCAGCGCGCCAGGCGTGTGCGACCAGCAGCGCAGCGGTCTCCGTTGGCTTTGGTCCTGAGAGCGTGATCAGTGCTACCGCAGGTATCGACAGAGAAGACGCGCGGTCTTTAATTGCCAATATTCTTCCGGATCTGAAAGCGGGCAGTGCCTTCTTTGAGATCGACGACATCGATTCAGATCAGAGCGTCGCGACGCAAGACCTGAAGGGGATCCGTTCCTTCGCGGCGGCGCCTATTGTCATTGCCGGTGTGCCACTGGGTTCGCTCACGGTCATGTCTGCTGTGGCAAATACCTTGAGCGCGGGCCAGAGAGAAACGCTTCTCTCTCTGGCGGACGCGACGGCGGAACTGTTTACTCGGCGTCCGCTAAAGCCATTTAAGAACTTACCGTCCAAAACACCTCACGATGCCGTTGAGGAACTGGTGGAAGAGCTTTCCGCCGTTGAGGCCGTAGAACGAAAGCTGGAAGACGAGCGTCACCAGCTTGCAAGTGTGATCGAAGCGACGGAAGTGGCAATCTGGGAGTTTGACGTTGTTCGCGATGAAGTTGCCATTAACGAGCGCTGGGCGAGCCTGATTGGCTATGCGAAAACCGATCTAGAGCCGGTCAGCATCGATACCTTCGAGAGTCGCATTCACATTGATGATCTTGCATTGATGCGCGACAACCTCGAGAAGCATCTCACCGGCGGCGCGAGAGATTTCGAGTGCGACATCCGCATGCGCCATAGGGATGGACACTGGATCTGGATCATGACCCGTGGTCGTGTCGTCGAGCGCGACGAAGAGGGTAATCCCCTCCGCATGTTCGGCGTACACCTCGACATTCGGGAGCGGAAGGAACAGGAAGCGTACTCGAAGCAGTTGAGTTCGCTCCTTGAATCGACGGGTCGCCTGGGCCGAATTGGGGGCTGGGACCTCAACCTGCTTACCAACGACCTTATCTGGACGGACGAGACGAAGCGGATCCACGGCGTACCCCTCGACTATGAGCCAGACCTGCAGTCCGCAATCAATTTCTATGCACCGGAAGCTCGAGAGGAAGTCGGTGCTGCCGTCGATACGGCGACGAAGACCGGGCAGCCATGGGATCTGGAGGTACCGC
This sequence comes from Pseudomonadota bacterium, assembly GCA_038750875.1. Classification (GTDB taxonomy): domain Bacteria; phylum Pseudomonadota; class Gammaproteobacteria; order Pseudomonadales; family Halieaceae; genus Congregibacter. The sequence continues at coordinate 105,255 of JBCDGU010000003.1, read as the reverse complement.
TGATCCGCGCCAACGGCGCACGCATATGGGTGCACGCTCAGGGCTGTGCGGTGTTCGAAGAGGGCAGGCCGGTTCGGCTTTTTGGCGCATTTCAGGACATCACCGAGCGACGAGCGCTATTGCAATCCGTTTCCGAGGGGCGGGAGCTGCATCGCGTCACCCTCGAGTCCATTGGCGACGGGGTCATTACCACCGATCCTTACGGGCGCATAACCTGGCTGAATCCAGTCGCCGAGCGATTGACAGGGTGGTCGCCGGACATCGCCCGTGGCCTATCCGTTAACGATGTGTACCACCTCGTTACGGAGGGAACTCGAGAGCCCGTAGAAAATCCCATTAGCCGGTGTCTGGTAGATCAGCGAGTCGTCAAGAATTCCTCGGACACGATGCTGCTGGCCCGCAATGGCACGGAACATGGCATCGAAGATTCTGCAGCACCAATCATCAATGACGAGGGCGACCTCCTCGGTGCCGTTATGGTGTTCCACGACGTCACGGAGCAGCGCCGCCTCTCGGGTGAGATGCGCTACCGCGCACGACACGATTCCCTAACGGGGCTGAGCAACCGGGCTGAGTTTGAAAGCCGCCTTGAGCAACTGCTCCTCGAAGCGGCCAGCACCGGCTCAGAGCATGGCGTGCTCTACATCGATCTCGATCAGTTCAAAGTCGTGAATGACACCTGCGGTCACGCCATCGGTGACAAACTTCTGCAGAAGGTTGCATCGATCCTCGCCGGCTCTGTGCGCTCCGTCGATACGGTCGCGCGTCTGGGCGGCGATGAATTCGGGATGATCCTTGAGCGCTGCCCAGCGAGGCAGACGGCCCGCGTTGCGGAACAGGTTTGTCAGCAGATCCGGGACTTCCGATTTGTCCATGAAGAACACCGTTTTCGGGTTGGCAGCAGCATCGGCCTCGTTCAGATGCATGGCGGCTGGGCAGACGTTTCTTCGGTGCTGCAGGCGGCGGACACCGCATGCTATGCGGCGAAAGAGGCAGGCCGAGACCGCGTCCACATCTATGCCGACGCTGATGAAGCCATCGTGAACCAGCGCAGCGAGACTCAGTGGATTCGCCGAATCGAAGCAGCCCTGGAAAATGATCGATTTGTGACGCACTTCCAACCCATTGTTCCCTCACAGCGCAGGGAATGGGCCGGCAGCCAACCACGTATGGAACTGCTGCTGCGGATGGTCGGCGAAGACGACACGCTGATTCCTCCGGCGGCTTTTCTGCAGGTGGCGGAACGATTCAAGCTCATCACCCGTATCGACCGATGGGTGACGAACCGGGCCATCGAGTTCCTTTCTGAAGAGAAACTGGAATCCGCGACCTTGTTCGTCAATCTGTCGGGGGTCTCCATTACTGATCCAGTGTTTCAGGACTTTACGGTTGCCGCCTTCGAGGCGCTCGAAGAATCACAGCGCCAGCGTATTGTTTTTGAGATCACGGAAACGGCGATGATCTCAAATCTGCCCCTAGCCCGAGAGTTTCTTGAGCGGCTGCAAAAACTCGGCGTGAATATTGCCCTTGATGATTTTGGATCGGGGATGGCGTCTTACGGATACTTGAAATCCCTTCCCCTCAACTACATGAAGATTGATGGTCAGTTTGTAAGCAGCATGCTTGATGACGAACTCGCCCTGGCCGCCGTGAGGTCTTTTATCGACGTCGCGTCGATCCTCAAGATTCCTACTATCGCCGAGCACGTCGACAACGAAGCAGTACTAAAAGCCCTCGGCGAGATGGGTGTGACTTACTGCCAGGGCTATCACCTGGGACGCCCGGGCGCCTCCGCTCTGGACTGTCTCCCCAGGGAAACCATTACTACGCCCTCTTAGCGAGCGGCTACGAAGAAACGGCCGCTGGATGCGGCTGTCTTCGTTCTGAGCCGGAGGGTCGCGGCGGACGACCCATCAAAAGATCAGTTAGTCACCGCAAGCATGTACTCCGCCACCGCGAGACGCACTTCGTCGGACAGGTAGTCCTGAGGAGGCATCTCCGGATAATCCTCACGCTTCTTCACGGGATGTGCGATGTATTCGGCAAGGCCCTCCGGGTTATCCATGTACATGGCCTGAATCACCTGTACCGGCGGTCCGATCATCCGCCCCGTGTAGGTGTGACAACCCGTGCAGATCCCGAGGTAGGTGATTTTGCCCTGCTCCGACTGATCGATTTCCCGTGCCGCAACGGGCTCGGGTAAGAGATAGGTATCGATATTGTCGGTGTTATCAAAATCGCAGTCGGCAAAATCACCCAGTCCAACCACGGTGTAGCGGTGACGGTTGTTGATGCAGCCGTCGCGCACCGTGCCTGCGCGGGCGATATCAGGATTGCCGGTTTTTAGCTCCGTGAGCATCAATGCCTTGAGCTCATCGATGGTGTCGTATCCATTGTTCATCATGAAGTTGTCGAGGATGGCGACCCTGTCCGGCACGGGATCGGACTCTGGGTCCATGGTGACGTTCGAGGCGTTGTCATGATCCACCACCAGGACGCCCGCGGTCTTGTTGCCCGTAATGATGTTGTCTTCGATGACAACTTCATCAGCGGCCATGATCAGGACGCCGGTTCCCGCAGGGATACCTGACACGGTAGAACCGGGCGCGCCGAAGTTTGCGGTGTTGTTATTCACCACGAAGTTGTGACGGATGATCACATCGCGCGTGGTCTTGATCGGCAGCCCAGGAGTGATGAAGGCGAGGATGCCACCTGTGTTGTCGTGCACATAGTTGTTTTCGACGATGGCGTGACGGCTATTTTCGATCTCGATACCGGCGACGCTGTCGAACACTTCATTGTTGAACACGTGAATGTTGTCGCTCATTCCCACATAGATGGCAGCGTCCTCAATACCGGAGATCACGTTGCCCTCAACAATGCCGTTCTGGCCGAGCTGCGGGAAGATGCCGTAGACGCCGGTATCGACGATGAGGTTGTTGCGGATCTCAAAGTTGTTGCCCGCCTGCCCCATGATGGCGTTGCCCTTGTAGTGGATGATCTTGAGGTTTTCCACCACGATGTTGTTGCCCGAGTAGAGCACGGCGTCGTTCAACCGACGCTCGCCATCCATCGTGGCCCAGTTACCTTCCTCGATCACACCGATAAGACGAATGCCGTCCTTATCGATGTACACGGTCTCAGAATAGGTGCCGGGCATGATGCGGATCGTGTCGCCAGGAGACGCAGCATTCACCGCATCCTGAATCGACTCTCCGTCATTGACGATGCGAACTTCCCCCCCTTCGAAGCTCGCCGCTACCTGCCCTGCATTGAAGTTCTCCTCGGCTCGGAAACCGCCACCGTAGGCCTCGTTGCGACTCCCATCGGTGATAACCGTGGACTCCCCCTGCTGGCCGATATACATGCCGGCGCCGAAGGCGACGACGGCAGCAACTCCGACAATCAGTGTTGCTTTCATTGTGATTCTCCTGACTGGTTGGCGCTGGCGTACTTATTATTCAGCGCATCGGGTTGATGATTGATGGGTGTGAGTCCCGACGGCACACGCGCGGGAATCACGGGTTTAAAGGTTTCGTCCGTCAGCGTCTGCAGGAACGCGACGATGAGATCCAGTTCGTGGTCCGTGAGATTCGGAGTCCAAATGTGCCAGTGCAATTGCATCTCGACGCCTTCTGGAACGGCATGTCCTCGGCCACCGTTGTAGAACTCGACGGCCTCCCGGAGTGTGCCAAACCGACCGGAGTGCATGTAGGGCGCTGTCGTAGCGATGTTGCGGAGCGTCGGCACCTTGAAGGCCCCTTTGAGTTTTGGGGAGCCATAGGTTTTCTCGGCACCCACATCGAGGGGACGGCCCTCCGGTTCGGGCGTACCAATCGCGGCCACCTGCTGATTGGTGAACAGCGGCGGCGTATGGCATTCAGCACAGCGAGCGACAAAAGAGCGGAACACGTTCAGTCCTTCGATCTCTTCCTGAGTAAGCGCCGCGTGGTAGCCATGGGCGTAGCGATCGTAGCGGCTGTTGAGAGAAATCAGAGAGGCTTCGAAAGCAGAAAGGGCCGTGTACACCATGGGCAGGGCAATATTTTCGCTGCCCGGGAACGCTTCGGCGAAAAGGCGTCGGTACTCGGCATTGGCCTGAAGGCTCTGCTCCAACTGTTGGGGGGTATTACCCATTTCATCCGCCGCATAGAGAGGGCCCATGGCCTGTTCTTCCAGCGAGTTGGCGCGCGAGTCCCAGAAAAGGCGCTTCAAAAAAGCGCTATTCCACAGGGTAGGCGCTGCTCGGTGGGTTTCCGTTCCGGCCACACCGATGCTGACGGGCAGATCATCGCTGAACCCCTTGTCCGGATGATGACAGCTAGCGCAGGACACGGTCCCATTGCCGGAAAGCATGGGATCAAAGAACAGGTAGCGGCCAAGGTCGATCTGCTGGGCCGTGAACCCATCACGGGCCTCCGGTAGGCGAGTCTTTGTACCGCCGACGCCGTGGCCACGAAGCGTGGTGTATGGATCGTAAAGAGTGACCAGTTTGCAGACATCGCCTTCGAGGCGCTCAAAGCTCGGAGGGCAGCGGTCCGAAAGGGTGATGTATTCCTCTACGGAGGCCACCGATTGCAGCGCATTCGCAGCTGCATTGTTCCCAACGACATGGCTCGCAACGACATGGCTCGCAACGACATGGCTCGCAACGACATGGCTCGCAGCCAGATCGACGGAGCCGCCGATCTGAACTGGCGATGCCGCTACTGAAGTCCGGATCACTTCGGTGCCCATACCGGAGGGCATTGCACTACCGCTGTGGGCACTGGACAAAATCCAGGGCGCAACGGCGAGCGCGCCGGCCCCGAGGGCGCCGGCCAGAATCCATCGCTGTGCGCTTGGGCGGCCCATTACTGCGCCTGACTGAGGCCCACGATATGGGCGATGACATCATCGATGGCCGCAGCATCGGGCAAGGTTTTCGCCATCATCGCCATCTGGCGACCCAGACGGTCATCGGGATTGGCGCCACGCAGTCCGCTCGCAAAGCTTTCGTATTGGCGCTTCAAGTAGATCGCATCGAGCCCCGCGAGGCGCGGTGAATTCAAGGCATCATTGCCCTCCCCGCTGCCACCGTGGCAGGCGCCGCAGTTGCCGTTGTAGAGATTGGCACCGCGGCGAGCGTCTCCCGTATCAACAGATGTGGCGCTCGCCACCGGCAACGAGGCAGCATAGGCGGCCACGGCCGCGACCGCATTGTCATCGGCCAACTGCATGGCGAAGGGGACCATCTGAGCGCCATAGCTATCGCCGTCGGCCGCGCCGCGAACGCCACTGCGGAAGTTGTCTAGCTGACGCTGAAGGTAGCTCTCCTGCTGCCCGGCAATTGCCGGTGCACCCAGAGCGGTGTTGCCGAAGCCGTTTGCGCCGTGACAGGCAATGCACGTACCGAACAAAACCTGTCCATCCTGACCAAAGGTCGACACGCTAAACAACGACCAAATCCCGAGCGCCACATTTCTGAGTGCGCCTGGAAACCGTCGGGCATTGCTGCCTTTCCGTAAGGTGTTCACTGTACCCCCCGCATGGCGCATCGCGCCGCGCTATCCGATCAGGCCAACGTACAAAAACGTTCAAAAAGATGCCGCTTGGCCTTTAACGATGTTTACCGTCGCAGCTTCAGCCTGAAGCTTATTGTGACGTTGGGTCGTTGATTTTAGTTTTCAGCCCAACCATGAGACTCATTTTTGACCATGAATCGGCCATTGGCCACCGCTTCAGCGCACGACCTGTAGGCGATTTAACGAATTCGTCAGAGATTTTTGGGTAAAAGGCCTGTTTTTGGCGACAGGGGCCGGCTGAGGATACTTTTGTCGAGACGAAGCCACCGCTCGCATTTTGCGAAAGCTATGTGTCAAGGGCAGCCCGGCGATACTCCGTGGGCGTAGTCGAGAACATCGCTTTGAACGCCTTGTTGAAGGTGCTCAGGGAACGGAAGCCGGCATCAAGGGCAATCACAAGGACCTGTGTGTCCTGCTGCGCTGCGTCCCGCAGGCGCTCCGCCGCCTCATCGATGCGGTATCGATTCAGGAAATCATTGAAATTTCGGTAGCCAAGGCCAGCGTTGATCAGCTGCCTCAGGCGGTAGGCAGGGATCTCCGATCTACGGGCGAGATCGGTCAATGTCAGGCCCATCTCGCGATAGATGTGTTCCTCATTCATCAGCCGCGAAAGCGCCGCCAAGGCTTCCTTGTCTCGGTCTTCGACCTTGGGAGTCGCCGATGCATCCTCAACCGGGTTGGGTGCTGCTCGCTGTATTTGCGTCCCTTGCGTACGGCCTGCCCATAATCCGCCTCGATAGCCCAGCATTAGGACATTGGTCGCCAGCATCACCAACGCCGGTGGCAAGTACTGGACCGTGGCAAGGACTTCGCTCTCGGGCAAGATGAGTTCCCGGAGCAGCACGAGCAAAAAAATGTAGGAACCTGCGAAGCCCGAGATCCACAATCTCAGGGGCCGGCGGCTGGGCACCAGATCTGCGCTCCAAAACCGCACCGTAGTCGCCAACGCATAGGCCAGAATCACGAATTCCAGCATTTGCGGCAATTCCACAAGTAGCAAGGACATGGGGTTCATGCCCAGTAGAGCGAGGGTGGCAGCGACTATCGGCGGCAACACGGTCAGCCCCACGGCGACGAAATGCCAGGCCCTCAATACAAAGCCATCGTCAAACAGACTCAGACTGAATAGAAAAAAAGCACCAGGAATCAACAGCGTAAGCACTGAGAGCACGAAATCGACACCAGGCCCAGAAAGGATGGGATGAAGAAGGTACCCTGCGGTGGCCACTAGGAACGCCACATAAAACCACTGTTGCTGCCCTAGGGGGCGCTCCCGAAAAAGGAGCACCAGAGCAAGCGTAACTTGCGAGAGGGCGAAGACGATCGCCGCGAGTATCAGTGCAGAGGGATCAGAAGGTACCGGCACGGCTGCGTCTGGTGGGGCTCAAACCATCTGAAACGCCGGCAGATATCGAATCGTGCCGCCGCTAGTTCTTGCCATGGTGCCTCTCTTCAGCTCACGAACCATGAAATATCCGGCGGGCACCTGATACTCGCTGTCGATGCCGAAGGATTCCGCTGGACCAAAGCCAAAGCGACCGTAATAGGCGGGATCTCCAAGCAAAAAAACCGCCTCCACGCCACGCTCTTCGCACTCAGCAACACCGGCTTCAATGAGCTTGCCCCCAACGTTTTCGCCCTGCCGGGCGGGCAGAACACCGATGGGCGCCAGACCTACCACATTTAGGTCACTATGCCCGGAAAGCTCCACGGGAGAGAACACCACGGAGCCCACGATCTGGCCGGCATCTTCGGCCACCAGAGAGAGAATTTCTGCGCCGTCAGCCCGCAAAGCGTCAACGATTTTCGCCTCGGCGGCTGTATCGAACGCGGCCTCCAGCACATCTCTGATAGCGGTTGTATCGGCCGATTGCTCATGGCGAATTAAAACACCCACGCGGTTGGTTTCCCTGCTATAAAACGTAAGATGGGAGCATAGCCCAGCTAGCGCATCACGAGGTACCTCGACCATGCCTTACCCCCGACCCGATGACAGTATGTTGGAACAGTGGTCATCCGTTGTGGATGTGCTCCGCCAGGGCAGCCAGGCTGACCACGGTCTGATGCGCGCCGCCTACCCGACCTCGTTCGAAATTCTCGTCGCTTCACCAGACGATTCACCGCAGCTACGGCCCGGCGAGCGAGACAGCCGCGACGATACTCACCTCTGTGACGAAGTGCTGCGAAGCCGCGAGCCCCTATGCGTCGCCGACGTCACGGAAGATGCTCGCTGGGACGCGTCTGTTGAGCGGCGCTCAGGATTCCGCAGCTATTGCGGTGCGCCGTTGTTGTGGCCCGATGAGGAAGCCTTCGGCACTCTCGCCATGGTGCGGACCTCACCCCTTGAGGAGAGTGAGCAACTGAACGCGCGCCAGCTCGTCGATTGCCTCGCCTTAGGGATCAACGCCCAGCTCACGCTCCTTTATCGGAATCAGGAAAGCGAATTTGACGCCACCCACGATGGCCTCACAGGACTGGCCAATGAAGCGCACTTTTCCCATCTCGCCCTGGAGATGATGAACGAGCAACGCGGTTCCAACCCGGGATTGTGGATGCTTATTTGGAGTATCGATGGGTTTGAGGCCTTGCGTCGGGATATTGGTGAAGATTCGGCCTTCACACTCCTGCGCGCGGCGGCGGAGCGCGCCCGTGGCTGCATCCGCCAGACCGATGTCATGGCGCGCATTGACGAGAATCGCTTTGCGCTCTTGATCAGTGAAGGCAATGAGTTCATCGCAACAGCGGTTGCAGATCGGATTCGGCGCAACGCGCGGCGCCTTGGCGCAGCGACCTCTTCCGGCAAACCCCTCGCCCTCAGCTGCGGTATCAGCGCCTTCGAAAGTTCAGAGCCCCTGGCTCACTGGCGCGGACGCTGTGAGATGGCCCTGCAGGATGCCCGCCGCCATGGCGGCGATCAGGTTGTTCACGGACGGGTGCCACGACACTAGCGTTAAAGCCACTTACGCCAAGGCCACTTACTCCAACGCCACTTACTCCAAGGCCACGAGCGCCAAGGCCACTAACAGCACGCCGATAAAGCCAAAGCCCCTAGCATAAGGCCCTTAACGCCACGCCCTTCGGGGCCTCGTCTAATCAAGAAGGCGATAGCGCCTCCCTTTCAGCTCTCCGGCAGCACACGCCCCATCAACGATTGCGGGGCGTATGTGTGAGTCTTTGATCCATCGCCCGAGACGTCCGGCCAAAGCGTCGGATTTGCCTCCAAGTACCTTGGCGTCCATCGCTGAGACGTTGCCGCGCTGCGACACGCTGAAACTTGCCTCGATGGTGGCGCGCTCGGGTATTTCCGAGGACTGGAGTGCATCCCAGAGTGCCTGATCTTCCGGCAATTCAGCGGGCTCGGCCATCTGCTCCCGCAGCGCGGCTCCCGCTGGAGGCGCAGCGAGAGACCAGGCCAGCGCATATGCATCACAGGCGCTGCGGTACTTGCCATTCCACATGTGCCAGTTCCCGAGGCGAAACTGATACTCCGCCACGTGTTGTGGCGCGTGCTCCTCGGCCGCAGCGGACAGCACTTCCAGTATCTCCAAACCCTGGCGATAACTTAATAACTGGGAGCGATACAGAAAGTCCCAGGCGGCGCCTCCGGGCTCACTGCCCGCGACGCCGCTATCTAGGTCTGTGCCAAGGAGCACATAGTAGTTTCTCAGATGGCTGAGCCCGAGTCCGCGCAGGGTTGCGTAGGCCGTCTTCCGTTCCAGCTGCCTGTCCCACGCTTCGTCGTTGTCCTGAAAAGCCTGAAAGAACAAGCCGATGTCACGACCCCAGCGCGGATCAATAAAGACATTTCGGGCAAGACGAAAGTAAGCAAGGGAATCGCGAAGGCCTTCTTCAGAGACAGAGCCTACGGCCATCCCATGCACGCGCAGGGCGGAGCGAAGCGCCAGCTGGGCAGACTCAAAGTCCCCGATTGCGAGATAGCTATCAGCCATCGCGCGAACAATAGGAAGCTGGGACGCCGCCAGCAAACCGTCGCTGATGCGCAGCCGCTGCAGGGCCTCCCTCAGTTGCTTCAGCGCAGCCGGATGGTTGCAAAGCTGTGCGTACAGACCGGCTAGCTCACCCTGGGGGTCGGCGAGGGTAATGTCATAGGCCCCATCCTCCGCGCGCTGAGCGTCCAACAAGCCTTTCTGTACCTTGATTTCAGCGCGCAGCGCATCACGATCACCGCCACAGGGTTTAGGCGGCGGCGCTTCGTCGCTGGTCAGCACGTACTTGCGACCAAAGAACTCCGGCAGGTGTGCAACGCAAACGCCGGGCAGGAGTAGCACCAGCACCAGACTCACCGTGCACAGTCGCTGTGGACGGCTGTCTCCAATCATGGGCTCTGAGGAAATCCCTTCACCAGCAACCATCCGCCCTGGATGAGTTGGGCCAGCGCAAGGGGCAATAACAGCGTGAAATTCACGTCGCCACCCATAACCGGCTGACTGATCGTGAAGAGCTGCAGCGCCACCGCCAACAGGCCAAGGACCGCAATGGCTTTAGGTAACAGTGCGAAGCGATACATGCAGAGATACCAGAGACCGAGGGTAACGCCGGAAACCAGCAATCCCAGGTGGTGCATGCCATTGCGCATGAGCGCACCCACCACAAAAAGTGATTCGAAGAGGGCCTGATCATCGCCACCGGACGCGTATGCCTCGCTGAAGGCGCGCATGGCAAGCAATCCGCCATGCTCCACGCCACTCAGCGCGGCGCCGATGGCTACAAGCACTACATAGGCGATGGCCATGCGCATGCTGCGGGCGTTGAGCACTGGATAGGCGAGGGCAGCAACGGCGACAGAAATCACCATGCCGACGACAGCGATGAGCGCGGCGATGCCCACCTGCAATCCGTTTTCAGCAGCGGTATAGAGATAACCGGGATCACCAAACAGTGGCGCCGTGAGCACCATATTGACGGAAAAGCCGACAGCAAACTGAAGCAACACCATTAAGCCAATGACGCGACCGGTGGATCGACTATCCATGCACACAACCTCGAGCCTTTGGTGGGATGACATTTTGGCGAGCAGAAGCGGGCCCTAGCGACTACTGCCGATGAAACCTGCCGGCCTCGCCGATATCCATAGGCAATGCTACCTTAATGATCTTAGTCATCGGAGAAAGCACCCATGAGTATTCGTCAGACCCAGGGCCGCGGACGGCTTTTCGACAGCGTTCTTGAGACGGTGGGGGACACCCCCTGCATACGTATCAATCGTATCGCCCCGGATCATGTAACGGTTTACGTCAAGGCCGAGGCCTTCAATCCTGCAGCATCTGTTAAAGATCGCCTTGCGCTTAACATCATCGAAGCCGCGGAGCGCGAGGGCCGACTGAAGCCGGGACAGACGGTGGTAGAAGCCACCTCAGGCAACACCGGTATTGGCCTTGCCATGGTCTGTGCCGCCAAAGGTTATCCCCTGGTGATTACCATGGCCGACAGTTTTTCCATCGAGCGTCGCAAGCTCATGCGATTTCTTGGGGCGAAAGTAGTCCTTACCCCAAAAGCTGAGAAAGGCCTTGGCATGTACAACAAGGCCCGAGAGCTGGCTGAGGCGAACGGCTGGTTTTTTGCGCGCCAGTTCGAAACTGCCGACAACGCCGACATTCATGAAAACACCACCGCCCGGGAAATTCTCGCGGACTTCACCGGTGAGCGCCTTGACTACTGGGTAACTGGCTATGGCACCGGCGGCACTGTGACGGGGGTCGCCCGTGTGCTCCGAAAGGAGCGACCCGATGTGCAGATTGTGCTGACGGAACCGGCAAACGCGGCGATCGTATCGTCCGGCGAAGCACAGGTTCGCGACGAAACCGGCTCTCCGGCGAGCAGCCATCCAAGCTGGGAGCCCCATCCGATCCAGGGTTGGACGCCGGATTTCATTCCCCTGGTGCTCCAGGAATCCATTGATTCGGGTTTCTATGACTCGATGATTCCCGTTGCGGGCCCCGACGGCATGGCGTGGTCCCGTCGTCTGGCCGCAGAAGAAGGCATCTTTACCGGTATATCCGGCGGCTCTACCTTTTCCGTGGCGATGGAGATGGCGAAGGAAGCACCGGAAGGCTCCGTGATGCTGGTGATGCTGCCCGATACGGGCGAGCGATATCTTTCAACCCCGCTCTTTGACGGCATTGCCGAGGAAATGACGGATGAAGAGCGCGCGCTATCCGCCTCAACGCCCGGATACCAGCTGGACTAACGCCGTGCAGCATCTTCTACCAGCTCTCGTCCTCGCTCTCAGCATTGCTGTCGCTGGCTCGTCCATCGGCGCAGGGCTGGAGCACTTTCGGCTGGGCGACCGAAACATCCTCATCAAGGGTCTCGCTGAACAAACCGTCGAAAGTGATTTCGTGACCTGGCCCCTCACCGTAAGACGCGCGGGAAACAGTTTTGATGCGGTCTATCAGGCTTTAACGACGGATCGCGACAAGATCATTGCGTTCCTTCGTGGTTTGGGATTTACCGACGATGAGTTAGAGGTTCGCCCCCTCGCCGTCACTGATAAGTACTCGCGAGAATATGCCCAGCGGGATACGCCAACGCGCTATGCGGGATCGGCACTCGTTGTCGTAAAAAGCGACCGCGTGGAGGCCGTTGCGAAGGCCGCGATGGGCACAGACCCGCTGATTGCATCCGGGGTGCAACTGGAGTTTGGAGGCGGGCCGCAGTACGAGCTTCGTGCTTTCAACGATGTAAAAGGCCCACTGCTGGCGGCTGCGACGGCCAATGCGCTCGAACAAGCTCAGGCTTTTGCTGCCAATGCGGGAGCGGAGCTGGGCAAACTCAAAAGCGCCAACCAGGGCGTCATCCAGATCAGCGGAACCGCCGGTAATCCTTATGACGCCGCCTCTTCCAAAACCAAGCGCCTGCGCGTCGTAAGCACCTTCAGCTACTACCTGAAATAGAAGTTACCTCTGGCGCTCATGTTTTAGTCGCGGTCGAGCTTCCGGCGGTGCTGCCGGCATGTAGACGGGCCCAGCGTCGGGTTCGTATCCAGGAGCCGCACGGCGGTTCCTGGATAGCCTTACTCAACCCCAGTCGCTGAAGTCCTGTTTTGACAGAGGCAGTTCGCGCACACGAATTCCCGTGGCATCAAACACCGCGCTCACAAGCGCCGGGGCGATGGCGGGTGTGCCGGGCTCGCCCGCCCCACCCCAGGCTTCGCCAGAGTTGATGATGTGAGTCTCGATGACGGGTGATTCGTTCATGCGAACCATGGGGTAGTCGTGGAAGTTACTCTGCTTCACGGCGCCATTCTCGATGGAAATATCGCCGTAGAGGGCCGCAGTCAGGCCGTAGTTGATGCCCGACTCCATCTGCGCGGTCAGACCGTTGGGCGACACGGCAAAACCCGGGTCAACAGCCACCACTACTCTCTCTACCTTCAGCTTGCCTGCATTGATAGAGACATCCACCACCTGGGCCACGATGGAGCCAAAAGACTCCTGCAAAGCGATCCCCCGGCCCATACCGCGAGGTAACTCCTCACCCCAGCCCGCTTTTTCAGCGGCGGTGCGCAGCACGGTCTGATGGCGAGGTTTGTCCGACAGCATGCCCATGCGCAAGGCGTATGGGTCCTTGCCAGCTGCAACGGCAACTTCATCGAAGAAAGCTTCCGTGAAAAAGCCATGCTGAGAGTGGTCTACGCTCCTCCAGGGCCCAAAGGGCACGTGCGTCGGGCTGTCTGTGTGATGAATCTTCTGAGCCGCGACGGCATAGGGAATCACTGGTGCCTCGACGGGTTCGTGCTTCTCGTGGTAGACATTGTCCCAGGCCACGATATTGCCCTGCTCATCGAGGCCGGCACGGAAGCGTGAAGCGACGGCGGGACGATAGTGATCGTGGCGGATATCTTCTTCACGGGACCAGACTAGCTTCACGGGCACCCCCGCGTCGCGGGCAATCCGCGCCGCCTGCACAGCGGTGTCGGAGTTTGATCGACGACCAAAGCCACCACCCATGTAATGCTGGTGTATTTCAACCTGTTCGACGTCTAGTTCCATGGCTTCGGCGACTTCATAGCGAAAGCCCAATGGGTTCTGCGTACCAATCCAGATCTCGCAGCTATCGGCGGTGACGCGTGCCGTCGCGTTCATGGGCTCCATGCATGCGTGGGCCAGATAGGGCACGCGATAGGTTGCCTCCACAGTAGCTACCGCATTGCTGAAACCGCTTGCGATGTCACCGGCTTCAACGTCGGCCTTACTTTCGCCACTATTAGCCGCCGCGACGATGTCGCTCTCAAATTGAGAGAAAAGGTCGTCGCTGGAGCGGCCGTCGTTTTCCGTGGCAGTCCACCGAATGTCCATGGCTTTCAGCGCCTGATTGGCCTGCCAATATCCGTCAGCCACCACCGCAATAGCATCTCCGAGGTTTACGACGCGATGGACACCGGCCATGCTCGTAGCAGACGTCTCATCGGCAGACGCCACCTGCGCGCCGAACACTGGAGCCGCCATGATCGCCGCGTACTTCATGCCATCGACCTGAGCGTCGATACCAAACTGCGCCGTGCCGTCTACTTTAGACGGAATATCGAAGCGGGGACGATCGGTGCCAATGACTTTGAAGTCCTCAGATCGCTTGAGCGATGGATTTACCGGTGGCGAATACTGAGCCGCAGCCTGTGCAAACTCAGCAAAGGGCGCCCGCTTGCCGGATGCCTCGTGAATCACGTGGGTGTCGGCAGCAGACAATTCGCCCACGGGCACGCCCCAGGCTTCTGCTGCGGCCTTCAGCAACACCTCTCGCGCCGCGGCGCCCGCAACGCGAATGCCGTAAACACCGGTGCTACGCACGGACAAGCTGCCACCGGTAATCTGGAGCTTCATGCCTTTAGCGACCTGAAGGAACGCGCCGTTAACCGTGGGTATCAGCGCCGCCGGAACGTCTGCCGGGCCGAGGATGAATCCCTTGCCCAGCGCCCAGTTGGCGTAGTCATCGGTGGCCGGGGCTTCCATATACGCCACATCGTCCCAGGCCGCATCGATCTCTTCCGCCAGCATCTGGGTGAGCGCTGTCGGTGCACCCTGTCCCATCTCGCTGTGCGGTGCGATAAGCGTGACTTTGTTCGAGGGATCAATCTTCACCCACATGTTGATAAGGGACTCACCGCCCTCCGTCACTTGCCCCGCCACTTTGGGTGCGCGATGACCCGGCCGAATGGCGACGCCGACCGCCAGGGCACCGCCGGCGAGCACACCAGTGGTAATGAATGCACGTCTGGTCCACTTACCCATTGCTGCTGCCCTCCATAACTTCCGACGGATCGAACATTTCTACCGAGTTACTGGCCGCCGCCTCCTTGATGGCTTCGCGAATACGCGGATACATACCGCAACGACAGACGTTGCCCGACATAGCCGCATCGATGGCCGCATCGTCGGGATTGGGATTCTGACTGAGAAGTGCTGCAGCGCTCATCAGCTGACCGGACTGACAGTAGCCGCACTGGGGCACCTGGTTATCGATCCAGGCCTGCTGGAGCGGGTGGCGCTCAGCGCCAGCAGTGGCCGCGAGACCCTCGATGGTGGTGACATCGGCACCTTCTGCCGCCGCAACGGGTGTCACGCAGCTGCGGATGGCATTGCCATTAAGGTGCACGGTGCAGGCTCCACACTGAGCGATACCGCACCCGAATTTGGTGCCGGTCATGGCGAGGTTCTCGCGGATGACCCACAGAAGCGGCGTCGAGGGATCGACGTCCACCCTCTGGTCTTCGCCGTTTACGCGAAATTGAATCATGGCTTGCCTCCCAGTGCTTGCCGAATGAGTTCAGTGTCGATGGAATTGTCAGTATAAAAGGTCTGCCACGTGAGCCCTGCGAGGCGGGGTCAGCTTTTTCCATCAAAAAGTAAACTACACAGTGTAGTATAGTGCGGTCTGCGCCGATGTAAACCCGCGCGTGTACTTCCTGCGGTGGCGAAGTTGGACGCCGAGCGACCGAATAAAGAATGCATCAATGCCGTAGTCGCTGGTCGCTGGTCGCTGGTCGCTGGTCGCTGGTCGCCCTAAGTGTTTCGCCCGCGCTATCAAAGGAAATGCCGATTCAGCGAGACTCGAAATATTCCTTCAGCGCCAGCAAAGCCTTTTGGGGCGTCTCGATGACACGCGCGTTGGCGAGGCCTGCCGGGATGTTACCGCCGGGCTCGAGGTGAAAGGTCCAGTCGATTCGGGTGCCCCCTTCATTTAGCGCCGTAAGCCGCCACTCTCCCGACGCTTCGCGGATGCGGACGTACTTGCTGTTCTCGGGCACGCGGTCGGGGTCGGCCGTGACGGTAGTAACAATCAGTTCAGGTGAGACATCGTTGGAGACCGCGTACACCGCATCCCGATCTTTCAGCGGCCAGGGAATGTCTGTCACCACATAGTTGGCGAGCGATCCGTCTTCCGCTTCAAGACGCTCCGCTTTTAGCGTGTCTGGGAACCAGCCAGGGTAGCTCTTAACATCCTGCAAGCGAGCAAACACGTCCTCAGGAGTAGCATCGATCACTGTGTTGGCCCAGAACGCCTTGAAGTCGGAGCCCTCTACGCTACGCGTCTGGACTATCAGGCCATCCTCCTCAAGCGCAACCTCCCAGCCCTCGTCCTGCGCCATCGCGGCAACGGTAAAAACTGAGAAGGTCAGGCAAAGATAACGAAGCGTCGAGATCATGGGTGCCTCCGAGGGGCTCGTTTGCCGGTCCTCTCCAGTTGCGCGCTAGCTATCGCTCTAGATGGCTTAACGGTCGAGATCAGCGGCGCTGTGACGCTCCAGAACCTGCTCATCTTCGGGTCCCCAGGCGCGATTGACCCGACGACCGCGGACCACACCGGGCCGCTCAAAGATTTCGTCCATCCAGCGATTCACATGCGTGTAGGACTCTACGTCCAGGAACTCCCCGGCTTCGTAGAGCTTTCCTTTCACCAGGGCGCCATACCAGGGGAAGGTCGCGATGTCGGCGATAGTGTACTCGTCGCCACACAGGTACCGGCGTTCCGCAAGATTGCGGTCCAGCACGTCAAGCTGGCGCTTCACTTCCATGGTGTATCGGTTGATGGGGTACTCCCACTTCTCCGGCGCATAGGCGTAGAAATGGCCGAAGCCACCACCGAGGTAAGGCGCGCTGCCCATCTGCCACATGAGCCAGGAAAAACACTCGGCGCGCACCTGTGCATCCGTTGGCAGGAACTGGCCAAACTTTTCTGCCAGGTGAATCAGGATTGCGCCGGACTCGAACACGCGGAATGGTTCAGGACCGCTGCGATCTTCCAGGGCCGGGATCTTCGAATTCGGGTTGAGCCCGACGAAGCCACTGCCGAACTGATCCCCTTCTTGAATATTGATCAGCCAGGCGTCGTACTCAGCCTCTTCGATGCCCAGGGCAAGCAGTTCTTCGAACATCACCGTCGCTTTTACGCCATTGGGGGTCGCCAGGGAGTAAAGCTGGAAGGGATGCTCGCCGACGGGCAGTTCCTTTTCGGACGTTGGGCCGGCGATGGGGCGATTGATATTCGCGAAGCGTCCACCGCTATCCGCATCCCAGGTCCAGACCTTGGGCGGTTCGTAGCTTTCTGCTGTCATTGTGTCTTCTCTGTGCTGAGGTGTTTGGGATTGTCCTGCTGGAATCGAGCCCAGACGCTGCGGCCCGCCCGATCATAGTCGATCATCATAGAGCGCATATGTCGTCTGGCGGAAGCATCGATCATGGCATCGGGGAGCAAGGGGTCGGCATTGATCTGCCTGATCACCGACTCGCCCACCAGAAAAGTCTCCTTCGCGGCCGTCCAGGTATCCAACATTGGAAGTCGTTCAAGACTGACCTCCATCGCCTGGGATAGTTCACGGTATCGGCCACGCAATGCCTCGAGGGGCCAGAGGGATTCGGGCTCTGGCTTGGGTTCGATGGCGTTCGCCTCGAGAAGCACTGTCTCCGCTTCGAGCCCCAGCTCGCACATGCGCGCGAGCGTCGTCCTGAGGCTCTCTCGATAGTTGGCGGGGCGACACCAAAGCTCCTTTTCAATGGCGACGAAACCGTCCAGGGCAAAGGCGCGCTCCCTCGCTCGGAGAGCGCCACGATTACTGCGCTTTAGGTGCGCCGTGTGGGCCACGAGCCAGCCACCGCCCCAGTCCTTGAGACGCTCCTCAGACTTCACCCAGCTGCGCGCGGTCGCTGCCAGCGCCTGACCGGCGGGCCCCATGGCGTAATAGCCTCGACGCGGGCTTTTGAGAAGTTGAGCCTTCG
The DNA here is from genome assembly GCA_038750875.1 of Pseudomonadota bacterium. Classification (GTDB taxonomy): domain Bacteria; phylum Pseudomonadota; class Gammaproteobacteria; order Pseudomonadales; family Halieaceae; genus Congregibacter. Next base: position 87,458 of record JBCDGU010000003.1, on the reverse strand, counting down.
TCATACGACCCAGGCTGACGCGCACCGCGCCAGCATCAATACCAAAAAGCTCACCCCATCGGATGACGCCCTGCACAGAAATTTCGGGCAGCTCAGGCGCAGATAGCAACGACAGAATCAGCCGTTTCGGTGTAGGCGAGTTATTCGGAAAGGTTGATTGCACCCGCACAGCTTAGCACCGAAAAATATAACAACAATCGACACTTTTAATCTTTTTATGTTACTTTCTGCGCCAGAGGTGACATGAATGAAAGCCAGCGACTACCTAAGTAAAGAAGAACTGCGGCACTTTACGGCCCGCAGCGATGCCATGGGTGCGTGGCTCGTTTTCAAAAACTGGCTTCATATCGCCGCGCTATTCGCAATTGCCGCATACTGGACCAATCCCGTGGTTATCGTGCTCGTGGTTATGCTGATGGGTGGGCGGCTCCTGGGACTCTCTGTGCTCATGCACGAAGCGGGGCACAAGACTCTCTTCAAGACGCAGCGGCTCAATGGAACTATTGGCCAGTGGCTCACAGCATACCCTGTGCTTGGTGATTGCGTTGCCTACGGTAATTCCCACCGCGAACACCATCGTCTGGCGGGCACCCACGACGATCCCGACCTTCCGAATTATCACAAGTACCCTGTGAGCGGGGCCAGCTTCCGTCGCAAGATGATTCGCGACATGACCGGCCAGACCGGTATTAAAGGACTAATCGGTACGTTCCTGGGCGCTGGCAACCCGGTGATGATGCGCAAGTCGGACAAATCCACCGCGCTCACCTCGGGCCTCATCGTGAACGCCCTACTATTCGGAATACTCTGGTTACTCGGTGAGCCCTGGTTGTTCCTGCTGTGGGTCGCCGCATACATCATCAGCTATCCGCTGGTGGCGCGCATTCGGCAGGTGGCCGAGCATGGCAACGTGCCGGGTCTCTATGAGCTGGACCCTCGCGGAAATACACGCACCACCCGGGCCAATTTTTTCGAGCGCTTCTGGCTATGTCCCAATGATGTGAACTACCACATCGAACACCACATGCTCCCCAGCGTCCCTTGCTGGCGCCTGAAGGAGCTCCATCAGCTGCTTGAGACGCGCGGCTTCTACAAGGACCACCCCGACGCCATCGCGGACGGGTATCTGGATGTGATTCGCAGAGCGGTCCCCGAGTTCAGCAACGAGCGGCCTGCCGCAGCCTGAGTTCGCGGCTGGCGGGCGACTCGCCTCCGCCGGCTTCCGTGACGGCCAGATCTACGCGTGGTCTAGCCAATCCCCGGCACTTTCGTGCTGTGATACGCAGGCATTTCGGTAATCCCCCACTACGGTGCTCCCGCAACTCAACTCCAGCACTATAAAAAAGCTACTGGATGAGGCAGCGATAGCAAACCGACGCTTTGCTGCGATCGATGCATGGCTCTCCCTTCTCCCGCCCCGTGATTGATCGAGCTTAGAACTCGTCTGGACCCAGATGGGTCTCCCATGTCCCAAAGCCTTCCTTCTTCAAAGGCTTTCTACCTATACTGGCCAGCGCACCACCTCTATAAGAAGGAAAATTATCGTGTTGTTCGATTATCTGTTGTACCCACCCATTCTGGGGGCCGGGGGGCTCATCATCGCATTCGTTATTTACCACATGCTGGTTCGCCATGATCACGGCGACGGCGAGGTAAAGAAGATCGGTGACCAGATTCACCTCGGCGCCATGGTTTTCATGCGCCGGGAATACACCATGCTTGCGGGCTTCGCTGCCGTACTGCTGGTCGGTATTTTCTTGTCACCATTGGGCACCAATACAGCCATTGCGTTTGTCGCCGGTGCGCTTTCCTCTGCGACGGCCGGTTATCTCGGCATGTTCTCGGCGACGAAAGCGAACGTGCGCACGGCGGTAGCCGCCCACAACCACGGCCAGGCTTCTGCCTTGTCCATCGCGTTCTACGGCGGCTCGATCATGGGACTGTGTGTGGCGTCTCTCGGCTTGATCGGCTTGGGCAGCCTTTACTACTACTTCGGCGGCGATCCTCACACGGCACATGCGATCCATGGCTTTGGCATGGGCGCATCAGTCGTGGCGCTGTTCTCCCGCGTCGGCGGCGGCATTTTCACCAAGAGTGCGGACGTTGGTGCTGACCTTGTTGGTAAGGTCGAAGCCGGGATCCCCGAGGATGACCCCCGTAACCCGGGCGTCATCGCGGACAACGTGGGTGACAACGTGGGTGATATCGCCGGCATGGGCTCGGACATCTTCGAATCCTACTGCGGCTCCATGATCGCCTGCATCGCCATCGCATCCACCATGACCATCGACACGCAGGCAGAAATGATGTTCCTGCCGCTGGCCCTGGCTAGCATCGGTCTTATCTCTTCCGTCATCGGTATTCTGGTCGTGCGCATGCGCTCCGCTGCGGCGCCGGAAGCTGCGCTTCGAACGGGCACATTACTGGCTCCGGCCATCTTCGTCGGCATGGCCTGGTTCCTGATGGAATCACTGGGACTGGACAGCAAAGTCTGGTGGTCGGTAGTCGCGGGGGCCGTAGGTGGCGTGGCGATCGGTCTTATCACCGAGTACTACACGGGCGGTGCACCGGTCCGGAAGATTGCGCAGTCTGGTGAGACGGGGCCAGCAACGGTCATGATCACGGGTCTTGCCGTCGGCATGCAGTCAGTAGTGCTACCGATCCTGTTCCTGGCCACGATCATCTGGATCTCAACATCCTTAGCTGGCCTCTATGGCGTGGGGATTGCGGCCGTAGGCATGCTTGCGACTGTCGGTATCACCATGGCGATTGATGCCTATGGCCCCGTTGCAGATAACGCGGGTGGTATCGCTGAAATGGCGGGCATGGGCGAGAACACGCGCAAGATTACCGATGGCCTGGACGAAGTGGGCAACACCACAGCGGCTATCGGCAAAGGTTTTGCGATCGGTGCAGCCGCTCTGGCGGCCCTTGCGATCATTGCTGCCTTCGTAGAAACGGTGGAGGTGAACAACCCTGGCTTTACGCTCGAGTTGTCTGATCCAACGGTACTCGTCGGTCTGTTCATTGGCGGCACGATCCCGTTCCTCATCTCGTCGATCACGATGACGGCCGTCGGCGACGCGGCCTTCGACATGATCAATGAGATTCGCCGTCAGTTTCATGAGATCCCTGGTCTCCTCGAAGGCAAGGCGGAGCCGGACACAGCTCGCTGCGTGGATATCGCTACGTCAGCAGCCCTGCGTCGCATGATTCTGCCCGGCGCGATTGCTGTTGGCGCTCCCGTCATTGTCGGCTTAGGTCTCGGCGCTGCCTCACTGGGCGGTATGCTCGGTGGCGCATTGCTGGGCTGCGTACTCATGGCACTCATGATGGCGAACGCCGGTGGTGCCTGGGACAACGCCAAGAAGTACATTGAGAAGGGCAATCTCGGCGGTAAGGGTTCTGACACTCACTCCGCTGCGGTAGTGGGCGACACCGTAGGCGACCCGTTCAAGGACACCTCCGGCCCGGCAATGAACATCCTTATCAACGTGATGGCCATCGTTAGCCTCGTCATCGCGCCACTCCTATGAAGTAAGCACCCCCGATGATTCAGGCCGATATCGCCGTCGTCGGGGGTGAACTCTTCACCATGTCCGAAAAAGGCACGATCCCGGAAGGGGTCGTGCTCCTCAAAGACAACCGAATTCTCGCCGTTGGCACCGCCAATGACATAGGCGCCTTTGAAACCCAGCGCACGCTGGATGCGCACGACCGCGTGGTCATGCCCGGCTTCAGCAACTGCCACACCCACATCGGGTCCAACATTCTGCTGAGAGGCCTGAACGAAGACGCAAAGCTCTTCGAGTGGCTGCAGAGCATGTGGCGTCTCAAGGAGAACTTCGATCATGAGACCCTGCGCCTTGCGAGCCTCGCGGGTCTCGCTGAAATGGCACTATCGGGTATCACCAGTTTCAACGAGCACTTCGATGCCTATTCCGTATCACCAGAGATTGATGCGCTCACCCAGATCCCGCTGCGCGCCACGTTGGGATACGGCTTTGCAGACATCGGCCTTTACGCAACCGTGAAAGACTGGGCCTTTGATGCCCTCAATAACTTCGGCGACATCAAGAGCCGCTATCACCAGACCCAGAACGGACGGCTGCAGGTCGCGCTCTCACCGCACGCTACTTACTCCTGCACGGAAACCCTGTGGAGAAAGTGTGCCGAGGTGGCGGAGGATCTGGAACTGACGATTCATACGCACCTCTCGGAAGGGCAACAGGAAACGCGCTACGTCGCGGAGAACCACCGTAGACTCACCCCTACGGCCTGGCTGCACGAGATGGGTCTCCTGCGGGAGAACCTGACTGCTGCTCACTGCACGACACTGACCGATGCGGACATCGCATTGCTCGCCGAGGCTGGGAGCAAGGTCGCGCACTGCCCCATCTCGAATGCGAAGCTTTGCTCAGGCATTCTGCCGATTCGCGGTTTGCGCGAAGCGGGTGTGACCGTGGGGCTTGCCACCGATGGACCGGCCAGCCACAACACCCTGGATATGTTTCAGGAAATGAAGTTCGGCGCCATCACGCACAAGAATCACAATCTAGACCCCGAGTTGCTGACTGTGGACGAGATGCTGGTGATGGCAACGCGGGAAGCGGCACGGGCCATGCATCTCAAAGAAGCCGGTACCCTCGAAGCCGGTATGCTGGCGGACCTGATCGTTGTTGATCTGAATACACCGCATTGCGCACCGCGCTACGACAGTGGCGCTGCCCTCGTGTACTCGGCGCGCGCTGACGACGTAGTGCATACGGTCGTGGACGGGGAAATATTAGTGGAGGAACGCTCTCTCGCAGGCATCGATGTGCCCTCGATGCTGCAGGAACTACGCGAGCGCGCAGCGCACCTCCGACAGCGAAGTGGAGTCTGACATCCCGATGAGCACGAGTGACAAACCGCATCCGGTCGATGAATGGCTGCCCCTTCGCTGGAGCCTCCCGCTGGGTTTCCAGCAGCTGTTGGCCGCCTACGCCAGCATCATCATTGCACCATTAGTGCTCGCCGCTGCACTCGATTGGCCTCAGGAACAGACCACCTTCCTCATCGGCGCCGGACTATTTGGCAGTGGTGTTGCAACGCTCATCCAGTGCCTGGGCATTGGCGGTGGGATTGGTACACGTCTACCGGTGGTTCAAGGCACCACCGTCGCGGTGATTCCACCCCTCATTGCCATCGGAGCAGATGGCGACATTACCGCCATGTTTGGGGGAACCATCGTTGGCGGCGCGGTCTGCCTACTTCTTGCGGGATCCTGGTCGCGGCTGCTACGGTTTTTCCCGCCCCTGGTCACCGGCACCGTGATTACGGTAATCGGTGTCAGCCTGATGCCCGTCGCGGTGATGTGGCTTAGCGGCGGTCGCGGATTCGGCGCCCAAGACACCAGCGTTTCAGAAATCGCCCTGGGGCTGGGCACGCTGCTGCTTGTGCTGCTGGTCATGCGCCTGGGCTCTGACTTCTTTTCCCGCATTGCCATCCTGGTGGGCCTCGTCGCGGGGAGCACTGCCGGCGCCCTGATGGGTATGTCGGATTTCAGCGGCGTGGGAACGGCGAGCTGGTTCAGTATTCCTTTCCCCTTCGCCTTTGGCCCGCCCACATTCACCGTCGCTGCCTGTGCGGCCATGACTGTGACCATGCTGGTCACCATGGTGGAATCAACGGGCGACTATCTGGCCGTGGGTGAGGTATGCCAACAGGACGTGGATGAGAGGCGCCTCGCCGCGGGGCTGCGCGCAGAGGGTCTCGGCACCATGCTCGGCGGCATCTTCAATGCCTTCCCCTTTACGACCTTCTCGCAGAGCATTGGTGTAATTCGCGTGTCCGGCGTGTTGAGTCGTTACGTGGTGGCCATTACAGGCGTCATGTTGGTCGCGCTCAGCCTCACACCAAAAATTGCAGCGGTCGTCGCGAACATTCCCATGCCAGTGCTGGGCGGCTGCGGTCTCGTGCTCTTTGGCAGCATCGCGGCGACAGGCATTCAAACGCTACGCAAAGTGGACTTTGAGCATCCGGGTAACGTGCTGGTGGTGGGTGTCAGCCTGGGTTCCGCCATGCTGGTGGTTGCAAACCCCATCTACTTCTCAGCGCTGCCGAAAGCGGTAGCGGATATTCTTAATAACCCCATCACGCTTGGGGCGGTAAGCGCCGTTACGCTGAATCTGGTGTTTGGGAACTCAGAACCGGCGCCAGGATCTCGTGAAGCACAGGCCGATGCGCCGCCACCTCCTCGCGAGACAGACCTTCCAGTGAGTGGGGATACTTAAGCCACTGCTCCGTTTCATGAAGGTAGTACTGCGGGATTCGATTGGTCAGGTTCCGCGTTGGCTTGAAGTACGGCACCGCAACACGAATGTCGTGGGGCGTATTTAGCCGCGCCTTCTCGCCCAGGTGCCGTATGACCGCATCAATGGTGCTGCCCGTGTCGAAGACATCGTCCACGATCAGCAGGCTGTCTTCGTGGCGCACCTTCTTGATGAGGTAGTTCATGCCATGGATGCGGATTTCCGTTGAGCGACCATCAATACCCGTATACGACGACGTGCGTATGGCGATGTGGTCAGTCTCGATACCGCAGTAAGCGAGGAGCTCCTGAACGGCGACGCCGACGGGAGCGCCGCCGCGCCAGATTGCGATCATCATGGTGGGCCTGAACCCGCTCTTGACCACCTCTGCACCCAGGCGAAACGAGTCTTCCAGCAGTTGCTGAGCACCCAGATACCCCTTTTCGCTCATGAATACTCCTTACGTCGTTTAGCAACTGCCGGTAACAGCCCAGTCGGATCGCTACGCAGCATATGCTTCCAACCGTCGGTCTTATCAGTCTTTAGTCCAAGACCCCCGAGAGCGACCTTGTCGGGACGGCCCCTGACAATCAGCCGTGGCCCGGCGGACGTTGGTAGTTTATCGAATCTTGGTATAGGCTCCAGACTGATTCGGCTCGGTCGCCGGTCAAACAAAACCTGAGCACCTGCACAGACAGATGCCAAATCCCCGCAAGCCACCGACCGTAACTGTTTGCGCCCCGCTGTCTCGGGCACAACACAACTTTGGAAACGAGCATGAAAAAACACATGCTGGTGGCGGCTTTTTCGCTCCCGATACTGGGTCTGACTCTCGGGGCATCCGCGCAGCCCTATGACTCCATCGTGGGTGACGCTGGCACCCTCGAAACGCCGGACGCCCACTGGTTCTCCGTGAAGGGCGATGACATCGCCTATCTTGTCGACGGTGATGCTGGACGTGTGCGCGGCACGCTCACGTTGTCCATGTTCACGCCCGCCATCGAACCCGATGTCGAAAGCAACCGCATCTATTCCTACGGCAGCTTCTATACCCGGACCTACTACGGCGAGCGGACGGACGTAGTCCTCATCTATGACCTGGAGTCGACCATCCCGGTTAAAGAAGTCGAGATTCCACCCAAGTCCGCGGGCATCGGACACCCGGGCATGATCGGATTGGTCGAGGGTCGGTTCCTAGGCGTTTGGAACATCACGCCGGCCATGTCCGTGAGCGTGGTCGATACCCAGAGCGACGCCTTTCTGAGCGAGATCTCTACGCCGGGCTGCGCCGGCGTCTATCCCGTTGAGAGCGGATTCCTCATGGCCTGCGCCGATGGGCGCGTTCAGTACATCGTTCTGGATGACGCCGGCACAGAAGTCGATCGCGTACGCAGTGATGCATTCTTCACCATCGATGCTGACCCGGTCTTTGACTATGCGGTGGAGAGCGCCGATGGGTGGCTCTTCGTGAGCCTGGAAGGCCAGGTATACGACGTCTCCGTGACCGATGGCGCCGTCGACGTCACCGCAGGTTGGAGCATCAATCCGGAAGATGAAGAAGGCGCCAAAGACCTCAACGGCGTCCCCATTCCCGCGGACGACACCTGGCGTATTGGCGGTCGGCAACCCTTTGCCTACAACGCAGAGCACGAGCTATTAGTCACTTTGATGCACGAGGGTGGCGGTCAGGAAACCTTTGAAGATATGGGCACGCAGATTTGGGCGTTCAGTGCGGCAACTGGCCGGCGGGCGTATGTGCTGGAGCTCGAAGAAGAGGTTCATGCCGGTTCCCTGATGTTGACGGGCGATGACGAACCACTGCTGCTCGTCTCTACAGACAATGACGGCGAGCTTCTGATCTACGACGCGCTTACGAGCCGATTGATCAACCGCGTGCCGGAACTGGGCGGTAGCTGGGGCGCAACGATCCAGAGGTTGCGTTAGCCATGGACCCTTTACTGAATCTCGCCATAGCGCTGCCGATTTCCGTGCTCCTGATCAGTGCCAGCCAGCACAAGCGGGCGGATGTTCCGCGATTCCGCGCGCAGTTGGGTGCCTATGATGTGCTGCCCGCCTCAACAGTCGCGAGAAGCGCAACGTTGTTGCCCTGGGCTGAGCTGGGAGTCGGCCTCGCTCTGCTTGTTCCTGCTCTGCGTCCGGCAGCGGCGGCAATTGCCTGCGTGCTTTTCGCAACCTACGCCCTGGCGATTGCCGTGAACCTGATTCGCGGACGCAAAGATATCGACTGTGGTTGTGGTGGTCCTGCGCAGCCCTTGTCGTGGCTGCTCGTGGCTCGAAACGCCGTACTGGTCATCCTCAGCCTCGCGCTGACGCTCCCCGTACTTGAGCGCAGCCTGTCGGCCATTGATGCTCTTGCCCTGGGCCTTACGACACTGCTTGCCTGTCTCAGTTATCTGGCCGCCGGCCAACTCCTTCATAACCAGGCTGTCTTGGGAGGCTGGCGTTATGAGCGTTGAGTCATTGACGATCGTTGTTTTCGTGCTTGGCGCGGTGGTGCTCCTCACCATGGCGCTGGTGTTCGCCCTGGCCCGGCAGATTGGAATTTTACATATGCGCCTCGCCCCGGCCGGCGCACTCACCACCAGCGAAGGCCCAGCCATCGGTGAAGCAGCACCCAAGTTGGCACTGCGGGATATGAGCAACCGTCCTGTGCAGATTGGCGGACCTGCGGAGCAGCCGACCCTCGTGCTTTTCGTGTCGCCTTCCTGCCCCATCTGCAAGGAACTCCTGCCCGTGGCGCAGTCGGTCGCCAAGCGCGAAAACCTGACTCTTCTATTTGCCAGCGATGGCGAAGATCTTGCGAGCCACGAGCGCTACGTTGAGAACATGGCACTGGATAACTACCCGTACCTTCTTTCCTCAGAACTCGGCATGACCCTGGGCGCGAGCAAGCTGCCGTTCGCCGTCTTGATCGATAGGGACGGCATTCTGAAAGCACGCGGGCTGGTGAACAGCCGGGAGCACCTTGAGAGCATGGTCGAAGCCATGATCAGTGGATATCACTCCCTGCAGGACTTCATGGTGAAAGAGCAGCAACTGGAGCAAGCCTCATGAGCAAGCAGACAGCGTTGATCGAGCAACTCATGCGCGACATCGATGCGGCAACTACGGGCGCTGTCCGCTTTTTCGCCGGTCGCACATCTCGCCGATCGTTCCTCGGCAAACTGGGTGCGGTGGTCACGGGTGTTGGCGCGTTCCCGCTCCTGCCCATGGCTCGCCCTAATGCAACGGAGCTCGCTACTCCTGTCGAAGAGGAAGGCGCGGTCATCCCGGAAATGGGTGACGACCAAAGCTGCGAGTACTGGCGGTACTGTGCGTTTAGCGGCCAGATCTGCAGCTGTTGTGGCGGCAGCATGACCCAGTGCCCTCCGGGCTCAGAGACGGCGAGCGTTGCGTGGGTCGGTACCTGTCACAATCCCCTCGACGGTCAGGACTACCTCATCTCCTATAACGACTGCTGCGGTAAATCCGCTTGCGGTCGCTGCGGCTGTCACCGCAGCGAAGGCGATAGGCCGGTGTACTTCCCGTCAAAGTCCAACAGCATCCTCTGGTGCTTTGGCTCTAATAGCCATGCCTATCACTGCACGCTGGCGCGGGTCGTGGGCAAGGCTGGGGCCAGCGCTGGCTAAAGCTTCTTTATGGCACCTCACGCCAAAATCACTTCCCTGCTGTTGAGCGCTCTGCTCTTCATTGCCGGGGCGGCCGGCGTTTCTGCCAGCCCGCGCAGCGACTATCTCCTGCACTGCGGCGGATGCCATCTTGAGAACGGACAGGGCACGCCTCCGGAGGTTCCGGACCTGCGTGTTGACCTTGAATGGCTTGCCCGCTTCCCTGAGGGGCGGGCCTATTTGACCCGCGTACCTGGCGCGTCGCAGGTGCCTATCTCTAACGCCCGGCTCGCTGCACTTTTCAACTGGATCTTCGAAACCTACTACCCGGCGTCGGCCGATATCGAGCCGTACACCGCAGAGGAGATCGGCCGCAGCCGCTACGATCCACTGTATGACCCCCTCAAAGCGCGCAAAGCCCTGGGTGCAAGGGCATTGAAATCCGACTAGTGCGCACAGTCTCCCGAAGCGCGTAGACTTACGGCAGCACCGGGATCGAGCCATGGACGCCACACCACAGTCACTCAATAAGACCTACGTCGAGGAAGAAGACCTCCTCAATGACGCCTATCGACTGGCTGTGAAGGTCTATGAGAGCGGTTTTCGCCCCGACTTCATCGTCGGCATCTGGCGCGGTGGCTCCACTGTCGGCATCTATGTGCAAGAATGCCTCCAGTACCTCGGCGTGAAAACAGACCATATCGCCATCCGCACTTCTTACCGCGGCATGGAAAGCTATCTCTTCGAGCTGGAGCACCCAGAAAGTATCCGCGTTCACGGTCTGCAGTATCTCTACGAGGCCATGAACCGAGATGACTCCCTGCTCATCGTGGACGATGTGTTCAGCAGCGGCCAGAACGTCGAAGCCGTCATCCAACGCCTCGAATCGAAATCAAAGCGAAACATGCCCCAGGACGTGCGCATCGCCGTGCCCTACTTCAAACCCGCGAGAAATCGCACGGGCAGACGGCCCGACTACTATTTGCACGAAACCGATGAGTGGTTGGTGCTGCCCTATGAAATCACGGGGCTGAGCCGCGACGAGATCGCGGAGCACAAGCCATGGCTGGCGCCGATTCTTGAGGACTGTCTGCCGGAAGCGGATTCCTGACTGAGGCGAGTTTCCGGCGACGGGAATGGTCCCATCAGTTCCTCGGGGGTTATCTCACTTAGCAACAGCGGACCCTGGCCGCCAAGGCGCCCGTGCTCTGGCCGACGCTGACATTAATACTTGTTCAAGCACTTTCCGGACACAGCGAACCCAATCGTCCTGGTGAATCGCGCTAGGCCATGGCGCGGCGCGCGTTATTCCTTTGAGCTGCTCGGTTCTCTCCATCGGCTACGTAGCAATGAATGGGCTGCCTCGACTGCCGCTCAAAGGAACACCACACACCACGCCAGATCCGAGGGAGAGTCCAATAGTCTTGCGCTTCCCTCGGTGCAGGTTCACAGCGTGATGAACGGCCGCGAATGAGCGATCTGCATCAAACAGACATCTGTCAGTGTTCTCATGCCAGAGGCCGAAACTATGAAGGCACAAAAAGGGGCCCCGAAGGGCCCTTCTGAAATCCTGGCAAGCAATCAGCCCGCAGGTATCGCCTGACCTCGCCCCCAGGGCGCGCCAGCGTCCTCGAGATTCTCGCGCAGAGCGGGTAGCTCTGAATCAAGGATCTGGTTCAGCTGTTCGCGGATGGGAGCGAAGACTTCAGCGGCGTACTCAAGGCTGCGACGATGCGACGGCGTCGGACCGTAGCTCGAGTTGTCTACGCCGTTATAGGCGTGACTCAACCAGCTCGTGACGTTGTGCACGTCGTAGTCGCCGATGGCGCCACGAGACTTATCGCCCGTCAGCGACTGATCGATGTCATACAGCGCCTGACGAAGGTCATGGAGACGTGCATCGAGATCGCCGGGAGCTGCAGCCGTCGCTGCGAGCATCTTCTGCAGCGTTTCCACATCCTCTACCGCATCAGCCAGTGCATAACGCGCAGCGCTGACCTGACGGTAGAGTGCTGAATACTCCTTGTAGAACGCGTCCATCTCTTCCATGGTCGCGCCTTCCAGGGCAGGCTTGTGCATGCGCACGACGTCGAAGCTCACGGGCTCATCGAGAGACCGGGCTTTGCCGTCTTTCATAAGCACGAGCTCGGCACTGTATGCACCAGGGATCACCATGAACCCGCTGGGCGCAAGTCCCTGCCAGTTGTTGGGTGTTTCGACAGAGCCGTAATACGGATGCCGCAGATCCCAGGCGACGCGGTGGAAGCCTTTCTCTGCCGGCGCGTCGATGCGACGGATCACTTCACCGCTGGCATCACGGATCAGGAGCTTCAGGGCAGGTGCCGCTTCGCGACGCTCTGCCTCTACGGCATCCCAACCGGCGAAGCGAACTTCGCCACCATCGTCGAGAACCTCCTTCTCTGCATCCTGACGCTGCTTCTCAAGGGTCGGGAAACCTTCGTGCAGGTGGTAGGTCAGCACCGCACCGAAGGGCGGGTTTTCAGCCACATAGAGCTGATCACCCTGGCTGCCGCGCTTGGTAGCACCGAGCGTCTGACGGGGGAAGAACCAGTGCGCATCGCGGGTTTCGAAGAGCTCCGCTTCACCGGACATCGTTTCGCCATCCAGCTCTCGAAGGGCCGAGTAATCGTCCAGAACGAAGAAGCCACGTCCGAAGCTAGCCGCGACCAGATCGTTCTCGCGACGCTGGATCTGAATGTCGCGAATAGAAATGGTCGGCATACCTGCGCTGAACTTCTCCCAGGATTCGCCGCCGTCCAGTGTCATAAAGACGCCGAACTCCGTAGCCGCGAACATGAGGCTCGCGCGCTCATGATCCTGCACTACACGCCAAACAAGATGACGCTCGGGGATGCCGTCGGTGATCATGCTCCAGCTGCGACCGCGGTTACGGGACACCAGCAGGTACGGCGAGAAGTCACCGTACTTGTGATTGTCCAACGCCAGGTAAACGGTATCTGCATCGTGAAGGTCAGCGCGGATATCGTTCACAAAGGCCGTGTCGGGCACACCCGGCAACGAACCAACCTCAAGCTTGCGCCAGCTCTCACCACCATTTTCAGAGACCTGAATAAAGCCATCGTCGGTGCCCGCATAAAGCAGACCCTCGACCAGCGGTGATTCAGCCAGAGAGGTGATGGTGTTGTAGTCGGACATGGCAAACATGTCCCAGGGCGCGTCCCAGCTCCAGGTCTGATCCATGAGCGGTAGCAGCATGCGATCTTCATTGCGCGTCAGATCGCCAGAAATCGCCGTCCAGTCATCACCACGGTTCTCTGAACGCCACACACGCTGGGATGCAAAATACAGACGCGTTGGGTTGTGAGGGCTTACGAGAATCGGAGAGTCCCAGTTAAAGCGTTCGGGCGGGTCGCCTGGTGCCGGCTGAGGCTTGATGTAAACAGACTCGCCGGTGGGGATATCTACGCGGGTCAGGTTGCCCTGCTGCCACTGCGCATACATCACGTCGGGGTTACCCGGCTCCGTCGCGGGTTGGTGGCCATCACCGCCCAGCACAACGTTCCAGTCGGCGGTACGAATGCCGTTCACGCTGTCCGTGCGAGAAGGACCGCCCTGCGTGTTGTTGTCCTGCGTGCCGCCGTAGATGTTGTAGAAAGGCTCCGCATCATCCAGTGCCAGCTTGTAGTACTGGGTGATGGGCAGGTTTTCCATGTAACGCCAGGTCGCACCGAGGTCGTAGCTCTCATAAAGGCCACCGTCGGTGCCCATCATGATGTAGTCCTCGTCCGAGGGATCGAACAGGATGGCATGCATGTCGCCGTGCTGATTCGGGTGCGCCATGGGCGTAAAGGTTTTGCCGCCGTCTTCGGATTTCTGGACCGTTGGGCCGACCAGGTAAAGACGATCAAAGGCATGGGGGCTGGCAAATAGCTCCTGGTAGTAGTGGGGGCCCGTTCCGCCGCCGACGGCGTCAGCGCCCTTTTCCCAGCTCGCGCCGCCATTCTCTGAACGCCAAACGCCGCCTTCGCGACGATTGAGTTCGATGGCGGCGTAAACCACATCAGAATCGTGGTGGGAAATGGCCAGACCGATCTTACCGAGGTTGCCCGTGGGCAGACCCGTCTTCAGTTGGGTCCAGGTGCGGCCGCCATCGTCGGAACGATGGATTCCAGTCTCGGGGCCACCGCCCATATAAGCGGCAACGGTGCGGTGGTGCTGCCAGGTCGCCGCGTATAAAACATCGGGATTGCTGGGATCGATAACCATGTCTGCAACGCCGGTCCAATCACCGCCGCCCAGCGTCTTTTCCCAGGTCTCACCGCCATCCGTGGTCATGTAAAGACCACGCTCGCCGCCCTTGGTCCAGAGCGGACCGTGGACCGCAGCCCAAACCGTGTTGGAGTCTTGTGGGTGCACGATGATGGTAGAGATATGCTGGGACTCTTTCAGACCCTTGTTGGTCCAGGTCTTACCGCCATCGTCAGAACGATAGATACCATCGCCAAAGCCCACGTGTCGGCCACCAACGTCTTCTCCGGTACCCACCCAGATCGTGTGTGGATTAGAGGGATCGACAGTGACATTACCGATGGAGTACGACGGCTTGTCATCGAAAATCGGCGCCCAGGTCACGCCGGCATTGGTGGTCTTCCAGACACCACCGGAGCCGACGGCGACGTACCAAACGCTGTCATCGGTCGGGTCCCAGTCGATGTCGGCGATACGGCCAGACATGAACGCCGGGCCGATATTGCGCCACTTAAGGCCACCGTAAGGATTCTTTTCTTCGTTGTGATTGTCGGAAAAGGCGTTGGGTGTAAACGCCACGACGGCACCCAAAAGGATCGCTCTCAGGTTTCTCATTGCTCTTCCCATAGTTGTGAAGGGGCGCGCAGCATAGCACCGGATTGGGGCTTCGTGGTGCCTTGTCCAGCTATGGGGTCCGACCTGGGCAGAAGCGCGGGTTCTTTATGGACAAAGGCCGATTTATCGTGTCTGAAAACTGGGAATTTGGGTGTCTAGATCCTTTGAGCGTGGAACGATTCGCCCACGCGCAATACCTATAAACCGGCCTGTTTATCTCGGCTAATTGATGGGTGCGCTTTCGCGAGCATGCTGATTGGCGGCGCAGACCTCTAGCCGTCAATACGGGCCGTGGATCGCAAACGCTAGTTACCCGCGTTGGTGTACCGATCGATCACCGTATTGAACGCCGTGAGAGCCCCTTCGAAACGCCCGAAGCTAAAGGCGTCGTTCGCGCCTGAATGTATAACACTCTGAATGCTCTCTCCGATCTCACCGTCTTCGGCCAGCGTGGTCTGAGCAATCTGGTTGTTGCGCGCCCAGTGCTCAGCATCGTTACTGGCCTTGGCCGCCAACGTTGAGATACGCAGACGGGTTTGCCCGGCGGACAGCGGCTCGTTGTGAATCCAAACAATGTGGTCCTGCATCATCAGAATATTGGTGAGGGGGAAGATGGTGTAGAGCACATTGGCTTTCTCGCGAATGGAGTCTTCCTTCATTTCCTCTGGGGTTACGTCTGCAATGCCGTCGCGCGGCAGCACCGACCGCAGATGATCGCCAAACACCTGGTATGACGACAGGTTGTTGGGGAAGTGAGGCCCGATGGTTTTGCGGTGGACGATACGAAAGTGATACGCCTCGATGCCGCCCTCAATCAAGATCTTCCAGTTGGCGTTTCTAACGTTGGTTTCTTCGGTCTTGATCTCAAGAGATTCTGCGTCAATCCATTCGAAGTCTTTCGTCATCTCGCCCAGCCAGGCATCGAGATCCAGGGAATCACCCTGTGGGCTCATAAAGATCCAGCCCCAGCGTTCCACGCAGGCCAGTTCCTTCAGGCCGATGCTTGAGGTATCCAGCTCAGGGAAGCCCTGATCCCCAAAGGGAATGTTAAGAAGCTTTCCATCCGTGCCGTAGCTCCACGCGTGATAAGGGCACGTAAAACGGCCCTTGCAGCCAGACTCGTCGTCCACCAGACGCGCCCCGCGGTGCCGGCATACGTTAAGGAATACGTGGGCTTTGCCCTCGGCATCCCGGGTGACAAGAAGCGGCAGACCGGCAGCTCCGTCTCTGCGCACAAAACTGTTAGGGCCGTCGAGTTCGCTGTGGTGCGCGATGATTTGCGGCAGGCGGCGGAAAATCGTGTCCCGCTCTCGCTGGAAGTGCGCCTCGCTCGTGTACTTCCACACAGAATTTTGAGCTTCCTTCTCATCGAGGAAGCACTGCTTGTCCTTTGCCAGCACACTCAACTCGTCGATGAGCGCAATTTCTGTCTGCTTATCCATGGGCTTGTTCCCCCGTCGTATCCCAACAAGTCCTTACCGATTGGTAAGTTTTAGCCTACCAACTGGTAAGTCGTCAAGGGTCAGCGGTAAAATAATTGCCAAAGGAGAAAGCCATTGACCACCAGCACTCGCGATAAATTACTCGCCATCGGCCTCGAACAGTTCTCTCAAAGGGGCTTTGACGGGGTGTCCATAGCCAGCATTGCCGATGCCCTTGGGCTGTCAAAGCAGGCGCTCCTGCATCACTTTTCCAGCAAGGAAAAACTGTACGGAGAAATCCTTGCCCGAATTTCCAGCGAGTTTGAAGGACGGGTTGCCGCATTGACTCCCGGCAGCGATACGCCCGAGTCCATTGCGGCGCTAATGGTGGGCCTGTTCGAGGACAGCCAGGAGCACCCTCAGCAGACCAGCCTGCTGATGCGCGAACTGCTGGACAACAGCCAGCGTGCCCGGCGGGCAGGTCGTTGGTTTCTGCGTGATTTCCTGGCGGGACTTATTGATCGCGTCCACGCGCTTCCCCCTTGGCGACATCACCCGCGAGCCATGGCCGAAGCCGCGGCCTATCAACTGCTGGGCGCCGTGAATTACTTCGCCATTTCCACGGTGACTCTGCGGGCAATTTTGGGCAACGAGGAATACACGGCCATGCATGCGGCCTTTCCCGGGCAGCTAAAGGCCATGGCCCTTGCGACGCTGAGCGCGGGACCGATAATGGGTGCTACTTCGGACTGAGCGATTGAGATCTCTGATGGCGTTTTACAACCGCGCCCTGTTTGCAGCGATAGGCCTGTTTCTGCTTGCCGCAGGCGCTCGGGCCGATATTTTTCGACCCGCGTATTTTGAACTGACGCAGCTAGACGAAGCGCGGTTCGAAGTGCTGTGGCGCGTTCCGGCAAGCGCCGACCGCAGGCGTCTGGCCGCGCGCGTGATCTATCCCCAGGGCACAGAGCAGCTAACCCAGACGCGGGCTTTGCTTGTCGAAAACGCCTGGGAAGAACGCTACGAAATCAGCGCACCCGGCGGCCTCATCGACAAGACGATCCAATTTGAGGGAATTCGCGGTGGTGCTACCGACGTCATCATACGGGTGCAACGACTCGACGGCACAACGCAGCTTGAGCGTCTCACGCCGGTACAGGCCGCCTTCACTATCAAGGCGTCCCCAGGACCCGCTGAGGTTGCCTGGGCCTATTTCATTCTGGGGGTCGAACACATCCTGGGTGGCATCGATCACTTGCTGTTTGTTCTGGCGCTGCTTCTGCTCGTCCGGAATCTTCGACGCCTTATCTGGACCATTACCGCATTTACCATTGCGCACTCCATGACCCTGGTCCTCGCGACGCTGGGATGGCTGAGCGTTCCGGGCCCGCCGGTGGAAGCGATCATCGCCCTTTCCATCGTTTTCGTGGCGGCCGAAGTCATTCGTGAACAACAAGGCACGCACTCGATCACGGCCCAGGCACCATGGATCGTGGCATTTGCCTTTGGCCTTCTCCACGGTCTCGGCTTCGCCGGGGCCCTCGAGGAAGTCGGTTTACCGCAGAACGCCATTCCGCTGGCATTACTCATGTTTAACGTTGGCGTAGAAGCCGGTCAGCTGCTCTTCGTCGCTGTCTGCGTGGTGCTGGCCACGGCCCTTTTTCGCTTCACGCATGTATCGTTCCCCGTGGTCAGCCGTGCCATTAGTTATGTTATCGGAAGCGTTGCAGCGTTCTGGACCATCGAACGGGTGGCATCTTTTGTCGCCTAAACGCGCGCGGCGTGAACCTTGATCGAGTGAGGGGCCTAAAGGGCTGGATCGACAACTCAGCCAATTCTCAGGAGTGGGCCGATTCCAGACCCATCGGGTATACGGCGCCGAAATCGGAAAAGGCTAAGGTCTAGAAGAAACGATTGGCCGCATGAGCTGCGAATTCCCTGACTGCATCACCGACCATCCGGGGACGGGCTGAGCGGGTAGCGGCGTCGGCTTTACGGGCCGACCCGGGCGAAATGGCGGCCTCGGCCGATTCGGGCGCCCATAGTTCGGCCAGTATCCGCCAACCAGCGTGGGCTGCTCAACGGTCACCACCTGAGGCTCTGGAGCCTGCTGCTGAGCTCTCAGCTCCGCCCGATGTTGCTCACGCTCTCTCCGGTCGGCGGCCATGCGGTCTGTGGTTTCGCGCATCTCCGCCAGCCGCTGCTCCAGCAAACCATCTTCGGAGACGGGCGTTACGTTCAGCTCAATGGCTTCTGCGTCGCCGGATTCGGGAGGCTGATCGCTGAAGCTGGTCACGCCCCCTTCCACGGACTTGTACACCGTTTGCGAGAGCGCGTTGCTGCTCAACAGCAGCATCAGAATGAACCAACGAGTCATTTTTGAAGTATAGGCCACGCGTGCGCATTCAGTATCTCGCTCGCCGTCGGTACTCCCCCGGAGTCATTCCCTCCCAGCGACGGAATGCATGCTGGAAGGCGCTCTGGTCATTAAAGCCAAGATAATCGGCAACCTCGTGAAGCTCCAGATGCGCGTCTTTGAGCATTTGCTGGCACAGTTCCCGACGCACCTCGTCGAGAATTTGTTGATAGCGCAGCTGCCGCTCCCGGAGTCGACGTTGGAGCGTACGACCTGACATGCCGACCAACTCGGCGACATCTTCGATCTTGGGAAGACCGCCCGGCAGCTGCTGGAGTACGGTTTCACGAACCTTGTTGAGCAACCGGTCTTCACCCCGCAGTTCCTGAAGGCGATCACGCGCAAGCTCCAGGGTCACGCGATAGAGATCTGCTTCCCCGTAGAGTGACTGCTGCTGTAGGAATTCCGAGGGCGCTTCCAGCCGGTAAGCAGAGGTGCCCAATTCAACCTTTGCACCCAGACGCTCACTGATGCACGCAGCGCTCTTTTCATTCTTGTGAGCAAGACCGATCGTCACCGCAGGCAGGTCGTAGCCAATCTGCGTGCTCGCCAGGATGACAATGTTGCCCAATAGATGCTCGACAACGTGTCGATTCAGCGCACGCTGACCGTCGTGCTCGATTTCCATGCAAAGCCGCTCCGCCTCCAGCTCGCGCACCCGAAAACGGAGAAAATTGAGCTGCAGCTCCGAGTAATCCATGAGAGCGGAGACAGCAGTGAGCGCATTTGGCGCAGACACCGCAAGATGCGATACGAGTCCCCAGCTCTTGGGGAACGGAGAGACTCCCATGGTAAAACCGAAACAGTGGTCACCCGTAAGCTTCTCGCCGGCCTGAAAAAGTGCCTCGTAGTAAGCAACGGGCAGCCGATTGGAGGCCGGAAAACTGGGAATCTCTGCGCCAGCTCGCACCTCCGCTTCGTCAAAGCCAAGGACCGCGAGATAGTCAAAAACGGCACGGGCAAACTCGCTGGAAACGGATGAAGGAAGCATTGGCGGATTACAGCACACCGTGTCGTGAATTCACAATATGGCGCGAATTCACAAGCCTAAACTCCTGATTCGCCCGTCCTAGTCCAGAGCATCCTCATGCACTCTATCCATGATCTCGTCGACCCCACAGTGATGGGCAACGAACGCACCATGCATGCGCTGTTGCGCCAATTGCGCGATGAAGCACCGGTCGCATACTGCGATCACCCTGACTACGAGCCTTTCTGGGTGGTTACGCGCCACGAAGACATCAAGTACATCAGCCAGAACAATGAGCTGTTCATCAATAACCCGCGGACGGTGCTTGTGCCGCGCGAAGTCGAGGAAATGCTTCTTAAGAACTTCGGAACCCGTAATGGCCTCGAAACGCTGATCCATATGGATAACCCGAAGCACCGCAAACTGCGCGGCGTCACCCGCGATTGGTTCAAACCCAATCCCGTTGCGCGACTCACTCCTATGGTCGAAGAGATCGCCAGGGAATTCGTTGATCGCATGGAGGCGATGGGCGGCGAGTGCGACTTCGTGAAGGACGTGGCCCTCCTCTACCCGCTGCGCGTAATCATGAAGATTCTTGGGGTAGAGGAATCTGAGGAGCCGATGATGCTGAAGCTCACGCAGGAGCTCTTTGGCAGCGCGGACCCCGATCAGGCCCGCGGGCCCGGCGACAATATCAACGACTTCGCCGCCGTTCTCTTCGACTTCTTCAATTACTTCAAAGGTGTCGTCGAGGCGCGGCGCGCGAATCCCACCGATGACCTCGCGACGGTCATCGCTAATGCCATGGTTGATGGGAACCCGATTCAGGAACTGGATCAGATCAGCTACTTCATCATCTCCGCCACGGCGGGCCACGATACGACGTCGGCAACAACGGCCGGCGGCATGAAGGCGCTGCTCGACTTTCCTGAGCAGCTCGCAAAGCTGCAGGCGAATCCGGAGCTGGCGAATGACGCCGCTCGGGAAATGATTCGGTGGGTTTCCCCGGTCCGCCATATGGTGCGTACAGCGACGGAAGCCGTGACCCTGCAGGGGCAGATCATCAATGCCGGGGAGAACCTGTCCCTCTGGTACCCCTCTGCGAACCGCGATGAGAGGGCCATCGAAAACCCTGAGGCCTTTGATCTAGCGCGAGATAACCGTAATCAGCTGGCCTTTGGCTATGGCGGTCATATGTGCCTGGGTCAGCACCTCGCAGTGCTGGAAGTCGGGATCTTCTTCAAAGAGCTGATGTCACGCATCGAGAGCATCGAGCTGGCGGGTGAACCCCAATGGGTCGATGCAGTATTCGTGGGTGGCATGAAGTCCATGCCCGTTCGCTACAAGTTCAAGGAATAGGCATTCGGCTCGCACGCGGCCTACGGAGACATGCCGGGGCGTTCGCTCAACGCGTTATCAATGAACTCCCGCCACACGGGGTTTTGCTCAAAAAGCGCTTCGCTCCACACCGCCATCAAGTCCTCACGTGCCTGTTCCTCGGGAACCCCCTCACGTAGGACCCGGTATAGATAGGTAAATGCAGAGGCTCGGAAGTTTGCGAAGCAGTGGACGAGCGTGACTCGTTCCCCGCGAGCATCCATTGCGTCGAAAAAGAACGTCAGATCGTCCTGTGTCGGCGCACCCCAAAGGACGGGGATATTCAGATAGCTCACCCCCGCACTCATCACAGCAAACGCCTCATCGACGTTTCTCTCGGGATCCGCGACGGCAAGGTTAACCACGAACTCTACGCCCTCCGCCTGAAGATCAGGAACCTGACTGGGGTAGACCTGTCCCGACGTCAGTAAGGTCTCGGAGATCGCATGAAAATTTCGCGCCTCCTCCAGGGCGTTAGGCACAGAGACATCGCCGGCGGCAATAGCACTATCCGTCTCACCCGCTCCAAAAAAGAGTAGGAACAAAAAAAGGACCACAGGCGTGGTCCTCTTATGCGGAGGGCACCCCAACATAAGTCGTTGAGGGACCGACGGGCGCAAGGCGCTAACCAAACTGTGAAAGCACCTTGGGCAAGGCATCGACGTACATCTGAACATGCTCAAGTCGTCCCATGCTCACGCGGGACATGCTGGTGTAGTCACGGTAAATACCTCGGATGAGAACATTCTCCTTTGCCATGGCAGTGCGGAACTCATCGGCGTTGATGCCGCCGAGGTCGACGAAAATGAAGTTAGTCTGTGACGGAAGACCCGTAAGGCCATTCTCTTTCAGCCCTGCGTATACCATTTCACGGGCTTCCTTGATCTTGGCCCGGGAAGCACTCATGAACGCTTCGTCTTCATAGCTCGCAATCGCCGCCGCGAGACCGGCTTGGTTCAATCCGTACCAGCCGATGCCGAAGCTGCTCATAGCTTCGATCTTTTCTGGCGCCGCGATGATGTAACCGACTCGCATGCCTGCAAGCCCATAGATCTTTGAGAAGGTGCGAGCAACGACAACGTCGTGACCATCCTTGACGAGGGACACCATCGAGTTGCCATCAGGGTTATCCGTGACTTCGTTGTAGGCCTCGTCGATAAGCACCGTCGTTTTCTTCGAGGCCTTAATCGCAAAGTCCTTCACTTTCACGGGATCCATCAACATGCCCGTCGGGTTATTGGGGTTCACGATCTGGGCCATGGCAATGGAGTCGTCAATGGCGGCGTACATGGCATCGAGATCGATTTCCAGGCCTGCATGCTTGGGCAGACGAACGATTTCGGCGATACCCTGTTTTTCGACACTCTTTGATGTGGTATCCCAAAACAGGTCTGGACCCAGAATATCGCCCTTCTGGCCTGCGGCAACCGCACACGCTACCAGTGCGCCACTAGAGCCACTGCTCAGAGCCACGTACTCGGGATCAACACCGTTTCGTTCCGCAATCATTGCTCGGAGAGCTTTAGCCGATTCAAAGACGTAGTACGCCCCGCTGGCACTTGCCTCCTGCATTGCCGCCAGCGCCGCTTTAGAGGGTCCATAAGGGTTCTCGTTGGCGTTCAACTTGGCGATACCGGGGGGCGGACCGTACAGCGGGGTCAGGCGCGTAAAGCTAGTTTTTGCTTCGGCTTGCGCAATACCCGAGCGCAAGCTGGATGCAGCTGCCACAGCGCCGGCGGCGCCCAGTAGAAAACTTCTGCGATTAAAATCAGCGGTCATATCAATTATCTCCCTTAAGCACCCTGTGCATGTTTTGACGATGCTGCGGCCGACGCTCCGGTTCTGCGACGCTCATCCGCTGCGCGATTGCGCTCATCGTAGGTTCATTGATTCTGTTTCGGGTTGGCTCCTGCCCCTCAAAGCTCGGTCTCGCCACCGGTCAGGACTTCACAAACATAGAAAGCGATACGATAACGAGGTAAACACCAAACACCTGCTTTAGCTTGTCTGCATCAAGACTGTGAGCCAGTCGAGCCCCAATGGGGGCGGTAAAGACGGAAAAAAGTGCGATGGCGAATAATGCCGGCAGATTGACGTAGCCGACAGAGCCAACGGGCAGATTCGTCTCCCCAAGTCCCATGATAGTAAAGCCGATCATGCCCGGGACTCCAATAAGAAAACCAACCCCAGATGCTGTTGCCACCGCCTGATGAATCGGCCGATTACACAGCACCATGGTGAGCACCATGATTGTGCCGCCACCGATGCCTAGCAATGCGGAAAAACCGCCCAGTCCGCTGGCCAGAAGGGCTTTCCCCGGCCCCGTAGGCAGAGCCCAGCGCCCGCGAAAACGATCAAAGATATGGGGAAACAGGAAGTACACCGAGTACACGAGCACACCCACCGCGAAAACCATGATCAGTTGCTCGCTATCGGTGACCGACGCGACCGCAATACCCAGCACCACACCCACGACAACCCAAAACGCCCAGTCTTTGAGTAGCTGAAAATCGACAGCACCGCGTTTGCTGTGGGCATGCACGGATCGCGCAGAGGAAACGACAATCGTCGCCAGAGATGTTCCGACGGCGACCATCATCAAGTCGTCCGTTTGATCCGTCAGGTAGGGAAACACCGCCAGCAGTGCAGGCACGACGACAAATCCGCCGCCCACGCCGAACAAACCCGAGGTCAAACCTGCGAGAATTCCAGCTGCACTTAACAATGCAATGAACGTCAACATCTCGGGAACCGCCACGCCTGGTTTTAGCCTTGTGATTGAAAGAAGAAGGAAACACATCCCACGTACAGGCCGTGGTCTGTGCAAGTTTCACACCAGCGTGGTGCAGGACGATTTAGCGTCGCGGGTACCACACCTTCGCTCCTATAATCCTGGAATAACACCCCATTTTGGTTGCCAAATACCGCCGCTGACGGAAAAACGAGAGCCTGCGCTGGCGGCAGTCGCAGGGCCCGACATTGAATGGGCCTCTTTAGTGCATAGCGTGCACCATCTCGTTCAGTACTGCCCCTTTCTACGGCACCTGAACGCTGTTTTGGGCCCGCTGCCGCGCCAGCTCCCGGGCAATACCCTCGGGTGAACCTGTGTTGCGGGCGATAACTTTGTAAAGCGCGGGCACCACGAAAAGCGTGAAGAGGGTGGCCACGGTGACCCCATAAAGAATCACGACCCCGAGTACGTTCCGGCTGGCCGCGCCCGGCCCTTCCATCACAACGAGGGGCACGGCCCCCACAACCGTTGAAACGGCGGTCATTAGAATGGGCCGCAAGCGAAGGGATGACGCGCTAAGAATCGCCTGTTCAAAAGGCACTCCCTCGTCCCGTTTTTGATTGATGAACTCCACCAGCAGTATGCCGTTCTTGGTGGCGATCCCAATCAACATAAGGAGACCAATCTGACTGAAGAGATTGAAGGTAGAACCGGATAACAGCAGGCCCAGCAAACCACCCAGCAATGCCAACGGCACCGTCACCATGATCACGGCGGGGTGCACAAAGCTCTCGAACTGCGCCGCCATCACGAGAAACAGCACCATCAACGCAAGGGCCAGGGCAAAGTACATCCCCTGACTCGACTCCTTGTAATCAAGGGACTGCCCTTCGTAGGCCACTTTCGCCTCGGGCGGCAACAGTGAATCCACCGACTGCTCTAGGAATGTCAGCCCCTCGCCCAGGGTTACACCGTTAGCGAGGGTGGCGTAGATCGTTACGGCGCGCAGTCGGTTGTAGCGGTTCTGGGTGGCAATTCCTCCGACACTATCGGTCCGCAGCAGATTTGATAGGGGGATAAGCTCACCCTGATCGGAGCGCACCCGGACGTTTCCAATATCATCGGGTGTAACCCTTTGCGCCTCTTCCAGCTGAACGATGACCGGATACTCCTCGCCATCGACGGAATAGGTGCTCACCTCCTGCTCCGTCATTAGCGCCTGCAGCGCTTCGGCCACTTCACGCGCGCTCACACCCAGCGACGCGGCTCTCGCTAAATCAATATCGACATGCACCTGCTGCTGCGTTTCTTTCAGATCCGTGTTGATCATCGAGAACAAACCGCTGTCCTGGGCCGGCGCCAGCACCTGATCTCTCCACTGCGCAAGGGTCACGTAATCGGGGCCCTGGAGCACAAACTGCACCGGGGTGTCGGGACCGCGGGAGCCAAGCCCTGACGGCATAAAGGCCATTGCGCGCACACCGGGCACACTCCGCCACTCACGCATCAGTCGCGCACGAAGTTCGAAGGCGCTGTAGTCCCGCTCATCCCAGGGCACCATGGAAATACGAGAGAACGCCGTGGACGGCGATGTGGATCGAAAGAACGGCGAGACGAACAGAACGCGAGTTAGCGATCCTTCCTCCTCCAACTCAAGAAGGGGGGGCTGAAGCACTTCGAGGATCTCGCGGATACCCGCGATGTTGGTTCCTTCCTGGGCGGTGATGATAGCCATGAGCGTATCCTGGTCCTCCACCGGGATGTACTCTTGCGCCAGCTTTCCGAACAGGAGAGGTAGGAGTGCGAGAGCGACTATCGCCACCACAAGCGCGGTCCATGCACGGCCCAGTAATTTCGCCAGAATCAGTTCATAGGCCCGGCGAAGACCCTCGATGGCACTCACTATCGGGCGAGTCCAGGTGGGCGTGGAAGGCCGTTGGCGGAACAACTTGCTACACAGCATCGGCACGAGAGTCAGCGCGAGGAGGGAGGACACCACGACCGCGACGGATATGGTCGCCGCCAGCTCCGTGAACAGCCGGGAACTCGCATCCTGGAGGAATAACACAGGGCTAAAGACTGCGAGGAGCACGGCGGTCGTAGCAATAACGGCAAAACCGACTTGTTTCGCGCCCTCCGCCGCCGCAACCAGAGGGGGCTCACCGACCTCGATCCTGCGGTAGATATTCTCGAGCACGACGATGGCGTCATCGACCACAAGGCCGATCGCCAGCACCATCGCCAGCAGAGTAATGAGGTTCAGGGAAAAGTCGAAAAGAGCCAGGGAAATCACGGCACCGAGCAATGATACGGGGATACACACCACGGGAATCAGCGTGGCCCGTACCGTTCCCAAAAATAGCAGGATGACCATGGCGACCAGGGCTGTGGTCAACGCCATGGTCTGATAAACGCCGTTGATACTCGCACGAATAAACGCCGAGGCATCACCGGAAGCCGAGATTCCCATGCCATCGGGCAAGTCTCTCGCAATGGCGGCAATCTCCGCCTTAACGGCATCGAGCACTTCCACGGTATTCGCCTGGGATTGCTTAACGATACCGATGGACATGCTGTCCACGCCATTGGTGAGGAAAACCCGGCGGGTTGTTGCGGCGGCCTCCTCCACGCGAGCAACCTCGCCCAAGCGCACCAGGTGCCCATCCTCGCCGCGCCGGATAACGAGGCTCGAGAAGTCCTGGGCGGAACGGTAGCTGCGCTGCACCCGCACGGGGTACTCGTAATCCTCAGACTCAAGCCGTCCAGCGGGGAGTTCGAGGTTCTCTCGCTCAAGGGCATTGAGCACATCGCTGATGGCTAGCTCTCGTGCGCTGAGTAGCTGGCGATCGACCCAGATACGCATGGAACGAGAGGAGCCACCATAAAGATTCACGGACGCTACGCCGGGCAGCACGGAAAAGCGGTCGACAACGTAGCGCTCTGCGTAGTCCGTCAGCTCCATCACCGATAGCCCTTCAGCTTCGATGCTGATGTAAACCAGCGGCGCGCTCTCACTATCCGCCTTCGTGACCTGCGGCCTTTCAGCCTCCTCGGGAATGCGACGACTTGCTCGGGCAACGCGGTCTCGCACGTCATTTGTCGCCGAGTCTATGTCACGTTCGAGTTCAAACTCGATGGTGATGCTAGACCGGCCATCGGTACTACTGCTGCGAATAGATCGAATCCCTTCAATGCCACCGATCTCTTCCTCCATGGGCTGCGTAATACGCGTCTCGATCACATCCGCCGCCGCGCCGCCGTAGTTGGTCACGATGGAAACTTGCGGTGGTGATATGTCCGGATACTCCCGTGTCGGCAGCTGAAGGAAGGCCATCGCACCAAAGGCGACGAGCATGAGAGCGATCACCGTTGCGAACACGGGTCGCTGTACTGATAGCTCTGGAAGACGCATAGACGCTACCCCCTATGAGGAAACGACAGCAGAGGGTGGCTCCTCGGCTTGCCGCACCGCAACGCCGGGGCGCAAGGTGAGTTGACCGCTAGTGACTACCCGATCTCCCTCCTGCACGCCACTGAGTATTTCGATGGTACCCGGGGCACGCCGCCCAATAGTGACGCTAACCCGTCGGGCCGTGTTGCTCTCATCCACCAGGTAAACGCTGCTCTGCGCACCGGTTTGTAGCAGCGCCGACTCTGGGACGACGATGCCATCGCTCCTGCCCAAGCTCACCTCAACGGCCATCAGCATGCCAGGGCGCAATCGTCCATCGGGGTTATCGAGCAGGCCACGCACCGGGAAAGCCCGCGTCACCGGATCGATGCGCGTACCGATGAGGGTGGCGCCGCCTTCGAATATCTCCGCGGGCCATGCTGTACTTCGAGCCCATATGCTGTCGCCAATAGCTACTTGGGAGAAAAAGTGTTCAGGCAGTGTGAAATCGAGCTTCAGGGGATCAATCGCATCGAGTTGGGCGATAACGGTTCCAGGCGTCAAAAGCGCGCCAACACTGATTTGCCGAAAACCGATAACACCATCGAAAGGCGCTTTGATCACCCGATCAGCAATGCGGCTGCGAAGCGCCTGAAGTACCGCTTCTGCCGCGGCGACCCGGGTACGGGCAACATCGATCTCGGCCGCCGTTGCAATCTCTGCACCGAGAGAAGCCAATCGCTTCAGCTGAAGCCTCGTCTCTTCGAGTTTCGCCTCGGATTCCTTGAGAAGTGCCAGCTGTTCTTCGTCGATCAATTCGACAAGTACCTGACCGCTCTTTACAAACTCACCGCCCTCAAAGAAAACCGCGCTCACCTGCTCCGTGACTTTCGCCGTTATGACCACCGACTCGCTGCCGATAAGCGTTCCCACAGCCTCGGCCCGTCGGTCCATGGATTCGATGCTCGCCACCGTGGTCTCCACGAGCACCGGTGCCGCAGCGCCACGATTCGCCGCCGCCTGCTCCTCACCCGAGCATGCGCCGAGCAAAAGACCAAAGGTCAGCGCGGTCAACACCTTCCCTGACTGACGGGGAAATGACCGGGGAAAGAGCAGTTCAAACATCTGAATTCGAAATTGTCTTAAGTTGCTGATCGGGAGCCCGGCATCTTACCCCGGCTTCAGGCCGGCCATCAGTACAAAACTGAATGCCTGCCCAAGCAAATGCTTCGCGAAAAAAAAACAGGCGCCCGGAGGCGCCTGAAGGTTTGCAAGAGAGCACCTGCAATCGAAGGCAATGCCGATCAGAAATCGATCCTCAAACGGGCGTAGTAATAGCCACCCTGCCAGTCAACGACACTCGTTGAGGGGTAGACCCGACCGCAGCAGTAATCGTTGTCACTGGCGATACGATCCACCTGATCCGGGTACTCATCGAACAGATTACGTCCGCCGATCGTGGCCCGAAGCATGTCATTGATTTGCCAAGATCCTTCGAGGTCAAAGAACACAACCGCGTCGTAATCCTGGATGGACAGAGGACTGGTGTTGTCTGAATCCGACCACTCACCGAAGTAGCGCAGACGACCAACAATGGAGAAGTCTCCAAAGCTGTGAATCGCCGTTGCGTTCCAGCGTGTTTCAGGCAACTGGTTCTCGAGGTCGTACTCAGCCTCCGGGTTGAGCACATCAAGGCTGTCGCTGAGCAGCTCAGTCTCGTTGTAGTTCAACGCCAAGGAGAAGTCCGTAGCGTGGCCGTTATTCCAGTCGACGGGGTAGTTAGCGACAAGATCGAAACCGCTGGTCTCCGTGTCAATCGCGTTCTGGAAGTAGTTCACACCACCGATACTTTCAGCGCCGGTAACGCCCGCATCAACCAGGGCAAGATAGCGCTCAAAGGCATCAGGATCGCCGTTGGGGTCCGAAGACACATCCAGCGTCGACACCGCGCGGAAGCGATCGTCGATTTCGATGTTGTAGTAGTCGAAAGTCAGCTCCAGGTTTCCGACCGTTGCCGTGAAGCCCAGGGTGTAGCTAGTGGACGTTTCCGGCGCCAATTCCTGCGCACCCAGCGCCTGAGCCACAGTTCCACCTGCTGGGAACAGCCCCGTAGCTACGG
Organism: Pseudomonadota bacterium; assembly: GCA_038750875.1. GTDB lineage: Bacteria > Pseudomonadota > Gammaproteobacteria > Pseudomonadales > Halieaceae > Congregibacter. Next base: position 58,266 of record JBCDGU010000003.1, on the reverse strand, counting down.
GGAAGCCGTTGGGCAACCGGGTGGACACATTGGTCGTACCCTGCTGTCCCGGTGTGGGAGCCCGGAAGCCGGTGCCGAAAGATCCACGAAGAGCGAAGGCATCATTAATACGGTACCGCGCCGCTACTTTACCCACCGTTTCGTCACCAAAGTCGGAATAGTCTTCGTAGCGAACAGCCGCCTGCAGTAGCAGGGAATCGGTTACGTCAGCAGACAGATCCGCGTAGAACGCATAGGAGTCCCGGGTGTACTCCTCAGAGAACTCTGGCGAGTATCCGGGGAAGCCGTTGGAGCCAACACCGACGACGGTGAATACGGGGTCATCAGGATTCGCACAATCGAGGGGCTCATCCGCTGGCGCATTTGTGACAGCGAGGCCCGCCGCCGTTGGCGTACCGTCGTCGTTGCAAAGTCCGAAAGGATCTGAAACCGCGTGCGGGCCTGCAATATAGGACGCTTCATCGCTGGACTGACCCACATCGTAGGTCTCATCCAAGTAGCTTGCGCCGTAGGAGAACACCAGAGGGCCTGCAAAGCCGACATCGAACTCCGTCACCATATCCAACTGAAGCTGAAGTTCTTCGTTGGTCAACGTTCCGGGGCGGAAATCCGTGGGCGACGCTGGCCCAAGAGACGGGTTGATGGTGTTGTACAGGCGGTAGTCGATCTCGTTTGAGCCAAATCGTGCGCTCAAATCAAACGTGGTCGACTCCGAAACACTGCCGCGAATACCACCGGCCGCGGAAAAGTCCTCAACATCGCCTTCAAAACGTGGCGTAAAGCCGCCGGGGAACTTCTCCAGGGGGTTGTAGATAGAACCGTCAGCCTGGCGCAGATCTTCAACGGTGCCGTTACCGGGATAACGATAGAAGAAGCTGCCATCACTTTGAACGGCCCCGTAGTTCGCAAAGGCGTACAACTGCATGCCGTTGTCGAGATCGTAACCCGCGTTCACGAAGAGCATCTGGTGCTCTCGGTTGGGTACACCCCATGGCATGGCGTTGTCACCCGCCACAGATGCGCCGGGTACGCCAGCAGGAAATGCCACCTGAAGATCCTGAATCCGCTGGGGCGCGTCAGGCGACGGGGTGCCGGTAACGAATCCCTGACGAAGCTCGTTCTGGACTGAGAAACGCGGGTTCGTTGTATCCAGACAGAACCAGTTCTCACAGTACTGCTCAGCGCGCTCCGTGAACTCTGAGTCATTGATATCAGCAGAAATAGATACAAATCCACTGTCGCCCAGGGGAAGGCCGAGGTTGCCCTGAAGCGTGTAGGACGTGCCGTCGCCTTCAAAGAACTGTCCCGTGTCGATGGTGAGATCGAAACCTTCGTTGTTGGTCTTCAGGTTGAAGTTCATGACCCCGGCGATAGCGTCGGAGCCATATTGCGCGGAAGCGCCATCGCGCAGCACTTCAATCGACTGGATGGCCGCGGCCGGGATCGTTGCGATGTCTGGACCCTGAGTACCAGAACCGCCGATCTGTACGAGCGAGGCGCGATGGCGACGCTTGCCGTTTACGAGCACCAGGGTGTGGTGCGAATCGAGCCCTCGTAACTGGACCGGTCGTATGAAGGAGGCGCCATCAGAGATCGGTTGCCGATTCACGTTAAAAGATGGCACCAATGTCTGCAAAATATCGACAGTGTCTGAGTACGAAATCGATTCGATCTGTTCAAGATTGAACGTATCAATCGGTACCGCCGAATCCACTGCGGATCGGGCCGCACCGCGGAAGCCAGTGATGACGACTTCTTCGAGGGTTTCCTGCGCCACGGTCGTGGGAACACTGGTAACGGCTGCGCCCGCAGCCATCAGAGCAACGGCAATGGGGCCGGGCTTAAATCGGCTCTGCATGATGTAACTTCCTCCTGAGTTGCATGACGAACGACCTGTTTCGGTCGTTTTCGTTTGTTCTCTGTCCTGCGGGTCGGGGCGGCTTTACATCAGCAACGACAACAGCTTGGCCGCAATTCGCTTCCTTAGTCCACGCCGCAGTTGTGTGCGCAGTTCAAGATCAGCGTTATCGGGATTGGCTCCTCTAAGGTTCGTCAGTGCAAAACGTGTGCCCACACGGCAAAAAGCGAGGATTTGTGGGGCTCGGTCGAAATTGGTGCACGCCACGATTGGTACAAATCCCGGACACGCACAGAAAGCGAGCAGTTTTATGCACCGCGCTTGATGCATTTACGCCCTGATGCCGTGCAAAATCTCTTAAATGGTGCACGCGCGTAGCACCTGCAGAAACATGACGCTGTCTTTGGAATCGATGAGGCACTGGACTTACCGAGCATTGCCAGCGCTCGACAGATCAACCGTTTTTATAGAGCTCGCTATAACCGTTGAGTGCCGGTTGACCCCCAAGATGCACGTACAGCACCTTGGCGCCGTCGTGGAAAAAGCCCTTTCGAACCAGGTCGACGAGGCCCTGAAGAGACTTGCCTTCATACACCGGATCCGTGATCAGTCCCTCCGTCCTGGCAGCCAGCCGGATGGCGTCGTTGGTTTCTGAACTGGGAATCCCATAGGCGGGATAGGCGTAGTCCGGATTGATGTGCACATCATCGGCGTCGATGCTGTACCCGCACTCGATGAGATCGCAGGTGCGGTTAGCGATGAGCATGACCTGCTCTTTCACCTGTTCTGGGGTCCCAGAGGCATCGATGCCGATCACCTGGCTGGCACGGCCATCCTTCTTGAATCCAACCACCATCCCACCTTGGGTCGAACCGGTGACGACGCAGACCACGATATAGTCGAAGGCAAAACCCAGCGTTGCTTCTTGCGCGCGAAGTTCCTCTGCAAAGGCAACGTAGCCCAGACCGCCGTATTTGTGCTCCGAGGCGCCGGCAGGGATCCCATAGGGTTTGCCGCCCGCTGCTTTCACACTTTCGAGAGCGCTTTCCCAGCTCTGGCGGATCGCAATATCGAACCCCTCCTCCACCAGTTCCACCTCAGCACCCATCAAGCGGCTCATTTGAATATTTCCCACGCGGTCGTAAACCGGATCCTCATAGGGCACCCACGCTTCCTGCACGAGTCTGCATTTCATCCCAAGTTTTGCGGCGACGGCCGCGACCATGCGGGTGTGGTTGGACTGCACACCACCGATTGATACGAGGGTGTCGGCGCCGGATGTAAGGGCGTCGGGAACGATGTACTCCAGTTTCCGCAGCTTATTACCGCCACCTGCCAGGCCCGAGTTGCAGTCCTCTCGTTTTGCGAAAAGCTCCACGCGGCCGCCGAGAGCTTCACTGAGTCGCGGGAGCTTCTCAATGGGAGTGGGCCCGAAGGTCAGTGGGTAGCGATCGAATTTTTCCAACATCGGCTTTAAGTCCTGCCCTTTCTCAAGCTACGTGCCCTTAGGGGGAACCACGGGCAAAACCACGTGACTGGGGTACCGGCTGTTCAGGTAGATCGTTTGCTGAGCCGGCTGCATCTCTATCGTCTGGGCAAAAGGCGCTCCGGTGTTTGGGTTTCTGTTGAGCCGTGGGTAATTGCTGCTCGTGACATCGATTCTCAGACGCTCCCCCGCTGACAGCTCGTAGCTCGTCGCCCACAAATCGATCTCCAAAGCATAAACCTCCTCTGGCGCGAGAAACTCGGCATCGCGAAATCCGTTTCGATAGCGTGCTCTGATGACACCATCAACCAGGTTGTATGCCTGTCCGTCATCGCGCACCACGCTCAGCTTGGCCATGAAATCCGTGTCTTTTGCGTCAGAACTCGCATACAGCAGGGCGCGAATAGGGCCGGTAATCTCGGTTTTCTCAGCGAAGGGCTCTGAGACAAAGCGCAGTACATCATCGCGTTCATCCAGCGGCGACTGGTCAAAGGCGCCTCGAAGTTCCCGGCGCATGATGTTGCCCCCCAGTGTGGGCACCGGATCTTCTGGGTCGTAGGTATACGATGCCTCCCCGTGCTCCTGCACGGGCATCGCTGACGTCAATTTACCCTCTGGATGCAGGTACCACGACTCGTAGCGAGTGCGAGCAAGAGGCCACTCCTGCTCCTCTCTCCATTCGTTTCGGCCCATGACGAAGATTTGCACGGGGGCCCGTTGCGGCAGGGACTTCCCTTTGAGGTGATGATCGAACCACTCCAGCATCATGGCCTCATCGTTGATGAGCGACTGGGCGCCAAAATCAACCTCGCCGGTCGTTGTGCTGGCGTTCCAGCCGTGGGGCCAGGGCCCGATAACAAGACGCTGGTTGTTGCGCGCGCGCTCTGAAATGGCCTCTTGCTTCATGGTGGAGTAGCTGCCGATGGTGGAGCGCAGGAAGACGTCATACCAGCCGCCAATATTCAGTGCCGGAACATCCATCTCCGATGCCCGAGCTTCAAGATTGAGAGGCTCCCAGAAGCTGTCGTAACTGGGGTGCGCGAGCCACTCCCTGAAATGCGGCACATCGAACCCGAGGCTTTCGTCCAGGGTTTTCAGCGGTAGGTGTTCGATGCCGGCAATCCAGTCCACGGGAAAGTTAGCGTTAGTCCGTCCGCCAACCAGTCCGATCCCCCAGCTCGCTCGCGAAAGAAGGGAGAAAGCGCCACCGGGATAGGCCACGTCGCGATAGTAGTTCCCGGGGCTCATGGCGGGAGCGATGGCCTTCAGCGCAGGATGCGCCGAAAGTGCGGCAAGCCACTGTACGGAAGCCAAATAAGAAGTACCCAGCATGCCTACGCTTCCATTCGACCAGGGCTGTTGGACGATCCAATCCAAGGTGTCCTCGCCGTCGGCGATCTCCTGGAAGTAAGGAGACCATTGACCCTCGGAGTCATAGCGGCCGCGCGCCGTCTGATAGACAAAGGCATAGCCGTTTTGCGTCGCCCAGCGGGCGTAACGAAGACGCGCGGGCTGCGTGCCATTGCCGTAGATGTCTCGAACAAGCAACACGGGAAACTTGCCGTCGGCGGCGGGAAGAAACGTGTGTGTTGCGAGACTAACGCCATCACGCATCGCCACCGGCTCGCGATAACGAACCTTCATGGAGGCTGGGAAAGCGACCTCGCCTTTTTCGCTAAACATGGGATCGCCGGCATCTTCGGCGGCCAGGCGGAGGGACAGAAGCAACGTACCCGAAAGCACGCTCAGCAAAACCACAGCATTTCGAATCATTCGCTGAATGACAATGGGGGAAGGCATCGTGCAGAATCTCCGCGGTGGGCAAGGGCTTCATCTAAAAACACTTGGCGCATCAAGTACAGGCTGTCATGTACTTTCCGGCGCCAACAAACGTCATCAGTACCTTATTCAGAGGGTAAGCCCAGACTTGAATGCTGATGCCCGGATTTCACAACGCAATCTCGCCACTGGAGAGGAACCATGACTGGTCTTAAACGACGTGCCTTTGTTTCCGCTGTCGCCAGCAGCTCGCTCCTTGCCGCTGCTGGGCACCGCGTTGGAGCATCGCCTCTCAATGACAAGCCCATCCCGGGCATTGCTGCACCGGCGGTCGATTCGGTTGCGCTGGCTCGGGATGAGGGCTACTGGGGTGAAGTCGCGCAGCACTTCACCCGCGCGGGGCCTCTCGTAAATTTGGAGCATGGCTACTGGGGGAAAATGGCGGCACCCGTGCAAGACGCCTATCTGCAGGCCACGCGGCAAATCAACGACGAGAGCTCCATCTACGGCCGCAAACACTATGGGAAGGATGCCGAAGCCTCCGTTGAACGCATTGCCCGAAGCCTGGGAGTCTCCGCCCACGAAATCGTCCTCACGCGAAATGCTACGGAGGCGATCCACAATCTTATTCGTCAGTACACTGGCCTGGCCCCGGGTGACCGGGTTCTTTACGCCGACATCGACTACCCGCAGTTCAAAACCACCATGGCGTGGCTTGAGCAATCCAGGGGCGTCTCAGTCACCCGGCTGGATTTGCCCGGGCGTGCCAGTGGGCAGCAGATAGTTGATCGCTACGTCGAGGCGTTTGATCGGCACACGGACCTTAAACTCATGCTGCTCACCCATGCGAGCAATCAACATGGGCTCGTGCTACCCGTCCGTCGTATCGCAGCAGAGGCACGACGCCGAGGTATCGATGTGATCTGTGACTGCGCGCAGTCTTGGGGCTTGGTGGATTTTCAGATCGAAGACCTCGGAGTCGATTGGGCGGGATTCAATCTTCACAAGTGGATTGGGAACCCTTTGGGCGTGGGCGCGCTTTACCTGCGCCGCGGATCGTATCGGAAGATCGCCCCCTACCCTGGGGAGGAAGATGCTGACCACTCTCGCGCCGCAGCGCGGGTTCACACGGGCACCGCAAACTTCGCCGCCATGGCCAGCGTTCCCTGGGCGCTGGATTTTCACGAGGCCCTGGGAGGCGCCAACAAGGAAGCCCGCCTCCGCTACCTGCGGTCTCTATGGACTGATGCAGCAGATACCCTGGAACACATCGAAGTTTTAGGCGGGGCGACGGAGGACGACTGGAGCGGTATGGGCGCATTCAGGCTCGCCGGACAGTCCTCCGTCGACGATGCGCGCGCATTACAGGCGCGGCTCGAGAACGACTTCGGCATCTTTACGGTAATGCGTGGCGGGCTCAGTGGCGGAGCCTGCGTACGGGTCACGCCTCAGGTGTTCAATACGCCCGAGGATATGGCGCGACTCAGCGACGCGTTGATGCAACTCCGCAGCTGAATTCGAGATCGCCAAGGGGTGCTGAACTGGCGCATTCGGGGCGAGGTACTAGCCGAATCGCGCAAAGAGGTCGCGATGATCTGAAACAATGCGCTGTGTCACTTCCCGCTCCGGCTCCTCTGACCAATCCCCTCGCTGAAAAGAACCGCCGAGGAGAATTTCGCCCTTGCGCGAAAACATGTAGCTAACGTCGCTTCCGCCCCCCACGGTCAGGTAGTCCACGGCTGGATCGGGAGGCAGCAGCACGAGTTGGCCCTTTACGGGCTCCAGTTCTTCATCATCAAAAAGCTTCCCAGCCCCGAGGCCCGTGCAGTTCACAATCGCCGACTCGCCCAGTGATAGAACATCGGAAAGAGACTCGAAGTTACGGGGTACAAAGGTGCCGCCAGCGATCAGAAAGTCATTGCGAACCCGGCGTAAAAACTTGGCCGGCTCAATGAGCATGGTCACGGTTTGCTTTGCATAGCTTGTCGCGAACGGGTGCTGACCTGGACCCAGGTCTTTTACAGAGGCAAAAAGCTCCGGTAGCTCGCGCAGGTAATAGCCCCCTTCCTCCTGCTCGTCCGACAGGTAATAGTTTTCGATGAAGCTCACGCCGTAATCAGCACCCACCAAGTTCTGATACATCTGGTGAGAGATGCGAGATGCCTCTCGATACTGATGAAGGAAAGCGTCGGTCGCGATGTCCTCCTCGAAGACCGAAGTCGGCGCCCACTGGCCACCGGCGACGTTGGAGACACTATCGCGCCAGGGTGAGCGGGAATAAATTTTTACGTTCCGGCCCGCCTCCTGCAGTAAGCGGGCGCTGGTCAAGCCCATGATGCCGGAGCCGAGGACCGCAACATCGCCGGGAGCGTCCCTCGGTAGCTCCCGCAACGCTAGCGCCGAGGAACCCCAGGCCAGGCTGATACCGCCGCCACCGTGGCCGTAGTTATGGATGATTTCTTTTGCGTCGAGGCGCTCGCGCTCGACTCTGAACCCCGACGGCCGAAACGGCCGATGTCCCACCAACACTCGGACAATTCGGTCTTCGCTGATGCGTGGCGCCGTAAATGGGCGACGGGAGAGAGGCCTTGCGTAAGCGGAGACAGGCTTGACGGGCGACGCGCCCGCGCAGCCGCCCAGGAATCCCAGGGACGCAGCACTGCCAGCCAGTGCCCCAACTCGAAGTGGATTCTGCGTGGCAGTAACAGCCGCGGCTGATAGACCCTTCAACTGTCTCAGGAATCGGCGTCGAGCGGGGTCGGTCAGATGGTCCATGGGTGATCTCCCTCCAGGAGCGGGCCAGTATCGATGGAGAGACGGGAGATTTTCAACGGCGCGATCAGCGCGCGACGAGCACTCCACCCACGACCGCCTGCGCCGCAAGTGCCATGGTCACGAAAATACCCGCGAGCAATAGCGCAAGCCCGATGCGCCGCATAACGCGGCTCAACGCCACGCGATCAATGCCGTGGGAGTCGCGGATTTAAAGCACCTTTTCGATGGCTGCTGTGAGCGTTGCACTGTCGGGCTTAACGCCACTGTCAAAGTGCTCAACCACCGTGCCATCGCCACTAACTAGGTACTTGTTGAAGTTCCAGCGAGGCTCACCCGCGGCTTCGCCAAGAGCCTGGAACACGGGATTGGCCTCATCACCACGCACAGGCGTTGGCGCGAGCATGGTGAAGCTAACACCGAAGTTGACATAGCAAACGTCGGCGGCCTCCGCTTCGGAGCCTGCCTCCTGCTTGAAGCTGTCGCTGGCAAAGCCGACGACGACTAGCCCTTCGTCCTTGTACGCCTGGTGCAGCGCCTCGAGACCTTTGAACTGCGGCGTGTATCCGCAGTGACTTGCTGTATTCACGATGAGTACTGGCTGACCGTCCGTGACCTCGCACAGATTTACATCGTCTTTTGCGTGCAGACGACGCATCTCGTGATCCAAAAACGCCGGGCAGTCGGCCACCGCGGCCGCGGAGGAGCCGAGAACACAAACAACAGATGCCGCTAGCAGCACTCCGCGCTGCGCGGTTCTTGATTGAAACATGAGAACTCCTACGGTGGGCCTACGAAATCTATACGCGGTCTGTACCGGCAAGGATCAAGATTTCTCCAACGTCTTAGGCGATCAGATACACGGGTATCCATCGAAAAAACCATGGATCATCGTCCAAGCTGGATCAGGGCCCCTTAGGAACGCACCGCAGTCCTACATGGGGATTCCTGGCACCCAACGCGCCAGGAGTCCGGAGAGACGATCTAGCGGCGGCGACCACCGCGGGCGGGGCGCCGCATCTCTCGCGCTGCGCCCATACTTCTGGCGCGATGAGCGCGGTCGAAATCATTGCGATTGAAGCCAGAGTTACCGAAGTCGCGGCCACTCATATTTCCGGTGGACGGGCGGCTGAGATCACGGGTTCTGTTGAGATCACTGGCACGATTACTCAGATCGCTCGTCGACGGCGTGTTCCATTGTCCATTGGCGCGCGTCTCCCAACTGTCCCCTACCTTGCGGGCGACGTTTCCATTGCGATCAGCAAAAACGTCGTTCGCGCGCTGCGTGGTCGGACGCGCTCTTTTCAACTGGTCCCGCTGAGCGGAGCTAGCAAGACGCTCCCGGTTCTCCGTCCGTTTGTATAGATTGTCATTGCCCAGACGATTCCCCGCGTTCACGCGGTTATCGCCGATGCGATTACTGATCTCCGTGCGATTGCCAACATTGATGGTGTTGCCGATGTTGATATCGCCGGTGTTGATGAACGTCGGGCCGCGGTAACCGCCGCCATACCAACCACCACAGCAGCGATAGGGCGGATAAGCTCCGTAGCCGCCGCCCCAGCTCACGCCAAAGCTGAAGAAGCCATTGGTCCAGCTCACACCGAAGTTCCAGCCAGTCCAGGGGTTATAGCCCACGTGAAAGCCCCAGGTGGGCGGCCGCGGGTAGTAGTAACCGCCCCAGTAGGGCGGGTAGTACCAGCCGGTGCCGTAAACCGGCACGCCGTAGTAGGGGAACGACCACAAGTATCCCGGCGTATACCCCACGTAAACCACTTCCGGCGTGGATTCATAAACGTGTACATGGGTGACGTTGTACACCGGCGCACTGGGCGGAATCTTCGCGATCTCCTCCTCGGGCACCGTGTCAGCGACGATCCATGGGCCCATGGGCGAATCAGATTCAAACCAAACGCCGTTATCAACAGCGTAGTAGCGCTCCTCGATTTTGAGGACCTGGGCGCCCGTGTTCACGGCGTAAGACACCTCCGTGTCTTTGATGCGCTCGAATTTGGGCTTGCCGTCGTACTCGACGGTAAGGGATGCCTCATCGCGGTTGATGGCTGCCGTCTGCGGTATCGCCGCATCGAGCATGGCTTGTTCAGCTTCCTCTGTGCCTGCAACGGAGGTTCTTAAGCCTCCGATGTCCGAGGCCGGCGGGATTGAGGCAAACGCCTCGGGCAATTCGTCTGCAGGAACAAAGGTCCATGGGCCATCCGCCGATTTGGAGCGGAACCAGCGACCGGAGAGTAGGAGGTACATGTTTCCCGTCGGCAGGTAGCGCAGCCACGGGGTTTCCGTATTCTTCACATAGAGAATTTCCCCGCCCTCCAGCGATTGCCAATCCGGGCGGCCGACGGTGACCACAAGCTCCGTTGGCTCTGTAGCTGCAACGATGGCTGGCGCAGGACCCTCGCTCTTGGTCTGCTCATTCCCGCTCTTGGCCGTGCTCTCTTCGATGGCTTTAACGAGATCTTGCGGAGGGCTATTGGTCACCGCCCAGGGCCCCATGGGATCTTCGGCGCGGTACCAATGGGTTCCGTCACTAAGGTAGTTCTCCTTGCGCCCTTTGCGCACCACCAGGAACGGCGTATTTAGCGCGCGCTTGTAGGGGGAGTTTTCCACCTCTTTGAACCGCGGCTTGCCGTCGAATAAGAGAAGGGCAGTGAGCTCTTCTCGAAACACAATGATGGGAGGATCATTTTTAAGATCCTCCAGACTCTTCCGCTCGATGTCTGCTGTCTCGAGGGAGGCAGACAGACGGTCCAGAGAAATGTCGAAGCCGTGGTCCGGAAACGCCTTTTCGACGAACTGAATGAGTCGCTGCTCGCCGGCATCCTTGGAATCCGGCCAACCCACCTTGGTGACCGTAATGTCGAGGACCGATGCCGTGCCCGCCGAGCGATCCGTGGCAATGCGCGACTCAAACCACATGGCGCCAAAGATGGCTTCACCGCTGCCTGCCGGCTCGAGGGAAATCGCCGCGCGCGCGCTTAGCTTGTCACCATCGAGGGCCTCAGGCTGCGGCTGGTAGATCACGAGCGTACCCTCATCGCCGGTGATTTCCTGGGGCCAGGACAGACCCTCTTCCTGAGACTGCACGCTCGCTGCAAACAGCACTGCGGTGAGAGCGACGAGGCCGCCGAGCATCGCTCGGCACATTTCCGGTTTGATCACGTTCATTCCCCCGATGATCGGTCTGTTGCGATGCAGCGCCGACTGTAGCGCGTGATCACGCTGCCTACTCGCCTTTTTGCTGGTAAAGAGACTCCATAATCTGATCGACCGTGAACGTACCGGGACGCTGCCGAGGCGGGTAAGCCTGCAGCGACTGCACGAACTGAGTCACCGCGATTCGTGCCATCCCGGCAGCGGGCGCAATCTTGTGGTCCCACCACACGTTGTAGCTGTTGGAGTCGGTATCGGCACGCTCAAATGGATCGCGTCGCAGATGAAATACCTTTGGAATCCGCAGCGTAACAAATGGGTCACGCCACACATCGAAGCGCTTCGCCCGTTGCTCGGCAAACACCGTCTTCCAATCGCCGATGCGCGCCGCCGTCAGTACGCCATCGTCAGAGAAGTAAAAAAACTCCCGACGCGGCGTCGCTTCTGCATCGCCCGTCAGGTAAGGCAGGAAGTCGTAACCGTCCAGATGGACCTTGAATGACTTGCTGCCCGCGCGGTGACCCGCCTTCAGTTTATCGGCGATGCCGGGCTCACCGGCAGCGGCCATGAGCGTCGGTACCCAATCGAGGTGCGACATCACATTGTTACTGATTTGTCCTGGCGCAATGTTTCCCGGCCAGCGAACCATGGCGGGCACACGGAAGCCGCCTTCCCAATTGGTGTTTTTCTCTCCGCGGAACGGCGTAATCGCCGCATCCGGCCACTGGTTGTAGTGGGGCCCGTTGTCCGTCGAGTACACGACAATGGTGTTTTCGGCGATACCTAACTCATCAAGCTTGTTGAGCAGTTGCCCTACGTGGCCGTCGTGCTCCAGCATCGCATCGTTGTAAAACCCCTGCCCCGACGCTCCAAGCTGCTCTTCCTTCACGTGCGTGTAGTAATGCATACGCGTTGAGTTGAACCAGACAAAGAACGGCTGATCTTCACCGTGGGCCTGATCGATAAACTTGAGTGCCTCGCCCAGAAACTCATCGTCCACCGTTTCCATGCGCTTGCGCGTGAGGGGGCCAGAATCCTCAATGCGTCCATCGGCAGAAGAGCGAATCACACCGCGGGGCCCAAGGAGCTGGTTGAACATGGGATCTTTGGGCCAGTCCGGGTCCTCCGGATTCTCCTCCGCATTCAGGTGGTAGAGATTGCCAAAGAACTCATCGAATCCATGGTTTGTGGGCAGAAACTCGTCGCGATCACCAAGGTGATTCTTACCGAACTGACCGCTGGTGTATCCCAGGGGACGCAGAAGCTCAGCGAGGGTTGGGTCCTCGGGCTGTATACCAATAGGTGACCCGGGGATGCCGACCTTCGTCAACCCGGTGCGGACGGGATGCTGGCCGGTAATGAACGCAGAGCGACCCGCCGTGCAGCTCTGCTCCCCGTAGTAGTCGGTAAACACCATGCCCTCGTTAGCGATTCGATCAATGTTGGGCGTGTGATAGCCCATCTGCCCCATGCTGTAGCGGCTGATATTCCAGATACCGATGTCGTCACCCCAGATGACGAGGATGTTTGGGCGATCAGCAGCGTGCACTGCAGCGGGGCCCAGTACGAAGCCAAGAAGCGCCATCGTCAAAAGCAAGGCGGATGCTGCGATGCGGGATGCGAGAGGAAGAAGAAAACGCATGGAAGCTTACCTTTTATTTTTTTTGGGCTCTCTTTATAGCAGGTCAAACCAACGCCGTGTCATCGCCTGTCTGCGAGCACAAAAAAAGGGGCCAGACGGCCCCTTAGACTGACTGAAGAGGAGCTAGCGAGGCGGTCTCGCGTGGGCCGCGCCGCGGAAGATCGCGTTCGCAACAATCACGTGCAGACCATCCTGGTAAGCGCGAACCGTCGGGTCCTGCGTAAACGCGACAACCTGACCTCGTCCAAGCTTCGCGGCCATGGCGAACGGCTTATGGGCCAATTGAAGACGGTTGGTCTCCCACAAATGACCGCTTGCGAGTACGTCATCGGCGCCAGCAAAGCGAGCGACGTTCACACCCTGATTGATGCGCAGGGGCGTGTAGACATCGGAGTTTCGTGTAAGAACAAAAAGTTCGTCGGCCACCCCAGCCGCCAGCCAGTGATCTTCATCAACGAGGGCGCGAAGCTGCGCGCCGCCGATGGAGGCCGGCTCAGCGTCGAGGAAACCAGTGGCTGCCGCATAGCTTTCCTCATCCAGCGCAGTTCCCGGTACGCGGCTGTCCTCATCGTCTTCGTCGCTATCCTCCGACTCAACGTCCGTGAGGCGATACTCACGGCGGGTCTCAAGAAAATCGGCCTCGGGATCTGCAAGGAGGCGCGTCGCACGCGCCATGCCAATAAGCACCCCGCCCCGGCTGACCCAGTCCCGGAGACGCTTGGTACCGCTCTCACCGAGCGCGTCCATGTACCCCGGCGAGTTGCGGTCCGGAAGAATCAGGACCTGATAGCGAGTGAGGTCCGCGGACTTGAGTTGATCCAGGCGCATAGCCGTGACCGGGTAATCGAACTGCCGCTCAATTACAAAGCGGAGATTCCCCGCCGAGTAACTGCTGGTCGGCTCATCCCAGGCGATGGCAACCCGCGGCGCGTTCATGCGCACAACGCGACCACTGCCTAGGCTCGGGCCGTCGGTGACCCAGCTATCGTCAATACCGATGACGCGCGCTTTTGTCGCTTCGACATAGCCAACAAGCATCTCGTGCAGATTCTCAGGGTTGTCTGCCACGTCAATGATGACAGTGCCGGACGGATACTCGACACCACCGAGGGTAAAGGCGCGGTCGGCGCTTTTCACCGCCAAGCCATCTCTCAGCGCATGAGACAGCAGACGAATGGCGCTGTGCTCACCCCAGGGAACGAGGTAGCTCACGGTCCCTATGGCCGGAAGCGCCGGTCTGGGAACGACACCCGCCTCAACAGGAGTGGTTGCAACCGTCACTTTCTGACTGCAGGTCACCATGTCCAGGTTGAAGAGCAGCGGCAATGACCACGCTGTCACGTCGTACATCTCGTCGGGGAGGTTCTTGCTGTGAAGACGCTCCTGCTCCGCGACGAACGCAGGGTCCATGGGTGTATCGCGGTCCATCAGCGTTCGGAGGAAGCGTTTGGCCGGCTGATCCAAATTGATCACCAGCGATCCGGCTTCAAATCGCGCATCGCAGGCGCTGAAGTCTGAGTTGGCACGGCCCACCTCGACGCCCTGCGCTGCCAGCAGCGCTCCAACACGGTCCACACCGTACTGATCATTCTGCGCCGGCAGTACGTAAGCGCGCACCTCTTCCTGGGCGCCTTCCGTAATCGCAGAGCGCTGGTAGGCATAGAACTCACGAAGTAACTTTTCATGATTCATGGCCACCGTTTCTGCCGTTCCCATGGATGTTAGAAAGTGGTTGCGGACCGTTTCCTCGTAGGACATCTCCACGCCGTCGTACTTGCGCACAACAAGTCCTCGGGCCGACGACTGCTCATAGGTCATGGCAACGCTGCCAAAGTAAGACGGCCAGCTTGCGCCGTAGCCGGGATAAAACGCGTCATAGACCTCGCGGGTGAAGTAGTCGAGCCCGAATTCGTCAAACCACCGCGCGTTGGTTCGTCCGAACAATTCAAGACTTGCGCGCTGATCCGCCGCCAGATGAGGGTTGAAGGGCACAGCCTCGGGGGCGAAGTAATAGGTCGCGTCGGAGCCCATCTCATGAAGGTCCACAAAGGCGACCGGTAGCCACTCGAGCACCGCGTCTGCATGCCCTCGGGTTTCCGGTTGGGACCGAATGAACCAGTCCCGGTTCATGTCGAAGAGATAGTGGTTTGTACGACCGCTCGGCCAGGGCTCGTTGTGTTCCGCCGACAGACGGTCGCTGCTGGGTTCGAGTCCCGAGGCAATCTCGAATCGGTGAATAAAACGATCACGTCCATCGGGGTTCTGCGAAGGCACCAGCACAACCACCGTGTCCCTCATGATGGCGTCGACCCGGGCCTCACCTCTGGCCGACAGCAGATGATAGGCCGTCATCATCGCAGCATCGCTGGTTGATATCTCATTGCCATGGATACCGTAAGCGAGCCACGTCACCGGCGCTATGGATTTGATGAGGCGCTCGGCAGCGGCTGCCGTCGTTTTCCTTGGATCACGCAGGGCCTGCATACCCGCTTTGATCTCATCCAGCCGGGCGACGTTTTCTGGCGACGAGATCACCGCGTAGAAAAGCGGTCGCCGCTCCCAGGTTTCTCCGTACTCAATGATTCGAACCTGATCCGGGGCATGGCTGGCGAGCGCATCGAAGTAACGCCGCACATCGTGAGACCAGGTGATTTGTTCGCCACCGTCGTAACCGAGAACCTGACGGACCGTGGGTACGGCCTCGTCATAATTCGTGTCGGGCCAGCGGACATCGGCTGATGCCTCAGACGGGGTCACAGCTGAGGCCATTACAATCAGAGCCGCCGCGAAACGCATCGGCAGAGAATTCACACGCATCGTGTACTTTCCATGAGGTATCGAAGGAACTATGTTGCGTAAGCTGGCCCGTTCAAACAAGTCCAAGGAGATTTATCGTCGATGTTGAGAGTGAGCGCACATACATTATTTTCTCTCTTTCTTTGCCTGGCTCTGACCGCGGTAGCGGATGAGGCTGATGACCGCACGGCCATTAACGCGTTGCTAGATGACTTTCACCTGGCCGCCTCCGCAGCCGATCGCGATCGGTATCTGGACCACTTTTCCTCCAACGCGGTGTTTATGGGAACCGATGACTGGGAGCGCTGGCCCCTCGAGGAGTTCACGACCTATGTAGAGGGACGCTTTAGCAATGGTGGTGGCTGGACCTACACCTCCGAGGAACGCTACATCGCGTTTTCCGGGGCCGGCGATACGGCCTGGTTCGACGAAATCATGGTCTCGGCCAAGTGGGGGCGCTTTCGCGGCACAGGCGTTCTCGTACAGGAAGGTGGAGAATGGAAACTAGCCCACTATTCGCTGACTGCACTGGTGCCAAACGAAGAATTTGAAGCGGTTTCCACCATCGCCACGCGGGGCTTTGAGGCTCGCAAGACACAAGAATAAGGAGCTAAGGGGAGCCGAAGCACGATGGAAAAAATTTCAGCGCAAGCAATACTCGAAAGCGGTCACACCGTGTCTTACTCGGCCACGACGCTCACAGAGCTGATGATTCCCTCCTATGCCAACTTTGGCGGCAAGATCCACGGCGGGATGCTGCTGTCTCTGATGGACAAGGTCGCGTACGTCTGCGCGAGCAAACATGCGGGCAATTACTGCGTGACCGTGTCCGTCGATAACGTCCATTTTCTGGCACCCGTTGAAGTCGGCGACCTGGTTTCCATGACCGCGTCCGTCAACTACGTGGGTTCAACATCCTTGGTGGTTGGCATTCGAGTTGTCGCGGAAAACGTGCAGACGCGTACGCAGACGCACACCAACACGTCCTATTTCAGCATGGTCGCCAAGGATCACGAGGGCAAGAAGGCTGCGGTGCCTCCCCTCATTCTTGAAGATCCCGAGGAAGTCCGCCGGTTTGCCAGCGCGTTGAAGCGGCGACGTTTGCGCATGTACGCCACGGAACGCATGGACGACTACAAGGACGGGTTCACCCTAAATGACGAGGCGCGCAATTTCCTAAACGGCGAGCGCTGCCTCATCAACGTCACCGAATAAGCTTATGGGACTCACTGAGGAACGCATCAGCTGCCCCTACTGCGGCGAACAAATGACGGTCCTTTTAAATCCAGAAGATGTGGGCGTGGACTACATCGAGGATTGCCAGGTCTGCTGTCGGCCCATGGTGATTACGGTGTTTGATGGCGGAGACGGCGCACTCTGGGCGACCGTCAGGAGTGAAGACGAATGACACGGATGGTTCGAGGCCGTCGACCTGATCGAGGGCGAGTGATCATCGCCGGCGGCGGCTTTGCAGGTCTCGCCTGCGCCAATGCGCTGGATTATCGGCACTTCGACGTGACGCTGATTGATCGTCGCAAGGCCTTTGAGTTCACGCCCAATATCCACGAGATCGTCTCTGGCGTGAAGCGCGCCACAGATGTGCGGTTGGACCATCGAGAAGCACTAGCGGCACGGCAGCACCGCTTCATCCGCGGAGATGTTTCGTCCATCGACCCCGCAGAGCGCACCGTCAGTGTGGGTCGACGTACGCTGCGGGCGGATGCCCTGGTACTCGCCTTTGGCGCTGTCGATGCCACCTACGGTATCGAGGGTGCAGAGAAATACACGCTTCCTTTCAAAGACGCCGAACACACAACCGCTATCCATCGCACCCTGGAGCAGGCATTGCGCGCTGGTGAGCGACCGAAGGTGTGGATTATTGGCGCCGGCCTCGCGGGCGTAGAAGCCGTTGGCGAAGTGCTTCGCAGTTATCGAGGAAAACTTGGGGGCCTCGGCCTTATCGAAGCGCAGAGCGCACTGCTACCCACATTGACCTCTTCTGTTGGCGATCACGTAGCTTCGGTATGTGGTGAGCAGGATGTTGAATGCGTGACGGGAGATCCCGTAGCACGCATCACCGCAAAGACCATTGTTCTGAAAAGCGGTCGTCGTCTTCGCAGCGATATCACCGTTTGGACCGGTGGGCCTGCTGCCCCGCCGCTACTCGAACAATCCGGACTGGCACCCGTAAGCGGTTGGTGCCCCGTAGAGGATTCGCTGGAGCACGCGGAGTTTCCCGGCATCTTTGCCGCCGGCGATATCGCGCAGCCACCTTCCGTTCCTACGAAACAGGCTTATCACGCCCTCGATATGGGGCGACACGTTGCCCTTAACCTTGAGCGGCGTCGCAAAGGTCTTCAGCTGAAAATCTACCGACCCGTCGGGAAGCCGACGCTCATGAGTTTTGGCGACCTCGACACGGTACTCGTTGCTGGCGATTACGCCGCCGCTGGGCCGGCCCTTGCTGCGGGCAAGGAAGCCGTATTCGCCGCAACCATGGCGCAGCTGGACCAGCGCGCGATAGGAAGACAGCTGCAGGCGATGCTTCTACGGGGGCAGCGTGCGGGTGAAGCTCTGCTGTGGCCTTCGCTGCGCAGTATCGATACGCTGAAGCGCCAGGCTTCGGTAAAAATCCTGTGACCCACCGCGTCATCTTCGACACGGACATCGGCATTGATGATGCGATGGCCCTGCTCTTTCTGCACTTCGCACCCGATGTCACCCTGGAAGCCATCACCACCGTGTCGGGCAACGCTCGCATTAGCGATGTAACGCACAACGCTCTCTACATGGCCGAGCGGTTTGGTATCGCTGCCCCGGTCTTCCGCGGCGCGGCAGGCCCCATCGGTCCTGCACTGGGAACCGGATACCCGGACTTTGTGCACGGCGCCAACGGCCTCGGCAACATCGACACTCCCGTGAAGTCCCGAGAAGAGGAGCACCAGACCGCGCCGCAGGCGATTGTCGATCTGGCGAGGCGGCATCCAGGTGAGATTGATCTCATCGCCGTGGGGCGTCTGACAAACATCGCCAAGGCGTTGGACCTCTGTCCTCAGCTGCCGCAGCTGCTGCGTTCCCTCGTTGTCATGGGCGGCGTGTTTATGCTCCGCGATCACACGGGCAATGTGTCGCCGGTGGCGGAGGCCAATATGGCAGGTGACCCCGCCGCTGCGGACCAGGTGTTCGGCAGTGGCCTTAAGGTCACCATTGTTGGATTGGACGTAACGGAAGAAACCATCATGGACGAGGCATTCATCAACCGCCTTCGGGATGAGGCAGATGATGCGGGCGCGTGCATTCATGCCATTACCCGCTATTACTTCGACTTTTACGAGAGTATTTCGGATCGCCGCGCATGCCCCATCCACGACGCAAGCGCCGTGGCCTGTCTGCTCTCGCCGGAGCTCTACGAAATAGAGGAAGGACCGGTAAGAGTCGTCTCAGAGGGTGTGGCGATGGGGCAGACGATTCTCGGCAAGACGCCGGATCGCTACGCCAGCGAAGACTGGTTGAATCGCCCCAAGGTGCGGGTCTGCACATCGGTGGACGGCGAGGGCGTCAAATCTCTCTACCTCGATACGCTAAGACTAGCGGGCCAGTAGCTCCAGGCGCTCGTGCAGATAGCTGCCGGCCGTGTGGCGCTCCGACAAGCTGATGTCCAGCCGCGGCGCCATGAAGTAAGGCATGGCAATACGCGATCGATTTCCCGCAGGCGAATTGGGATTCACAACGCGGTGGGACGTCGAAGGCAGTCGGCCGCCACTCGCTTCCTGAAGCATGTCCCCAGAATTCACAATGATGTCGCCGGGCTCACCGGGCACATCCGCCCAGGCCTTGTCGCGAGTATAGATCTGTAACCCGGGCTCCGAGGAAACAGGCAGCAGCGTCAGGAGGTTAATGTCTTCATGGGCCGCTGCACGCACCGCACCTTCGGGTTCGGAACCCTCCAATGGCGGATAGTGGAGGATGCGAAACAGGCTGTCTTCTGCCGACAGGCTGTCGGCGAGAGACCCCCTAAGGCTCTCAGGCAAATAGGAGGCGCAGTGCGCATCGATCCACTGGAGCAGTCGTTGCCCGAGCTTGAACGCTTCATCAAGATGCGACTCGGCGTCGTCCTCAAGCCCCGCCGGTAATTCTGTGTCCGGGACGATGTGGAAAAACTCTTTCAGGTCTTTGACGCCATGACCCACCGCGGTCTCCGAAACGTCGGCGGGTATGTAACCGCTGGTGTTTCCAGACGGCGTGTCGATGGCTGGATAGTCCCACTTGCGGTCACTGAGGAAGAAGTTTTTCCAGTTTTCGGCCATGCGAAGCAGGCGCTCCGTGTCGAGCCCTGAGTCACGCAGCACCGCAAATCCCGTATGCTGCAGTGTCTCGATAAAAGCGAGCTCAGCGCCTACACGCTGCATGTCGACGACCGCGACATTCATAACAACCCCCCCAGTTAAGCCGCCGCCTGCGGCCGTGTTCGGCTTGTAATCCAAGCGAACAGGATCAGCACCGCCAGTAAGGCGTAGCAGGCCGTACCAAACTTTAGCACCGTAAACACGCTGCTCGCATCGGCGATGGCGCTGGTGACGGCGGGGCTCACCGCTGTTCCTGACGTCGCGCCGAACAGCAGCGCTGCCACGAGGCGAGAACTGGGTTCAGCGACCGCCTGCGTTGCAAAGGCGATAACTATCTTGAGTAAGCCCAAATGAGCGACTCCCCAGAGCAGGGAAAGCAACGGCAGCAGCGTGGTATTCGGGACAGACCACAGGACGGCGGAGCCCAAAGCGCCACCGGCCACACAGAGCAATACCAGACGCCGAGCCCCGACCCGTAGCACCCACCACGCAACAATTAGCTGCGCGATGAACATGCCGGTCCAGAAACGAGCGACCACTAACCCCGCCTCGTCGCGAGGAACCTGCAGGTCATTCTCCAGATACGTGGGCATCCACCAAAGCAGGGAGTACTGCCCCAAGGTATAGAGAAACAGGGACGCAATGCATAACCAAACGGGCAGCGGCCAAGCTGATCGCCGCGTGGCGATCGCTGAAGCCTCCCCATGGCTCGTCGGGAAACGCGCTGTCAGTACCAGTACGACGACCGCTACCGAAATCACGCCTACGACCAGATAAGTCAGCGCCCAGTGATAAGCAGCGCCCACCAGCGCGACGGCTAGAGAAGAAATAAGAATACCTGCAGCACTGAAAGATCCATCGGTAATCACCAGCATGGAGGCCCGGCGCTCCTCATCAAAGAGCTGGGTAATGGTGCTAGCCGCGGCCGCAAGCCCCATGCCGCAGGACACGCCGACCGCACCCAGTGCCAGACGGAGTACCCACAAGCCGCCCTGCGCATAGAGGATGATCAAGGCCACAGCAATCGCGCCATAAACCAGCGCAAGCCATGTGCGCTCGCTCAACACGTCAAAGGCGACAATGGCAAAAGCCGAGCCCACGAGAATACCCAGCGTCAGCCAACTGAACTCCGCCGCCACCCCCTCAACGGGAAGGTCCAGGGCCTCGCTCAATGGCTGAAGGATGATGCCAATGGGCGACAGCATTCCAGACATCACGAAGTAGGCGAGAAAGCAGGCCAGAGTGACCCGTATCGTGTTGCTCAAAGGCTTGACGTCCCGTCGATGCCGGAAGAAGCTGGGGAGCTTACCAGCGACTCACCCCGATCGCTCGCGCTGTTAAGTCAATCACTCTTTCGTTTTCGGAGTCACGCCCATGCGCTCAGTCGTCATAACCGGTATTTCCACAGGCATCGGATACGCGAGCGCCAAGATCCTTGTTGAGCGCGGGTATCGCGTCTTCGGATCCGTTCGCAAACAAGAAGATGCCGATCGCGTCAGCGCCGAACTCGGTGATACATGCGTGCCCCTGCTCTTCGATATCACCGATGAGAACGCCATCAATGAAGCGGCGGCGCAGGTGCGTGAGATGCTCGACGGCGAAACGCTTGCGGGCCTTGTTAACAATGCGGGCATCGCTGTGTCGGGCCCGCTTTTGGATCTGCGCAGCGATGACTACCGCTGGCAGATGGAGGTCAATATCGTCGGCCCCTTCATGGTGACAAAGGCTTTTGCTCCGCTGCTAGGCGCAGACAAGAACCTGCAGGGAGCCGTGGGGCGCGTGGTGAATATCAGCTCCGTCTCAGGCATTCGCGCCATGCCGTTCCTGGGGCCTTACGCCGCCTCGAAATTTGGTCTAGAGGGATTTTCCGAGGCTCTGCGACGCGAGCTCATGCTTTATGGCATCGACGTCGTCGTGATCGGTCCGGGCCCCGTAAAAACAGCCATCTGGGATAAGGCCGAGGAGATCGATGTGGAGCAATTTCAGGGATCGGACTACTTGCCGATCCTGGAGCGCTTCCAGTCGACCTTTATTGCCCAGGGGCGGGACGGCTATCCGGCAGAGCGCCTTGGTGAGCTGATCTTTAAAGCGCTCACCACGCCTAAGCCTGAGACTCGCTACGCAGCAGTCAAAGGACGGCTTGCCGAGAAGCTGGTCACACGTTTCGCGCCACCGCGCGCCCTCGACAAGATCATTGGCAACATGCTGGGTCTAAAACCGCAGCGTTAAGGGTCACCCCTCCATCGAAGGTCACCCCTCCATCGCCGCCTTGTAAATAGAGCTTTTAGGGCCTGCCATGACTCGACGCACCATCGGCTCGAAGAACTCCAGGGAGTAGGTTTCTTCCTCTGGATCGAAGGCAGGTGCATCGTACTTTTCGATAAATTCCTTGGTGTAGGCGTAGTGGGGATGCCCTTCAAACTGCTTGTGCATGTCCCGATCCAAACCGATGTGATGGAAAAAGTAATACCCCTGAAAAATGCCATGATGCTTGAGCATCCAATGGTTTTCTTCACTCACGAAAGGCTCGAGAAGAGAAGCCGCAATGTCTGCGTGGTTGTAGGGGCCCAAGGTATCGCCGATATCATGCAGGAGGGCGCAGACAACGTACTCCTCATCACGCCCATCTTTGTGGGCGAGCGTGGCCGTCTGTAGGCAGTGCGTTAATCGATCTACCGGGAAGCCACCAAAATCGCCATCGAGCAATTTGAGATGCTCCAGCATGCGATCCGGTAATTCTTTGGCAAAGCCGCCGATCTCCTTGGAGATAATGGCCCAGTCTTCTGCAGTGCCATCTTTCATATGACGGAATTTGGCGCGTTCGGGTACAGCTTGATTCATTATTATCTCTCCGCTCTTGCTCGTTGTTCTCCCCGGTGAAAGCGACTGCGCGTCAGTACTGCTGCGAAATCGACGCACGCGACTCATCGGTGCGGGGTCGGCGACCTCCCAGCCATCCAACCCCAGAGAAGGCATCGAATTATAGAACAAGTCAACGTGAACACCTGCTTGAGCTAGACTAGCGCGCTGATCGAACAGAGGTACCTCCATGACCAGCGACAGCAACAAACCCCCGATGATGAAATCGATCATCGGCATCACCATCGCCACTGGGCTCGGTGCGGCACTCGCCGCGGCAGGTAGCAGTGGTGGACAAACGCTCGGGACACTCCCTGCTTTCGCGGCGTTGGCGATCATTGCCTATGGCATCCAGTGGCTGGTGTTCATCCCCGCTTTCATTACCCAATCCGAGCGCTTCTACGATCTGACCGGCTCCATTACTTACCTGAGCGTGGCGCTTGTTGCTGCCAGTGTGAAGGGAGATCTTCATTCCAAACTGCTGGCGGCGCTCATCGCCATCTGGGCCCTGCGCCTTGGCAGTTTCCTGTTTATGCGCATCAGCGCTGCGGGCAAGGATCGGCGTTTTGATCGCATCAAGCCCTTCTTCTTTCGCTTCCTTATGACCTGGACGCTGCAGGGGCTCTGGGTGCTCATGACCGCCGGCGCAGCACTGGCGGCCATGACCTCGGGGAAAACCGCGGACATGCCTGTGGTCGTGGCCACAGGCGTGGCGCTCTGGGTCATCGGTTTCGCCATTGAAGTGACCGCTGACAATCAGAAGTCACGCTTTCGCAGCAATCCGGCCAATGCCGATCGGTTCATCAGCGAGGGCATCTGGGGCTGGAGTCGCCATCCCAATTATTTCGGTGAGATCCTGCTCTGGGTCGGCATCGCCGTCATTGCATTCCCGGCCCTTCAAGGCTGGCAGTACGCCACGCTGATTTCGCCTGTATTTGTTTACCTGCTACTGACGAAAGTCAGCGGTATTCCCATGCTCGACGCTCACGCTCGCAAGCGCTGGGGGGAAGATCCCGAGTACCAGGCTTACCGCGCCACGACACCGATCCTGTTTCCAAGGCCGCCCCGCAGTCGCGACTGATGCAATGGCTCCTGCGCCTCTTGGCAGCGCTGCCCGTCTCTTTGAGCTACGGCGTGGCCTGGCTGGCTTTTGTGATGCTCTTTTACGTGTTCCGTTATCGTCGCGGCACGGTGCAGGAGAACCTCGAACACGCTTTTCCTCTGCTATCGAAAGCTGAGCGCGGATCGATCGAGCGAGAGTCTTATCGGCACTTCTGCAATCTCTTCATGGAGATCATTCGCTCGACAACCATGGAGCAGGAAGAGTTTCGGGACCGCATCACCTTCACCAACCTGGAGCTGCTTCAGGATGCGACGGACAACTACGAGAAGCAGGCGATCGTGTTGTTGATTCATCAGGGTAACTGGGAATGGATGCTCCATAGCGCGATGGCCCATATGCCCGTATCCGTCGACCCGGTTTACAAGGCTCTGCACAATCCTTTCTGGGATCAGTTCATGCTCAACGCTCGTTCGCGCTTCGGCGCCACGCCCATGACGATCGACAACATCGGACGGGAGGTTATCCGCGGGCGGCGGCGCAAGCGCATTATCGCTATGCTCGCGGATCAAGCTGGCCCCAAGCTGGGTGGCTACTGGACAGACTTTCTCCATCGGCCCGCAAGCTTCTACCGCGGCGCTGACAAACTGGCGCAAACGCTTAGCCTTCCCGTGATGTTCGCCGAGTGTATCCGCACCGCTACTGGTCGCTACGAGGTCACGTTCCATACGATTAGTGCTCCGCCGCACAGCGAAGATGGAGAGAAGATTCTCTCGGCCTATGTTCGCCGCGCCGAACACGCCATCAGCGAACAGCCGGAGACCTATCTCTGGACCAACCGACGGTGGAAGAAACCGCCGCCGCAGGAGTACCTTGCGAGCATCAGCAAATCATCACCTGCCGAAATTTCTAAGGAGTCATCATGAGTGAGTCATCCCGTAAACTCGGCGCCATTCTTTATCCGGGCTTTGAGATGCTCGACTACTTTGGCCCACTGGAAATGTTCTCCGTACTTGGGAGCAGTGAAATCGAGATCATGACCGTCGCAGAGACGGCCGGTGCGGTGGCTGCCGCCATCGGTTCGGAGGGAGCCACAGGTCCTTCCGTGGTCGCCACCTACAGTTTCGAGACCGCGCCTGAGCTGGACATGCTTCTGATTCCCGGCGGCATGGGTACGCTTGCAGAACTGGAGAACACAGCGATGCTGGATTTCCTTCGTACGCGCTCGGAAACCGCGGAGCTCGTAGCCACCGTATGCACGGGCTCTGCCTTGCTCGCGAAGACGGGCGTGCTGGATGGCCATCGGGCGACCTCTAACAAGCAGGTCTTTGCCCTCGCAACGCTCCAGTCCGACCAGGTGGCCTGGGAAGAAAAGGCGCGTTGGGTCGAAGACGGGAAGTTCTTCACCTCATCGGGCGTTTCCGCGGGCATGGATATGGCCCTCGCGATCATCAGCAAACTCTTCGGCGAAGAGCAGGCGCTGATGGCGGCGAGCTATACGGAGTACACCTGGCACCGGGATGCGGACGATGATCCCTTCGCCGACGAGCTTAATCTTCTGGCGAAGGAGCTGGGGATGGTCGCCGTCGAATAGAGGATGACTCGGCGCTGGACTGGGTCGGACTACAGCCCGCGCCGCCCAGATCGAAGACGAAGCCGGAAGGCAAAGAGACCGTCCTTGCCACTCACCTTGATGCGCGGAAGCTCCAGTGGATGCTCATAGGGCTGAGGCGCAATGCCCTCCTCCGTGGTGACTGCCGTGGTAAAACCCGCGTCTCGAACCGTCGCCACGTCCTCTGGTCCGTAGATGCCAAAGGGATAAGCGAAGCTCTCCACGGGCACGTCAAACTGCGCTGCCAAGGTGGTTCTGGCATCAATGATCTCGCGGCGACGCGCTTCCGATGAGACGGATGCCAGGTTCGCATGGGTTCGCGTATGGCCGCCAAGCTCCCAGCGTCCGCTGTCGATCATGCTGCGCAACTGATCATCGGAGAGCTTTGGTTCTTCCATTAGCTCACCGCTGTCATGGTGGGCCTTTTTGCTAGTCGACCAGTCTCGATCGACCCGATCCTCCACTAGATAGAGCGTTGCCCTCGCACCGTAGCGCTTGAGAACGGCGTCGGCATTCAGCAGATTGTCTTCGTAGCCGTCATCGAAGGTCAGCACGACGGTCTTTGTTGGCAACGCGTCTCCTGAGCCAAGCTCACTCATGGTGGCGAAGTGCCAGCCGCGGCTCGAGAGCCACGCGAGCTGTGCTTCGAAGGCCGCCGGAGGTACGCGCAACTTATTAAAGGCTGCTCCAGGGCGGTGTTCCCGCACCATGTGGTACATGAGAATGCGCGGATGGCGGTAATCAACAGCGGAACGCCACCAGGCGTAGCGTTGCGAAAGAAATGTGACGACCACGAACAGCACGATGGCTGTCAGCAGCATTAAAACCAGCCTCGCTCAACGATGCGTTGGGCCATTCGGTCTGCCTCGGCAAAGGGTGGATTCAAGGGCGTAAGAGTACCTCCCAGATCCACGGTCTGGAAATGCGAAAGGATTCCTCGATCTGCAAGGCTACGCAGTGACGTTGCGATACGGCTATCGGGCCTCGCTGGAAGATCAAAGACGCCTACGGCACAGCCGGCACTCAGGGCTTCGTACACCATCGATGCGCTATCGGGCGTGACCCAGCAGTGCTGCACCGTCGGCAATTCTGCCGCCAGCCAGCCCGGTACCTGTTCGTCCATACGATGAATCTGCAAACCCGGCAGCTCGAGGGCCGCCAAACCCCGCAGAAACCCACTCGGGGTTCTACGTGATGTGCTCAGCGTCCACTCGGACTCACCGTCACACAGACGCGTGATCTGTCCAAGAATCGCCGCCTCCGACCAGTGAAAGTGCGAAGACGGTCCGCCCACCAATATCAAGCCGCGACTCTTCCTGGGCTCTGTCGAGGGCCGCATTCTGTTCAGGGGGCCATCGCTGAGCCAGCGCTGGGCCGTTTCTTCGTCGCCATCGTGGCGGGGAGGAATACACAGATCGAACCATCTTTCAGGTAGTGACGGTGACATGAGAACGACGGCCGGGCAACCGGCACCTCGACGCATGGCAAGGAGAGAAAGGTGCGTGTGATGACCGGCGCCAATAAGCAGCCGGGTTCCGCGGAGACCATCATCAGGCACCAGTAGACGGTACAGGGCCGTAAGACGGCCCATGGCGGGATACTCGCGCACGGTGAGTTCGGGGCGCAGACGACGGAGCGCATCGGCAAGACCCAGGCTCTGGTTTAGATGCCCGGGTTTGCCATCGCTGACTATGCCAATGTCTGGGACTCGCTCCATGGAACTCAAAGACGGTGTGCCCGCCACGCTATCTAACCCTATAGTAAGGGCGAGATAACGGCGGTGTAACGCAACGCGTGACCCCAATGTGACAGAGCGCCCACATTGTGGGCGAGATCAATACCAATGCGCTCGTCCTTGGGGCCTGGGCGGAATATTCGGGGAGAGACTGCCCGTTTCAGACGATCTGCAAATGCACCAAAGCCTGTGTTCTCATCGCGCTTAGCCAGAGGTCCAGTGAGCTCGGGTGGCGGCCAGCACCCGAGCTTCCAAGCGCTAGCCTAGCTAAACAGCGACTTCGCCGCCCCCAGAAGGCCGCTGGCACCGCCGGCCATTTCCAGCAGATTCCCGCCGCTGCTCGATTTATCCATGATCTCGGGCAGCGCCTGAGCCAGGCCCCCAGCGGCCTGATCCGTATTGAGACCCAGCTGGGAGGCAAACGCCGACAGCTTATCGCTGCCAAACAATCCCGCAATGCTGTCTGCGGAAATAGCGTCGTTCGCGCCATCGCCAAGCCAGGAACCCACGATGGCACCGAGATCGCCACTGCTGGCCATCTTGCCCGCGAGGCCCGCGAGATCCAGCTCTCCGGCGCTGTTTGACAGCAGGCCGCTGAGCGCCGGGGCTATTGCCGCGGGGTCGAGATCCATACCGAGCTTTTCCGAGAGAATGGATGCGCCGAGTTCGATAATGTCCATGGAGGTTCTCCAGTTATGATGTGTTGAGGCGTTGCGTGGGCTATGGAGTATAGACACCAATCATGACCGAGGCGCGAGAAAACGCACCCCTCAGGATTCTGTTCTGGATATCACTCGGTAGCGCATTGCTGCCCTTTGTGGCCGTCCATGGCGCTTATTGGCTATCGGCCAGCACCGAAATTGTTCCCTGGTGCTTTCCCTATATCGAAAGCTGTACCTCCATCAGCGCCACAGGACGTCATGCGCCGGGCAGCTTCGTCTTTCGAGGGCTGATGCTTCCCAGCGCCATGCTGATGCTCGTGCTGTGGGTTCTTCACGGTCATGCACTCAAGACGCTGGGAGCGTCTCGACGCCGATCAACAGCGTTGATAGTCCTGGGGGCGGCCGCCTGTATCGGCCTCACCCTTTACGTCACGGTGCTCGGAGAAATCGGAGACCTGTGGCGGCTGCAGCGCAAAATAGGAACAGTGCTTTTCTTCTCCTTCACTTTTCTGGCCCAGGTACTGCTGGCTGCAAGCCTACGAGACGCCGAGAAATCTTCGATGCGTGGTGCACGTCGTACCGGGCAGCGCATGCTCCGCGTCTGCCAACTGATGCTCACCATCGGCATCATCAGCGTGGCAATCAATATAGCGAGCGAAGACCTTCACGATCGCATCGAAGATGCCGTGGAGTGGCAATTGGCACTACTGCTGCAACTCAACTTCCTGCTCCTGGCCCTGTTCTGGCGTCAGAGCAATTGGGTGCTGGCCTTTCAGCGCTCCGATACTCACTGACGTCTGATTTCTTCGGCGCGCGTATAACTGTCATGCGCTCGATCACAGACGACACAAGCATCGCGAGGGATGAAGGGGAAGCACCGTCTACCGCCGTACTCGCAGCCTATGGCTCCCTGGCTTTTCCCCTTGCGGCGGCTTTCATTGCGCTGCAGGTCATCGTGCCCACCTACTACGCTCAGGCCCTTGGCCTAAGCCTGTCGGCCGTTGGAGCCATACTGCTCGCCGCGCGCCTTTGGGACCTGTTTACGGACCCGATTGTGGGCTTTCTGTCGGATCGAACGCCACCGCGCTTTGGTCGACGACGTCTTTGGATTCTGGGGAGCGCGCCGCTTATCGCGTTGTCGGTGTGGGCTTTGTTCAATCCGCCTGCCGATGCCGGGAACCAGTTCCTGCTGATCTGTACCCTCGCGATTTACGTGGCAGGCACCATGAGCATCGTTCCCCTGAACGCCTGGGGCGCTGAGCTCAGCCCTCTATATCATCAGCGCAGCCGCATCTCCGGCGCTCGCGTTGTGTTTGGCCTGGCGGGCACACTGATCGCCCTGCTCCTTGTGGACAACAGCAGCAGCGAGGGGCTGGCGAAGTCGCTCCACGCAATTACGCTTTTGACTCTGATTGGGCTGGTCATCTCGGTTCCAACGGCAGCAATCTCTGTGCCCGACCGCGCCCACGTTTCACCGCAGGGGAATTCCGTTCGCGGTGTCCTGCGCCTGCTGCGGACACCTTCGCCCTTCCGTCGGCTCCTCGTGGCTTTCCTGCTGAACGGCCTGGGCAACGCCATCCCGGCAACGCTTTTTCTTTTGTATGTCACGCATGTCCTGGAGCAGCCGGCGATCGCCGGGAGCCTGCTGTTTGCTTACTTCGTTTGCAGCGCCGTGTCTGTGCCCATCTGGGTGCGAGTCTCTCGGGCGTTGGGCAAGCACCGAACCTGGTGTATCGCCGTGGCAGGCTCTTGCGTGTTCTTCGCCGTCGCGCCTTTCCTGAGCGCCGGAGATACGGTGCTCTATGCAACGATTGTCGTGGGCACCGGGCTTATGATCGGCGCCGATCTGGCGCTACCTAGCGCGATCAACGGCGATCTCATTGAATGGGATGCGCTGGAGAATGGTCAGCGTCGCCCGGGGCTGTTTTTTGCCCTTTGGGGCACCGCCTCAAAGCTCGCCTATGCCCTGGCAGTCGGCCTTAGCTTTCCCCTGCTGGATCTCATGGGCTTCGACGCTACGATCACCAATGCGGGCGACGACGTAAGGTTTCTCGCTGTGCTCTACGCCGCGCCGAGCATCGTTTTCAAATGCACGGCGCTCGCGCTCATGTGGCACTTCCCCATCGACGAAGTCGAACACACGCGAATCCGGAAACAGCTCGCAGAACAAGAAGCCGCCTAGGGTAAAATTGGGCTTCTAATCAGGGGCGCAATCATCAAAGACTGGAACGCAACGAGATACGATCGCTTTGGCGGTGATCGCCAGCAGGCGGCGAGAGATTTACTGCAGGCCGTTACCGTTTCTGCGCCCGCTGCTATCGCCGATCTGGGATGCGGGTCGGGACTTTCCACAGAGCTCCTCAGAGACCGCTATCCAGACGCGCAAATCACCGGCGTCGATACGTCGCCAAACATGCTCGAGAAAGCCGTTGAACGAGTCCCGAGCGCCGTGTTTATGCAGGAAGACCTTGCGCGCTTCGACCCACCGGAGCCCCTGGACCTCATCTACGCCAATGCAAGCTTTCACTGGGTGGAAGATCATAGGCAGCTGCTCCCCCGACTCCTAAAGACACTGAACACGGGGGGACAGCTTGCGGTGCAGATGCCTGACAATCTCCATGAGCCCTCTCACCGATTGATGCGGGAAGTCGCGGGTGAGTCACCCTACCGCGAAGCTATGGTTGGGGCAGGACCTGACCGTGGTGAGCTCCTGCACCCGGGAGAGTACTTCGATGTGCTCAGCAAGGCCGGTGCGCAGGTAAGAATCTGGCGAACACACTACTATCACGAGCTGGAAAACGTTGCGGCCATCGCGGACTGGTTTGCCACCACCGGCCTGAAACCCTATCTGGATGCCTTACCCGAATCATTGCGTACCGCCTACCGTGAGCGTTACGTGCAAAGGCTGACGGATGCCTATCCCCGTCAGGCGGGCGGACGCGTGCTGCTCGGGATGCCTCGTTTATTTATGGTCGCTCAGCGGCTGAAGTAGTGGCAATACCATAATCACCGGCGAGCAGCCGGCCCAGCAACTTAAAAAGGAAGATTTGTGAGCGCAGCCTACAGTGAAGTAATCCGCGTCCGGTTCCGTGATACGGATTCCCAGGGACACATGTTCTTTGCCAACTATCTGGTGTTTGCTGATGAAGTGGCGGGTAACTACATGAGTACCCTGGGGTTCAACTGGGGAGCGCCGGACGAACTACCCACCTTCGTGTTTACGGCGAACGCCAACATCGACTACATCCACGAGTGTCACGCCGGCGATGACGTGCGAGTGGACGTGTCTTACACACGCATTGGCAATACCAGCGCCACCCTAACTTTCGAGCTTACCCGTGTGGCTGATGAAGCGTTGCTGGCCCGGGGCGGGTTCGCCCAGGTCTTCGTCGACCGCGAAACCCGCAAACCCACACCGGTTCCACAAAAGGTTCGCGATGCAGTGGAAACTGCCCTGGAAGGCTAAACCCCGGCGGGCAGCCCACCCAGCAGCCCGGAACTCAGTGCATGCCGCGGTCTCGTGGTTTCCTTCAGGGCGCCACCCGGTCACGCGGCATAGCGCCCGCCATTAGGATTAGCAGCAGAGCGGTAAGTAACAGCATCCAGCGCGGACTTATCGGGATCGCTTCGACCTTGAAAGTGCCGGGCGGCTGAGCCGCACAGCCCGAAGTAGATATGGGATAGGTGACGGTCACCGTGCCCGAGGGATTAAACTCCAGGGTGATCTCCAGTGTTGGAATACGATCGTCAGGAACTTGTATCCACTGGCCGCCGGTAAATGCCCAACCCGGCCAAGCCGTACCGTTGCCTAGGCCATCAACTCCGGCTCCGGGCCACAATAAGCGTCCGGTACCGGGCTGGCTGGTGAGTTGCTCCACCACCCGCGTCGCGCCCGGAGTCTCCCAGGTTATGGTCACCGTTGGGGAAGACACTCCCGCGAAGCCAGATAGGCTGTAGTCGACGAAGGGGGCGTTGTTTAAGCACACGGCGCTCGCGAGCACCGAAAGAGTGGCCGGGGCAATTTCGCCGAAGTTATAGTCTGCGCCGCTCGCCCCAGGCCCCAAGGTAATAGCGGCAAACTCATCATTTGTCGCGTTACTCCCGGTGTCGATGCCGCCGACCGTGCCCAACGTATCAATGCCGTCATCCCAGCCCCCCGGCTGTACTTGAATGATGGTGTAGTCACCGGGAGGCAGGTCGCTGAAGGAATAGCTACCGTCTGCGGCAGTCGTTGTCGCGAGATTGACAGGGCCTATGAGCTGTATCGTCACTCCGCCAATCCCGGGTTCATCTACATCCTGAGCACCATCATTATCGGCGTCGAAGTAAACGGTGCCGCTCACGGTTGCAGGCAACACCTCTGAGAAGTTGTTGTCGGGGGAGCCACTGACCTGATCCACCGCGCCATTGTTGCCCAGCACAATTCCGGTAATCTGACTGGTTGTGCTGGATGGGTTACTGCCCCTGCCCGGTGTGCCGGTACTCCCAGCGACCGGCGAAATAGTGCCCTCGGTAGTGACGCTGTTCTGCGATCCCGAAGTCTGCGTCGGCTGACAAACGGAATAGGTTCCCGCAGACAGGTCGTCGAACAGGTAATTACCCTGCGCGTCGGTGTTCGTGGTCTCGAGCAGCGCACCACTGCAGTCAACACCGCTTCGCAGCTCTATGGTATTGCTGGCAATCGGTGTGGAGTCGCCGGGGATAAACGTCCCATCGGGGATCGTCTGGTTATCAAGGAAAACCTTACCCGAGATAAATCCCAGGGTGCTGCCTTTGAGCGTAGCCTCTGTCGGAACATCGTTGGGACCGAGCGTCGTCTGAAGCGCGCCCACGGGAATGTTGTTCAGATACTCTCCCGTCGCAGGCACGGTCACATCAACGGTCACCACACAACCACCGGGCGGAATGACCGCACCGCTATTGATAGTGACGGAGGTATCGCCCGCACTCGCGCTAACGATGCCAACGCCGCCGGGGCAGGAGGTTGTGATATTGGGTGTACCCGCGACCACCATGGCAGCCGGTGTCGCTGGCAGCGCATCAATAAGGTTAGCAGTGAGGGAGCCAGACGCCTCATTGTCATTGCCGATGGTGATGCGCAAGGCCGCTGAGTCTCCGGGAGTGATCACGGGCGGTACAAATTCCTTCCCGATCGTTGGAGGTTCTGTCACCACAATCTCCGCCTGGGTAGCTGGGTCGTTCCCCACGCCCTCAAAACTCATGACATCGCCGACGCCAATCTCATTGATATAGACGCCGGGTACATTGCTGAACACGTCGGCAGAGACGGTGCAGCTCGCGTTGGCGCCACCCGTAGCGTCCAGCGTTGCTCCCGCCAACGTCAGTTCGCGACCGTTGGGATCACCCGATGCGACACCGTCAGAGCACGTCGTACTCACATTCGGCGGTACCGCGAGCGTCAGCCCATCAGGCAGCTGATCAGTGAAGGAGATCTGGGTCAGCGGGATCGTGTTCGGATTCTCTAAGCGAATGGTCAGCGGCGCAGGGATACCGGGCAAACGCGTTGCGATACCCGTAGTGAAGCCATTGGGATTACCCGTGTCGAGCGTGCGGCTGTCGAAGGCCTTGTTCACGATAATGCGTTCTCGCACCTCAAGGGTGCCGTCTGCCGACGGATGAGTCACAGGCACGCCGCGCACCGTGAGCGTATCCGCTGGAATCGTATTGGTGTAGCTGCCCTCGGTGGCCGACTCGACATTCACCTCAACGAAGCAGCTCGATGCCGTCGCTCCAACCGCCGCCGCGATCGCTCCACCGGTGATGGCAATGCTGTCAGCGCTAGGCAGTGTCAGCACGGCGGCTCCGCCGCAGTTCGATATGGGATTGGGATCCGCT
The DNA here is from genome assembly GCA_038750875.1 of Pseudomonadota bacterium. Classification (GTDB taxonomy): domain Bacteria; phylum Pseudomonadota; class Gammaproteobacteria; order Pseudomonadales; family Halieaceae; genus Congregibacter. Next base: position 24,635 of record JBCDGU010000003.1, on the reverse strand, counting down.
GCATTGACCAGCCCCGCGGGGTAGCTATCGGTCAGGGCAAAGTCGGAAACCGCGGTGGAGTCACCGTTGAAAAACTCGATGCGAAGCCGCGAGGGCTCGCCGGCGGAAACGACGGGCGGGGTAAAGGTCTTTGCAATGCCAATATCACTGGTGGTGCTAAGACTACTTTCCGCAAAGGTGGTGCTGTTGGTCGCACCCTGATCCGTGATGATGCTGTTTAGCGGAATACGGTTCACGATGGTGCCTACAGATTCTGACGTCACCTGCACAGAGAACTCGCAGGCGGCCCCCGCTGCCAAGGACGCACCACTCAAGCGGAGCTCTGTGCCATCCGGCTGTGCCGTAACGATACCGCCAGGGCAGTCCGTGCTGGCCTGGGGAGATGCTGCAATGCGCATTCCATTGTCGGCCCCGGTCACCAGACCATCGTCCGTAAAAAAGTCCGAAACAGAAAGCCCCGTTAGGGACTGGGTGCCGTTCGTCAGGGTAACCGTCAGGGTCGAAGACTGGCCGGGGACAATCGTCCCCGGCGCAATGGCCTTTGAGATCAATGGCACACCGGGCGGAACGTAGGTCAGCGTTGCTGAGACATCAGCGGTGTTCACAATGCCGCCATCGGCCGTGATCCCGCCGGCGGGAATGGTATTCGTCCAGTCGCTGGTGCCGCTGGCGACAACGTCCACAACAAGCGAGCAGCTCGCGTTGGGCGGAACAGTGGCTCCGGTAACCGTGACGAAATTTGCGCCCGGCGTGACGTCGGCCGTCGGAGGTCCGGCGCAGGTTGTGTAGCCGTTCGCTGGTGATGCGATGGTCATACCGGCAGGCAGATTGTCCGTGAACGCAACTCCCGTTATGGGCTGGGAGATTCCCACGTTCGTTAACCGTACTTCGAGGGTCACCACTGACCCCCCCGCAGCGCTGGCCGGGGTGAAGCTCTTTTGGCTCTGCAGCGCCGGGGTGTAGTTGATGGTCGCGGAGTCTTCAAGGGGGAAACCCACGGGGGCGATGGGCGTCACGGTGCCGTCTGCGTTAGGTCTGTTGCCCGTCGCTTGCGCCGTATTGGGATAGGAGCCCGCGGGCCCGACGATATCGACTTCAATCGCGCAGACCCCCGCATTGCCTCCCGAAAAAGCGGGGACAGAGGCATTGTTCAGTGACAAAGACGTAGTGCCAGCGACCGCTGTCACCGTACCGGCGCAGGAGTTGCTGATGTTCGCCGGACTTGCGACACGCAACTGCTGGAATGGGCCCGCGGACGGCAGCGTGTCACTGAAGGTCACGTCCGTCAGCGCTTCGGCCGCGGAGTTGCGAAGCTCCAGACGCAGTCGTGCCGGGATGCCTTCGAGTTTGTTAACGGTGTTTAAACCATCAATAGTCTTTTCGAATTCCACGGGGTCACGGAACGACGTGGAAACGTTGTTGGAGGGCGAACCATTGCAGACGTCTCCACCGCCCGGATTGAAACAGACATCGCCGGCGTCTATCACATTCGCTGTCGCCGTGGTCGCGTCGGGATCGATCATCACCCAAACGCTCAGCGTGCATTCACCGGGTGAGCCTGCACCGATGCGCGCCGGTATCGTGGGTATGGTGAAGTTGATGGCGGCGTCACCCTGCGCCGCGCCATTGGTGAGTAGAGTGCTGCAGGCCACAGCGTCATCTAAACCCGGGTCGAAGGAACCGCCAAGCAGTAGCGTCGCACCGTTTTGAAAGTTGTCTACGACATCAACGCTGCTAAGCGGGGCGCTCGAAAAGTTTTGGACGGTAATTTCATACTCCACTGGCTCACCGGGTGCCGCTTGTGCAGGCGTGCCCGACTTCAGCACTCGGAGGCGATCCGCGACGATAACCGTGGCGGACCGCGCCTGGCTCACGATGCCCGTTGCACTGGAAACATTCACCGCTCCCTCAGGGATGCTATTGGTATAGGTGATGGGGGTATCGGCTACGTTGTTCACCCCCGTAAAGGTGACCGAGATCTGACAGGTCCCACCGGCAGGGATGGCGAAGCCGCCGACCGTAAAGCCCTCATCCACATTCTCCAGGCTTTCGGTACCGCCACAGGTGTTGGTGATATCTGCCGTGCTGGCGATGCTTAAGTTTCCCGGATCGGGAGTTCCGATGGGGTTGTCCGTGAAGCTGGAAACGGTGAGCGGTGCATTCCCCGCGTTTGCGAGCGTCACCGTGAACTGCCCTTGGGTGCCGCTGGCAATCACCGTGGGTGAAAAGGCTTTCGTGACACCGAGGGGAGAACGAACACGTACGCTTGCCGAGGCGTTGCTGGCCGGTACTAGACCCTCGTTGCTGGAAAAGTTTGCCGGCGTAATGGTGTTGTTGAGGTTAAGCTGGTAATCCCCATCCGTGTGCCGGGCCTGGACCTCCACTTCAATGGTGCAGGATCCGTTGGCGGGAACTGTAATGCCAGTGCCGTCGATCTGCGCAGCGATACCGGTAGTGAGAGTGACAATCCCTCCACCCGATACGCAGGTGCCGGTCGCAGGAGTTCCCGTGGGTTCCATCACCGCGCCATCGACACCACTGGTCGGGAAGATGTCTGTGATGGAAACATCCGTCAGCGGTACGTTGTCATCGGGGTTTTCGATAGTGACGGTTAAGGTTCGGGCTGCGCCACCGAGCACCAGCAGATCGTTCGAGGAGAAACTCTTGCTCAAGCTAGGACGTTCAACAGCTCTTACGGTAATGGCCTGACTGCCGCCCGTAGCGTTTGACCCTGGAACTGCGGAGACGTCGCTATTGGAAATGGTGTAGCTCAGAGACGCACTCGTGCCATCGGTCGTTTCTGCCCTTACAGGAAGGTCGATGTAGCATTCACCGCTGCCAGGTACACCGATACTGCGCGCAGGTATGGTAATCCCTGAGAAGCTAACACTGGGGTCGCCGTCTGCTGTCGTAATGCTGCCGCCGCAAGCCGGTGGGCTTATCACGCCGACACCATCCATCACGAGCCGAGTGTTTCCCGAAGCGGGCAGCGCCCCCGTGTAGGAGCCATTGGTAATCGCCGTCGTGGTGGAGTTATTGGCCAGCGTGACTCGCAGGCTGGTTCCCTCACCCGGAAAGACTGTACCCGCGTTCGGCGGGTTCGGACCCAGGTTAACCGTTACGTTGAAGTTGCTGTCGATCTGCGCCCACGCACTGCTTACAGACAAGACGGTCACTAATGCCGCGAGACTTAGGATCGCAAAGACACGGCGAAACCCCTCAACATGCCTACCTTCAAAATGGGTGTTGTTGAGGGACATAGAGGAAGCGTTCAAGGGGAAACTGAGTGCGGAATCCGCAAGATGTGAGTGAATAAGAATCTGCTCCGGCGATGCTCGCTAACGAACGTGTTTTTTTCAATAAGTACAGCACGTTAGCGACCATGGCGGCACTGGTAATTAGCCGGAATGTGAACTCCTACCGTGCTGTTTTCACTTAAAAACGCTGGAACAAGTCGAAAGCGCTAAATCGACGTCCCTCGGCAGCAAATCTGGGTGCATGTTAGCCTTGCTCGCGTTTCAAAGTGGGTTCGCGTCCATGCGTCAGAAGCTCTCGATGTCCCTCGTTATGGCCTTCGCCCTTGGAGCATTAGCCACCGCGGTGATACTCCGGCCTGAAATGTTTGCTCCAATCCTGCGCCTTGGAAACGCCCACGCCAACGCCTCGCTCTATGCGCCTCGAGACTGGAGTCGCGGCACACCTTCGAACCTGAATATCTCGGTCTTCGTGTATGCGGACCACAACCGCAATGGCGTTTACGACATGCCAGACCGACCGCTCGCCGGGATCGCGAGCCGACTCACCCGCCCCGATGGCCGCGCGCGGCTGACCCGTTCCAACGTCAACGGATTCACTAACTTCGGCATGCAGCTTGGAAGCGCAGACGCAGATATCACGGAGGTGGAAAAGGACTATGACTTTGAAGTCCTGCCACCGCCAGACTGGACTGTGACCAGCGGTGACGCGCGTCAGCTCGTGAGGTTCAAGGCCGTCGAGGGCGCCGTCGCAGGACTTGCCGCTTACCAGGCGCCGTCCGCCGTGGGCCTCGCGCCGCCTTCGCGCGTGTCAGGCCGATTGCCAGAAGCACTTCGACAGGCCTCCATCACCGCAAGCAACGCTGCAGGCGATGTGGTTAAGACCCATACGGAAAACGGAAGCTTCTCGCTGGAACTCACAGCCGGAGACTGGGAACTCGCGTTCAGCGACAACGAAACCGATACCCATTGGGGTCGTCGGGTCAGCATGGCGGACACACCCATCGTGCTCAGTCCCCTAACGGGTCCGGGCGCTGCAAAAAAGCCGCTCCTCACCATCGATTTCGATGACCGCGATCATTCATTCATCGACAAGATACCCAATGGCTACCAGGGACTCGAATGGAATTACCTGCTCGCCGTCGACAATCAGTATTACAAGGGTCCCGGCTACGTGAATGGTCTTCGCAGCGGTGCCAACGTGGCCTACAACAGCTCGGGTCATCCGGTCACTATCTCCGCCATCGAAGGGGAAAGCTTCAACTTTCATGGGGGTTTCTTTTCCGTGGCGTGGCTGAACGCTGAGGGAGAAGTTCTAGGAGTGCGGGCCTGGCGCGGTGAAGAACTTGTTTATGAAGACAAATTGTCGCTTTCCCATCTCCATCCGACTTTCTATCAGGCAGAGCTCAGAGACATTACTAAACTTGAATTGGCGACAGATCACTACTGGCAATTTGTTGTCGACGATTTGCAGCTTCGTCCGTAACGCTTTTCCTGACCCCCTGATGCGATTAGGCTGCGAGGCAACTCCCCAAGGCAAGTTCGCTCATGGATGATGCAGTTCTCTACACGCTGGCCGCCGTGCTCGTGCTTGGCGTTGGTGCCCAGTGGCTCTCCTGGCGACTGAAACTCCCATCCATTCTTCCCCTGCTGATCCTGGGCATTTTGGCGGGTCCCGTGACCGGCATTCTCGACCCGGACACGATGTTCGGCCCGCTGCTGTTCCCCATGGTAAGTCTGGGCGTCGCCCTGGTGCTCTTCGAAGGCGGCATGACACTGCGCTTTGGAGATCTCCGCGGCCATGGCAAGGCCGTCACCAACCTTGTGAGCTGGGGTGCGTTACTGAATTGGCTTCTCATCGCGGCAGGCTGTCACTTCTTGGCCGGCATTCCCGGGGACATCGCCATGTTGTTTGCGGCGCTGGTGATCGTGACCGGACCGACGGTGATCAACCCGCTTCTGCGCACCATGCGCGCCGAGAATACGGTCAGTCAGGTCCTTCGCTGGGAGGGCATCCTCATCGACCCGGTGGGTGCACTGCTGGCGGTGCTGGTGTTTCAGTACCTGCTCACGGGCCAGAATTCCTGGCTGCTGTTTGCTGAGAGCGTCGCCACGGGAACCATCACGGGCCTCGCCGGCGCCTTCAGCCTCGGTTACGTCCTCAAGAAGCACTGGGTGCCTGAATACCTCCTGAACGTACTGACGCTGGCTTGGGTCGTGCTCGCTTTCACCCTCAGCAACGCTTTGGTCCATGAGTCTGGCCTGCTTGCCGTCACTATCATGGGTGTTTTGCTCGGAAACATGCGGGACGTGGCGGTGAACGAGATTCTTAGCTTTAAAGAAAGCCTGTCGATTCTCATCATCTCCATGCTCTTTATCGTACTCGGAGCACGGGTTCATCCTCAGGAAATTCTGGAAACCGGGTGGCAAGGCGTAGGCGTGCTGCTCGTGGTGCTGGCCGCGCGACCGGTCGTGGTCTGGTTGAGCACCATGAATTCCGGCTATAGCTGGCAACAAAAAGCACTCATTTCCTGGGTCGCTCCGCGAGGCATCGTGGCGGCCGCCGTCAGCTCGCTGTTCGCAATTCGCCTCGAGGAAGCAGGACACGAGGGTTCCACCATCCTGGTCGCGCTGACCTTTCTGGTGATCATCGCGACGGTACTTCAGCAAAGCTTCAGTGCTCGCGGCATGACGCGCACACTGGGACTGGCGGAAGCAGAGCCCAATGGTGTGCTTTTCGTTGGCGCGAACCGCGTGGCGAGAGAGCTTGCTATAACCCTGAAGGTCCATGGCTTTCGTGTAAAGCTCGCGGACACATCTTATGAAGAGATTCGTGCCGCACGCATGGCGGGTCTCGAGGTGTACTACGGTGACCCCATTTCCTCCCACGCCGATCAGTATCTTGAGCTTGCAGGCATCGGCCGCCTTTTTGCGGTGAGTCTTCGCACTCGCTGGAATACGCTGGCGTGCATGAAGTTCAAGAGTGAGTTTGGTCCGCAACGGGTATTCAGCCTGCGAAACCGGGAAGACAACGATTCCGACCGATCGCGCATCATGGATAACTATGCGCCACCGCGGCTCTTCTCGGCCGACCTGAGCTACGAGAAGTTCGCGAGCCTGCTCTCCCAGGGCGCTGAGATAAAAACCCTGCGTCTTTCCGAGGACTTTCCGCTCGAGGACTACAAACGTCAGAACAGCGCTCGAGTGATTCCCCTCTTCACCCTGGATGGGCAGCAGAAGCTTCGGGTGATTAGCTCCGATGAGAACTACGAAGATGCGCGCGATGGAGAGCGCCTCATCGCATTGGTTTGGAAGACAGACCGTGATGGCGAGCAGAACACCAAAGCATCCTGAAGATGACAATCTTGTGAAAACTTTGCGGGGGTAAATCCCGGGGATTGTCCCAAGCAGTGGATTGCAGTAGCGTTAGGGGAACCTCTACGAGTAGGAGCGCATGCAAGCGATCCTCAAGTTGGACCTGGCGGGGCAGCCTCGGGGCTGGTTAACCCTTCAGGAAGCGGTATCTGCTTACGCCCGCGGTGACGTTGTCTACGGCATCGGAGACACCCTGCCTCCTGTGTTTGGCGGCATTCAAAGGCTCTCCGGACGACGCTCGCGTATCGATCTGCAGCCGATCATCGCGCTGGAAGGCCGGATCATGCAGGGCTTCACACCACCTTTGTGTAACCGAACCCTATTCCGCCGCGATGACCACCGCTGTCTCTACTGTGGAAACAAATTCAGCCGCTCGGAACTGACACGCGACCACGTATTGCCCGTATCGCGCGGCGGAACAGATCGCTGGGAGAACGTGGTCGCCGCCTGCAAACGCTGCAACTGGCTGAAAGATGACCGGACGCCGGAAGAAGCGGGAATGCCATTGCTCGCGGTCCCGTTCCGACCCAACACCTACGAGTGGCATTTCCTGGCCAAGGACCGCATTCTGGCCGATCAGATGGAATACCTATCTCAGCAGTTCAAGGCTGAACGTGCTTGGGCAAACTAACGCCTCACTAAGGGCTAACTAAACCCTAAGTAAGCTCTCTACGCACCGGCGCACTGCCTACGCCATCAAGAAATGATCTGAACGGATTGCAATCGCTCTCTGGGCGCAGCAGCTTAAGAAGTCTTTACTCCCCCCGCGGGTTTGGGGCGACACCTAGCTCATACACCCAGCCCATAGATTTAGCCCCGAAAATATCGCTGGGGCACTACGGGCATCTTCACAACTTCAACGGGTAGCGCTTTACCACGCACATCCACCGCGAGCTCGGTTCCCAGCGCCGCATAGGTAGGCTCCACGTAAGCCATGGCAATGGGCGCATCGACGGTCGCGCCAAATCCACCGGAGGTCACTGAGCCAATTCTGCGGCCTTCACCGTCGACAAGGGACATACCTTCGCGAACGGGACGCTTGCCAAGTACCTGCAGTCCAATGCGAACCCGCGATGCGCCCTGGGCTAGGTCCTTCGCGACACGGTCAGCGCCAGGGTAGCCACCTTCGCGCTCGCCACCGGGTCGGCGCGCTTTGCTGATCGCCCAATTGAGCCTGGCTTCGATGGGTGTCGTCGTTGGATCCAGTTCGTGGCCATAAAGGCACAGGCCCGCTTCCAATCGCAGAGAGTCGCGAGCACCCAGGCCGATCGGTTGAACCCGCGGCGAATCGATGAGGCGCTGAGCCAGTGCTACGGCATCGGCGTTGGCTACCGAGAGCTCGAAGCCATCCTCGCCGGTGTAGCCGGAGCAGGTCACATACATCTCCTGGCCATCAAGTTCACAGGCTACGCCGTTCATGAAGGTCAGCGCCCTCACCGCTGGAATCATCGCGCCCAGCACGTCTCGCGCCGCGGGGCCTTGAAGGGCGAGCAAGGCACGATCATCCAACTCCGTCAGCGTTTGATGAGCGCTGAGGTGGGCTTCAATCCACGCGCGATCCTCCCCTTTGCAGGCTGCATTGACCACAAGGAAAAAGCGATCGGGCCCCCAGCGGGTGATAATGAGGTCATCACGCACGCCTCCCTCGGTGTTCGTCAGTAACGCGTAGGTCTGCTGATGCTCCCCTAGTGCAACAAGATCCACGGGCACCAGTGACTCAAGGGTCGCGGTGACGTCCGGGCCTTCAACAATAAACTGACCCATATGCGATACATCGAAGAGGCCCGCGTCGCTGCGCGTGAAACGATGCTCAGCGAGGATACCCTCGGGGTACTGAACGGGCATCTGGTAGCCGGCGAAGGGAACCATCCTTGCGCCCAATTCCCGGTGCAGGAGGTCAAGAGGCGTGGTTTTCAGTGACATGGCTGATCTACTCATCGATCGAGGCGGCGCACTTTATCACGGCATAAAGCGCCCGACGCAGGGCTTTGAGGCACGCCCATCTGTCGCGATAATACGATCCCTGCCAAGGACCTCAGACGCCCCATCATGAATGCACGCACCCAGTACACCACCGTCAGCCTCATCGGAATGCCGGGCGTGGGAAAGAGCACCGTCGGCGTGATTCTCGCCAAAATGATTGGTCTCGAATTTTCAGACACAGACTTAGCCATTCAGGCAAGAGAGCGCTGCACACTGCAGGAGATTCTCGAGCGTGAGGGTCACCTGCGCCTGCGAGAGATCGAGGAAGAAGTCCTGCTGGATGTTCCCCTGGAGCGTCGCGTCATTGCTACCGGCGGCAGCGTCGTCTATAGCGACACGGCCATGGCTCGACTGGCAACGGCGGGGCCCATCATTTATCTGCGAGCGGATGTAAAGACCCTGCTGGGTCGTGTCGCGGCAAACCCCGAGCGGGGCATCGCAAGCGATGGCAGCCAAACCTTTCAGGATATCTTCAACGAGCGCACGCCGCTTTATGAGCGCTACGCCACCAGCACCGTGGACGCCGTCGCGGGCACTGCAGACGCTGTTGCAGCAATGATCGTGCAGGCGTTGCACGCCTGAACCCACGAAGTACCGCCTAAAACGACTCCCGTTTCTCCGCTCCCTGAGGCACCTCCTTCGCGCGCCCCTCGAACATCTGCCTCGAAGCTTCTTTCCGTCTCGTTCCGCCCCTTTCCACCTTTTTCCACCCGTTCACGCGTCTTCACGCCTTAATCAAGGTGACGAGCCCAATCGCGATGAAGCCGACGCCGGCCACGTAGTGGAGATAGCGCGGGTTGATCGCAGTGCCGATGAGACTACCGGCAACCACGCCGAGCCCTGCTGCTAGGACCAGAGCCAGAGACGCGGCGATAAAAATCATGACCTTGCTGGCCGCCGCATCGGTCGCAAACAACAGGGTAGCCAGCTGGGTTTTGTCACCGACTTCCGCCAGAAACACGGTGCCGAACACGGTGATGAATACTTTCCAGTCCATGAGTAATCCCCAATAACTCCGTTCGCAGGACGTGTTCGCGAACATGTTCGCGGCTACATCAAACGGCAATTTTAAGGCGATCTAAACTTACTGGATCGCCGGTGAAGCACCGCAATATCTGCGTTTTAAAGGATAACGGCCTGTTGGCACACCCGTTGCAATGTCTGTTGTGCGTCCCATCCAGGGCGTGTGAGGAAAGACGGTGCGGTGCGCAATGCTCAAAAGCACAGGGACGTGCGCGGCAAATCATGGATGAAACACCGCATCGTTTCCTCAGTTTCTTGTGTTTTCCGTGCCATTTTCATCGAAATTATTCATGGAAATTCGGTACTTATCTGCATTGACTGCGTCACGGCCCTGCAAGATATTGGCGGCGTGGATGGCCCGGAATCATCAGGAGGTGATTTATGGGGGATCACAATCAGGAGTCCGCCCCGGACAGCGTTGAAGACCTGTTCGAGCCTGTGATCGGAGAATTCTCGGAAGAAGCCTATGAAGGGCTGAGTACGGTGTCTTCGGAGAAGCAACGGCTGGCAGATAAACGCCGCCGAGCTGAGCAGCGCCTCGAAGAATCGCGTCTACGCGAAGAACTGGGCGACTACGACCTGGAGTTCGACGACTACTGAGCTGGCGCCTCGCGCCATCCCGGTTTCCGCCCCCAGGCATCGCGGTGTATACGCGCGATAGCGTGACCCTTTCACCTTAAATTCTCGCCTTACAGTCTTCACGCCCGTTTCTTTGGGGTATCTGCACGGCTGTTTCAGGCTGTTACAACACTCACCGTCACGGCACCTTCATTTCCGTGACTGGCTTCGGCCAATCGCTCAGGTCAGTCGCTTAGGTCACTGCCTCGGGGGTCGAATGTTTTGATTCCTGGTGCCAATCGAATACGTTCAACTCGATAAAGAGAAATGCGAAGAGCCAGAGACTGGCGTCCCAGAAGTCGATGAAGTCCCCGGCGGCTCCCCAGTAAATGGCGGCGATGAAAAGGATCGAGTAGAGAAAGTACTTGAGGTAGCGGGTCCCTGCGACAACACGATCGGTCAGTCGACCCTGAAGCTGCAGTCGCACTTCCACCTCAAGAACCAAGACCACCAGAATCCACGTCGACGCATTGATCACATCCGTCCAGGCCAGGTACTGGGCCGCCTTGAGGATTTCGGGGGTGGCAAGAATGTTAAGACCCTCAAACTGCATAGCGCCCGCAGCAAACTGGATACAGTTGCTGGCATCAATGGGCACGTATTCATCCAGATCAACAATCATTGACCAGTCAGCGTTCAGGGAACATGCCGCGGCGCCGTCGAAAGGCACCACCGCATAGATCGCAATGAGCTCCGCGAGATAACCGGTGAACGCCCAGATAATCGTCGCACCGCACAGCAGTCGAACCCAATGAAGGCAGCGCTTCACCCAACCCCGGATCTGTTCGTCATCGAGAACGAAAGTCTCCAGCTCAAACAGCAGGAGCAGAATCACCCAGGCCGCCGTGTCAATGGACGACGAAAAAACCTGTCCGAACAGGGCGAGACTTATGCCGTCCGTATAGGTGTGCTCAAGGGCCAGCAATTCTTCCTGGAGGAAGAGAAAGATATTCACAAACAGGAGGGCGTAAGTCAGGTATTTGATCGCGGTAAAGAGGCTCCGACCACGACCCCCGCCCAAGAATGTTTTGCTCAAAACCCTCAGACCTGTAACAGGAGGTGTTCACGCTCCCAAGAGCTGATCACCCGATTGAATTCTTCGAATTCGTCAAGCTTCACCGCCGCATAGGCTCTCAGGAACAGATCGCCAAATAGAGAGGACAAGGCGGCGGTGTTTCCAAGGTTTCGCAGTCCTTCTTCCAGCGTCCGCGCCACCTCCACCTGATCTTCATTCGCGGTTCCATAGTGGGGCTCGGTGGGTGAGAGTTCCTCACGCATCCCCACCAGTCCGCAGGCCAGTGTTGCCGCAATCGCGAGGTAGGGATTCGCGTCCGCACCGGGAAAGCGGTTCTCAACACGCGTGGCCTTGGCATCACTGTTTGGCACCCGGAAAGCCACCGTACGGTTGTCGTGACCCCAGTTGAGATTGATTGGGGCGGATATATCGGGCGCCAGCCGTCGGTAGGAATTCACGTTGGGCGCATAGAGGCTGATGATTTCGCCCGTGTAGCGCTGGAGCCCGGCGATATAGGATAAAAAACGAGGACTTAGTTCGCCCTTGTCATCGATAAAGATGTTGTTCCCATCGGCGTCCAGCACGCTCTGGTGAATGTGCATCGCGCTACCGGGTTCGTCCTTCATGGGCTTTGCCATAAAGGTGGCGTACATATCGTGCTGCAGCGCCGTCTCTCGCACGGTCCGTTTAAATGCAAAAACCTGGTCGGCCAAAGACAGAGCATCGCCATGACGGAAGTTTATTTCCATTTGGGCTGCCCCGTTCTCGTGGATCAGCGTATCAACGTCGAGATTCTGTGCGTCGGCATAGTCGTACATGTCCTCTACGAAGTCCTCGAACTCCGCAACGGCATCGATACTGTAAGAAAGGCGGGCGGTCTCACGACGACCGCTGCGACCAACGGGAGGTTCAAGGTCCGTATCCGCATCTTCATTGCGAGCCACAAGATAGAACTCAACTTCAGGGGCAATCACTGGTTGCAGACCCTCTTCGCGATAGGCATCGAGGACTTTGCGTAACACGGTTCTGCAGGCCAGGGGGTGCAGCTCTCCCTGCTGCGTGTAGCAGTCGTGAACGATCTGCGCCGTCGGTTCCCGGGCCCAGGGCACAACCCGCAGAGTGGTTTCGTCGGGCTTCAGGAACATGTCCGTGTCCGTGGGCTCGACAAAATCCCAGTGCTGATCGGAGTACTCTCCGGTCACCGTTTGCACGAGGATGCTCTCGGGCAAACGCGTTTCATCCTGGGCGATAAACTGGTGCGCCGGAATAAACTTGCCCCGAGCATTGCCGGTCAGGTCGGGCACGAGACACTCCACCTCTGAAATCTGGTTCTGCTTCAGCCAATCGGAAATCAAGTTTTTCTGGGCGCTCATGAGTGCATCCTCCGCGGTTCGACGAGTATCGCAGCAGCTAATCTAGCCCGGCAACTGAAAAACGGGTCCTCGCGGGTACGCCCGGTGCTGCGCTAACATTCCGCCCTAACACCCCGAGTGATCATGAGAGTGAGCGAAACACACGTCGATTCCTGGTATGCGGCAACGGCACAGCCGCACCGCCAGTTCGAAGTCCTCGACGAGTCCACGGAAGCAGATGTGGTGATCGTCGGCGGCGGATTCACCGGGCTTTCCAGCGCCGTGCATTTGCGCAAGGCCGGTTTTAGTGTCGTGCTTCTTGAGGCCAACCGTCTGGGTTGGGGCGCTTCAGGACGCAACGGCGGCCACGTCGGCACAGGCCAGCGAGCAGATCAGGAGACCCTAGAAAATCTGCTGGGGCTGGATCATGCCAAGGCACTTTGGGACCTGGGGCTCGAAGGCGTGGACACCGTCTCCGAACTCGTCGACGAGCATGCGATTGCGTGCGAGATGAAAGACGGCAATCTGCATGCCGCGCACAGCGAAAAAATCGCGCAGGAGTTGCAGGGAGAGGCCGCACATCTCGAGGCGGTCTATAGCTACCCTCATCTGTCGTACGTCAATCGTGATGAACTCCAAGCGCTAACATCCGCTCAGGGAATGTATGGCGGCGTAATCGACACGCGTTCCAGACATCTCCATCCGCTGAAATACTGCCTTGGTTTGGCGCGCGTCGCCGACGAACTGGGTGCGCGGCTCTTTGAGGGCAGCCGCGTTACCGGCTACGTCGACGAGGAGCGGGTTCGAGTGTCGGTGGAAGGCGGCCCCGTGGTCCAGTGCTCCAAGCTCATCATCGCCTGCAATGGCTACCTTGAGCGCCTCGAGCCGCGCATTGCGAGTCATATCATGCCCATCAATAACTACGTGCTGGCGACGGAACCCCTACCAGAGACCACCGCCAGACGCCTGATTCGTGACGATGCATCCATGTCTGACTCACGCTTTGTCATCAATTACTGGAAGTTATCGGAAGACAATCGGCTGCTCTTCGGTGGGGGTGAGTCCTATACCCGGCGTTTCCCCAAGGACATAGCAGCGTTCGTGAAGCCCCATATGCTGAAAATCTATCCTGAGCTTGAGGAGACGCGCATCGAGTATGCATGGGGCGGCACCCTGGCGGTGACCATGAATCGCATGCCGGCCTTTGGCAATGTCTCGCCCGCGGTCTACTACGCCCACGGCTACTCTGGCCACGGCGTTCCCATTGCAACCCTTGCGGGCAAACTGCTGACGGAAGCGATTCAGGGATCGACAGACCGCTTCAACCTCATGGCATCGGTGCCTTCACCAAAGTTCCCCGGCGGCACACTACTGCGCTGGCCGGGCCAGGTTGCGGGCATGTTGTACTACTCGCTGCGGGATCGGTTCCGATGAGCACCCTGTCGCTGCTGCACATTCCCGCGAAACAGAGCTGGCAGTCCCAGCTTCAAAGCGCCTATCGATCGCCAGAGGCTTTGGCATCGGCATTGGGGCTACGGATTTCCGAACTGCCGTACTCGACCGTCGGCGCACAGCAGTTCCCACTGTTGGTGCCTCAAGCTTATGTGGAACGTATGGAGCCTGGCGATCCGAATGACCCACTCCTTCGCCAGGTGCTTGCAACACTGGATGAGGAGCAGCTAGCTGATGGCTTCAGCAAAGACCCGGTCGGCGAGACCAGCCTATATGCCAAGGATCCAGGCTTACTCCAGAAATACCGGGGGCGGGCGCTGCTGATTGCTACCAGTCAATGTGCCATCAACTGCCGGTATTGCTTTCGTCGGCACTACCCTTACGAAGACAACCGGAACTCTTCCAGCCAGCGCAAAAAGCTTCTGAGCGAACTGCTGGATGACCGGTCACTGAGGGAGATCCTGTTGAGCGGGGGCGATCCACTTGTGCTTCCCGATCATCAATTCGCCGACATCAGCGCGCAGATTGCCGACCGGCGTCCCGACGTGATTCTGCGTGTGCACACGCGGCTGCCGATCGTCATCCCCGATAGAGTGACCGATGAGTTTCTGAAGGCGATCGACACTCCCGGTGGGACTGTGGTCGTGGTGCATGGCAATCATCCGCGAGAGATCGATGACGCAACGGCCAATGCGCTTAAGCGCCTCGCCGACAGCGGACTAACGGTCCTCAACCAGTCGGTGCTGCTCGCCGGCATCAACGACAACGCGCAGACACTGGCCGAGCTCAGTGATCGCCTATTCGCCGCAGGCGCTCTTCCCTACTATTTACACATGCTCGATCCCGTGCAGGGCGCCTCGCACTTTGACGTATCAGAGGCTCAAGCTCGCCGTATCGCAGGCGAACTTGCGACCTTGCGGCCTGGGTACCTTGTGCCCCGGCTTGTGCGTGAAGTGCCGGGAGCGGGCAGCAAACAGCAGCTCCTTCCCGCGTATCCGACGGAACGCTGAGGTCAAACGTCTGGAGCACTGGGGCAGTGCCTGGGCTAAACTATGCACCTCATGCCTAAACGGTGGAAAACAGTGTGTTGAAAAGCGTCCGTCTGAATGGGTTTTGCCTCTGCGCTACGCTCAACGCTGCTGTTGCAGCAACGACTTCCCCGCAGCACGCTCAAGCCCAGGGGAGCTCCAGCATTGCAGACTCCGTTTTTGGCAACAAGCATCTAATCTCGATCGGTGGCGCGCGCCAGGAAGCCGATGCTTTCATCCGCGCGACCGCAGGCGATGCCAATCCCGTGTCCCTATCTATCGAAGACCTGGGTATCGACGATCAAGACGGAACCTTCTTCTTCGAGTACCGCTATCGCGCGACGGAGAAATGGACCGTACTCGCCGGTGGCTACACATTTTCCGGTTCAGGATCGCGCACGTCCGAGAGGGACTTCAATTACGATGGTGTGGACTTCACCCTGGGCTCTACAATCAGCTCTGAGCTGGGCGTCGATGCCTATATCGTTGACGCCCTCTACCGTGTCTATCAATCAGATACGCTGGAGATTGATCTTGGTGGTGGGGTTCATGCGCTGGATCTCAGCGCCAGTATCAGCGCAGAGCTCACGGTGGGAGACATCGAAGCGAGCGAAGCTGTTGCGGGCACAACGCTGTTGGCGCCGGTGCCTAATTTCCGCGCTGCCGCCACCTGGATGCTTGGCGAGCGCATAGGCCTGCGCTTTGTTGGCGGCTGGCTGTCGGCCAACATCGACGATTACGAAGGGAGCTTCTCTTACGGACACATTCGTGGCTTTTATTCTTTCAATGAGAACCTGGGCGTGTCGCTTGGCTATCAAGTCACCGATGTGGACATCATCGAGAATCGAGAACGTAGTGTTATCGAATACGATGTCGCTTTAGAGGGCCCGACTCTAACCTTTACCTTGAGCTTCTAAAGATCCATGAGCACCTCTCCGCTGACACCCAATGAGGCACTGTCGCGCGCGGCAAAACTTGCCCGAGCAGGCAACGCGGAAGACGCCAAATTACTTCTGCACCAGGTCCTTGAACGAGAGCCGGCCAACAAAAAGGCAAAGAAGGCACTGAAGTCGCTGCAGGCAGATCAGCAGGCCCCGCTTACGGCCGCAGACTTTGACCGCGTGACCCAACTGATGACAAAGGGGCGCGTTGATGCGGCGGTTCGAGAAGCCCGCCGACTCTGCAAAAACCACCCCGGGCAGCCCGCACTGCAGAATCTACGCGGTGTAGCGCTGAGCCACAGCGGAGATCGCGATAGCGCTCTGGAAGCATTTGGTGTCGCTCTGGAGCTTGAACCCACCTACTCAGAAGCGCTTTCCAACTATGCGTCCACACTGACGGCGCTTAACCGCTTTAAAGAAGCCTTACCCTATTATCAGGAACTTGTGAGTCGCGGGCACGCAGATGCCGCGGCCTTCCTGAGCTTGGCCCGGGCTCTGCGCGGCGACGGGCAACTGGCGAACGCCGTGAAGGCTCTGCAGCGCGCTTTGAGCATGCAGCCTGCCTATCCAGATGCGTTCAATCTGCTGGGTATTGTGCTGGGCGAAGAAGGCGAGGTTGAGCGCGCTGTAGAGAGCTATGAAAACGCACTGGCCATCGAGCCGTCTCATCGGCGGGCCTTGCTGAATCTCGGCCAGCTCTACAGCGAGCACCAACAGTTTGAGGCCGCCATCAACGTTTACGAACGTCTCATGGGCCACTATCCAGATGACATCAACGGTCTGCGGGGTATGGGAAGCGCAATGCTATTCGCAGGGCGACAAGCTGATGCAGACGATTATTTTCGCCGCGTTCTCGAGCAAAATCCTCACGACGCCGTCGCGGCTCATTTGCGCAGCGCAGCGGCAGGAGAGACGCCGGAAACTGGCAGCGCGGCCTATGCCCAGGCGGTCTTTGATGGCTATGCGCGAAACTTCGAAAAGGCGCTGACAGAAACCTTGGACTACCGGTTCCCCGAATCGCTTCCGGCACGACTTGAAGCGCTGGATGGCAAAGACGCGTGGTACGAGCAGGCCCTCGACCTCGGCTGTGGCACCGGGTTAGTTGGCGCACAAATTCGCACGTACTGCGCGCAGTTAACAGGTGTGGATGTCTCTTCTGAAATGATCACCAGGGCAGAAGAGAAAGCGGTTTATGACGAGCTGCGGGTCGAAGATGTCATCACCATGCTCCATGGCAGCGATGCCAATTGGAACCTGGTGATTGCCGCAGATCTTCTGAACTATCTCGGAGGCCTCGAGTCTTTCTTCGTCGCCCTTGCAAACCGCTGCGCGACGGGAGCTCGAGTCATTCTGACGACAGAAAGAGCTGAGGTCGACCGCTTCGCCCTGAAGCCTTCCGGGCGCTACGTGCACGACGACAAATACCTTAGCCACGCAATCGGTGACAGCTTTCAGATCAGCCAGCGCGATACGATCGTACTGCGCAGGGAAGGTGGCCAACCGGTGGAAGGCAGCGTCTTTACACTCACCCGACTATAAGAGCCCCGCTTATGAGCAGACTAATCACCGCACTGTTGGCGCTGTCTATGGGGCTAACCGCCTCCGCCACATACGCTGGCACGAACGGCGACTCACCCGTCGCAATCGTGACCGGTAGCAGCTACGGTTTGGGCAAGGAACTGGCCACGCTCGCAAAAGAAGCGGGGATGCGTCTGGTACTCGTCGATATGCGATCGGAACCCTCTGTGGCGATGGCGGCGACGTTCGTGGAAGACGGTACGGCAACGGTGTTTGTGGAAGCCGATCTGGCCGATGCGGCGCAGCGTCCGCAAGTGGTTGAAGCCGCACTGGAAAATTTTGGGCGCGTCGATTATCTCTTCAACAACGCGGGCTACTCCTATCTCGCAACCCATGAGCAGATGTCTTTGGAAGATGCGCACCATCTGTTTGAGGTGAATTACTGGGCCTACGCCGATCTGGCCCAGCGCGTTATAGGCCCCATGCGGGAAGTTGGTGGCGGCACCATCGTGAACGTGGCGTCTATCCTTGGTGTACGGCCCTCACCTCCCGGACTCGGGCACTACGGGGCTTCAAAGCATGCACTGCTCGGCCTCTTCCAAACCACGGCCCAGGAGTTAGAGCCCGACAACATCAAGGTTATCGTCGCGGCACCGGCGGGCATGAGCACTAACATCAGCGTTCACTCCGTCGGCCCGCTTGCCGAGCCTGGGAACGATCGCGCTGCCGCATGGGAAGATCCCGTGGTAGCCGCACGGGATATCTTTGACGCACTGAGTGGCGACGATATCGTGATTTACCCCGGATACATTGGCAGGGAGATACGCGGCGAGTAGGGGTCAACGCAGGCAATCGCAGAGACCCACCTCACCTAAGACACAAAAAGCGCTGCTGAGTTTTAGTTATCCGGCGGTCGGAGCAGGCACCAGGCGCGCCGGCCGCCCCATTTCCGTTCCCGTCTTTGCTGCAATGGCCTGCAGGGCCTCAAGGCGGGTGTCAAAGTGCGCATCTCCAGAGAGATGCTCATCGACGCCAAGCTGGGCCAGCGTATCTTTGATCTCATCTGACATACCGGTAATCACAACGTTTTTACCGGCTTTTTCCGCATCACTCGCGATCGTCTCAACGGCGCGCGCTGCAGACACATCGATAAAAGGAACGCGGTTGAAATCCAGAATGATGGAGTGCGTCGCGTCGCGGTAACGCTCACGAACGTGGTGACCCACGTCGGCGGCAGCGCCAAAGCTGAGCGGCCCGCCAAACTCGAACACCGTTACTAGGTTGCCCAGGCGATCAAAGAGCTCCCGCTCTTCAGGCGTCGCCTGCTCATAAGGCAGAGAGGCCAGTTCGTCGAGCTGAATCTTAGCCACCTGCTTAACGTAAGCCAGGGCAGCGAGGACTACACCTGCGCCGACCGCTGTGATGAGGTCAACGAATACCGTCAGACTCAGAACAAGGGCCATCAATAGCAGATCCCAGCGAGGGCCGCGGTGAGCGCGCTTGAGGTAACTAAAGTCGATGATGTCCATGCCAACTTTCACCAACACGCCTGCGAGAGCCGCGTGGGGAATAACGGAAGCCACCGAACCCACACCGAGTACCACCGCCATCAGAACCACCGAATGCAGCATGCCTGAGAGGCGCGTCACACCACCGGAACGGATGTTGACCACCGTACGCATGGTGGCACCAGCGCCGGCGATACCACCGAACAAGCCGGCAACGGTGTTGCCAATGCCCTGGCCGATGAGCTCCTGATTGGAATCGTGGCGGGTGCGGGTCATGTTGTCGGCAACCAGGGAAGTAAGAAGGCTGTCGATGGAGCCGAGCACTGCAAGGATGAAGGCCGCTTCGATCACTAGCATCATGGCGCTCTGATCGAAGACCGGCATATGGAATTGGGGAATCCCCGATGGGATATCACCAAGGATAGGCATCAGCAGACCGGCCTGTGCCATAAACAGACTCATGATCGTGCCAACAGCCAGCGCCGCAAGAGCAGCAGGGCAATACACACCCCATTTAGTGGGCCACTTGTATGCCACCGTCAGCGTGACCAGCCCCACCGCCAGGGCGTAGTAGTTGATATCGCTAAGGGCCGTGGGCACATATGCGAGATGCGAAAGCGTCCCTGAGGGAGACGAATGTCCGAGGAGCGCATCCAGCTGCAGGATGATAATGATCACGCCAATACCGCTCATAAATCCGGAGACCACCGGATAAGGTACGAGACGGATGTACTGCCCCACGCCAAAGGCACCAAAGGCCACCTGCATGACGCCTGCGATAACTACTGCGGTAAGAATCAGACCCACGTCTCCGGACAGGCTCGCGAACAAACCTGCCAGCACCACCACCATCGGACCGGTCGGCCCAGAGACATTCGTCGGCGTACCACCAAACATTGCGGCAAAGAAGCCAACAAAGATAGCGCCGTACATACCGGCCATCGGGCCGAGGCCTGACGCCACACCAAAGGCTAGAGCCAGGGGTATGGCGACAACGCCGGCGGTTAGGCCGCCGTAGATATCACCACGGAGATGGCTCAGGTCAAATTTAAAGAGGGATCGCATGCTCAAAACCTTTCCAGTAGTCGGAATTCGCTGAGCCTGACTATGGCCGTGCCCAATTCAAAGAAAAATATCCCCGTCGAGCGAAGTAAGATAGGTTTTAGCTATATAAGAGAAAATTATTTGCCGGCGATAGAAAATATCTATATATAAAAACCACGCAAACTCTTGATAGTTATTAGCTATATTTCGGCCCCACCACTGGATTCACTATGTCGACGATAAAACAACTCCAGTATTTTCAAGCGGTTGCGGAAGCACAATCGATTCGCAGAGCTGCGGAAAAAATGGATGTCGCCCAGCCGACGCTATCCACGCAGTTGGCGTCTCTGGAGCGCAGTCTCGGTGTCACGTTGTTTGAGCGCACGCGTCGGGTCACCCAATTGACGCCTGCAGGTCGGGAATTGCTGCCGGTGGCGCATCAGTTGATCTCCCAGTGGAATGATTTTCACGAGCTGGCCCATACGCTTTCGGACACCGCCGCGACCACGCACCGCTTGGGTGTGCCGCCCACGCTTGGCCCTTACTTGTTGCCCAACATCGTCCCGAGCATCCACGCCAAGTTCTACCGGCTGAAACTGTACGTGCGGGAGGAGCCGCCGACGGCCCTGGAGAACGGAGTCATCGAAGGACGCCATGACCTGGCGCTTCTCCCTCTTCCCCTGCGCGGGCAGCAGCTTGCCATCGAAGTTCTATTCCGGGAGCCGCTGCTTCTTGTTGCGCCTAAAGAGGTCGGGCTTGCCGAGGGCGGAGTGCTCAACGAGCAGGAGCTGGCGGGCATGAGCATCCTCGGTCTTGACGAGCGTCACCAGCTCCACCAAGAAGTGCAGCGCATCTGTGAGCGCACCGGCGCGACCCTGAATCGCGACTATGAAGGCACCAGCCTGGATACCCTCCGCCAGATGGTCGTCATGGGGATGGGTGTCGCGTTCCTACCAGCTCTCTACATCCGCTCAGAGATTCATCGACCCGAAGAACTGGACATTATCCGTATCGAGGGCGCTTCTCTTTATAGAGAGCATGCGCTGGTGTATCGGGCGGGAAGCCCGGTCCGACGCCTGTACCAGTCTTTGGCGAATCTCATTCGGGAGCGAATGGCCGATGCGTTCAGTGATGTGGTGACGCCGATCTTTGATCGGGGCGCGTAACTCGCACTAGCTGGCCGTGATTTAGGAGGCTCGAGCCAGAGGCTCAATCCGCTTCTGCCAGCCACTCGCTCGCTTGCTTCATGTAGCGAGACTCGCGAAAGTCCGCGTCTCTCGCAAAGCCATCTACCACGGCCTGGAGAACGATTTTAGCTTCCTGCAGCTCATCGATGTCGTCTGAGGTGAGTAGCACTGCTCTGGCCCAAGACATGTTGGCGACACGAACGTAGATGGATTCCTCTTCCCTGAAGTCAGGCATCATGGCGTGCGCCTCGGTAAGGTGGGTCAGCGCGTCTTCGGCTCTCTGCATGTCGAGCAGAAGCCGCCCCACATTGAGTTGCTGCGCCGCAACGGATTCCGAATGCCCGCCATAAACCTGAGCCCGGATATCAAGAGACTCCAGGTAGTAAGGTAGCGCCTCGTCTTCTCGATCCTGCTGGCTGAGCACATTGCCATAGTTATTCAGGGCGTGAGCGAGGTCGGCGACAATACCGCGCTCTCCCTGAGCGCGAAGTTGATCGATGGCTCGCTGGTACGAAGCTTTCGCATCCTCGAGTCGCCCCAACCCACCGTAAGCGAACCCCAAATTGATGTACGTAGCCAGGCGATCCGGAGAGTCGGGGATTAAAGGGTTAACGATCGCGGCGGGCGAGTCAGTCGGGCGAGAGGTTTTCTTTGTGGCCGGACCCTGTCAGAACCCGCGATGCCACAGGTTGTAATCGACGTATTCCTTCAGGCGCTGATGCGCGGGCGTCTCGACGGTCGTGAACTCCATGCTTGTGCGATAACCGCTGCCCTCCGGACGTGACCGGATGACCCTCGCGTAGACCTCGGAAGCACTTTCCAAGCCAAGCTGCGGCTCAACAGTCATCGACACTTCGCTGTAATCGGCCAGCGTCAATGGGAGATCGGCGCACATACCGTAGTAGCCCATATCGTTGACGTGCCCGGCAAACATATCAGGGGCGACCTGCTTGTCGCGCACCTCCCGGAACATGGCATCGATATCTACAGCAATGCGCGGCGAGCGGCGCACCTCCACATCAGGGACTTTCAGCGGCGTTCCGTCCCGCTGAACGCTGAGCAGTTCATGAAGGGTGATTCCTTCAGCAAAGCCCTTGGGGCACACATGGTTGGCCGAACCCAGCGTCACGTCAGGACCGGCGGCTCGCTTTACCGCCTCGCTGAGCAGCACCTGCCCCCGAAGGCTGAAGGATTCAATACGCGCTGCCAGATTCACCGCATCGCCAATCACCGTGTATTCGCTATGTACTTCAGAGCCAAAGCTACCGGCCAACACCGTGCCCGTGTTGATCGCAATACCCGCAAATAGACCCGGCAACCCTTCCTGCTTGTTGTCGCGGTTCATGGTCAGCATCGCTTGTTGCATCTCAACGGCGCAGCAGAGCGCTCGATGAAGATCGTCCGGGCTACCATCGGGCGCACCAAAGAGCGCCATGATGGAATCCCCCATGAATTTGTCGACGGTGCCGCCATGGCGCTGGATCACCTCGCACATTACGGCGAAATAGCGATTCAACAGATTGGCAACAAGGTCGGGAGAGAGAGCACGAGTCAGCGAAGTAAAACCGCGGATATCCGCGAGCAGGATCGTCGCATCCGTTTCATTAATGGGCTGCGACTCTAGAAGAAACTCATCGAGCAACTCGCTAAAGCGCTGCCGCCAGAGCTGGCGGTCTTCCGCCGTGAATCCCGTTCCACGGAGGTCATCGACGGAGCGACCGATGACGTCGATGAAGGTTTTACGATCTTTGTGTTGCATGGCTATCCGTCGCTCGCTGCACCCGCAGCACTATGACGGCAGATCGTTACAGAGACAACCATAAACGCAGCAGATGGCGACGCCGTTCGGGCTCGGGCCAGTCCTCATAGCCCGTGCGCGCATGCACGATGGTGTGGTTGGAAATAAACTGCATGTCGCCAGACTCCAACCACATGTCGAGGTAGCGATCTGGGTCATCGCTTAGCTCGTCGTAAAGACGGATCGCTTCGAGACCCAGTTCATCGATCTGCGCGTTTTCGTGTCGCTGCGCAGAGCGGAAGTACTCGCCGTGATAAAAGGTGCGCAGCACGCCGTCGGGTCCAAAGCAGGACGGCTGGATCGGTATGAATCCCGGTTCACCCGGTGCATGTTCATTACGTCGATCCAAGGGGAAAGGCTCAAACAGCCTGGCAGCCGCGTCGGGGTTTTCATCAAGCAATGCGTTGTAGACGGCAACCGAACTCACAATCCGGCTCATACCACCTTCTTTCGCAGGCTGAAGACAAAGCAGGCCCACGCTGTCAGCAGCGTCGCAGTGAAAAAGAATGTTCTCTGTGGTGCGGTACTGGCGGACGAGATCCGCTCCCTCATCGCCATAGTTTTTTACGTGACCTAGCAACTCCTGCGCAGCGTTCTGCGCACCCGGCAGTCCCAGATGATGCCCGATCCCCCAGAACACATAGCTGGATTTTTCTTCACCCCAGTCCTGCACCGGGAGGCCGCGCAGCACCACGAAGCCCTTGCCTTTGCAAATGTCGTCGGACCATCCGCGAATGCGAGGTGCGAGCCTCGGCAGTTGGAACCTCCCGCGTGTAACCTCCGCGAGAGGGATGCCCTCGTCCAACAGTGAGTCGGCGGCCTCGGACAGCTCCAGAATATCTGTGGCCGAAAGTTCGTGGCGCCACAGGTGCGGCGAACCCTTGAGATCGCGCCCCATCCAGTCTGCTGGCGAGCTAATCGGACCCACAGGCATCTGCGGGTGTTCACGCACAAAGTAATGAAGGGTCTGATCCATGAAGGATCGATAGGGCGTGTCGACGGCTGTGGTCATTATGGTTGTCCCGGCGATTGGCGCAGCAGGGAACGATGTCACTTCAGTGCGGCGGGTACAAGAAGTGTCGGGTGCGACGCGTTCAGTTGACTTCTGATGCGAAAAAACCGAGATGGCCCTAGGGCGCGCCTTTGCGCAATGACCTAAGCTTTTTTGACGAGGAAGTCGGCTGGGTAGAACTCGGCCCCAATCCTTCCGTACCGAAACTGTAAACTATGTCTCCGGTACAAGATGTAAAGGATGTCTCCGGTATACACCCGAATGACCTTTCGGGCGCATAGGTACCGTTTTATTCCGGGCGCATAGGTTACACATTTCGGCATTTGGAGGGCTCTCCAGATGCCATGGAATGAGTGTAATCACATGGATGAACGGCTCCGCTTTGTCGCTCGAAGTCTCGAAGGCGAGAAGATGGCTGTTGCCTGTCGGGAATTCGGCATCAGCCGTAAAACCGGCTACAAGATCTTCAATCGCTACCGAGAAGCTGGCATCAAAGGCCTCGAGGATCGAGACCGTAGCTCCTATCG
>JBCDGU010000002.1:0-451672 GCA_038750875.1 Pseudomonadota bacterium | reverse complement strand
TCGAGAATTCGAGCGACAAAGCGGAGACGTTCATCCATGTGATTACACTCATTCCATGGCATCTGGAGAGCCCTCCAAATGCCGAAATGTGTAACCTATGCGCCCGGAATAAAACGGTACCTATGCGCCCGAAAGGTCAAGGTGTCCTTTCCGGTCACCTGCGCGACACATTCAGCTTTCATCTCAGATTGATTTGGAGAGAAAAACTCACTCAACTCCGTCGTTGGCATTGACTTTGGCCGAGGCCAGGGCGACCACACCGGCTTCGGGTGCCCGGTCCAGGGTGCCCACATCCAAGACCGGTGATGCATCGATGTGCTCCGCATCCATCATATGGGCTACGCGCTGGAGCGACGAGATGATCATGGTTTGCTCCCACTCCTGAAGGTCTCCAAATTGGCGCGCAAACTGTTCCTGGAGTGGTGTTGGCGCATCGATCAAAACTTCGCTGCCGTGCCGCGTCAAGCGTACATGCACCTTGCGCTTGTCTACGGTAGAGCGCTCCCTGATTACCAAACCTCGTTTTTCTAGGCGATCGAGGATATTCGTCACCGTGGCCTGGCTCAAATTCACCTCGGCTGCGAGACGACCGCTGGTGCTGTCCTCAAGTTTTCTAATGGCCTGAAGCAGTAGAATCTGTGGCGCGGTCAGCCCCGATGTTTTAGCCAATCGACGAGAGTGCAGATCGGTGGCACGGATCACTCGACGCAGAGATGTGAGTACCTGTTCCAGTCGGTCCATGGGCTTCTCCTTGGGCGCAGTCGCTTAGGTTGCGGACTCCGAGACGGTGTTTGACGGGCCTTCCTGAGACCCCTTCACCACTCCGCTAGGCGCCTCGCGGTGATAGTGCGCCAGACCCTTGTACAGACTGAGGCAGGCAAGCAAAAGCACCACCGTGAAGGGAATCCCCGCGGCGACGGTGCCCGCCTGCAACGCCCCGAGCGCTTCCGGGCCTCCGCCGTAGAGGAGGGCAGCGGCCAGCAGGCCGCCAAGAGACGCCCAAAATACTCGCTGAATGACGGGCGCATTGGGCTTGCCGCCGGAGGTAATGCCGTCGATAACCAGGGAGCCTGAGTCTGCGGATGTGACAAAGAAAACGAGGACCAGTGCAACGCCAACGACGGTTGTAATGCCGCTAAACGGTAGATTGCTGAGCATCTGGAAGGTAGCGAGGCTTATGGTGCTCGATCCATCCCCGAGCGCTCCGATACCCTCCTGAGCCTGAAACAAGCCATTCATTCCGAACACACTCATCCATACCAGCGTGACTAGCGTTGGGACCACAAGCACCGCGATGACGAACTCGCGCACGGTGCGGCCCTTGGAAACGCGCGCGATGAACATGCCGACGAAGGGTGACCAACTGACCCACCAGGCCCAGTAGAAGACTGTCCAATCCTGCATCCATTGCTCGTCGCCGCGATTTATCCAGTTGCTGAGGGGAATAATCTGCTCCAGGTACTGGATTCCTGAATGTGCAATGGCCCAGAGCGCATTGAGGTTGCCACCCACGATGGCAATGAAGACCAGCAGCAGAACCGCTAGCCCCATGTTTATGTTGCTCAAAATTTTCACGCCGCCGTCAAGGCCGCGTACCACAGAAATGATGGCGATGAAGGTGACGAACACGATGACCATAAGTTTGGTATTGAGCGCCTCTTCGACACCGAAGAGCATGGCCAGACCCGCATTCACCTGAGCAGCGCCCAGGCCGAGGGATGTGGCTAGACCAAAGATCGTGGCGAGGACTGCGAAGGTATCAATTACATGACCTGCCCAACCCCAGCATCGCTCTCCTATGAGCGGATAGAAAGCTGATCGCAGGGTGAGGGGGAGCCCACAGTTGTAGGTAAAAAAGGCGAGGGTGAGGCCCATCACTGCGTAGATCGACCAGGCGTGAAAACCCCAGTGGTAAAGGGTGGCGGCCATGGCTACGTCGGCGGCCTCCGGGGTTCGAGGTGGCACCTCCAGCGGCGTTCCGCTGGCCCCGTCGTAGTAGGTCATCGGTTCGGCGACGCCCCAGAACATCAGCCCGATGCCCATCCCGGCCGCGAAGAGCATGGCAAACCAGCTTAGGCGGCTGAACTCAGGAACTGCATCGTGCCCGCCGATTCTGATGCGAGACACCGGTAACACGGTCAGTGCGACGCAGAACAAGAGAATCAGGCTGACGGAGATCATCATGAAATCGTCGAAGGTGGTGAGGCACCAGCTTCGAATGCTCGCGAGGGTGGCA
Source organism: Pseudomonadota bacterium (assembly GCA_038750875.1). Taxonomy (GTDB): domain Bacteria; phylum Pseudomonadota; class Gammaproteobacteria; order Pseudomonadales; family Halieaceae; genus Congregibacter. The sequence goes on along the minus strand of JBCDGU010000002.1, from coordinate 449,436 downwards.
TTGGCCTCGGACGGAAACTGTACCGTTGCCATCACGAACAGCAGGATAAGGCTGGCGCTGATGAAGAACACGGGATTGTGAATATCCATGCCCCAGACCTGCACGTTGTCTTCGCCGATCTTGTAGTCAGATTCGTATTTGCTGGTCATGCTTGCGAAGGAGAGGCTCTTGGGGCGCGACCTTAAGAATACTATGAATTCTAACGGCAGCATGCGGGGTCGTGGAGCTAATTCTACGAACTCTAATCATCGGAGGGGGAAAACGCCACATGTTGTGTCATCTCATAGCGGCTTAAAGGTCAGAAAATACGAGGATTTTTCTTGTTCCGGCCGTTTACGCATTGAGCTGTGAGGGTCAGGCTGGGTAGAATATTAGTTCGCACTGTAAATATTATTAGTCAAAGAAAGTGACGTCTGTGCGTTCGTCACCCACACAGGGACACTCATGTTCAGACGTAAGGCTCTCTACGGAGCCATTCTGGCTGCGACCAGCATCAGCCACGCCCATGCTCAGCTCGAAGAAGTGATCGTTACCGCCACCAAGAAGGAGTCCAGTGCCCAGGACATCCCCATCGCGATTACAGCCCTCGGGGAGGAATCGCTGTCCCAACTGGGTGTGACCGACTTTTCTGATTACCTGGTGCAGCTTCCCGGCGTTACTGCCGGTGGCGGCGGCCCGGGAACAAACACGATCTACATTCGCGGCGTGGCGTCCACGACCCCGAACCTCACCGCGTCGGGTGTGGCCGGTCTGGCTCCCAACGTCGCCTTTTACCTGGATGAACAGCCGCTCACCCAACCGGGTCGAAACCTGGATGTGTATGCGGCGGATCTGAATCGCGTTGAGGTGCTCAAGGGGCCGCAGGGCACTTTGTTTGGTGCCAGCTCCCAGGCGGGCACGGTTCGCCTCATAACCAACAAGCCTGACCCCTCTGAGTTTGCAGGCAAGTTGAAGATGGGAACGGCTTACACACCGGAAGGTGAGGCGAGCTACAACGTCGAGGGTGCAGTCAATATCCCGGTCAGCGATCGCTTTGCCATTCGTGGCGTTGTCTACGTGGATCAACAGGGCGGTTACATCGATAACGTTGCCGGTAGCGTGACCACACGGGAGAGCGCCCGTTTCCAACCCGGTGGTTTTCAGGCTGACGCGGACTTCTCTGGGGTTAACTTCATTGAAGCCAACAACGACACGCGAGATCAGGATGACTTCAACGAAGCGACCTATGCCGGTGCCCGGCTTTCGGCGTTGCTTGATATCAACGACGACTGGAGTCTGTTGCTTGGCGTTGCCCAACAAAGCATCGACTCCGAGGGCGTGTTCTATCAGGACCCCGAATTGGGCGATCTGGAGATCAATCGGTACGAGCAGGACACCCTCGAAGATGATTTCGAAAACTACAACTGGACGCTCAACGGCCGCTTGGGTGAACTAGACCTGCTCTACACCGGCGCCTACACGGAGCGGGAAGCTGAATCACAGGTCGATTACACAGACTATTTATTTGTGGGTCAGTACATTCCCTACTACATCTGTGACTATGCGGTTTCCTATCCCACCGGTGCGCCGGCGGGCACCTGTCAGGCGCCGAACCTGTTCGTAAAGAGCTACGTTAAGACCGAGGTGCAAACGCACGAGTTCCGGGTTTCGACGGATCAGAGCCGTTCCGTGCGGGCTATCGGCGGCGTCTTCTATAGCGACATGGAATTGCGTGAGGACAACCAGTTCACATACCCAGGCTCCACGCAGGCCATAGCGGCCGATGGAGTCAGCGTCGGCTTTGGACCGAATTTCTCAGCCCAGGGAGCGACCGTGCGGGATCCTTCGCAATGGGCTCCCGGCGTTATCTTCCGCAATGATGTTCTTCGGACGGACGAGCAGCTGGGCGTCTTCGGAGAGGTGAATATCGACATCACGGATGCCTTTACGGCAACCGTTGGGCTGCGCTGGTATGACATAGAGGTCGATCTGCTGGGCAGTGCGGCAGGTTCTTTCGGTAACTTTGGAGCCGATGAAGACAATAATGCCGGGAATAATCTCGACGAGATTTTCAGCGGTGAGAACGATAATGCCCAGACGGACGGCGTCATCGGAAAGGTGAGCTTGCAGTGGTCACCCAATGACGACCAGCTTTACTACGTGACGTGGTCTGAGGGCTATCGCCCAGGTTTCCTCAACCGTCCTGGTGGTGCCGTCTCTCAGGACGGCACTTATACCGTTCCGTTCTCGATGGATACGGATGATGTAACCAACTATGAGATCGGTTGGAAGCTTGATCTTTTGGACAATACGCTCCGATTTAACGGGGATGTTTTCTTCGTGGAAATCGAGAATCTGCAGGTGGGGATTTTTGATCCGAGCATCACAAACCTCTTCTTTGCGGACAACGCGGCAGACGCTGAGGTCAGAGGCTTTGAGGGTGACGTCACCTGGGTGCCTCCCTCGGTATCGGGGCTCACGTTGAGCGGCGGGTTCTCGTTCCTTGATACGGAGGTTACGGACAGTTTTGTGACCAATTTTGTGCAAGAAGGCGATCCGCTGGCCTTCGCGCCAGAGTTTCAGGCCACCATCAATGCGCGATACGAATGGGATCTCGCATCGGGCAAGCTTGCTCACGCCATGCTCAATGGGAGTTTTTCTGACGAAGTGAACACGGATATCGTGGCGGACAATAGCATCACGCTGGACTCTTGGTCGCTGTGGAATGCGACGGCGGGGATCTCTGACGATCAATGGACGGCAGAACTTTTCGTGGAAAACATCGCCGACGAGCGCGCCGAGATTTCCGGGAATGCGATCTTTAATCGGCCTCGGATCACCGTTGCCAGGCCCCGCACCATCGGCTTACGTTTCGCCTACGACTTCTAAGCCACCCCTCCAGGTAGAGCGATCCCGGCGTTAAACTGCCGGGATCATTCGCACCGTGTTCGATTCATGGCAGATACTGCCCTAAACGCCTCTCTCAGTCTCATTCAGGAGAAAGTCTCCGCGGGGCAGTTTGCCTCGGCGTTGGACGACCTACGCCCACTCCTTGATAGCGCCACGTCGACAGAAGCGTTGTATATGTCGGCGGTGTGCTACCGCTATCTGAAGCGGTATGAAGAGGCGCAGCGAGCGCTCTCTGCATTGAAATCGCGTGCTGGCGACCGGGGCCGTGCGTATCAGGAGCAGGGTCATCTCGATCTTGCGCGCAATCGCCCCCAGCAGGCCCTGGCGGCTTTTGCCAATGCGACACAGCTCAACCCTGCGCTCGTGGCGAGCTGGCAGAACCAGGCAAGGATCCTCACGATCTTGCAGCGCCCCGAAGATGCGCAACAAGCCGATGCACAGGTGCGCCGTCTGCAGGCACTCGCGAAACCGCTACTGGCGGTCATGGATCTTCTCGCACAGGGTAAGCTTGGCAAAGCGGAAGCCCTGTGCCGAAAGTTCCTGCGTGCACACCCCACGGACGTGGAGGCTATGCGCCTGCTGGCAGGAATAGCAGTTCAGTTTGGTGTGCTGGAGGACGCTGAGTACCTTCTAGAGAGTGCCTCGGAGTTCGATGGGGCAAACACGCAGCTCAAGGTTGATCTTGTTGACGTGCTTCGCAAGCGGCAGAAGTTTTCTGAAGCTCAGGCGCTCGCCGAAAGTCTCTATCGACGCAGCCCTGACAACGTGCAGCTCAAGTCCCTGTTTGCAATCGAAGAGATGCAAATGGGGCGTTACGACCACGCCGTCACGCTCTTTGACGAAATTCTTGAGGTGATGCCCAATGACCCCATCACGCTGACCTCCAAGGGCCATGCGCTCAAGACGCTGGGTCATCAGCAACCTGCGATTGCGTCTTATCGGGCTGCCGTTCGATCCGACCCTTGGTATGGCGAAGCCTATTACGCCATGTCGAATCTCAAAACCTATCGTTTCGACGACGATGAGCTATCTGCGATGCAGGCCTACGAGGTCCGCGAGGAAATCAGCCCCATGGGTGCGGTGCACTTTTGCTTTGCGTTGGGCAAGGCTTTTGAGGATCGCAAGGATTTTCACGAGAGCTTTCGGTATTACCGCAAAGGTAATGCCTTGAAACGGGAGCTGAGCAATTACGATCCCGATCAGATGTCTGAAGATCTGAAGGCTCAGCGAAACTACTTTGTGTCTGACGTCTTCCAGGGCCGAACGGGTGCGGGCACCCTGTCACGTGATCCCATCTTCATCGTAGGGTTGCCCAGAGCCGGGTCGACCTTACTGGAGCAGATACTGTCTTCGCACTCCGCTGTTGATGGGACTCTAGAGTTGCCGAACATCCTGTCCATGGCTCAGAAACTCCGGCGCCGGGGTCGCGAAGGCGCAGAGCCATACCCTGCGCTGTTGTCGGAGCTCAAAGATGACGAACTCGCCGGGCTTGGTGAGCAGTACATCAGCGATACACGCATCCACCGAAAAGGGGCGCCGTACTTTATCGATAAGATGCCCAATAACTTCCGGCACATTGGCTTGATCAAACTGATACTGCCGAATGCAAAGATTATCGATGCGCGCCGCGACCCTATGGCCTGTTGCTTTAGTGGATTTAAACAGCTGTTCGCCGAGGGGCAGGAGTTTACCTACGACCTGACGGATCTGGGGTGCTACTACCGAGACTACCTGATGCTGATGGATCACTGGGATACGGTGATTCCCGGCGAAGTGCTGCGCGTGGATTATGAAGATGTGGTGGACGATCTCGAGAAGGAAGTACGAAGACTGCTGGATTTCTGTGGGCTGCCTTTCGAGGAAGCCTGCCTCAACTTTCATCAGACCAAGCGGGCGGTGAGAACGGCGAGTTCAGAACAGGTTCGCAGGCCCATTTACAGCGAAGGTCTTGAGCAGTGGGTCAACTATGAAGCTTTTCTCGAGCCCCTGAGGAAAGCCCTGGCCTCGGAGATCGAGCCATGATTGACCACCTGGTGTTTGCTGGCCCAAGTCTTGATGACGCCGTTGAGGCAATTACAGCGGCGCTAGGGGAACGACCACTTCCCGGCGGAAGACATCCGGGCTTTGGGACGGCTAACGCTCTTTTGCGTCTCGGTAGGCGATGCTACCTGGAGGTCATCGGGCCTGATCCTGAGCATCCGGGCTTTGAGGGAGAGCGACCTTTCGGCATCAATGAATTGGCAGAGCCGCGTATCGTCGCCTGGGCTTCGGAGCGGGGTGATCTGCCCGCGCTTGTGGACAGTGCAAGGGCTCAGGGCGTTGAGATTGGTGATGCGCTGCCGATGTCGAGGGAAACGACCGATGGACAAGTGCTCCGATGGACACTAACGCTGCCGCAGATTTCTACACCGGGTCAGCCTGAGCTCAGGCCATTTTTTATTGATTGGGGTGCTACCACCCACCCAGCGGAAGGTTTGCCGGGCTCCCTGTCGTTGGAGGGGCTTCGAGTGACACATCCGGAGCCGGGGGTAATACAAAGGGACTTGGATCTTCTGGGGATTACGATGACGGTCACCTCGGGGCTCTCAAGTGTTCTTGGGGCTGTCATCAAGACACCCGGCGGGCGCTGTACCCTCTCGTAAGCGAATCATGTCCTAGCCCGCTGCGGCATTCGGGTGCTTGCGCGGCTTCCACACCCACCAGAAATGAATGCAGGATATCCGAGCGCACAAGGGATTAGGGCATCGTTATAATTGCGCCCGAACTTCTCTAGGGGTTTCCCGTGCTACGACTCAGTAAAGCAGCGCTGGTCACAGTGCTTACCGCATGCGGACTCACCGCCTGCGTTGCGACACAAATCGATCTTCCGCCCATTGCGACAAGCTCGGGAGAGCGACACCCCGGGTCTTTCGTTTGGCATGACCTGATATCGGATGACCCCGTCGGATCGCAGCGCTTTTACGGCGAACTTTTCGGGTGGACCTTCGAGCCGCTCTCCGTGTTACCGGGTAAGTACTGGACGATCAGCAGGGATGGCGAGCCCATCGGCGGCATGGTGGCTCAGGATTCACTGCGGGCGCAGAAAGATGTGTCGCAATGGATTTCTTTGCTGTCCGTGACCGATGCGGGTGCCGCCCGCAGTCTTATTGCATCGTCAGGTGGTGAGGTGCTCCGCGAGCCCGTCTCCCTCGGCTCCCGCGGAACGGTGGCCGTGTATGCGGATCCCCAGGGCGCTCTGTTCGCAACCTTGACGACCGTGGATGGCGATCCTAAGGCCGGTGTCGTTCCGAAGCAGGGCGACTTCTTGTGGCACGAGCTATGGACATCAGACGTCTTTGCGGCATCGCCTTTTTACGCGGCGCTGAGCGACTTATCGGTAGACGAGGGTGTTTCCAGCGCGGCCGCATCGGGGGTGCAGTACAACGTGCTTCGCAGAGATGGTGAGCCCGTGGCTGCGGTACGCGATCTACCGGACCCCGAAATGCCGTCGCTGTGGATGCCGTTTCTGAAAGTGGATAGTCCAGAGAACCTTGATGCGCTACTGGTACAAGTTTCACAGTTGGGCGGTCGGGTGCTGGTTCCTGCGGTGGCGCGACCGAGCCGCGGTTACGTCGCGGTGGTCGCAGGGCCGTCGGGGGCGCCCCTGGCACTGCAAACCTGGGCCGATGACGCCCCAGCTATTGAGGAGCTCTGACCATGATGAACGCATCTTTAAGTAGGACCCAACACAAGACCCTACGCAGTGCATCACGCAAAGGCTTGCAGGTGCTTGCAGCCGGTGTGCTTTGTTTAGGTCTGACGGGCTGTGATGACCCTCAGATCTACGGCAGTGTCGGCGTTTCCTCCGGGTACGGCGGCTACTATGGCGGCTACGGGGGTTGGGGTGCACCGCGCATGCACACGAGTATCTCTATCGGCGGGCGGATTCGCTAGAAATTCCATCCGAGGCCGGTGGTGACACCCCAGTCGAATTCGCCGGCCGCCTCCTCAATGGTCGAGCTATCGTAACTACCCCAGGCACTGAAGTCCCAGAACAGGTCGTTGATGATCTCCCACTTCAGCGTGGCGGTGCTATCTGCGCGGACTCTACCTTGCTCAGTTAGCGACGGGTACACGGAGGTCGTGAGATCCAGGTTCACTTCGGGTGTGTCGAAGTGCCAATAGGAATAGCCCAGGCTGATAACGGCTTCGATACTCTCCTGCGTCTCTCCAACGCCACTCTGTTCTTCCAGCGCCTGTAGCGCGAGCGCGCCATTCAGCTTGCTCTTGTTTGTATCAATAAAGTAGCGACCAAAGCCCGCTCCGAGGGTGAAGCGATAATCGAGTGCGAGCTCATCATTTGTTTCGTAACCGCCAAAAACAGTTCGATAAAGCCGTTGCCGATCCGTCCAGACTCGCCGCCCCACCGTGACCCGTGCGCTCGTCGTGGTTTCGTCATTCGTATCGGAAACGGTGGCTCGGCTGGTCAGGGAATTCAGAGCATTTTCGTCCTCGTAGGATACGTTGGCTCGGAATTCGGTTTGCGTGACATCGCTTGCTTTAGTGAAGGCGTAGTTGGCGCTGAGGTAGATATCCAGTCGATCGACGAACGAGTCTTCCACAGGTCGTAGTTCAACCACAGACTCCCACGGAAAGCTTTTTTTCCCGAAAACATCTTCAAAACCCACCGTACCGGGAACTGATGCGGCATTGACGCTGCCAAAGAACCTTTGCCCGTCAGTGAGGCGAAGTTCGTAATTATAATTCGAGTCGACGCTCGCGATGTCCTTCCACTCAATGGAAATCGTCCCCATCGCGTCAGTGCTCAAACTTAGGCGGCCTGACAGGAGCGATTTTATCTCGCCAGTGATACGGTCTCCGTTGTACAGGGTGATAACATCAGATTTGCGATGGGCAGAGGCCACAGGGCTTGTCAGGGACAGCGCCATCGCCAGCAGCAAGAGAATGAATAGGAGTGCACGGTTGTCACCCGAGCGACGCACGAGGAGTCTGTTCACTGAAACGTCCATCCGTTTTTTGTGTGCCCATGTCAGCTAGCACCGATTTGCAAGAAAGTGTAACGCCATCTGCAGCTTCGAGGGCTTTCCTCGTCACTGTGGCGATGGTGCTGTCACTGTTCGTTGCTCGTCCCGCTCTGGCGTTGATCACCGGCGAAGAGGCGGCGCGTTTCCAGGACCAGCGAGAGATTTTCCTGGAGCTGAGGCAGCGAGCAGATGCCGATGACTGGCGTGGAGTTCGTCGCCTACAGGGCAAACTCGAGGATTATCCGCTGGCGTCCTATGCCGAGTACGAGCGGCTGATGGGCAGTGCCAGGAGTGTCTCGGGCGACGAGGCCCGGGAGTTTGTCGATGCGCACAGCGATTCTCCGCTCGGTGTTCGCTACCTCGGTCATTATCTCTCTGCGGCCGGTGTTGATCGTCGCTGGGGCGACTATCTTGTGGCTGCTGCGCATGAACCGCGAAGCGAGCGACTGCGGTGCTACTACGCCCGTGCCAAGCGGGGGCGGGGAGCCAAGGACGAGGCCTGGACTCTGGCCGATCAGCTTTTCCTTTCGGGGAGTTCGGTCCACACGGCGTGTGACCCGCTGTTTAAACTCTGGCGCCAGGCTGGTCAGCTCGACGATGAACTCGTGTGGCAGAGGGCGAAGTTAGCCTTCGAGGCCCGTCAGGGCGGTCTTCTTCGCTACGTCGCATCGCTGGGAAGCAAGGGGTCTCAGCCGCAACTCAAAGCACTGCGCCAGAGCTACCAGTACCCCCATCGGACCCTGGAGTATGCGCGGGAGCTGCCGTCGCAGAGCAGAAGCGACGTCACGCTGCTGGGTTTGGAACGCCTTTCCCGCTATGACCCCGCCCAAGCGCTTTACCGCTATCAGAAGCTCCCAGAAAGTCTTCTTGACGCGAGTCAGCGTCAGCGCCTCGATCGCGCCATCGCCTTTCGAGCGCTCCTTGAACGGGACGACAACACCCGCGCTTGGCTTGATCGACAGCTACCGCTTTGGAGCGACGACCAGCTAACGGAAATGCGACTGCGCTGGGCCATTGCCGAGCAGGATTGGCCCAGCATTGAGCGCACGACAGCAGCCCTATCGGCCACTAAACAATCGGCGGATGTCTGGCTGTACTGGTCGGCTCGGGCACGAGCTGAGCAGGGCGCCGCGGATGAGGCGCAGGCACTCTATGCGAAGGCAGCGGCGCAGAGAAGCTATTACGGTTTCCTGAGCGCTGATCTTATGGGGCTGCCTTACAGCTACGGTATGCCAGGCGCAGATCAAACAGCTTCTCAGGCCGCGCTGAAACCCATGAGACCCGCCTTGCTGCGGGTCCATGAGCTGTTTGCTATCGACGAGGATCGCCTGGCCCAGGCCGAGTGGGACTATCTCGTGGCTCGCTCTGATCGCGGCACACAACGCGCCCTGGCCAAACTTGCATCGGAGCAACATTGGTATCGCCTTAGCATCGACGCCGCAAATGCCAGTCGCAGTTGGAGTGATATCCAATGGCGATTCCCCCTCGCCTATGTGGAGCAATTTCGCCGCCCCGCGATGACTTACGACCTCCCTCTGGCTGAAATAATGGCAATTGCCCGCCGCGAGAGTGCCTTCTTCCCGGCGGCTCGGTCACCCGTTGGCGCACGCGGGCTCATGCAGCTGATGCCGGCGACCGGGCGTGCGGTGGCCAAGTCCCAGGGCAGAAGCATCACCATAAGCCGACTCTACGATGTTGAAGAGAACATCGATCTTGGTAGCGCCTACTATCGACAGCTCCTCGACCGCTTTGATGGCAACCGCGCCGTTGCTCTTGCGGCCTACAATGCCGGCCCAAACCGCGTGAAACACTGGTTGGGTAATGAGCTGCCCCTGGATGCCTGGATCGAGACCATTCCCTACCGGGAGACGCGAGACTATGTGAAGGCTGTGCTGGCCTACAGCGTCGTCTTCGATCATCGCCTGGGTCAGGACACTCAATTGATGTCCGTCGCCGAGCAGCGCAACCGCTTTTAGATTCCTATGTATTCCTTCGTTATTCCGGCCCTGAATGAGTCGGGGCGTATCGGCGCTCTTCTCGAGGATATTGCAGTTCGGTTTCCGGATGCGGAGCGCATCGTCGTTGATGGCGGGAGCCGGGACGATACCGTTGCCGAAGCGATGGCGCGTGCCGCAACAGTTCTCGTCAGTGAGCCCGGCCGGGCCAAACAGATGAACCTGGGCGCGGAGGCGGCGACAGGCGCTGTATTGTGCTTCCTTCACGCCGATACCAAACCGCTTTTTGATGAGGCCCAGCTGCGTTCAGCATTGCCCAAGGATTTTGGCTGGAGCTTCTGTCGCATCACCCTGCGCGGGCAGGCAAGGGCACTGCGTCTTGTTGCCTGGTTTATCAACCATCGTTCGCGCCTGACCTCAATCGCCACCGGCGATCAGTTATTGATGGTGAATCGGGACCTGTTCTTTGATCTGGGCACATTTCCCGAACTCAAACTGATGGAAGATATCGAGCTTACTTCCCGTCTCCGGCGCCGTCAGCGAGCTCATCCATGCGATTTAAACGTTGAGAGCAGCGGTAGGCGCTGGGAACAGCAGGGCGTTGTTGCAACGGTGGTCCGCATGTGGGCCCTTCGCTTCGCCTATTGGATGGGTGTCAGTCCCGATCGCCTGTGGGAGCACTACTACGGGAAGCATGCGCTCGAGCATGGCGCTGAGTTCGCAGATCAACCACAGAACCTGAGCCCGGATCGGAGTCAGCGTTCAACTCCAAGCATCCGTCGCCGGGAGCGTGTAGAGGACAACGAGAGTGGCAGCGCCTTGTGAACGCAAGCCTTTTGCTTCAGCAATTTGCGAAGACACCGGTACCCGGTGCCGTGAAAACGCGACTCATGCCAGAGCTTTCCGCTGAAGAGGCCTGCCAGGTGCACTGCGAGCTTGCTGTACAAACCGCAGGCGTCCTCCAGGCCTACCCCGGTGCATGTTTTGAATTGTGGATCGATGGCGATCGCGACGATGAGTTCATGAACGGGCTCCTTCCGTTGCCTGGCGATCAGCTTTTTACGCAACAGGGTGCTGATCTTGGCGAGCGTATGGCCTTTGCGCTTTCGCGAGGCGCGCGAAGGGCAGAGCGCGTATTACTGGTTGGTTCTGATTGCCCAATACTCACCGTGGAATTCTTGGGCTTAGCTGCCCGTGCATTGGATCAGGCGCCCGCGGTACTTGGGCCTGCCGATGACGGGGGCTATGTGCTCATTGGATGCCGGACGCGGGTTGCCGCGACGATGAAGAAGGCGCTCGCAGGTATCCAGTGGGGAACTGATCGGGCACTTGTGCAGACCATCCACGGTATGGAAGCACAGGGGGTTAAGCCGGCGCTCCTGCCGACCCTGTTCGATGTCGATACGCCAGACGACCTGCGCCGCTGGCGGACGCTTCAGGCGTGAGCGGCGACCGCTCGCGGCGCGTATCGGGGGCTTTCCGTGGCCCTTGTCGGTGGCTCCCACTCGTCGCTGCTTTGAGCGCGCTGGTACAGAATCCACGCAATCGCGGTGCAGTAGCTCAGGTTAGTCTGTAGCTCGTTATCTGGATTGCTTAAGAAGGCCCGCTGACTAGCGAGGCCTCGCACGCGACTCGCGATGTCGGGCCTGAAGGCCAGGTAACGATCCCAAAGGTCGCGATGCTGGCTGGAACTGATCTGAAACAGACCGAGTCCCTGGCTTCGCCGGGAGAACAGCCCCACCTCCGTTTTCTTCAGCGCCGCTGCCAAAAGCTCACTCTCCGTGGCTTCCGACCAGGCACCCAGATACTCAAGGGTGGGTTTGATGACCTGCTCTCGCAGGTGTTCGGCTGTGATGTACATGTAGCAGGCTCCTCGCAGGAATTTGGCCAGAGCTCTGTGGCTCTTGGGGCCCGTTTGCTTGCTAACGCGGTGTCTTCGATGCCATTTGCAGCCTGACAATGGCCAAATTGGGCCAAAATCAGCCTCACAGTTCATGCCGTTCGGAGACTTCGCACTGTGTCGTCGCACAACCGACACACTGCATTTGTACCACAGCAAACCATAAAATCAACAAAAATTAGGGGGTTAGGGCGCTTTTATTGGAATTTACATGTGAAAACGGCCCTAATTTTGAGTTCAAGCACCAATATACGATGAAAATCGATCAAAAAATGACCAATATCAGCCGCCGGCAATTTTCACCGTGTAGCCAGCTTCCTCCAGCATCGCCCTGAGTTGCGCGCGCTGATCGCCCTGAATCTCAATATTGCCGTCCTTGATGGCACCGCCCACGCCACACCGGGCCTTCATGTTTTTCGCAAGGGCCTTCAGCTCTGCCCCAACGAGCGGTATGCCGGTGATGATGGTCACGGCTTTGCCTCCACGCCCTTTGGTCTGGCGGTGCAGTCGTACAACACCGTCGCCCGCCGCAGGGCTGTTGGTCGAGGGCAGGCTCTGATTATCGTCGGCCCTTTTGTAGTGACGCACGCGGCCCTGTTCGGTGCTGTAAACCAGCCTGGAATCTTTGTTTTTGCTCATGACGCGCCGTTGCCCCTGTCTTGGATGCCGGTGTAGGGTACAGCGCTTTTCTGGGGAGAGCTGCCGTGAATGCCGAAGAACTCGTTGCTGCGATCGAAGCGTTGCAGGCCGAAATGGCCTTTCAGGGCGACAGTGTGCAGCAGCTCAATGAAGCCCTGGCGACGCAGCAAAAGGACCTCCTGCTCCTGCACGAAAAAACGGAGCTTCTCGCCAAGCAGCTTCGCGACCTGCGCGCCGCGCAGCCGGCGGCAGACGCGCCGATCGATGAGCCCCCACCTCCCCACTACTGAAAAGAACCGATGACTGAAAGATGCTCGCGACACTGAAGTGCTCATGACACAACGGCACCTACTATTAAAAGGCGCCTATGATCCAATGGCACTCATGGGGTACCCGCGCTTCGTTCATGGAGCATTCTTGGCGAATTTATGTATAGACGGTTGGTAGCAGATTGATGGAGTTCTCACGGTTCGGTGAAAAGTTCGGTGGTCCCTCGGGCATCAGCGAACTGATGGACGACTTGGCCACAGCGCTTCGGGAGGATCCCGCGCCTCTGTTTATGGGTGGTGGAAATCCCGGACGGTCTCCCGAAGCCATTGAGATGTTCGCCGCGCGCCTGGACGCAATCGCCAGGAACGGTGATCGAGCCCATGAGATGCTCGGTGTTTATCAACCACCCTGCGGCGATCTGGCCTTCCGCGAAGAACTAGCGGGAGAGCTGAAGCGGCGTTTCGGCTGGAATCTGACGGCGGACAATATAGCGATCGCCAACGGTAGTCAGACGGCGGTTTTTACCATCTACAACATGTTCGCGGGTGAGATGATGGATGGCTCTCGCCGCCACATTCATCTGCCCATGAGTCCGGAGTATGTGGGCTATCGAGATACGGGACTCAACGACGGATTTTTTCAATCCACGAGACCGACGCTCCGGAAAGGGAGCCATGGCTTTTTTCGCTACCTCCCCGACTTCGATGCCCTTGATCAAGTCAAAGACATCGGCGCTCTCAGTATTTCAAGGCCCTCAAACCCCACGGGCGGCATGGTCTCTGACGACGAGCTCCTTCGCCTGGACAGACTGGCCAGGGCGCGCAAAGTGCCGTTGATACTCGATGGTGCCTACGGCCTTCCGTTTCCGTCGCTGATCTACACGAAAGCAGAACCCCTCTGGAATGAGAACACCGTACTGCTGCTCAGCCTCTCGAAGCTGGGATTACCCGGTCTTCGCACGGGAATCGTGATTGCCAAACCGGAAATAGCCGAGGCATTCGCCCGCGCCAATACGGTGATTAGTCTTGCGACGGGCTCTCTGGGCCCAATGCTGCTTAGAGGTTCTCTGAGGGACGGTAGTCTTGAACGGCTGTGCAGCGAAACGCTCAAGCCGTTCTACCTGCACCGTCGGGCCCTGGCGCTGGACGCGATTGCATCAGCGCGGGGCGATCTGCCCGTGTATGTCCATGAGTCAGACGGCGCTTTTTTCCTGTGGCTTTGGTGTGAGAATTTACCCATTGATAGCCGCGAACTTTACGGCCGTCTCAAGGAGCGGGGGCTCATCGTTTTGCCGGGCAATGAGTTCTTTATCGGACTGGATCAGCCCTGGGATCATGAGCGGGAGTGCCTTCGCCTGTCCTACGCCGGCGAACCCGATACTATTAAGCAGGGTATCGCCATTCTCATGGACGAGCTTCGGCGCTGTTACCATGTCTAGCTCTGTTGGTAGGGACCGCATATCTACAAGAATTAAAACAAATTGGAGTAATGCTTCATGAAGCGCATAGCTCTCGCAGGACTGCTCGGCAGCCTCAGCCTGTCTACACTGGCCCAGAATACGCAACATCTGGAGTGGCTTGATGCCAACTACGAGCAAACGGCCGCCACGGCTCGTGCCCTCTGGGATTACGCCGAGGTCGGTTACCAGGAAACGAAATCCTCAGCGCTGCTGCAGCAGCAGCTCGCGGAAGCCGGCTTTGAGGTCAAGGCTGGTGTCGCGGATATTCCGACTGCCTTCGTTGCCAGCTACGGTTCTGGCGGGCCGGTACTCGCTATTCTCGGTGAGTTCGACGCATTGCCCGGAATCACCCAGGACGCGACTCCCGATCGCAAGCTGCTGGAAGAGAAGGAGGCGGGACACGCCTGCGGCCACAATCTGTTTGGCGCCGGCTCTTCTGCGGCGGCCATCGCCGTAAAGAACTGGCTGAACGCTACCGGCACGCCCGGAACGATCCGCTTTTATGGAACACCAGCGGAAGAGGGTGGCAGTGGCAAGGTTTACATGGTTCGGGCAGGCCTGTTCGACGATGTGGACTTCGCGCTCCACTGGCACGCTGCTGATCGAAATTCCGCTGCTGCCCGCACCACGTTGGCAAATCGCTCCGCGAAGTTCCGCTTCACGGGTGTCTCCGCGCACGCCGCAGGTGCACCGGATCGCGGTCGCTCTGCCCTGGACGGGGTCGAGGCCATGAACTATATGGTCAATCTGATGCGAGAGCACGTGCCGCAGCAGACGCGCATTCACTACGTGATTACTGCCGGCGGCAATGCACCGAATGTCGTGCCCGACCATGCGGAAGTGTTTTATTACCTCCGTCATCCTGAGGCAAAAATGGTGAAGACACTCTGGGAGCGCCTTGAGGCCACGGCACTCGGAGCGGCCGAGGGCACAGGGACCAGCGTCGAGTGGGAGATCATCCACGGAAACCTTCCGGTACTTGTCAACGAAACGATGCAGGAGATGATGGACGCCACACTTCGTGAGCTGGGCGGCATCCGCTACACGGCCGACGAGCAGGCGTTTGCAGACGAAATCTATGACAGTTTCGATAACCCCGGCCTTGCCCTTGGCTCTGAGGAGGAGATCCAGCCGTATTCCGTGTCCCTCGGGTATGGCTCCACGGACGTGGGCGACGTCTCCATGACGGTGCCGACGGTCGGTCTGAATACGGCGACCTGGGTGCCTGGCACCGCGGCCCATAGCTGGCAGGCCGTTGCCGCCGGCGGGATGTCCATCGGTTTCAAGGGCGCTGATCTCGCGGCGCGTGCCCTCAGCAGCGCCGCGGTGCAACTCTACACCGATGCTGATCTTCGCGACGCAGCAGCAGCGGAGTTTGCCCAGAAGCGAGGTGATGATTACGTCTACGAAGCACTGCTGGGCGATCGTGCGCCACCCCTGGACTACCGCAAGTAAACTGCAGTCTCAACGTCAGATCGCATAGAACCTTTTCAAAATAGAAGAAGGAACCACAGATGTCAGAAAGTGAACGCAAGGACACTCCGCAGCAGGCTGAGTTTCGCGCCTACTGCCGGGATTGGATCGCCAGGAATCACCCCGGTGAGCCCCCCGTAAGGCTCCCCATCGCGGCCATCGAGATCATGAGCCGTGAGCAGATGGACTACCTGCAGGCATGGCAGAAGGCTGCGTACGATGCGGGTCTTGTCGGTAGTGACTATCCGGAAGCCGTAGGCGGCGGTGGCCGCAAGGATTGCCAGCGCATTGCCAATGAAGAAATGGTGGCTGCTAAAACGCCGTTCTACCCGAACATCATCGGGCTGGGTATGGCGGCACCGACCATCTTTTATCACGCCAGTGAGGAATTGAAGGCGCAGTTACTTCCCAAGCTGCTGTCCGGCGAAGAGATCTGGTGTCAGGGCTTCAGCGAGCCAGGTGCAGGTTCTGATCTGGCGTCTGTACAGACCTTCGCTGAGAAAAAAGGCGACAAGTGGGTGATCAACGGCCACAAAGTGTGGACCAGCCTTGCGCACTTTGCCGACTGGATGATCCTGCTCCTGCGCACCGATAAGTCCCACAAGTACGACGGGTTGTCTTACTTCGTCGTGCCGATCAAAGCGGCGCTGGGTAAGGGAGTCACCGTACGTCCCCTCATCAAGATCACGGGAGAAACGGGCTTTAACGAGGTGCTGTTCGAGAACCTGGAGGTGGACGACAGCTACCGATTGGATGAGTTGGGCAAAGGCTGGCAGGTGGCCATGACCACGCTGCTCCATGAGCGCGGTGCCGGTGAACTGGTAACGCCCCGTGCCGGTGGTCTCAAGAGCAAGAGCGCCCACAACACCTCGGCGAAAGCGGTGATCGACCTCGCTCGTAATACCGATCGAGCGGGCAAGGCCATGGCGGATGATTCGGTGACTCGTGATCGCATGATGCGCCTGGCGATTCGCGAGGAGGGCCTGAAGGAAAATCAGCGCCGTTCCCGCGTGGCCGCCCTGACTGATCATCCCATGCGCTTGCCCCTGCAGAACAAGCTACTGATGTCGGAGCTGGCTCAGGACTTAGGGGCGCTGGCTATGGAAATCGAAGGTCCTGCTTCAAGCCTGTACCTTGGAGATCCCAATGCACCTGCGGGAGGTCAGTGGCCCCTTGCCTACATGAATTCCTACGGGTTCACGATTGCTGCAGGTACGAGCGAGATTCAGCGCAATATCCTGGGTGAGCGTGTGCTCGGCCTGGCGAAGTCAAAGTAAGGGGAGAGTCATGGCACAACCAAACAACTACGGCTTTGAAGAAGAAGCCGGCATGCTCAAAGATGGCGCCAAGCGATTCTTTGCGGACAAACTACCCGTCGACCAGCTGCACGCGCTCGTGGCCCATGAGTCAACGGCGGAGCGTGGACCCGCTGTGAACTGGAAGCCAGAGTTGTGGCAGGAAATGGTCGGACTTGGCTGGACGGCCCTTGCGGTACCGGAAGACTTCGGTGGCGTCGGTATGCCGTGGGTAGCAGTCGTGGGTCTCCTCGAGGAAGTGGGTCGAGCCGCGTTTCCATCGCCTCTGCTACCCACCCTTCAGGTGACGGCCGTTCTCACTCAACTGGGCGGCGGCGCGCAGGCGGCGCTCGAGGAAACAGCGGGCGGCAGTGCTGCGACGCTGGCGCTGATGGATGCCGACGGCGAAACCTCGCTGACGGCGGTGTCCTATGCTGACGGCAAACTCAATGGCACCGTGCACTTTGTACAGGATGCGGGTAAGTGCGATCGGCTGCTGGTCGTCGCGTCCCAGAACGGATCGCCCGTGATGTGCTGGGTCGACAAAGCAGCCGAGGGCGTGACCGTCGAGGCCGATGCCATCGTTGATCTGACTCGCGATCAGGCGCGGGTGTCTTTTAAGAACGTGGTTGCATCACCCATCGCGGGCAATGCACAGTCGGCCTGGGCCGCAGCAGAGCCCATGCTATGGGTGCTTATCAGTGCGGACATGGTCGGAGCGTCTGAGTGGCTGCTCCAGACGACCGTGGAGTATGCGCAGCAGCGCAAACAGTTCGATCGCCCCCTGGGCTTCTTTCAGGCCGTTAAGCACGACCTGGTGAACGTGATGGTCGCCATCGACGAGAGTAAGTCGCTGCTGTACAGCGCGGCTTGCGCCCTTGATCACGAGCCAGAGCGGGCGCGCCAGCTGGCCCACATGGCGAAGTCTTCGGCAAGTGACACAGCGGCATTTGCGTCAAGTCGTGCGGTGCAGTGCCATGGCGGTATCGGCTTTACCTGGGAGTGCTATGTGCACCTGTATTTCAAACGGCAGAAGCACAGCCAATTCCTGTGGGGCGATGCCTCCGCACACCGAGCCGCGCTGGCCGAACTCCTGGTGGATCGCGCAGGCTCTGATGCTGTGAAAGGGGTGGCGCTTAACGAGGCCGCCGCTTGACCTGGAAAACCGCGGCGGTCGTCCTGATCGCCCTCGCAATCGGTTACGGAACGCTGGCCTTCATTGCTTTCGGGCAGTGAGGGCTGGTGGTCATCATCAGCGCATAAGGCGGTAACAGGCTCTGAGATCCTCGATAAATCGATCGGGTTGCTCGAGAGCTGCAAAGTGACCTCCCAATTCCGGTTCGGACCAGTAACGCAGGTCTTTAAAACGTTTTCTGGCCCAGCGCTCACTGGCAAGAAAGATGTCTTTCGGGAAGCGCGACGCGCCAACGGGAATCGAGATCGGGCTCATGTCGGGTGTGTTGAAGCTCTCCCAGTAGAGCCGAGCAGAACTGGCGCCTGAGTTTGTTAGCCAGTACAGGGAGACTGTGTCGAGTATCTCGTCTCGGGTGATGGCGTTTTCCGGATTCCTCGCGCCATCGCGCTCACAATCAGTCCAGGCCCAGAACTTTTCCGCTATCCAGGCTAGTTGGCCTACGGGAGAATCCGCCAGACCGTAGCCCAGCGTTTGCGGGCGCGAGGATTGCTGCTTGGAGTAACCCGAGTCCCACTTCGAGTAGTGATCGAGCGCGCCAAGGGCCTGAATTTCCTGTTCATTGGGGTTTTCCAGAGTTTCCGGGTCGGGAGGGGCGAGGACCATATTGAGGTGAATACCTGCGCAGCGCACGGGATGTCTCAAGGCGAGGGCGCAGGAGACGATGCTGCCCCAATCACCCCCTTGCGCAAAATATCGTTCGTAGCCCAGAGCGCTCATCATGGCGTCCCATACGTCAGCAATCCTCTCCACGCTGGTACCGGGGACAGCTGGCTTCCCCGAGAACCCATAGCCGGGCAGGGAGGGGACAATGACATGGTATGCGTCGCTCGCGTCGCCGCCATGATTTTCAGGATCTGCCAGGGCGTCGATGACCTTGTGAAATTCGAAGATGGAACCCGGCCAGCCATGGGTCAAAATCAACGCCGGGGCGTCGGGTTGCGTGGCTCGTCGGTGAATGCAGTGAATGTCGTAATTCACGTCCTCTACCGTGAGTGACACCACGCACTGCGGCCATTGGTTGAGCGTCGCTTCTGCTTTGCGCCAGTCGTATTCGTCGGCCCAATAGCGAGCAAGATCCTGGACATAGCTCAGAGGGATGCCCTGATCCCAGCCCTCGCAGGGTTCCGGATCGGGCCAGCGAGTCGTTCGAAGGCGTTGTTTCAGATCGTCGAGATCGCTGCTGCTGATGCTAGCCGTGAAAGGTGTGATTCGTGCGTCCAAGGGTGTCCTCGCTGCCAAAGTCGGTGCTTGTATGGTGCTTGTATAGGGCCGACGGGGGGCCCAGGTACAGCTTCGACGCTAACGGAGACGAGCGGGCGACTCAAGGGGCCGCCCAATGATCAAGCGGCGTTTTTCGCTTGCGGCGTGAAGTCCTGAAGGAATGCCATGAGTTTCTCACGCTCACCGCGTACCTCACGGGTCCGAGACATCAGGTGAGTGGTTCTCGGTTCTCGATCGAGGAACAACTTGCCGGAGACGCTTTCAGCTTCCGACGCCGCTGCGAGCCAGACGATGGTGTCGGCGCCTTCCTCCGGGGTGCGCAGAATGTACTTTGTGATCTTGTGGAAGGCTGGCAAGGCCGACTCAACCCCGGGTGTATCGGCCCAGCCCGGATGCATGGAGTTCACGACGATGCCGTCGCTATGCCACTCGCTAGCCCATTCCTCCGTGACCACGGTGAGTGCTCTTTTGCAGCGCGCATAGGCGACCGCGCCGTTATAACCTTCAGGCGCGGCTTCCAGATCGTCGACGGAGAGCGCTTGCGAATACATTCCCCCCGAAACAACATTCACAACACGACTGGATTTTGCCGCCGCCAGGAGCGGACGGAGCGCCCGAGTGAGGCGCCAGGGGCTGAGAAGCAGGAGGGCGAAACTCTTCTCAAGTCCCTCTGCCGTGGTACCCCATTCGTTAAACAGAGCACCTGCGTTGTTCACCACCACATCGATGGGATCGCCTGCCCTCAGTAGACGCTGCGAGAGAGCATCCACATCGCTCATAAGGGCGAGATCAGCGATCTCGCAGCGAATGTGTTCGTTGCCACTCTCAGCCTTGAGTTCTGCTACGACCTCCTTCGCACGCACCTCATTGCGCATCACAAGGATAAGGCTGGCGCCGCGATCTGCGAGGGTGCGAGCGGTTGCAAGCCCAAGGCCGGAACTCGCCCCGGTCACAATCATCGTTTTGCCGTTGAGGGTGGCGCTGTCGGGATTCCAGCGCTTAAGGCCTCGCCGGTAGCCCCACTTACTGAACATGGCAAGGCCGGGCCACAGCAGGCGGTCTGCGGTGGCCGTACCAGATGAGGTTGCCGGCGCTTCAAAACTGTCGCTCAGAGCGCGGCCCAGACTGCGTACGGCAGCGCGCCCCATGCGTTGCATACCGCTCTGCAGAAGACCCTCAGCGAGGGCAAAAGGCATACGAAAACTGAAGTCGGCGATGTACTCGATGTCCGTTTCGCCGTCCCTATCACTGAACCGAATCGTGTCTACACCCTCAAAGAGCCAGCATTCTGCCGCCAGGGTGATGAGAGTGGGTCCTTCAAACTCAGTTACCGTGTAGTGGATATCAACGGAACCAACGGGTAGACGACACCGCACCTTGAACTCGGTGCCAAGGGCAACGGGCCCGGGTGTGAGCTTCTTTGCGCGAAAGGCGGTGACATCCCATTCCGCTGCGGAGCGAAAGTCCGAGACGTAGTCGAAACACTCCGCGATGGGACGTTCTACGGTGATGTTTTCAGACAGGTGGATCATGAACTTAAATACCCAAATATATTGCTGCGTTTTACGCTCCGCAGCGGCGGGTAGTTCACTGCCCTTGGACTACCTCAATCGTCTACCCAGACATGGCGAAGCGGTTCACCGAAGTCGTCGTAGATAATACGGCGACGGCTGCGCTGCGCGCGGGTCTTGCGGACGGGTTTTCGTTTGTTCTTCATGGCTTCGCGCCGAGCTTCGATGGTCGCCACCACCTCGGGCAACGGTGTGCGCTCTGCCCGCGGCTCCTCGAATAATGGCCGACTGGGCGGTGGGCGTGTCCCCGGTTCCCATGCGCTAACTCCGCTCGCCACGTCCTTGACCGTTCCTCCTTCCCGCAGGAATCGCTCTGTAGCTGCCTGTAATTCGCTGCGCAGGTTGGCCTTGCTTTTCACAGGCGCATGGGCCCGTGCCGGACGCTGAGTGAGGCGTCCTTCGAGCGGGCGGTGCTTGCCAGGCCTTTTTGCCAACAATAGTGCCAGTAGCGGGTAAACCGCTGGAGTATAGCGCGGCTGACTGTGGTTAGCGGATGCCCGTATCTGGGATAATCCCGCGTGTGTCTAACTGCCCTGGAGCCGCCCATGTTTGGCTTGCTGTTGTTTGTGCTGGCGTTCTTGATGTTTTCGTACCTCATTCTTCGAGGGGAAGATCTTTCCTATCTGGACCAGCCCATACCGCGACATCACTACCGTAAACCCAGTGAAGAGATGCTTGGCGTGCTGAACATGCTCAAAGAACTCAGCGAGCGGCCTATGGGCTCCGGGCGCGGTCGCATTCGAAACCTTCGTGAGGCCATGGACGAATTGGGTGATCGAGATCACTTCGAGAGCGAGTTTGTGCCGGTCCAAAATGGGGACGTGCGAGGGGAGTGGGTTCTCGCGCCCGGCTATGACAACCAACGACGCCTGCTTTACATCCATGGTGGTGCTTTTTTTGCCGGCAGCCCGCGCAGTCATCGCCCCATAACGGATCGTCTGTCACGTCTCACGGGGGCCGCTGTGTTCGCCGTTGATTATCGGTTGATGCCGGAAAATCGCCGCATGGCGGGAATCACCGATTGCCGCGAGGCCTATCGCTGGCTCCTGGAGATGGGGCCAGCGGGGCCGGGAGAGCCTGACTTCCTGGTGGTTGCCGGAGATTCCGCGGGTGGAAACCTGACTTTGACGACGCTCGCCTGGGCCCGAGATGAGGGGATCCGTCTGGCTGACGCGGGTATCGCGCTCTCGCCCGCCACGGATGCGGCCCTCGATGCCCCGAGCCTCAGCGACAATGTCGCTTCAGATCCGATGCTCGGGCCTGCTTTCGGCAAGCTCCTGAAAGTCCCCTCGCTGTTTCTTCTCTGGTACACCTGGGCGACGACTCGGATGATGCCTTCGAACCCCATGATTTCTCCGGTTCGAGGCTCCCTGGCAAACCTTCCACCGATTCTGGTGCAGGCCAGCGACACGGAAATGCTCCTCGATGATGCCCGCCGATACGCTGCAAAGGCCCAGGCAGCGGATTCACCAGTGGTGCTTCAAACCTGGCCGGACATGGTGCATGTGTGGCAGGTGTTCACACCCCAGCTTCCGGAAGCAGAGGAAGCCTTTGAGAACATCGCCGAATTCCTAGCCAGCGTCGATGGATCGGCTGAGGGTGAGTTGGCTGCATGAATGCACTTCGCTCATCCATCGTTTTCTTATGGATGGTTGTCAGCATTATCCCCATCGGATCCCTGCTGCTTATCAGTTCGATCTTCCTTCCTTCGCCGCTGCTGTGGCGCTGGTTTGCCATCCCCTGGTTGCGGGGAGTGATCGAAGCGGCTCGCCTTGTCGGCGGGGTTGATTACACCGTGCGTGGACAGGAGTACCTACCGGATCGATCTGACATGCGGCGCGTGATCCTTGTCTCCAAGCATCAGTCCACCTGGGAAACGTTTTTCTTTCCCAGCTATATGCCGCATCTGCTGGCTTATGTGTTCAAAAAAGAGCTGTTGAAGATTCCCGTGTTCGGCTGGTGTATGGCGAGGCTTGAAATGGTCCATATCGATCGCAGCAAGCGCTCCGAGGCCTGGACCAAAGTTGCCGAACTCGGCAAGGTCCTCATGGACAAGGGCAAGTGGATCATCATGTTCCCGGAGGGAACGCGCAGCGAGCGCGGCGGGCAAGGCGCCTATAAAAGCGGCGCATCGAGGCTGGCGGTAGAAACCGATGCCACCATGATTCCCATCGCCGTTAGCTCAGGCCAATGCTGGCCGCGACGCTCCTTTTGGTTTATCCCCGGGCACATTGATGTGTCCATCGGTCCACCCATCGAGCCGGCGGACAAGAGTCCGGATACGCTCATGCGGGAAGCGGAGGCATGGATCGAGGCCGAAATGCGTCGCATCGACCCCACAGCCTACGCGAAGCCGGGCACGGAGGACGACACGACCTCAGGCGATTCGACCTGATGGCAGACGCGTTACCGCGCTGCAGGGCCATGCTGGTCAGCGCCGATGAGGCGTGGCGCACTTCCTGGCTGGATCGACTTAAAGCCGCCGCGCAGCACGATGTCGACGACCAGCACGACTGCCGTTTAGAGATTTCCGGAGGAACCCGCGAAGCAGGGCTCGCTGCCGCCATAGGCGATGGAGAGCTGCAATGCGTGGTTGTCGATGGGGCAGAACCGGCGATGGCCGAGCAGTTTGTAGCGGAATTGCGAAGAGCCCGTGGCGAGATTGATGTTTTCGTTGCCTTGCGTTCCGGAGCGACGTTTGAACAGAGTCGCGTCGAACTCTTGGATCGAGACGAGACCCGAGCAGAAATTCTGTGGCGACGATTGCACGGCGCCATCAGCCGCCGGGCTCGGACCCCCTTTGCCGATACGCTACGAGAGTACGTCGAAGGCGCGCGGGATGCGTGGCATACGCCGGGGCACTCATCCGGCGACGGTTTGCGAAGCAGCCCGTGGGTCGAAGACTTCTATCGACTTATGGGGGAGCACGTTTTTAACGCTGATCTCTCGGTCTCGGTGCAGGAACTCGACTCGCTTCTGGAACCCTCGCACGTTTTGCAGGCCGCCCAAAAACTTGCTGCAGAGGCATTTGGCGCCCGCGATACTTTTTTTGTGACGGGCGGTACCTCCATGGCAAACAAAGTCATCGTCCAGCACCTGCTGGGTGGCGGCGGAAAGATGCTCGTGGATCAGTCCTGCCACAAGTCGGTCCATCATGCCGCAATTTTATTTGGGGCCGACCCCATTTACCTGCCATCGAGTGTGAACAGGACCTATGGTTTCTACGGCCCCGTGGCCAAAGCCACGGTGCTCGAGGCGATCGATACGAACCCGGACGCCCGGCTACTGGTACTGACATCCTGTAGTTATGACGGGTTCTATTACGACCTGCAGCCCATCGTTGAGCGCGCGCATGCGACGGGAATGAAAGTGTTGGTGGATGAGGCCTGGTACGCCCATGGGTATTTCCATCCTTCGCTACGGCCCTGCGCCCTCGAAAGCGGTGCCGACTATGTGACGCAGAGTACCCACAAGATGCTTTCGGCCTTTTCCCAGGCCAGTATGATTCATGTGCAGGATCCGACCTTCGACGAATCCCGCTTTCGCGAGCACCTGAACATGCACACCTCGACAAGCCCGCAGTATGGGCTGATAGCAAGTCTCGATGTGGCGCGAAAGCAGATGAGTCTTGAGGGCTTTACTCGTTTGCAGCGCTGTCTCGAGTTTGCCGAGCAACTCCGCCAGGGCGTTGCGGAAACGGGTGTATTTCGCGTTCTTGCCCTTGAAGACATGCTGCCTGGTGAACTCGCGGGCGACGGAATTCGCCTGGACCCCCTGAAGCTGTCCATCGATGTTTCCGCCGGTCCGCACAGTGCCCGCTATCTGCAGCGCGCCCTCTACGAGCGGTACTCGATCCAGGTTGAGAAGGTGACCCATAACACGCTGTCCGTGCTGGTGACTCTGGGTACGACCCAGAGCAAAGTTCTGCGTCTTGTGAGTGCGCTGCGGGAGCTTGCCCGGGAGCAGGAGCGCAGCGGCGATTCAATGAGTGCACCGCCGGCATTGCCGCCCCTTGAGGACGTTGTTGTTCGACCCCGGGACGCTTATTTCGGTCCCACGGAACTGCTTCCTCTTAGCGATGAGAACTATGGCCCTAATAAGGCCTTGCTGGACCGTGTGAGCGCGGATCAGATCGTTCCTTATCCCCCGGGGATTCCCGTTTTGGTGCCCGGTCAGCACATCGGTGAAGATACGCTGCGTTTTCTCCTCGACTTGGTCCATGCCGATGGGGATATGGAGATTCACGGACTGCAGCGCCAGGAAGGGCGCTTCTCTCTCAGGGTGACGGCTCTTGCGGCTTCCACAAGCTGAGCGATTCATGAGCGTTGGTGCCTATGCGGGCCATATCCCGCGCCAGTGAAGTCGGCACCCAGTTCAGACTTTTTCTAATTTTCCTTAAGCGAGGATAAGGCAATGGCAATTCAGGAAAAATCTATCGAATACCAGATCGATGGCGCGGTCTATGAGGCCCACATGGCCTGGGACGATGCAGCGGAAGCACGTCCCGGTGTCATGGTTTCTCATGCCTGGGGAGGACGCAGTGATTTCGAGAATGGCAAAGCACGCTGGCTCGCGGAGCAGGGCTATGTTGGTTTCGCCATCGACATGTATGGCAAGGGTATTCGCGGCGAAACCACGGAAGAGTGCAGTGCACTCATGACGCCGCTGGTCGAGGATCGACCAGAACTCCAAAAGCGAGTGAGCGCCGCGTTGGCGGCTCTGCAAGCGCAGCCCGAGGTTGATGGCGAGCGCTGTGCTGCGATGGGTTTTTGCTTCGGTGGCCTCTGTGTCCTCGATCTTGCTCGTGTTGGTTCAGCAGTCGCCGGAGTCGTGTCCATTCACGGACTGTTTATGGCGCCGGGCAATACGGCCGGTACGGCCATTACCGCCAAAGTACTTTGCCTCCACGGTTACGATGATCCGATGGCGACACCCGACAGCGTACTGGCGCTGGCAACGGAGCTCAGTGAAGCTGGAGCTGACTGGCAGCTCCATGCCTACGGACGCACGATGCATGCGTTTACCAACCCGGCTGCGAATGATCCCGATTTCGGAACGGTGTACAGCGAAAGGGCAGATCGCCGTGCGACGGCGGCGATAAAAGACTTTCTTGAGGAGGTCTTTGGCTGAGTGCCGCACTGACTTGCCCAGACGTCGTCCCCGCTAAGCGATGGAAGTTGCTCCCGATGCGATGAGTTGAGGTTTCCTGGATGGAACCAAGCGGGCGAAAGGCGAAGCCCAGGGTTTTCACGCCTGTTCTCGGTCCAGTGCGAGTGCGACCGGCCTGTGCTATAAGCCCCAGCTTTTCAGACTTGGAGTCCCTATGAATCCCGCGGAGCAGATTGTCCTTATCGGCGTTGCGCAACAATGCTGGAAGGATCGGGACAGAAGCCGTACGCCAATGGATGCATTGCAGGCGGTCACGACGCAGGCTTTATCGGATTCGAGTTCTGAAAAGGTGATCGGCGCCGTGGATGCCATGGTGCATGTGCCTTTCCTGCTTAACCAGGTACCGGAGATGGCGACGGCGATGCCGAGGAATCCCGGGGCCGCGGTCGCGGAGCGCCTTGGAATTTCACCTAAGCAATATACGGCCGATGTTGGCGGAAACCTGCCACAGCACCTGGTGAACGAGTTTGCGCGGCGACTGCGGCGGGGCGCTCACAAGGTCGTGATGATTTCCGGCGTAGAGCTGTTGTCGACGTTTCTGGGATCCCTGCGCAGCGGTGACCCGTTCCCTGACTGGACCTCTGGCGTGAGCAGCGAGCCCGAGCAGCTTGGCTCGACGCCCGCAATGTCTGCGCCCACGGAGCTTATCCATCAGCTCTACGAGCCCATCAACGTCTACCCCCTGTTTGAATCGGCACTGCGCCACGCAAAAAGTCTGAGTCGCGATGCGCATCAGTCCCTCCTGGGTCGCTTGGTTTCTTCCATGAGTGACGTCAGTGCAGACAACCCCTATGCCTGGAAACGGGAGCGATTGACCCCTGAGCAGGTCGTGAGCACTGACAACGGTAATCGCATGATCAGCTATCCGTATACCAAGCTCATGAACGCCATCATCAATGTGGATCAGGCGGCGGCTATCGTTATGACAACTGCGAAGGAGGCCGCCGCGCTGGGAGTCGACTCGTCTCGCTGGGTCTATCTGCGCGGCGGTGCAAGCGTCCATGACAGTTGGTTTCTTTCAGAGCGCACGTCTCTTCATTCGTCCCCGGCATTGGAAGCGGCAGGGCAAGCAGCCCTCGAGCGCAGTGGTCTCGCACTAGACGAGCTTTCGCACTTCGATCTTTACAGCTGCTTCCCGTCCGCTGTTCAGGTGGCGTGTGATGCGCTGGGTCTCGCCATAGACGACCCGCGCGGCGTTACAGTAACCGGTGGCCTGACGCTGTTCGGCGGCCCAGGCAACAACTACACCCTCCACGCTATTGCCTCTATGGTTGAGCGTCTTCGCGAAACTGGCGAGGCCGGCCTGGTCTCAGCCAATGGCGGCTACCTAACGAAACACGCCGTGGGTGTGTACAGCGCAGAACCCGGGGGTGATGCCTGGGGCGAGTCCGATGATGGGCCCCTGCAGGCAGCGGTCGACAGTATTGCGTCGACTGTATTGGCGGATGCGGGCGAAGGTGCCTTCACCATCGACGCGCACACCGTGAGCTTTAGCGGGGATGAACCTCGGGCGGCGATCACCTTGGGACGTCTTCAAGACGGCCGTCGTTGTGCCGCGGTGTCTGAAGACGCGGTGCTTATGGAAGCTTTGCTGGAAAATGATTGTGTCGGCTCCGTTGGAGCCGTGAGCCATAGGGACGGCATGAACACCTTTTTCCTGTAGGGCTCCGCTGATCAGGCGCTGCTTTCGCTCACCGTTTCGAAGCGATTCGCTGCCACATTCTTGTGCACGTCGTCGATGGGAAAGATCTGCCCATTCATGGCGATGTAAACACCCGGTTCTGCACTTTGCAGCGCGCCGATGGCGCAGCCGATGTTGAAAATCGCATCGGACCCCTTAAATGCGGCAGGCTGAAGCGCACCGGTGAGCACGATGGTCTTAGCCGGCAAGTTCTGCAGGGCTTTTCCCGTCGCAACCATGCCGTCGGTACCGTGCGTAATGAGAACTTTGCTTTCCGAGCAGGCGGCGGCCCTGTCCCGGATAAGAGCGCGATCCTCGTCGGTCATATCGAGGCTGTCTTTTCTCAGTGCAGACTCCACCGTATAGGGGAAGTGCGCGCCCATTGCTTCAAGAAGCTCGCCAATAACCGGCTCACCCACCTGATAGTCGCTCTTCGCATCGAAGTAGATTTTGTCGATGGTGCCACCGGTGGTGATGATATGAAGTTCCATAGGGTTGCTGGCTGCTCTTTGAGAGACGCAAATCCTGACGGAAGGTATCGCCGCTGTCGACCCTGGGTGAGCCCTTGTACACGTGCCCCTATAATGAACCCTCAACGCAAAGGGCATGAGCCATGGGACCTTACGAACGTTTTGTGCTTCCACACGTGATCAATTGCGCATGTGGAACCAAGCCTTTTATGAAGCAGCGCGAAAAGGTCGTGCCCCAGGCCCGTGGCACTGTCTTGGAGATCGGTATCGGCACCGGTCTGAATTTACCGTATTACCACGATTCATCCGTCGACCGCCTCATCGGACTCGATCCCTCGGATCGGTCGTGGCATTTGGCGCGCAAGCGGCTGGAGCAGGTCTCTTTTCCCGTGGAGTTCGTCGGCCTCCCCGGGGAGCAGATTCCCCTCGAAGAGGACAGCATTGATACCATCGTCGTGACTTTCAGCCTGTGTACCATTCCTGACCCGGTGGCGGCGCTCGGGGGCATGCGTCGCGTGCTTAAGCCTGATGGGCAGTTACTTTTCGCTGAACATGGACGTGCGCCCGATGAGGGCGTTCGACGCTGGCAGAACCGGATCAACGGCATCTGGGGATTGATCGCTGGTGGATGCCAACTCAATCGGGATATTCCCTCGCTGCTGGAGGCGGGGGGCTTTAGCACCACCGTGCTGGAAGAGATGTATCTGCCCAGCACACCGAAGGTAGCCGGCTACAACTACTGGGGCGCGGCCTCCCACGCCTAAACCGTGCGCGCTTTAGCCTCACCTCGCGCCATACTCCTGCTTGGCGCATTGATCATTGCTGCGTCCTCCGCTGGAGCAGCTAGTCTCACTTATCGCGTTGCCGGTGTCGACGACGAGACGCGGGCGAATGTCCGTGCCTATCTTGGCAAGTCACCGCAAGGGGAGACAGAGGCAGAACGCTTTATTCAGAATGCGCGCGGTCGCGTTGAGTCCGCCATGGAAGCCGTTGGCTTTTATGAACCCACAGTATACCTCACCGTTGATCGATCAATTTCGCCAATTCAGGTCCTGGTGACCATCGAGCCGGGCAGGAAAAGCCTGATTACGCAGTCAGATATTGCGATAGGCGGAGAGGGCGTCGATGACCCTGAACTTCAGAAAGTGGCGACCGAGTACGCGTTGCATGTGGGAGACCCGTTACACCATGGCGATTACGAAGCGCTAAAGCGAGAGTTGCAGCGGGTCGCCCACCGCCGCGGCTACTTTGATGCACGTTTTTCCGAGAGCTCCATTGCCGTCGATGTTCGCGGCAAAACCGCAGAACTTCGCCTGCACTTCGATACGGGCGCTCGCTATCGATTTGGTCCCGTAGTCCCGGAGGGCGATCTCGTCGATCCGGATTTACTGGAGCGACTGAGGCCTTTTTCCGAGCATGAGGCGTTCGAACAGAACAAGCTGCTCGAATTTCGACAGCGGCTGCTGAGACTTGGTTTTTTCTCCTCCGCCCTCGTGCTGCCGGATCTGGCGGGGCGGGAGGCGGGCGTCGTTCCCATTCGTGTCAGCCTAGACGCTGCCGCAAGACACAGTTTTGAAGTTGGTGCTGGCTATAGCACGGACACGCGGCAGCGCTTTTCTGGGAGCTGGCGGAGCCCGCGATTGAACCGCCACGGGCACAGTCAGGAGACGATTCTGCGCTGGTCCCCGGTGAATCCAGAAGCGCGTGTCACTTACAGTATTCCCCTCGATGATCCTGCTCAGGATGTGCTGCAAATCATCGGCCGTGTCGAAGACAATGAGTTTGGCGACCTCCAAAGCGAACAGAGAGCTTTCAAAGTCCGTCGCGAAACAACCTATGGCGCTCGCGTGAGTGCTTATCACCTGCGCTATCTCGAGGAAGACTGGGGCGTTTTCGCCGACGCCTTCGAAGCCGCGTTTGCCCTCGCAGGGGCGAGTTTTTCCTCCCGCAATCGCAGCGGTCCCGCGGTGGATCCCAGCGCTGGGATCAGTCAGTTTTACAGCGTGGAAGCGGCTTCGGTTGCGGTGGGATCCGACGAGGATCTGCTGCGCCTCTATGGGCATGTTATAGGCGTCAAGCGTCTGTCCGAGAACTGGCGCGTCGTCGGTCGTATTGAGGGTGGCGCCCTTTGGTCAAGCTCCCGAAGGCCCGACGAATTACCTCCGTCCCTCGCGTTTTTTGCGGGCGGCGATAACAGCATCCGAGGATACGGCTACCAGTCTTTGGGTCGGGAGGTGAACCCAAGTGTGGTAGACGCAGTGGCTGCTACGGATAGCACTTCGCTGGTGGTTGGTGGAACGAGACTTGTTACGGGCAGCGTCGAGATACAGCGCTACTTTTCACCGACATGGCGGGGTGCTGTGTTTGTCGACGGCGGCGACGCCTTCGTCGACAACTTTGACATGAACATTGGTGCGGGGGTTGGCGTTCATTACCTTTCGCCGGTCGGTGCGCTTCGGCTCGAAGTCGCCAATGCGGTCACCGAGAGCGGCGGCTCGTGGCGACTGCACATCAACATCGGGGCGGAGTTTTAATGAGGCGCGGGCTCTCCATAGCGGTGCTAACCGTCTTCGCGCTGCTGTTGGCTTTCATCACCGGTGCGGTGTTCAGTGAGAACGCCCTCCAGCGCATGGTTCGATATGCCGAGCCCCACCTCCCCCTCACCCTCGGGAGGGTGACCGGTCGTCTGTACGACGGGATTCGGGTCGATCGTTTTACTTTCGACAGCGAAGCCGTTTCTGTTCAGGGTACTGCCGTCGTTCTGAAGCCGCGATGGGCCTGTGCGCTGCGAAGCGTGATTTGCCTGGAGGCGATCACGGCAAGTTCGCTCGTCGTTACTCTTAAGGGAGATGATGGGAAAAACGCGCCGATGGCAGAGCTGCCCAATCTACCCGAGGTGCGTATCGATGCCTTTGAGATCAGCGCTTTGCAATTGCGCAGTACCAACCGCCAAGAGCAGTTGCAGGCAGTAGCCGGTTCTGATCTGAGCCTCGGTGTCGAAGGTATCGCTATAGAGGGTCTGACATTCGCTCACGAGGTCGTGCAGGGGTCCGCCTATGGGGAAGTTGGCCCCGATGGCCGCTGGTCTCTTTTGACCGACCTGGAGGTTCTCAGAGAGATGCCCGAGGTCGCGCCCGGCGAGGTGCTTCCACGGCAGTTTCATGCGGAAGCTTCCGGCGACTTTGCATCGGCATCGGCATCGTTTCAATCGCTGGAAGGAATGGGGTTTGCATCGACGATATCGATCGAGACCAGCGATGGATCCTTCTCACTGTCGGCGGTGATTGATGGCCTCCAGGGCGTAGGCGATCATTATCTTGCCAATGTTGGCTATCGGCTTGCCGACGCGCTCGCCCTGGAACTCAGTCAATCGGATGGCCATTGGATACTGATGGCTAACCAGAAATTTCTCGACGGCGATCAGCCTGGCGCCGTAAGGCTCAGGGTGTCGGAGTCGGCCCAGGTTCTGGCTTTGGAGGAGCTGCGCGTGGACTTCGGGTCACTAGGATCGATGTCTGCGGCAGGCGCTCTCGGAAGGGTGGACGCCGTTGCGCCGCTGCTAGATATACGGTTCAAACGCTTTCCCCTGCCCACGCTGATTGATCGTCCCGCTGACACGTTGGATGGATCCCTGGCGATCGCACTGACCTTCGGGGACGCACTGCAGTGGCGTGCATCCAACATCGATCTAGCGCTCGGGGGAGAGTTCGCTCCCTGGAAAATTGAGGGCGCTCTGTCCAGTGACGGCAACGAACTGCTGCCCAGCGGCGGCGTTACCCTGGAAGGTTTGCCCGGACGTTTTACCTACCAGCGTGCGAACAATCCTGCCGAGCCTGCGGTTCTGGCGCTGAGCACCCCTCTTCAGCTTGGAGCCATGGAAGTTTCATCGGGGGTACTACGCGTCTTCTCAGATGCCGAGGATGCCGGGGAAGAGCTCGAACTCTCGGTCGATGGGGATCTTAAAACGACGCTTCGGGCGAAGGTTATCCGTCAACCCGATACCGTTGAATTCTTTCTTGCACCCTTCGAACTACGTATTGCCGACGAAGTCGTAAGTATGAGGGGCCCCCTGGTGGGCTCTTGGCACTCAACTGCTCGACGGGTGGACGTGGCACCGTTTTGCCTTCAGGCGAGAGCGAGCAGTCTATGCAGTGATGGGATGCAGCTGGGCTCTTCTGGAATGGCTGAGTTCGCGCTAACTTTTGACGAACAAATCGGCGACGAAATTGCGGGGCATCGCTACGCCCTAGAGATCGCCGGGACTGGCAAGCTCCAGACTAACTGGAGCGACGGAGCGTGGCTGGGTGCACAGGCCGCAGTTGACCTTAGCAAACTGCGCCTGGATCCCTTCGAGGAAAATGGGACTCAAGGGACCGTGGAGTTCTCCCAGGCGACGCTTCAGGCAACGTATGACGGAGATACGTTAACGGCGTCCCTCGGCGCAGCATCTGAGTCTGCGGGAGAGATCGACGTGGATTTTTCGCACTCCGCTCAGGGCTTGTCTGGCGGTCTTCGGGCAACGGATTTCAATCTACGGGCGTTGGATGACCTATTGCCCGAATTGGGGCTGGAAGCCGGCTTACTCACCGCGAATCTCGATGTCGAAGGGATTGGTCGTGTCCCTCAGATCTCGGGGCAGCTGTCCATCTCAGGACTCTCAGTATCAGTGCCATCGGCGCTCACGCAGTTGGACAACGGCGAACTCACGCTCCGGGCGATGGGCGACGGATTCGGAGTTGAGGGGGACGCCAGCTTCGGCGGGGGATCTTTGCACCTGCACGGCACTTGCTGTGATGCCGACGCAATAACCGCGCACGTGGTCGGCACCCGAAACCGCATCGAGCTGCAGGAGGGGCTAAACGCTGTCGTGTCGTCAGATATCGATCTCCTCATCGGCCGAGAACAAGTGGCGGTGCAGGGAGATCTGCGGGTACACAGCGGTACGTTGGAGCCTGTGATCCCAGACAAAGAGGGGGTGTCCCTGTCGCCCGACATCGTGCGGGTCGATGGCGTCGGCGACCAAGACCGGCGTTTCGATCTGTCCGTGGCGCTCGCCGCGCGCGTAGAGCCAGGCTTCACGCTGCGCACAAAAGAAGTTGAAGCCACGCTCTCTGGAGATCTGCGCTATGTCGACAGCAGCAGCGAGCCACCGGCGCTCTACGGGGATCTGCAGGTTCTTGGCGGCGAGCTTCGCGCCTATGGACAGACGCTGCGTCTGGACAATGGCACGGTCGGATTCGTCGGTGATCCGCTCAACCCCACGGTCCGTCTGGCGGCGGAGCGTGAGATCCGTGGGGAAGACCTCCGCGTGGGGTTTCGAGTGACAGGGCCCCTCGAGGAGCCCGTGTTGCAAATCTACTCCGAGCCCCAGCGCTCGGAACGTGAAACCCTGTCTTATCTTCTACGCGGACGTGGGCCAGATGCGGGCGCGGGGCTTGATGCCACAGCGCTAGCGCTGTCTCTTGGCGCCACGGCGGTGAACGAGACCGGGCTGTTGCGTTCTCTGGATTCCATACCTGGTGTCTCTGGTGTGACTCTCGGTGCACAAGGCTGGGACGACGACATGGCGGCAACCCTGAGCGCCTACGTGGGTGAACGATTGTATTTGAGCTATGGCGTTGGCATCTATGAACCGGTCAATGCGCTGACGGCGCGTCTTTACCTGCAGTCGCGGCTTTGGCTTGAAGTCGTCAGCCGACTGGAAAACAGCATAGATCTCTACTACCGCTTCGACCGTAACTGACACCATGAGGAAATCTGTCGATATGAATCAATGGACCCGATAACCCAGGGCGCACTCGGTGCGTCGATGCCCCAGTCGGTAGCCCGGCCCCAGCGAATGGGATTGGCCATGCTCTGTGGAGTCCTTGGCGGCATGGCCCCAGATCTCGATGTGCTGGTTTCATCGAGTGCAGATCCACTTCTGTTTCTCGAATACCACCGTCAGTTCACTCATTCGCTGGTCTTTATCCCCTTCGGTGCGCTGCTCGTCGCTTCGGCGCTGTGGTTTGTGTTCGGTAGAGCCCGCAGCTGGCCCTTTGGCCAGATCTACGTGTATTGCTTTCTGGGTTATGCGACGCACGGTTTACTGGATGCATGCACCACCTATGGCACCCTGCTGCTCTGGCCATTCTCCGACGCGCGAATCGCGTGGAACAACATCTCCATTGTCGACCCGCTTTTCACGGTGCCGCTGCTTGTGGGTGTGATATTGGCCCGATGGCGCCGATCGCCGTGGCCGGCACGCTTAGCCCTTGCCTGGGGCGTCACCTACCTCGGTCTTGGGGCCGTCGGACGGGATATGGCGGCGGAGGAGGGGTTGCGAGTGGCCCATTCCCGCGGCCATTCGCCTGAATTTGTCGATGCAAAACCAAGTTTTGCGAATCTTGTTCTATGGAAAACAATCTATCGAGAGGGTGGTCGCTACTTCGTCGACGCCATCCGCATCGGCAGCGAGCCCGTGGTGTTTGAGGGCGAGAGTGTTGCTGCGCTCGATTTGTCGCGAGATTTCCCGTGGCTGGACCGACAGTCGCTACAGGGAAGAGACGTTGAGCGTTTCCGTTGGTTTAGTGCCGGCTACCT
Organism: Pseudomonadota bacterium; assembly: GCA_038750875.1. Classification (GTDB taxonomy): domain Bacteria; phylum Pseudomonadota; class Gammaproteobacteria; order Pseudomonadales; family Halieaceae; genus Congregibacter. The sequence goes on along the minus strand of JBCDGU010000002.1, from coordinate 414,643 downwards.
GGCAGCGGATCCTGAGATGCCTGATCGCATCATCGATCTGCGTTATTCGCTGCTACCCAACGAGATCAAGCCGCTTTGGGGAATCCAGCTCTTCCGAGCGCAGCAGAACAGTCGACACGTTGACTACGTGACCATGCGCAGCGGCGGTGACGAGGCTCTTCCTGCGCTGCTTGCCATGATCTTTCCCGAAAGAGATCGGTAGCTCGAAAGAGACCGGTAGCTCGAAAGAGATTGCTGGCGCAGGCCGGCGCTAGCTCGCCTTGCGGAGCAGAGGGGTCTCGATGAATCCCCTCTGGGCGCACACCGAAGCATCGAGAGCCTGGCTTTGGTGCCACAGACTAGTGACCAAAGATGCTTGTGGTAATCCCCCGAAGACGATTCCTTGCAGTGCCTAGGCTGCCGCTGCAAGCGCCGTGGACGCCGCGTCCAGAACTTCGTTCAGGCTCGATTTGGCGGAGCTCTTGGGCAGCACTGCTTCCAGTGCCGAAAGGCAGAGCATCACATTGCGTTCGCGACTCGCATAGCCCATGAGGCCAATACGCCAGGTCTTGCCTGCAAGGGCGCCCAGTCCGGCGCCAATCTCGAGATCGAATTGGTCCAGAAGCTGTTTGCGAATCGCGGCGTCATCAACGCCATCCGGAATACAAACGGCGTTCAACTGCGGTAGTCGATGCTCCGCGGCAACGGCCATATCAAGACCCAGGGCTGAGAGCCCGGCAACGAGCGCCGTATGGTTCCTGCGATGGCGCATGATGGCATTTTCGAGACCTTCTTCACGCAGCATTAAGAGTGATTCATGAAGGGCGTACAGCGCATTAACCGGCGCGGTGTGGTGGTACGCCCGTTTGCTCTCGCCGCCCCAGTAACCCATCACCAGTTGCATATCGAGGAACCAGCTTTGTACGCGATGGCTTCTCGCCTGAATGCGCTCAACCGCTCGGGATGAAAAGGTCACCGGTGAAATACCGGGCACGCAGGAGAGGCACTTCTGCGTCCCCGAATAGACCGCGTCAGCTCCCCATTCGTCGACCTTGAGATCAATCCCACCGAGGGAGGTTACCGTATCCATGATCACGAGGACGTCGTATGCTTTCGCCAGCTCGCACAGTGTCTTGGCGTCACTCTGGGCACCAGTGGAAGTTTCCGCATGAACGAACGCGAGTATCGAGGCTTCTGGATTGGCTTTGAGGGCGGCCTCGACTTTTTCTGGGTCCACGGGCTTGCCCCAGTCGTCCTGGATCATGATGGCCGTTCCGCCACAGCGCTCGACGTTCTCCTTCATACGTCCGCCGAAGACGCCGTTTTGACAAACAATGACCGTGTCGCCGGGGGAAACGAGGTTGGCGAAGCAGGCCTCCATACCGGCTGAGCCAGGTGCAGAGACGGGCAGGGTCAGCTCATTCTCCGTCTGGAAGGCGTATTGCAATAAGCCCTTGATCTCATCCATCAGAGACACGAAGAGAGGATCAAGGTGCCCAATGGTGGGCCGGGATAGCGCCTGCAGTACGCGCGGCGATACATCCGAGGGACCAGGCCCCATGAGCGTGCGCTGTGGCGGGAAAAAACTATCAGTCACCAGTGAATCCTCTCTGTGGTTTGCGGTCATAGGAGTGCGGGCGCGGAGTATAGCGGCGAGGCGAAGGGTCGCCTAGGGATTCTTGATGCGCGGTGCCACGATAAAGCGGGCCCGACTTGTTGCCATAGGGGCAGTGTGTCAGCATTTGCCTTCACGTCCACTCCCCGCACGATTATTGGTCCGGTTGCCGCAGCGCTCGGTGGCCAGCTTTTGTCTGAGGATGCGAATGCGCTTTCCCGCTGTTCTATTTGTTTTGCTCTTTACACTGACGCTTGCCGGCTGTGCGACGGATCGCGAGCGTGTGACCCAGACTTTGTCGTCCGATCCCGTTGATATGGCCGGAAACTGGGAGCTGGATTACGGGCGCAGCGACAATTTACAGGCCCGTTTCAATATGATGATGCGCCAGCTACGTGACCAGGCTGCGCGCAGCAACGGAGGCGAGCGTTCGCGAGCAGCTGTGGCCGCGGGGAGCAGCTCTCTTGAGTCTATGATTAGCCTGGCGCAGATGGCGGAACTGGTTACCCAGTCCCAGCTACTGGAAATTTCCCAAAGTCGCATCGCGATCCGCGTGGAGCGTGAGGACAATTTTTCCCTGAGCTGCGATTACGGCATTGATGCAGTGCAGCGGCAGGAGTACGCGATAGGTCAGGAGCGGTGTTTTTGGGACGGGCAACAGCTGGTTTTCGAGATTCGTTTACCGGAAGGGCTGGACATCGTGCATCGCTTGTCTGTCGCGAACAGCGGTGAGACCTTGGCTATCGTGACTTCTCTCTATTCGCCATCTGTATCGACACCTTTTTCCATACGCAGGATCTATCGCCGCTTCGAGCCGGGAGCAAGCGAGTATCGGTGTACGGAAACGCTGACGAGGGGGCGCGTATGCACCACGGAAAAGTAGGGCATATCGCTGTTTTAGCACTCATCACGGCGCTCCTTCTGAGCGCCTGTGGTACTTCGAGCACCGGGCCGGTCTCAGGCGCAACGCAATCGGCATCTGTTGCGGCGCCGCTACCGGAACCGGTCGGCAGCGTTGCGCCTCGCGCCTACACGGGCGCTAGCTCCACGCTGGACATCGGTATTGCCGTTTTCGATCAGGGTCTGGGGCAAGCAACTGACGATGGCCGAGTGTTTCCCACGGTGCGAAAAGCAGAGTCGCTGATCCTTCCTGTGATCCTCACCGGTTTCCTGGAAGACACCGGTGCCTTCGGCGTCGTGCGTGTCGTGCACGATGCAACGGTGCAGCTGCCACTGATGATCACGGGAGAAATCCGGGAGGCAGCCGGTGAAGAACTCGCCCTCGACATTCAGCTCGAGGCTGCTGATGGAAGCGTGATGCTCAAGAAAGTCTATCGGGACGTCGCGTCGCAAAGGGATTACCCCGTTAGCGGAGAGGACCCGTTTGCGGATCTCTATCGCGCCATTGCCAATGACGTGCTGGTGGCGCTGGAGTCTTTGTCATCGGCCGATCGACAGGAGCTGCAGCGGCTGTCGACCATGCGCTTTGCAGCCAAGCTCGCACCAGCGGGTTTTGAGCGTTTTATTGAGGCCGGGCCCGACGGACGTTATGAACTCATTAGCTACCCGGCTGACGGGGACCCCATGCTGGCTCGTCTCAATCGTGTGCGCCGTCAGGATGAGCTTTTCATCGACACGGTTGATGAGCAGTACGGAGATCTCTTTGACGATGTCTCGGAAAGCTACAACCTGTGGCGTGAGTACAGCTACGAGCTGCGGCGTTATGGCGATGAGTACGAGCAGACCGCCGCCGATCGCAAACGCACTGCTCGTCGGGGCAGCTACGCTGCCATGTCCCAGGTATACGCCAGCTATCGCAAGGTCAAAATCCAGGAGGAGGATTTGCGCGATCTCGTTCAGGGTTTCGGCGGCGACGCGCTAGAGACCGTGCTCGAAGTCGATGACGGCGTTTTCCGATTGAGCGGTAGCGTCGATGACCGCTACCGGGAATGGCAGTCCATCCTCGCGCGCATCAACAGTCTGGAAACCGGTGATCTCGAGAGCCCACCACCCTAGGGCCGCAACACACCCTGGGTTATGCTGCACCCATGGCTGAACAAACCTTCGACGACGAGCGGCCGGATCGCAAGTCGCTAATCGATACGCTCCTGAAGCGCGCCGGCAAAGTCGCCGGCGGTACGCTCGATATTGCCATGGATGTGGCCACCATGAGCGCGCTCTTCGGAGAGTCCTGGGTTCGCGACCTCGTTGTTTCCGGGGCTTCGCCGGAGCGCCTTGAGGCCATGGCGGATGCGGGCCACTTCCTTCGTGATGCTCGCGAGACGGCGGGGCTCTCGATTCGCGAGCTTGCCGAGCGTCTCGACCTTTCCGACGACGACGTGCTCGAAAATGTCGAGCGTGGTGAGGCTCTGCTGCCGCTGGAGCTAATGCTTCGATCGGCGTCGTTACTGGCCCGACACGACCCCGTGCCGTTTCTTATCCGGTTTCTGCGCAGCTACAACCCCAAGCTTGAGGCCACGCTCGAACAGTGGGGCGTCATGGCCCTACCGAAGAATTACGAACGGGAGCGTCGTTTCGTTAACTTGTATCGCCAACACGATTTTCTTCGCGACCTCAGCGATGAGGAGTATCAGCGATTTATTGAATACATGGATGCATCGACCAAGCTGGTCGTAGATGTGATGGAGCGCGAGGGGGCCGCAAATCGACCGACTCGGCGCAGAGCCGCGTCTTCGCCGAAGAAAGGGGCCACGAAGCGAGCCGAGCAAAAGCGTGCCCCGCATAAGAAAGCTGCGACGGCAAGGAGCAAGCGTAAGGCCAAACCTGTTGTTCGCAAAGTAAAGCCCCGTAGCAGTGGCGACTGAACAGCGCTGGCATTGGCTAGCTGTTTGTCCGCGGGATCTGAGCTACCTGCTCGTAGCGGAGCTGGGCGAGCTGGGGGCTGAAGGTCGTGAGTTGCGGCCGGGCACCGTTGCTTTTGAGGGTTCGCGGGCCCTCATGTATCGCGTCTGTCTGTGGTCGCGTATCGCAACACGCGTGCTTCTCCCCGTCGGCGAGGGCAGTGCCGCCGATGCCAGTGAACTCCATGCGTCCGTGATGGCGTTACCCTGGCCCGAGGTTCTCCACGAAGACAGCAGTTTCGTCGTTGACTTCAGCGGCACCCATGGTGAGATCCGCAATACCAGTTTTGGTGCGCAGCAGTGCAAAGACGCTATTGTGGATCGCTGTCGCCGCGATGGCGCCACCGGCATCCGACAGGATCTGAAAAAGCCTGACGTCCGCATTTCGGCGCGCCTTCATAATGATCGTATTGATCTGGCCCTGGATATGGTGGGGGAGAGCCTGCACCGGCGTGGTTACCGCCGGGGCACTGGGCAGGCACCGCTCAAAGAGAATCTCGCAGCAGCGCTACTGCGTCGGGCCGGCTGGCACGATGGAGCGAAGGAGGGCTGGGCACTGCTGGATCCCATGTGCGGGTCCGCCACGTTCCTGTTGGAGGCGGCCTTCATTGCCGCCGATCATGCGCCGGCGCTGGGCCGGAGCGAGTTCGGCTTCATGAGCTGGAAGCACCATGATCCCGAGCAGTGGCGGATGATTGTTGCGGATGCCAAAGGTCGAAGTCAGCGAGGCCAGGAGCGGGGTTTGCCCGAGCTGCGCGGTTACGACGGCGACGCACGAGTGATCCGGCGAGCGCAGGAAAACATCGCCGCGGCAGGGATGGAGAAGTGGGTGCGCGTGAGCGTGAAGTCCCTTCGCGAAGTCAAAAAACCGACCCACAAGCCGTTGCCGGTAGGCCTTGTCATCTGTAACCCACCCTACGGCGAGCGTCTTGGTGATCGCGATACGCTTCCCGCTTTATACGCCTCGTTGGGCGAGGTGATCAGTCGGGAGTTCGAAGGTTGGGAGGCGGCGATTCTTGCGCCTGACCTCGATATTGGCCGCAAGCTTGGGCTGCGCAGTTTTCGTCAGCACAGCTTCTACAACGGCCGTCTGCCCATCACGCTGTTGCGCCTCAAGCTGACCGACAACCGCTTTGTTGATCCCCTGTCCGGCAGTGAGGAGCGGGGTAATAGAGACGCCAACGATCAGTTAGATGCAGGCCACATGCTCGACGACGGCGGGCGCATGTTCGCCAACCGTGTTCGCAAGAATGAAAAGCGACTGTCCAGCTGGGTGAAGCACGCGGGCACCGATGCCTATCGCATTTATGACGCTGACATGCCTGAGTACGCTGTGGCGGTAGACCGATATGGTGACTGGTTGCACGTTGCTGAGTATGCGGCGCCCGCCACGGTAGCTGCGGCGGCCGCGTCAGCGCGACTGGAGCAGGTCAGGCTCGCTTTGCCCGACGCCGCACAGACACCTGATGATCGTATTGTGTTCAAACAGCGGGAGCGACAGCGCGGCACCCGGCAGTACGAGCGGCAGGGGCGATCTCAACGGGAGTTCTCTGTGCGGGAGGGGGAGGCCAGGTTGCTGGTGAACCTCCACGACTACCTCGACACCGGGCTTTTTCTTGATCATCGACCTCTGCGCCTGATGATCGGTGCTGAAGCCAAGGGTAAGCGATTCCTAAACCTTTTTGCTTACACGGGAACCGCTACCGTGCATGCGGCCCTCGGGGGAGCCCGCCAAACCATGAGTGTCGATCTCTCGAATACGTACCTGTCTTGGCTCGGACGGAACCTTGCGCATAATGGTTTGAGCGAGGCGCGCCACAGAAGGGAGCGCGCGGACGTTATGGAATGGCTGCAGGGGGGTGATGATCTCTACGACGTTATCCTGTTAGACCCGCCTTCGTTCTCTAATTCAAAACGCACGGAGGCGACTTTCGACGTACAGCGTGATCACGTTTCCCTACTGAGGGAGGCAATGAATCGGCTTTCGCCGCAGGGAAAACTCTACTTCTCCAACAACCGACGTAAGTTCCGCCTTAGCTCTGAGATAAGCGAGCACTTCGTCTGTGAGGATATTACCTCCAGGACAATTGACAAGGACTTTCCGCGAAGGCCACCGCCGCACCAGTGCTGGCTGCTAAGGCACAAGGGCCAGCCGGCTAAAAGAGGATAAGGCGTTCTGAAAATAAACTTATCCACAGTACTTGCGGGGCCTTTAATGACTGTGTTAGCTCAGCGACAGTCTAATCAGCGCTTTAATAAAGACACTTAAAGCTTTGATATATATAAGTATTGCCTACCTTTATTCTATCGAAAACTGCGACAGCTCTTATCCTGTGCATAAGTCGAGGGGTGTTGCATTTTTTTTGCACACCGCTTTATCCACACGGTAATTGGGCGGTGCCGAGAAATTGACGCGATCTGTACTTATCGTTTATCACAGTCAGAGCGGTGCCTCGGCTTCGTTGGCCCATGCCGCGTGTCGTGGTCTCTCGGCGTCTGGTATTTCGTATGAAAGCGCGCGCGCAGAGGACGCGGGATCTAGTCAGGTTGCCTCCTGTGATGGCCTGCTGCTTGTTGCTGCGGAAAATTCCGGGCGACTTGCGGGGGGCATGAAAGACTTCCTGGACCGGGTGTTCTACCCCCTCTGCCGACGCGAAGAGGTAAAGCCTTATTTGCTGCTGATCTCGGCGGGTAATGATGGTCGTGGCGCGAGCGAGGACGTGCAGCGCATCCTTCGCGGAATTCCCTTTACAGCGGCCATGGAACCTCAAATAATTCGCGGCCTTCCGGGCGAAGGCGATCTCTCGCGGGTCACGCAGATGGCGGAAGCTTTCGGAACGGGTCTCGAGATGGGAATTTTTTGAGCACCGAGGTTTTGGTCATCTTGCTATGACCGGATAGGCGACTGATCCTCTAAATTGAGCATCAGCCAAACCCGCAAAGAGGGCGCTCCCTATGAGTTCCGATTCATCTGACAGCATTGACGTGCCCGAGGGCTATAAGCGGGTCCCCTTGGGACTCGGCTTCGCCGATCGATTGCAACCCCTGTTCCGCCGCAGGCACGGTACTGAGGTTAGCTTTGGGTTTCGCATCGACGAGCAGCACCTCAACTTAATGGGCATCTGCCATGGGGGTGCGTTGATGACCCTCGCAGATATCTCGGCTGCAACCAGCATCCACGCTCAGCGAGAGATTCCCGCCCCATCACCGACTATTAATCTGAGCTTTGACTTCATGTCGCCCGGGCGCCTGGGGCGATGGCTGCACACGGAGGCTGATCACGTGCAGGTAAAACGCAACTTCGGTTTTTGCTCTGGCGTCGTGCTGGACGAGGATGTTCCTGTATTGCGCTACAGCGGTACCTTCTACTTTGCCAAGCTGCGTCAGGACGAGTCGGGTGCAAAGGCGAACGCGCGGTTTGGGGCATTGCTGGGAGGCGACAACGCGCCGGACTAAACCCGGGTTCTAGAGCTGCGGATGAGTGTTTTCGGCCACGCTCTAAAGCTCAGCCTGATTCGTTCTGCCTCAGCAGTTCAGCAAAGGCGCTGGCACTGCGCGACAGACTACGGTCCTCGTGGTACACCAATCCCAGGGTGCGACGCATATCCGCCTTGTGGAGCGTAAGACCACGGAGATCTTCGCCAAGCATGGTGCTGGGCAACACGGTCCAACCCAAGCCGACGCTTGCCATCATTCGCAGGGTCTCCAGGTAGTTGGTCTCCATGCCCAACTGCAGCTTGACGCCATGCTCGTCGAAGTGGCGATGCACAATGCGCCCCGTAAACGTCTCCAGGCCGGGCAATACGGCGGGGTGCTCCGAAAGTTCCGTCAATGAAACGCGTTTCTTTTCGGCCAGCGGATGGACGGGGCTTACCATGACCATCAGAGGGTCGTCCCAGAGGGGTTCGCTGTGCAGTTTGCTGATGTCACCGGGCGCGAGTGTGACCACGGCAAGTTCAATTTGACCGATGCGTAACTGCTCGTAGGCCTGTTCTGAATCGACGAAGTCGATGTCGAGACGAACCTGCGGGTGCGATTGCTGGAACGCCGACAGCACAGAGGGTAGTCGGTGCAATCCGATGTGGTGGCTGGTGGCGATACGCAGGGGGCCGCGCACTTCACCGCTGAGCTCTCGCACTGCCTGCTCGGCTTGCTTGACCGACTGCTCGACGTCCTGAACGCGACTTAGAAGCGCGCGACCCGCCTCCGTCAGTTCGATCTGGCGGCCGAGGCGATCGAACAGCTTCGCATCCAGGGCTTCCTCGAGATTGGAGATCCGTTTACTCACCGCGGGTTGCGTGAGGTGCAGGTGGTCGGCGGCCTGGGAGAAGGACCCGAAGCGGGCGACAGCGGCAAAGGCTCTTAGGCTGGCTAACTCCATAAATTACCATAAACAAAATCTATCAGAACTATAAAAATAATAGATTTGAGTTATTCGTTTGGCAAGCCTATCCTGCGCGCGTTTGTACTAGTAGCGAGCGCTCATCTCTCGCGTTTCATGTTTGGAGTCACCGATGGCTGGCAGAACACTCTACGATAAACTTTGGGATAACCACCTGGTTGAAGCGCGCGAGGACGGCTCGGCGCTGATCTACATCGACCGTCATCTCATCCATGAAGTAACTTCGCCGCAGGCCTTTGAAGGTCTGCGTCTCGCGGGCCGTTCGCCCTGGCGTATCGATGCAAACCTTGCGGTGCCCGATCACAACGTTCCCACGAGCCGTGAGGAGCGCGCAGGTGGTGTCGCTGGAATTCTGGATGATACGTCCCGTCTGCAGGTGCAGACCCTCGACGACAACTGCGAGGACTTTGGGATCGAAGAGATTCCCATCAATGACCGCCGTCAGGGCATCGTTCATGTCGTGGGGCCAGAGCAGGGCGCGACGCTGCCGGGAATGACCGTGGTGTGTGGAGACTCCCATACCAGCACACACGGTGCCCTCGGGGCGCTGGCTCACGGAATCGGTACTTCAGAAGTGGAGCACGTGCTCGCGACGCAATGCCTCGTGCAACAGAAGATGAAAAATCTGCGCGTGCGGGTTGATGGAACTCTGCCCCCTGGGGTCACCGCAAAAGATCTCGCCCTGGCGATCATCGGTGAGATAGGTACCGCCGGCGGCACCGGATACGCCATCGAGTTTGCTGGTGAGGGCGTAGAGACCCTTTCTATGGAAGGGCGCATGACGCTCTGCAATATGTCCATTGAGGCTGGTGCCCGCATGGGCATGGTTGCCGTGGACGATGTCACGCTGGATTACGTGAAAGGCCGGGCGTTGGCGCCCAAATGTGAGCAATGGGGGCTTGCGGTAACCGCCTGGCGCGATCTCCACAGTGACGCCGATGCGGTCTTCGAGCGTGAAGTCGTCATCCAGGCAAAAGACGTCGCACCGCAGGTGACCTGGGGAACCTCGCCTGAAATGGTGGCGCCCGTTAGTGGGGTTATCCCGCAGCCCGAAGAGATCGAAGACGCCACCCGGCGTGCGGCGACGGAGCGAGCTCTCGAGTACATGGGCCTATCTGGTGGTGCACCCATCTCGTCTATCCCCGCGGATCGTGTGTTCATTGGTTCTTGCACAAACTCCCGTATTGAAGACCTCAGAGAGGCGGCTGCGGTTGTGCGCGGCAAGCGTGTTGCCGAAAGCGTGAAACAGGCGTTGGTCGTGCCAGGGTCTGGAGAAGTTAAAGCGCAGGCTGAGGCAGAGGGTCTGGACGCTATTTTTGAGGAGGCTGGCCTGGAGTGGCGCGAGCCCGGTTGCTCCATGTGCCTCGCGATGAACGCCGACAAGCTGGGCAAGGGCGAGCACTGCGCGTCGACTTCGAACCGAAACTTTGAGGGACGACAGGGCTTTGGCGGTCGCACCCATCTCGTGAGTCCTGCTATGGCGGCAGCGGCGGCGATCGCCGGACATTTTGTTGACGTGCGTGACGTAGCGGAGGCGGTCGCATGAGAGCGTTTACAACACACCGGGGATCGGTCGCACCCATGGACCGCGCCAACGTCGATACGGATCTGATCATCCCCAAGCAGTTTCTGAAGTCCATCAAACGAAGCGGCTTTGGCCCCAATCTCTTTGACGAGCTGCGTTATCTCGATGAGGGTCAGCCCGGCGCTGACTGCAGTAAGCGGCCGATCAATACCGAGTTCCCGCTGAACTTCCCTCGTTACCAGGGAGCGACGGTGCTTCTTGCCCGGGAAAATTTCGGCTGCGGCTCCAGTCGCGAGCACGCGCCGTGGGCACTGGAAGACTTCGGTTTCCGATGCATTATCGCTCCGAGCTTTGCGGACATTTTCTACAACAACTGTTTCAAGAACGGTGTGCTGCCAGTGGTACTGCCGCCGGACGTGGTCGACCGGTTGTTTAGCGAGCTCTACGACAATGAGGGCTACGAACTGAGCATCGACCTGGAGGCCTGCACGGTGACGCTTCCTGGCGGCGATACCTTCTCCTTTGAGGTCGAGGCGTATCGCAGACAGTGTCTGCTTGAAGGTCTCGATGATATTGGTGTCACTCTCAAAAGCTCGGACGCCATACGGTCTTATGAGGCGAAGCTGCGTAACACCAGCCCATGGCTATTTGCTGCGGGCGATCAGTCATGAGCCAGCGCATTCTTCTTCTGCCCGGCGACTACATCGGGAAAGAAATCGTACCCGAGGCCGAGCGAGTTATCCGCGAGGTCGCGGATATCTATGGATTCTCGGTGCAATTGGACAGCGCGGCGATTGGTGGTGCGGCGCTGGACGAAGCTGGTGTGCCGTTGCCTGAGCAGACTCTCGAGAAGGCTCGTGAGGCGGACGCGATTCTCTTAGGTGCTGTCGGTGGGCCCGCCTACGATGGCGTTGAGCGGTCCATCAGGCCGGAGCGGGGGCTGCTGCAGATTCGCTCTGCGTTGGAGCTCTTTGGGAACCTTCGCCCGGCGATCATGTATCCCCAGCTCGTCGATGCTTCCAGTCTGAAGCCCGAGCTGGTCGCAGGGCTGGATCTGCTCATCGTCCGTGAGCTCACCGGCGGTATTTACTTCGGCGAGCCGCGGGGCATTCGCGAGCGGGAAGATGGTCGGCGCGAGGGCTTCAACACCTACATTTACAGCGAGTCTGAAATCGAGCGCATCGCGCGGCTGGCCTTTGAGCTGGCCATGAAGCGAGACAAGCGCGTGTGTTCTGTCGACAAGGCGAATGTCCTCGAAGCGACGATCCTGTGGCGGGAGGTGGTCACGGAGATCGCGAAGGACTATCCCGAGGTCACGCTGGAGCATATGTATGTCGATAACGCAGCCATGCAGTTGGTGCGCGCACCCAAGCAGTTTGACGTGATGGTTACGGGCAACATGTTCGGCGACATCCTTTCTGATGCAGCGGCCATGCTCACGGGCTCCATTGGCATGCTGCCTTCTGCGTCATTGAACGCATCGAATCAGGGTATCTACGAGCCCTGTCACGGATCCGCTCCGGATATTGCGGGGCAGGGCAAGGCCAACCCGCTCGCAACGATCCTTTCTGTGGCCATGATGCTGCGTTACTCCCTGGGACAAGGTGATGCCGCTGATCTGGTGGAGGCTGCCGTGGGTGATGTGCTCGACCAGGGACTACGCACTCCAGATATCGCCAGTGCCGACAAGGAATCCGTTAGTACCACCGACATGGGCGACGCCGTCATTGCGTCTGTCCGCAATCGAACCAGTAAGGGAGCCGTTAATCATGGCTGACACTATCGACGTCGCGATCGTCGGCGCTACGGGTGCGGTCGGCGAGACCATGATCGACATTCTCGCGGAGCGAGACTTTCCGGTCGGTGAACTGCATCTGCTGGCCTCCGAGCGCTCGGCGGGCAAACGGATTGCGTTTCGCGGCAAGCAGATCGCGGTCAAAAATCTTGAGACTTTTGATTTCTCCGAGGTTCAGCTGGGTTTGTTTTCCGCCGGAGGGAGTATCTCCGCGGAGCACGCGCCCCGCGCCGCGGCAGCCCGCTGCGCGGTAGTCGACAATACCTCCCACTTCCGTCGGGATTCGGACATCCCTCTTGTGGTGCCTGAAGTGAATCCCGATGCGGTAGATGGACTTTGGACTCGCGGCATTATCGCAAATCCAAATTGCTCAACGATTCAGATGCTTGTGGCCCTCAAGCCACTCCATGACGCCGCACGCCTTAAGCGGATCAATGTTTCAACCTATCAGGCCGTTTCCGGCACCGGGAAATCGGCCATCGAAGAACTCGCCGGGCAAACGGCGCGTCTGTTGAACGGCCAGCCCGTTGAGACGTCCGTCTATCCCAAGCAGATCGCGTTTAACGCGCTGCCGCACATCGACACCTTTCAGGACAACGGCTACACCAGGGAAGAGATGAAGATGGTCTGGGAGACCCAGAAGATCTTTGGTGATGAAACGATAGCCGTAAATCCAACCTGTGTGCGGGTACCGGTTTTCCATGGCCACGCCGAGGCGGTTCACATAGAAACAGAGCACAAGCTTTCGGCCACCGAGGCGCGGGCGCTTCTCGAAAACGCCGCAGGTGTTTCGGTGCTCGATGAACAGGAAGACGGCGGGTACGCCACCCAGGTCACGGACGCAGCGGGCGCCGATGACGTATTCGTGAGCCGTATCCGCGAAGATATCTCCCACGAACACGGCCTCAATCTTTGGGTGGTGTCGGATAACCTGCGCAAAGGCGCTGCCCTAAACAGCATCCAGATCGCCGAATTGCTGATCGCGCGCGGACTCCTGGACTAGTGCTCAGCGTCCACTGGGGCAGGCCCCGGGGTTGACGCCGCAACCCGCACGACGCTACATTCGCGGGAGTTGCAGCATTTTGTCGGTAATTTGCCGCAAGCTGTTGTGAGAAAAGCCTTTTCTGGCCCGCAGCGTAGCGAAGCCCGTGTAGTATAAGACGGGTCAGATGCTTCGGGCATGACGGCGACCTCGGGGTGAAAATAAGGCACTGCGATGAAGACTAGGGTGGGGGTCTCAACATTTGCGCGGGCGGCATTGGCCAGCGCAGTCGCTGCGTATGGGGCTGCCCTTTCGCTCCCGGCAATGGCGCTGGGTCTCGGCGACATCGAGATGCGATCCTTCCTCAACGAACCTCTCGAAGCCGAAGTCGAGCTCCTTGATACGCGGGATCTCACGATCGATGACATCCGTATCCGCCTCGCCGAGAACGACGATTTCAAACGCTTGGGCGTTGAGCGCAGTTTCTTTCTGACCAGCATCAAATTCGACGTCGAGGTCGATGAAGACACGGGGCGGGGCCGCATTATCCTCAGCTCTGAAGAGTCGGTCCTCGAGCCATACCTTGATCTGATCATTGAAGCCCGTTGGCCGAGTGGCCGGTTACTGCGCGAATACACCGTCCTGGTCGACCCACCCGCCTTTCGCCAGGAAGTGGTGACCGTTTCTGCCTCGGAGCGAGTCGAAGCGGAAAATCCTGAGAAACCCGCGGTAGCGGAGGCGCCAGAAAAAGAAACCGTATCCTCCGGCGATTCTGTCGCGATGCGCCAGAGCAGCCTGCCGCCGGGCGAGATGCCTGAGCGTGCCTTCTCCGCAGAGACCGTATCGACACCCGAGGCTGGGAATCGCTACATGGTGCGCAGAGACGAAACCCTGTGGCAAATCGCCTCGCAGGGGCGTCCCTCGGGAATTTCGGTGCAGCAGGCCATGCTGGATATCCAACGCCTGAACCCCGAGGCGTTTATCAATGGCAATATCAACCAGATAAAAGCAGGTTACATCATCTATCTGCCGGCAGCGGGCGATATCAGTTCCGATGACCTGGCCGGTGCACTGGATGAGGTGCGGGCACAGAACGCCCAGTGGCAGGATAATCGCCTGGCACCGGGTGTCACGGCTGCCGCAACACTGCGCGTGTCTGCAGAGCCAACGGACTCTGGTCGTGTGAGTGATTCCGACTCTGCAGCCATGGCTGATACGAGTGCTGACCCCATGGAAGAGGTCGTTGAGGGCTCCAGCCCGTCGGATTCCATGGATTCGATGATGGACGATACGGATGCGACTGACGCACCTGCGGATGCCGCTGTCGCGTCATCGGAGCTGGCTGTGCAGATGGATGCCATGGCGCAGCGCCTGGACACCCTTGAGCAGATCGTCGCACTGAAAGATGAACAGATCGCGACGCTGGAACAGGCGCTGAGAGAGGCGCGTGAGGCAGCCGCAGCGGCGGCGCCAGCGCCGACGCAACCCGCGGTCATAGCGCCCGTCACGCCTCCGCCGACACAGCAGCCGCGTACTGCGTCGCCCGCACCACAAGGCGGTGGGATCCCCTGGCTACCCATCGGTGGCGGTTTGCTTGTCGCCTTGCTGGGGGTCGTGTTTTTCCTTCGCCGCCGCTCTGCGAAAGAGGATGGTGCTGCGGATACCCGCGGAGAAGAGATAGAGCATGATGTCTTTGCGGGCGTGAGTTTGAGCGCAGACGCCCTTGAAGAGGAAGTCGCAAGCGAAGCGCCCAGCGAGACGACTGAAGACGAAATGGAGCCTGCTCCAGAGCTAGAGCTGCCACCTGTTGCCGCAGCGACGGAGCCAGATGAAGAGGTCGATGGCGGTAGTCGTGGTTATGGCGAGCGCAAGCATGACGATTACATTGATGAAGGCGCTGCCGGCGATGCTTTGGCCGAAGCCGATATCTACATTGCCTATGGGCGTTATCTGCAGGCTATCGAACTGCTCGATACGGCCATCGAGGACGACCCCAGAAACACCGCTTATCGGCTGAAACTCCTGGAGCTTTATGTCGACATGGGCGAGGACGAATCCGCCAGGGATCAGCTCGAAGAGCTTCGTCTGGTTGCCGATGACGCTACGATCGCGCGCGCGGAAGCGCTGATGGGTGGTGCTGGTGAAGCGGCGCCGGCCTCCTTTGATCTCGAGCCTCAGGACGATGACTTCGATCTCGACCTCGAGACGCCGGTCGAGGACGATATGCCTGTCGAAGCAGCCCCGGCTGATGATGACGAGGATTCCCTTGAACTCGATCTTGCCGATGAAGAGGAAGTCGACACAGAAGACACTGCTGAAACTTCCGACCGTGTGGTTTCAGAGGCGATTGAGTTTGATCTCGATGAGACTGCTCCCGCGCCAGACTTGGACGATGACTCGGACATTGGCGAGATTGAATTCGATCATCTTGAGATTGAAGATGATCTTGGCTCCGAAGGCGATGCAGATGGCGATCTCGATTTCGCCTCCCCTGAGGAAGAGCTGGATCTGACGGATGCGTTGGTTGATACCGGTGCGCCAGAAGCAGCAGCAGAGTCCGCTGATGTCGAAGAAGAGCTTCTCATTGCCGATGATGCCGATCAGATGGCCACGAAGCTTGATCTTGCCCGAGCGTATATCGACATGGGCGATAGTTCCGGTGCCAAGGCTATTCTTGAGGAAGTCGCTGAGAAGGGCACCGACGAGCAGCAGCAGGAGGCGAGCAGCCTGCTAACACGCATTGGCTGAGCATTCGCATCAGCCACGTTTCCCTACGGAGTCCCTTGAGCCCGGCACTCGCGTTGTTCTGTGTGTCGAATACGACGGCAGTGCGTTCAGTGGCTGGCAGGCGCAGCCAGACACGGGCGGCGTAGTAACGGTTCAAGGAGAGGTCGAAGCTGCACTTTCGATGGTCTGTGCCAGCCCCGTTCGCGTTCATTGCGCTGGACGTACGGATGCGGGTGTTCACGCCGCAGCGCAATGGGCTCATCTCGATCTCCAGGTTAGTCGCTCACTCAAGTCCCTGGTGGTCGGTGGCAACGCTCAGTTGCCACCATCGGTTCGCATCACTGACGCGCGGCGGGTTCCCACGGAGTTTCATGCCAGGCACAGCGCCGTCGCGCGACGCTACGATTACCTGATTGCGAATACACGCACCGCACCCGCACTTATGGCCCGAAGGGCACTCTGGGTTCGTGAGTTCCTCGATGCGCATTCAATGCATGAGGCGCTACAGGCGCTTCTCGGTGAGCGAGATTTCAGCGCCTTCCGCGCGGCGTCATGCCAATCCACAACCCCTATGCGTTTCATGGCTCAAGCATCGTGCATGCGGAAGGACGACTATGTGCAGATCACGTTGGTCGCCAACGCGTTTCTTCACCACATGGTGCGCAATATCGTCGGTTCTGCGTGCCGCGTGGGCACGGGCGATGCTCCCGTTCGCTGGCTGGGAGATTTACTGGCCGCAGCAGATCGTACAAAAGCTGCAGCGACGGCCTCGCCAGACGGGCTTTATCTGACGGGTGTTCGCTATCCCAACGAATTCGGGATACCTGATTCGACACAACTGCCGTTTCTTCATGACGACGACATACCGTCGATGGCGGGTTCCTAGCGAGTTTCCATGGAAGCCCAGCGGAGCCCTGAAAACAAACGCTACTCGCTGTATGGAATACGACGCTACGGCGCGGAGCGCAACGAGGTTTCTGCTACCATCTCCCGTTAGTATACCCACCCATAACATCCCAAGAAGCATCGCACCCGTGACTACAAGAATCAAAATCTGCGGTCTCAAGACCCCAGCAGCGGCACGGGCCGTAAGTCGAGCGGGCGCCGATGCCGCTGGTTTTGTGTTCTACGAGAAGTCCCCGCGCGCTGTGACACCCGAAGTGGCGAAAGCGTCCATCGACGCGCTGGCGCCTATGGTGGCTGCTGTGGGTCTATTTGTTGACCCAACGGCAGAGTTTGTGGCGCAGGCGCTGTCCGTATGTGCTCTCGACGTTCTGCAATTCCACGGCGATGAGGATGCGGCTTTCTGCGAGCAATTCGATCGCCCGTACTGGAAGGCCGTGAGAATGCAGCCAGATACTGATCTGGAGGCGGTATTCGCCGCTCATCCGCATGCACGGGCTTTTCTGCTGGATGCTTACACGCCAGGCGTGCCCGGCGGTACGGGAGAGACTTTTGACTGGCATGTCATACCCGAGCTTCATCGTCCATGGATTCTTGCCGGAGGGTTGAACCCAGCGAACGTGGGCGATGCTATCAAAACGGTCGCACCGCCGGCGGTGGATGTCAGCGGCGGTGTTGAAGCGATACCTGGCGAAAAAAGTCTTGAACTGATCGCTCAGTTCGCAGCGGCGGTTAGGGTAGCCGATGGTCGCGGGGATTCGGGCGCTCCGTAAACGACGACACAGGCCTTTGCGTCCCGACTGTCGAGTGTCCATGTCTGCCTTTTAGCACTTACAACACTTGCCTCGACTCGCTGGATGCAAGCACGGGGCGCTTTCCCGTCGTATAATTCGCCAGGCAAAAAATCACGGGTTGGCTATGAGCTGGATTAACAAAATCTTACCTGCGGGTATCAGTCGCACGGACGGTGATCGCCGTACCTCTGTCCCCGAGGGCGTATGGACGAAGTGCATCAAATGCGAGTCTGTTTTGTACCGGCCCGATCTCGAGCGCAATGCCAACGTCTGCCCCAAGTGTGGCCACCACATGCGCCTCGGCGCGCGTGCGCGCCTGGATCTTTTTCTCGACAAGGATGGGCGAGAGGAGGTCTTTTCGGACATAGAACCCGTGGATCGCCTCCGGTTCCGGGACAAGAAAAAGTACACGGCCCGTCTTGCCGCCGCACAGAAGACCACCGGTGAACGTGATGCGCTGGTGGCCATTCGCGGAACGCTTCACGATATGCCGGTGGTTGCCGTGGCGTTTGAGTTCGGCTTTCACGGCGGTTCCATGGGGCAAGCGGTCGGTGAGAAGTTCTCCCGTGCTGCTCAGCTCGCCCTGGCGGAGCGAATCCCTTTAATCTGTTTTGCGGCTTCTGGGGGCGCCCGGATGCAGGAAGCGCTGATCTCCCTCATGCAGATGGCGAAGACCAGCGCCGTTATCGAGCGGATGCACACGGAATCGGTGCCTTATGTTTCCGTGATGACTGATCCCATCTACGGCGGTGTGTCCGCCTCCCTCGCACTTCTTGGCGATCTGAACATTGCGGAGCCCGATGCGCGAGCGGGTTTTGCCGGCCCCAACATCATCGAACAAACGATTCGCCAGAAGCTGCCGAAGGGCTTTCAGCGCAGCGAATTCCTGCTCGAGCACGGTGCCATCGACATGATCGTCCACCGCCTCGAGATGCGCGATACGCTTGCCAGGATTTTGGCGAAGCTGAGCGGTGAAGCGGCGCTGGCAGCTGCAGTGGTCGGCGATGGCGCAGATGGGGGCGAAATCGCCGGTGATGACGGTGACGATGAGGCCATGATCGCGGGTGAGGCTGATGAATCTTCGGACGCGGCGGGCGCAGATGCGGAATCTGAGGCTGAAGCTGTCTCGGAGGAAGCCGAGGCCACCGAAGAAGAATCAGAGGTGACGGACGATGCCGCAGCCCAGGCCCCGGACGCCGGCGCGGTCGACGCCGCAGAGGCTGCAGAGTCATTGGATGAGATTCAGCCGTTCGAAGACGCTGGACACGAAGGAGCTGACAATGCAGCTGATAGTGTCGCTGGCAATCCGGATGACAAGGTGAACGACGAAGGCGACGACGAGATCGGCGACGAAGAGCCCAAGAAAAGCGATGGCTGAGCGCTCGCTCGGCGCCTGGCTACAGCATCTAGAGCGTATTCACCCTTCGGAGATCGACCTCGGTCTCCGGCGCATCACCATCGTCGCACAGCGCCTGGCATTAGTGCCGTTCCCGCGACACTCCATCACTGTTGCCGGTACGAATGGCAAGGGCAGCGTGGTCTATAGCATCGAAGCCGTGGCCCGAGCTCATGGCAAGCGCACCGGCCGTTATACCTCGCCTCATCTCATGAGCTTTAACGAGCGCATCGCCGTAAACGGGCAGCCTGTTGACGATCACGTGATCGTTGAAGCCTTCGAAGCCATTGAAGAAGCTCGGGGTGACATCACGCTCACGTACTTCGAGTTTGCGACGCTGGGTGCGCTCTTTGTTTTCGCGACACAGCAGGTCGATCTGGCGGTTCTCGAAGTTGGTTTGGGCGGGCGTCTTGATGCGGTGAACATTGTCGACAGCGATGTTGCGGTAGTCACGGCCATCGATCTTGATCACCAGCACTGGCTCGGTGACTCCGTAGACCTTATTGCGCCAGAGAAGGCTGCGGTGGCTCGGGCGGGTCGTCCCGTGGTGCTCGCGGAACGCGATTATCCCGAGTCGCTTTTTGAGACCCTGCGGGTGATAACTGCAACGGTCCTAAGAGCGGGCGACCGTTGGGCATGGGAAGAGACAGACGCGCAGTTATCGGTAACGCTTGCGAGCGGATTGCGAGGAAAGGTGCCTGTACCGACTGGGCTTCGGCCTGCAAATGTCGCTGCAGCCCTGCAGGCTCTCGATGCCCACCATCAAATGGAGCTCGATGTTGATCTGGCTGCGGAAGCCTTGTCCCGGTTGACGGTGCCGGCGCGGCGACAGCGACTGACAATCGGGGGACGAGAGGTGTGGTTGGATGTCGCGCATAACCCTGCGGCCATGAACGTGCTGGTGGATTCACTCGCCAATACACCGGTTGCCGGGAAGACGGTTGCTGCCTTTGGCGTTATGGCTGACAAGGATGTCTCTGCGATGATCGAGAAGCTCGCGGAAGTCGCCGATGGCGCCTGCGCCTTGGAAATAGTAGGTATTGAGCGCGCGGCGCGCGCTGAAGACCTCTGGCAGCATCTGGAATCTCACGGCATCGCTACCCCACAATCTGACTTCTCCATGGACGCGGTCTGGCGGCAGCTCTGGCAAGGAACACAGCCCGGAGATCGGCTGGTGATTTGCGGATCCTTTCACAGCGTTGCAGGTATAATGCAGGTCATCTCCGATCAACCGCCTGCTGAGCACCAGCCCGCGTAATCCCTTGGACAATCTCGTAAAACAACGCCTCGTCGGGGCGCTTATTCTCGTTGCCCTTGCGGTAGTGTTCTGGCCGATTATTTTCGTCCCCACCGCCCAGGAAACAAGTGATGTCATCGTGGAGGTTCCTGCGGCGCCCCCTATTGATCGTGCGCCGCTCCCAGAGCCGGACAACGCAGGTCTTCGCCTCGGTTCTGAGGCTGAAGCTCAGTCGGACCTCTCCGCCGACGTAGAGCCTCCACCGGAGGACGAGGAACTCGAAAAGCTGCCCGACCGGAACAGCGTACTCCCTACACCTGAACTTGAAGAAGCGCGGGAAAGCCTGCGCGAGCCGGCAATGGATGCCGACGGATTACCCATCGCCTTCTCGCTACAGGTGGCGACCATGGGAGACAAGGCTCGCGCTGAACGGCTTCGCGATGAACTAGTGGCAGCGGGCTACAAAGGCTATGTGAAGCGCTTTCGCAGGGACGAAAAAACGCTGTACCGCGTGCTCGTAGGTCCGAAGTACAACCGCAATGACCTCGTCACCATAAAAGGCGTCGTGGATGACCGTTGGCGCGTTGAATCCATGATCATCCGGTATCTGCCGTGAGTGACTGGCCGCAACTTAATCTGTTCAACGCCTTCGACTGGACGGTGGTGGTCATTCTCGCGTTGTCCGCGTTACTGAGTCTCTGGCGGGGTTTTGTTCGCGAGGCCATATCCCTCGCGGGTTGGGTGATCGCGTTCATCGTAGCCAACCTTTTCGCGGTGTACGTCGCCGATGCACTTGGCGATGTCATTGCAAACCGCACAGGTCGATACATCGTTGCCTGGTCTTTGCTTTTCGTCGCCACCTTAGTCGTTAGCTCCATCAGCGCAAAGCTATTCGCGAAACTGGTGAAGGCTTCAGGACTTGGCATACTGGACCGACTGCTGGGCACGGTGTTTGGTTTGCTTCGAGGTGCGCTTGTCGTGATGGCACTGGTATTCGTTGTGCGCGAGGTCGTACCCAAATCGGAGCAATCACTGCTCACAGAAGCCCAGTTAATGCCCCAGATCGATGTGCTACTTTCCTGGAGCATGCGAGCATTCGAAGAGTTTCGCGATCTTGAAATCAAGGGGCTGACAGCGTGACGTTTGGCAGTGGTCATAGAATCGTGGGAGCGGTAGCACCATGTGTGGACTAGCGGGAATGGTGGCCAAGGGCTCCGTGGCGCCTGAGATTTATGATGCCCTCACGGTGCTCCAGCATCGTGGTCAGGATGCTGCCGGCATAATGACCTGCAGCGATGACCGTATTCATCAGCGCAAGAGCGTGGGCTTGGTGAGAGATGTCTTTCGTCAGCACCACATGCAGCGTCTCGAAGGCAGCGTCGGCATCGGTCATGTACGGTATCCCACGGCGGGCAGCGGTGGTACGGCGAATGCCCAGCCGTTCTATGTGAACTCACCCTATGGGATAGCCCTCGCTCACAACGGCAATCTGACCAACTCGCGCCAGCTGCGCGAAGAACTGTTTGAGAGTGAGATGCGTCACCTCAATACAGATTCGGACTCTGAGGTACTCCTCAATGTCTTTGCTTACGAACTGCAGGCTCAGGGCAAGTTGCATCCGCAGCCTGAAGACTTCTTCGCGGCGGTCAAGGCGGTTCACCGGCGCTGTCAGGGCGGGTATGCCGCGGTGGCGATGGTGGTCAATCACGGCGTTATCGCATTCCGAGATCCGAACGGTATTCGCCCGTTAGTACTGGGCTATCGGGGCGAGGGCAGCGATCGCGAATACATGGTGGCGTCCGAGAGTGTCGCCCTGGATGTGCTAGGTTTCCGCGTATTGAGCGATGTCGCACCCGGCGAAGCCGTCTATATCGACAGCGATCGCGAGTTACACCTGCAGCAGTGTGCCGACAACCCGCAGCTCAATCCCTGTATTTTCGAGCACGTTTATTTCGCGAGGCCTGACAGCCTCATCGACGAAATCTCTGTCTATAAGACGCGCAGCAGGCAGGGTGAAGCGCTGGCGCGCAAGATCCTTCGTTTGCGGCCCGACCACGATATCGATGTCGTGATTCCCGTGCCTGACAGCTCGAGAACCGCCGGTTTGTCCCTCGCTCAAAATTTGGGCATCAAGTACCGAGAGGCGTTTATCAAGAATCGGTACATCGGTCGGACCTTTATCATGCCTGGACAGCAACAGCGCAGGAAATCCGTTCGCCAGAAGTTGAACCCCATTCGACTCGAATTCGAAGGCAAGAACGTCATGCTGGTGGATGATTCCATCGTGCGGGGCACGACTTCGCGGGAAATCATCCAGATGGCCAGGGACGCCGGTGCGTCGAAGGTGTATCTGGCGTCGGCGGCACCGCCGGTGCGCCACCCAAATGTTTATGGCATCGATATGCCGTCATCCAGCGAATTGATTGCCCATGGGCGCACGGTGGATGAAGTCAGCACTCTCATAGGCGCCGATTGGCTGGTTTATCAGGATCTTGACGAGCTGGTTCGCTGCTCCCGCGATGGAAATCCGGATGTGCAGCGGTTCGAGTGTTCGGTGTTCGATGGGGTGTATCTGACGGGCGACGTCACTGATGATTACCTCTCTTCCCTAGACGTGGAGCGCAATGACCAAGCTCAGGCCAAGCGCCGAGGGGAGGGCGATGGTGATGGTGTTGTGGTGGGCATCTACAATGACGTCTCCGAGGCAAGCTGAAGAATTAGTCGTGGCCCTGTCGTTTTCGGCGCGGTGGCGTGTTGCCTAACCACCACCCATTAAAGAACAGCAACGCTTAGCAACAGTAAGCAATGAATAAGAGAGCAGCACGTGAGTAAGCGCGACGAGCCACAATTGGACGATCTCAAGTGGCAAAGCTTGGCAGTCCGTAGCGGCATACACCGCACGGGCGAAGGCGAGCACAGCGAACCGATTTTTACCACCTCAAGCTACGTGTTTGACAGCGCTGCGCACGCTGCCGAGCGCTTTAGTGGCGAAGAGATGGGCAATGTTTATTCCCGCTATACAAATCCCACGGTCCGGAGCTTCGAGGAGCGATTGGCGGCGCTGGAAGGCGCCGAGCAGTGTGTGGCAACGGCATCTGGAATGTCGGCGATCCTTAGTATTGCGATGGCACTGCTCAAATCCGGTGACCACGTCATATGCTCCCGCGATGTTTTTGGAACAACGCGCACGCTGTTTGCGAAGTACATGGCGGCATTTGGCGTCGAGGTAACATTTGTGCCCCTGTTGCCCGTACAAGGTTGGCGGGACGCCCTGCGTGAGAACACGCGCATGCTCTATCTCGAGACGCCATCGAACCCACTCTGTGAAGTCGCAGATATTCCCGCGATGGCGAGCATTGCTGGTGCGTCGGGCGCATTGCTGGTGGTCGACAACTGCTTCTGTACACCTGCATTACAGCAGCCGCTGGCCCACGGCGCCGATATCGTGATCCACTCGGCTACGAAGTATCTTGATGGACAGGGACGCTGCGTGGGCGGTGCCGTACTGGGCAAATCCGATCTAATGACGGAGATTGTCGGGTTTCTGCGAAGCTGCGGTCCGACCATGAGCGCTTTTAACGCCTGGGTTTTCTTGAAGGGCCTCGAGACTCTCTCGCTGCGAATGGATGCACACAGTCGCTCCGCCCTTGAGCTTGCTCAGTGGTTGCTGGAGCAGCCACAGGTCGAGGCCGTATTCTACGCCGGACTCCAGGATCATCCGGGCCATGCGCTGGCCTCAGCCCAGCAGTCGGCCTTCGGCGGCGTGCTATCGTTTCGGGTACGCGGAGGGCGCGATGAGGCGTGGCGCGTGATCGACGCCACGAACCTAATGTCCCTTACGGCGAATCTCGGCGATGCCAAGACGACGATCGTGCATCCGGCAACAACGACGCATAGTCGCATTTCCGCAGAGGAGCGCGCGGAGGCCGGCATCACCGATAACCTGATCAGAATTGCCGTTGGCCTCGAGGCGGTTGCAGATCTGAAAGCGGATCTACAGCGCGGGCTGGACGCAGTCTCGTAGCATCTATATCGATCGCACTGAGGAGACGACGCCATTAGTGGCCAAACGAGAGTACTGGTAGATGCCGCCATCGAGGAGATTTCCTCGGTGCTTCTGGGCAAAGAAGAGCAACTGCGACTGGCGCTTTGCTGCCTCCTCGCCAACGGCCATCTGCTGATCGAAGATCTTCCCGGCATGGGTAAGACGACCTTGTCTCATGCCCTGGCGACGGTGCTGGGCCTGTCCTATCAACGCGTTCAGTTCACGTCCGACCTTCTGCCAGCGGATATTCTGGGGCTCTCCATCTACCACCGGGAGGACAACACTTTCCGCTTTCATCCAGGGCCTATTTTCACGCAGGTGTTACTCGCTGATGAGATCAATCGCAGTACACCGCGCACGCAAAGTGCATTGCTCGAGGCCATGGCCGAAGGTCAGGTTACCTTAGAAGGAGAGACGCGCCCGCTGCCCTCACCGTTCTTTGTGATCGCCACACAGAACCCTCTGGAACAGTCGGGCACTTACCCGCTGCCAGAGAGCCAACTCGATCGGTTCCTTATGCGCATCGAGTTGGGATACCCCTCCGCGGGCGCTGAACGCGAGATGCTTAAGAACACGGGAGTGGCTACAACAATGCCAAAGCTCGCCCAACGTATTAGTGAAGCTCAGTTAGCGGAGATTCGCCGAGCCGTCGACGAGGTGCATGCTTCAGAGTCTTTGCTGGACTATGTGCAACGACTCGCGGCGCGCAGTCGTGAGGGCGGTGAGTTTGCTGTTGGCCTTTCACCCCGAGGTGTATTGGCATTGCTCAGAAGTGCCAAAACCTGGGCGCTGATGGATAGTCGCGATCACGTACTTCCCGATGACGTTCAGGCAGTATTGCCTGCGGTGACCGCGCATCGTCTGCAACCTGGTGGCGGGTTTGCCGGTGGAGGGACGGCACTGGTTACCTTGCTTCGGCGCGAAGTCGACGTCGTCTGAACTTTCGTATTCCCGTGCAGGAGTTGGCCGCTGATGAGTGACATCGCCGCACAATCGAGAGCTTCGCTGACCCATCGTCTTCGCCAGCGCTGGTCGCGCTGGCTTGATCGGCGCATTCCCCGGTCGCGTTCTGTGACGCTCGATCAGCGTCGCATCTTCATCTTTCCATCAAGCACCGGGTTTTTCTTCGGCGCATGTCTCCTCGTCATGCTCGTGGCGGCGATCAATTACCAGAACAACATGAGTTATGCGCTGACCTTTCTGTTGGCCAATGTTTTTATTGTCGCCGTGCTGCATAGCTACGCGAACCTCTCAGGTCTGACCATTACGGCGCTTAGTGCGGAGGATGCCTTCGCCGGTCGCCGCGCGGCCTTCCGCCTGCGCCTCACGGCCGATCGGCGCGGGCATTTCGCATTGCGCGTCGGGTGGCCGGAGCCTGAGGAAGAGCGTCGGCGCAGACGTTTCCTTGTGGGACTTTTCAGCAGTCCAGCGATGGTCGCAGAAGAAGAGGTAGATCTGGAAGCGGGGCAGGCGAGGGAACTCAAACTTCACCTGCCGGTCCATGAGCGCGGCTGGTATCGTCCCGGGCGGTTGCGCATCGAGAGTGTTTATCCCCTGGGCCTGCTGCGCTGCTGGACTTGGGTTGATCTGGATCTGGTGTCGCTCGTGTATCCCTCGCCCATTTCTGGAGTAGAACCCCAGTTGGATGGCGGCGGTGATGAGCGTGACGGGGCGCACCTTGGTTCCATCGGCGATGATGAGTTCGCTGGGATCAGAGAATATAGGGATGGAGACAGCCCGCGGCGTATTCACTGGAAGGCGCTGGCGAGAGGCCAGACACTGCTCAGCAAGGAATATGCAGAAATAGTTTCCGATTCCCGATGGCTGGACTGGTCTGCCTTCCCGGGGCTGACCGATGAACGCAGGCTATCGGTACTGAGCCACTGGATCCTGGAGTATCACCGTAAGGAGCTTGAGTTTGGATTGCGTTTGCCCGGTGTAGAGCTGTTACCCGCAAAGGGCGACCGTCAGAGGACGGAGGCGCTGCGCGCGTTGGCAACCTTCGGGTTGGTCGACAGACCATGAAGCAGGCGGAACAGCTGCCCCGTCCCGCATTGCTGTGGATCATCGCTGCACAAATCCTGCTCCTGCTGCCACATATTCAGCGCATACCCTCGTGGGTCGTTATCGTTTACCTGGTGGCCTTTGCTTGGCGTATTCAGGCCTTTCGTGGCGCTCTCGATCTACCCGGGCGCTGGGTCAAGGTAGTGCTGTCTATTGCCGCGGCGGGGGGCATCGTCCTCAGTTTTGGTTCCCTCCTGGGGATGGAGCCCATGGTGGCGTTTCTTCTAACGGCGTTCGCTCTGAAGCTCACAGAGATGAGCTCTCGCAAGGACGCCTACGTTGTCGTCTTTCTGGGTTACTTTGTCTGTCTCACGGCTTTTCTTTTCAGCCAGGACCTGCTGCTTGTGGTTTACGCAGTGATCATGGTGTGGGCTCTGACTACCGCATTGATCTGTGTCCATCGTCCCACTGGCACGCTGGGAGATCTGCGGCCATTGCGGCTCGCAGGGATCATGCTTTTTCAGGCAGTACCGTTGATGCTCGTGCTGTTTTTCCTTTTTCCCCGTATCGGCCCGCTCTGGACCGTTCCCCTTAAGGCTCACACGGCGAAAACCGGTATGAGCGACATGCTGCGTCCAGGAGATGTGGCGCAATTAAGCCAATCGACAAAAGTGGCTTTTCGAGCGCAGTTTGATGGCGAAATTCCTCCCTCGTCCGAGCTCTACTGGCGTGGGTTGGTAATGAGCGCGCTGGATGGCGATACCTGGCGTAGCCTGCGATTTTTCGAGGTGCCGGCCAGTCAGCGAAAAGAACCGGATGTGGACTTACGCGGCGAGCCTATTGAATACAGCATCATTATGGAGCCCACGCAGCAGAATTGGCTCTACGGGCTCCAATATGCGCGGAGCGAAAACGCTGGCGTTATGCGTCTCAACGATTTCCGTTTATTCACACCGGCTATTGTCGAAAACGAATATCAGTACCGCGTGCGGAGCTGGCCTGACGCGGTGGCGGAAAGGGATCTTGGAGAATGGCGTGCGAGGCTTGAAACACGCCTGCCATCACAGCAGAACCCCCGCACGAGAGCACTCGCCGAGCAGATGTACGACGAGGCCGGTGGGTCCGCTGAGCTGTTTGTTGAGCGAATCCTTGAGTACTTCAGGTTCGAGCCGTTCTTTTACACCTTACAACCACCGCTGCTTGGTGATACGGATGTGATGGATCGCTTCCTCTTCGAGTCTCGACGCGGCTTCTGTGAGCACTATGCCTATGCCGCTGCAGTGATGTTGCGCAGTGTCGGCATCCCGGCGCGCATTGTCGGCGGCTATCTCGGAGGAGAAATCAATCCCCTCAACCGCACAGTCATCGTTCACCAGTTCGATGCCCACGCCTGGATCGAGGTATGGATTCCTGGACAGGGCTGGGTGCGCGTGGACCCCACTGCAGCCGTCTCGCCGGATCGTATTCAGTACGGTCTGGAACGAGCGGTGGCCGCCGAGGGCAGTTTCCTTGCAGACTCGCCCTTGTCTCCTTTGCGCTATCGAGGCATCGGGTGGATAAACTCTCTTCGGCTGCGCTATGACGCGCTCACCTATCGCTGGCAGAGTTGGGTCACTGGTTTTGATAGCGACGCGCAGTTTGACCTGCTCAAGGGGGTACTGGGGGAAATCTCCGTAACCCGATCCCTGGGAGTTCTGTTGGGAAGTGGTGTTTTTACGATGGCCCTGGTTTCCCTGTTCCTGTTCCGAGCGGGTCAATCACACCCGCGCCCAGTATTCGAGGAGGAATTCCTGCGTTTTCGTCGCGCCCTTGAATGGCGCGGGTTGGATACGGAGTCTGGTGAGACTCCCGCGCTACTTGCGCAGCGAGCGAGTGAACGATGGCCGCAGAGGCGCGGTCAAATCATGGGAATCCACGAGCAACTGATGCATCTGCTGTATGAACCAGGTTCTGAACAGGTTTCCGTCAATCGTTTGCGCCGAGAGCTGCGTAGACGTATTCGTGGACTGCAATTTTCGATCTAAGAACGTCTCCCTCCCGACCTTTATCCGGACGGCACTCGCTGTATTCTTCCTTCTTACACTGCTGACGCCGAGTGTTCAGGTCCGCGCAGAGTTAAGATGGTACTGGGAAGACGACTTCACGGCGACCGAGCGCACGAAGCTGCGGTCGTGGATTACCGAAACGAGCAGCGCGCTTGAGCGCTACGTCGGTCCTTTCCCCTTCGACGTCCATGTTCACTTTCATCGCGCTGCAAACAGCGATGAACCGGTCCCCTGGGCCAATACCTGGCGGGCGGGAAAGCAGTCCATCAATTTCCACGTTGACCCCATATACAGTCTCGACGAGTTCCGCGATGACTGGACGGCGCCTCATGAGCTATCTCACCTCATTCTTCCCTATCTCGGCCGAAGTAACGCGTGGTTTGCTGAAGGCTTTGCCTCGTACCTGCAGTTCAGTGTGATGGTTGAAGCGGGAATTATCGACGAAGCCGAAGCGATTCGCCGACGAGAAAAACGGATGTTGCCTGCGATAGCACCGCTTCACGATGCTGATATGCCGCTTCCCGACTACATGCCCGAGTTGAAGCGTCGAGGCGCCTATCCAACGTTTTACTGGGGTGGGTCCATTTACTTCGAGCGCGTGGACATGCAGCTACAGGCGCAGGGCAGTTCGTTGCAGGAGGCGCTTAGGGATTTCTTGACCTGCTGTCGCATGCAGCGACGTTCTTTGGACGACCTGACCGGAGAGTTGGATCGCCTCGTCGGATCGCGCGTGTTTTCTGAAGAACTTCTGGTGATTCGTTCTACACCGGGAATGCCGGAGCGACCATCGGGCCCTTAAGGGAAGTTTTCACCGTGGCGAACTGGACAGCGCACAATACTTTTCCGCGCACAAAAAACGGGGCCTGAGACCCCGTTTTGCGCATGGAGACTGGAAACGCTGCTACGCGACTTCGCTGATCTCCACCGCCGCAATGCGCGCGCCGTCTTCCGCCTTCTTCTGGAACTCGACGATCTGGTCGAAGTTCATGTAGCGATAGATCTCGGCACTCATAGAGTCCAGGTTCTGCGCATACTCCAGATACTCCTCAGGCGTCGGAAGCTTGCCGAGAACCGCGCCTACGGACGCAAGCTCGGCTGACGTCAGGTACACGTTCGCACCATCGCCCAGTCGGTTCGGGAAGTTGCGGGTGCTGGTTGAAAGCACAGTGGAGTTCGCAGCTACTCGCGCCTGGTTACCCATGCAGAGGGAGCAACCGGGCATCTCGGTGCGCGCACCCGCTTTCCCGTAGATGTTGTAATAGCCTTCTTCCATGAGCTGGTGCTCGTCCATGCGCGTGGGGGGAACCACCCACATGCGTGTGCTGATGGTGCCGCCGTGCTGATCCAAAAGCTTCCCGGCCGCGCGGAAGTGACCGATGTTGGTCATGCAGCTGCCGATAAACACCTCATCGACGCTGTCGCCGGCAACCTCTGAAAGCAGACGGGCGTCATCGGGGTCGTTCGGTGCGCAAACGATAGGCTCTTTCACGTCTGCCAGATCGATCTCGATCACTGCCGTGTATTCGGCGTCGGCGTCTGCGCGCATCAGCGTAGGATTCTCCAGCCACTCTTCCATCTTGCGAGAGCGACGCTCGAGGGTCCTCGCATCACCGTAGCCCTCAGAAATCATCGAGCGTAGCAATACGATGTTCGAGCGAAGGTATTCAGAGACCGTATCTTCGGACAGGTCGATGGTGCAGCCGGCGCAGGACCGTTCTGCAGATGCGTCAGACAGTTCGAAGGCCTGCTCAACGGTCAGATCAGAAAGTCCTTCAATTTCCAGGATGCGCCCAGAGAAGATGTTCTTCTTACCCTTTTTCTCAACGGTCAGCAGACCCTGCTGTATCGCGTAGTAAGGGATGGCGTGGACCAGGTCTCGGAGCGTGATGCCCGGCTGCATTTCACCCTTGAAGCGAACCAGCACAGACTCGGGCATGTCCAGCGGCATCACACCCGTTGCCGCGGCGAAAGCCACCAGACCCGAGCCCGCAGGGAACGAGATTCCCATGGGGAATCGCGTGTGGGAATCGCCACCGGTACCGACGGAGTCAGGCAGCAACATGCGGTTTAGCCAACTATGGATGATGCCATCACCGGGGCGCAGGCTTACACCGCCGCGGGTCATGATGAAATCTGGTAAGGAATGCTGCGTATCGATATCCACGGGCTTGGGGTAAGCCGCCGTGTGGCAGAAACTCTGCATTGTCAGATCCGCAGAGAAGCCGAGGCACGCCAGATCCTTCAGTTCGTCGCGGGTCATGGGCCCCGTGGTGTCCTGGGAACCCACGGTGGTCATCAACGGTTCGCAGTAGGTTCCGGGGCGAACACCGTCCATACCGCAGGCCTTACCCACCATCTTCTGTGCCAGCGTGTATCCCTTGCCCGTGTCGACCGGCTGTTCGGGGGTGCGGAACAGTTCCGAGGTAGGTAGACCCAGGGCATCACGAGCGCGCGTCGTCAGGCCGCGGCCAATGATCAGATTGATGCGGCCACCGGCGCGTACTTCGTCCAGAAGGACATCAGACTTGAGCTCGAATTCAGAAATCGTCTCACCGGCTTCGTTGAGGATTTTGCCTTCATAGGGACGGATGTCGATGACATCACCCATGCCGAGGTTGTCGACGGGCGCCTCAAAAACCAGTGCGCCAGCATCTTCCATGGTGTTGTAGAAGATCGGTGCGACCTTGCCGCCGATACAGATACCACCGCCTTTCTTGTTGGGAACGCCCGAAATTTCGTCACCGAAAAACCACAGCACAGAATTGGTCGCAGACTTACGCGATGAGCCTGTACCGACCACGTCTCCAACAAAGGCAACGGGCAGGCCTTTGGCCTGAATGTCTTCCACCTGTTTCATGGGGCCTTTTACACCGTGTTCCTCGGGCGTCAGGCCATCGCGGGTCATCTTGTACATGGCCAGCGCGTGCAGGGGGATGTCCGGGCGAGACCAGGCATCGGGGGCAGGGGACAGGTCGTCCGTGTTGGTTTCGCCGGTTACTTTGAACACGGTGACCTTGATGGATTGAGGTACCTCACGGCGATTCGTGAACCACTCGCCGTCGGCCCAGCTTTTCATCACGGACTGTGCGTGCGTATTTCCGTCTTTTGCGAGCTCAGCCACATCGTGGAAGGCTTCGAACATGAGCAGTGTGTGCTTCAGCTCTTCGGCGGCCTGAGCGGCCAATGCATCGTCAGAGAGCAGCGCCACGAGGGTTTCAATGTTGTAACCCCCGTGCATGTCGCCGAGGAGCTTCACTGCGTCTGAAGCGCTGATCAGTGCGCACTCGGCCTCGCCTTTTGCGATGGCAGACAAAAAGCCGGCTTTTACATAGGCCGCCTCATCAACGCCGGGCGGTATGCGTTTAGCCAGCAGGTCCAACAGGAAAGCTTCTTCACCAGCCGGTGGGTTGTTGAGGAGCTCGATAAGACCCGCGACCTGCTCTGCGCTTAAAGGCTTGGCGGGGATGCCCTGGGCGGCGCGTTCAGCTTCGTGTTCGCGATAGGCGTCCAGCATGAGTAACTCCTTACTTGTTCGGTACGTTGGGAGGGAACAATGCAGGTTCCGCCTAGGTGCTAAGCGCTAAAGCTTTGCGCACAGGCTGGTCAGAGTCCCCCGAAATGCAGTGGACGAATTATAGATCACGGCATCAAATCGCACCAGAAATCAGGGGTTTATGGGTGTTATTCAGGAGCTGAATATATTTCGCCCAAGTATTCATGTTGGACACATAGAAGCGGGCCTCAGGCTGGAAAATAGCGCAATACACGCGCCGTTCAGTGCAACAATTGCAGGAACACATTATCCTTGCACCTACAACGAGATTACCCCTGAGCCCTTGTCTATCCTCCCGAAAGTAAAAACCCCGTGCATTGGTGTCTGTTCGACAGGTATCGGTGATGCGGTCTGTCGTGGCTGCAAACGTTACGCCCACGAGGTCATCGATTGGAACGGATATACGGAAGAGCAGAAGCGCATCGTCGATGCGCGTTTGGCCCAGTTTCTGGCCCAATGCGTTCAGAACCGCTTTCGTATTGTCGACCGCTCCCTACTGAGCTGGCAGCTCGAAACGCAACAGATCCGACATAACCCGGATCACGATCCCCACTGTTGGATCTTCGCCCTTTTAAAAGCCGGCGCCGGGCAGATCGAAAACCCTGCGGCCTTTGGTTTTGAAGTCAATCTGGCGTACCGAGAGCATTCGTTGGTAGAGCTCCGTGAGCAGATTGATGCCGAGTATTACGCGCTTTCGTCCGCGCATTACGATCGCTACTACCTCGCGCCCGATCTGTTTGGCCGGGAGAGTGCAGGATGACAGCCGCGTTGAAGATCGATGTTGATCTTGGGCCCCTTCGCGAGTTTCTACCTTGCCCCACGCCTGCAGCCTGGATCGAAGCTGCCGCAGAGCCTGAGAACTTGCCCGTATTGCTGGTGGATCACGCCAACTGCGAGAAGAAGGCGGCCGCGACGGCGTTGAATCTCATGTATCGCTACGTCGAGCACCCAAGCCTGTTGCATAAACTGTCTCGGCTCGCGCGAGAGGAACTGCGCCATTTTGAGCAAGTGCTGGCAATCATCGAGGCGCGCGATTTTCCCTATCCTCAGCTATCGGCGGCCCGTTACGCCGCGAGTCTGAGAACCTTGGCCGCGAAGGAAGAGCCATTGAGGCTGCTGGATACTTTATTGATCGGCGCCATCATTGAGGCGCGTTCCTGCGAACGTTTTGCTGCGCTCCTGCCCGTACTCGATGATGAGCTTGCCGGCTTTTATCGCAGTCTTCTGAAGTCGGAAGCCCGTCATTTCCAGGACTATCTGGCACTGGCTAAATCGCTGGGGCCTGAGGTTGATCTCGAGCCGCGCTTAGCTGCCTTGCTGGAGCGAGAGCAGAAGCTCATTGAGTCTTCGGACACGGATTTGAGATTCCATTCCGGGCCACCCAAATAGAATTGACTTGATATTATCTTTTTAAGCTATTGAATAATATCGAATTCAATGAGCTCTATATTGTCCGGCTCAGCTTTGATGTACCACCCCGATTGATCCCAGTCACCCAATACCCATCGAGTCCCGGCCTCGGTCGCGTGGCGATTGGGGCGGTGGGTATGTCCATGGATTAGGACGTTCGTTGCCGACTCCGCCAGTGCTTTGTCCACTTCGCTTTCCGTCACGTCCATGATATCGGGGGCTTTGCGGCTACCTGCATCCTTGCTGGCAGCGCGCAGCTGCGAGGCCATCGCGCGACGCTGATCGAGGGACTGAGCAAGTACCGAGGCCTGCCAATCGGGAGATCGCGCTAGCGCTCGAAACGCCTGGTACTCCTCGTCTCGAGTGCAGAGGCTGTCGCCATGCATGAGAAGCACACGGACTCCGCCAATCTCCGTCACCGTTGGATCGTCAAGGAGCACTGCGCCGGTCTCTTCGGCAAAGCGCTCTCCCAAAAGGAAGTCGCGATTGCCGTGCATCAAGAAGAGACTAGGGCCGGCCGATGAAAAATCGGCAAGGATTTGAGCGACGTCGGTCGCTATAGCGCTGTCGTCGTCATCGCCAATCCAGAACTCGAACAGATCACCGAGTATGTAAACGGCCTCGGCGTCACGCCTCGCCGTCAGGAACCCCTCGAGTGCCCGAGTGACGTGGGGCCGCTCTGCATCCAGATGAAGATCTGAGATGAAATAAGTGGCCCCGCTCATTCGGGTCTTTACGCGTCGGCGTCTTCGTCGACGACGATGGACTCGATCAGGACTGCTTCAACGGGCACGTCCTGGTGGCCTCCCCGTGAGGTAGTCGGTACGCCGCGGATTTTGTCCAGCGCTTCCTCACCGGCGACCACGCGGCCAAAGACCGCGTAACCCCATCCCTGCATGGTCTTCCCAGAATGGTTGAGGAAGTCGTTGTCCTTCACATTGATGAAGAACTGTGCGGTTGCGGAGTGGGGATCCATGGTCCGGGCCATCGCAATGGTGCCGAAATCGTTCTTCAGGCCGTTGTCAGCCTCGTTCTCGATCGGCTCCATGGTGCTTTTTTGCTGCATATCACCGTCAAAGCCGCCGCCCTGAATCATGAAGTTGTCGATGACACGATGAAAAATTGTGCCGTCGTAGAAGCCTTCACGCGCATACATAAGAAAGTTAGCGACGGTCTTCGGCGCTTTTTCCTCATCGAGTTCAAGGGTGATGGGGCCGTAGGTGGTGTTCAGGGTGACCATGAGAAGTCCTATCTATATTTAGTGTCTGCTTTGGGCGTCCGACGCGACACCGAAATTCCCGCCGGTCGGCAATCCTTCCGCTAAATCGGTGAGAGGCGAGGATGCGTCTTTATCGAGGGGCGCGATCTTAGCGGTTTTGTCGTTCTGATAGAACCGTCATCTCAAGCGGCGGGTGGGGCAAAAATTACGCAAGGAGCGGTCGCCACGGGGTGCACGGGCGCTATACTACGCCGCTTTTTTTGACCAAGAGAGATCGACTGTGGAGCCTGGAGCCCCCAGCAGCAACTTCCTGCGCTCAATCGTTACCGATGACCTCGCGTCGGGGACGGTCGAGAAGGTTGTGACGCGCTTCCCGCCGGAACCCAATGGTTACCTGCACATCGGCCACGCGAAATCTATCAGCGTGAACTTCGGGTTGGCTGAGGAATTTGGCGGCGTCTGCAACCTCCGCTTCGACGATACAAATCCGGAGAAGGAGAGCCAAGAGTACATCGAGTCTATTCAGGCCGACGTGGCATGGCTGGGCTACGAATGGGACGGCGAGGTTCGATACGCGTCAGCTTACTTTGAGCAGCTTTACCAGTGGGCGGAATACCTCGTCGAAAAGACCCTTGCCTATGTTGACGACCTTTCACCGGAAGAGGCGCGAGAGTACCGCGGTACGCTAACAGAGCCCGGCAAGAACAGCCCTTTCCGCGATCGATCCGTGGCGGAGAATCTGGATCTGCTGCGACGCATGCGTGCGGGGGAATTTGAAGCTGGCGCGAGGGTGCTGCGCGCGAAAATCGACATGGCGCATCCGAACATGAACATGCGCGATCCTATCCTCTACCGCATTCGTCGCGCCCACCACCACCAGACCGGTGACGCCTGGCCGATCTATCCGACCTATGACTTTGCCCATGGCCAGGAAGACGCCATCGAAGGCATCACACACTCGGTGTGCACTCTGGAGTTTGCGGATCATCGCCCCCTTTACGACTGGTTGATCGAGCACCTGCCCGTGCCCAGCCGTCCGCGCCAGTACGAATTCGGTCGACTGAATACCAGTTACACGGTCACTAGCAAGCGAAAGCTTAAGGCCCTTGTGGACGATGGCATTGTCTCTGGCTGGGACGATCCTCGCATGCCCACAATTGCTGGAATGCGCCGACGGGGCTACACGCCGCAGGCGATTCGCAATTTCTGCGAAATGGTCGGCACTACGCGATCTGACGGCGTTGTCGACGTAGCGATGCTTGAGCACGCGATTCGTGATGATCTCAATCAGAACGCGCCTCGTGCTATGTGCGTGATGAGGCCATTGCATCTGAAGCTGCGAAACCTCGATGCCGCTCACGCGTCGCTGACCCTCGCCAACCACCCGAGTCGCGAAGATCTTGGCTCACGCTCTGTCAGCTTCTCGAATGAGCTG
The DNA here is from genome assembly GCA_038750875.1 of Pseudomonadota bacterium. Taxonomy (GTDB): domain Bacteria; phylum Pseudomonadota; class Gammaproteobacteria; order Pseudomonadales; family Halieaceae; genus Congregibacter. The sequence continues at coordinate 378,716 of JBCDGU010000002.1, read as the reverse complement.
TACATCGATGTGGAGGATTTCCGCGAAGAAGCCAACAAGAAGTACAAGCGCCTGGTGGTTGGGAAGCGCGTGCGTCTGCGTGGTGCCTATGTTGTTGAGGCGGTCGATGTGGAGAAAGACGAGCAGGGCAATGTGACCGCGGTGATCGCCGATGTGATTGAAGGCTCCCTGGGCGAGGACCCTCCGGACGGCATCAAGCCCAAAGGTGTGATTCATTGGGTAGATGCGGCGACGGCGGTCTCGGCCACGATACGTGTTTACGATCGTCTCTTTACGGACCCAGCGCCGGATCGCGGCAGTGCCGAATACATGGATTTCCTTAATCCTGAGTCGCTGACCGTTGTTGGTGGGGCGATGGTCGAGGCATCGCTGGTCAGTGCCAACGCTGAGGACCGGTTCCAGTTTGAGCGGGAAGGGTACTTTGTGGCGGATCGATACGATCACACCACTGATGGCCCGATGTTTAATCAGGTGATCGGCCTGCGTGACGTTTGGGCCCAGCGCTCTGCTTAACCAGCGCTCTGCTTAAACGGCAACGGAGATAACGGAAACGGCCATGGCATTACAGATCTACAACACCAAAGCACGAAAGAAGGTGCCTTTCGTGCCAGCAGATCCCAGTCGCGTCACCATGTACGTTTGTGGGCCGACCGTTTACAACCTCGCTCATATTGGGAACGCGCGCCCCGTCGTCGTGTTCGATACGCTTTTTAGAGTGCTTCAGACCCAATACGACGAGGTCGTTTACGCCCGAAACATCACGGATATCGACGACAAGATCATCACTGCCGCCCGGGAGCGGGGCGAGGGCATCGAGGCGGTCAGTACCGAGTTCACCCAGAAGTATCGTGAGGATGTGGCAGCGCTAAATGCATTGCCGCCGTCGCTGGAGCCTCACGCGACGGACAACATCCCCGAGATGCTGGCACTCATCGAGGTGCTGATTGAGCGTGACCATGCCTATGAGTCCCAGGGGCACGTGCTGTTCGACGTCACCTCCATGGAAAATTACGGGGAGCTATCTGGACGCAGCCTCGAAGACATGCTCGCTGGCGCCCGTGTGGAAGTGGCTGACTATAAACGGCACCCCGGTGATTTCGTGCTTTGGAAGCCATCCTCTGACGAAGATCCTGGTTGGGAGAGCCCCTACGGTCGCGGACGCCCGGGCTGGCATCTCGAGTGCAGCGCCATGATTAAGGCCCACCTCGGCGACACCATCGATCTCCATGGCGGAGGCCGGGATCTGATCTTCCCGCATCATGAAAACGAAATCGCCCAGAGCTGCTGCGCCTACGGCGATGAGTTTGTGCGGTACTGGATGCACAATGCCTATGTGGATATGGATGGCGAAAAGATGTCCAAGTCCCTGGGCAACGTTCGCATGATTCGTGATCTTCTCGGAGCATATCGAGGCGAGGTTCTGCGTTTTGCCCTGTTGAGTGCGCACTACCGTTCGCCACTGAATTTCTCGTCGGATCTGCTTGATCAGGCGGAAGCCGCGCTCACTAGTTTTTACAACACGCTTCGCAGCGTCGAACACATCGAACTCGATCAGGATGTCGTGCTCGCGGGTGAGCCTTTCTATCACGCGCTTTGCGATGATCTGAATACGCCGCTGGCTATCTCAGAACTTCACGCCATCGCCCGCGATCTGAACAAAGCTGAGGATGCCGAAAAGCCCATGCTCAAGGCGCGACTGCTCGCGGCGGGGAATCTGCTTGGGGTTCTGGCGCAGGATCCCATTGAGTGGTTACAGGGCGGCGACGAAGGTGGCCTGAGCGCCGATGCCATCGAAGCGCTGATCCTAGAACGGGCCGCCGCAAAAGCAGCGAAAGACTTTGCGCGAGCCGATGAGATCCGCGACGACCTCACCGCGGCCGGCGTGGTTCTTGAGGACGGTGCCGGCGGCACACAGTGGCGGAGAGCGTCTGACTGAGGCCGCTGTAAAACCCGTCTATTTCGTTGACGGGTCAGGGGCAGATCAGTACCATTCGCGCTCCCTAAAACGGGGTTGCCCGTGCGAGATACTCGCGCTACGGTAACTTGGAAGACGGTACGATATTTCGGGGTATAGCGCAGTCTGGTAGCGCGCCTGCTTTGGGAGCAGGATGTCGGGAGTTCGAATCTCTCTACCCCGACCAACCGTCTCTTCCTCATCCTCGGGCCAAATCGTCGGATCAATGGGCTTGCGTCGCCATAGCGCAATACGATCCGGCCGGACCGACTCAGGACCTTTTAGTGGTGGCCGTAGCTCACCAGGTAGAGCACCGGATTGTGGCTCCGGAGGTAGGGGGTTCGAGACCCCTCGGCCACCCCAGCTCTTAGCCGATCATGTAAACACCCTGACTTTTTGGTCGCAGAACTCGCATACGCTCGGGTCGCCGCGATCGGCTTGCGACCGTGTTTTCCGCAGCTGTTTCTTGATTTCCGTTTGGGATAGAAGATTGCTTTTAGATCGGGCCAGCGCGACCGAATAACTAGGGCAACGCCGGGCAGCCATGTAAAATGCACGCCTCCGCGCCCATAGCTCAGCTGGATAGAGCATCGGCCTTCTAAGCCGGCGGTCCGAGGTTCGAATCCTCGTGGGCGCGCCAACCTCTGAGTTTAGAGGTTCTCAGTCGGCCGGCTACACCCCCGCGTTCACCCGAAGTCCCGATGCTAAAAAATGAAATAATGTGAACAAAGAGGTAGTATGATGCTTTCCCACGCTGATTACGGTCATGAACTCCGTCCAGAAACCGTTTCAGGACAAGGTCAAACTTGAGGTTCCGATCATCGCCAGGAAGGAGAGCGATGATTCTTGGCGTGCGGCTGTAGAGCTACCCAAAGCACTCATGGCGATGGAGTGGCAGTTCCAACAAGTTGCACTGGGTTCGGTCGACGAAACCATTTCTGAACTGAACCGACTTCATGCCGCATCGACTTCATCTTTATCGTCTCCCGAGCTGAGTTGGGTTCGTCTGGACTGCGTGATCTGGATGGAGGCTGATCAACGGGGCCAAGTTCACGCAAGAGCCAATTTTAACTGGCCTGATGTGTGGCTCGACTGTGATGCCAACCTCCGAGAGCAAATACTGGCTGCCGTCAGCACTATGCTGGACCAGGTTAGAGACAACCTTTCCATCAGGTAACCGTGGACGATCAGATAGACACGGCTCTTGCTACAAACACAGCGCTGTTAAGACGAAATCGCCGCATTGCTACAGCGAAGGCGCTCGTCGTCTACTTGTTAGCGACGACTGATGCTTGAGCCAAAAACACGCGTGGCGATGACTTGGCGGTGCCCAGGCTGAAGTTCCTCGCGGGCAGAGGTCACATTCAGATCTTTGAGTGCAGAGACTGTGTCTGCCAGAGCTTGATCGACATCGTAGCTGCTAGGAGCGATGCGATGTTCGCGGGTAATCTCGAGTAAGACTCGGGAGGCGAGCTCCGTTAGCTCAGCATCACTCGCACTCGCGATATCAAGCAATGGGTTTGCGACGTGCTCCGAGCCGTAGAGTAAAAAAGCCTCCCACAAGCGGCTGTCTCGCTTACCTTCAAGTGACCTGCACAGAAACCTAACGAGCATGTCAAGATCGCGGGCGCCCGGCACCCAGTCTGAAGTTAGCCAGGCCTGTACGTCGCTGGGCACCCACTTCTCGTTGAGTTCACACAGATCTTCGAGGCGTCCGCGTCCGAGCTCTCGCTCGCCCGCCAGGCTGCAGAGCATATTGAGCCGCGCTGAGAATCCGGAGCGAAGTTGCGAGGCACCAACTTCCACTGCAGCGAACGACTCGGCGCGGGCTTTCCGGCGCTTTTCGAAGCGCTCGGTGCTTTGATCACCATATAAAGAAGTTACGTCTGCCAATGCTCGCTCGTCTCCGCACACCGCGAAGGATTCCGTCAGGGTTCAAGATATCCGCAGAAAATCCGGCCTGCAATCTGTTTTTGCTGCTCTTGGCTGAGGGATTTGCCAAAGGCGTTCAGGGGTTCCGTAAGGAGCGGCGCAAGAATTTTGTGGAACTGCCTATCCATCTTCGGTGAGCCATCGAGCCATGTTCGTGCGGCGGTCCGTGTCGCGTGCCAGAACTCCTGAGACGCGCGATCTGTCGCGGTTGCGGCCGCGCTGCTGACCAGTTCCTGCGCGAAAGGTAACTCGATTCCCAGAAATCGGGCGGCATCGCCCAAGGGCTCCTCTGATCCTTCGTAGCGCTCGTTGGCGTATTCCATGAGCTCGTCAGCGAGCCAGTCACCAACGGGGGGCGGTGAGCTGAGATTCCGGCCGATGTCGATGGCTAAAACCAGTGCCTGCGCCAGCGGCTTTAGTCGGTTATCGGCTGTTGAGACCTGTTCGCCCGTCCAGCCACCTGCGACGCTACGCAACTGAAAAAGCCCCAGGTCGATTTCCGATACCTCGTCGCGTGTACCGCGCTGGACCGCGGTCCTCAAGCGGCTTTGAAGCTCGATAAGGTTCCCAGGCCAGGCATGTGTTTGTACTGCCTCTCGAGCGTCCTCAGAAAGACTTACGGGAGTTTTCCCTGCGCCAGAGCACTCAGCTCTGAGCATGACCGCCGCCCACTGCAAAATGTGGTCTTTTGGCATGTTCCGCAGAGGTTGTAGAGCGAGTACACCCGCGCCCAGGGCAGATGACAGCCCAGCGTCCAGTTGCGAAGAGTCCGTGAGCTGCTGTGGTTTGTGCGGGGTGACCGTGGCAAAGCGAAGGGCCTCCAGAGGGCGCGGGCTGCCATTCACGGTGATCACTCGCTCCTGAATGATTTTACCCAAGCCCCTTTGCGTCGCCAGGTGCATCTTCTGAGGATCGACAACCACAAGAAGACCTCCTTCGGCGCCCAGTACTCTCTCCATGAAATTTGCGAGCTGATTGCTAAGGCGAAAGTTGCTGCCCTCAACGATGTGTACACTCCGTGCCTGCGCGCAGCTGCTCAGCTCGGCAGCGTGGAGGAGGAGGTCGACACGCGCCATGCCGCTCTCGCCCACCACTGCAATCGGAGTGTCTAGCTCCATGAGCATGGCTGCTGCGTTGACTTCTTCGGTGGCTCGTAAGAGCGAATAGACGTTGTAGTCGCGGGGTGTTGTCGTACCAGCGGAATTCACCAGCTCTGTATTGCGCGCTCGAGTGATGAGGCGTCCAAGGTGTTGGCCCGCTATGGCCGCCAGCTTGCGCTCCCGGAGCGTCGAAGTTTCATATGGCCCCGACGACGCCGGGAGAATTAGCGCAAGCATTCCTGCGACACGCTCGCTGTTCACCATCGGTACGAGGGCAAAACCTCCGCCCTCTGCACTGTGGAAATCGATGGCCGCGAGATCCTGCCCCTCTGGGGAGGACACCTTCGTCGGCAATGCCGATCTGATGTTTTCAAGTTGGTTCCCGGTGAGCTCTGCGTCTGAGAGCCGGACCATAGAACGCCAGTCGCAGGTCAGGTCTGGGCCAACGTCTGTAGCGCAGAAAGCGACTAAACCGGGTATTGGCTGGATGATCGACTTCAGCACGGCCTCCAATGAGGCCATGTCGAAAACGTGTTCGGCCGGAACATCAAGAATGCTGACAGCAATTTCAAAACCCAGTTTCAGTCGCGTGGGTGCCTTGCTGTCGGCGGGATCGCTCAACTCCGTGATGTTCACGGTCATGTGCGCGTCCGCCGCGACAACCTGTTGCGCCGATGCGGTGCTGGCCTTATCGAGTGCCTCGACGGCGGAAGCGAGGGCCAGGCTTCCGGACATGGTGGCTGAGCGATGAGAGAGCCCGCCACGGACCGTGAGCTTGGGATGCTTTTGTTTCAGCTTGGTTTCCACGGATGCTACCAGCGAACGCGATAGTGCGAAGGCCGAAGCCTCATCAGTACCGGGCATGACAACAGCGAGAATGGTGTTTTGTGGATGGCTGACCTTGTCCCCAGGACGAACCGCCGCAAGGACGGCGGCGCGCAGCTCCAGCATCAAGATTCGTGTTTCGTTTGCATCGAAGTCGATCCGTAAATCGTCATCGCGTAGACCCATGATTAGTATGGAGCTCCCGACGTCGAGCTTCAGGTCTGCGTAGTCGCTTACTTGCGACTGGGGTCGTCTTAGCACGAGCAGGGTGCAGGGCTCTCGCAAGTGCTCTACCGGCGCGACCTGTACGCTGAAGAGGGCAGACTCAGTATTCCTAAGTTTGAGTGACACCGTGGGTAGCTGTGCGCTCATGCGCTGTTCGATGAGTGATGCCAGCGCTGAGCTCGGATTTTGGCCGATGGTTTCTACTTGAAGCACGTCTTCCCAGGCGGTGTCGAGCAACTCTTCGCCGTCATAGCCCAGCGTGTCGCAGGCACCGGTATTCACATCAAGGATACGGCCATCCGCAGCGACGAAGATCAGCGCATCACCAAGCTGGTCAACCACGGATTCTAGTTGCTGTCGCCCCTCACGTTCGATGCGAATCAGCTCAAGATGCCGCATCGCCATGCGAATAAGATGCTGGGTTTGAAGGCCCACGTCGCTGCCATGTTTTTGAATAAAGCCAATGGGATCAGAGGCCGTGGCCTGGGTGACGACGGCAGCATCATAGTCGGCAAAAGCGGTGAGAAAGATGGCCGGAACATCGAAGCGTTCTCTCGCCACCTTGGCCAGTGCCGTTCCATCGCGATCACCAACTTTGAACTGCGGTTCATCGGTAAGGTTGATGTCCGTGACGAGAAGGTCGATCTCTTCCTTCTCTAGCGCCTCCAATGCGTCTTCAAAATCTGACGCTTCGGCGACAACACTAATGCCGAGATCCATGGACTCGATGGTGAACACGAGGTCCATACGGAACTCTCGCTCGTTCTCAACCACGAGGGCTCGATACTCTGGGGACGTCTGGCGAAACAGACCCATGATGGATTGCGCCTGCGGTAATCGGTTTTCTATAGAGAATAAATCCAACGCGTTTGCATCGCCAGTGAGTGACCCTGCAAGGACCCCTTAGGAAAGCCGCGCCTACAGGCGCGGAGTCTTGACGTGGACGGGCTTCAATGGCTTCATGCACGGTTAAGCAGAGCGCGACATCTACAGCGTTTGATAAAACAGCCTAGGTAGAGAGATGACGGTCGACAACTCGAAGGGAATCGGCGCCGTGAAAGCAAACGGAGCACAGCGTGGACGACGAAAGCATCCAATGCCCGACGGCGTCGTACCGCCACCGCGTCATCGGGCGTACGGCGTTGACGAACTCAGAAAGCTCTTCGTAAGTGCCGCAGACGGCAGCAACTTCGATGATCTTGCTGAGGACTCGACGGTGCTGTGCGTTTGGAAGTGCGCCGAAGGTCATCGCTACGAAGAGACGCGAGTGGCTCACAACCGCAGTCGCGGTTGCCCGGTTTGTGCGACATCAATCGCAACGCGAATGCCAGGTCTAATGCAATTCTGGGACTCGGACGCCAATACGGTTTGCCCTAAAACTATCTCTGCCTACAGTCGTGAGAAGGTAGCCTGGATCTGTGAAGTAGGTCATCGTTTCGAGCGGGCACCTTACCGAGTTCTAGCCACAGGACATCAGTGTCAAGAGTGCCGCCGGGAAGGGCGGACCGAGTGGCGCATCGCAGGCAAGCGAGATCCCTCAGCGACGCTCGCGGACGCGCATCCAGAAATCGTCCAAGAGTGGGACTACGACAAGAATCCGCGCGGCCCGGAGGAATATGCCCCCGGCAGCCAACGCGTCGCCTATTGGCTTTGCAACAGCTGTGGAAGCAGTTGGTCGTCACCGATCTGCCATCGCACAAGCGAGGCAAGGCATCCCGCAAGCTGCCAGCAGTGCAAGACGATCAAGTACGCCGCCCCCGAACTAGCGGAAGAATTGCATCCGACGCTAAATCCACCCGGTACAGAGCTGCGGGTGCGCAAAGGTTCGAGCGAGCCCCTCCACTGGGTGTGCAAGAGTTGTGACGGTCACGTGTGGACCGCCTCGGTTGCGTCGCGTCTTCGCAGCAGCTATCCAGCCAGTTGTCCTAAATGTCGGTCGCTCGCTATCAAGGCGCCAGATTTGATCGAGGCCTGCTGGGATTATTCGAGGAACGCTGCAATTGATCCTGAGGAAATCCGCACTTCAAGCTCGGATAAGGCCTGGTGGTTGCGCGTTGATGCCTTGCATATACCCGCGGAATTGCGTACCTCAGAGCACTACGAGTACAAACGTATTGGTTACCGTTATCGCCGATACATCAACAATCCTGAGCGTGAAGTTCTTCGCATCCGTACGCATCTTGAACGCGAGCGTGCAGAAGGCGAGTTCTCGTTTACGGAAGCGCATCGAGCGGTTAAAGAGCGCTAGCCGAGACCGGCAGCGCACTTTCAGGTCGCGTCTGCCCGCTCCGCGGAGTGGATGAGTCGCTCTGGGATCGTAAAGGTGAAGTGGATTCCGTCCTCGCTCCAGATTTCCGGTTGTCCTTTCAGTTCGCGTGCCATCGCTACGACCTGTGATAGCCCACCCGAAGTTCCGCGACGGTCATCGTTCATCGCCTGATTGATATCGGCTTCGCTGATACCGCAACCATAGTCACGGAAATAGAGAATGGCGCCGCCCGAGTCCGTGGTCTGCAAACAGACGCGTGCAAGAATACCTTCGTTGTCGATCCCGGCGTGTTTGTAGCTGTTGGTTAAGAGCTCGTTCACGATAAGTCCCAGGTACTGGGCCTTTGAGTACGTCATGTACACGTCGTCGACCTCGCAGATGACGAGGTCATTGCGACCTCGATCCATAAAGTCTCTGGCGCCGGCGCTAACCTGACGAATCATATTGGCAACATTAATGGCGGTCGTGTCGGAGCGCTGTAGCAGCATGTGCACCGCTGACTGAACTTTGATGCGGGCGTTGAGGTGCTCAAGAGTGTCCTTGGTTTCATCTGTCCGAGCCTGGCGCTTCATGATTCTGACATTCGAGGCAAAATTGCTGAGAATGTTACCCACGCGATGATGAATTTCCCGCAAAAGGATTTCCTTCTCGCTCAATCGCCCGCGCATTTCTGCCTCGAACAGTTCTCTGCGCCGCTCCGCTTCGGCTATGGCTAGTTGCTGCTTTCGCTGTGCTCTCCACTGCACCGTGTAGACGGACCCCAAGACCAGGAGGAGGAGTGGGAGGGCGACGCGAATATCGATGCGCCAGAACATATACCAGGGTGGAAGAACGTTGATAGCAACTTCCAACGGATTGGAGATGACATTGCCATCGCGGTCGAGCATTCCAAACTGCACCTCGGTCAGGCCCCAATTTGAATCCCCCGCCATGACAAGCCGGGGTCCACTGCCCTTTACCCAACTTCCACCATCGTCGAAGCTGATCGCATAGTCGGCATTGAGGGCTTTCACATGGTCATCGTATCCGTATTCGAAAACCACAATGCCTTCGTTTATTGAAGAGAATGGGATCTCGATGGCTCCGGAGCCGTCTTCCGAAAGCTGAAGATCATCGAGTATGGAATTGCCGCTCGAAGTGATATCCGTCCACGACAGTGTTATCTGATTGTCGCGCTTCAGTGGGGGGCGATCAAAGATGACGGGGCCTCGCGTTGAAACAAACAGCTTCTCACCGTTGGGTAGTTTCATGGAGGCGTTTGGCCCGTACTCGAATTCGTCAGACGGCAAACCATCGACGTAAGTCACATGTGAAAGTAGACGTTGGCGCGGGAGGTCAAAGACATAGACGCCACTGTTGGTCGTAGCCCAAAGCACATCAGAATCGTCGAGGAGGAGGTGCCATACGGTTCGATTTTCTAGGTGCTCATGTATAACAGGGATCGATTCCGGTCGGTATTGCCCGCTCTCGATCGCTTCGCGAGGCAGATGAAAAACCCCCGCACTCTCTACGCCAATGTAGGCGCCGCCATAGCCGTCGGGTTCCACGGCAAAGACGATGCCCTGCGGTGTGCCAGCCATGCGACGCATGTCCAGTGCTTCCCCAATCTCGGTTATCGTGAAAAGCCCGTCCTCGGCTATCGCCAGGTGACGGTCTTCACCCAGGGCGTACACACCGATCAGGCGCTGGCCCGACGCGATCTTTCGAATGCTGACTCCGGGTGCGGCCTTCGGATCTCGGGTGACGCGCATTTCGTAGAGGCCATGGAGGTAGATGGACATGAGCCACCGGCCCGGCGCGATATCGACGATGCCGCTCACGCCAAAACTTGGGAAGTTCGGGTCGGAATCCTCAAGTCGTGTGACGCTTGTTGATCGTTTCGTCGCAAGATCGATCACATCGATTCCATCGTCGAAGTATCCGATCACGAGATGCTGTCCATCGGACTTGATAGCCGAGACCGACTGCTGAGACTCTTGGGCAGCGCGAGCAAACAAGTCATCGGGATTTGCGGCGCCAGCGACGGAGATGTTTTGCGTGGAGTGGAAAACATCGGCGTCGGTTTTTCCGCTCCACAAGCTTTCCCCGGCAAGAAAGAGTTCGTCGCCTACACTCGCCGCGCCGTTGATAAGCCCGATATCGCCTGCGTTGCCCGCTCGCAAGGCGTCAAACTCTGTATCGATCGCGTAGAAAAGGCCGTAATAGGTTCCGATCCAGGTATTTCCCGCTCGATCTCGGGCGATGGACCTGATTTCATCGCCCCGCGCCGGAAGGCGGACAAGATCGACGTCATTGCCCCGCTTTCGGACGAGGTTTGGACCGCTCCCGAACCAGGCTTGCCGCGATGAGTCTGAGCTGAGCGCTCGATAGTAACCTTGTGATTCAGCGAGGAGGGGGGAGCTGTAGCCAACAACCTCTCCCGATGAGATGCGCAGGGACCCGAGTCCCACGTTGCGATCCAGGAACGTCAATGAATCCCCGTCGGCCTCTACGTCAATGATGGGCGAGCCCGACAGCCACACATTGACGTTCTCGTAGGTCTCCGCCTCTAAACGAATTCGAAAAATGCCGTTATCTGAGGTCGACACAATGAGTTCATTCCCGCGGCTCGTGGCTGCCGTTGGATTAAAGTTGTCCAGCGCCGGAATGGTATTGCCCGGTACCGGGCGGTAGTCCAGGTAGCTCGCTCCATTCATCGTGACGTGCAGCAGGTCACCCGAAGCGCTCACGGCAACAAGCCGATCACCGACGGGCACAATATCCATAATGTTCAGCTGCTTGTTATCGGTGCTCTGGGACTGGATGACAACGCGAAAGCCGTCATCATTCATGCCCCACACCGCGATGCCTCGCGCGGTGCCCACCCAGATATTGCCATCGTCATCTTCAAAGATGCTGTTGATCATTCCCGAAGGCAGGCCGTTCACCCCATCAGTGGTTTGCTCCCATACGGTTTGCTGGCCCGACTTGTACTGTACGAGCCCCTCGCGGGTACCGGCCCAGAGATAGCCCTCCAGGCAGACATGGACAGCGCGCACGCTGCTCTGGGGAAGCTCAATCTCCTCAAACTTGCGGATCGCAAAGGCTTCTCGCGTGACCCGCGTGATGTCTGATTGGGCGTCGCTTGAATCAGAAAAGCTTACGAGCGCCAGCGCAACGCCCGCCAACAGTACGCTGGCGGGATGGCGCATTCGGAAGAAAGAAAGGCGCGGCATAGACCGGAGATTACCGAAGCAAGCGGACCTCAGCTAGCCATTTGATGCGTCGCGAATCTGGTTAATGCCTGGGGGCCTCAGGCGTACTTCGCCTTGATGCCTGCCATGAAGGTGCGTGTGGCACGCTCCAGCATTTTCTCGGTGTCGGCTTGGGGGTGAAAATGGGGCAGTTTGCCGCTCATGCGGATCGCGCTCATCCCGTGGACGGACGACCACAGCTGTACTGCGATATCCAGTGCGGGCTCGCTGGTCAGGCCCTCCGAGTCCAGATAGCTCTGAACCGCATCCAGGAGGATATAGAACCCGGAGGCATTGCGATCAAAGTCATCTTGATTGAAGGCGCGAATTGCGATGTCGCCCCACATGAGATCGTAGAAGGCCGGTTTGGAGCTCACGTAGTTGAGATAGTGGTTACCCAAGGCGGTGATTCTCTCGATGCTCCCGTCGGGCGTTCGCGCGACGGCCTGTCTCGCTCCTTCACCCAGGCCATAGAACGCCAGACGGCTGACCCAATCCAATAGGTCTTCCTTATCGCGAAAGTGGCGATAGGGGGCAGCTGTGCTGACCCCTGCTTTGCGCGCGGCATCGGCCATGGAGAAGTTCATGGAACCGCTTTCCTCGATCAGCTCCGCGGCCGCGACGATGAGTGCGCTGTGCAGGTCACCGTGGTGATAGGCCCGCTGCGCCTGAGTCGCGGCCGTCACGCGGCGTCACTCCTAAGCGGCGTAAGCGTCGCCGTGACGGCGTGTGGAGTATCGATCATGAGTGCCTGTGCTTTCTTATGTTTTCTTCTGTAGGCGAGCATAAACATTGGTGGCACATAAAAGAAAGATACGACCGTCGACAGCAACACACCGCCGGCAATGGCCATGGCGAAGGGTGGCCAGAACCCACCGCCTTCCAAGATAAGAGGAAGGAAGCCGCCGAAGGTGGTGATGGTCGTCGAAACGATGTGTCGACTTGCGTCCATCACCACGTTTGCTACGGCCTTTGTGTCACCGCGCATCGCACCCTCATCCAGCTGCAGCGCTGTGAGAATAATAATCGCCGCGTTGACCGAGACCCCGATGGATCCAATAACGCCAATCAATGCCTGGATGCCAAACGGGTATCGAAAAACCGCCAGAGACAACAGACTTAACCCCATGGACAGGCCGAACACAGAAAAGCCAATCGCCGATAAGCGCCAGCTGTTAAACGTGAGCACGATGGTGGCCAGCATGGCCGCCATGATCATTCCCATGGGCGCCACGATGTCGGCGACGACGCTCGCTCGGTCCTCGGTATTTCCGCCGAATGAGAAGCGATAGCCTGCAGGCATGGCCACCGGGTCGGCATCGAGAATGCTACGCAACTCCTTAAGCGCTTCCTCCGCCAGCACTCCCCGAACGATGAAGCCTTGGACGCGATTAGTGCGCTCGCCGTTCTTCCGCGTGATGGGACTGTTGGCCGGTTCAAGACGGAAACCACCGAGCGTCGTCAAACTGATGCTCTGGAGCATACCTTCGTCGGTGGCGGCATTGGGGAGCGGCAAACGGATGCTTGCGATGGCCTCGGGGTCACCCCAGTCTTGCTCACGAAAGCGAGCGCGAACGGGTAGGCGCTCTGTTCCTTCGATGACCTCACCGGCCGTTTGACCGCGCAGTGCGGCATCCAGGCTGCCGGCGACCGTGGAGAGATCTAGCCCAGCCATGCGGACGCGCTGCTCATCCAGCTCAAACACCATTTTTGGCGCGCCGGCCACGAGGCTCGTATTGCTGTGAGTGATGCTTGAAACCCGCTCCATGCGAAGTCGGAACTCTTCGCCAAGGGTTCGAAGGGTTTCCAAATTTTCGCCAAAGAGCTCAACTTCCAGCGGAGCGCTCACGGGCGGGCCCTGATCAATGCCCAGCACCAGGATACGTGCAGCAGGGTACTCCACAGCAAGACGAGTCTGCAGATCCCGAATTAGGTCATCCGTACGATCCTTGTCTGTAGTGAGGACATTGGCCTGCGCATAGCCGTTGATGCCTTCTTTGTTGCGCATGAAGTTGTAGTAAAACGGCGGCGCGCTTTCGCCAATACTCCAGTCGATGCGCCGTACTAAATCCTCTTGGCGCAGGCGATCATCCAGCTTTTCGACCAATCGATAGGTATCGTTGATAGAGCGCCCGGGAGGCAGCGTGACCTTTAGGATGAATTGATCGCGGTCTGTGCCTGGGAAAAACTGTGCAGTCAGCGTTGGGAAGGCGAGGAAGCCTGCGAGGGGTAGTGCCAGAGCCAGCGACACGGAGCCCAGCGGATTTCTTGCGGACCACTCCAGCGCCGACGCAAGACCAGCGCCCAATCGACCACCTTCTATTCCCGTGTTCCACCAGCCACTTTTGCCCTCCAGACCGCTGGGTAACAGCCGTGCCGCGAGCACGGGAGTGATGACCAGAGCCAGAATGAGGGATGAGCTCAGCATCATCACCACGGCTTTTGCGATCGATCCTACGAAATCTCCTGCCGCACCCGGGAGGAGTACCATCGGCACAAAGGCGAGGATTGTTGTTGCCGTGGAGGACAGGAGTGGAACGCGCATGCGCGCGACGGACCCAGTAATTGCTTCCGTGGGTGATGCGCCATCCAGAAGCTTTTTTCGCACCTCATCGGTCATTACGATAGAGCCGTCGACGAGTAAGCCGAGGGCGACAACAAGTCCGGTCAACGACATCTGGTGGATGGGCAGGCCGAACTGGTTCATGAGCACCAGCGACATCAGCGTGCACAGAGGTAGAATGACCGCCACCACCGTAGCCGCGCGAATGCCAAGGGTGAACAGCAGTACCGCAAGCACGAGCGCCACGCCCATAGCGAGGTTGGCAGCGACCCCTCGCAGACGTTCTTCCGTGTACAGAGCCTGATCGTAGGCGGTCTCGATGCTCACGCCACCAGGTGCTTGGGCGCGGTATTCCTCAAGGAAGATGTCGAACTGGGCGCTCCAGGCATCCACCTGCAGGCCATCATTCATGGCGACCCCGAGTAAAATGCCGTCACCGCCATTGGTGTAGGCCATCGCGCGGGGTGGTGTTTCTTCCGCTCGGTAAACGCGGGATACGTCCCCGACCTTCACGGCATTGCCAGCCCGGTCCGTTCGGATGATCACCGACGCGATACGGTCCGCGGTGTCGAATTCACCGGCGATCTCGATCAGGAGGTCATTGGTCTCGCCGCTAGCCCGACCGGCCGCGCGTCGCGGATCTGCGCCTCGCAGTGCCTGCGTGAGCTCATTCACGCTGATGTTTCGCGCGAGAAGGGCCTGCTCATCAATTTCTACGCGAATCTCCTCCGACGATTCGCCAAACAACACCACAAGCTTGGTGCCGGGAAAGCTTCGCGCACGTTCACCCAGATCTTCTGCGACGCGCGACAGGAGAGGGCGTGAGAGTTCGTAACCGTCCGCTGCGCTCACGGCTAAAATTCGTACATAAGCGGTCGTGCGGTCGTTGTCGAAATTTGGGGCAAGAACACCTGGAGGGAACTCCACGCTTGCATCGTCGATGGCGTCGCGTACTTCGGACCAAGAGCGTTCAATCTCTTCATCTGTCAGGTAGGTGTAGAGTTCAACACCTAAGGACGACACCCCGGTCGATGACGTGGAGCGAACTTCCTTGACCTCCGCGATCTCGCGCAGTTCATCTTCCAGGGGTCGCGTGACCAAGGCCTCGACCCTCGAAGGTTCTGCGCCCGGGAAGAAAGTCGTAACGTTCGCCACGTAGTTGGTGATGGAGGGGTCTTCCTGACGCCCGAGGGAACGGACGCTGGCGAAGCCCACCATGAGAATGACGATGATTGTCAGCCACAGGTAGCGGCTGTTGGCATAGAGCAGACGCGCGAACATGATCAGGACCTCGCGAGCTGCTGGTTTGATCCTGGGGCGATAGAAACGAGGGTTCCCGGAGCGATGCGATGAATGCCATCGGCGATAACCGCATCTCCCGAACGTAGAGATCCGCGCACGAAGGCCTGATCGCCGCTGACGTGGAGGACTTCGACGACCTCGCGGCGCGTCACAAGGCCTCCATTGGACGCTTCAATGGCCAATACGGTCCAGACACCTCGCTCCCCCTCAAGAAGCGATGAGAGCGGTAGCCAGCCGCCGGGCTCCGGTTCAGAACGGGGGATGGAAACGCCGACAGGCTCACCATCAAAGGCGGTTATTTGTGGTGGCAGCTCGAAAATAGCAGCGGCGGTCATGCTCACGGGGTTGATGTCGGGACGCACGGCGCGAAGCGTGGCCATCACGGTCTGTTCTCGCCAGGTGAGGGGATAGGACTCACCGGGTCGCAGGTTGACGGCCTGTTCAACGGCGACGCCGATGTGTGCTTCCCGGTCCTGCGTGGCAACCAGCGAGAACACAGGGGTTCCTGGGTTCGTCACCGTTCCTTTGTCCTGGAGCTGCCGGCCAACCCGGGCGGAATAGGGGGCTTTCAGGACGGACTTTTCAAGATTGATATCAATCGTGGACAGCTCCGCCTTTGCCGACGCGTATGCAGACGCCAGCGCCTTTTCGGCCAGGCGCGTGTCATCAAAGGTCTGCTCTGAAATTGCGCCACTCTCGCGTAGCGGTTTCTGGCGCTCCGTGCGGGCTTTGGCCAGCTCAAGCTCCGCGGCAACACGCGCCATGCTCGATGCGGCGGCCTCCCGCTGAGCGTTGAGCGCTTTCATATCCAGGGTCGCCAGCGGGGTACCTGCAGCAACCATCTGCCCTTCGAAAACATGGATTTCGGCGATAGCGCCGGGGACTTCAAAGCCAATCTGACTGCGGGTCGCGGCCTGGACCAGGCCCAGAAACCGCTGGTCGCGTGCATAGCTCGCCTGCTCTTCGTAGACGATGCTGGAGACTGGCATCGGTGTACGCGCAATGCTCGACTCTTCCGCCTGCACACGAAGATGCAGAGCGCCTGATACTCCAACGGTTACAACAATGGCCACGATCATGGCAATTACCGTACCTATACCTCGTGCTTTGTCTCTTTTACCGGTCATGATGGACACCGTCTACTGTATGTTAATGATAGTAACATCAATGTTAATGGTCGTAACATATACGACTTGGGTTCATCTTTGGATGCGCGATTTTCGCGACGGCGATTGCAAATTTGGACAGGGTCTGGACACGAGGCGCAGGTGTGGGTGACGTCTTTTTTTTGTTATCACGAAAGGAGAACGGCGGGGCCTTACTTGCCCGCCCTCACTGATTTCGAGACAATGCGCGCCCCCTTCGGGGGACGTTGTGGTGGCCCGGGCGGTCCCCTCGCAATGCCAGGTAGTGAACCCCGCCAGGCCCGGAAGGGAGCAACGGTAACTGCTGATGCATGTGCCGGGGTGTGGCTGTCCGGGCCGCTTCCATCGTGACGGACAATACAGGGTCCCTATGTCCTACCAGGTGTTGGCGCGTAAGTGGCGCCCCACGACATTCGACACGCTCGTTGGCCAGGAGCACGTGCTGCAGGCCCTGCGTCACGCGCTCGATAGCGACCGGCTACACCATGCCTATTTATTCACCGGCACTCGGGGCGTCGGCAAAACCACTATTGCACGGATCCTCGCTCGTGCGCTGAATTGTGAGAAGGGTGTTTCCTCGACGCCCTGCGGCGTCTGCGGAAGTTGCGTGGAGATCGATGAGGGTCGGAGCGTGGACCTTATCGAGGTCGACGCTGCCTCCCGGACAAAAGTCGAGGACACCCGTGAGCTCCTCGACAACGTGCAATACGCACCAACGCGCTCTCGCTTCAAGATTTACCTCATCGACGAGGTGCATATGCTGTCAGGGCATTCATTCAATGCCCTTTTAAAGACGCTCGAAGAGCCGCCCGAGCATGTGAAATTCCTGCTGGCGACCACTGACCCGCAGAAGCTGCCGGCGACGGTTCTGTCACGGTGCCTACAATTTAATTTAAAGAACATGTCTGCCGGGCGAGTCGTCGAGCATTTACGTCATGTGTTAACGGAAGAAGGGGTTAGCTTCGAAGATGGAGCGCTTTGGCTTCTGGGTCGAGGTGCCGCGGGCAGCATGCGCGATGCGTTGAGCCTCACTGATCAGGCGATCGCTTTCTGCAGCGGCTCACTGCGCGAGGCCGATGTCGCCTCGATGCTCGGCACTGTCGACCGAAGCTATGTTTACACCCTGATAGATCGTCTCATTGCTGAAGATGCGCCCGGCCTCTTGCAGGAGTGTGCCCAACTCGGCGAGCGCGGAATCGATTTTCTTGCCCTGGCCGATGAATGCGCCAGTGTGCTCCATCGAGTCGCCGTCGCGCAGGCTGTACCCAATCTGGTCGACCCCGAACAGGGCGATGAGGAGCGCGTAAAAAGCCTTGCATCATCGATGACGGCAGAGGATGTGCAGCTTTTCTACCAGCTTCTCCAGGATGGTCGTGGTCATCTTGCGGTTGCCGGCGATCCGAAAGCCGCGTTCGAGATGCTAATGCTGCGTCTGATTGCGTTTCGCCCCGTGGCGGCTCTTGATCCTGCTCTGTCACCCGACGATATCGGAGAGCTGTCAGCCCAGGCCGCCCCGGGGGTCGGCGAGGACGCAAAAAAGCCTGAGCCGCCATCGGCGGCCAGCGGTGCAGTTAGCGGAGTAGTTACTTCAGAAACTCCGTCCGTAAGCGCACCTCCGGCTTCCGCCGCGCGAACCTCTGAGGCTGAGAAGCTATCCTCGGCACCATCGAAAGTAGATCCAACTGATACCCATGGCTTACAGGCACCGGTCGATCGGCTAGGCCGATCTCATCAGCCCGAGGCAACAGCTAGAGAGTCTTTACCTGAGCCAGTGGGTGTATCTACATTTTCCGAGGAGCCTGCCGCGAAACTCGAGGTCACCGATTCGAGGCAGGGCGCGCCATTAGATCACTCCGACCCCGTAAAGCTGAATGGCCAGTCCCTCGCCGCGAGCTCTAAGCCGTCAGGTGCTGAATCTTCGCAGCCATCGACTGAACCAGCGCCCACGCGACCGGGCGATGTCCAGTGGCACGACGTGGTAGAGCAGTTGAGCCTATCGGGCAGCGTGTTGAATATCGCGTCCCATTGCGCTCTTGAGCAGCGAGATGGGTCTAGTTGGCGGCTGATACTCGATGAGAAACGCTCGAATCTCTTTAACGAGCGACACGAGAAGGCAATCGAGAACGCTATCGCCAACTGGAGCGGTGGTGAAGTCCAGGTGCAGATCACCGTGGGCGCTGTCCAAACCGAGACCCCCGCACTCAGACGAGAGCGGTTAGCTACAGAGCGGGTTGAAGCAGCCAGGCGGTTGATTCGCGAAGATCCGAGGGTGCAGCAGCTTCTTACGGAATTCGACGGGCATATGCTGGACGACTCCGTGCGCGTCGAGACTTGATGCATCATGATGACAAGACGTAGGCCAGATACGAGGTGTTTACAGTGAAAGGTGGTTTAGGTGACCTCATGCAGCAGGCGCAGAAAATGCAGGCCGATATGCAGAAGGCACAGGAAGAACTGGCAGCGAAGGAAGTCACCGGTGAAGCCGGCGCCGGCCTGATCAAGGTCATCATGAATGGTCGCCACGACGTTCGGCGGGTGGACATTGATCCTGCGGTGCTAGAGGAAGAGAAAAGCGTCCTGGAGGACCTTCTCGCTGCGGCGGTCAACGACGCCGTGCGTCGTGTAGAAGCACAGAACAAGGACGCCATGGCGTCGCTGGCTGGTGGTCTTTCCTTGCCACCGGGATTCAAGTTTCCGTTCTAATGGCGCGTTTCAGTCCCAGCCTCGATGCGCTGATAGAGGCCCTTCGTTGTCTGCCGGGCGTTGGACCCAAATCGGCGCAGCGCATGGCGCTTCATCTGCTGGAGCGTGATCGACCAGGCGCTGTTGCTCTGAGCCATGCTCTTGCCGATGCAGCAGAACGTGTCGGGCGCTGCGAGCGCTGTCGCAATCTCGCGGAGCAGGCGCTCTGCGAAATTTGTGCGGATCAGAAGCGCGACGGATCACTTCTCTGCGTGGTGGAAACACCCGGAGATATTTTGGCTGTCGAGCAGGCCGGGACCTACCGAGGGCGGTACTTCGTGCTGATGGGGCACCTATCTCCCATCGATGGCATTGGCCCTGAAGAAATCGGTCTGCCGATTCTTGAGGCGCTGGCGAGGGAGGGTGATCTTGCCGAAGTGATTCTTGCGACGAACCCCACCGTGGAGGGCGAGGCCACGGCGTACTACATCACCCGCATGCTCAAACCGCTCGTGCAGCGCGTGTCTCGCATTGCCCACGGTGTACCGCTGGGAGGCGAGCTTGAATACGTCGACGGTTCGACTCTCGCGCACGCTTTCTCTGGTCGGCAGCCGGTGGACCAGTCGTGAACTGGACACTCGTAACCGACCAGGCGGGCATGCTAGCAGCCCTGAAGGATATTGCCGGGGCAGACGCAGTCGCGGTGGATACAGAATTCATGCGCCGTAATACCTTTTATCCACAGCCTGCGCTCCTTCAGCTCAACGCGACCGGGCACGCCTGGCTGGTCGACCCCCTTGCGATCAAGGACCTCGATCCGCTGAGAGAGTGGATGAGTAATTCGGAGTCCATCAAACTCCTTCACTCTTGTAGCGAAGACATGGAAGTGTTCCGCCACTGGCTCGGAGTCGTTCCCAAGCCCCTGGTGGATACCCAGCGCATCGCGCCGCTGGTTGGCGAGCCTGCGGGCCTGGGCTACCGTGCAATCGTAGAGCGGCTGTCTGGCGTTGAGATCGACAAGGGTGAAACCCGATCGGACTGGCTAAAGCGGCCGCTCACGGAATCCCAATGCCATTACGCTGCGCTTGATGTTCTTGAGCTCTTGCCGGTGTGGAAAGTATTGCTGGAGCGTGCCGAGGGGCTAGGCCGCAGGGACTGGCTATTACGGGACGCGGACGATTTCTTCTCTGGTCAGGAAGAGCGCGACCGCGAGCCGTTCAGAAGGGTGAAGGGCGCCGGACGCTTGTCGAGGCGCTCCCTGGAAGCTCTGAAACAGCTGTGGGAGTGGCGAGAGTCCCGGGCCCGGAATGCTGATCGCCCTCGCGGCTGGGTGCTGGATGACAAGGCCTGTATTGCGGTCGCTATGGCTATGCCGACTCACGCGGGAGCCCTCGCAGAGTTGGATGTGCTACCACCCGCAGTTCTTCGAAAGCAGGGCGAGCGCTTGCTGGAAGTCGTGCAAGCAGCGCGCGAGATTAGCGAGTGCGACCTCCCGGCTGCTGCGCCGAGGCCCTTGGGAGGACCCCAGCGCGATCAGCTCAAGTCGGCGAAGTCGCAACTCAAGGTTATCGGTGAATCGTTGGAGATCGCGCCTGAAGCTTTAATGGCTGGGGCAGACCTGGAATTGCTGGTCCGTGAAGCGAGTGGGGAGGAGGTCTCCACGCCCAGCCGCTGGACTAATTGGCGTCAGGAATTCGTTGTTGATCCCCTGCGCACGCATTTGGGCGCTGCCTCATGAGCGAGCTGATGATCTGCGAAGTCTTCCGCAGCCCCAAGCGCGATGGTATGTACATCTACGTCGATAAGGCGGAAGGCCTGGAACGGGTTCCCGAGACATTGATGCAGGCGTTCGGTACCCCCGAATCAGCGTTAATCTTCAAGTTGTCGGCGGGCCGCAAGCTCGCCAATGCGGACCCAGAGACGGTTTTAGCGGCTATCGAAGATGCGGGGTACTATCTGCAGATGCCACCAGCTCCCAGTAACGAAACGGAGAAGGAATCAGATGCTCACTGAAGGCAGCTATCAGGGCGCGATATGGGTCTATGTCCTGTCTGCTATTTTTGCATTGGTGCTATTCAATTTTTGGATGCTCAGGGAGCGCTCCTGGGGCTTGAGAACGCTGCTGACGTTGCCGCTGGCGACGCTGCTGTTGATTCCAGCCTATATCGAGGCGGGAGCAGAAACCCTTGCGCCGGCGCTGATTGTGCTGGCATTCCAGTGGTTGAGTGCAGGGCAGGAAGCAGCGGAACATGCGTTGCGCCCACTGCTCTTGTTCACCGCCGTCGCGTTGGTGCCCGGCGTACTTTGGTGTCTGATCGCGCTGTTATTCGGACGAGGCCGAGCCGATGCGGCGAGCGAGGGCGAGGGACACGCCGCCTAAGACCTTGCTGCCTTCAGGGCACGTTGGTTACCCTAGCGCGCTGTCTTCCCCCAACCGTTACTATTTTTCCCCCAAACAGTCATTAATTGCTGCATCAGCCTGCCGCGCTGATCAGCTGTCACATAGGGAGTTTTCATCGAATGAAGTTTGAAGGTACCGAGCGCTACGTCGCCACCGAAGATCTGCGGATGGCAGTCAACGCAGCGGTTTCCCTGCAGCGTCCGCTGCTGATCAAGGGTGAACCCGGAACGGGTAAGACGATGCTCGCAGAGGAAGTTGCAGCTGGTCTCGGTATGCCGCTCATCCAGTGGCATATCAAGTCGACCACCAAGGCGCAGCAGGGCCTCTATGAGTACGATGCCGTATCGCGCTTGCGCGACTCTCAGCTGGGCGACGATAAGGTTCATGACGTTCGCAACTACATCAAAAAAGGCAAGCTCTGGGAGGCGTTTACCGCCGATGAGCAGGTGGTGCTTCTTATCGATGAGGTCGACAAGGCGGACATCGAATTCCCGAATGACCTACTGGTCGAGCTCGATCGCATGGAGTTCTTCGTCTATGAGACCGGTGAGACAGTTAAGGCTAAGCAGCGTCCTGTCATCATCATTACCAGCAACAACGAGAAAGAGCTTCCCGACGCGTTCCTGCGCCGTTGCTTCTTCCACTTTATCAACTTCCCCGATCGCGACACCATGCGTCAGATCGTAGATGTTCACTACCCGGATATCACGCAAACTCTGGTACAGGAAGCGCTCGAGGTGTTCTTCGATCTTCGCTCCGTGCCTGGTCTCAAGAAAAAGCCCTCAACGTCAGAGCTCATCGACTGGCTGAAACTGCTGATGGCGGATGACATCCCCGATGAGATCCTGCGAGAGCGCGATCAGTCCAAGGCGATTCCGCCGCTCTACGGCGCGCTGCTGAAGAACGAGCAGGACGTCCATCTGCTGGAGCGTCTGGCCTTTATGCACCGTCGCGAGACTCGATAAAGTCCCTTGCCGGTGCGAGTGACGCTCGAGACAGAAACGAAAACTAGCCCGAAAGAAGCGAAAAAAGAGAGCCAGATCGAGCGAGGTGAATCGCGGTGCTGATTAATTTTTTCCACTCCCTGAAAGATGCGGGGATCCCGGTGACGACCCGGGAGCTGCTGGACCTCTACGAGGGCCTTACGCAGCACGTAGCCTTCGGTAGTGCCGACGATTTCTATTTCTTCAGCCGCACCTGCCTGGTGAAGGATGAGAAGTACTTTGATCGCTTTGATAAAGCTTTCGGCGCGCACTTCGAGGAGCTACAGGACCTCGACGACATCATCGAAGCCATGATTCCCGATGACTGGCTGCGCAGCGAGTTCATGAAGAACCTGTCCGATGAGGACAAGGCGAAAATCGAGTCCCTGGGCGGTCTCGAAAAGCTCATCGAGGAGTTTAAGAAGCGCCTCGAGGAGCAGGAGAAGCGGCACGAGGGCGGAAACAAGTGGATCGGCACGGGCGGCACCTCTCCCTTCGGGCAGGAGGGCTATCACCCGGAAGGCATCCGCGTTGGTCCCAATGGTGGCAACAAGAAAGCGGTGAAGGTCTGGGATCGGCGCGACTTCGCAAATCTTGACGACAGCGTTGAGCTGGGCACGCGCAACATCAAAATGGCGCTGCGTCGTCTTAGAAAGTTCGCGCGCACCGGAGCGGCGGACGAGCTGGACCTGGACGACACCATTCGCTCCACCGCGCGTAATGCGGGCCTTCTCGATATCCGCATGATTCCTGAGCGGCACAATGCCGTGAAGGTACTCTTGTTCTTCGACGTGGGCGGTTCTATGGATCCCCACGTTAAGGTTTGTGAGGAGCTCTTCTCCGCAACGCGAACGGAGTTCAAGCACATGGAGAGCTTCTTCTTCCACAACTTCATTTATGAGAGCGTGTGGAAGAACAACATCCGTCGCCATAGCGAGCGCAGCAACGTACTTGACATCGTTCACAAGTACGCCCACGACTACAAGGTGATTATCGTCGGAGACGCATCCATGTCGCCCTACGAAATCATGCAGCCCGGTGGTTCCGTCGAACACTGGAACGAAGAAGCCGGCGAAATCTGGTTGAAGCGTATGCTGAGCACCTACGAAAAGGCGGTGTGGATCAATCCCGTCCCGGAGGATGAGTGGGAATACACTCAATCTATCTCCATTACCCATCAGTTGATGGAAGGGCGTATGCACCCGCTAACGCTCAAGGGTCTCGAAGAGGCGATGTCCTACCTCTCGAAGTAAGTCTCACTCGTCGCCGTCCCGGCCTTTGAGCCGAGGGCGGCATTCGACCTAGCTAAGATCTTTCAGCCTGTAAGCGAGCAGGGCGGCACTCACAGCAACGTTAAGCGACTCCACGCCGTTGGCCATGGGTATCACCACCTCGTAGCCAGAGAGCTCCCTGATATCCTTGGACACACCCTCGGACTCACCGCCCAGCACCACAACGCAGTGATTCGGAAACTGGGTGTCCGTCAGGTCTTTGGCGCCTTCCCGTGCATGCAGTCTTATCAGCTCGAATCCGTGATCCATGAGTGAGGTGATCGCCGCCATCACCGTCTGGCAGCGCAGGAGGGGTGCCCGAAAAACCGTGCCCGCGCTGGCTTTGATGACCAGGGGGCCAAGGGCGGGATTGCCTTTGTCCGCCAGGAGGAGCCCATCCAGACCCGCCGCGGTGATGCTGCGGATGATCATGCCAACATTCTGTGGGTTGGTGACGCCATCAAGAGCCATAAGTTGCGCTCTCGGAGACTTAGCAAGTGACTCGATCACGTCTTCAAGATCGGCCATGGCCTCGCAGCGAACATCGAGGGCCACGCCCTGGTCCTGCCGTCCATTGCGGGAGATTCTGGCGAGTTCCTCCCTCGTATGCTCGCGCACGGTAATGCCAATCCCGTCGGCGCTGGCGCGAATCTCGTCAAGCACGCGCGCCCGTTTGTTGCTTCGCGCAAGGTGAAGGGTGCGATGGGACAGTGTTGGGTCTTGTAGTGCCTCGTGAACCGCGTTGCGGCCATACACGGTCAAAAGGCGTCGCCGTTCCCGACGATCGGGTGTAGGTAGGTTCATGCTAAGCTCGCGCGCCTCGACGCTGGGTCTGCAGAGATGCTGATTTTATACAGTACAGACGGCTGTCATCTTTGTGAGCTGGCGGAAAGCTTACTTCGCGCATCCGTTGCAGCAACGGAAGAGGGCTGGGAGCTTGTCGACATAGCCCTCGACGATGCCTTGTTTGAGCGTTATGGCTGGTCGATCCCCGTGATCAGGTCCGAGTCGGGCGAAGAACTCGCCTGGCCCTTTGACCCAGAAGGTCTCGCAGCATTTTTATCGTAACACCCTGGCGCAGTTCTCTACCGATGAGCCTCAGCCCACGCGCACGGCCAGCACGTCACACGTGGCGCCGTGGAGCACGCCATTAGCGGTGGAGCCCATAAGGAGAGCCAATCCATAGCGTCCGTGGCTTCCAACAACTATCAGATCGGCGCCAATTTCATCAGCCATCGCGTGGATTTCCACCTCGGGCTGACCGAGCACGACGTGCTGCTTATCCTCGCCCACGCCATGCTTCCCAGCAAATCGGCCGAGCTGCTGGTTCGCTTGTTGATGGATCTCATCCTGAATGCCGGAGAAGTCCATGGGTATGTCGCCGCCATAGGCGAAGCTGAGGGGTTCAATCACATGAATAACGTGAACATCTGAACCATTGTTGGCAGCAATTGCACAGGCTCGATCAGCAACCTGGTCAGAGTCATCGCTGAGATCCACTGCCATGAGGATTTTCGCGTAGTTGGCCATACCTTTCCCCTTCACATGCGGTTAAAACACAAAGGTTAAGTATCACCGGCATCGGCGCAATTGTTATTTCGCTTCTTACCGATGTTCCAAAAAGGTTATAACACATGGCGGAGTCGTCAATGCTCGACTCGATCAAAGAAGACTTCGATCATTTATGTCCTATCTCATCGTCATTATCGTCGTCCTCGTGGCGCTGGCACCGCTCTGGCAATTCATGCCGACGAAAAGTCAGCGACGAGTCGCCAAGCTCCGCGAAACAGCAGCTCTTGAGGGTCTCTTTGTCGAGTTTCGAGACCTTCCCCTGGCCCCCGAAAAGCTGACTCGACTCCCAGCATCCGAGCGCCAAGTCCTTTACTACGGAATACGTCTGAAACCCTCACGGGGCGCGCCGCGAGCCCGTCGAGCCTGGGTGTGCGAGAAGGGACTTTGGCGCAGTGAACCGCTGGGTATGTCCGTGTCCGACGCGCTGTCAGGTTTTCCCGACGTGGTCCTTGCCGCCTCCATATCTGAGGCCAGTTGCGGTGTGTTCTGGCGCGAGGAGGGCGACGAGAATCTGGTCCGTGACTTGGCCGCTTTACTCAAGGATTGGAGCCAGGCGCTTTGATCCTTTTTGTGCATCCGTCCTTGACCGCCGCGAAAACCGTCTATATATATGCGCCCCTTCGGCCCGTTGCGGGCTGACTTTCTCGCTTCAAAGGAAAAGGCTGACCAACCTACATGGGTAAATCTCTCGTCATCGTCGAATCTCCCGCCAAGGCCCGTACCATCAACAAGTACCTGGGTAAGGAGTTCGTAGTGAAGTCGAGCGTCGGCCATATCCGTGATCTGCCGACGGCGGGGAGCGGCAAAACCACCGATGCGAAGGAGCGTGCCGCCAAGGCCGCAAAGACCCGCAAACTCTCTCCCGCCCAAAAAGCCGCGCAAAAAAAGCGGCGCGATCGCGAGCAACTCGTTCGCCGCATGGGCATCGATCCCGAGAAAGGCTGGAGCGCGAATTACGAGATTCTTCCTGGCAAGGAGAAGGTGGTTTCGGAGCTTCGCAAGCTCGCGGAGACGGCCGACACCGTCTATCTCGCCACGGACCTCGATCGCGAAGGGGAGGCCATCGCCTGGCATCTGCGGGAAGCCATTGGCGGTGACGACGATCGCTACCAGCGTGTGGTTTTCAACGAGATTACCAAGAAGGCGATACAGGAGGCCTTTGCGGAACCCTCACGTATCGACGAGGCGCGCGTCAACGCGCAGCAGGCCCGTCGTTTTCTGGATCGTGTCGTGGGTTACATGGTGTCGCCACTTCTTTGGTCCAAGATCGCTCGCGGCTTGTCGGCCGGACGCGTTCAGTCTGTGGCCGTTCGGTTAATCGTCGAGCGCGAGCGCGAGATTCGCGCCTTTAATCCCGAGGAGTACTGGGAGATTCACGCCGAGCTCGAGAGCGCCAAGGCCGAACAGGCGCGTTTCGAGGTGCGCCGCGTTAACGGTGAGAAATTCCGGCCTGGCAGCGAAGCAGACGCGATGGCAGCGCGAGATGCGCTTGCCCACGCCAGCTTTGAGGTGGTCGAGCGAGAAGATAAGCCCACGCGCTCCAAGCCGCCGGCCCCGTTCATCACCTCCACGCTTCAGCAGGCGGCGAGTACGCGTCTGGGTTTCAGTGTCAAAAAGACCATGACCCTAGCTCAACGACTCTACGAGGCTGGCTACATCACCTACATGCGAACGGACTCCACCAATCTCAGCTCAGAGGCCGTGGACGCGTGTCGCGCATTTATCGCCGATAACTATCCGCCAAAGTACCTGCCGGAGAACGCAGCTCGTTATTCCTCTAGCGATAACGCCCAGGAAGCGCACGAAGCCATCCGTCCGTCCGATGTGAAAGTGCAGCAGTCGCATCTGAACAATATGGAGCGTGACGCAGAGCGCCTCTACGAGCTTATCTGGCGTCAGTTCGTGGCGTGCCAGATGCCCGCTGCTGAATACACCTCCACCACGATTACCGTCGGTGCGGCGGACTACGAGCTTGCGACGCGGGGGCGTATCGTTCGGTTTGACGGTTACACGCGCGTGCAGCCGCCTCAGGGTCGCAAAGCGGAAGATACGGTGCTGCCTGATCTTAATAAGGGCGATTCGCTAACGTTGATCTCCCTGCACCCCGCGCAGCACTTCACTACGCCGCCGCCGCGCTACGGTGAGGCAAAGCTGGTTAGCGAGCTTGAAAAGCGGGGTATCGGCCGCCCGTCAACCTATGCGTCGATCATTTCCACGATTCAGGATCGGGGTTATGTCCGCCTTGAAAACCGCCGCTTCTACGCCGAAAAGATGGGTGAGATCGTGACGGATCGTCTCCAGCAGAGCTTCAGTGATCTGCTGGACTACGGCTTTACCGCCGGCATGGAAGAGCACCTGGACGAGGTCGCTGAGGGCCAACTCGATTGGCGCAAGCTTCTCGACGATTTCTATACGTCCTTCAAGGATCGTCTCGAGAAGGCGGGATTGCCCGAGCCCGATGGCATGCAGGCGAATGAGCCGACCATGACGGACATTTCGTGCAAGGCCTGTGGCCGTCCCATGCAGATTCGTACCGCCAGCACCGGTGTCTTTCTTGGCTGTTCCGGTTATGCCCTGCCGCCGAAAGAGCGATGTAAAGAAACGGTCAATTTGATTCCCGGTGAAGAAGCAATTCGCGAAGACGCGGACGACGAAGCCGAATCGCGTCTTCTTCGCACCAAGCACCGCTGCAAGCTCTGTGGCGCCGCTATGGACAGCTACCTTATTGACGAAGATCGCAAGCTGCATGTGTGCGGCAATAACCCCGATTGTCCCGGCTTTGAAGTGGAGCCAGGCAAGTTCAAGATCAAGGGCTACGAAGGTCCGACTCTTGAGTGCGATAAGTGTGGCAGCGAGATGCAGCTCAAGAGTGGCCGTTTTGGCAAGTATTTTGGTTGCACCAATCCTGAGTGCAAGAACACCCGCAAGCTATTGCGGAACGGCGAGCCGGCGCCGCCCAAGATGGACCCGGTGCAAATGCCAGAGCTCCAGTGCGAGAAGGTCGAGGATCACTATGTGCTCCGTGACGGCGCGGCTGGCTTGTTTCTGGCTGCTAGTCAGTTTCCGAAGCATCGCGAGACCCGTGCGCCGCTTGTCCGGGAGTTGTTGCCTCACCAGGCAGAGATCGATCCGAAATATGGATTCCTCTTTGATGCGCCGGTGCAGGATAAGGATGGCAATGACGCCCAAATCCGATATAGCCGCAAGACGAAAGAGCAGTACGTGATGACGGAGAAGGACGGCAAGGCCACGGGCTGGAAAGCCTTCTTCGACGGCGGAACCTGGAAAGAAGAACTACCGGCTCCTAAGCGCAAAGCGGCGAAAAAGAAGGCCCCAGCGAAGAAGGCCCCTGCAAAGAAGGCGTCGTGAATCTTGCCTCGGACTCGCGGCGCTGCCAACCAATCCCTCTACCGTGCTCGCATAGCGCTGGAGGCGTGGGATCAGGCCCGTGACGCGAGCCGTCACGCCGACGCGCAGCTGACAGCGACCTTTCTTCCGGCGGTGCAGTTGCACCTTAAGCAGGCTTATGGGTGGTTCATTCTCGCGGTCAGCGGAAGAGAAACCGCCGACTGGTCCGAACTGCCCGGCTCTACGGACCAACTGGCAGCACCCGATGCGGGTAAATCGGTTCCCCCGGAGCTTCGCGAGTTTGCGCTACTGGAGAGCGAGGGATGGCTGAAGGATATGTTAGCGCCGTGGAAAGAGCCCGATGCGCGGTCCCCCATGAGTGCGCCAGAGCAGCTTCTCACGAGTGATCGGTCGCTTCCTGGTTTCGCGCTTGCGAAGCAATGGGTTCAGCGGCTGAATACCTTGATGGATCGAATGGACGATTCTCTGGCAGAGTGTTGAGCCATCAGGTCCACGCAGCCGAATCCGCGTCGGAATTTTGAGGCACGAGGCACATTCCAGCGACTTGTTCGTCGAGCAAGGGTCCTGCTACCATCTCCGTGCACTCCTTAAGCAGAGGACACTGCGTGCCTACATCTTTGCTCGAGATCATTGATCTCGGTGACGGCGAAATAGTTCTGCAGCGTGCTGATGATGACAGCGAACCCCTTGTCACCATCAGTTTTTCCGAAGAATCTAGAATGTTTATCCTGGACCAGGGACTGGAAGTGGCCAAGGCCATGATTCAGGCCGGCATACAGGCAGCCGCACAGCTGTCTGACCAGGCTGAGATTGAGATAGAAACGGAATCCACGCACAGCGCTCCGCCTACGCTGCACTAGCAACTGCCGCCCTTTGGGGCGGGGATTGTGACTGCTCGGCTCTCTAGCGCCGTTCCTATTACAGGAGCGGCGGCTCGGTACCTTACTCACTCTTTTTTCACGTCTTGAAACCGGGTTTTACTCTGGATGCAGGACGCGTTAACGGTGGCATCTTCCTGATGCGAGTAAGCTCTAGACCGACTGGCGGATAACGCCGACGCTCAAACCTTCGATGGCGAACTCTTCTTCCGCGAGGTCAACATTGATCGGGCCAAGACTGTCGTTCTCGGGCAGGAGTTGAAGGTGACGGCGATCCTTGCCCCGCTTGAGACGTTTCACGGTCACTTCGTCGCCGATTCTGGCCACCACGACGGCGCCATTTTCAGCGACCTCCGTTTTGTGCACCGCGAGAAGGTCACCGTCATTAATGCCAATGTTGATCATGCTATCGCCCTGCACACGGAGCAGGTAATCCGCGGGCGGATGAAAGAGGCTGGGGTCGACAGCGCACCGATCTTCGATGTGTTCAGCGGCCAAGATCGGCTCGCCAGCGGCAACGCGACCCACGAGCGGTAAACCCGATTCCTCGTTCTCTGGAAGCCGGATCCCCCGAGAGGCACCAGGAATGATTTCGATGGCACCCTTACGGGCCAGGGCCTTCAAATGCTCCTCAGCGGCATTTGCCGACTTAAAGCCCAGCTCCCGCGCGATGTCTGCACGCGTTGGCGGGAACCCCGTTGAGTCGATATGCCGCCGGATAACGTCCAGGACCTCTTCCTGACGAGCGGTGAGCTTGATCATGACGCGACCTGTTTATCTGTACAGTGACTGTGATTATATACAGTAAACCTTGCGTGACAATCCCTTTAGCCTCGACCGCAGCGCGGTGGAAACGGACCGCTGGAACACTCCGAACGCATAACTACGTTCCCTAGAGAAGCTCTTCCACGCCCACCATTGCATCAGGTTCAATGCCGGAAACAGGGTTTCTCCAGTCGATCGGATGCATCGCGTCGGGCTCTAGATGGTCATCGATCTCAAAAGCGGATCGCCAATCTTCGGGGGCTGCAGCGGGCAATAGCAGCAAGTCTCCCCAGGATTCGAGATCAAGATCTGCAATTTCTCCATCCAGGTACTGTATCTGCACCGAGCCATCGTCGGGCCCAAGGGCCACGATCTCAAAGAGAAGTTGGGCGTTCAGATCCTGGTACCAGGCACCAATCTGCGGAACAAACTTGCTCATAATTTCCTCCGTTGCACCCAAGAAAATTAGTACCTTGCAGGGCACTTTCCAGTGGTTTCGGTGTCAGGAAACCTTGACAGGTGGAGCCAGATCTTCAGTGTTGCGGGGCCTCGCGCTACGAATCAAGAGCTTGCGGCGTTGGCTGGAGAAACCACTTGAGATGAAGGCGCGCTGTTATACTCAGTTGCACTCAGCACTCCCTTAACAAAGTAGGAAAAAGTCTAAAGACTGATGAATGGGATCGTCGAATCACGATTAGCGGCAATGTTCGCCGAGGTGGCCCAGCAGCTGGGTTTGCCCTGGGAGTCCGTAGCTGCTTCGGGGTTGCTGTTGATTGCGCTCATCGGCGAGTTGGTGCTCGCGGTGCTCCTGTCCAGACTACTACGGGCTGCGCTTCTCTCCACCCAGCGTTGGGACGATGCCGTGGTCCTTGCGCTACGCGCTCCGGCGAGACTGGCCTGGTGGCTGATTATTCTCACCCTTGTGGTGACGCTGCTCCCTTCACTGGCATTTATTCGCGATGTTTCGTTGCGAATACTCCACGCATCCCTGGTACTGCTGGTGCCCTGGTTCCTGCATCGCCTTATCGCGGGGATCGAGGAAGAACTGATCGAAACGCGCTTCGCCGAGGGAGCCTCTGCCGAAAAGGCGACGGTTCGCTCCACTGCGCGTCTATTCCGTGTTGCCCTATGGCTGGTCACCGCCCTCATGGTCCTGCAAACCCTCGGGGTGTCCGTTTCAGGGTTGCTGGCCTTCGGTGGTATCGGCGGCATTGCCGTGGGTTTTGCGGCCAAAGACCTGCTCGCTAATTTCTTTGGTGGGCTCGGTATTTACATGGATCGGCCCTTCACCATCGGAGATTGGGTGCGCTCACCGGATCGTTCCATTGAAGGAACCGTCGAGGATATCGGTTGGCGGGTGACCCGAATTAGGACCTTCGACAAGCGCCCGCTATATGTCCCCAATTCCGTGTTTAGCCAAATTACTATCGAGAACCCATCGCGGATGCTGAATCGACGCATCTACGAACAGTTTGGACTGCGCTATAGCGACACTGGGGTCCTGAACGCTGTCATTGACGATGTTAAGTCGATGCTGGCTGAGCACCCGGATGTGGACAGCAATCAGACTATGATCGTCAACTTCAATGGATTTGGTGAGTCATCGCTGGATTGCTTTCTGTACTGCTACACCCACACGGTCAATTGGATCGAATATCACGCTGTAAAACAGGACGTCCTTTTGAAGGTATTGAAGATCGTCGAGCACCACGGCGCAGATATCGCGTTCCCGACGCGGACTCTACAAATGGCTGAGGCCGCAGGGGGCGCATCGCCGTGACTCAGGCCGTAATCGGCGGCACCGGTCTGACGGAGCTTCCCGGCCTAGAGATCACTCGGACCCACGCCGTAGAGACTCCCTATGGCCCAACCTCAGCGCCCATCGAAGAGGGATTGTTTGCCGGCAATCCCGTGCTTTTCCTGCATCGCCATGGTGGTCGTTCAGCCACGGTGCCGCCCCACCTGGTGAACTATCGGGCCAACATATGGGCCCTTCACTACCTCGGCGCGGGCTCCATTGTCGCGGCGAATGCGGTGGGGCATATCGATCCCGTCATGACGCCGGGAACGCTGGTGATTCCCGATCAGCTGGTGGACTACACCTGGGGGCGAGAGCACACTTTTGGCGACGGTGCTGATGGCACGCTACTGCACGTCGATTTCACCTATCCGTTTGCAGCCGAACTACGGGCACAGCTCCTTAAAGCCGCCGCTTCCGCTGCAGTTCCGTGTCGTGACGGCGGCACGGTTGCAGTCGTACAGGGGCCAAGGCTGGAAGCGGCCGCAGAAATCCGCCGTATGGCGCAGGATGGCTGTCACCTCGTAGGCATGACGAGTATGCCTGAGGCGGGGCTGGCGCGTGAGAAGGGTCTCGATTACGCCAGTGTCTGTCTCATTGTGAATGCCGCCGCCGGAGTGGGACCGGATGCGATTAGTCTCGAAGACATTCGCCGGGTTCTTGAGCAGGAAACCGCCCGATTCACAGCCTTGCTGAGCGCATTCCTCTTAACTTAGCTGTCGTCGTCCTCGCCGTTGGGTGAGATGACCTCAACGGGGAGGCCGTGACGCTCGCGATACTCTCGCTGGTCAGTGGGCCGCAGGGGCAGCGCTTCTTCGCTGACCGGCACGACCTGAACGATGACCCCAATAATGGGGTGATCCAAGTAGTGGATTTCGCCCGATCGCATGCGCCGCGCCTGCCGGTGCGTGATGGCGTGATGCCAGGGGTAGTTTTCCTCCGCTTCCGGTGGGTTTGCCATAGCCTGGCTCTCTAAGCTCGTGTCATCCTCCGTGCCCGATTCCAGATCGACCGATGGCGTTTCCTCTATCCACTCAGCCGCATCGGTCGCGGTCAGGGTCGGTTCGAGGAAGCCCGGTAGCACGAGGGGTTCCTGAGTTGTCCATGGATCCATGGTGTCGCCGGACAGCGTTGCCGCAGCCACCGTTGAGTCTGTGACCGGCGGTGCTTCGATGCGCCAGCCGTCTGGGAGATATTCCCCCATGGTGTTCAGCCAGACATTCACATCGATATGCAGGTATCGAGAACGATACAGCGTCAAAGAACCCTGCAGCGCAGGCCAGTTCACGATGTCGGGATCTCCGGAGCGATCAATTACTAGAGGCAGGGTTTCGGGCCGGTCGGCCATGGGAGACCACCAGCTCTCGTGGAACAGAATTCTGTTGCTCGCGCGGCGAAGCTCTCGGGCCGCTTCCGTAAAGGTGAGCTCCTGGCGGGGCAGCTGATGCAGGGGTAGGGCAAGCATAGGCGCGTCAGGGGCGGGCTCACTTCGAGGGCCGATGACTTCACCGTTTTCGCTCGCCAGCGCTGCGCTGGAATCCGCCGATCCGGGAATCGGAATCGTTGTTCCCCCGCCAAGGTCTTCTCCTTCTTCCGCAGACAAAGGCGGAGGACTGTTGGGATCGGCGGCCTCCTCCTGGGGCTCGAGTGCGGCGTCGGGTCGTGGCGCTTCATCCAGCATCTCGAAAGGCGCTTCCACGAGTAGCCGCTGCGTACCCTGCTCATCAAACGTGCTTGCGAACGCCTGGCTGTCCGACAGTCGGCGGTCGCTGAGGGAGGGATCAATGAGATGAGCGTATTTTTCGGGATAGGTCAGTGCAGGCAACGGGTCCCATTGCTCTTCATAACCGCGGCCGGTGTCTCGAGCGAAGATGAGAACTTCAACCCGGTACCAGTCCTCGCGAACCTCCTGTGGTAGCGCATCAAGGAGGCCCTCCGACGTGGCGGGAGACGGTTGAGCCAAGCTTGCAACAGCAAAGACTTGTGCAGCGGCGACCACGCAGCTTTTGATCAGCGCCGATTTATGCGGCCTCATGCTGTGGCTCTCCGCTCAAGGTTTCTAGAAGCTGCCACGCGAGTTGCTGTCGATCGTTCAATCTTGGAAGCTCAGCGGACACGCGCAGGCGACTTGGTCCAGAGAGTTTGTACCGCAGGGGATCGTTCTGCACCAGTTCGATAAGGCGTAGGGGGTCTAGCTGTGTGTCCTCCTGGAAGTCTATATGCCCACCCCGGTCACCAAGTTCAATGGTTTTGATGCCGTTGCGCTGCGCCGCGATGCGCAAAGAGCTGACCGCGAAAAGGGTTTTTACCTGCTCAGGAAGCAGACCAAAACGATCGATCATCTCAACCTGCATCTCGCGCAGTTCGTTGTCACCTTCGCAGGCACCAATACGTTTGTAGAGGATCAGTCGCGTGTTTGGGTCTGGCAGATAGTCGTCTGGGATTAGCGCCGGTCCGTGGAGATTGATTTCCGTCTGAGTCTCCAGGGGTGCATCGACATCGGGTATGTCGCCCCGACGCAGCGCTTCCACAGCTTGCTTCAGGAGCTGGGAGTAGAGAGAGAATCCGACACTTTGAATCTGGCCGCTCTGTTCGTCACCGAGTAGCTCGCCGGCGCCCCTGATCTCAAGATCGTGGGTGGCAAGCTGGTACCCCGCTCCCAGGTCACCCGCTGCCTCAATGGCCTCCAAGCGCTTAACGGCATCGGTCGTCATTGCAGAGGCAGGGGGGCAGAGCAGATAGGCGTAGGCCTGATGATGCGAGCGTCCCACGCGGCCACGCAGTTGGTGGAGCTGTGCCAGCCCGAAACGGTCTGCCCGCTCGATGATGATGGTGTTCGCATTAGGAATATCGATGCCCGTCTCGATAATCGTTGAGCACAGCAGAACGTGATGACGCTGGTGATAAAAGTCCGACATCACGCGTTCGAGCTGTGTCTCATGCATCTGGCCATGAGCGACGGCGATTGACAGTTCCGGGAGCAGTTCCTGGAGTTTCTGTGCTCGCTGTTCAATCGTTTTAACTTCGTTGTGGACATAAAACACCTGCCCGCCACGCAGAGTTTCGCGGAGCACCGCTTCCTTGATCAAGGCGGCGTCATGCTCGCGTACGAAGGTCTTGATGGACAGGCGACGCTGCGGCGGTGTGGCGATAATGGATAAATCGCGCATTCCTCCCAAGGCCATGTTCAGGGTCCGGGGAATGGGCGTCGCGGTGAGCGTCAGAATGTCCACTTCCGCGCGCAGGGCTTTGATCGTGTCTTTTTGACGGACGCCGAAACGGTGCTCTTCGTCGATGATCAACAGCCCCAGGTCAGCGAACTTCACATCGCTCTGCAGCAATTTATGGGTGCCAATAAGGATGTCCACCTGGCCTTTCTCCAGGCGCCGTGCAACGTCTCGAGTTTCCGCCGCAGCCTTGAACCGGGAAAGTACCTCGATACGAGCGGGCCAGTTCGCAAAGCGGTCTCGAAAGGAGTTGTAGTGTTGTTGAGCCAGAAGCGTCGTAGGGACCAGCACGGCGACCTGTAGACCGTTGGCAGTCGCGACGTAGGCGGCCCGCATGGCCACCTCAGTTTTACCAAAGCCCACGTCACCACAAACAAGTCGGTCCATCACTCCGGAGCCGGTCATGTCCTCGACGACGGCGTCGATCGCCGCAGCCTGATCGGGCGTCTCCTCGAAGGGGAATCCCGCGGCAAAGCGTGCGTACTCTTGTTCCTGAAGGTCGAATCGCAAACCCTCGCGTGCCTCGCGACGGGCGTAGACCTCAAGCAACTGAGCCGCGACATCATTGGCTTTCTCGCGGGCTTTACGCTGGGCCTTTTCCCATTGCTCCGAGCCCAGACGATGGAGCGGCGCGTGGTCCGGGTCGCTGCCCGCGTAGCGGCTGATCAGTTGCAGCGCTGCCACTGGCACATAAAGCGTGGAGCCTTCGGCGTACTCGAGCGTGAGGAATTCCGCTACCGCACCGTCTACCTCTAAGTGTGTCAATCCTTTGTATCGGCCAATGCCGTGCTCCAGATGCACGACCGGGGTGCCGATGCGTAACTCATTGAGGTCGCGAAAAATCGCTTCGGGGTCCTGTGCATTGCGGGTGGTGCGGCGGCGACGCTGAGCGACCCGTTCACCAAACAGCTGCGTTTCCGTGACCAGCATGGGGGAGTCTGGCCCCAGATTGAGGCCGCGATCGATGGGGGCAACGGTCAGTGCGAAGGAGCTTCCGCTAGCAACGAACTCGCTCCAGTTTTGCACCTCTGGCGGTGGGCTCTCAAGGGACTCGATCAGAATCTCACGGCGTCCCGCCGTCTCAGCACAGAGCAGCACCGGCGCGTTATGTTTCTCCAGCAGTACCGCAAGGCGTTTCTTCAGACTGAGGTCGTTGTCCGCATCGCCCAGTTGTGGCGGCGGCATCGCCGGCAGTGAAATGTGTACCGGGGCATCTGCGTGTTGTCTTAGCTCCAGCACGGCATGTTGACCCAGGGCCTCGTAGAGCACCTCTACAGGCGTGAACAGGTCTTGCGGAGGGAGCAGGGGGCGGCGTGGATCGACGCCGTAGTTTTCATAGCGCCGCTGTACTTCGTCCCAGAAACGACCCGCGGCGCCGTAGTGATCGCCGACGGTGATAACCGCGGCACCCGCTGGCAGGTAGTCCAGGAGCAACTCCGTGCGCTGAAAGAAAAGCGGCAGGTAGTACTCCGCGCCACCAGGGGCGCGACCCTCGCTAATTTCCGTAAACATGGGTGAAAGATCCGGATCGCCGTCGAAACGGGCGTACCAGGCCTGCTGAAAGCGCGTGATGCCGCTGCGATCCAGGGGAAACTCTCGTGCTGGTAGCAAATCAACAGAGGGGAGACGGGCGATCGTTCGCTGCGTTTCGGGATCGAAGCAGCGCAGCGAATCAATCTCATCGTCCAAAAGATCGATGCGCAGCGGCGTTTTGCTGCCCATGGGGAAAAGATCGATCAGCGAGCCGCGCACGGCAAACTCACCATGCTCGTACACAGTGTCCACGGCGCGATAACCGCTTTTTACGAGCGCTTCACGCAGGCCATCGCTATCGAGCTGCTGGCCCTCGGTAAGGATCAAGCTGTTGGCTTCGATGTAATGACGAGGCGCCAGCCGCTGCATTAGCGCCGGAAGGGGGAGTACAAGGACGCCACGCTTTGTATTCGGTAGTCGGTGGAGGGTCCGCAGACGCTGGGACACGATATCCTGGTGTGGCGAGAAGTTGTCGTAAGGCAGCGTCTCCCAGTCGGGCAACTGCAGGATCTCCATATCTCCCTCCATGAAAAGGGGGAGCTCCCGCGTCAGCACCTGGGCCTGGGTTGTGTCCTCGGTGAGTACCACCAAAAGGCGATCCTGTTGCGCTAGCTCTGCAACGAGCAGCGACGTGCTGGCTCCATAGAGGGGGCCGCAAGCGGTACGAGTGGCCGGCGTGTCCGGCCAGGGGCTAGACGACAGGTGTTGCGCGAGGAGCATGATTAAACCAGAACCATGACAAAACGGGTGCGCATTGTAGGCGTATCACCCTTCTTGCTACCAATCTGTGACGAATCTGGCAAAACCCTCGGTTGCCCGGCAAAGGGGCGCAAGCGCATAATCCGCGCGTTTTCCCAATGAATCCCGCAAGATTCGCAAAGACAAGGAAGAAAAGCCGTGACTGACCAGAAACGCCCCCGTCCCGACGACTATTTCAAGGATTGGAAAGAGCGGGAAGCGCTCGCCGAGGGCATCATCCCCATGGTGGGAACCCTGGCCCGCGAGAAGAACGTGAAGTGTTTTGTTTACGACCGTTCGGTGGTGAATAAGTCAGTGACGGACCTCATGAAAATTCACCGCTACGTGCGTCAGGTCGAAGGCAACGAACTTTCGGAGCGTGAAACGCATCCGGTGATCTCAGCACTGGGTAACCTGAATATTGCCCCCGCGCACATCGATGTGGGGCGTATTGCCGTTAACTACTACGACAAGGGAATGGGCAATGGCTTGAGCCTCGAGGATTACCTCAAGGCGGAGTTAGCCCCCCTGATCGACAGCGATCACAAGCCCGTCGAAAAACCGGTGGACGTCGTACTGTATGGTTTTGGTCGCATCGGCCGATTGATGGCGCGAATCCTGATCGATAAGACCGATGGGGGAGAGGCGCTGCGTCTACGCGCCATCGTCGTTCGC
Source organism: Pseudomonadota bacterium (assembly GCA_038750875.1). Taxonomy (GTDB): domain Bacteria; phylum Pseudomonadota; class Gammaproteobacteria; order Pseudomonadales; family Halieaceae; genus Congregibacter. Next base: position 340,276 of record JBCDGU010000002.1, on the reverse strand, counting down.
AAAGGCAAGGCCGAGAACGACTTGGTGAAACGCGCAAGTCTGCTCCGCCGCGACTCGGTGCACGGCGCCTTTGATGGCACGATCCGCGTCGACGAAGAACGTCAGAGCTTTGTGGCCAACGGCAACGAGATTCGCGTGATCTACGCCGACTCGCCCGCTAGTGTGGATTACACCGAGTACGGCATCGACGATGCGGTCGTGATCGACAATACGGGCGTGTGGCGTGACGAGGCCGGCCTCAGCCAGCATCTGGAATCTAAGGGTGTCTCCAGGGTGATTCTCACGGCCCCGGGTAAAGGTGATTTGAAGAATGTTGTCGCAGGAATCAATGGCGACATCATCGATACGGATGATCGAATTATTTCAGCGGCGAGCTGCACCACCAACGCCATCGTCCCGCCATTGAAAGTGCTGGACGACGAGTTTGGCATTGATCACGGCCACGTCGAAACCGTGCACGCCTACACCAACGACCAAAACCTCATCGACAACTACCACAAGGCCGATCGCCGTGGTCGCGGGGCTCCGCTGAACATGGTCCTTACGGAAACCGGTGCTGCAAAGGCCGTGGCAAAGGTGCTTCCGCAGCTCGCTGGCAAGCTGACGGGCAACGCCATTCGTGTGCCGACGCCCAATGTCTCCATGGCCATCCTAAATTTGACCCTTGGCCGAGAGACAACCAAGGAAGAGCTTAATGAGCATATGCGCAATATGGCGCTGCACTCAACGATGCACCGCCAGATTGACTACTCGAACTCCCCTGAAGTCGTGTCCTCTGATTTCGTCGGTTCGCGGGCGGCGAGTGTGTTTGATGCCCAAGCCACCATCGTGAATGGCCGACAGGCTGTGCTCTACACGTGGTACGACAACGAGTTTGGTTACAGCTGTCAGGTCTACCGTATCCTCGAGCAGATAGCGGGTATCCACTACCCGTCATATCCCGTTAAAAAGTAAGGGGATATTTGACGAAAGGAGGTCCTCACGGGCTTCCAAAATGGGTCGTATTGAGTAGCGTCGATGCGGCCCATTTCGCTATAATGCGCCCAGCCTGAAACCGGCCCGTCGGGGGAGCGACGCGGGTCGGGTAGTCCAAAGGTCAGTTCCTGTGCGGGCAAGCTGCGCGCTCTGGCCACATATCGCTTGTTACCAAAACGACGATCCAGGCGGATTAGATGATTAAAGTATCTCGGGGGTTAGATATCCCCCTAGAGGGTGCGCCCGATCAAACGATCGATGACGCATCGGGGGCACGTGCCGTTGCCATTCTGGGCGGCGACTACGTAGGAATGAAGCCAACCATGGCAGTACAGGTTGGCGACCGCGTCAAATGCGGCGATCTTCTCTTCACGTGCAAGAAAACAGAGGGCGTGCGCTATACGGCGACGGCATCGGGAACGGTGTCGGCGATCAATCGTGGCGCCAAGCGCGTGCTGCAGTCTGTCGTTATCGACGTCGATGGCGATGAGGCCGTGTCTTTTGGCGCTCATAGCGCCGAGGAAGCCCGTGGTTTAGCCGCAGAGGCAGTTCGCGCGACGCTCATAGAGTCTGGCCTGTGGACAGCGCTGCGTACGCGTCCTTTTAGCAAGGTTCCTGCCCTTGATCACCAGCCGGCGGCCATTTTTGTCACAGCGATGGATACCCATCCGCTGGCTGCGGATCCCGCCCCCATTGTCAGGGGGCAGGCCGACGCCTTTTCCCTGGGGCTCGATCTCCTCGCAGGTCAGACCGCGGGTACGCTTTATGTGTGCGCGCAGGCCGGTGCTTCGGTAGGCGGTGGTACGGCAGGTAACATCAAGAGTGAGGAATTCTCTGGTCCACACCCTGCTGGACTTGTAGGCACACACGTGCACTTTCTTGAGGGCGCGAGCCTTCAGCGTGAGGTCTGGACCATCAACTACCAGGACGTCATCGCCGTAGGGCGCTTGTTCCTCGATGGGACGCTCTTTACGGAGCGCGTGATCTCTTTTGCCGGGCCACAGGTCGATCGCCCACGTCTGATCCGCACGCGGCTCGGCGTTGATCTTGAAGCTCTGTGCGCGGGACAAACCAAGACCGGCGATAACCGCATTATCTCCGGTTCTGTACTGGGCGGCCGCAAGGTCTCTGGGCCCACGGCGTACCTTGGACGTTATCACCTGCAGGTGAGCGTTTTGGAAGAGGGCCGTGAGCGCGAGTTCATGCACTACATGCGTGCCGGTGCCAAGAAGCATTCCAGCATGGGGATCTATCTGAGCAGCTGGTTTGGTCTCAGGTCTCAGCCCATGACGACGTCAACAAACGGCAGTGAGCGCGCCATGGTGCCCGTGGGCAACTACGAGCGCATCATGCCCCTGGATATTCTGCCGACGCAGCTTCTGCGCTCGCTGATCGTGGGTGATACGGAGACCGCTCAGGCCCTGGGATGCCTGGAGCTCGAGGAAGAAGACCTGGCGCTCTGTACCTATGTGTGCCCCGGTAAGTACGAATACGGACCAATACTGCGTGACAACCTCACGCGCATTGAGAAGGAGGGCTGACGCATGGCGTTACGCAAGTGGCTTGACGGTGTGGAGCATCACTTCCAGGAGGGAGGGCGCTACGCCAATCTTTACCCTCTCTACGAAGCGGTCGATACCATCTTCTATAAGCCGTCTACCGTTACCCGCAGTACGTCCCACGTGCGCGATGGCGTGGATCTGAAGCGCATCATGATCACCGTATGGCTGGCGGCGTTCCCCGCCATGTTCTACGGCATGTACAATCTGGGTTACCAGGCTAACGAGATTTTCGCTGTGACCGGCGGCACCGTAGAGGGATGGCGTGGCGCCATGATCTCTGCGCTGGGCGGCTACGACTCCGGAAACTGGTGGCACAATCTCTGGTTTGGGGCCATGTACTTCCTACCAATCTATGCCGTCACCTTCGCGGTGGGTGCTTTCTGGGAAGTATTGTTTGCTGTAAAACGTGGCCACGAGATCAACGAGGGCTTCTTCGTGACCTCGATTCTCTTCGCGCTGGTTTGTCCCCCGGATCTACCCCTTTGGCAGGCGGCGTTGGGCATCAGCTTCGGTATCGTGATCGGCAAGGAAGTCTTTGGCGGTACCGGCAAGAATTTCCTTAACCCGGCGCTGACTGGTCGTGCTTTCCTTTACTTCGCGTACCCGGCGCAACTTTCCGGTGATGCGGTGTGGACTGCGGTCGACGGCTACAGCGGTGCGACGCCACTGGGTGTGGTCGCGGCAGAAGGTATGACGGGCCTGCAGGCCCAGTACACCTGGCTGGACGCCTTCATCGGCCAGATTCCTGGTTCCATTGGTGAAACCTCTACGCTCATGGTGATGATCGGCGGTGCGATCCTATTGCTCACCCGCATCGCTTCCTGGCGCGTGGTTGCCGGGGTGTTCCTTGGAATGTTTGTGTTCTCCTCGTTCCTCAACCTGGTGGGCTCCGACAGCAATCCGGCCTTCGCCATGCCCTGGTATTGGCACCTGGTGGTGGGTGGCTTCGCATTCGGTATGTTCTTTATGGCCACGGACCCCGTGTCCGCGTCCATGACCGATCGAGGGCGCTGGATGTACGGCATCCTCATTGGCTTCATGACCGTGCTCATTCGCGTGATAAACCCGGCGTTCCCGGAGGGCATCATGCTGGCGATTCTCTTTGCGAATCTGTTCGCGCCGCTCTTTGACCACTTCGTGGTGCAGTCCAACATCAAGAGGAGGCTTGCCCGTGTCTAGTACAGAAAGCACCGGTCGTATTCTCCGTGTCGCGTTTACGCTGTGCATCGTTTGTTCCGTTATCGTTTCGACGGCGGCGGTGGTGCTCAAGCCAGCGCAAGAGGCCAACAAGAGCCTCGACCGCAAACGCAACATTCTTCAGGCCGCTGGCATGCTTCAGGAAGGCGCGAGCATTGACGAGCAGTATGCGGTGATCGAGGAACGTTACGTCGACCTGAGCACCGGTCGTTTTACCGATGATGTTGCCCAGGGCTATGACCAGCGTTCAGCCTCGAAAGACCCTGCGAGTTCTCGGGACATACCCCTTGAAGAGGATATTGCGAAGGTCGGCCGTCAGGCTGACGTTGCGCAGGTCTACCTCGTTCGCGGCGATAGCGGCGATTTTGACAAAGTGATCCTTCCAGTCCATGGGTACGGCCTATGGTCCACCATGTATGGCTTCCTGGCGCTGGAGTCGGACGCAAACACCGTGGCCGGCCTTGGCTTCTACGAGCACGGTGAAACTCCGGGTCTCGGCGGTGAGGTCGATAATCCCCGCTGGAAGGCGATGTGGCCTGGCAAACAGGTCTATCGCGATGGCGAAGTAGAGCTGCAGCTGCTCAAGGGCACGGTGAATCCCGCCAGCGATGATGCCGATTGGGAAGTGGATGGTCTTTCGGGAGCCACCCTGACCAGCCGCGGCGTCAGCAATCTCATCAGTTTCTGGTTGGGCGACGACGGCTTTGCGCCGTTCCTCGAGAACCTGCGTAACGGAGAAGCCTGAGCATGGACTCCATGAAAGACACTCTTACAGACCCGATCGTCAAAAATAACCCGATCGCACTCCAGATTCTCGGTATCTGTAGTGCGCTGGCGGTAACGTCTTCGCTGCAGGTCACAATGGTGATGTGTATCGCGCTGACGCTGGTGACGGGTTTTTCAAACTTGTTCATTTCCCTGATTCGCAGCTTTATCCCCGGCAGCATTCGGATCATCGTTCAGATGACGATTATTGCCTCGCTGGTGATTCTGGTGGACGAGGTGCTCAAGGCGGTTGCGTACGACATCAGTAAGCAGCTATCGGTTTTTGTGGGCCTGATCATCACGAACTGCATCGTGATGGGCCGCGCCGAAGCGTACGCCATGAAGAATCCGCCGGGAGCGAGTTTTGTCGATGGTATCGGAAATGGTCTGGGCTATTCCGTCGTGCTGATCTTCGTCGCGGTTATTCGCGAACTCTTTGGTTCCGGCAAGCTCTTTGGCTTTGAAATTCTGCCGCTGATTACGGAGGGCGGTTGGTATAACCCGAACGGCCTTCTGCTGATGCCGCCGAGCGCGTTCTTCCTGATCGGGCTGTTTATCTGGATTCTGCGTGCCTGGGATGCGAAACAGGTCGAAGAGCCTGAGTTCCGCATGGCGAATCACACGGTCGCGGAGGAGGGCGCATAATGGAGTACTACCTCGGTATGTTTGTGCGCGCCATCTTCATCGAGAACATGGCGCTGTCCGTGTTCCTGGGGATGTGTACCTTCCTCGCTGTCTCCAAAAAAGTGAGTGCGGCCATCGGCCTCGGCATTGCTGTCGTCGTTGTGCTCAGCATCACAGTCCCCGTAAACAACCTGATCTACAACTATTTGTTGGCGGATGGTGCGCTGGCGTGGGCGGGCTTGCCCGATGTGGATCTGAGCTTTCTGGGTTTGATTTCTTACATCGGTGTGATCGCCGCATTGGTGCAGATTCTCGAGATGTTTCTCGATAAGTATGTGCCGGCGCTATACAACGCTCTTGGTGTGTTCCTGCCGCTCATTACGGTGAACTGCGCCATTCTTGGTGCCTCTCTGCTGATGGTGGAACGAGACCTCAACTTTGCTGAGAGCGTGGTGTTTGGCGCCGGCGCTGGCGTCGGTTGGGCGCTGGCTATCGTCGCTCTGGCGGGCATCCGTGAGAAGCTCAAGTACAGCGACGTTCCCGACGGGTTGCAGGGTCTTGGCGTAACCTTTATCACAGTAGGCCTGATGTCCCTGGGCTTTATGGCCCTTGGCGGCATCGATCTCTGAGGTTTGGCTATGGATATGACGATTATCTACGGCGTTGTCGCTTTCACGGCCATCGTGCTCGTGCTAGTGGGCGTCATTCTTTATGCGCGCAGTCTCCTGGTGAGCAGCGGTAATGTGACCATCGAGATCAACGGCGAAAAAAACATTACGGTGCCGGCGGGTGGCAAGCTGCTGCAGACCCTGTCGGAGGCCAACATTTTTCTGGCCTCGGCCTGCGGTGGCGGTGGTACCTGCGCCCAGTGCAAGTGCATCGTGAACGAGGGTGGCGGTTCCATGCTGCCTACGGAAGAGTCCCACTTCACGCGTCGCGATGCCTCGGAGGGATGGCGCCTGTCATGCCAGACCGCCGTGAAGCAGGACATGAAAATCCGCGTTCCCGAAGAAGTCTTCGGCGTGAAACAGTGGGAGTGCACCGTCGAGTCCAATCCGAACGTTGCCACGTTCATCAAGGAACTGACCTTGCGCCTGCCCGAGGGCGAAAACGTTGATTTCCGTGCCGGTGGTTACGTGCAGCTTGAGTGCCCACCGCACGTGGTGAATTACTCTGACTTTGACGTCGAAGAAGAATACCGCGGTGACTGGGAGCGCTTTGGCTTCTTTAAGGTGTCGTCGAAGGTCGACGATACGGTGATTCGCGCCTACTCCATGGCCAACTACCCGGAAGAGAAGGGCGTTGTTAAGTTCAATATCCGTATCGCGACACCGCCTCCCGGCAGTGAAGGGATTCCAGCGGGTGCGATGTCGTCCTGGGTCTTCAACCTGAAGCCGGGTGACAAAGTCACGGTGTACGGGCCTTTCGGTGAGTTTTTTGCCAAAGACACACCGGCAGAGATGGTCTTCATCGGCGGCGGTGCAGGTATGGCGCCGATGCGGTCACATATCTTCGATCAGCTCAAGCGACTCAATTCCGAGCGCAAGATCAGTTTCTGGTATGGCGCGCGTTCCCTGCGGGAGATGTTCTATCAGGACGAGTACGACCAGCTGGCGGCGGAGAACGAAAACTTCGACTGGCACATCGCATTGTCTGATCCACAGCCCGAGGATAACTGGGAAGGCCTAACGGGCTTTATCCACAACGTTCTCTACGAAGAGTACCTCAAAGACCACCCCGCGCCGGAAGACTGTGAGTACTACATGTGTGGGCCACCGATGATGAATGCAGCGGTCATCCAGATGCTGACTGATCTTGGCGTTGAGCCCGAAAACATCATGCTGGACGACTTCGGCGGCTGATTCTTTGTCGAAGCTCGCTACAGAGGCCAGGGCATGGTTCCGACATGTCCTGGCTTTTTCCGTTATGGGGCTCGCCATAGTCCTGACCCTGACGGCGTGTTCCGATCCGTCGGCGAGAGTCGTGCTCCGTGGCGGGACCATGGGCACCACCTGGTCCGTGATTTACGACGCGGCATCCGGTGTTGATGGCCCTGGACTTCAGGCGAGTCTTGAGGAAGAGCTTGTCGCCATTAACCAGGCGTTATCGACGTACATTCCGGAAGCCGAGATATCTCAGCTGAATGCGGCGGAAACGGATGTCAGTCAGGTGTTGTCAACCCGGTTCTCTGATGTGTTGACGGAAGCGTTGGCCGTAGCGGCTCTCACCGATGGAGCCTATGACGTGACCGTCGGGCCGCTGGTGGAGCTGTGGGGTTTTGGCAGCCGTGAGTTTGTGGGGGACGTGCCCTCGGATCAGGAGATCGACGATGCACTCTCACTCGTTGGTGGCAGTCGCCTTCGCTGGGATTCGAAGAGCCGCGCTTTGAGCAAGCCAGCTGGCATGCGAATCGATATGTCCTCGATTGCCAAGGGCTACGCCGTCGATCGACTCACGAGCATCGTGAGATCTACGGGTGTTCAAAACGCCCTGGTGGAAATTGGTGGGGAGCTGCGCGCTTTGGGACAGCGACCGGGCGGGGGGCCGTGGCGCCTCGCGGTGGAGTCACCAATGCCTTCCCAGTCGCGGATTATCGACGCCATCAACGTGAGCGATGCCGCCGTGGCCACGTCCGGGGACTATCGGAATTACTTTGAGGTCGACGGCGTCAGATATTCGCACCTCGTGGATCCACGCACTGGTTATCCCGTGGCCCACGATCTGGTGTCGGTCACCGTCGTGGATACCAATTGCATGCTTGCAGACGCATTGGCAACGGCACTGATCGTTTTAGGTCTCGAAGAGGCGCGCGCCCTTGCGGATGCAGAGGGGCTCGCCGCACAGTTTGTTTCAAGGCGTGGCGACGAGCTTGAGGTACACTATACGGAGTCCTTTGCGGCGTTCCGTGTTAATAGGAACGACACGCCCTAAGCTTTGATCAGGGCACTTAATGGCTTACTCAGCTAAGCGGAGAGAACATGGTATTCATTCTTGCCTTTGTGATCATGGCCATCATCATGGCCGGTATGGCCATTGGGGTTATGTCCGGGCGCGAGCCATTGAAGGGCTCCTGCGGCGGACTTGCCGCTGTGGGTATCGAGGGGAAATGCGAGATCTGCGGTGACGATCCGTCCCGCTGTGAAGAGCAGTCTGCGAAAGCTGCTATCTCCTCAGACGAGTCCTTTTACGACGAGGCGAAATACGACGGGACGAAACACGACGGGACTAATTTCGACGGGACCAGGTAACCGTCCCGTCGGCGCCGACGATGGCTTCCTTCTCCCGCTTTATCGGCTTCCGATACGGCTTCTCCAAACAGCGATCCCGCTTTTCAACCTTTGTTTCCATGGCGTCCATGCTGGGCATGGCCCTGGGCGTTGCCAGTCTCATTACGGTTCTGTCTGTAATGAACGGGTTCGGTGGCGAATTGCGCGGTCGTATTTTGGCACTGGTTCCCCATGGGTTCGTCACCGTTGATTCCATGGATCTCGTTCCCGATGTTTCTGAACGCGTGGCAGAGGTAGATGGCGTTGAGGCCGTAGCACCCTACCTGCGGGAGACATTGCTACTCAGTGGGCCTTACCGGCAGCAGGGCGCAGTCGTCTTTGCTATCGATCCCGTACAACAGACAGCTGTGTCGTCGTTAGAGCGCTTTATGGTTTCCGGCAACCTGCAAGGCTTGGACGAACCTTTCTCAGTTGTACTGGGCGCTGCCCTGGCGCGCTCCCTGGGTGTCTTTGTAGGCGATGAGATTCTTGCACTGCTGCCTCAGCTGCGGATTACGCCGTTGGGTGCGTTTCCTCGTACGCGGCGGCTGAACGTTGTCGGGCTTTTTGAGGTTGGTGCGCAACAGGATAGCCAGGTGGGTTATGTCTCGCTAGAGACTGGCGAGAGTCTGGCGAGTCGCAATGCCGAACGTGGTTTGCAGCTGCGCGCGACGGATATGATGATTGCTCCTGAGCTGGACGCGCCCATAGACGAAGCGCTACTGGGTCGGGGCGACTATCTGCCCTGGAGCGAAACTCAGGGTACTTTGTTCCGCGCTATCCGCATGGAGAAGATCACGGTCGCGCTGCTGCTCTTGAGTGTCGTGCTCGTGGCGGCGTTCAACATCGTATCGACGCTGGCGATGGCCGTTACAGAGAAACGCACTGATATTGCAGTGCTTCGGACCATGGGAGCGACACCGTGGAGCGTTTCCAAGATTTTTCTGGCTCAGGGTTTAGGGCTTGCGCTGTTTGGCGTCCTTGCCGGTGCATTGATCGGGGTGCTCCTTGCAACGTCCATCGCGGATGTCGTTGCCTATTTTGAGCAATTGTTGGGAACCAGCCTCTTTGATCCACGGGTGTACTACATTTCCCGCCTGCCGTCTGATCTGCAGCTGATGGATGTCGCTGCGGTCGTAGGTGCTTCGACTGTCCTCAGTGTTCTTGCGGTGCTTTATCCGGCCTGGCGAGCGAGTCGCGTTGCTCCGGCGGAGGTCCTCCGCTATGAGTGATCGCGCGGCGCTATGCTGCCAGGCTGTGCACAAACGCTATGAAGACGGTGCGAATACGGTGGAAGTGCTGCGCGGCGTTGACTTTTCCATCGACGCGGGCGAGAAGGTTGCCATTATTGGTGCATCGGGCTCCGGCAAGTCCACGTTGTTGAACCTCTTGGGAGGCTTGGATTCGGTCAGCTCCGGCACCGTGACGCTCGCAGGCCGCGATCTTGCTCCCATGTCCGAAGGGCAACGTGCCCAATGGCGAAACAGGCATCTGGGTTTCGTCTACCAGTTTCATCACCTGCTTGCCGAATTTACCGCCCTTGAGAACGTGGCGATGCCCCAGCTCATCGCGGGGCGACCTCGGGCAATTGCGCAGCGCGAAGCCATGACGTTTCTGAAGTCTGTGGGCCTCGAAGACCGTGCCTCGCACCGGCCAGGGCAACTATCGGGCGGCGAGCGTCAGCGCGTCGCCATCGCGCGCAGCCTGGTGAATCGTCCTGACTGTGTCCTCATGGATGAGCCGACGGGAAATCTTGATCCGGAAGCTGCCGCCAGCGTGCTCTCTCTGATCGAAGAGCTTCGTGGCAGCGAGAGCTCTTTTGTCGTGGTCACCCACGATATCGCCATCGCTGACCACATGCAGAAAACCTATCGGCTGGAGCGGGGTCGACTGGAGTTGGAGCCTTGAGCCTCGCAGAACTCTTTCGAACGGCGTATCGATACACGCTCGCTGCCGGCCGCGGACATCTCTCTGTGTTCATGTCGCTGGTCTCTATCTCGGGGCTAGTGCTGGGCACGGCGCTTCTGTTGACGGTGCTGTCTGTGATGAATGGCTTTGAGCGGGAGATGCGGGACAGGATTCTCGCGCTTGTTCCCCACGCCACGGTCCACACGGCTGGAAATGCCGCCATGGACATGGACCCCCGCGAGCGTCTTGCGGCTCTCGATGCGACGGAATCGGTCGATGCGTTTGTTAGCTTTCAGGCCATGGCCGTTGCCGGTCGTGAAGTCATGGTGGTTGCCGGTCTCGGCCTGGAGAATCCGCCCACGACATTGACAGCTCTGGTCGAATCGCAAGGCATAGCAGCGGGGCAGGGTATGGGAGCAGGCCTTGTTCTTGGGGACTCCGTGGCGGCGCGCCTTGGCGTAAAGACCGGTGAGCGTGTCACGCTGCTCGTGTCCTCCGAGGGCGTGTATAGAAGTAACGCGGTGAAGTCTCGGGTCTTTGAAGTCAGTGCGGTCGTCGACAGCGGAACAGAACTCGATGAAGCGTTAGCTCTACTGCCCATGGACGTCGCATCGGAACTCGCTGGATTGCAGGGAGGGATCAGCGGTTACCACCTTCGCATTGAAAATCCCTTCGCCATCGACGATGCATTGCCTGCGCTTCGGCGAGCACTGCCGCCCGGAAGCTATGCGACGACCTGGCGTATGACCCATGGCAATCTCTACGAGGCAATACAGCTCTCCAGAGACCTCGTTGTGCTGCTGGTTACATCCATTATCGGCGTCGCGGCGTTTAACGTGGTGTCTGCGCTTGTGTTAATCGTGACGGATCAGCGACGTCCTATCGCGATCATGCGCACCTTGGGAGCTGCGCCTCGGGCGATGGGGGTTCTCTTCGTTCTGCAAGGTCTGATCATCGGCGTCATAGGAACAGCGCTGGGAAGTCTTCTTGGTATAGGCCTCTGTTATGTGCTGCCTGGGCTCGTGGCAACGTTGGAATCACTGCTGGGTTTTCAGCTGTTGAGTACAGATGTTTATCCGGTTTCCTTTGTTCCGGTTGATCTTCGGGCATCGGACGTTCTTCAGATCACTGTGATCGCCCTCGTCATGTGTGTTCTCGCGGCCCTCTATCCTGCCTTGAGAGCGTCACGGTTAGAGCCGGCAAAGGTGCTGCATCAGGATATCTGAGGAAATGGGCGCAGCAGCGCATCAGGGTGCTTCAGGGGCGTCTTCCACGAGGGTCTGATTCGCCGCCCGCGCGGCTCTCTCACGCTTTCGCCTGCGCCATTGGCGGGCAACGCGCACGCGCCACAGCACGTTCACAACAAAGTATCCCAGGCTTCCAAAGAACAAACCGCAAAGCAGGCAGCCCACCACCAAGGGCTTCCAGACCATGATTAGACCGTTTTGCAGCCATTCAATGGAGATTTCGAACTCCACATCTTTGACGGGTACGTCGGTCACGAGGGCCCCCACCTGATAGGCGATATAGAAAATCGCCGGAATGGTCAGAGGATTGGTGAGCCAGACCAAACCGACGGACAAGGGTAGATTGCATCGCAATAGCACAGCACCGAGCGCTGCGATCAACATTTGCCCAGGGATGGGAATGAAGGACAAAAACAGGCCGATAAAGAAAGCCATGGACGCTGAATAGCGGTTAACGTGCCAGAGATTACCCTCGTAAACCCACTCTCCAAGGATGTCGAGGGTGCCCTGTTCTTTCATCCGGGACGGGGAGGGCATAAAGCTTTTGAGGGTCTTGCGCGGCATAGTTGACGCTCGTTATTGCTGTTCTGGCGTCCAGCCGCCTGTGCTCAACTAAGCCCTGGCGATGGGTCGCGTCGGGCGACATTATGACGCTCGCACCCCACTCATGACAGTCTTACCGCAATGCGCGGTTGTGGCGGTCATCACAGCTTTAGTGGTCTCGAGGGCTCCACAGCCCACCTTCGTACTGTGCATGGTGCTCGTCATCATCGTTCTGGTGCTGCTCGTGGTGCTGCTCGTGGTGCTCCTCAAGATTGTGCCTGGGACTGTCTCGTCGCCATGGCGCAGCGCAAAGGCGTTACGTGCCCGCCGTCGGGTCATTGGATGCTGCCTGATGACAGCCATGGCCGTTTCTCTGAGCGGGTTTTACCAACTGTGGGCCTGGTCCGACGGACTTCCGTCCGCAGCCTGTGAAGACAATGTTCGCTCCGGCACCTTTGTCGTGAATGGCCTGCCTGAGGAGCTGCCAGGCAGTTTTGGATCTCCGGTTTTGCTCCGAATTCCGGTTTCCGCCGTCAACTGGCCAGACTCGGCTTGCGAGAACGTTATCCGCCTTAACGCTTTCATCGATGGCGCGCTTGTTGAACACTCCCTTGAGGTCGGAACGAGCCTGAACCTGACCGGTCGCGTGCGTCGACCATGGGGGAGAGTGAATCCGGCAGCCCGGGAGGGAGAGCGATATGCGTTGCTTCGCGGCGTACACGGCAGCTTCAGCGCAAAAAGTCTGTCCCGAATCCCCGCGTCATCGGGTCAGTTGCCGTCTCTGACAGATTTCCTTGATGCCATGCCCTTACGCATTCATCGCGCGCGCCAGGAGCTTAGTCTAAAGATACGCGGCCGAGTTTCTGGTGCCGCAAAGCGCTTTGTGCCGGCGCTCGTAGTGGGTGATCGACGCTTTCTTAGGCCCACAGATTGGGAGCGACTCCAGCTTTTCGGACTCAGCCATCTGTTCGTGGTGTCAGGCCTGCACATTTCCCTCGTAGCTGGCCTGGCCTATGGCCTGAGCTTTCTGGCGTTTGCGCTCATGCCAGTTGGTTTCGCGATTCAGCGTCGAGGTGCATTTCTTGGTTGTATCGCGGCCGCCTGGGCGTATGCACTGATCGCGGGTCTCTCTTTGCCCACGGTTCGCGCCGCGGTTGCCCTGAGCTGTTTTCTCCTGCCGCGGATGCTGGGGAGGCGAACAGGCCCATGGGACTGCTTTAGTCTGTGTCTGATTGCACTGATGATGACTCAGCCCATCTCAGTGTTAGGAGCGAGCCTGTGGCTATCCGCTGGTGCCGTCGCTTCGCTCCTTTGGCTGAGTAGTTGGCACACGGCCGTCTCACGGCTACGGGATTTGTTGCGGGTTCAATGGCAGCTCTCGTTCCTCCTGATTCCTCTGAGCTCCTTTTGGTTTGGAGGAGGCAGCCTTATCGGCGTTGCAGCTAATTTGGTGCTGATACCACTGACATCCACGTTGGTACTGCCGTTGCTAATGATGGGACAAGGGATCGCGGTGTTCAGCGTGTCCGTCGGTGCCCTGGTGGAGTGGTTGCCTGTGCTTCTCCTCAACGCAATCGACAGTGCAATGATTTTTTGGGCGCCAAGATTGCGAGAGGTGGCTTTCGTCGAGGTCCGTCTTGATGCGGCAGAGGTGCTGGTGCTTCTGGTTGCCGGGCTACTGTTGTGCGCGCCGCCCTTTCCCCACCGGCGAATAATATGCGCACTCCTGGTCGCGACCGCTTTTCTCGAAGTCAGCGCATCGAAGCGAGATCAAGGCTCCAATGCCAAGATTCCCATGAAGATTGTGGTATTCGACGTGGGGCAGGGGACGTCTGTGCTTGTGTCCAGTCAGCGTGAATCGCTGCTTTACGATACCGGTGGGGGTCTCGGTCCGACCCGGTCTGAATTTGAGCGAGCCGTTCAGCCGTTTCTTAAGCAAGCAATCGATGAGATCAACTGGCTGGTGGTATCGCACTGGGATCACGATCACGCGGGGGGTATCGCAAGTTTGAGGAAACGGTGGATTCCACGCCGCGAGCGCGACTCGCAGGGCAGGAGTCGCGGTGAGGTCTGTCGCGCGGGGGAGCGGGCAGCCTTCGGGCATGGAACGCTGCAGTTTATGAGCTCGGCCGACCCTCAGGACAACAGCAACGATCGCTCCTGCGTTGTCCGTATTGAGGCGTTTGGGCGCGCCATACTCCTTAGCGGAGATATTGGAGTGAAACGAGAGCGTGACCTCGTCGCTTACTGGGGCGAGAAACTATCCGCCGATATACTCCTTGCAGGTCATCATGGATCGGCCAGTTCAAGCAGCCACCTGTGGCTTCGCGTTGTCGACCCCGCCTATTTCGTTGTCTCGGCTGGGCGGGGGAATCGCTTTGGACACCCCAATCCACGGGTTTTACGTCGCGCGGCGTTATCTGGCGCGGAGATTCATTCCACGATCGACTCAGGCGCACTGATCTACCAGCTTTGGCCTGACGGGGAAATCACCTGCGAACGCTCGCGACATCGGTACGCGCCGATCTGGCGAAAGGGCGTGAAAAAGCGCGACTGTAGCGTGCCCGCACCGGCCGGCTAGGTATAATTGCCGGCAAGAATCTGGGAGGCTTTCAGTGCTTGAACTTGTGACCGCCGGCGGCTGGCTGATGATTATCATCATCGCCTGTTCTGTCGTAGCCATCGCCATCTGCATCGAGCGATTCTTCGTGCTAAATACGCGCCGTATTGCACCGCCGCACCTCCTCGGCAGCGTCTGGAAGCAGCTCAAGGCCGGTGAGCTCGATGCCGAGAAGCTTAAAAATCTACGCGAATCATCACCGCTGGGTCGCATCCTGGCCGCCGGTCTCGCCAATGCGCATCATGGACGCGACGTGATGAAGGAGAGTATTGAAGAGGCTGCGGCGCACGTGGTTCATGAGCTCGAGCGCTACCTCAATACGCTGGGCACTATCGCCGCCATTGCGCCTCTCCTGGGACTCCTGGGCACCGTGATGGGGATGATTCGCGTGTTCGCCGAGATCATGTCTCAGGGCACAGGCAATGCCAGCGCGCTCGCAGGCGGTATTTCCGAAGCTCTGATCACCACGGCGGCGGGACTTTGCGTCGCTATCCCTGCCTTGGTAATGCACCGCTACTTCAGCGGTCGTATTGACGCCATCGTGGTCGACCTGGAACAGCAGACCATCAAACTCGTGGATGCTCTCCATGCCCGTGAAGAGGAGCGGGTCTCCAACTCGTGAAGTTCCGGCGTCAGAGTCGAGAAGAGTTGAGCGTCAATCTCACGCCGTTGATCGATGTCGTGTTTTTGCTGCTGATCTTTTTCATGGTGTCGACCACGTTTACACGAGAGACCCAGCTTTCCGTGGATCTGCCTGAAGCGACCGGACTGACGCGAGAAGAAGCGGATCGTCAGATCGAAGTGCTCATCGACGAAGGGGGAAACTATCGCGTCAACGGACGGCCTGTGGTCGATACGCGCATGCGGACGCTACAGGCGGCCGTGTACAAAATCTCCCAGGGCGACACTACACTGCCATTCATTATCTCGGCCGACGCGCAGGCGGCCCATGAATCGGTGGTCCGTGCCATGGACGCCGCCGGCCAAATGGGCTTTAGCCGATTGAGCATCGCCTCGGTTCAACCCGCGGATTCGACGCCCTGAGTCCGCTCTCCCGTCAGTTTCAGCTTGCGATCGAACGGGCGTGGTACACAAAGCCTGGTTTGCTTTGGCTGCTCCTGCCGCTGGAATGGTTGTTTATCGCAGCGACGGCAATACGGCGCTGGGCGTTCAAACAGCGTCTTTTCAAAACGGAGCACCCGGGTGTTCCCGTCGTTATCGTCGGAAATATCACCGCCGGTGGCTCGGGAAAAACGCCTGCGGTCTTGGCGATCACGCAGGCCCTTGCCCAGCGTGGCCTGTCCGTCGCTATTGTGAGCCGGGGTTACGGTGGAAAAGTGCGTGGGGCAACACGAGTTGCCGTTGATGCCACGGCGGCGCAGGTGGGTGATGAGGCGCTGCTGCTGGCGCGTGAGAGTTCCGTGCCGGTCTACATTGGGCATAAACGCGCAGAGGCCGCGAAGCTCGCTGCCAACGAGGGCGCGCAGCTGGTCCTCTGTGACGATGGGCTTCAGCACTATGCGCTCTCCAGAGATGTAGAAATTGTGGTGATGGATGCAAAAGCCGGGTTCGGCAATGGCCATCGACTTCCCCTTGGTCCTTTGCGCGAGTCACTGCCACGGCTTGGAAACATCGACTTCCTGCTTCAACGCAATGGGAGCGACAGCCATAGCGCAATGTCCGTGGTGCCAGTGCACCTTAGCCATCTGGTTTCCGAAGAGCAGCGCTCCCTTGAGAACCCTGAAATCGGACCGCATATCCATGGAGTTGCTGGCATCGCACGACCGGAGCGATTCTTCGCGTCACTAAAGGCGCTGGGCTTCACCGTCGAAGAACATGCGTTCCCCGATCACTATGCGTATACGTCCGTGGATTTTGAGGCTCTACGTGATAAGCCAATTGTGATGACGGCAAAAGACGCAGTGAAGTGCGCGGGTTTCCCGCTGGAAAACGCCTGGGTCCTAACGATAGAGGCAACGCTGCCCGACGGGATGATCGATCGCCTCCTTAAACTGTGTGGCCTTCAGTCGGTGGCTACACCGAACTGCAAAGCGCCGGTAGAGGAAGAGAAATGAGTTACACGGTAGTCATACCCGCGCGCTATGCGTCATCGCGGTTGCCCGCAAAAGTGCTCGCGGACATCGCGGGCAAACCAATGATCCAGCACGTCTGGGAGCGCGCGTGCGCCTCAGAAGCAAACCGCGTGATCATCGCGACCGATGACATGCGAATCCTGTCTGTTTGCCAGCTCTTTGGCGCGGAGGCGGTCATGACGTCACCATCCCATCCCAGTGGCACTGATCGCCTGGCGGAGGTCGCCGCAGCGCATGGTATGGCCGATGAGGAAATCGTGGTGAACGTACAGGGCGACGAGCCCCTGATACCCGCGGCGGTGATCGATCAAGTGGCAGTTAATCTCGCCGCTCGAGATGACGCGAGCATCGCAACGCTTTGTGAACCCATTGGCGACGTCCGTACGCTGCTGGACGAAAATGCCGTCAAGGTCGTTGCGGATGACGCAGGCACGGCTCTGCTATTCAGTCGTGCCTGCATCCCCTGGCCGCGAGGACATGATTTCTCCACAGGCGGGATGCCAGACGGGAACTGGTTCCGTCATCTGGGTATCTATGCTTACCGCGTTGGGTTCCTCCATCGATACACGACCTGGCCACCAGCGATCCTGGAAACGACGGAGTCCCTAGAACAGCTGCGCGCCATGGCCCACGGTGAGCGCATCCACGTCGAAGCTGCGATGGAAACGGTGCCCGGGGGCATCGACACAGCGGAGGACTTGGAGCGCGTTCGGGAACTACTGCAAGTCCCCTGATTTTGCCCCGGCGGTTCTACCTGCATGTCTTCTCAAATCACCAACACGCTTTCCCTTCCTAGCCAGGCAATCAGCCAATTGCAGCTGGCTGGTAGCGACGAACTACTCTTGGCGATCCATGATCGGCAGCTGAAGCGCGAGCAGATGCTGGTGTTAGGCAGCGGCAGCAATGTGGTTTTGCCTGCACAGCTTCCAAAGCATGTGGTGACGATTACTGACCGTTCCATCGCTGTTGTTGATGAGGACGAGAACAGCGTCGTTATCGAAGTCGGGGCCGGCAAGGACTGGCATGAGTTGGTGCTTGAGACCCTTGAGGCCGGCTGGTTTGGACTTGAAAATCTGGCACTCATCCCAGGGCTCGTTGGTGCAGCGCCTGTGCAAAACATTGGTGCCTACGGGCGCGAGCTGTCCGGGTGCTTACTAGCGGTCTCGGGTGTTGATCTCGTCGCTCGCGCCATTCGTACGCTCGACGCCAATGCCTGCGAATTGCGCTACCGTGATAGCGTATTCAAGGGCCGGCTTCGGGATCGCTTTGTGATCACCAGCGTACGCCTTTCACTTAACAAGAAAGCCCATGTCAACGCGGATTATCCAAGCCTTGCACGTGCGCTGGCGGTATCAGCTTCGAGCCCCACGCCCATGGAAGTGTGTGAGGCGGTTATCTCTACGCGCGAAGACAGGCTCCCAGACCCCGCAGAAATACCCAATGCAGGAAGCTTCTTCAAGAATCCGGTTTTGGACGATCGGCCGGCGGAAAGGCTGCGGACAGAATTTCCAGAGTGTCCGCTGTTCGAAGCTGGGGGAAGCTTCAAGTCCTCTGCCGCCTGGATGATTGACCAGTGCGGATTGCGGGGCTTTTCCATGGGGCCTGCCGGAATGTCAGCAAAGCACGCGTTAGTTCTGGTGAACCATGGACGGGCGCAGCAAGCTGATGTGCTGGCCCTCGCGGCGCATGTGCAGGCTGTCGTCGCTCAGCGTTTTGGCGTGACTTTGAGTATCGAGCCCCGGGTATACCCCGATGAGTGAGGCCTTTGATGCAAAGGCATTCCTGGCGACGCTGACGACCCGTTGCGGGGTTTATCAGATGTATGACGGTGCTGGCGAGCTTCTATACGTGGGGAAAGCCCGTAATCTCAAAAACCGTGTGGGAAGCTACTTTAGAAACACAGGATTGAATGCGAAGACCGTCGCTCTTGTGATGCGGATCCGAGATATTCAGGTCACGGTAACGACTACGGAAGCCGATGCGCTGCTCCTCGAACAGAACCTGATCAAGGCGCATAAGCCGCCCTACAATATTCTCCTGCGGGACGATAAGTCCTACCCCTATATTTTTCTGTCTTCCGAGGATTCATTTCCCCGTCTAGCGTTGCATCGCGGTAGGAAGCGGCGCAAAGGTCGCTACTTTGGCCCGTATCCCTCCGCCGGCGCCGTGCGTCAGTCTCTCCATTTCCTACAAAAGGTGTTCAAGGTCCGCCAGTGTGAGGACAGCTACTTCCGCAATCGCTCGCGGCCCTGCCTGCAATTTCAGATTGATCGCTGTACCGGCCCCTGCGTGGAGTTGGTGAGCCAGGAAGACTACGCGGAACAGGTCGAGAAGACGGATTTGTTTCTGCAGGGAAAGTCCCGGGAGCTGCTCGTTCGCCTGGCGGACGATATGGAGGCCGCGGCTGCCCAAATGGCCTATGAGCGAGCTGCTGAGCTGCGTGATCAGATTCAGCACCTCCAGCAGGTGCAGAACACGCAGGAGATCGAAGGCAGTCAGGGCGATCTGGATATTGTGGCCGCGGCGCTCGAAGGAGGGCAGTGCTGCGTGCAGGTGCTGTTTGTCCGCGACGCGCGGGTCTTGGGCAGCAAAACCTTCTACCCCGCACTGCGTCTCGAGTCTTCTGAGGCTGACGTCCTCGAGGCGTTTCTGCCGCAGTTCTACCTGCGGGGCGAGCAGCGCATTCCGGCGGATGTGATTGTCAGTCATCTTCCGGAGAATGCTGCAGCGCTCGCAGAGGTCTTCTCCGCTCACAGCGATCGCAAAGTGTCCGTCCGTGATCGGGTGCGTGAGACGCGTGCGCGTTGGCTTCAACTCGCCCTGCAGACCGCGCAGACCAATCTCCAGGCACACCTTGCTGGCAAGCAAACGGTGCAGGAACGGCTCCAGAGCCTGCAGGAAATTCTCGAACTTCCGGCGCTGCCCCAGCGTATTGAATGCTTTGATATTAGTCACAGCAGTGGCGAGGCTACGGTGGCATCGTGTGTCGTGTTTGACGGCAATGGTGCAAAGAAGTCGGATTATCGGCGCTTCAATATCGAGGGAATTACCGGTGGCGATGATTATGCAGCGATGAATCAGGCCCTGAGGCGACGTTTTAAGCGCCTCCGCGACGAAGATGCCGTAATGCCCGATCTCCTGCTTATTGATGGAGGCAAAGGGCAGGTGACACAGGCCCTCGAGGTATTGGGTGAACTGGCTATCAAGGGCGTCGAGGTGGTCGGTGTGGCCAAGGGCACAACGCGTAAAGCGGGTTTCGAGACCCTCATCATGGGTGACTCCGGTCTAGAGGTGACATTGCCGGCTGATAATCCGGCGCTCCATTTGATCCAACAGGTTCGCGATGAGGCCCACCGTTTTGCCATCACGGGGCATCGAGGGCGCAGAGACAAAGCGCGCAAGCAGTCAAAGCTGGAATCCATTCCCGGCGTTGGTGCCAAGCGCCGTCGAGAGCTGCTTCGCCA
This sequence comes from Pseudomonadota bacterium, assembly GCA_038750875.1. Taxonomy (GTDB): domain Bacteria; phylum Pseudomonadota; class Gammaproteobacteria; order Pseudomonadales; family Halieaceae; genus Congregibacter. The sequence continues at coordinate 320,012 of JBCDGU010000002.1, read as the reverse complement.
CTTTGGAAGCGCCAGCGGTGTTGAGAACGCCAGCATGGATGAGCTCCGAAAGATCCCGGGTATCAGTGCTAACATGGCGCGGACGATCTACGATCACCTTCACGGTGTGGCTGATTGACAGAAGGATTCTCGAGGTTGCCTCTGAACGTCCCCAATGCCCTCACACTGATACGCATCTTCCTGGTGCCAGTGATGGTCGTGTTTTTCTATTTGCCGTTTCAAGGGCACCTCATCGTGGCCGCTGGCGTTTTTACCTTGGCGGCGGTGACCGATTGGTTTGACGGTTATCTCGCCCGCCGCTTGGGCCAGATGACGTCCTTTGGCGCATTCCTTGATCCCGTGGCAGACAAGCTGATGGTGTCGGTGGCTCTTGTGCTGCTCGTGGAGCGGCACAATGACCTCCTCTTCACCCTCGCGGCCTGCGTGATCATCGGTCGCGAGATCGTTGTTTCGGCGCTCCGCGAATGGATGGCAGAGCTGGGCAAAAGAACCTCCGTAGCGGTGTCGTTTATTGGCAAGGTAAAGACCGGGTTTCAGATGGTCTCCATCATTGTTCTGTTGGCGGTCGATGCACAGCGGGATGGCAGCGAGGTGCTGGCGCTGGGCGTTTTGCTGCTCTATGTGGCGGCGGGACTGACGATCTGGTCTATGTGGCAATACCTCCGTGCAGCAAGGGTGGTACTGGCTGAGGAAGACGCTCCGCTCAGCTGATTATCGTGGGGAGCTTTTCCTTGACTCGGCATCGCCACCCCCTAAAATACGCGTCCCGCCCCAAGGCGGGTCCCTGCGGGAATAGCTCAGTTGGTAGAGCGCAACCTTGCCAAGGTTGAGGTCGCCGGTTCGAACCCGGTTTCCCGCTCCAAAATCTCCCCACGGCTCGGTGGCAGAGTGGTTATGCAGCGGATTGCAAATCCGTCAACGCCGGTTCGATTCCGACCCGAGCCTCCATTTTTTATTGCGACATGATGTCTGCCCGATTTCGGCAGTGTCATAGCAGGTGTTTGCGCCGCGGCGCTTTTATCTATGTCGCGCGGCGTTAAGGCTCTCGGTCTCAAAAACGAATCCTCATTGAGTTCGCTGGGCAGTGTTATCTCGGCGACGAAGTTGGCATTATCTGCCGCCAGCAGCTTGCTTCTGTGCTTAACACTTTCTGCAGGCGTACAGCACGCTGGGCAGAGAACTTCGTTTCGTAAGGATCAAAACAGCCATGGCCGATCAGTCGTTCAACGTCATCAATCTCGATATTGAAGATGGCATCGCCACCATTACCTTGAACCGCCCCCACAAGATGAATGCCTTCACCTCCCAGATGGCGCACGAGATGATCAGCGCCTTTGATATCACGGATGCGGACGACAGCGTGGGTGCCGTTATCGTGACTGGAAGCGGCGATCGAGCCTTCTGCGCGGGCGCCGATCTGTCCGGTGGTGAAGACACCTTTAACTACGACGCTCAGGGCGAGAAAGAGAGGTCACAGGCACCCAGGGATGAGGGTGGCCTGGTAACGCTGCGTATTTTCAACAGCCTGAAGCCGGTGATTGCGGCCATCAACGGAGTCGCTGTCGGGGTGGGCGCCACCATGACCCTTGCGATGGATATCCGCATGGCTTCAAAGTCTTCGCGCTTCGGGTTCGTGTTCAACCGTCGCGGCATTGCGCCGGAAAGTGCATCTGCGTGGTTTCTACCTAAGCTTGTGGGCGTTCAAACCGCCCTTGAGTGGGTGTTCACGGGGCGCGTTTTCCAGGCCGAGGAGGCACATGGGGCCGGCCTCGTGCGCTCTCTGCACCCGGCAGATCAGCTCATGGACGAGGCGCGATCCCTGGCCCGGGAAATCGTGGACAACACAGCGCCCGTGTCCACGGCGTTGTCTCGACACATGATCTGGCGGCAACTGGGTACTGAGCATCCGATGGACGCTCACATACTCGATAGCAAGCTCGTCTATGCGCGCGGCAAGTCTGCTGACGCGGTTGAGGGCGTTTCTTCCTTCCTCGAGAAGCGCGATCCAGACTATCCATGCAAGGTATCGACAGATATGCCGGATGTTTTCCCTTGGTGGGAGGAGCCGGAGTACAACTAATGCATTCCCAGGATTTCGAAGTCATCACCGCGGCAGCCGAAGCGGTAGCTGACGACAAAGCCGGCTGGCTTGCGACGGTTGTTGCCGTGCACGGTTCATCGCCCCGGCCACCCGGCTCCATGGCGCTGTTTCTGCCGCCCGACTCGCAGATCGGGTCGCTCTCCGGTGGGTGTGTGGAAGAAGAGTTGATGGCAAGTATCAACGCCGGTGATTTTCCGGCGGATGCTCCATCCGTGCTCCAGTACGGCGTTAGCGCCGAAGAGAATGCGCGTCTCGGGCTGCCCTGTGGCGGGCATCTCACGGTGTTCCTCCAGGCTCTGCTCCCTGACCGCGACCGCGACTGGTTACAAAACGTCACCGATGCCCTGCGGCAAAGACGCGCGGTAAGGCGTGAAGTCGTCTGTGCGAACGGCCGCACATCCATGATGAACGTCGCGGGCTTTGAGCCTCTTTTATTCGACGAAGAGACGCTGTGCCAGAGCTTCGGGCCAAGACAGCGCATGCTGCTGGTTGGCGCAGGGCAGTTAGCCGCGAGTGTCGCCGAACTGGCCGTTGCCCTCGATTACGACGTGATGGTGTGCGATCCCCGAGATAGCGCCCGACGTGATTGGCGAGGCCCCGATGTGCCCGTCATTGACGGGATGCCTGATGATGCAGTGCGGGCCCACGCGAGCGACGGCCAGTCTGTAGTGATCACGCTCACTCATGACCCGCGTATCGATGACATGGCGCTTATGGAGGCCCTCGAGAGCGACACCTGGTATGTCGGTGCACTGGGGTCTGTAAAGACCACAGAGGCACGTAAAGAACGCCTATCCCTCCTCGGGGTTCCCGAGGCCAGCATTGCGCGCTTACATGCCCCCGTCGGGATCGATATCGGCAGTAAGACACCGCCGGAGATCGCCGTGTCCATACTCGCCGAGTTGACGCGTCTGCGGCGCCGTGGGAGTTAACGCTCCTCTAAAATCAGCTCGCCGCGCGAAGCTTTACCGTCTCATAGGCATCAAGAGCCGCCTGACGTGCTTCTTTATGATCGACCAGGGGCTCAGGATAATCCGAGCCTAACTCGACACCAGCGGCCGTGAGTATCTCCTTCGGTGCGGTCCACGGGGCGTGAAGGAACTTGTTGGGCATCTTCGCCAGCTCGGGTACCCAATGCCGAACGTACTCGCCTTCACCGTCGAATTTCTCGCCCTGGGCGACGGGGTTAAAGATCCGGAAGTAGGGTGCGGCGTCAGCGCCACTTCCCGCGACCCACTGCCAGCTGCAGCCGTTGCTCGCCAGATCGGCATCGACCAGCGTGTCCCAAAACCAGGCTTCTCCCTCCCTCCAGTGGATCCTCAGGTGCTTGCAGAGAAACGACGCAACCACCATACGCACCCGGTTGTGCATAAATCCGGTTTGCCAAAGCTCGCGCATGCCGGCATCTACGATGGGGTAGCCGGTTTGTCCTGTCTGCCAACGCTCAAGGTGTACGGTGTTCGTAACCCATGGGAAGTTGGAGAACTGCCCTTTGAAGCTGTCCGTCGGTATGTGCGGAAAGAAGTGCAAAAGGTGGTATGAGAACTCGCGCCAACCGAGCTCCGCCTGGAACTTACTGATGGCACTTTGCGGTATAGAAGGGTTTCGGCGCTGTTGCTCGGCCACATGCCATACCTGGCGGGGAGAGAGTTCTCCCAGATGCAGATGGGGCGAAAGACGCGAGGTTGCCGGTCGTGAGGGAATGTCCCGCGCCTCTGCGTAGATCGATATGGCGTCGTCTATGAAATGCTGAAGCTGCCCGCTCGCTCCAGCTTCACCGGGAGACCACTGGCCTTCCCAGCCGTCGGCCCAGTTGGGCGTCTGAGGTAGCAAGGACCAGTCTGCTAATCGGTCGCCGCTGCTCGCATTACACCAGTCAACCTTCGGTGCCTTGAGGGGCTCCGCGATGGTCCTTGATTGCGCTGCTCGCCAGAACGGTGTGAAGACCTTGAAGGGAGAGCCGCCCTGGGTCAGCAGTTCGCCCGGCTCAAAGAGCAGGGAGCCGCTGTAGCGCTTGAGCACGATGCCTTCGGAATGCAATGCCTCGTGTAGCGATTTTTCCTGCGCCGCTGCCCATGGTTCATAGCGGCGGGTGCAGTAGATTTCCGTGGCTCCCGTCTGTGCGCATAACTCCTGAAGGATCGCCCCTGTGTCACCCTGTCTCAGGCAGAGCTCCCCGCCCTGTGTTGCGATAGATTCACCCAGGGCATGAAGGCTGTGGTGGAGCCACCAAGCGCTCGCACCGCCGGGACTCCACTGCCCGGCGGCATCCTCATCATGGATGTACACCGGGACGACCGGTCGACCCTCTCGTGTTGCAGCCTGAAGAGCAGGGTGATCGGACAGCCTGAGATCCTGCCGGAACCAAAGCATGATGGGATTGCTCAAAAAACCGCTCCAGTGGAAATGGGTGCTGCTGACAGCGACTGCAGTAGCTCAGCAAGCCCGCTGTCGGCATCCACAGGCCAACGCTGCGCCAGATCGTCGGCGCGCGTGGATCCCGGGTTGAGGAGAATGATGGGTTTGCCCGCTGACGATGCCCAGCGGCAGAAACGGTAGCCCGAGTAGACCTGAAGCGAGCTGCCGACGACGACGAGTGCTTCGGATTCGTTCAGAGCCACTTTTGCCGCGTTCGTCACCGCCGACGGGATGCTGCCGCCAAAAAAGACGACGTCGGGCATCAATACGCCTCCACAGCGGTCGCAGGGCGGAATGGAAACCGTATCGACCATGCGATTGGCCAGATCGGCGTCACCGTCGGGGCGTGCTGTGTTGTGTTGTTGCTGGATCTGCGGGTTTAGGCGCTCCAGTCTGAGCTGCATCTGCTCGCGCTGCAGTGAGGCCCCGCAGTTCAGACAATGCACGCGATCGAGCCTTCCGTGAAGATCGATAACCTTTGAGCTCCCGGCTCTCTGATGAAGCCGATCCACATTTTGTGTCACCACGGTGTTTACATGACCTCTCCCTTCGAGAATCGCGAGGCAGCGATGAGCGCTGCTCGGCCTTGCATCACGTACGGCAGGCCATCCGAGGAGAGAGCGGCCCCAATAACGCTTTCGGAATATCTCTTCGCCGGTAAACTCCTGATGAGTGATCGGCTTGCTGCGCATCCATGCTCCCGTTGCATCACGATAGGTTGGGATGCCGCTGCCGGCGGAGATGCCAGCGCCGCTCACTACAAGGAACGGGCTGTGCTCGCGCAGTATCTCGGCGGTCTCGGCGCCGCTGATTAACGAGCTTTTCTGTGCGGGAATTTTACGGGTCCTCACCGCAAGCACCTGCAGGTACTGCGGTCCGAAGACCGAGAGTTGATCCGATGCGTATTCACGGGTGTATGTACGCCACAAGATCGATAGGGGTTTGCTTATGCACGTGCTTTTGACCGGGGGTACAGGCTTTATCGGCAGCGCTCTGACGCCTGCTCTTGAGGAAGCGGGACATGGTGTCACGATCCTCACACGACAGCAAAAACCGGCGCCTGTGGGCCGAGCGAAGTTCGTTCGCAGCGTCCGTGATGTGAATCAACCTATTGATGCGGTCATAAACCTGGCGGGGGCGTCTCTTGCGGGCAAGCGGTGGTCTGCCCGCTACAAGCAGGAGATCTTTCACAGCCGCGTCGCCTTTACGGACACGCTCGGTGAGGACCTGCGGCGCGCGCGCCAGAGTCCTACTATCTGGTTGAACGGGAGTGCCATCGGCTATTACGGCGCGAGTGAGACCACCGAGTTTTCTGAAAGCGCGGGCGCTGGCCAGGGGTTTGCCGCAGATCTCTGTGTGGCCTGGGAGGCAGCGGGCGCAGCCGCGGCGGGCGAGGCACGCTTCTGTGCACTGCGTATCGGCGTGGTCCTTGATGGTGACGGTGGTGCCTACGAGCAAATGGCCCAACCGTTCCGCTTTGGACTCGCAAACTGGGTAGGGCACGGACGACAGTGGCTCAGCTGGATTCATCGAGCGGACATAGTCGCAGCGATCTTGTGCCTGCTTTCGTCTGATAATTTCGAAGGCCCCTTCAACCTCACAGCCCCCAACCCAGCGACGAGCCGTGATTTTTGTGCCGAGATGCGCAAGGTTCACCGAACCTTTTTAGCGGTACCGATGCCGGCATCGGTGATGAAAGCTATTGTTGGCGAGATGGCCGAAGAGCTGCTCTTGCAGGGCCAGCGAGTCGTGCCAGAGATGCTGACGTCCGCCGGTTTCGATTTCACTTATCCGGCGCTGGAAGACGTGCTGATCGCAATCGAGCGCGGGCGTTAGTCCGCCGTCGACTCGATGTAGTCCGAGAACGCGGCTTTGATGCGGTCGTTGCCGCTCAGCTTGTTCAGGGCAGCGCGCTCAAGCTGTCGTACCCACTCTCGGCTGACTGACATCTTGTCGGCGATTTCGGCGCGGGAAAGCGGTGGGCCAGCGTGAAGTCCCCAGCGCGCCACAACCACTTCTTTCTCGGCGCGTTCGAGGCCATCGATCTCCTTGAGCAGCCGCTCGTGCAGCGATTCACGCTCTGCCTCAGACTCACTCGCTGCAAAGGGGCCGCCGCTCATGGTATCGAGCATAGTGACGTCTTCATCGTCGTACTGTGGCGCATCCAGGGATATGCCTAGGTTGCGTAGCTGCAGAAGGTCGCGGGTTTTTTCTAAGGACAGACCAGCCGCCTCGGCCAGTGCGGCGTCACCCGGCTCCACACCCGTGCGCTGCTTTTCTGTGATACGAAGGCGATAGAGTTTGCTGACCTGTTCCTGCACGTGAGTGGGGTAGCGCACAAGCCCCCCCGTGTCGCCCACGTGCCGTCGGATCGCCTGCGTAATCCAGTTAAAACAATAGGTGCTGAAACGAAAGCCTTTGCTGTGATCGTACTTCTCGGCAGCTCGGATCAGCCCCAGTGTCCCTTCCTGAACAAGATCCAGATAGTTCACGCCCTTACCGCGGTAGCGTCCAGCAATGGAGTAGACGAGCCGCAGGTTGTGCATGGTGAGGCTGTCGCGCGCCTTGGCATATTGGCGAAGAAGATCACGAAGCCTGCCGCGCGTCGTCTCGGCCAAAGGCGTTGCCGCGGAGGCTTTCGTTTTGGTCCAGAAGGCGCCCCACTGCTGCAGGGCGTCCGCGACGCTGTCTGCCTGATCAACACCGTCCCGGCGTAAAACGACCGTTGCCAGGCCGACGATGAGACTGGCTGGAAGTTCCAGAGTTTCCAAGCGCTGAGCCACGAGTCGGTCACTGCGCTTGTTGAGGAGCGCCTTGTTCAGCGCCTCCATCTGATCGGCCGACTTGCCGTCGGGAAGGTAAGTCGCCATCTCTCGACGGAGAATGAAGTGGTGGTCGCGCTGTTCGAAGAACGCAATGTCGATGGGCGTTAAGGCCGCGTTGCTCGCCCATTCCAAAAGGTATTCTCGAATCGCCGGATCCGTCGTGAAGAGCAACAGCATTCCGCGTACGGATTCCCATTTGGAGCCGTCGATTTCCTTTTCCTGCTGGCTTGTGAGGAGCGGGTAACGCCGTGCTTCGGCGAAGAGCCGCTCGAGATCACGTTCTTCAGTCTCGGTAGCAAGTGAGTCCAAGGGTCCTAGTCCGTCGTTGTGTCCTCTTAGGTATACGGAGCCTTGTTCAGTTTCGCACCTCCAAAGTGCCGTTTTGTCCGGGTTAAACACCGACAAAATATAGACATCGGGGGAAACACTTCCATCCAGTACAGTTTTTGTCGCGTAAACCCCTACAAATCGCGGGAGAATGCTAATGAACGCAGCGCTATTTGAACCTCGACCTTTGTACGGCATCGGCACCGTTGCCCGATTAACTGGGCTTAAGCCTGACACGCTGCGCGTGTGGGAACGACGCTATGGTCTCGGCGCAAGCCACAAGTCAGCGACCGGTCGTCGACAGTACACCCAGTCTGACCTCGAGCACCTGCAGTTAGTCGCTGCCCTCGTAAATGACGGTGCCCGCATTGGTGAGATCGCCAGCTCTGAACGAAAGACCCTGGAGATGCTTCTCAGGCAACGCGGAGCGACCCTTCAGAGCGCCGCACAACGCGCTAAGACACGAGCTGTGTTTGTAGGTGTCTCGCTGTGCGAGTGGCTGGATCGACATCAGGGGTGCATTAGCAATGTAGATGCGCGGCTCGCTCGCAAAGACCTCCAGGAAATCACACCAGAAGCTCTCGGTAGCATCGGTGGCATCGATGTGCTGCTCCTCGAGTGTGGTTCTCTTTCGAGCCAGGTGGTTGAGCGGGTTCTTGAACTCAAAGAATCGGGCATCGCCCGCCGCTTGCTCGTTTGCGCACAGTACTCCAACGAACATTGGTTGCAGCGTTTGGATGAAGCGAGTGTCTCGACCCTCGATTTTCCGCCTGATTCTGGGAAGCTCGCTTTCGAAATTGCAAAAGGCATGGCGGAAGCCGATGTGAGCGTTGGAGAGAGCAATCTTGGAGACATCGTCGGCGCCAAACCGACTCAGTTCTCTAAGGAAGAGCTCGGGGTGGCGGCGCAGCTTAAGAGCACTTTAGATTGCGAGTGCCCGCGTCACATCTCAGAGCTCATCACGGCGCTGGCGAACTTTGAAGAGTATTCCGCGTCTTGCTCTGTCGATAACTGGCGCGACGCCGCGGTGCATGCCTGCATTTATGCGTACACCGCTCAGTCTCGACACCTGATGGAAAAAGCCCTCAGCGCGGTGCTAGAGGAACGTCGTGAAGAGTTCGAAAGCATCATGAGTGAGCGCCGCGTCAGCGCCGGACTGAGTGATGCGGCCTGAAACTAAGCGCTACCCATGCCGTGGATGCACCACGGCCTGCCCCAACTATAACCACTGCGAAGGAAAGCCATGGCTCCTTCGCGACCAACTGCGTCAGTCCATCGCCTGGGCCGGGTTGGCTGCGGCGCTCAATAAGGAAGACAGCAGCGTCGAGCCTCTAAAGGTGTAAATCCAGATCACCACGGGCAGCAAAGCCGGGGCCATGATAGTGAAGAACTGGTAAGCCAGCGCAATAGCGTCAGCCGTTGGGACCGCCGAGAGATCAAGGAAGGTCGTCCCTAAACCCAGCATAAAGTTCTTGGCGCTCGTTGCGACCAAGCCCAATCCCAGGACGAGCCATAAAATCATTAGCGGCCAGGCGAGTCTGGAAAGTCCTTGCTTCGGACGCATGGCAAAGTGTAGAGCCACATAAAACGGAATTGCGTAGGACTGCAGCCGCGTGTCTACGGGATACGCTAGTTGATTGCCCGCGATGTATGCATCGATGAACGCGCCGTTAACCTCTCCGAAGAGCGTCGACACCATCATCGTGCCGTTGCGCAGCGTAACCTCGTCGACCACATCGGGTAACCACACATTGAGTATCACGCCGGAGAGCAGGTAAGCAGGCGCGGCGACGTAGTCGCTGATCGCGTACCAGAGCAAAAATGAAAGGGGGAGCAGCGCCAGCACGTGAAGGATGAAGCTTCGAAGCGTCTTTACTCCTTCATCTTCCCTGTCTTTGCCCTGCGGGATTTTCGCGTCGGGCTTCAATCGCCATCCGCTTTCAGGCATAGGACGATGCCACTTCCTGCCGGGCCAGGTGCCTGAGATAGAGCAGGAACACCACAAGCACGTCGAGCATGATGAGGACGGGCCAGAGGTACAGGTGTGTCCATGTGAAGAGATCGAGATTCCACTGGCCGATGTAGAAAAGGCTGATGATGCGCAGGATGTTCAGCGCCTGGATGGCCAAAAACCCGATGCCGATCGCTATGGCCTTTTTAGCGATTGGCGCGGGGTAGGCCAACACGGCGGCGATCAACACGATGGCCGCCTCAACACCGTTGCAGCCGGCCTCGATGGAAACGGCAAAACCAGTTTCTCGATGACTGATGATCCTGCCGGAACTTTGCACATATCCATCGAAGGGCATCATGAGTGCCGCGCTGATGTCCGCAAGTAGCCCCGTAAATGGCTGCACCACCATCCGTTGCACGGGTTCGAGTAGTTCAACCGTGAACAGGGTCAGCAGAAGGACTGCGAAGATGATGGCAAATCGTGTCACGACAGTGATTCAGGAGACTGCATACGGCGCCATCGCGTCAACGCTAGCGAATAGACTGGATGAAGATCAGCAGGATGATGGCTGGACAAACAAGCCGCAGGTGCCACGGCCAGATCTTCCAGAACAGCGTGCTCTCCACATGCGGTGCGCCTTTCTTAAGCTCTGAGAGTAGAGAGTCCCGCTTCCACAGCCATCCCACATAGATACAGAACACGAAGCCCAGGAGTGGCTGGCTATAGCGGGTCGTTACGGTGATCACCAGTCCGAACAAGGTGCCGAAGTTGAGCAGGATCGCCGTGCTCACCAGTGCGATGCACCCGCCGATCATCAGAACCGCTTTGTTTCTGGCGACACCATGGTTCTCGATGGTGTAAGCCACCGGGACCTCCAGCATCGAGATGGAGGAGGTCAGAGCTGCGATGCTCATGAGGAAAAAGAAGGTCAGCGACACCACAGTGCCGGCGACGCCCATGGTGTCGAAAAGCGCGGGCAGCACGGTAAAGATGAGCGTGTCTTCCGCCAGAAGCGAGCCGTCGGCGGCAAATATCTCGACGCCATTGTGCAGCGCCACATACATCGCCGGCAGCACCAGGAAGCCCGCCAATACTGCGATGCCAATGTCCACCGCGGTGACCATGCCGCCCGCAACGGGCAGATTCTCGTCGTCACTGATGTAGGAGCCGTAGATCAGCATGGTGCCTACGCCTAGGGATAGGGAGAAAAACGCCGACCCGAGAGCGCTAATAATCAGCTTTGGAGATAGAGCTGAGGCAAGGTCGGGCATTAAATACACACGTAGGCCCTCTGCCGCACCATCCAGGGTGAGTACATAGGCGACCAGGGCCACCATAGTAATGAGCAGCATTGGCATTAAACGGCTGGACCAGCGCTCGATACCCTCACGGACACCCGCGGAGATGATGCCGATGGTGAGCACCATAAACAGGCTCATGAACACAATGTTCCGCACCAAACCGAAAGACACCAGCCAGTTGGCAAGATCCGTCATGCCCAGCATCGTTGCGAGCGCTGCGATGAAGTAGGAAATCATCCAGCCGGCCACGATGGCATAGAAACTGAGAATAAAGCTGGCAACGATAAAGCCGATAACACCCGCGGTCGCACCGGCGGTGCTAAGGAGTTGATTCTCTGTGGTTCCAGCCAGCGCCTTTACTGCATTCGCGTGCGCATGGCGGCCTAAAATCAATTCGGCCATCAGAGCGGGATAGGCCAACACAAAGGCCAGAAGCAGATAAACGATGAGAAAGGCGGCGCCACCATTGCTCGCAGCCTGCGTCGGGAATCCCCAGATATTGCCGAGACCGACGGCACTGCCTGCGGCGGCCATGATGAATCCGAAGCGCGAGGAAAACTCGCCGCGTGCTGATGCCATTCCCGGTGATTCCTAGTTGTTTTACAGCCTGGAAAGGCCGCGAGTGTAGCATGGGCTAAGTGTCTTAGACGGAGGCGACGCAGGGCTTCTGAGGCTCATTATTGCTGCCCAAGCCGAAGAGTTTAAGCGTCAGGCTCGGCAGTAAAAGCAGCGCCTGGGCCGAGAGATCTGCCGTGGCCTGTAGTGCCGAAATGTCCACCTCTGGGTCATTCAATGGACCCTTGATGCGAACGGCGCTGGGGAACTGGAACCTTCGCTGCTTGGATCGAGGCTCCATGCGCACATCGAGGAATTGGGCGGGCAGATCAATGCGAGCCTTGCCCGTGGCGATTACCCTTGGGGTTTCTATGAAAAGGCTGTCGCCCCGGCCCACACCGTCTTCGAAATCAAGCTGCAGTAGGCTGCAGTTAAAGGTTGTTGTTTTTTCCGTGGCACCGGTGACCAGCCAGCCGAGGATGTTACTCATAAGCTGGTCGTAGGCCGCGCCGCTGACGGTAGTGTCACTGGCTGCGAGGGCGACGCGTCCGTTCAGGGTTTTCTGCCACTGTTCCGGCGTTTCTCCCTTTACGGTGATGCCTCCCCGAAGAGAGAGCTCGCCTTGGATGCTCTGCTGTACCCCAAGATCGCTGGTGATTGATGCCAGCGGTGTGCGAAGCCCCAGACCCGCGAAGCTCAGAATAGGTTCTTCGCTTGTAAGCGATACAACGCCACGGAGTGTGATCTCGCCCTGTTCATAGCGAGCGTCAAGGTGCCTGAGGAGCAGACGTTCATCGTTCGCATCGATCTCAATCACTGCGTTCTCAAGGAGACTTGTTGTGCCTGTGAGTTCCCGAGCGCGAGCGGTCAGATGGATAGGGAAGGGTAGCGCGCGCAAGGATGTCGCCCAGCTACCCTTGTCCTCGGACGTAAAATCGCTGACGTCTGCCATCGATCGGTTCGCGGCGTTGTCATCATTCTCTGAGGACGCCAGGTCTGCGAGGATCAGGGAATCACTATAGAGATCAATGTCCAGCCGCTTCGGCGAGAGCGACTCGTGGTCCGCGGTTGCGAAGACTTGCAGCGGTGAGGTGCCTAAGCTCGTATCTGCAATGAACGTTGCGTAGCGAGGGCGGAGCCGCAGCTTGCCCGCTAGCGGTCCGGGCCGACCCCTCACCGGCCAGTAGTCTTGGAGGAAGTCGTCACTAAACTCGGTGACGACGATGTCCAGGTCACCGATGTACTCAGTCCCATCCCGTTCGAGATCTCCACTGATCTCGTAGCGGCCGCTGTCGTGGGTGAAGGTCGCGCTCAATCCTTGAATCATCATTGGCTCGGCGACGCGCAGGAACTTACCTGTGGCGGCCAGCGACGCGGCCGGAACTTCATCCGCCAGTTCACCTAAGGCACTCCATTTTTTGAGGTCGACGGCCTCGGCGTTGAAATCCAGCGCCATACCGCGAAGCGACATCACATCCGCGACGCTGCCCTGCAGCGACAGTGTGCCGTCGCTCTCGCGATGATTGATTGAAAGTACGAGAGAGGGTGCAGACAGAAGCTCCTGCTGCAGGCGAATCTCACTGGTGCCGGAAGCAGACAAGGGGCCCACATTCGCCTGGAGTGCGGCGATCTCAGCGGTAATCGCTTCGCCATCACTGTGCAGCGTGCCCCGGGCGGTCATACTTCCCTCAAGGAGCATTTCTGGAATGTCACCGGCCTGTGACAGCCAGTAACCGAGCTCTTGTGACGAGATCTCAAACTCTGCGTCAAATTCAGGCGGTGTATCCGGCACCTGAAGCTCTTCGAGCTCGATGGCCTGAAGGTCCATCGAGACGGAGATTTGGGATGATCCAGGAGCATCGAACGTGAGAGTGAGCGCCTCGACAATCGGTCGGTCGAGCGTACCCCGCAGTACTATCGTTGCATCACTGCGTGTCACCGCGTCTTTGAATTGCTGGGGCAGGGGCAGAAGCGCATCGAGGCGTTCGGCCTCGCCGCTTACGGAGAGGGCAATCGCCGGATGTTCCTCGCCACTAGAGGCCAGAAATCCGGACGCCGAAAATGTATAGGCGTCTGGCGTAAACAGAGTCAGCGACTGCACGTCTAACGCATAGCGTTCCAGAGTACCTTCCATATCGCCCTCTAAACGCAGCGAGCCCTCGAAAGGATAGGCGTCGGCATCGAAGGCCGTGATGAAGTCACTGACATTGCGATACTCCCCGTTGACGTGGGCGCGATAGGTGATGCTCTGCCCCCGGGCAATGACGTCACCCTCCAAGATAAACTCGGAGCCCGTGTCGTCTCCGAAGAGTCCGGCCTTGACGTCGAGCTCGACGCGATCACGGGACACGATATTCCAGTGGATCAGAGACTCGAGGACCACGCTGCGTTGCCCGATATCTGCCTGGGCGATGAGGGCGATTTCATCGGGGTTGGGATGCTCCGCTCTAACGTGCAGCAAGGGGAAAATCCAGACGTTTTCGTCCTGGGCAATGAGGTGCATCGATTGGATGTCAATTTTTTGCGGTAGGCGGGGTAGGGGCGTTAGGAGCGCACTGATGTCTGGAGGCGACCCGCCCTGCGATTCCACGAGATAGTAAGTGATGTTCTTGGCGACAAAGGAGCCGCCCGTAACCTGGCCGAAAATAAACTGGGAGAGAGGCATTTCCAGTTCGACGCCCTGCGCGGAGAACAATGGGGGGAGAGACGGATCTTCGTAGCTCACGGTGATGAGCGACGCGCTGAATTCAAAAGGATTGAGGCTGAACTCTTCCTCAACCATATTGATACGGTAGGGTGTGAAGCGCTCAGCCAGATTGATTGATAGCGCCAGTAACTGTGCCGGTGCGCTCAAGGCCCACAGCATAGCCAGGCCTGCGATGGCGAGACAGATAACCAGGGTCCAAAGAGTACGCTTGAGCATCGGCTGCGGGTGAGAGCGGGGTGCCAGGGAGAAGCGCTATTAGATCACAGGCCAGCGGATTGCTCGTGCTAGAATCCGCGCCGCCAGCCTGCCCGGGTGGTGAAATTGGTAGACACAGGAGACTTAAAATCTCCCGCTTATTGCAAGCGTGCCGGTTCGATTCCGGCCCCGGGCACCAATAAAAACAATGGTTTAGGTAATTTCAGGAAATCAGTCTTTTCGCTGAAATTACATAGTAGACGCATAGTAGACAAATGGAGCGCCCTCGCATCGACGTGGCAGGGGGTGTTCGATGAGTAATCCCGCGCGCCTCAAGCTACCTCGGATTCCCAGGAAGGGTTACCTTGGATTTGGTGACGTTTACCAGTGGCTGGGAATTACATATAGGCAGCTTCACGCCTGGTTGAGGCTTCACCCATCTATCTGCGCTAGTTCGGCGGAAGAACGTGTAAAGCGGTTCTACAAGTCCGACTTGGAGAAGTTGCGGCTGGTTCATTCCGCTGTCGTTTTGAGCGGTATGAGCCATCAGGATGCGGATGAAGCCCTTGCCGATCCCGCCAGCTACAAACCCTCACTCTATGGCGGTTTACCCGCTCGTAACCCACGACAACGGAGAACGATGCGTCTCTCCGCCGCGCTTGGCGTCTCTGAGGCAAAACTCGCTGAGTTGACAGGGGTGCACCTGGAAACCGCGAGACGCTATCTGAGCGCCGGAGAGGCCCCCTACGCCATCGCGGAGCTTTTAGAGCTAAAGCTTACTGGGCGGGTGCTACCTCAAAGCTGGAACCACTGCTTCATAAACCAGCGGGGAAATCTTGAAATCAACGGTGTAGGAGAGGTTTGCGAGAACGACGTGCTGCATATTGAGTGGGCTCGTCGATTGCATCACAGCCATGTCCAAACTCTGGAGCGAGAGCTCTTAACGGCACGATCGAGGATTACGGACTTAGAGTGCAAGCTCAATGATGCTCACTCTGAAGAAATCGGGTTCCGCGTCGGCAACGATCCGGTACACAAGGAATCGGGCGAATGAGTAGTACAGTTTCTCTGTTGAGAGGTCTGGAAATCTGTTTGGAGGGGTTTCAAGGTCTAGAGGGTCTTGCGAGTCAGAGTGATGCGTCTGCAAGGGAGATGGCTATGGCGATGGTTCCCATGAACTTTGAATTGGAAGATGCGATCGACCGGCTAAAGCGAGAGCTTAGTCCAGTCACACAGGGGGCGAGCGGCGCTACCAACATGTATTTGGTCACCAATAAGCAAGATCAGCAAAAGGATAGCGACAGCGAACAGTAGTGTTATCGATTCGGGCCCGATGAACCGCTAAGCAACTGCTAGTTAAGCTAGAGTAGGGTGCGTGCGTGCATGTCAGGCTTCATAGCGCGGGCGAAAATGAGATCTTCTGGCTCTAAGGAACTGAAGCGGGCACTTCACGCTCCGTCTGGGTAGCCTCTGGCGCGAGCTCTTCCTGAGAGTAATTTTTCTCGAAGATCGTATTCAAGAATGCTAGCAATCCGGCAAGCAGAGTGGCCGCCAGTGCGATGGCAATTGGTCTGTCCCAAAACCTCCGCGGCTCCTCACCTGGCCGAAGCTTACCCTGCTCAACAAGATACTTTGGGCATCTTTTAAGTACCGCGCAGTTGTCTTGTGCGACTCGCGCCAACTCAATCTGCAGCTTCAGTACACGAGCCATTTCGCTTACCGCGAACGTGTGCGACTCCAACTCATGAATTGCCGCTTCCGCTTCAGCCAGCGTGCTTTTTAGATTTGGTAAGTGATTACTAAGACGAGCTTCGATTCGCTCAACGTATCGACTTAGCGTTGGCGCCTCGTCGATGTAACGAAATGCCAGCAGGTCGTCCGCTAGATCACCCGCGAACTGCCTGCCAACGCAGTAGAGGTTATCAAGGGGGTGTGACAATCGGTCGGGGAGAGTAAATATCGATGCATAGTCTTCCTTGTTCTTTAAATGTGGCCAGTTCTTTGAATCGAACTCTTTGAGAGCGCCAGCGACCTCGATCATCACCTGTAACTGCTCACCCACCGAGGCGTAGGAACCAGGAATCAAGTATGTGTCAATCTCCGTCGTCACGGCTAAGGAACGAAAAGTTTTTTTGACCGAATTTGCCCAACCGCAACCTAGCGTCAGATCTGAAGTTCGTCGTCGCCTTTGCCTTCGCCTATCGGAAGACGCTCAGACTGAATATCTAAATCGAGGCGGATGTTCCCTTTCCAAAATTTGAGATCAGATAGACTCATGGCATTCACTGTGACGGTAACGGGGGTTCCGCAGTGGTCGGTTAAGAAGCCTTCTAAGGCCTCGGCAATGCTATTTGCCGACAGTGAACATATCTCTTTTTGGATGTGGGGAGAGTAGGTGGGCTCAAAGTGAAATGGCTCCTTCTCCTTCGGCGCCGAATACGAACCATCTATGACTTTTTCAAGCAGCTCCAAGGCCTCATCAGCCGCCGTGATATCCCCTGATTCAATACGCTCGAGCATAGCCTTCGCGTGATCGGCATTTGTTGGGACCTCTGAAAGGACGAGATGATCTGGCATGACAAGCCTCCTTTGCGGCGGCATCACAGACTATCGCGGACTAAATATCAAAAGCTAGGGCTTAGACTAGGTCTCCACCTGGAATAGACCCCATCAAGGCCCAGTTGCGCGCTATCTGCGCTTTGGTCCCCTTGGATAACCACGCAAACTGGCTGCCTGACACGAGCGCTCAAACGTTGTTAGCAGTTCGAAGCATGTTAGATGGTGTTAGGGCGCGCCAATGTAGAGATTGGCGCCGCCGACACACTGGGTTACGTGGTTGTCGATCCACTGCTAACGGTTCGTTTAAACCCGTCAACATGATTCGCTATTAGTGCATCTAGAAAATCACCCACGGTACTGAGAGATTCGGCATCTCGTAGGTCCGCTTGAATATCGCCTGGCACCCAGGTGCCATGCAGCAGGCCTATAAGGCGCACCTGAGCGAACGCGTGAGCTAGCGCGCAAGCTGCCGCATTCATGGCGTCATCCAATGCGATACCTCCCAGCAGACCGCGTGGGAGAGGCTTGTTCAGCTCCGCATCGAGAGCATCAGCGCTATCGCGCAGCAGTTCAAAAAGCGCCTCCTCGTCGTAGGGAACATCAGATGGTGCCACGACATAGCCGTCAACGGCCTTGAATGGCGATGGCACGACTGGAGACTTTCTTTCGGCTGAGTCGTCGTCGATCCAGCCTAACGAGCGATAGTAATCGGCTACCAATCTAGCATCGTTATCGCGAAGCACTAGTTTTTCGTTCTCAAATTGTGAGATGTATGACCTACTTACTCCAGTCGCTGTCGAGACCTGGGCCTGTGAGATTCCCAAAGCGGATCTCGCCGCGCGTGATTCCTGAGGGGATAGTTTTTTCATTGATTCACTCCATCGTGATTGCTGTGCTTGGGTGCATCAGGGAATGTCATTCGAAGCACCGGCCTCGATTGGATTTCCTAACTTGCTCTACTGCGTCACGCAAATTTGCGCATCGCTTTTAGTCGGCTGAGTTCCAAGATTTTTTGTTTCGTAGATTTTCCGTAACAGTTATTGACACAAGTCCAAGGCCCCACCGCTGCGCGGCGGGCCGGTAGCAGCGACCGGCGCAGCGCGCTCTATTCGCCAATTCTTCGTGCGCGTGATGACCCGCGCCGTAATCCCGATGGTGCGCATGACGATGCCCTGCAACCGCTCGATGACATCGCCGTAAACCCCCGGAGACTCTCTTGCGACCATCCACGCGCGCACAGGGGCGTCCTGTCGCGCAACGAACGGCCCACCCATCAACTCGACAAACTCGCCCCACTCGCCCCGATCAGCCGCCGCGCGAAGCGCCTCCAGCTCGGGGATGTCCATGTCTTCGAGGCTTTCGCGCACTCGGCGCAGCTCCCGGTACACCGTCACGGAGACGGACCCGATTTGCTGAAACTGGCGGATGCCCCACAGGGAAGCCCACGCGGCAACGCGACGGGCACCCTCTGAACCATCAACCCCAGCCTCAATGTCGCCCTCCGGGCCAAGGCCCTCGCCCAGCACGTTTTTCGCCACGTATTTGGCGATGTAACCGGCACCCGTTCCCTTCGCGGGATCGATGACCACCCGGGTGGCGCGACGCTTATTTGCACCCCGTTCGTCGGGCGATTCGCGCAGCGCTTTTTCCTCGAATATCTGCCAAGCGCGCTCCGACTGATCAGGGCGAAAGTGCAGCAGCAGATGCCAGTGAGGGGTTCCATCGTGGTGAGGCTCGGCAACTCGGAACCCGAAAGCTCGTATCCCTTCATCGTGCCAAGCGATGCGAATTCGCTCCCATGTGGTGTTTAGCCACGCTTGCGCATCGACCGGAGATGACCCGTCATACTTCGGGTTCTGCTCGCCGCTTCGCGACAGTCGCGCGTGAAACCGGGAGGGAGCGGTTAGCGTGAAGAAGGCACCTTGCAGGCCCATTTTTTCGGCCACTTCGTCATAGCCGCGCATCCGCAGAATCAACTCCGTCGCGCGGTTTCTGGGGTTCGCCTGGCCTGCCGCCGCCACATCGGACAACGGCACTTCGTCGCCCATATCGGAAATGGCAACCATCGCGGAAAGCAGCGCCCAAGTTTCGGCCTTTCGCCACTCGTGGCGACGCAGCGCGTAGCCTGAGACGTAGGCCCCCGCTCGTCGGCTTACCTCGCCGTGACGGCGCAGGAAGTGCTCAAGCCGGCGCGCACAGGCCCGACGAAGCTGGCGACGCCACCAACGCGGGCAGGTCAACCGGGCAATCTGCGACTCTATCTCGCGCTCGCTGGGATCGTCCTTTTTGAGAAGCTTCTGCATCGGCCCTGTGGAAATCCAGGGCACACAGACGCGGGCGACCGCATCCAACAGTCTCGCCAAAATAACGGCAGGCTCATGACCTGCGGCCGACAGCTTCGCATATGACTTGAGGAAGCGATCGCTCATAGCCGTGGCCGACTTTGAGATCCGGCATTCGCTGGCCCCCGCCGGAAGACCTGGCAGCACCAACAGTTCCGAGACGCCCTCGCGTACTGCGATGTTGGCACTACGATTCTTGATGTTCGCACTGTCGGCGGCGGCAGCAGCTGATTCAGCGGCTCGGATGACGACTCGCTGGGTGGGTCCAGTTAACTTTGATAGTTGTCGGTCACGCCAGCGCCTATCCTCAAACCCGCCCAGTGAAGCAAGGCCCCCGAGAATGCTCGAGGACATGGGGTTAGCTGGAAATCGGGGGGCTACATGCATTGCGGCCGCCCTTGGGAGGAGTTTGCTTGCCCGGAAAGCCCAGTGGCGCTTGTCAAACCTGATAATTCCAAGTGTTTGCTTGGAACCTGAGTGCCTTGTGAGCGCTGTTTAACACGCCCGGAGCGGAACCTACCCGGTGCCCCCGGTGCTTCCCCCGGTGGTTGAATCCGTATCGTCACTGGAATAACCTCGACGTCGCAGTTGATCGAAACAAAAAGCCCGCAGGACTATCCCCATAGCTGCGGGCTTTTTTTTATCCGGTGGCTAACACCGGTACCTGATACGCCGATGTTGAAGAACACAACCGGCTTGATACGAATTCATCAAGGTCTGATTTGCGGTATCGGATCGTGCGGGTTCCGACGCGCACAAAGGGGACCTTGCTTCCGGCCCAGCGGTCTCGTTCGAGAAAGGTACGTTTAACACCGAGGTAGGCGGCGGCTTGCTCGGTGGTCAGAAGGCTTTGTTGCTGCATCTCAATGTTCCTCGCTGTATTGCGAAGTTATTGAGCCAGACTCCTCAACCCGTGGCGTATAAAAAACACCGCCTGTTCTTCCGATAATCAGATGAACAGGCGGTGTTCTTCCGGTTAAAGCTAGTCAAACGGGTAGGGAAGCCCCTGTTTCGCAAATTCGCTCTTTGCATGAGCCCGCAACGTCTTGTACGAATTCGCAGATGCTACGTAACGGTAGACATCGGGATAAGCTTCTTTGAGCTGGGCCAGAAAAGCTCTTTCGGCTGCTATTTGCGTGGGGTAGGGGTGGTCAGGTGGCAAAGACTTTAAAAACGCGACGTATGCCTCCTTGGCCGGCTCCTGAGCTTGATTCGACCGCTTGCCGCCCTTGGCTGAGCCGTCCTTATGCCGCTCTATAAAGACGCGACTGGAAAGACCTTCCGCATAGCCTACGACGTTCACGGCCTCGAAGGCGTAATCGAGCGCATAGCCGGGATTTTTTTCTGCTGGGTGCTGCGACGGATGTTCCCTCCAGTACTCAAGCATCACGTCCCCCGCAGTCTCAACGGAATCATCGTGCCAAAGGGCGTTTACGATGCATCCGGCCATAGTCAGGGCAAGCCCACCTAAGTAGTAGGGCCAGCGTTCGACAGGCACCGCATCGCTGTTCGCTTCAAGGTAAGTGATCAGTCGGTCGCTATAGCCGCCCCAAACGTAATCCCGATTAGACGCCTTTAGCTTTTTGACTTGATGGATGCCTGCGTTTTCAATCCAGTTGTCTAGTGTTTTGGCTAATTCTTGAAGCTCGTTTATTGCGAGTGGGCCCGTGATTCGCTTCGCTCGCGAAACAGCGTCATGGATGCGACCCGGCAGGTCCGGGTGCTGGTCTAGGTCTTTGTGAAGCTTCGGATCGATACGCTGGTCCGTGAATGGGTCGTAGTGTTCGAACGCTCGCCTTACGTAACCCATGTCGCTAGTTCTCTCGGTTGATTGCTGCAGTGAGAGCCGCTTCAATTTGCTTCATTGGCTGTCGAAGTCGCTCCACACCTGAAATGATGTAACCGGCTGTCACATCATTCGGGTCGCGGTGATTGAGTAAGCGCTTAAGCGCGTAGTGGGGAATGTCCAGGCCCTCGGCCGTCGTGATGAACGTGCGACGTAAGTCGTGCAGCGTGAACGGGACTCCCGAGAGGTCGGCGACGCGTTGCGCGGCGTTCTTGGGCTCTTTAATTGGTTCGCCTGGTCTCACGGGGCTTTCAAACACCCATGCCGAGCTCGAGGTGCTCTCGCGTCTCTCAAGGATCTCCGTAAGGCGGTCGGTGAGCGGCAGAACATGTGGGTCGCGATTCTTCGTGTCTTCGACGGTCAGGGTCTTTTCGGCGAAATCTACATCCGCCCATTGCAGGGTTGCGGCCTCGTTTTTCCGAAGCCCGGTAAACAGCAGAACATGAAGCAGGTCTCGCGAAGTCTCCTCATTAAGGAGCAGGGTGGCTTCGTACCACGCCCGAAGCTGATGAACCTTGATCACGCCCGTGCGCCTCACTACGGGGTACCAGGCTCTAACCTGGCTTAACCTGTCCACCGGATTGGCCTGAATCAGGGGCTTTCCCTGAGCATCTTCATACTTCGCCATCGCGTGATTGAAGACCGCGCGCAGAACCCGCATGACGTTGTTCGATCTGGCGGGTGCGCGACTGCCGATCTTTCGATGCCGCGTCTCAACCATGTCCTTGGTGATGTCTCTCAAGCGTAAGTGCAGCCAATCGTCCAGGCATCCGCGGATGACTTTGTTGTAGTTGGCAACCGTCCCTGGCTTCAGCTCTTTTCTCGATTGGAGGTAGTCTTCCAGGGCTCCGGCGAGCGTTACGCTCGCCGCGTTTCGTGCCCGGCGCTCGGCCGCTGGATCCTTACCCAGGGCGATGCTTCCGAGAAGCTCCTGAGCACGGATACGCGCTTGAGCCGGGGTTAGGTGGCCATAGCGGCCCACCGAAATACGCTTAACGCGTCCATCGACTCGACGCTCCACGAAGAACGAGCGCGTGCCACCGCTGCCGACAAGCAGGCCGAATCCCGTCAGTGCGTCATCGCGATAGATGGCCTGATTCGCGCTCCCGTCGGGCTTGGGCGAGGGTAGAGGGATGCGGTCAATGAACGACTTAGTGAGCTTCGGCAAGGCTGCTTTCCGCCCATAATAGACAGCGACCTGTTTTGACGCCGTTTTTCGGCAACTTCACCTGCGATCAATCTCCGGCCTGCAAATAATAGACGTATAGTAGACAAGAAAGCGTCTATTATCGCAAACTTCGCAAAGCTACCGCAAAGAAGCGGCAGCCAAAAACGGAGTTTTATCCCTATATTTATAGTGTTTTACAAAGAGAGGCAAAGCATGGCAAAGAGACAGGAGGGTTCCTTAAAATCTCCCGCTTATTGCAAGCGTGCCGGTTCGATTCCGGCCCCGGGCACCACTTCTCCCGCTGACATCACACGGTTTTCTATCTGCTCAAACGCTACTGCTTAGTGGTCTAAGTGCGTCGTGAGACCCCTAACATCTATGGCCGTGGACGAGGGCCGCGAACAAGGGCAGTGCATGAAAATTCGCTGGAACACTGCGGTATCGCTCGGGTCCAAAGACCCATGGTCGCATCCCGACATTACATACTCCTTGCCCTCGCCCTATCGCTGCTGTTGCACGGCTGGCTGGCAGCGGTCTGGACCGGGCCAAGTGTCGACAGGGTTTCTAAGCCGGAGACTCTGACCGGCACCACGTTTACACTGGATATCTCTCGATCACAGAAGTTCGAAGCGGAGGTGGCCGAAGGTCCAGCGCCCGCCTTACCGACCGCAAATGATCAGGCAGCGCCGCCCGAAGCTATGGAAGCGGGGCATTACAGCCCTTCAGAGGATCTAAGAACTCTCTCTTCTCAGGTCCCGGCGACAAAGAGACCCGCGCCACTGAACATGGACCTACAAGGCATCCTCGGAGAAGAGCCGCAGACCGATTCACGCGCTCGCCGGGTCTTTGACCCCAAACTCGCTGAGCGCATTGCTTCCTCGCGAGGTAAACCAAGGCGTACTTCACGGGATCGTTTTGAGAGCGAATTTGAGTCAAACCGAACCGTGGGCGGCGTGCAGGCATCGTTCTTCCGAGTAGACGACATATGCTTTGAGGTGGTCGGCGCTAACCCCCTTGAGCCCCTCAGCAGAGAGACGTGGTATAGGGTAGATTGTGGCGATTGAGCAGGTTGCTCGTCAGGCCACCCACCGGGATATATGAAGGCGAACAGTAAGACCCCTATCCACCTTGTTCTGGGCAGCGGCGGCGCCCGCGGACTCACTCACATAGGCGTAATTCGGGTGCTGCTGGAGCAGGGGTTCGAGATCCGCTCCATCACCGGGTGTTCCATGGGATCTCTCGTCGGTGCTCTCTATGTCAGCGGTCATTTGAAGGACTACGAGGACTGGGTTTGCAGTCTGTCTCGCTGGGATGTCCTTCGATTTCTTGATATCTCCCTGCTCGGTCGCGCCGGTATGGTGAA
Organism: Pseudomonadota bacterium; assembly: GCA_038750875.1. GTDB lineage: Bacteria > Pseudomonadota > Gammaproteobacteria > Pseudomonadales > Halieaceae > Congregibacter. The sequence continues at coordinate 296,351 of JBCDGU010000002.1, read as the reverse complement.
AGGCGACAAGTTGATGGAGCGCCTCGCTGAATGGCTTAGCGGGGTGGATATGGAATCTCTTGATATTCCGCTGACCGTTGTGGCTGCTGATATCGTTTCGCGCAAGGAAGTCTGGATACAACGCGGAGACTTGCTTGAGGCGGTAAGAGCGTCGATCGCGGTGCCTGGTGTTTTCACACCGTTAGTCAAACATGGCCGAATTCTCGTTGATGGAGGAATCCTCAATCCGCTCCCGATCCCGCCGTCCGGAATGGATAACACCGTCCAGACCGTAGCCGTGAGCCTGTCCGGTCGCGAGGTCGCACATCCCTATGGCTCCTTTGAGACGCTAGTCACGCAGGCACCTGAGAAGGACACCGTCGATGTTACGCATGCGGCAAATGACAGCGATGACGAGCCATTGGAGGAATCCAGCGAAAGCTTCCTTGATAGCTTGCAACGCTTTTTCGGTCGCGAACGAAATGGCGTCGATGTGGACGAAGAAGAGCTGGAGAGCGAAGCGGCGAAGAGCGATGCTGATGAGGAACACCGCCAGCTCGAGAGGCCCGCACTCACAGATGTGATGCTCGGAATGTTCAACACCATGCAGGACACCATCGCGCGCCATCAGCTGGCTGGGAATCCACCGGATATCCTCATTGATATCCCCTGTAACATTTGCGAGTCTCACGAGTTCTTTAAAGCCAACGAGCTGATCCCGGCTGGCGAGTACTGGGCTCGACGGGCACTTGGCGATCAGCAGGATTAACGTGCGCTGGATCGTGAGAATACTGGGCTCCGGATGTGCTTGAGGAGCCCGCAAAAAACCAAGTTTGAACCCAAAGCAGAACCCGAAACAGAACCCGAAACAGAACTCGAAACAGAACTCGAAACAGGACCCCGACTATGCAGGAAGCGCTGCTGACCATGCTGCGTATGCAGGACCGCATGAACACGCGCGTTCATGCGGATTGGATTAACCAGAATTTTGCCTGGCACCGCGCCATCTGGGTGGAGTGCGCCGAGCTGGTCGATCACTATGGTTACAAGTGGTGGAAGAAGCAGGAGCACGATATCGAGCAGGTGCAGCTGGAGGTTGTCGATATCTGGCACTTCGGCATGTCGGCTCGCTTCGTTGACGCCCAGCCTCTAGAAGAGCTCGCTGCGGAGTTGGGAGGGGAGTGGCCTACCGAGGTAACGGAAATCGGTGTGCTCGAGGCGTCTGAGGCGCTGGCTGGTGTCGCGGCACTGGATAAGCACTTCAGCGTGGCCGCCTTCGCCAATCTTTGTGCAGCAACGGGGCTCTCCTTTGAAACGCTGTTTCAGCAGTATCTTGGCAAAAACGTGCTCAACTTCTTCCGCCAGGACCATGGCTACAAGGAAGGCACCTACCGCAAGCAGTGGGCTGGTCGTGAAGACAACGAACATCTGATGGAATTGCTGCCGTCGATTGACACGGCGGCAAATGATGCAGAAGAGCGCCTCTACGGCCTACTGGAGGAGCGCTACGCCGCGACAGCCTGAAGTGACCCAGGATGAAGCCCAACAGATTTCCACTTCGGCGCTCGCAAAGCGCCTGAAGCTGCCTATTCAGCAGCTCTTTGTGACGCTTCGCGATTACGGCTGGATCGAGCGCGACGGCGAAAACTGGCAGGTCACGGCCAAAGGTCAGTTGCATGGCGGCGATTATAAGAACAGCCAGCGTTTTGGTCGCTACATCGTATGGCCCGATTCTATCTCTGAGCATCCGCTGGTTGCCTCCATCGAGAGCGATCAGCGGCTTACCTCCGGCGCCCTGGCGGATCAATTCCCTGCCTGCGATGCCCTGACCATCAATCGCGTCTTGCAGGAACTTGGATTCGTTCATCAGCGAGCCGGTGGCTTACAGCTCACAAGTCGAGGTGAAGCCCTTGGGGGCAGGGAAGAGCTGGACGAGCGAAGTGGTCTGCGCGTCGTCACCTGGCCACGGGATTTCGCCGAGCACCCCGTGCTTCGTCGTGAGCTTGTCGGGCCGGAAGACGATGCTGCGGACAACGAGCTAACGATGACTTCCATGGAAGCGGCTTCAGGGCCCGTTTCCGATGACGAGGCAACGCCTGATCTCTTCGCTGGTGCGTCGCAGACCGAGGAGCAGCGCGAGGCCGACAGCGCGTCGCGGACGCGAAAAAGCGTCAGCGGTCACCTGGTGGATACCTATCTGCAGCTGGTGGTCTGCAATTGGCTCTATCGCGCGGGACTTGTGCACGCATTTCAGCGTGCTCTGCCTGTGAAAGAAGAGATTTACGCCGACTTTTATGTGCCTGCTGCAAGCCTTGTGATCGAGTGCTGGGAGCAGGATGTGCCGACGCTGACACTCGCGCGGCGCCTACGCGTGCGCGAAGTCTGCCGAGAGATCGGTATGCCTTACTTAGAGCTTACGAACGCCGACGAATCTCGACTCGAGCAGGTTTTAGGTGCAAAGCTGCGCGAGCTCGGTGCGCTCAGTTAACGCCGCTCAAGCACGACGCCGCTTTCCAGATGGTGGGTATAGGGGAACTGATCGAAGAAGGCGAGGGCGCTGATTCGATGGGTCTCGCTGAGCGTTGCCAGGTTGTCGCGTAGCGTTTCCGGATTGCAGGAGATGTAATACACCCGCTCAAAGTTCTTCACGCAATTCAGCGCCGCCGCGTCCAGACCCGCTCTAGGCGGATCCACAAAGATACTTCGTAGGTCATACTCTGCGAGGGGTTTCTCCAGCACCTTGAGCCGACGAAACTCTCGCTCACCTGCCATCGCCTGACTCACTTCTTCGGCGCTTAAACGGATGATGTTGACGTTAGCTACAGAATTCAGATCCGCATTTTCCAGCGCCGCTCGCGTGCCTGACTTCGAGAGCTCCGTGGCAATCACCGCGTCGTGCCGACCCGCCAGCGGCAGCGTGAAGTTGCCATTGCCGCAGTAGAGCTCCAACAGGTTGCCTGCCGGCGATGCCGCTTGCTGCCATGCCCAATTCAGCATGTGCTCATTCACAAACCGATTGGGTTGCACAAAAGACTGCTCGTACTGGCGGTAGGCGTAATCACATTTATCGACGACAAAATGGTCGGTGACAAACTCCCGATCGAGAACGATCTTCTGTTTGCGGCTGCGGCCGATGACATTGATGCCCAGGCTAGCGGCCAGCGCGCGGGCCTCAGCTTCCCATTCTTTCGTTAGAGGACGGTGGTATATGAGCGTCACCAACAAATCATCGGAAGCGCCGCCCATGAACTCGACCTGAAAGAGCTTCTTTCGCAGCGTTGGATTGGTTTCCAGGGCCTCTCTCAGCGGCTCCATCAGCTTGCGGATGCTGGCGATGGCGGGCGGAAAGTCGCGCAAAGGCACAGGAGTGCGTCGATCAGCGGGGTCAAACATGACGTATTGCAGGTCGTCGCCGTCGTGCCATACGCGAAACTCGGCTCGGGCGCGGTAGCTCTCAGATGGCGATGGGAAACATTTTGCTTCTGGCGGGTTGAAGACCTGCAGTGAGTCGGTGACTAATTCGACTTTTGTCGCAAAGATCTCGGCAATGCGAGAGGGGTCTACCTCCCAGGGCAGTAAGTGACTCACAGGCAGTTTGCGGGTTTTGGCAGCCCGGCGATCTTGCTGGCGTACTTCGCAGGTGATCCAGGAAAAAGCTTTAATAAATAGATACTTTTGCCCTTTTCTTCTCCTAATTTCGATTTTGTGTATTTAACGAACGCGCGCATGGCCGGGGATGAATCGAAGGTTTCGTAGTACTCCCTGAGCAGGTGTAGCACCTCCCAGTGCGAATCTGTAAGGGCGATGCCCTCACGTGCTGCCAGTGCTTCGGCGACGCCCGGTGACCAGGCGTCAACATCTTTCAGAAAACCCTCGTCCGTCATCGCGGGTAGTGAGTCCATGGCTAGAACCACTGGCTCTGCGTGTCGTGCTGCTCGGTCAGCGCGACCCAATCGGCCATATCGATGATTTGGACGTCGGGGATTACTGCAGGTAGGCCGTGTGCCGCCGAGTCATGCTCAAGGGTGTAGAGCCTCACTCCCAGATCAATCAGTGAGCCGGTGACAGTTGCATCAAGGGTGAGTATCGCCGCCGCCCCCAGGAACAAAACCGCATCGTCCTTTTGCAGCTGCGCAAGCAGCGCCCCGTGCGACGCATCGTCCAAAGGTTTGATCAAACAGTGAAGTGCCATCAGAAGCTCAGCACACAGGAGGCACCCTGGCGAAGTGCCATTAGCCCGTCTCGATTAAGGACTCTCGCGAAGGACGGGAGGTCCTGTGCGGTGGCATCGGGGCTACCGAAGGCTGACTCATCTACATAGACCGCTTCGATGTCGTAGAGCGGCAAAGAATCGATGACTTTGCGAAGGGACTTTTTGCCGATCCCGTCGGGACTCTGGCTGGCCCGCAAACACCACGCACCGTTTCCCACAAAAAGCAGGTTGGGTTGCTGGCCAAAAACAGCAAAGCTCAATGCGGCGTCGATGGCCGAGCGGGCCAGAGTCCCCTCGTAGGGCGCGTGGGCGACTACGATCAAAGGGGTGTTTTGCCCGGAGTTCATATCAGCCCGCAAAGGTCATGACGCGATCGGAAGCGCTGGTGGCCTCCACCAGCTCGCCGAGGCCTGAGATCACAAAACCGGCCTGCAGGCGCTCCGTCTCGCCGCGCTGGGAAACACCAAATCGTGCAGCAGAAGCCACGCAGGCATGGAGTTCGATGTTGTTGCTCTCGGCAAGCGATGACCAACCCGCGCGAAGATCATCCTCATCCTGTGCGCCCTCGGTGTTACTCAGTGCTGTGAGCACGCCCTCGTTGAAAAAGAAAACGCAGGCGAGTTCATGGCCGGCATCGATAAGTGCACCAGCAAAGGCGAGCGCGTGACAGGGGCTGCTGCCCGCATCAGGAGGCGTCAGAACGAGGAGGGTGTACCGCATGGCTGCCAAGTATAAACAGCTGAAACCAAAAAGCCCCGGACGGTGCCGGGGCTTTCTCGATCATCTATGCGATTAGTCGTCGCCAGACAAGGCCGTCATCAGCGAGAGCAGGTGGATGAACAGGTTGTAGATGTTCAGATAAAGGCCCACCGTCGCGCGAATGTAGTTCGTCTCGCCGCCGTTCACGATGCTGCTCGTATTGAACAGGATCAGACCAGACATGATCATTACGACCGCCGCCGAGATAGTCAGCGACAGCGCAGGGATGCCCAGGAAGAAGTTCGCCAGCATTGCCACGAGTACGACGATGAGTCCGACCATCAGGAAGCCGCCCATGAAGGAAAAGTCCTTGCGGGTGGTCAGCGCATAGGCCGACAAGCCGAAGAACACGACCGCGGTTCCCGCAAGCGCCTGAAACACGAGGGCCGGGCCGCCGGGCATGGCGAGGTAGTAGCTCAACATTGGGCCAAGAGACGCACCCATCACGCCGGTGAAGGCAAAGATGGCGGGAAGCCCTTTGGCAGAGTCGGCCAGACGGTTAACCACGAAGAGCAATCCGAAGCCAACGAGCATCAAAATGAGCGCCGCACCCTGGCCAAGGCCAAGGGCCATGGAAACGCCCGCTGTCATCGCGCTGAACACCAGTGTCATTGCCAGCAGCATGTAAGTGTTACGCAAGACCTTATTGGTGCTGACGACCGCGTCCATGGCGGCATTGGTGTCTAACACACGTGGATTTGCCATTGATCCGTTCCTCACAAATGAAACTTGTTGGTACTTAGACGCCTCCGGGGTGTCTCAGTTCCCTAAATCGAGCCCTGAAGTTCGTGAAGGCCATACATAAGGCATTGATAACAATACACTTATGAGTTCAGAAGCTCGCCCATGGGTCCAGTATACCGAGCTTGAAAGTCGATACAAAGACGATCTGATGGGTGACAGAACAACACTGTGGCCCAGAAACCCCAGAGGTTGCGGCACTTCTCATCTGGCGCTTGTAGAGAGCACGGCAAGCAGCACGACGATGCCTGCGAACGTGGTAAGGAGGGAGGTGGTCAAAGCGCTGCCCGGAGCCGCAAATTGACTGCGATCGAGGCGGATTTCCATTGCTAGCGAGAAGCACAGCGCCGCCGCAAGGCCAGCGACGCAGCCCGCCACATTCCACCACAGCCAGGAAACGCCGGGGGCTAAGTACCAGAGCGAGACGTTGCACAGTAGGCCGATACTAAAAGCGATGCCCGCGCGGGCGCTGCCAATCGATGGCATCAGCGCCGCCATCAGGAACAGCGCAAGCAACGGCCCGTTGGCCATGGAGCCAATCTTGTTGATGGCCTCAAGAATAGTGCTTGCGATGTGCTCAACGCTGTAAGAGAAGACCACGGCGGCAAGTCCCCAGACCAGGGTGAGTACTTTGGATAGGCGGAAAGTTTGCTTCGTGGTTCGCCCATCGCCCGCGCGCCATACATCCTGCAGGGTGCTCGCTGAAAGGCTGTTGAGTGCTGAGTCGATAGATGACATCGCTGCGGCAAACAGTCCAACGATAGCGAGACCGGCAAGGCCTGGTGCGAACTCCCGCAGTACGAAGGCGGGAAAGACCAAGTTCAGGTTGGGGTGTCCTTCGGCGGTTTTGGGAAGTTCTCCAATCAATGCCGGGTGATCCAATGCGTAGGCGGCAAGGCCAAGGCCAAGGAGGCAGTAGGCGAGCACGAGGGGAAAACGCAGCGTCCCATTGAGGAGCAGTGAGGTGCGCAGGCCGGCTTCGTCTCGGTTTGCGAGCAGGCGCTGCGCCTGGCTCTGGTCGCAGCCGTAATAAGCGGCATACAGAAACAACCCACCAAAAAGCATGGGCCAGAATCCAAAGTTCCCGTTGCCGCTAATGCCCCAGTCCATACTGATGGGGTCGGTTCTGCCGGCGAGGTCCTGCCAATGGGTCGTGAGTCCGGGCCATAGCCAGATCAGCGCAATCACGACGGCAGCTGTCAGCAGCAACATCTGAATGACATCGGATATCACGACGGCCCGCATACCGCCCAGCACGTCGTAGGCAATGGTCACCCCCATGAGCAGTAGAACGGCGTAGCTGTAGCTCAGACCCGTTATTAACGATAGTACTGAGGCGACACCATAGACGGTGACTCCGGTGGCGACGCCGCGAAACAACAGAAAACAGCCCGCGGCGAGGCGCCGAGCGCCAGTCCCAAGACGAGCTTCGAGATACCCGTACACGGAGATGTGTCGGCCTCGGAAGACGGCGGGGAACACAAAGGCGAGTGCCAGCATGGCCAGGGGCACCGCGAGCTCATACTGAAGCCACAGCAGGCCGCCGCCTGCAGCAAAGCCAACGAAGGCCGGTGCTCCGAGCAGACTGTTGGTAGAGCACTGTGTGGCGATCACCGATACAGCGAGCGCGGGTGCGGGAAGTCCGCCACCCAAATAATAGTCGCGGCTGTTGGATTGGCGGCGCCCGACCATCACAGCCAGGGTCAGCATCCCAAGGAGGTAAGCGCCAATGACGAACCAATCGAGGGTATTCAAACCAAGGGTTCCAAAGCGTCGTATGATCGCACTATAAACACCCGCTCCCGTGGCCACCACGTCGCGGTCGCACTAAACACACAAAGGAGTTTCCATGAAAACAATGCGCAGTGTCTCCCATATCGTGGCCGCCTGTGGCCTTTTGACATCAACGCTAACCTTCGCCGGCGAGGCTGTGACTTACAGCGTGAATGGCCTGGATTACGAGGGTTACTACGAACCCGCGCAAGACAGCCGTGGTTTGGTTCTGATCCTTCATGACTGGGACGGACTCACCGAATACGAGGTTGAGCGCGCGGCAATGCTCAAGGAGCTGGGGTACGACGTGTTTGCAGCCGATCTGTTCGGCGCTGGTATCCGACCGACGGAAGTCGCTGATCGCAGGCAGCACACCGGTGAGCTCTACAAAGATCGTGAAAAGATGCGAGCTCTGATGCGAGGCGCGCTGTCGGCGGCAGGAGAGCAGGGCGCAGATACCTCGCAGACGGTGGCCATGGGCTACTGTTTTGGCGGAGCTGCGGTCCTTGAGCTCGCGCGATCAGGTGAAGAGCTAAAAGGTTTTGCGAGTTTCCATGGCGGTCTTTCAACGCCCGAAGGGCAGGACTACAGCGACACTGCGGGCAAAGTCCTCGTTTATCACGGCACCGCCGACACGGCCATCACCATGGCGGACTTCGCTGCCCTTGCTGAGGAAATGGAGACTGCAGGCGTTGATCATGAGATGACAACCTACAGTGGTGCGCCTCATGCCTTTACCGTCTTCGGATCTTCGCGATACCAGGAGCGTGCTGATCAGCAGTCTTGGGCGTCGTTTACGGAGTTTCTCTCCGAAGCGCTTGACTAGCCTTCAAGAGGGCCGATGGGATTTTCGGCCCTGATTCTCGTCTGGAACGAGGCGCGGCGAGGGAGTCGAGCGTTCATCTCGCCGTCGAGCAGATAGCCTTTGCGTATCGTGTAGCAGCCGACGTTTTAGCCGGCCTGATTTTTGGTTTTGCGCGAGTTGGCCAGGCGCAGCTCAATCGATGGGCAGCGCATAGTCCTCAATTGCCTGAAGGAGCTGTGGGCGCACTTCGGCCGGGATGTTGTGGGCCATGCCTTCAAAAGACATGAATCGCGCGTTTGGAATCGTCTCCGCCGTGTGTTTGCCGTGCTCCAGAGGAATCAACTGATCATCCACGCCATGTAACACGAGGGTCGGGGTCTCAACGCCTTTCAGGTGTTCCGTGCGATCGCCGCTCTGCATGATTGCCATGAACTGACGGGGAATGGCCTCCGGGTAGAAACCGCGGGCGTGAATATCATCCAGTTCATCATCCGGTGTTTCCGCTGTGTTCTGAATTGCCTCAACGGCTTCGTCGCTCGCGGGTGGCAGGTGCGGTGCGCCGGTCGTCGACATGATGGAAATCAGGCTGATGACGCGATCCGGGTGATCGATGGCAATCGTCTGCGCGATCATGCCGCCCATGGACGCGCCCATCACGTGGGCACGATCAATACCGAGAGCGTCTAGCAGGGCGATACCGTCATCACCCATGTCCGACAGCGTATACGCGTAGGAAACCTCAAAGCCCAGCTTGTCTTTCAGCACGTTCCACCAAAGCACCGGCTCTCCCCATTCGTCGAAGCGGGTTGTGCCCCCGACATCCCGGTTGTCATACATGATCAGGCGAAAGCCTTGATCAACCAGTCCCTGACTGAATTCGTTGCCCCACACTTGATGAGCAGCGCCGAGGCCCATGACCATTAACAGCGGAACACCATCGGGATCGCCCATCTCCGTCCAGGCCAAGGTGACGCCGTTGACGTCCATAGTCTGGGCGGGTGGTATGGCGGGGGCTTCGAGAGCTGTCGCGAAGCTCGAGGCTAAAAGAGCGGCAGCGAGGAAAAGGGTGTTAATCAGCTTCATGGGTGGGATCAGGCTCCATCGACATTGCGCGTTGGTGTTTATGCGGCGCCGGCCTTTGCCGGACTGCGCATGCTAGGGGTATTTGCGTGAATCGACAAACGCCTGGCGAGCGGATGGCTTTCCCTACACGGCCACTTTTGTGTCGAACACTCGTCAGGCGCACGGGCGCCAAGGCTCAAAAAAGCTGCATGGACATAGCCATTGCAGTAACGCTACGGCGCCTCGCGACGCCAATCCCAGGGCGGCCGAGGGTTATCGTCTTTCCAGAGGCCTAACTGAGCCTCTTTCGCCTCTTCTTCCGCATTGCGGAGCGTGTCATCGTCTTTTGCATACTGTCTGTACCACCAGGCGTATCCTCGCCTCACCATTTCGAGATTCAGGTTTCGCTCACCCTGGTATACAACGGCAACGCTTCGACCAAATCGGTCCACGTCGATCACCTCAACGGCCACAGGTTCCTTAGTGATTAGTGTTTCTAATGTCCGCCTTGCTGCATGACCGTAAGCCTGGCCGTGTTCGGGCGCATCAATTCCATGGAGTCGAACTCGTAGCGTTTCGCCGTGCGAACGACGCACCTCGATTGTATCGCCGTCAAAAACATGACTGACACGAGCTTCGAAGTCTGGAGTCGCCGAAGTGGCCGGGCGCCTCGCCCATGTACTTTGCAATCTGGTCTGTGCCTCTGCAGAGAAACCCGCTTCTCTCAGTGGCGCTGGTGCCGCGGTGTCTGCACTTTCAACTGCGGGGCTGTTCTTCACCCAATCTGTTGCTGAAACAAAGCGATCGGCAACCCACTGTGAGGCGTCTTGTGGCCAGGTTACCCGCCCATGAATGACTTTTTCCGCGCCGACGAGGAAGCAAAGGATCAGCCCGACTCGAAAAATTAGTTTGCGCCGGTATGTGCGGCGGACTTGGCGGCGGTGTCTAAAACGATGGATTCGTGCCATTGATCACTTGATTCATAGGGTATCGCGGGTTTCCTAGAGGCCAGTCACCCAGGAGTAGCTTGTCTGTGCCGATGAAGTTTCGCGCATCATTGAAATGCACCCGCATCACGCGCCCACAAAAAAGGCGCCGCTAGGCGCCTGATTTGTTTTGAATAGTGGCGGTGGGCCAGGGATTCGAACCCCGGGAACCTCTCGGTTCAACGGTTTTCAAGACCGCCGCTTTCGACCACTCAGCCAGCCCACCGAATTCGTTAACGCTTGCGCGCGTTAGCGAGGGCGCGATTATACCCACGAACTCCCGAGGTACAAGCAACGCCCGCTATTTACGCCTTAAGCAGCACCTGCTTCGCTGTTACGAGGACCACGAGGGTCGTTGCTGGCGCGCGCTACGTTGCTGTTTGGTGCTTCCACGGCTGGCGCTTCTGTCTCTGCGAAGAGGGTCAGACGCCCCGTTTCGATGTGAACTTCCTGCACCGGAGCGGGGCTCACACGGGGGTCGTTCACGGCACGGCCATCGGCGGTGACGCCTTCCGTTGATGCAGGCGCCGCAGGTGCTTCAACTGTTTCGGCTATGGCCGTTACTTCTTCAGGTACTGCTGGCGCGGGCTCCTCATCCTGGATAAGCGCAACAGGTTCCTCAGCCTCAGCGGAGGGTGCATCCATCGCTACTTCGATGCTGCTCGGAGCAGACTCTTCGGCCGCAGCGACAGGCTCGACGGATTCTTCCACAATCTCTGTTGCAGGTTGTACCTCGGCTTCTACGGGGGCCGACTCGATCTCGGAAGTGACTTCGTCGCTAACAGCCACGTCTCGCGCTGCCTCGGAAGTCTCTTCGACTTCAGCTGCAGGCGCTTCGCTTACCGGCTCGGCCACCACCTCTGCAGGAGCGTCCGACGCTGTCTCTGCCGCTGGAGCTTCGACCGCAGTCTCGACTGCATCTGCGGAGGCGGGGTCTTCACCGGCAACCTCCGATGCTGCAGCCGTCGCAGCGACGGTTTCTGCATCTGGACGGCGTCGACGGCGCGGCTGGCCGCGGCGCTTGTCTGACGGACGACGGCGGGGCTTGTCGCCACCGGTGTTCTCGTCTTCGGGGTCTTCAGCTGCGTCAGCCTCGACGGCTTCTTCCATCTCGCCGCTCTCATCGTTGGCAGCCACTTCGTTGCCGTTGGCAGTGCCTTCACCGCGACGACGGCCACCGCGACGGCGGCGACGACGGCGGCGGCCGGGTTCATCCTGCTGCTCGCTGTCTCCATCGATGGCGGGCGCTTCTTCCACATCAGCTGTTTCTTCCGCTGCAGCTTCGGTTTGTGCCGGTTGGTTTTCATCGCGCTGCCCGCCACGACGACGCCGCGAACGGCGACGCTTGGGCTTATCGCCACTTTCTTCTTCAGCCGCATCGCCTTTGGCAGTTGATTCAGGGGCTGCTTTCGCTGTCTGTGCTTTCTTCGCTTCTGCTTCGACAGGGGCTGCATCTGCAGGCGCGTCTGCCTGGCCGAAGAATCCGACCCACAATCGCTGGGCCAGCGTTGGCTTTGCGGCAACAGCGGCTGCCACGGCGACGGCAGTCGCTGCAGCCGCCTTCGCCGAGTCCGAAGACTCCTCTTTTTCTTCCGCTGCTTTGGCCGTTGCGGGTGCCGGTGCAGACGGTGCAACGCCTTGCACGAGGGCTTCCTGCTTGGGCAGATCAGCGCTGTGGCTATCCGAGATGGCCTCCGTATCGGGAACGGCAATCTCTACCTTGTAACTGGTCTCCTGGCTGCCTTCCACTTCGTCATCGCGAAGACGCTGAACATCGAAGTGAGGCGTTTCGAGGTTCGGATTTGGGATTACGAGCATGCGAACCCGGGTGTTGGTCTCGATCTCTGTGAGTGCTGAACGCTTCTCGTTGAGAAGGTATGCGGCGACATCAACGGGAACGATGGCGCGGACCTCAGCGCTGCGATCCTTGATGGCTTCCTCTTCGAGGAGGCGAAGGATCGAAAGGGCCAGAGACTTGGTGTCGCGAATCGTGCCCTGGCCATTACAGCGCGGGCAGACGATGGCGCTGGTCTCACCTAGTGACGGACGCAGGCGCTGACGGGACATTTCCAACAGGCCAAAGCGAGAGATGCGACCGATCTGTACGCGAGCGCGGTCGATGGACAGGGAGTCGCGCATGCGGTTCTCAACGGCGCGCTGGTTCTTGGCCGCGAGCATGTCGATAAAGTCGATGACCACCAGACCGCCCATATCACGCAGACGCAGCTGGCGCGCGATTTCTTCGGCGGCCTCGAGGTTTGTTTGAAGGGCCGTCTCTTCGATGTTCACGCCCTTGGTTGCACGAGCAGAGTTGATATCGATGGATACCAGCGCTTCCGTGGGGTCGATCACGATGGAGCCACCGGAAGGCAGGCGGACTTCGCGTTGGAACGCGGTCTCGATCTGACTTTCAATCTGGAAGCGGTTGAAAAGGGGAATGTTGTCTTCGTACAGCTTGATGCGCGACTTGTACTTGGGCATGACCATGCTGACGAAGTCCATGGCCTGCTGGTGTGCGTCGGGAGCATCGATGAGTACCTGGTCGACGTCATCGCGCAGGTAATCGCGCACAGCGCGAATAATGACGTTACTCTCCTGGTACAGCAGTACCGGCTGGCGGTTTTCTTCGCCGGCTTTGCTGATGGACTCCCAGAGTTGCGCCAGGTAGTTCAGATCCCACTGAAGCTCTTCGGCAGAGCGGCCTATGCCGGCTGTCCGAATGATCACGCCCATGCCATTGGGGATTTCGAGGTCAGATAGCGCTTCGCGAAGATCGGCCCGGTCATCACCTTCGATACGACGTGAAATGCCACCGGCGCGTGGGTTGTTCGGCATCAGCACCATGTAGCGGCCCGCAAGGCTGATGAACGTGGTCAGTGCCGCGCCTTTGTTACCACGCTCTTCCTTATCGACCTGAACGATGAGACGCGTGCCTTCCTTAACGACATCCCTGATGGACATCTTTCCACTGACTTCGGAAGGATTGCGGTAGAAATATTCCCGCGCGATTTCCTTCAGGGGAAGGAAGCCGTGGCGCTCGGCGCCGAAGTCAACGAAGGCGGCTTCGAGGCTCGGCTCGACGCGCGTGACCTTGCCCACATAGATGTTGGCTTTCTTCTGAAGGCGCGTGCGGTTTTCGATATCGAGGTCATAAAGCTTCTGACCGTCGACGAGAGCCACGCGCATTTCTTCGGCGTGCGTGGCATTGATAAGCATTTTTTTCATAGTTGGCTAAACCTCAGGGGCTCAGCCGGGACGATCCCAGATCCGCAATGCGACAGAGTTGCGCTGTGCAAAAACACAGCGCCTCCGCCGCGAGGCGGTTATTGAGAGCGGGAGGTGCTAGCTTCAAGAGCCAGCCTCTGCGCTCAGGTGTCGAACATGAGGTTCAACACCGAATCTGGTTTCGCACCGGTAAGCCTGATTGCTCCTAGTGCTTGCGCAACATCCCGTTTTGTCGACATAGACCCAAAGGGTCATGTGGCAGTGTTGAGGCTCGTACTTTGCGAGTCCTTGTCGCAGCCATCCCGCAACTGGCGGGGAGCGACGAAGGGCTTGGTGGCCTTGGCCACTATCGCCTCGGCTTATACCTCAGCTCTTGCCTAGGCTTTTGCCTCAGCTTTTGCCTCAACAATGCGGTGCAAACAAAATCTGGGATGCCCGCGGTATGTGTTTTCATTCACCGCTCGGAGTGCGCCTGAGTGTTCCGGCGAGTACTCACTGCTTCGGGGGCTAGGGGACCGGGTTTCGGTCTCAGTTCGTTGCGCCCCTGGAAGCGCGGTTATCTTTTGTCTCTATTTGAAGTCATTCCTCAAGAACGACCGCTCTCTTTGGCCAGCGCCTCGCGCCTAACCCCTAGGGAAAGCCCTTGGGGAAAGCCCCTGAGGACATCCGCTCAGGTCAAACCTGCCTGAGCGTGCGCTTTCGCGATACGCGAATCTCTTTTGGACCAAGACCGCGACTGGCTTCTGCAGCGGGGGCGTGTAGCATTGCGCCCTCGCGACGGCGCGCATGGTAGCAGTAAGCCTGTGCGCAGGTAAATAAAAGAAGGAAGAGGCTGTTCTGGCCACATATGACCGATTCGCCCATAGATGATGCCCAGCGCCCCCGCGTTCGTATGATTACCGTTGATGAGCGCGGTGATGGGCAGCGGGTAGACAACTTTGTCTTGCGCGAATGTCCGACCGTGCCGAAGACCCGCCTTTACAAAGCGATGCGCAAGGGCGAAATTCGCGTCAACAAGGGGCGTGTTAAGCCAGAGCATCGTGTTCACATGGGCGATATCGTGCGGCTTCCACCACTCGCGGTCCCCTCCAATGCACCGAAGTCCGTCGCGCCTCAGGGCTGGCAGGAGCGCCTGGAGCGGTCCATCGTCTTTGAAGACGAGTTTCTTATGGCCATCAATAAGCCCTCAGGCCTGGCGGTCCACGGGGGCAGCGGGCTGAATTTCGGCATGATCGAGACCCTGCGGGTTATGCGGGAGGATCTGCGCTTTCTTGAGCTCGTGCACCGTCTTGATCGGGACACATCTGGATTGATTCTCGTCGCAAAGAAGCCGGGAGCACTAAAGGCGCTTCACGGTTTGCTGCGGAACAGGAATGGTATTCGCAAGCGGTATCTGGGGCTGGTAGCAGGCCGCTGGCCGTCGCACCTTCGGGATGTCGATGCGCCACTGCTTAAACAGGAGCGCGCTTCGGGTGAGCGAATCGTTAAAGTCGCGAAGGACGGGCAGTCGTCCCTGACGAACTTTCGGATTCGCGAACGCTTCGCGGCGCATACGCTCATCGAAGCGAGTCCCATTACGGGTCGAACCCATCAAATTCGCGTGCATGCACAGAGCGTGGGTTTCCCTCTGCTGGGGGATGACAAGTACGCAAACGAGCAGAGCTCGAAGGCAACCAGCCATTTACGGCTTAAGCGCCTGTTCCTCCACGCGGAGCAACTGCGGTTCAAACTCGATGATCGGGTCTATGAGCTCAAGGCGGAGATCGATAAAGAGCTAGAAGTCGTTCTAAATAAAACTCGTAACTAGTTGATATTTAGTATATTTACGCCGAAATCTCTGAGCATTTCGACCACATCAATGAGCGGCAAGCCTTCCAGCGCCGTGGGGTCGTCGCTCCGAAGGGACTCAAATAGGCTAATACCCAGACCTTCCCACTTAAAACTGCCTGCGCAATCCAGTGGACGGTCGCGGTCTACGTAGTCTTCAAGAGCGCCAACGGGAAGATTCCGGAAGGTGACCACCGTATCGCGACATTTCGTGCCGATGACCTGTCCTTCGCGGGCTATGGCGACGCCCGAGTGAAACAGCACCTCTTTGCCCTGGCAGGCCGTTAACTGTGCTATCGCTCGCTCACGGGTTCCCGGCTTGCCGATGGGCTGCCCGTCTCGGGAGGCTACCTGATCGCCGCCGATCACGATTGCTTCGGGAAACCGCGTGCTGACGTTGAGCGCTTTTTCCTGGGCAAGACGAACAGCCAGGTCTCTCGGCGCCTCGCCCTCCTTGGGTGCTTCGTCGACCTTTGGTGGTTCGCAAGAGAAGGCGAGCTCAAGTCGCTCGAGCAGCGTCCGTCGGTAAGGCGATGTCGAGGCCAGGATCAGGGAGGGTATGGTGTTCGTCGTCATTGGGCCATGCTTTCTGTAACGCACGGGATTGTAAAGATTTTTTTGACAAGGGCAGGGCTCGTGACTATAGTGCGCGCCCATGTCGGCCGGGGCCCTTCCGCAACACGTCAGTATCCGCAAAGCGGTCACTCATGATGCGGTGTATGAAGGGATGCTCGGCACAGAGGAACTACCGAATTATGCGTCCCTGTTGGATCCAGAAAATCCATCCGTGTGGGCGCGTATTCGTTGTGGGCGAGACGAGGAAGGGCGCTCCATAGCCGAGGTCGCGATTAGTGCGACCGTCATTATGGAGTGCCAGCGTACGCTCAAGCCGTTCTCCATGCCTATAGAAGGCAGTAGCACGCTTGGGCTTGTCCTGACGGATGATCAGGCACGTCACCTCCCTGCGCATTACGAACCATGGATTGCAGAAGACGATCTGGATTTGTGGGCTGTTGTTGCGGAAGAGATTGCCCTTGCGATGCCCATCGTGGCATACGACCCAGCGGGAGAGCTTGAGCCAACCGCTGTAACAGATGATTTAGAAGAGGAAGGGGTGTCGCCGGAGCAATCCACAGACAATCCTTTCAGTGTTTTGTCGGCGCTGCTGGAAGGCGGTAACGACGAGGAGAAGAAGTAATGGCTGTTCAGAAGAGCAAGAAGACCCGTTCACGTCGCGGTATGCGTCGTTCCCACGACTCTCTGGGTGGTTCCACCCTGAACGTCGATCAGACTTCTGGCGAAACTCATCTTCGCCACCACGTAACGGCCGATGGCTTTTACCGTGGCAAGAAAGTCGTCAACACGGGCAGCGACGACTAAGCGCCGCTTTCTTCCAGGCCCCATGATGAACGTCATCAGCGAGATTGGTCTGGTTCTCTTTTTCACCTAACCGCATTGTGCAAGGTCGCGCAGGGGGATGTGTGCGTCACGACTTAGCTTTTTTGTTTCCCGGTCAGGGCAGCCAGCGTATCGGCATGCTCAGCGACGCCGCAGGCGCATTTCCTGTTGTTCAAGAGACCTTTGAAGAGGCTTCAGAAGCCTTAGGGTATGACCTCTGGGCGCTGACTCAGACGGGCGAGGCCGAAACTCTCAATCTCACTGAATACACCCAGCCGGCTCTGTTGTGCGCATCCGTCGCCATCTGGCGTGCGTGGCTGGCTGCCGGCGGCGTTACGCCGGGGGCCATGGCTGGCCATAGCCTTGGTGAGTTCTCCGCGCTTTGCTGTTCGGCTGTGCTCCCGCTAGGGGATGCGGTGCGTCTCGTGCGCGAGCGGGGCCGATTCATGCAAACGGCGGTGCCCGTGGGTGAAGGCGCTATGGCCGCAGTGCTTGGCCTCGATGACGAACAGGTCGTGTCTATTTGCGAGAGCATCGATAGCGGCGTTGTAGAAGCGGTGAATTTCAACTCACCCGGTCAGGTGGTAATCGCCGGGCATACGGCAGCCGTGGACTCAGCAATAGCAATGCTCAAGGAAGCGGGAGCGAAACGCGCGATGCCGTTGCCCGTTAGCGCGCCTTTCCATACATCGCTGATGACACCGGCAGGCGAAAAGCTCCAGGTTGTCCTCGATGAGCTTCAGCTGAATGCGCCCGAGATACCCGTTGTTCACAACGTGCACGCCGCGACGGAATCAGACCCTGCGGTAATCCGTGAGTTACTCGTTAAACAGATTTCATCTCCCGTGCGCTGGACTGCGTGTATGGGCGCGTTGCGCGAGCATGGCGCGACCAGCTTCGCCGAATGCGGTGCTGGTAAGGTACTGGGCGGGTTGGTAAAGCGCATGGACCGATCTTTGACCTGTGCCTCGCTGGAAGCTACCGACGACCTGCAAACTGCGGTCGAAGAGCTCGCTGCCTGAAACGGCAACACGGATTCCAGGAGACAGACCATGTCAGAAGAACGCAAAGTAGCTCTCGTCACCGGTGCGAGCCGTGGTATTGGCGCAGCCATTGCGTCGGCCCTTTCGGATGCTGGATTCGCAGTTGTTGGCACGGCGACGAGCGATAACGGCGCAGCAGCAATTGATGAGCGCTTGGCGACCAGTGGCGGTGCTGGTATGAAACTCAACGTTGCCGACGCGGAAAGTGTTGCGGAGGTGCTCGCTGCAGTCACCGACCGCTTCGGCGCTCCCCTGGTACTCGTTAACAACGCTGGCATCACCCGCGACAATATCCTAATGCGCATGAAAGAAGACGAGTGGGGCGATGTCATCGACACGAACCTCAACGCGCTCTATCGCATGTCCAAAGCCGTGCTGCGTGGCATGACCAAAGCCCGCTGGGGACGCATCATCAATATCACCTCGGTCGTTGGCGCGATGGGCAATGCAGGCCAATCCAATTACGCAGCGACCAAGGCGGGCGCCGGTGGCTTCGCACGCGCGCTGGCCCGAGAGTTGGGTAGTCGCAGTATTACGGTGAATGCGATCGCTCCAGGCTTCATCGATACGGATATGACCAAGGCACTCACCGATGATCAGCGCGATCTCATGCTGCAACAGATTCCCCTGGGTCGTCTCGGAGAGCCCGAAGAAATTGCCGAACTCGTACGGTTTCTGTCGAGCGACGCGGCTGGTTACATTACCGGCGAGACAATTCATATCAATGGCGGTATGTACATGGCGTGAGCGATGCACGGGAGTATGCCGTTAATCAAAAAAACGGTAGACTTCGCGTCGGCTAGCGCCACGAGTGGGATGAGTTTCCAAATTCAGGAGAAACGGAAAATCATGAGCAGTATTGAAGAACGCGTTAAGAAGATTGTCGCTGAACAGCTCGGCGTCAAAGAAGAAGAAGTACAGACGGAGGCGTCCTTCGTTGAAGATTTGGGAGCAGACTCCCTCGACACGGTAGAGCTCGTCATGGCGCTCGAGGAGGAATTTGAAACCGAGATTCCCGACGAAGAAGCCGAGAAGATCACGACCGTGAAACTTGCCATCGACTACATCAACGAGCACCTCGCCTGAGTGCTTCCTTGATCTAAGTAGGCGCGCGAGAGCGCGGCGAAAGGCAGGTGCGTGAAGCCGTGACTACCGACAGGTAGCGCGGCTTCGCTGTTTTTGGAACCACGCCCGCAAAGGGCATAACGCGTATCACATATGGGGGTAGAGCGGTGAAAGGCAGAAGAGTCGCGGTAACAGGACTGGGACTGGTAACACCCGTGGGCCACGATGTGCCGTCCACCTGGGAAGCCATCCTGGCGGGTCGCAGCGGTGCAGCGGCCATCGACGCCTTCGACGTCTCTGCTTACACAACACATTTCAGTGCCAGCGTTCGCGACTTCGACACGGACCCTTACTTCAGCGCCAAAGACGCGCGCAAGATGGATACCTTCGTTCAGTACGGCATGGCTGCGGGTATTCAGGCCTGGGAAGACGCAGGACTGGAAGTCACGGACGACAACGCCCGTCGCATTGGCTGCGCTATCGGCTCGGGTATTGGCGGCATCGGCCAGATCGAGAAGAACTCGGAAATCGTCAACAGCACGGGCCCGAGACGCATCTCTCCATTCTTTGTGCCAGGCTCTATCATCAACATGATCGGCGGCAACCTGTCTGTGAGGTATGGGCTGCGTGGTCCAAACATCGCCATTGTCACTGCCTGCACGACAGGTACCCACAACATCGGCGTCGCGGCGCGCATGATTGCGCAGGGCGATGCGGACGCCATGCTTGCGGGCGGGGCTGAAATGGCCACCACCAAAGTGGGTCTTGGCGGCTTCGCTGCAGCGCGCGCGCTGTCCACTCGCAATGACGATCCGGCTGCCGCCTCGCGCCCCTGGGATGCGGATCGCGACGGGTTCGTGTTGGGTGACGGTGCTGGCGTTGTCATGCTCGAAGCGTACGACGCCGCTAAAGCACGGGGAGCAACCATTTATGCGGAGGTCGTTGGATTCGGAATGAGTGGCGATGCGTACCACATGACCTCTCCCCCTGAAGATGGCCGCGGCGCTGCCGACGCCATGCTTAATGCGCTGGAGGATGCGGACCTCGCGCCGGAGAAAGTGGCATACGTTAATGCGCACGGTACGTCGACGCTTGCCGGTGATGTTGCTGAGAGCCGAGCCATCGAGACAGTTTTCGGCGCTCACGCCAAGGCCCTGCCAGTCAGCTCTACCAAATCCATGATCGGCCATCTGCTCGGCGCAGCGGGATCTGTCGAAGCCGTGTTCTCCATCCTGGCGCTTCGTGATCAAGTGGCCCCGCCCACTATCAATCTGGACAACCCGGGAGAAGGCTGTGCGCTGGACTATGTGCCGCACACGGCCCGTGACATCACGGGTCGATTTAGCTTGTCGAACTCTTTCGGCTTCGGCGGAACCAATGGCTCGCTGATCTTTGGCGCTCCCTGATCGCGAGTGACCGGCGCCAGCGACTCAGGAGCTTCTGCATTTCAAGCATCGGTACCCGCCGATGATCGGAGTTTCCTCTATGGCGATAGTCTCTTCGAGACCTTGCTGGCCATAGACGGATGCTTTCTGTTTCGGGAATTTCACGCTAACCGGCTGCAAGGGGGTATCGCTGCGCTGCGATTCACGGCCGATGCGACGGCACTGCTTGAGGACGCCGAACGCTCCCCGGGCACAAAAGAAGGCGCGGCTTCCGTTCGCCTCACGTTATCTCGTGGCAGCGGCCCCCGCGGCTATCTTCCGCCGAAAGAACACTCTCCGATCGTGCGCGTGTTGGAGCGGCCCCTCCCTGATAATCCCTTCAAACCCAAAGCGGCGCTAGCCCTCGCTTCTGTGAGCACCTTTATGGCGCACCAGCCGGCTCTTGCGGGCATCAAACACGGTAATCGTCTTGAGCAGGTGCTGGCGGTGGCCGAAGCTGCCGAGCAGGGCGCCGATGATGCACTGGTTCTCGCTTATGATGGCGCTGTGCAGTGTACGAGCAGTGCCAATATCTTCGCCGTGTATGGACGACATCTGAAAACACCGAGCTGCGAGGGCGCGGGCATTCGCGGTACACGCCAGCGTTTGTTGAAAGAACGCATTGCACCGGCTTTGGGGCTGACCGTGGAAGAGTGTCGATTGCGCCCAGAGGACCTCGCCACCGCTGATGGAGCTTTTGTCAGCAATTCACTGGTTGGCTTCAGGCCCATCAAGAGCATCGACGGCAAGCCCCTTAATCAGACCATTGTTTTTGACGATGTCTTTGAAACCTACGTGCAAGAGGCGCATCGATGCTTGGTCGCGTGATCCGCGCGGTCACCGTGCTCTTGTCGCTCAGCCTCGCAGCGGGCGTCGTTGCTTTTCTGTGGTTCCAGAAATGGACGGATTCGCCTCTCAGCGTCACTACTGCAGATGATGGCAAGGGGCTAATCGTTGTCCTTGATGACGGCGAAGGTCTTGGTTCCCTCTCTCGCCGTCTGAGCAACGAAGGAACTCTAGACCATCCGCAAGCTCTGAATCTCTTGGGCCGAATTTCAGGGGCTGATGCCCAGTTGCGCCCGGGGGAGTACGAAATCCTATCGGGCACGACGCCTCGAGAATTGCTCAAACGCCTCATCGCCGGCGACACGGTTCGCTATCTGCTAACGCTGCCCGAGGGCATCACGCTGGCCCAGGGCCTCGACCTGATTCAGGAGGCTGATGGCGTTAGCGCTACGCTGACCGGTGTCGATGATCCGCAGCTTCGCGCACTCGTTACGCCGTATGAAATTCCAGAGGGTCTTTTCCTTCCCGAGAGTTATCAATACGAGCGAGGAGTGACGGATTTGGAGCTTCTTGGGTCCGCTCGCCGCCTGCTGGAGGAGATTCTGCAGACCGCATGGGCCGAGCGCGATCCAAGCGTGCCATTGGACTCGCCCTACGACCTGCTTACGCTCGCATCCATCATCGAAAAGGAAACAGGCGTTGCAAGCGAGAGACCCGAGATCGCCGGCGTTTTCGCCCGTCGCTTACAGCGAGGCATGCGCCTGCAAACGGACCCGACGGTAATCTACGGCTTGGGGGAGGACTATGAGGGCGATCTGAAGCGCTCCCACCTCAGGGATGAGCGTAATCCCTATAACAGCTATCGACATCACGGGCTTCCCCCGTCGCCCATCGCGCTGCCGGGCCGCGGCGCTATTGAAGCGGCGGCGCGTCCGGCTTTGGGGGATGCCCTTTACTTTGTCGCCCGGGGTGATGGCAGCCATACTTTTTCGGCAACGCTTCAGGAACACGAGGAGGCTGTGGCACGCTATCAGCTTCAGCGTCGAAGCGATTACCGCTCCTCACCTCCACCCTAAGAAGAAACATGGAACGCGGACTATTCATTACTCTTGAAGGCAGCGAAGGCGCTGGTAAAAGCAGCGCCATGGAATACCTGACGGCGGCATTGCAGGCAGCGTCGGTGGATTTGTTGCCAACGCGAGAGCCCGGCGGCACCAAGCTCGGTGAGCGACTGCGGGAAATCCTGCTCAACACCTACGACGTTCCCATCACGCCCATGAGTGAATTGCTCATGATCTTCGCCGCTCGTGCGCAACACGTGGAGCAGGTGATTCGCCCCGCACTGCTAGAGGGCCACTGGGTTCTATGCGACCGGTTTACCGATGCATCCTATGCTTACCAGGGCGGTGGGCGATCGTTAGGTGAAGGCCCCGTTCGTGCGCTGGAAGATCTGGTGCAGGGTTCTCTGCGCCCCGACGTCACCATTCTTCTGGATGTGCCTGTCGAAGTTGGATTAGAGCGGGCACGGGGTCGGGGAGAGCTCGACCGTTTTGAGCAGGAAGATCTCGCGTTCTTTGAGCGCGTCCGTCAGAGTTATCTCTCGCACGCTCGACGAGGCACCGGGCGCTACCGCGTCATCGATGCATCCAGGGATATCGATGAGGTGCAGGCTCAGCTTAAAGCCTTGATCAATGAACTGGTGGACTGTCCACCGGTGCTGGAGTCCTGGTGATGGACGTGAAGCCCGTTCTTCCCTGGCAGCAGGACGCCTGGATGTCCCTCACCGGATTGATCGAGGAAGGCCGGCTTCCTCATGGCCTGCTGCTCGAGGGGCAGCAGGGCACGGGGCGAACGGACTTTGCGGGCGCCCTGACAGCAGTTCTACTCTGCGCGCAACCCGGTGAGGGAATTGCCTGCGGTGAGTGTCGATCCTGCGAGCTGCTCCGCGGGGGAGCTCACAGCGATTTCCGTCGCGTGGCACCTGCTGAAGCTGGAAAGGCCATTGGCATTGATGCCATTCGTGCGGCCATCACCTTTGCAACGGGCACCGCTTCCCTGGGATCTCGAAAGGTGCTCCTTGTCGCTCCCGCCGAAAGTATGACGGTTGCAGCGCACAACGCCTTTCTGAAATGCCTTGAAGAACCCGCGCCGGGCACGCACATCATATTGGTGGTCAGTCGTGGTCACCCCATCCCGGCCACCATCCGCTCGCGCTGTCAGCGCTGGCGGCTTCCGACACCTGATGGTGATGCTGCGCTGGCATGGCTTCAGAGTCAGGACAAGGTCGAACTCGACGGTGATTCAGCCCGGTCCTTATTAGCCCTTGCGGGCGGCAGGCCTCTCACCGCCCTCGATCTGGCTGAGGGAGAGGGCGTTGAATCTCTGGGCCGTTTGCACGGGGCGATCTCCGCGGTGGCTGAAGGAGGCCGCGATGCAGGTCTTGTCCTCGAGCGGGTCGCAGCCGATGTCGAATTGATCGTGTTACTGGATGCGTTAGACACGCATACTCAGTCGTTCTTGCGCGGGCAGGGAATAGGCGCCCTGAAGACAGACCGAGCGCGCCAGGCATTTCTGGTGCTCGACCGCGTCCGCAATCTGCGGGGTGCGGTAAGAAGTGGAACCAACCCCAATCCCGATCTGGTGCGCTTCCAGGTGGCCAAAGAGTGGTGCAGGCTTTGGGGCAGCTAAACGCAGTGATACACTCCCGCCAACATCATGTCGGGCACTAGTCGATGAGTGACGCAGCGGGCCATCAGGGTATTCTCTCCCTGACCATAAAAGACAAAGCTGTGCTGTATTCCGCCTACATGCCGTTCATCAAGAATGGCGGCCTTTTCGTCCCCACCAATAAGAGCTACGAAATCGGTGATGAGGTTTTTATGCTTCTGACGCTGATGGATGAGCAGGACAAGATTCCCATCGCTGGCAAAGTCGTTTGGGTCACCCCGCGGGGAGCCCAGGGGAACCGTACCTCCGGTATCGGTGTGCAGTTCTCCGAGCAGGACGCTGCGGCAAACTCCAAGATCGAAGAGTATCTTGCAGGCATGCTCAACTCAGAGCGCGCTACGCATACCATGTAAACCGAATTTGGGAACGGGGCCGGCACGCCTCGGGATCACTGCACCATTTCTCTGAGCAATCCGCTGTCTAAGACAACATAACCACCGGTAGCGCTGCTCTTTGGCTGCCATTTGCTTTGCCCCAAACAGGGCCTGCGCGCTTTGTGCGCCTGAATCGCTGATCACGCGGCACTTATTCAGCCACTGCACGAACACCATTTTGTGCGGTTCTGGGGGAGACACGATGAGAGTGAGCCTCGTCACGAGGCCAAGTTCTGCAGGCAATTCGAAGCCAAAACGCTAGAGAGTCACCACCCCAATTATGCTATAAATGACTTTATAAATAACCCGCAAGTATATGATTTATTTAAAAATAGCAAAAAAAATGGGCTCCAAAAGGAGCCCAACAAGACCATTAGGAGTGAAACATAAAGGAACATCGTCCTTCACAACGGAGCATTGGGTTTGCTCCGGCGACATACCATTCCTGCGAGGAAATGGGGTCACGGGTATAGTATCGCCAACTTCTGAGGAATTTCCAGACTTTCGACCTCTGTCGTTAGCTCGATTGAATATATGCAGTGATAGTTTTAAGTATAGTTAGGCCTTAAAACGACCTGGAAACCCGCTTTTATGACGAAAAGTTTCTATCTTGGCGTTATCGAAGGCTTTTATGGCCTGCCCTGGGGCCGAGAGGAGCGGTTGGCCATGATGCCGTGGCTCGCCCGCCTCGGGTTCCAGGCCTACCTCTACGCCCCGAAGGCAGATGGAGCGCTCCGTAAAGCGTGGCATGACCCGCTCAGCGTTGATGAGATGGAGCTACTGCACCGCTTGGGGGCGGTCTGTCGAGAGTGCGGGCTTACCTTTGTGGTTGGGCTATCGCCGTACGCGCTGTACGAAAGCTATACCGATACCGAGCAAGGGAAACTGCAGGGCAAAGTGAGGCAGTTGGTGGATGCCGGTATCGCGGGTCTCGCTCTGTTATTCGATGACATGCCCGGCAACGCATCCTCACTCGCGCAGCGCCAAATCGAAATCTGCCACGACGTTGAAGATTGGGTGGGGGATTTGCCGCTTCTTATGTGTCCTACTTACTACAGCGAAGATCCAGTGCTCGATCGGCTTTTCGGCGGACGGCCTGATGGATATTCGCAGGAGCTTGGGGCGGGTCTGAGTGAGTCTGTGGAGGTGTTCTGGACTGGGCCAAAAGTTTGTTCAGAGGCGATTGGCGGTGTCGATCTCGAGAACGTCGTCCACGGGCTTAAGCGCCCCATCGCTCTATGGGACAACTATCCGGTTAACGACTCGAAAGTTCGCTCTGAGCATATCTACATACAGGCCATCGAGGGGCGTGACGAGTCCATACGACCGTTCTTAAGCAGCCACTGGAGCAACGCCATGAATCAGCCTGCGCTGTCTCTACCGGCCTTGGCGTCCTTCGCTGCGCTTCACGGTCAAAGTGTGGATACGGACGTTCTGACCGAGGCGGGGATTGGAATGGACGTTCAGTCGAGCCTGGGTTTTCTGGCGCAGACTAAGCGTATTGATCTCTCGGATGAGGCTCGGGGGAGCCTCAAATCTGCGGCGCCGAAGGGCTCCATGGCGTGCCAGGAACTCGTCGATTGGGTCGATGGAAAGTACGAGTTTGACCCAGCCTGTCTGACCGATTGAGGGGCGTATTGCTGCGGGGGAGGCCCTGTGGCAAAATCGCGCCCCTTGATAACGGCGTGGTGGCCGTTGTCTGCTCAGAAATATCTCTATTTTTCAGAATGTTGCGAGCATTTCCGGCGTTTCCCCAGGGGCTGCGGACGCGTGGGAAAATACCGCCGATGTGCATGCGGAAGTGGCGGAATTGGTAGACGCGCTGGATTTAGGTTCCAGTGTCTTACGGCGTGAGAGTTCGAGTCTCTCCTTCCGCACCATCTTTTTAAGCGGTAGATACCACACAAATTTAACGCGATGCGGCCGAGTCGGGGCCGCGTCCACCAAAGGCATGCGAACTACGCTGCCGCGGTATGCGGATGACAGATGACAGGGTCGCTCCGCGGGCCTGGTTCGACAGAATTAACGCAGGATTATCGAGACTATGCAGGTTTCCATCGAAACAACTTCCAAGCTTGAGCGCCGCCTCACCGTTGGCGTGCCCGCCGAGACCGTCGACAGCCAGGTTGATGAGCGCTTGAAGCAGGCCGTAAAGAACGTCCGTCTTCCCGGTTTCCGTCCGGGCAAGGTACCCCTGAAGGTCATGCGTCAGCGCTTTGGCAGCGGCGTGCGTCAGGAAGTGCTGGGTGAGGTCATGAGCCGTTCTTTCCAGGACGCCGTGGTGCAGGAAAACCTGAAGCCGGCTGGCCAGCCGACCATCGAGCCGCGAAGCATGGATGCTGGGAAGGATCTGGAATACATCGCGACTTTCGAAGTGTTCCCAGAAGTAGAAGTAGTCGAACTTTCTGACTTTGCCGTTGCCAAGCCCCAGGCCGAGGTGACCGGCGAAGATGTCGACAACATTATTGATGTGTTCCGAAAGCAGCGTGGAACCTGGACGGTCGTCGAGCGCGAAGCTCAAGACGAAGACCGCGTCACCATCGACTACATCGGGACCAAAGACGGCGAAGCTTTCGACGGCGGCAGCGCTGAAGCACAGGAGCTTGAGCTGGGCTCCGGTCGCATGATTGCGGGCTTTGAAGACGGCATCGTCGGCATGAGCGCAGGCGATAAGAAGACGCTGGAGCTGACCTTCCCCGAGGACTATCACGAAGAGTCCCTCGCCGGTGCCGCAGTGGAGTTTGCGATTACGCTGCACAAGGTCGAAGAAATGGCCCTCGCCGAGCTCAACAAAGAGCTCTTCGAAGCCTACGGTGTAGAAGGTGAGGACGAGGCAGAGTTTCGCTCGGAGGTC
Source organism: Pseudomonadota bacterium (assembly GCA_038750875.1). Taxonomy (GTDB): domain Bacteria; phylum Pseudomonadota; class Gammaproteobacteria; order Pseudomonadales; family Halieaceae; genus Congregibacter. The sequence continues at coordinate 269,310 of JBCDGU010000002.1, read as the reverse complement.
GAAAAGAATATGGCGCGCGAGCTGCGCAACGCGGTAGACGCACGCGTCAAGAAGCAGGTCATGGATGCCGTGGTCGACGCCTACGACGACCTTGAGATTCCCGCGGCCTTGGTGACGCAGGAAGTGGGCAACCTGCGCCAGCAGATGTTCCAACAGTTTGGCGGTGCAGGAGCCCAGGACCTGGACCTTCAGTCTCTGCTGCCGGACGACATGTTCACGGAGAACGCAACGCGCCGGGTTAAGCTCGGCCTGGTGCTCGCGGAGCTGATCACGCACTATGACCTCAAGGCCGACCCCGAAGCCCTGCGCGCAGCGGTTGAGGAAATCGCTTCGACCTACCAGGACCCTGAAGAAGTCGTAAACTGGTACTACGGTAATCAGGAGCAGTTAGCCGCCGTTGAGTCGAAGGTCCTGGAAGACAGCATCGTTGAGCGCTTGCTCGAGTCGGCCAATGTGACCGACGAAGCTTGTAGCTACCAGGACGCAATTGCTCTGGGTCAGCAATCCAGTCAGTAAACCTATCCAGTCGGCAAAAAGCCATGCCCGGCCTCTGCGGAGGCCGCAAATCAGGCGTCTTGGGAACAGCGCGGGTTTAGTGATGTCCCATCGGTAGTGTGAATTCCCCGAGCGTCGCGTTACATTGACGGCGTCAATCGTTATCTGTTTTCAGGAGAACCTCGCCATGTCCAGCCAGTTTGAAGGTTACGCTAATCCCGCTCGGGGCCTTGGTCTTGTTCCCATGGTGGTCGAGCAGACCTCGCGCGGTGAGCGTTCCTACGATATTTATTCAAGGCTGCTGAAAGAGCGCGTGATCTTTGTCGTCGGTCCCGTGGAAGACCACATGGCCAACCTCATCGTTGCCCAGCTGCTTTTCCTCGAATCAGAGAACCCCGACAAAGACATCCATCTTTACATCAACTCACCGGGCGGTGTGGTGACAGCGGGTTTGTCCATCTACGACACCATGCAATTCATTAAGCCCGATGTGAGCACCATGTGTATCGGCCAGGCGGCGTCCATGGGTGCATTCCTTCTCGCCGGCGGCGCCAAGGGCAAGCGCTTCTGCCTGCCCAACGCGCGCGTAATGATTCACCAGCCAAGCGGCGGTGCTCAGGGTCAGGCCTCGGACATCGATATTCAGGCCCGGGAAATCCTCAGCCTGCGCGAGCGTCTCAACAAACTCATGGCCGAGCACACGGGCCAGACTCTAGACGTGATCGAGCGGGATACAGAGCGCGATCGTTTCATGAGCCCGGAAGAGAGCAAAGAGTACGGCTTGGTGGACGAAGTTATCGTCTCCCGGGGCGTGAGCGCCGTCGAATAATTGACGCCTCAAGAGCATGTCGGACTTGCATTGACGGCCGAAAAACATCAACCTAAATCCGCGAGTAGTAAGGCGAGAGGCACAGTAAGAGCATGAGCAAAGAGTCATCGGGTTCAGACGACGGCGGCAAGCTGCTTTATTGCTCATTCTGCGGCAAAAGCCAGCACGAAGTTCGCAAGCTCATCGCCGGTCCTTCGGTCTTCATCTGCGACGAATGTGTCGACCTCTGTAACGACATCATTCGCGAAGAGGTTCAAGAAGCTGCCGGGGAAGAGGGCGAAGACAAGCTGCCTGTGCCTCAGGAAATCAACGGTATTCTTGACGAGTACGTGATCGGCCAGCAGCGCGCCAAGAAGGTGCTCTCAGTCGCCGTCTACAATCATTACAAGCGTCTCCGCCACGGCGGAGCACGTGGTGAAGATGTGGAGCTCAGCAAGAGCAACATTCTTCTCGTGGGCCCCACGGGCTCCGGTAAGACACTGCTGGCTGAAACGCTGGCACGACTTCTCGATGTTCCCTTCACCATTGCCGATGCCACAACGCTGACGGAAGCCGGCTATGTGGGCGAAGACGTTGAGAACATCATCCAGAAGCTGCTTCAGAAGTGCGACTACGACGTAGAAAAGGCCCAGGTCGGTATTGTCTACATCGATGAAATCGACAAGATCTCCCGCAAATCTGATAACCCCTCGATCACCCGCGACGTATCGGGTGAAGGCGTGCAGCAGGCCCTGCTGAAGCTCATCGAGGGCACCGTCGCTTCCGTTCCGCCCCAGGGTGGTCGTAAGCATCCCCAGCAGGAATTCCTGCAGGTCGACACGTCCAACATTCTGTTCATTTGCGGTGGTGCCTTCGCTGGTCTCGATAAGGTCATTCGCGACCGTTCTGAGAAGGGCGGTATCGGCTTTAGCGCCGAGGTGCACAGTAAGGACGAAAGCCGTAACGTCGGCGAGGTCCTTTCAGACCTAGAACCGGAAGATCTGGTGCAGTATGGCCTGATCCCTGAGTTCGTCGGCCGTTTGCCCGTGATAGCCACGCTTGAAGAACTCGATGTTGCTGCGCTTGTGCAGATTCTTACGGAACCCCGTAACTCGCTATCCAAGCAGTACTCCAAACTCTTCGAGATGGAAGGTGTGGAGATCGACTTCCGCGACGACGGTCTTCGTGCCGTAGCCGAGCGGGCCATGGAGCGCAAAACTGGGGCTCGTGGTCTTCGCTCCATACTGGAAGCCGTACTTCTTGACTCCATGTACAGCATTCCTTCTCGGGACGACGTTGCGAAAGTGGTGATCGATGAGTCCGTGATTCGCGGTGACTCGGAACCTTTGCTGGTGTACCAGAGCAACGAACAGCCTCGCGTCGCGGCTCCCGAAGAGTAGGGACTGCGACCTCGGCGGTCGCCTCGCGCGATCGCCGATCTTGATTTTCGCCGCGCAGACCTCATAACTCTAGGGTCTGTAATTTCCACCCCCTTCCTTGGAGATCCCCATGGGCGAACTCTCAGTCACCGAATTACCGCTACTCCCGCTGCGCGATGTGGTGGTATACCCCCACATGGTGCTGCCGCTTTTTGTGGGACGCGAGCGCTCTATCGAAGCGCTAGAGAACGCCATGGCGAACGACAAGCAGGTTCTGCTCGTCGCCCAACGGAACGCCGCGGATGACGATCCCCGAGCCGATGACCTGTACCAGGTGGGTACGGTCTCGAACATCCTGCAGTTGCTAAAACTTCCCGACGGCACCATCAAGGTGCTGGTGGAGGGCGGCTTCCGCGCCTCTGTGGATTTCGTGAACGATGATGGGGCTTTTTCTACCGCCGGCGTTCGGGAGATCGAAGGGGACGAGCCCGACGAGGAAGAGTCCGAGGGCCTGGTTCGCACTACAACGGCAAACTTTGAGAAGTACGTCACCCTGAGCAAAAAGGTACCCGCCGAGGTGCTCACCTCACTCACGGGCATTGACGAGCCCGGCCGCCTTGCGGACACCATTGCCGCGCACATGGGTGTGGAGCTCGATCAAAAGCAGAAGATTCTTGAAATCGCGTCGGTGAAAGGCCGCCTTGAGTACCTCATGGGGCTCATGGAAGCCGAAATCGATGTTTTCCAGGTTGAGAAGCGTATTCGCGGTCGCGTGAAGAAGCAGATGGAAAAGAGTCAACGCGAGTACTACCTCAACGAGCAGATGAAGGCGATTCAGAAAGAGCTCGGTGAAATGGACGAGGCGCCCAATGAGGCGGACGAGCTCGAGCAGAAGATCGCTGAAGCCAAGATGCCGGAGGAGGCCAAGGAGAAGGCGCTGGCGGAGCTTGGCAAGCTCAAGATGATGTCGCCTATGTCTGCTGAGGCGTCGGTGCTTCGCAGCTACATCGATTGGATGGTGAGCGTGCCCTGGTCAAAGCGCAGCAAGGTCAAGCACGATCTGGCGCGCGCGACGGATATCCTCGATCAGGACCACTACGGCCTTGAAGAGGTAAAAGAACGCATTCTTGAATACCTCGCGGTGCAGAAGCGCGTGCGCAAGGTAAAAGGCCCGGTTCTCTGTTTGGTGGGTCCTCCCGGCGTGGGTAAGACGTCACTGGGAGAGTCCATCGCCCGCGCTACGAACCGCAAGTTCGTGCGCATGGCACTCGGTGGCGTTCGCGATGAGGCCGAAATTCGTGGCCACCGACGGACTTACATTGGCTCCATGCCGGGCAAGTTACTGCAAAAAATGGCGAAAGCTGGCGTCCGTAATCCCCTGTTCCTCCTCGATGAGATCGACAAGATGGGAATGGATCACCGGGGCGATCCCGCTTCGGCGCTCCTTGAAGTACTTGATCCGGAGCAGAATCATCAGTTTAACGACCACTATCTCGAGGTCGATTACGATCTTTCCGATGTGATGTTCGTCTGTACGTCAAACACCATGAACATCCCTGGCCCGCTGTTGGATCGTATGGAAGTGATTCGTCTTCCCGGATATACGGAAGACGAGAAGCTGAACATCGCCCAGAGGTACCTCATTCCTAAGCAGGTGAAGCGGAACGGCCTGAAAGAGGGCGAGATCGATATTACGGCGGACACGCTTATCGACGTGATCCGTTACTACACGCGGGAGGCTGGAGTTCGGGCTCTTGAGCGTGAAGTTGCCAAGCTGTGCCGCAAGATGGTCAAGGCCATCACGCTGGGACAGCAGGAAAGCGGCGCGACGGTAGTGCCAGATATGCTCGACGATCTGTTGGGTGTGCGTAAATTTAACTACGGTGTGGCTGAGGAAGAAAACAAGATCGGTCAGGTCACAGGTCTGGCCTGGACCTCTGTAGGCGGCGAGCTACTGACCATTGAGACCGCTGCCGTCGCTGGCAAAGGCCGTTATGTCAAAACAGGTTCTCTTGGCGATGTGATGCAGGAATCCATTCAGGCGGCTTCAACGGTGGTTCGCAGTCGTTCACAGGTTTTGGGTATTCCTGCGAGCTATCACGATCGTCACGACATGCACATTCACGTGCCGGAGGGGGCTACTCCCAAAGACGGCCCCAGCGCGGGCGTGGCCATGTGCACGGCCCTCGTATCCGTCTGCACGCAGATTCCAGTGCGTGCCGATGTCGCCATGACCGGAGAGATCACCCTGCGGGGTGAGGTGCTGCCGATCGGTGGCCTCAAGGAGAAGCTGCTTGCGGCTCGTCGCGGCGGCATCAAAACGGTGATCATCCCTCGTGAGAATGAGCGCGATCTTCAGGAAGTGCCTGACAACATCAAGGAAGATCTCGAGATCATTGCGGTCAAATGGATCGACGAGGTGCTCAGTATCGCTCTGGAGTCACCACCGACTCCCCTGAGCGACGAGGAGTACCTCGCAGGAACCGAGCAATCTCAGCAAGACGCATCATCCGAAGGTGACAAAAGCCGGATAAACACGCATTAAAAGCTTAGATTCCTGCCCGCGCGGTTGACCCTTCGGAGAACGCTGGTATACAGTTCGACCTCTTGTCCGCAGGGGTTTTCTGCGCGTCAAAGCCTCCGGAGTGTGACCTAAAACACCCCTGAGAGCCCTACAGAATTAGAGTCGCAACCCGGGTAAGAAAACCCAGCACCCAGGTTATAAAACAGTTAGTACAGGGGACCTTAGTGAACAAAGCTGATCTCATCGACGCAATCGCGTCAGCCGCAGACATCAACAAATCTGACGCCGGTCGCGCGCTTGATGCCGTCATCGACAGCGTCACCGAAGCGCTTGTGAAAGGTGATCAGGTTTCCCTGGTCGGCTTCGGCACCTTCTCCGTAAAGCATCGTGCCGGGCGTGAGGGCCGCAACCCTCAGACGGGCGAAACAATCCAGATCAAGCCGTCTACTGTGCCTGGCTTCAAAGCGGGCAAGGCTCTGAAGGACGCCGTTAACAGCTGACCTTACGGGGGGCGGGTGCACGGCTCAGTCGGTCGCAGTCGCCTCCAAGCTTGCTTTTGCATTGGTCTTTTGCATTGCTCTTTGGCATTGCTCTTTGGCATTGCTCTTCGGCATTGCTCTCGGGCACTGATTTTTTAGCTTAGCCCTTCAGCACCGTTTTTTTGCATTATCCTTTTGCGGCGCTCTTCGGCGTTATCGCTGAGTCTCAGCGCCGGGTGCCTAACCTTAGGCTACCCTTGTCAGCACCCGATTCCTTTTGGAGCAGGGCGCCTCTTTAGACACGCCTCTGTGCGCTTAGCAGTGTTTTCGTGATCCACTGATACGCATCGGGTCGTGCTGTTTCAAGGCGATTGATAGGGTCGTCAATCGGTTGCGTCCCGGCGCTGCGTAAATCACACTTCGCACCTCAGAAAATACCTCCAATATTTCAGCGCGAGACACATCAATGCTGCAGGACATCCGTGCCAACAGTCAGGGCACAATCGCCAAGATCATCATTGGCCTGATCGTTATCTCTTTCTCAATCTTCGGCATCGAATCGCTGTTATTTAGCGGTGGTTCTGGTGGTGCCGCCGAGGTAAACGGTGAGGAGATCTCTGCCTTTGCCCTGCAACAGGAAATCTCCGTCCAGCAGAGACAGCTCTTGTCGATGCTCGGCCCCGATGCAGACCCGGCGTTACTGGACGACGATCGACTGGCACAGCAGGCCCTTGAGGCCCTCGTGTCGCGTGAGATTCTGCGCCAGGAAGCTGACGATATGGGCCTGACGGCCTCAGACGCCGTTTTGGGCGAAATCATCGGTTCTATGGAGCAATTCCAGATCGACGGACAGTTCTCCAACGAAATGTTTCAGAGCGTTCTGGCGAACGCTGGTTTCACGCCCAGCCTCTTCCAGGCACGTATGCGCGAAGACCTCCAGATCGGCCAACTTCGTGCGGGGGTCGCCGGTAGCGATTTCTCAACGACCACTGAGCTCGACCTTGCTGCGCGCATTGCCTATGAAGGCAGGGATGTACGCTACATCACGGTTCCCGTGGCAAGCTTCCTTGATGGAATCGAAGTCGCGGAAGAGGCAATTGACGCGTATTACGAAGTAAACGCCGATCGTTTTCTTTCAGAGGAAGAAGTGGCCGTGGAGTACATCGAACTCCAATTGGACGATTATCGGGAGCCCGTCGATGAGGAATTGGTGCGCGAGGAGTTTGAACTTGTCCGCGACGAGTTCGAAGTGGCGAGTGAGGCTCGAGTCTCGCACATTCTCCTTGAGGGTGATGATGATGAGCGCGCCGCAGCTGTTGCAGAGGTGCAGGACGCGTTAAGGGGCGGTATGAGCTTTGCTGATGCGGCCCAGGCCTACTCTGACGATATCGGTTCAGCCGGCTTCGGTGGCGATCTTGGCTTTACAGCCGGCGATACGTTCCCGGAGGAAATGGAGGCGGCCATCGCAACGCTGGCCATCGGTGAGCAGTCCGGCCCTGTTGACACTGAAGCGGGCACGCACATTCTGCTGCTAACGGAACGGCGCGAGGGTTCGTCCGTGACCTTCGAAGACGTTGCCGCAGAGCTGGAGAATCGGCTTCAGGAGGCGGAGGCGGGCGCTGCTTTGCTGCGCGATGTAGAGGACCTTCGCGACATGGCCTTCAACGCGGCTGACCTCGCCTCACCTGCGGATGCCCTTGGGCTCGAGGTGGCCGAGACCGCTGGCATCACCCGGCAGGGTGGTGACGATTTGTTTGCCGAGGCACGGGTTCTCAATGCCCTGTTCTCTGCTGAGGTTCTCGAAGAGGGGCACAACAGCGAGGTCATTGAGCTCAGCCCTGCTCGATTCGCCGTAGTCCGTGTGACCGAACGTCAGGAATCCCGTCCGCAACCTCTCGAAGCGGTCCGTGCGGAGATCATCGTAACCCTTCGTGACGAACTGGCACTAGCCGCTGCAGCGGAGCAAGCGTCTGCTCTGGAGGCTTCCGTATCCGCAGGAAGCAGTGTCGAGGATGCCGCACTGGCAGCCGATCTGGAGTGGCAGGTTGAATTGGGGGCGCGTCGCAACAGTCTTACCTTACCTGCTGCCGTTCGCGAGAGGCTCTTCGCCTTGGCGACGCCCGATACTGGCGCGTCCACGCTCGAGGTTGTGACGACCGATCCCGATGCTGCATACCTGCTTGAATTTTCGCGTGTCAGCCCTGGCAATCTCAATGTTGCGCCGCCGGCAGAGCAAGTTGCCTTGAGGCAAAGAATCTCCGGTGAGGCGGGCGGCGTCGTTCAGCAGCAGTACGAAGGCTCGCTCCGCGACAGCGCCGACGTCGTTCTCTTTTAAAGGACTTCGCTGATGGCAGACGCGCTGCGCAACCTCGTAGACTCGATAGTCGCAGCGACGCCAGGCCTTCCTGATCCAGAGACGTTGAAATCCTGGTCGCCAGCGATTTCTGGCGACCTTCCCCTCGTGATTCGCTCCGATGGATCCTGGTGGCATGAGGGCACGCGTATTCAGCGCGAAGGCCTCGTGCGTCTTTTTGCGTCTCTACTTCGACGAGAACACGACGGTGAGTACTATCTCGTAACGCCCGCTGAAAAGTGGCGGGTGGATGTGGAGCGGCATGCGCTGCTGGGCATCGATTGCGATGTTACGGGCAGCAATGGTTCCAGCATCTGGTACGTGTTGCTGAATACCGGTGGGCGCTGCCGCATTGGCGGCGCTAATCAGATGCACGGCGAGGGAGAGTACGGAGAACCATACCTGGAACTTCCTAACGGGCTTACGGCGCAAATTACGAGAGCCGCCTGGTACCGTCTGATCAATGCAGCCACCATCGACGGAGATAGGGTGTACATCACCAGTCAGGGGAAGAACGTCAATCTGGGTTCGACGGGCTAGTGCTTTTCAGAAACTAAACGGGCGGGTCGCTGAATGCTTCCCGCCCTTGGTTTTTGCACGGCACACAGCGCCCGCCTCGCGTTTCCCCGTGCGAGCACGACCCGGCTGCAAATGCTGGCCTTCCGCCGTCTCGCGAAAACGGTTCACATGTTTGGGTAGTTTGGCCCCCCAAAGCCTTCCGGCGTCACCCAGGTGATGTTCTGGGCGGGATCCTTGATGTCACAGGTTTTGCAGTGCACGCAGTTCTGCGCGTTGATCTGGAACCGCTTTCCCTCCTCGTCTTCGACGATTTCGTAAACGCCAGCCGGGCAGTAGCGCTGTGCTGGCTCGTCATACATAGGAAGGTTCTTGTCCAGAGGGATCGATGCGTTGGCCAGCGTTAGGTGGCAGGGCTGATCTTCCTCGTGGTTGGTGTTAGAAAGAAATACGGAAGAAAGGCGGTCAAAGCTAATGACGTTGTCAGGCTTCGGATAGTCGATTTTTTTGCTCTCAGAGGCTGGCTTTAGCGCGGCGTAGTCGGGCACCTGATCGCGCAATGTAAAGGGCAGCTTTCCGCCAAAGATGTTCTGTTCGATCCACAGCAGGCCAGAACCAATCAGGAGGCCGAACTTGTGGGTCCAGCCCGTGAAGTTTCGGGCCTTATAAAGTTCTTCGCCCAGCCAGCTCTTCTCGATGTTGTCTGCGTAAGTCACTAGATCTGCAGGTGCGCCTTCGCCAGCGCTCATGGCGTCGAAGATCGTTTCTGCGGCAACGAGCCCGCTCTTCATGGCGGTATGGTTTCCTTTGATCTTCACAGAATTCATGGTGCCTGCATCACAGCCGATGATCAGACCGCCAGGAAAGTGCATCTTTGGCAGCGAGTTCAGGCCGCCTTTGGCCAGCGCTCGCGCACCGTAGGTCAAGCGTGTTCCACCCTCGAGATACTGAAGAATCTTTGGGTGCTTTTTGAAGCGCTGGAACTCCTCAAAGGGGCTCACGTGCGGATTGGAGTAATTCAGGTCCGCAATCAGTCCGACGTACACCTGGTTGTTTTCTGCGTGATAGAGAAACGCACCACCGGTAGATCCGCTTTCCTGCAGGGGCCAGCCCAGACCGTGAACCACCAGGCCTTCCTGATGCTTTTCCGGCGGAATTTCCCAGATCTCTTTGAGACCGATGCCGTAATGTTGAGGATCCTTACCCTCATCAAGGCCAAATTTCTTGATCAGTTCCTTGCCCAGGTGGCCGCGGCACCCCTCGGCGAAAAGTGTGTAGCGCGCGTGAAGTTCCATTCCGCGCATGAAGCCATCTTTCTCACTGCCGTCTGCGGCGATACCCATGTCGCCCGTTGCGATGCCGCGTACGGAGCCGTCTTCGCCATAGAGCACTTCGCTGGCCGCGAAACCGGGGTAAACCTCAACGCCCAGTTGCTCAGCCTGCTCCGAGAGCCAGCGGCACACGTTCCCCATGGAGGCGATGTAGTTGCCCTCATTGTGCATGGGTTTAGGAATGAAGAAATTCGGAACCTTAAAGGAGTTGCTGTCGCTCGTGAAAAAGTAGAAGTCGTCGCCCGTGACCTCGGTCGTGAGTGGGGCGCCCATTTCTTTCCAGGTGGGGAAGAGTTCGTCCAGAGCGTGCGTTTCGAAGACGGCACCAGAGAGAATATGGGCGCCAACCTCCGAGCCTTTCTCGACGACACAAACGGTCACTTCGCGCTCGTGTTCCTGCGCTAGCTGCATGATTTTGCAGGCCGCAGCCAGTCCCGATGGCCCTGCGCCAACGATGACTACATCAAACTCCATGGACTCACGTTCCACAACAACTATCCCCCCAGTGCTGCGGGGCCCAAACCAGGCCCCAATGATTGGCTAATGTGCTAACAAACCTAACAATTATAAGGCTTTAGCGTCTCACGCGCATGGTGGAGGTGTTCGTAGCCAAGGGTGTTCCAGCGCTTGTCAAGAATGGCACTAAGCTCGGATGCGACACGGAGTTGGGCGTCATAGGGGTGGATTGCGATCCGGAGCGGGATTTGATTGCGGCGAGCTTTAGCCAACGGAGCCTTACTCGTCCGCGAGGGCCGAAAATCTCCCGCCATGCCTTTGCGTGGTGTCCAGCCTATCGTAAGGGAGTAGAGAGCTGTGTGCGGATCATGGAGGCTCGCTTACGACCCGAATTGGCGAGGATTCTGCGTCTAAACTGTTACCCTAATCTTACCTAAGGTATTGATTTTGATCCCAACATCTGCCCGCCATGCAGCGGTTGTTTACTTGACCTAGGCCCCCTTTACCGGCACCATTTGCCACCGATTTTCCCTTGGGTTTCGCATCTCTGCGGAGCTCATTCTTTGCTTACCAATACTGGAGACACTATGAAGGTTCTCGTCGCGGTCAAGCGCGTTGTTGATTACAACGTTAAAGTGCGCGCCAAGGCTGACGGGTCAGATGTCGATCTGAACAACGTCAAAATGTCCATCAACCCCTTCTGCGAAATTGCGGTAGAAGAAGCGGTTCGCCTCAAGGAAGCCGGTGTGGCGACGGAAGTCGTTGCCGTTTCTGTGGGCGACAAGAGCTGCCAGGAGCAGATCCGCACGGCCCTTGCTCTGGGCGCAGATCGCGGGATTCAGGTTGATGTTGAGGGCAATGCGGAGCCTCTGGTTATCGCGAAGCTGCTCAAAGGCGTGGTGGAGAAGGAGTCTCCCGACCTGGTCATTCTTGGTAAGCAGTCCATCGACGGCGACAACAACCAGACCGGGCAGATGCTGGGCGCCCTTGCTGGCATGCCTCAGGGTACCTTTGCGTCAGAAGTGAAGGTCGAAGACGGCAAATTGAACGTAACGCGCGAAGTTGATGGCGGCCTGCAGACTGTCAGCCTTAACCTGCCTGCGATTGTCACGACGGACCTGCGCCTCAACGAGCCGCGCTACGCGTCGCTGCCAAACATCATGAAAGCCAAGAAGAAGCCCCTCGATGTTGTTGCTCCGGCTGACCTGGGCGTAGAGGTGACGTCGCACCTGACGCTGGTCTCCGTCGAGCCGCCACCCGAACGTTCCGCCGGTATTAAAGTCGAGTCCGTGGCAGAACTTGTAGACAAACTGAAAAACGAAGCGAAGGTGATCTGATGAGCACTCTTGTATTTGCAGAACACGACAACGAAAGCCTCAATCCGGCAACCCTGAACACCGTCGCCGCGGCTAAGGCCCTTGGCGGTGACATTCATATCCTTGTGGCTGGCGCCAACTGTGGTGGCGCAGCTGCGGCAGCACAGACCGTAGAGGGTGTTAGCAAGGTGTTATGCGCTGATAACGCAGCTTACGAGCATCAGCTCGCTGAGAACGTCAGCCTGCTACTTGCAGACGTCGGTGCGGATTACGACAACATTCTGGCTCCGGCAACCACGAGCGGCAAAAACATCATGCCTCGCGTCGCGGCGCTGCTCGATGTTGCACAGATCAGCGACATCATCAGCGTTGAATCAGCGGATACCTTCAAGCGTCCTATCTACGCCGGTAACGTTATTGCAACGGTTCAGAGCTCAGACGCGAAGAAGGTCATCACTGTGCGCACGACGGCCTTCGACGCTGTGGCTGCAGAAGGTGGCAGCGCAGAGCTGGCGGCTGTTGATGCGGCGCACGATGCTGGAATCTCAAGCTTCGTGGGTCAGGAAATCGCCGTGTCGGATCGTCCGGAGCTGACCGCGGCTCCTGTCGTCGTCTCCGGTGGCCGGGGCATGCAGAATGGCGACAACTTTTCGCTGCTCGATCCCATCGCTGACAAGCTGGGCGCTGCCATCGGTGCGTCTCGTGCGGCCGTCGACGCGGGCTTCGTACCCAACGACATGCAGGTCGGCCAGACGGGCAAGATCGTTGCTCCCGAGCTTTACATTGCCGTCGGCATATCCGGTGCGATCCAGCACCTGGCTGGAATGAAGGACTCTAAGGTGATCGTTGCGATCAACAAGGACGAGGACGCGCCTATCTTCCAGGTAGCGGACTACGGCCTCGTAGCAGACCTCTTCGAAGCTTTGCCGGAGCTTGAAGCAGCGCTGTAAGCGCTTAAAGCGATTCCGAAAGCCGGCCTAGTGCCGGCTTTTTTGTGCCCGCAGAGCGCAGGCCGAGCATCGCTGAAGGCTACGCAAGATGTTTTCAGGGCGCCAATTTTTGTGGGGCAGTCTTCGAGAAATAGGACTAGTCACGCCGCAAGCGGTCGCTGATGGCGATAGGCGTTGGGTAATTCAGCACCACAATGTAGGACGAAGCGAGCAGCGTGATAATCGTTGCGGCTTGGATAATGAGGGACGCCTCTGTGCTGATGAGCGCCACGTCGATAGCGATGTAGGCAATAAGCAGGGAAAACTCACTGGCCTGACCCAGGCGGAAGCCCAGGTCCCAGGCCAGCACACGGCGCTCGCTGACGCCCTTGAGCAGCCAGCGGTAGGTTACGGGTTTCATCACAAGCACCAGCACTGCCAGGCTCAACGCGGGCAGCCAGATCGTCGGCAGCATGCTGAGGTCGAAGCGGGCACCGACGGCGAAGAAAAACAGAATCAGGAAAAAGTCTCGCAGCGGCTTAAGGTTGACCGCAATGTACTGGGCGATGGGGCTGGTCGCGATGCTGACGCCGGCAATGAACGCACCGATTTCTGCGGACAGTCCGAGTAACTGAGCTGTTTCTGCAACACCCAAGCACCAGCCTATGGCAAGTAAGAAAATGTACTCATGGAAGCGATCGAAACGCCGAATCAAAGGCAACAGTGCGTAGCGAACGGCGAGCCATGCGGCGAGGCCCGTGAGGGGTAGTGCAACCAGTACCCGCGCTATCTGCGCCGCGACCTCGCCATCGGCCGCGCTATCGCTAGCCATGATGAGTACCAGAACGATGATCGCCAGCAGGTCCTGCAGCAGGAGCAGGCCAACCATCATTTCTCCGATATGACGGTGATGGAGCACCGTGGTTGGGAGAAGCTTGATGCCGATGATCGTGGATGAAAAGATCATGGCGATGGCAACGATGGCCGCCTCGCGAACGCTGTCGAGGAAGAGCATTGCAAGACCCCAGGACAGGAGGAAGAAAACCGCCGAGCTGAGCAGGCCAACGACCGTGGATTTGCGAAGGGTCGCTACCAGGGCGCTGGGCTGCATATCCAGGCCAAGAAGGAATAGCAAAAAGATGATGCCGATATGGCCGATGTCCGACAGCTGGTTCAAATCGGTCACCAGGCTAAAGCCGTAGGGCCCGATAAGTGCGCCGAGCGCGATGTAAGCGATGATGAGCGGCTGACGGGTGTATAGAGCGACGGATGCGAGCACCGCCGCGCCGCTGAAGATCAGGAAAAAGGCAAAAGTTACGGAGCTGGGATCCATTTCACCGCCTGCAGGGGTCTGCGGGCCAGTGTATCAGTCTCTGGATGGGCGCTCAGTCAGGATGCTATCTCGGCCTCAGCGCACTCGCTTGAACAGCGGCAGGTCGTGCAGCGTGTCAGCCTGATAGGGCTGGGAGAACGCCTGCAGGTCTTTGGCAGAGTCGCTGACGGAGCCGTCCGCCAGTCCAGTAAATCCAACGCGACGCAGATACTCCCATTGATCGGGCAGCACGTCCCCAGCGGCGATGATCTCGCCGTCGAATCCCAAATCCCGAAGCTTGCGGGCATGGCTAAACCCCCGGCCATCCATAAACACCGGAAATTCGACGGTGATCCGCGCAGTTTTCACCAAGGCGGGGTAATCCAAGTCGAGATCTGCATCCCCAGGGATGAGCACAGATTTATCGGCCGGCCGACCGGCTTCGCGCCAGCTCTCAAGATCCATCACCCCAGAGGCCGCTTCAGTCATGGCGGTGTTACTTTCCGTTCCCATAAACGGCCTCTTTGAAGGGTTGAATGCCCATGCGGTTAAAGGCGTCTATGAACAGTTCCAGATCGCTTTCGCGGTGCGAAATATAAGTACTGAGTATCGTGTCGATGACGTCCGGTACATCGGCGCGGCTGAAGGAGGGGCCCAGGATCTGCGCGACTTTGGCCGTACCTTCGTTAGAGCCTCCATGGGCGCCACCCTGCGAGCCGCCGAGACAGATCTGGTAGAACTCCTGGCCCTTCTTGTCGACACCCAAGATCCCGATATGTCCGATGTGATGATGCCCACAGGCATTCATGCAGCCGCTGATGTTAAGTTCGATCGGCCCCAGATCGTATTGGTAATCCATCGCTTCAAAGCGCTCCTGCAGCGCCTGGGCAACGGGGATGGACTTCGCGTTGGCCAGGGAGCAAAAATCACCGCCGGGGCAGCAGATCATGTCGGTAATATGCCCGGCGTTCGAAGCGGCAAGGCCCAGGGGTTGAAGGGCTCGCCAAAGTTCCAGGAGTTCACTCTCGCGCACGTCTGCGAGCACGATGTTCTGCTCGTGGGTGTTTCTGAGTTCGCCGAAGGCGTATTGATCCGCCAAATCCGCGACCGCATCCATCTGTTCAGCACTGATATCGCCCGGTGCCTGGCCGGTTGCTTTAAGGGTGATGGTGACTGCGCGGTAGCCAGACTGCTGATGCGCCTGCGTATTTCGGGCAATCCAACCGGCGAAGATGGGGTCGCGCTCCACGGCATCGGCCAGAAACTTCGCCTCGGCTTCACCATCGAGTGCTTCGTAGGGTGGGGCGGTGAAGTGCTTGGCGACCTTTGCGATATCTTCGTCGCGGAGCGTGGTCTCGCCGTCTTTACTGTGCGCCCACTCCTCATCTACCGCGGCCCGGAACGCTTCTGCGCCCATGGCTTTGACGAGGATTTTGATACGGGCTTTGTATTTGTTGTCCCGGCGTCCTTTCAGGTTGTAAACCCGCAGGATCGCGTCCAGGTAGGTGAGCATGTGGGCCGGATCCATGTCATCACGGATAGGGACGCCCACCACCGGCGTGCGCCCAAGGCCGCCGCCAACGAGGAATCGCAGACGCACATCACCGGTGTCGTTGCGATACAACTCAATACCGATATCGTGAAAATGGATCGCGGCGCGATCTTCCTTCGCCCCATTCACCGCAATCTTGAACTTGCGTGGCAGGAACGCGAACTCGGGGTGCAGCGTTGACCATTGGCGGATGATTTCGCAGTAGGGCCGGGGATCGACAACTTCGTCTGCGGCAACACCGGCGAACTGATCCGTCGTCGTGTTGCGGATGCAGTTGCCGCTGGTCTGAATCGCATGCATCTGCACGGCGGCCAAATCGGCGAGTATGTCGGGTACATCCTCGAGGCGGGGCCAGTTGAGCTGAACGTTCTGGCGGGTGCTGATATGGGCGTAACCCTTATCGTAACGACGACTGATACTGGAAATTGCGCGTAGCTGATCGCTGCTCATGAGACCGTAGGGCACCGCAATGCGCAGCATGGGCGCGAGACGCTGGACATAAAGTCCGTTCTGCAGACGCAGGGGCAGGAACTGCGCGTCCGTCAGCTCGCCGTTCAGGTAGCGCTCAGTCTGGACTCTAAACTGCGCCACGCGTTCATCGACCAGGGTTTGGTCGTAGCTGTCGTATCGATACATGGGGGTCTACTTCTCTGGAAGCGCGCACTCTACGAAGACTGGGAGGTTCCTACAAGGCAATAAATGAATAAGTTTTTCATAAGCTTATGACGCCATCAGGCACTGGTTTTGTGCGCGGAGAGCATTGGGTTGGCGAATCTCCGGTGATAGAATTCGCGCCCTATAGATGATCTACGCAGGAGATTGAGTAATGGGAGCATCAGGTCCCGGACGTTCAGACAGCACCGTTGATGCCATGGCCGCTGTTGTCGTCGTCGCCGTTGTGGTTGGTACAGTCGTATTCTGGCTCGCGGGCATGCCCAGCTGATTGCGTCTATCGCGTACTCAGGACAAAGCTCACTACGGTGAAAACCGCGCCGATGAACAGCGCGGTGAAAACGATCCCTGAGATGATGAAAACACCTGCGCGACCCTGTTTAAAGTCTCGCTCTCGATTCTTACTGCTTTGCACACCCAGCGCTGCGGCGAGGACGCTGGAAATCACCTGAACGGGATTAAGCCCCTTTGAATTGCCTCGCGAATTGTTTGCTGATTCAGCGGGGGTCTCCTGCTGGCGCTCGTCCGCCTGTATCTGGGCTTGTGGGTTACCGCTCATCACACTGTCTTCATCAACCAAACGGGTCGCGACTTTACCAGAGTCGAGCATCGGCTGCCGTGATCAATCAAGATTGGGTGACAGCCAGCGCCGCGCCTCCGCTAAGTCCATGCCTTTTCGCTCCGCGATTGATGCCAACTGATCCTCACCGATCTTACCCACGGCAAAGTACCGGGCCTCGGGGTGAGAGAAATACCAGCCGCTGACGGAGGCTGCCGGCTCCATGGCATAGCTGTCAGACAGAGTGACCTCGCAGTTCTTTTCCGCATCGAGAAGGTCAAAGAGCGCCCTCTTTTCCGTATGATCGGGGCATGCCGGATATCCGGGTGCTGGACGGATGCCCCGGTATCGCTCCTTAATGAGTTCCTCGTTGTTAAGACTTTCCTCGGGGGCATAGCCCCAAAGGGACGTTCGCACTTCGCGGTGCATGTGCTCGGCTAACGACTCAGCCAGCCGGTCCGCAAGGGCCTTGAGCATGATGGAGTTGTAGTCGTCGTGATTCGCTTCGAACTCAGCGGCGCGCTCCGCAACGCCGTGACCTGTTGTTACGCAAAATCCACCCACGTAATCGCTCGCTGGCGCCACGTAGTCCGCCAGGCTGAGGTTGGGCTTATCGGCTGCTTTGGCCGTCTGCTGGCGCAGGTGATGAAGCACGACGTTGCTGTCTCCATCCAGCGACAAGTGGATATCGTCGCCGTCGCCGCGGGCCGGCCAGAAGCCTACGGTTGCCTTCGCAGTGAGCCACTTCTCGTCCACGATGCGTTTGAGCATTGCCTGTGCGTCTGCAAACAAATCCCTTGCCTGAGCGCCGACCACAGTGTCATCCAGGATGCGGGGGTACTTCCCGGCCAGCTCCCAGGTGATGAAGAAAGGTGTCCAGTCGATGGTCTCGATGAGCGGTTCGAGGGGGATGTCGTCAAAAACACGCACGCCGGTGAAGGTCGGGGCCGGGGGCGTGTAGGTGTCCCAATCGAAGCTGGGTCGATTCGCCAGCGCGCGCTCGTAGGTCAAGCGATCCGCCTTGGGTTTGCGGTTTGCGATGCGTTCGCGAACCGTGTCGTACTCAGCTCGACGTTCATCGACGAACCCGGTTTTGGCATCGCCGAGAAGCATGGAGGCGACCGCCACGCTTCGAGAAGCGTCGGGTACGTACACCGCAAGATCGTTTTCGTAGCACGGCTCGATCTTAACGGCCGTGTGCGCCTTAGACGTCGTCGCGCCTCCAATCATCAGCGGTACCCGGTAGTCTAATCGCTGCATCTCGCTGGCGACGTGAACCATTTCATCGAGGGACGGCGTGATCAGCCCCGATAGGCCAATGACATCCACATTCTCTTCACGGGCGACGCGGAGAATTTCCTCGGCGTGCACCATCACCCCCAAGTCGATGACCTCGTAGTTATTGCACTGCAGCACCACGCCGACGATGTTTTTGCCGATGTCGTGTACATCGCCTTTCACCGTGGCCATGAGAATCTTGCCGTTACTGCTACCCGCGGCTTTTTCGTCCTCGATATAGGGTTGCAGGTAGGCAACGGCCTGCTTCATCACCCGGGCGCTTTTAACCACCTGTGGCAAAAACATCTTGCCGGCCCCAAACAGGTCGCCCACCACGTTCATGCCGTCCATGAGCGGGCCTTCGATGACTTCAATGGGACGCTCCGCCACCTGGCGCGCCTCTTCCGCATCTTCCTCGATGAAGTTATTGATGCCCTTCACCAACGCGTATTCAAGGCGCTTGGAAACGGGTTCTTCACGCCAGCTCAGATCTTCTTCGCGCGCTTTCGCACCCTGGCCCGCATACTGGCCAGCCAGGTCCAGCAGTCGCTCGGTGCCGTCCTCACGGCGATTGAGTATGACGTCTTCGACCCCCTCGCGGAGCTCCGGAGGAAGCTCGTCATAAACCGCCAGCTGCCCCGCGTTGACGATACCCATGTCCATGCCCGCCCGGATCGCGTGATAGAGGAAAACGGAATGGATGGCCTCGCGAACTGCATTGTTACCGCGAAACGAGAAGGACACGTTGGACACGCCGCCCGAGACTTTCGCACCCGGGAGGTTTTCTTTGATCCAGCGAGTGGCTTCAACAAAGTCGACCGCGTAGTTGTTGTGCGCGTCAATACCCGTGGCGACCGCAAAGATGTTTGGGTCGAAGATGATGTCTTCGGGATTGAAATCGAGGGTGTCAATGAGCAGCCGATAGCTGCGATCGCAAATCTCCTTCCGGCGCTCGAGGTTGTCAGCTTGCCCATCTTCATCAAAGGCCATGACGACAACGGCGGCACCGTAACGCTGGCAGAGCTTCGCCTGCTGAAGGAATTCTTCTTCGCCCGCCTTGAGGCTAATGGAGTTTACGACCGCTTTACCCTGTACACATCGGAGGCCAGCTTCAATGACATTCCAGCGCGACGAGTCGATCATGATCGGTACGCGGCTGATATCGGGCTCGGACGCGATGAGGTTGAGGAAGGTCACCATGGCCTCTTCAGCATCGAGCATGCCTTCGTCCATGTTGACGTCGATGATTTGGGCTCCGTCTTCGACTTGGATGCGCGCGACGTCCAGCGCCGTGGCGTAGTCGCCGGAAAGAATCAGCTTCTTGAAACGAGCCGAGCCCGTGACATTGCACCGCTCACCGACGTTGACGAACAGCGCTTCTTTGCCAAAGGAGAAAGGTTCAAGACCACTAAGGTGGCAGGCATCCGCATGGTGTGGCAGGGGTCGTGGCTCAAACCCTTCCACGGCCTTGCTAATTGCCTCGATATGAGCCGGCGTCGTGCCACAACAGCCCCCGGCAACGTTAAGAAATCCTCGTTCAGCAAACTCGCGAAATTGCTCCGCCATGACCTCTGGCGTCTCATCGTATTCTCCAAAAGCATTGGGCAATCCCGCGTTCAGGTGAGCGGAAAAATAGCTGTCTGTTGCCTGCGAAAGTTCCTCCAGGAAGGGGCGAACCTCGTCAAAGCGACGTCCGCAATTGCTTCCAACGATCAATGGATTCGCGTGAGCTACGGAATACCAGAAAGCCGTTGGACTCTGCCCCGAGAGATTGCGCCCACTCACATCGGGGAAGGTCACGGAGATCATGATGGGAAGAGCTTCTCCCCGACGTTCGAACACCTGTTGAACCGCAAAAACTGCGGCCTTGGCATTTAAGGTGTCGAATATGGTTTCGATCATGATGAGATCGACACCGCCTTCCATCAGTTGTTCGGTCGCTACGGCGTAGTCTTCCGTCAGTCGTTCGAAGGTGATGTTGCGAGCGCCGGGATCATTAACATCCGGCGAAATGGATGCGGTACGCGGTGTTGGGCCGAGCACACCGGCAACGAATCGTGGCCGGTCGGGCGTCGCTTTGTTCTGCGCGTCCACTACCTGCCGTGCTATGCGAGCCCCCGCGAGATTGATTTCGCCCGCCAGATCCTGGAGGCCATAGTCTTCCTGCGCGATAGCGGTTGCATTGAAGGTATTCGTTTCGATGATCTCGGCGCCCGCATCCAGATAAGCCTGGTGGATATCGGCGATGAGATCCGGACGGGTCAAAGAAAGGAGGTCATTGTTTCCCTTCAAGTCCCCCGGGTAGTCGGCAAAGCGTTCCCCGCGGTAGTCCGCATCCTGCAACTGTGCCGCCTGGATCATCGTACCCATCGCTCCGTCGACGACGAGGATTTTTTCGTCGAGGGCGGTGAGAAGCGGGGATAGGGGTTTAACAGCCTGATTCATTGCGGACCCAAAACATAATAGGACTTCACGGGATAGACCCCGTTGACTGGCGCGACATGATACCAGTGACTTAATCTATATCAAAATATATTGATATAGATATTTGTTCGTTGTCGAAGCGGAAGGCGAAACCGTATAATACTTGACCAATTTACTCGGGATGCCGCGAGCCCCCGACCGACTGGAAACCATCGATGCTGACCATTACCGAAAGCGCCCAGGAATACCTCGCTGAATTGCTTTCCAAGCAAGATGACACGCTGGGTGTACGCGTTTTTATTAATTCACCGGGAACGCCACGGGCAGAGACCTGCATTGCTTACTGCCGAGAAGGCGATATCCAAGAAGACGACGTTGAGCAGTCCTATGACCAACTAAAGGCCTGGTTTGATGGTCGCAGCGTGCCGTTTCTGGAAGACGCGCTGGTGGACTATGCCAAGGACCGCATGGGCGGGCAGCTCACCATCAAGGCGCCAAACGCCAAGATGCCGCGGGTTGATGAGAATTCGCCCATGGAAGATCGCATCAACTACGTGCTTTACAACGAGGTGAATCCCTCCCTCGCTGCTCACGGTGGGGAGGTCTCCCTGGTGGAAGTGACGGAAGACAATTTCGCCGTATTGCGCTTTGGCGGGGGTTGTCAGGGCTGTAGCGCCGTCGATCTCACGCTGAAAGATGGCGTTGAAAAGACCTTGCTGGAGCAACTTCCGCAACTTCAGGGTGTTCGGGATATGACGGACCACTCGGATCGTAGCAACGCTTTCTACTGAGCGCTCGGAGCCGGGGGCGGCGCTGCGAGGCGAAGCGCTGTCGCTGGAACTGTAAAGAGAAAGGGCCCCGACAGGGCCCTTTTTCGTGTTTCTTTATCTGTTTTCCCGGCAGGCGTTCCAGTCCGTTTTTCACGGCTTCAATACTCCGGACCGATCAGGCGTCTTCAGCGCTGACCTTGTTCAATCGAGCCCGCACTGAACTCAGGTGATGGAGCAGCGTGTAGGCCTGCTTGCGGTAGGAATTGGGCAGATTGATATCGAGGAGCTTGCGTTCGATGGAGTCGAGTTCAGCGCGGTATTCCTCCAACTTGGCGTCAGGCAAATCGGCACGGCTTCGGCGTACCAGGTCAGCATCAATTTCATGGACACGGGCGTAGTGCCCGTATACACGACGTCTAAGGATGGCGGCATAGAGCGTGGGGAGTAGCCGCATCAGGGGTAACACTAGTAGCACCAGAGGCAGCAGCACTAGCAGTACCCGATTGAGCTGGGCGACGATCCAGTAGGGCAAAAACCGCTCCAGCGTACTGAAGCCGTTCTCGAATAATTGCTCGGCGGAAGAATCGACTGTTACATCCAAATTCTTCGTTGACGGGTAGGCGCGGTCGGCCGGTACAACGCGATAACCGCCGTGGACTTCCATAACGGCATGCACAAGTCGGTTGACCAAGGCAGGATGCAAGTCTTCCCGCGAAAGAAGCCTCGTCACCATGGCCACGACCTCCATATCCCCATCGGGCAGAGGTCGGCGATAGTCGATGACTCCCGAAGGTAATCTGATCAGCTGTGCTCCCGCTACGCGCAGCGCAATGGATTCGCTGTGCGCCAGCTCGACGAGTCTCAGCGTCGGATTCGCAAGGAGCGGCTTGAGATACGTCGCCTGATAGGGTGCGACGAACAAGGCGATATCCACAGCGCCGCGAAGGAGCCCCTCAGCGGCGTCTGCACGGCTCAGGGCAAGGCTGCTATCTGCGCTGAGTGCCTCAGCCTTTGTAAAATCATTGATAGCGTTAGCAATCTCGCGGGTTCCACTGCCTAAGGATCCGCCCGTGACGGTCAAACCGGTCCACGCGTTTGGGTCATTGCTTGCCTCGCTGGATGCGAAAATCCAAAGGGGTTCAAGACGTACAGAGGCGATACCACGCACATGCTCGCCGACGGAAATACCGCTCTGAATGAGAGCGATATCCGGCCCATCCTCAGCGGCAAGACGCTGGGCGTTTTCCAGAGATCCTTCGGTCTCAATGATCTTTAGTGAAATATCGTCTTTGGCAAGAATTTTCTGGTACGCGAGTGCGTTGTCGTAGTACGCCGAGCCCGGTAGACCGGCTGCGATGGATATCTCCTGCGGCGGATACAGATTGAGTTTGCGCAGCACATAGGTCGCGCCACTGGCAAGGGAGCCAAACAGCAGCATGCCGATGAGGGCGACTGGGAGAACTCTCAATAGCAGTTTCATGGCGCCATGCTAGCCTTAGACGTCGGAGCCGCCAATGGTGCCAAACAAACCCCGTCAGGACTTGATCCCTAGGACACGCAACTACAAGCGTGCAGGTAGAACATCTTTCAGCTTGTTACGCAGGCCGCGTAGGCTGGCTTCCGTTGATCCCCAATCGATACAGCCGTCGGTGAGGGAAACACCGTACTGAAGATCATCGAGATTCTCGGGCATCGACTGATTACCCGCGTTGATATTGCTTTCAATCATCAGACCGACAATGGATTTGTTCCCGGAGACAATCTGGTTCGCCACGTTATCGGCAACCAGCGGTTGCAGGCTCGGGTCCTTATTGGAGTTGGCGTGGCTACAGTCCACCATGACATTCACAGGCAGGCCTGCGTTCTCCAACGCCGCCTCGCAGAGCTTTACGTGCACTGAGTCATAGTTGGGTCCGCCGGCACCACCCCGAAGGACCACGTGTCCGTAGCTGTTGCCGCGCGTTGTAAACACGGAAACCTGTCCCTGGCTATTGATGCCGAGGAACCGGTGAGGTCGGCTAGCAGAGCGCAGCGCATTGATCGCCACTTCCAGTCCACCGTCGGTGCCGTTTTTGAAACCAACGGCTGACGAAAGCCCGCTGGCCATTTCCCGGTGCGTCTGGGATTCCGTCGTACGAGCACCAATGGCCGACCAGGAGATCAGATCCTGAAGGTACTGTGGACTGATGGGATCCAGCGCTTCTGTAGATACGGGAAGACCCATGGCGACCACATCAGCCAGCAGCCGACGCGCCAGCTTCAGGCCATCCTCAATCTGAAAAGAGTCATCAAGGTAAGGATCGTTGATCAGGCCTTTCCAGCCGACCGTTGTCCGCGGTTTCTCAAAGTACACGCGCATCACGATGTACAGGGTGTCGCCAAGCTCCTCTGACAGGGTTTTCAGTCGATGCGCGTAGTCCATGGCCGCTTCCGTATCGTGGATCGAGCAGGGGCCAACAACAACGAGCAGGCGGTGGTCTTTGCGATCCAGAATATCCCAGACGGTTTCGCGGCTGGCCGTCACTAGCGTCTGAAGCGCCTCGCTCAGAGGCACTTCTTCCTTCAGGCTGGCGGGCGTTGCCAATATGTCCTGTGAAGCGACATTCAGGTTGTGGACGATCTTGCTCATGGGGTTGGTCCTGATAGAGTGCCGGGCAATGACAGAAGCGGTGAAAACAGGGCTCGGCGACCTGAAAAACGAAACGCGCGCGGAGAGCACGGCACTCGCATTGTTCGTGCCTCTCGGGACTCGTGTGGCTCCTCTAGAAGCGGAGCAGGATTTTAAAGCAGGCTCATGGATGGCGGTAGGGCAATGGAAGAAACCCTGAAGCCACTTTTTCGGCACTTTGACCGGATTCGTGATGGCGTGCGCGGGGGCGCCGCAGTTTTGACGCCAAATCGACGTCTGAGCCGAGCGGTTCGGGCGTCCCTTCACGACGCTCTTCGCAAACAGGGGGGCGCCTCCATCAGCCCATCAGTACTCCCTCTGCGTCAGTATTGGATCGAAGCGTGGCGTCACGCCGTCGTGCGCGGTGTCGTACCTCCTGCAAGGCTTATCGACAGCTACGGGCAGCGACTGCTGTGGCAAAAAGCCATCGAGGCTGACGCAGAGGGGCAATTTTCTCTCTTGAGCAGTTCCCGAGCGGCGGCACTTGCCCAGGAAGCCGCGGAACGGCTTCGCTTGTGGCGGCTGCCTCTCGATGCAGCGCGACGCCGGGAATTCGGGCTGACAGAGGATGGCGCAGCCTTCCTTCGATGGCACGATGCCGTCGCGGCAATGCTGAAAGATCGGGGTTTATTGGTTCCGGAACTTGCGCTAGAAGCGCTTCTGAGCGCCGCGGATCGACCGATGGCGCCACTCATATTGCTTGAAACAGACGATATCCCCCCGCTTTATGCGGCGCTTATTGGGGCGTCGCACCCGGTAACGCGCGTTCAACTCTTCGAACAAGACGCTGCAGCGGTCGAGGCGGTGGTCGCCTTTGATTCAGAGCTGGATGAACTCACTGCTGCAGCCCGCTGGGCCCGGCAGCAGGTGATGCGAGATCCCCAAGGCCGCTATGCGGTGGTATTGACGGACATGGAAGGTCACCGTCGCTCCTTTGAGCGCTTGCTCCGTCGGGAGTTTAATTGCTTGACGAGCGACTATGGCAGTCTGCCGGTCAACTTTTCGACGGGTTTTAAGCTCGCGGAGGTGCCCTTAGTGAGAGATGCTCTTGGGGCGCTCTCCCTGGGCCGAACGGAAGTCTCTGTCGAGGATTCCATCGCTGTCCTGCAGTCCCGATTCTTAAAGCTTGGAGCCCGCAACGCAGATCTTTGCGAGCGGGCCTCAGATGAACTTCGTGCTCTGGGTCGAGAGCACGTCCCCAGAACGCTGGCTCGGCAGAGTCTGGAGATAGCCCTTGGCGACGCGCCGGAAAGTCCGCTGACATCTCTGGCCTCTCTTGAGGGCAATGCCCGCCTTCTTAGCCGCCGGCGACTGCCGTCGGCATGGACGGAGCCCTTCGCGGCGATACTCAGGATCTGGGGTTGGCCCGAAGGGCGGACGTTAGATTCGCTGGAGTTTCAGCAAGTCCAGCAATGGCAATCCGCCCTCGACGGCTTTGCAGGACTTGACGGTGCTCTCGGGGAGCTGGATTACGATGAAGCCATTTCAGCACTTCGCCGTTGGCTGACGGAACAGGTGTTCCAGCCCCAAACCGTCGACAGTGCCGTTCAGGTATTGGGGCCTCTTGAGACTACGGGACTCAGCTTTGACGGCCTATGGGTCACGGGTCTTAGCGCAGACCAGTGGCCAGCATCGCCTCGGCCCAATCCGTACCTTCCCCATGCTCTGCAGCGCCATCACCGTATGCCCCATGCGGACGCTGCGTGGGAGTGGAATTGGAGTCAGCAACGCTGGAAGCATTGGCTTGGGCAGTCAAAGACCGTTGAGGCCAGCTTTCAACGCAGTCTTGATGGTTCGGAGCGCCTTCCTTCTCCCTTGCTCGAACCCAGAAAGCAAGTCGTCGATGGCGAAACCGCTGCGGTCGATGCTCGATGGGCGCGGCAGCGCGCCCAGCTTCCTTTCGAAAGCGTAGATGCCGGCGTTGCACCGCTGCGCGACGGTGAACGAGCGAAAGCCAGCGTCGGTGCCTATGCCCTCGAATCTCAGGCAGCCTGCCCGTTTCGCGCTTTCGCCAGCGAGCGCTTGCGGGCCTCGCCTTCTGGCGATGTCGTTATGGGGCTCTCGCCGCCCGAGCGGGGTTCCATGCTGCACCGAGCCCTACAGGCGCTTTATGAGCCAACAAGTCTGGGCGGCGATGGCGCTGTCCCACCCCGTCTCACGGGACTAGATACGGCACTGGATGCTGCAGAAGCAGTGATTTCCGCGCCGAGACGATATCTCCTGGGTGTAGCCGCCATGGAGCTCGAGCGAAAGCGCCTGCATAGCGTTCTTCGCGAGTGGATCGCTTTTGAGGCAGAGCATAGTCAGTCTCTTGAAATCGTGGCGACGGAAAGCGAGCGATCCGGAGAACTCAGCGGTTTGTCGCTGCGGCTGCGCCTTGACCGCGTGGATCGAGACCGCGAGGGCCGTCTGCTGGTTGTTGATTACAAAAGCGGTGCAGGGGAGGCGACCAAGCGCTGGTTTGACGAGGGGAGACTTCGGCCGCAACTTCCGCTGTATGCACTTCTGGAACCGGCGGCGGCCGGCGTTGCTACGGCGTCCTTAAAAGTCGGTGAAATGAGGCTTCGCGGCGTGGGTGATCAAGGCCTGCACCCTCAGCTAGAGGCATCCGATGAATGGGCCCAGACCGTGCTGGGTGAGGAAAATGGCAGCCTTGAGGCGCTTCGGTCGTTTTGGCGTCAGCAACTGGAGCAGCTGGCAGCCGATTTTGCCCAGGGCGAGGCGTCCGTCGCTCCAGCCTATGACGCATGCACCTATTGCCAGCGCTTCGAACTCTGCCGTCTTGCGGAGGAGCTGGCGTGAATGTCATCGATGCCCCGGCGCGAGCCGAGGCGCTCGATCCGCTGAGCAGCTTTTGCGTCAGTGCGCCGGCTGGATCCGGCAAAACCGGCTTGCTTGTACAGCGGTTCCTGGCGCTGTTGGCAAGGGTTCAGGCACCCGAGCAGGTGGTCGCGATTACCTTCACACGTAAAGCAGCTGCGGAGATGCGCAACCGAATCATTGGCGCTTTAAAGGCGACATGCGCCGCGGGGGAGGCGCTAGAAGATTACCAGCGCCAGACCCATGACCTTGCGTCTACCGTGGCGCGCCGGGACGAGGAATTGGGCTGGGGCTTACTCACGAACCCAAGCCGCCTTCGTATCCAAACCATCGACAGCTTCTGTGCATCCCTCGCTCGGCAAATGCCGGTGCTCAGTGGCAGCGGCGGGAGTGTCAATACAACCGATACGGCGGATGGTCTATACCGCGATGCCGTTGAGCGTTTTCTCCAGGGGCAGCTGCGCTCGGCTGAAAGTCCCCGCGCAGACCTCGAAACGCTACTCCTCCATATGGACAATAACTGGGAGCTTGCCGCCGACTTGTTGGTCAGTCTGCTGGCCCGGCGCGAGCAGTGGCAGCCGGTGCTTGGCGGATCAGGGCTGCACGAGGATAGTCGGGAAGTCCTGCGCAATACCGTGGAAGAATTAATTCAAGCACGCTGGGAGCGCCTGCAGGGACTTATAGGAGGATCGTGGGCACAGCTTGAGGAGCTTTTGGAATACCAAGCCGAAAACCTTGATCAAGGCCAAAGATTCGAGCCTGGCATTGGGGGCGGAGCAAACGGCCTTCGGCAGCAGGGCGTGGCGGTCGCGCAACTTCTGCTCACAAAGGATGGAGCTTGGCGCCGACAGGTCACGAAGCGCGAGGGTTTTCCTGCGGGAAAGGGCCACACCGCGGCGATGAAAAAAGCCGTAATGGCTCTGATTGCTGAATGCAGCGATAGCGGCGAACTGCTGTCGCTACTTCGGGAGATGCGCAGGCTTCCGGACGTCTCGACCACGTCCCAGGAGTGGGGCCTTCTCGCAATCATCACGCGGCTTTTGCCCCGACTTGCCGCGCAGCTATTGGTGGTGTTTCAGCAGCGGGAGCAAGTCGATCACTCGCAGATTGCGATGGCCGCCAATGAGGCTCTGGGCGATGATGATGCGCCCACAGATCTTGCCCTTCGTTTGGACTATCAGCTTGAGCATTTGCTGGTCGATGAGTTTCAGGACACGTCCACGCTGCAGTTCGAGCTCATACGTCGACTGACGAGAGGCTGGGCAGAGCACAACGCACTCAACGTTATCGCGCCAAGAACGCTCTTCCTGGTTGGTGACGCAATGCAATCAATCTATCGGTTCCGGCAGGCGAATGTAGGCCTGTTCCTAAAAGCTAGGGAGCACGGAGTTGGAGACCTGCCCCTGAGGACCCTCGATCTCCAGGTTAATTTCCGAAGCCAGCGGGCGCTCGTCGATTGGAGCAATGAGACCTTCCAGACGCTTTTTCCCGCCGAGGATGAACCGTCGCTGGGCGCCGTTCGCTTTAGTGCGGCGAGTGCCGGTCGAGCCAGTGCCGGACAAGAAGGCGGAGTGAAGCCCGAAATCAAGCTCTTTGCCGGGGAAGGCGCGAAGGCGGCTGAACTCAACGCTATTTGCGAGCGTGTGCACAAGGCGCAGAAAGACACCGGCGTCGAGTCCATAGCCATCCTAGGGCGATCGCGATCGCAGCTGAGGCCAGTACTGATCGCCCTGCGAGAGCGCGGCATTGACGCGGCAGCCCAGGAGCTGGACACCCTTGAACAGCGGCAGGTGGTTCGCGACCTGTTCACCCTGACCTGTGCACTTCTTGATCAAGACAACCGCTATGCGTGGCTGTCACTTCTGCGCACACCGTCTATCGGGCTCGGAAACAACGATCTTCTCATTACCGCCTTGAATGCACCAACCGTTCGGCATTTTGTCGCCGTCAATGCGAATGAGCTGACAACCTGGGACGGCCTGTCGGGCAGTGCTGAGCGTCGGCTGTCTGCGGTGCGCCAGTGGCTAGACTGGTGCCAGGCGCATGAGGAACGACTGGCACCGCGGGTTTTTATTGAGGAAGCGTGGCTGAGCCTGGGCGGCGCTGCCAGTCTCGGGACTGCGGCTGAGCAGGCGGATGCGGAGCAGTTCTACCAATGCATCGAGCTCATGGATCGCGACGGTGAGGCAATCACCGCAAAAAATCTCCGGGAACGTCTGACAAAGCTCTTCGCGGCGCCGGGCGGTTTGAATTCGAAGGTGGAGGTAATGACTCTGCACAAGGCGAAAGGCCTTGAATTCGATTGCGTGCTCATCCCGGCCCTCTCCGGCGGCACGGCGAATCAGGATCAACAGCTTCTCCAGTGGGATGAGTTCGTTTTGCCCGGCGGCCACTCAACGTTTTTGCTGGGAACTCGTCCGGCTACGGGGTCGCCCAAGGAAGGCACGCTCTATGACTATCTGCAGTTTCGGGCAAAGGGACGGCAACAACTCGAGGCGGTTAGATTGCTCTACGTAGGCTGTACTCGGGCAGCAAAGCAACTTTGGCTAAGCGGGTGTCTGAACTACGACGAAAATAAGGAACAAGTGCGCCCGCCGACCTCGGGATCGCTCCTCGCTCACCTGTGGCCCGCGATTCAAGATTGCGCAACACCTTTCCTTGCATTGTCTGCGGACGATCAAGACGCCGCGGTTGAAGGAACCCGCTATCGGCGCTTACGGTCGCTTCCAGATACGGCCCGGGTATTGGAGCCTACCGTGCCTGTGGCGGGTGTACGGCAGGCGGTGGGCACAGACAATCGAAATGCGCGTGCGTGGGGTACCGCGCTGCACGCGTGCCTGGAGACGCTGGCTTACCGGGAGACACTGCCGGCGAAACCGGATGCGCGCCTGGACGCTGTGATGACGGCGGCCTTTGGGGAAGCAGGTGTTGATACGGGGCTGCGCGACGAGCTTCTGAAGCGAGGTCGTGCTGCACTGGCAACATCACTGTCCGACCCATGGCTGCGGTATCTGCTTTCCCCAGAGCGAGGCAAGCGGCACGCTGAACTACCCTTGACGCTTTCCACCGACGAGGGCGCCGTCGAACTCGTGGTCGACTACTGTGTCGTCGACGCTAAAGAAGGGGTTCGCTGGATCGTCGACTACAAATCCTCAGAACCCGTCGAAGGGCAGGGAACCGAAGCGTTTCTCGCGGAGGAACTCGAGCGCTACCAGCCTCAATTGGAGCGCTACGCGGAGGCTGTATCGGCGCTCTATCCCGAACCTATTCGCTGCGCGCTTTACTTTGTGACCACGGGGTTGCGCAAAGAGTGGATCCCTGCCATGCACGCCTCATAACAGGCTCCCTTTAAGCTGTCGGCCACCCCTATAATGACCTCACGCTCATTGATGGAACCGCCCATGTCTGATCTCTTTCACTCGCGTACGTCGAAGCAGCTCACTCCAGCGTTTGTGGCGCACAAGACCATCGGGCTGGCGGCCCTGGGTCTGGCGGCACTCCTGACGGCCTGTGGTGAAGACGAGGCTGTGCCCCAGGCATTGGTCGCGCGTCCCGTTAAGATTTTTGAGGTGGACGAAAACATGGGGGATGAGATTCGTCGCTTCCCGGCGACCATCGAGGCGTCCAAGCAGGCGGGCCTGCGTTTTCGGGTGTCGGGACAGATCGTTGAACTGCCCATCCGCGAAGGTGACGTTGTCGACGAGGGGCAGCTCATTGCGAAGCTGGACCCTACGGACTATCAGAATGCGCTGGAGGACTCCCAGGCGACCTTCGATAACGCCAATCGCAACTTCCAACGTGCCAAAGAATTGATTGAAAGCGGCAGCATCTCCCAGCTCGACTACGATCGCATGGAAGCTGACTTTCGCTCGTCCCGCGCCGCATTGGCGCAGGCGAAGACAAATTTGAGCTACACCACGTTGCGAGCCCCGTTTCGCGGCCGCATCGCCCAGCGCTACTACGATAATTTCGAGGAAGTGGTGGGCCTCGCCGATGTGGTTTATCTGCAGGACACCGATGAGCTCGACGTGATCATAGCCATGCCAGAGTCCGTGATTCGTAGTGTCACCGCGGCGGAAGAGGAACGTTTGACCGACACCGAGTCCATCGAGGAATCCACGGCTGCCCAGCAGGTGCGCGCAATGGCTTCCTTCGAGGAATATTCAGAGATTAGTTTTGCATTAGAAATCAAAGAGGTAGCAACGAGAGCTGATGCAGATACTCAAACTTTCAAGATGACCTTCAGCATGCCACAGCCCGATGAATTTACCGTGCTGCCCGGCATGACGGCTCAGGTTGAGGTGGATTTCACCGGTCTCCTGGTCAACAAAGACACGATCACCTGGGTACCCGCCCGTGCAGTGCAGGCCAATGAACAGCTCAGCCCACGGGTGTTTGTGCTGGACCCGGACACCATGGAAGTCCGCTCCCGCCCCGTAGAAACTGGACGCATGTCCGCTGACATGATTGAAGTGCTCTCGGGTCTTATCGGTGGTGAGGAGATTGTAGCGGTGGGAGCAGCCTATCTTTCCGAAGGAATGAAAGTCACCCGTATGCGAACGGGCGAGCAAGCCATTCCCCGGGAAAGCGACATCTGATGAACATCGGTGAATATTCGGTACGCACCCCGGTTATTTCATGGCTGGTGGTAATCATCATGGTCGTGGGCGGGGTCTACGGCTTCCAGAAGATCGGCAAATTGGAAGATCCAGCCTTCACCATCAAGATGGCCAAGATCATGACGCAATATCCGGGTGCATCGGCCCAGGAGGTGCAGGATGAGGTCACCTACCATCTAGAAGACGCGATCCAGCGATTACCACAGCTGAAGCGCATCAAGATGACCGTTTCCCGACCCGGCCTGTCGGACATCACCATCGAGTTCAAAGACGAGTACAACGCGGCAGACCTGCCCAACATCTTCGATGAACTTCGCAGAAAGGTCACGGACGTTAAACCCCTCCTGCCATCGGGCGCCAGAGACCCCATGGTTATCGACGACTTTGGGGACGTTTACGGCATCTACCTGATGCTAACGGGTGACGGTTACTCATGGCGTGATCTCTATGACGTTGCCGATGACATCCGCAGGGAGCTGGTGCTCGTTGACGGCGTCAGGAAAGTCGAGATCGACGGCGAACAGCGGGAAGTGGTGTATCTCGACATTTCCCGCTCGAGGCTTGCTGAACTGGGTATCGATCCTTCCTCGATCGCGGCGGTATTGGGCTCCCAGAACTCCATCGTCGACTCGGGCAACGTCAACGTCGGCGAAGATTACCTGCGCATTCACCCGACCGGTGAGTTCGAGTCGGTCCAGGAAATCGGGGAGGTTCTTATCTCCTCCCGCGACAAGAACCTTATCCGTTTGCGCGATATCGCGCGCATCACCCGCGAGTATGAAGCGGTTCCTGACAAGATGTATTACCAAAATGGCCTACCTGCCTTGGCCATGGGCATCAGTATGACGGCGGGTCAGAACGTGGTTGAGGTGGGGCAGCGCATTGAACAGCGTTTCCGTCAGCTGGGCTCCATCATACCCGTTGGCATGACCCTCGAGCCCGTATACAACCAGCCTGGTGAGGTCGATAAGTCTGTCAGCGGTTTTATTGTTAGTGTGGCGCAGGCGGTGATTATCGTGATCATCGTCCTTCTCTTATTCATGGGCCTGCGCACGGGTCTCATCATTGGCTCCGTATTGTTGGTAACGGTCGCTGGCACCTTACTCATCATGTATTTCTATGGGATCGAGTTACAGCGTATCTCTTTGGGTGCACTGGTGATTGCGTTGGGGATGCTGGTGGACAACGCCATCGTGGTCGCCGAGGGTATGCAGGTACGGATGCAGCAGGGAATGAAAGCCCTGCCGGCCGCGCGGGAAGCCGTGGGACGGACGATCTGGGCACTCCTTGGCGGAACCGCCATTGGCATTCTCGCGTTCTCCGCCATCGGTCTGTCGCCGGATAATACGGGTGAATTCGCCGGATCCCTGTTTTACGTGATCCTGATCTCTCTGTCCCTTAGCTGGATTACCGCAATTAGCACCACGCCGCTTTTTTGTGCGCTGTTGCTCAAGCCCGGGGGAGCTGACCAAGACGCGGACCCATACGATGGTGCGGTTTTCCGGGGCTATCGAAGCTTCGTGGCGGCAGCGGTCAATCACCGCTACCTCACACTGGCCATTGTGGCCGGATTGTTTGTCGCGGGATTTGTCGGCTTTGGCAACGTCAAGAGCGGTTTCTTTCCCGCCTCAAGTACGCCGCTGTTTTTCGTGGATCTATATGAGCCCGAGGGTGCTGACATCCGCGTGACCCGAAACGACACACTGGCGGTGTCCGAATTCATTCGGAGTCAGCCTGGTGTCGCGCAGACCACCAGTGTCATTGGTGGTCCGCATCAGCGATTTACCCTCGTTTACGATGCTCGCGAGTCCACGCCAGCGTATAGCCAGATCATTGTTCGCGTCGAAGAAGCCCAGCAGATCGCAGCCGTATGGGATGCGCTGGAGACAAAACTTCGCGAGGAGGCCCCTCAATTGGAACCGGTGATTAAGCCACTGCGCATCGGGCCAGGACGAGACGCCAAGATTGAGGCTCGGTTCTCGGGCCCAGACGCCACGGTGCTCCGTGGGCTTTCGGAGAAAGCGCAGGCCATCATGCGCGATGACGCAGAGGCGGTGGACGTGCGCAATGACTGGCGCGCGCCCGTGAAGGTCGTTACGCCGGTCTTTAACGAACAGGTTGGCCGGCAATTGGGTATCACGCGAGAAGATCTCTCCGATGCCATGAAGTACGCTTTCGATGGGCTCACGGCAGGAAGCTACCGCGATGGCAATCGGGTGCTGCCCCTGTTGATGCGCGCATCGGCGGGGGAGCGTGCAGATATCGACAGTATTCGCGACGTGCAGATTTGGAGTGCGGTACTGGGTACCACGGTACCCGCTTCCACAGTCATCTCCGGTTACGAGACGAGCTGGGAGAACGGCCTGCTCCGCAGCCGCAACCGCATCCAGACCATCATCGCATCCTGTAACCCGACGGGGGAGCTTGCTACGCCATTGTTTGATCGCATCAAGCCCAAGATCGAAGCGATTGAATTGCCGCCAGGCTACAGTCTTGCCTGGGGTGGAGAGTATGAAGACAACGCTAACGCGCAAAATGGCTTAGGACAGTCTTTACCCTTCGGGATCCTGGCGATGATCCTCACCAGCATTGTGCTGTTTGGGAAACTCCGCCAGCCGCTCATCATCTGGCTGACGGTGCCCCTGGCAATCGTGGGCATTACCGCCGGGCTACTAACGACCGGCGGCGCTTTCGACTTTATGGCTCTGCTGGGAGCGCTCTCACTGATTGGATTGCTCATCAAGAATGCCATTGTGCTTATCGAGGAGATTGATCAGCAGATTGCCTCGGGTAAGGATCGCTTCGAGGCGGTGCTCGATTCCTCCGTGTCGCGGATGCGGCCTGTCATCCTTGCCGCCGCGACGACGATCCTTGGGCTCATCCCGCTTTTGTCTGACGTCTTTTTCGTGAACATGTCCGTCACCATCATGGCCGGACTGGGCTTTGCATCCATACTGACGCTCACCATCGTACCCACCCTGTACGCGACCTTCTTCAATATCCGCGAAGGCGAGGAACCGGTGCCGGTCGTCATCGACGACCAGGAATGATAGTGATAGGGCGCCTCAGCCGCCGCCGAGGAATAGCGTGATGGATTGCCCGGGCTGCAGATAGCGGTCCGGGTCGAGGTCATTCCAGGCGATGATCTCATCAATGGTGACATTAAAGCGCACGGCAATTTCGTAGAGTGAATCCCCGCGGCGAACCGAGTAGTCACGCTTCACACCGGTTCTGCCTGCCTCTGCGAGGGCGAGGCTTTGCTCCCAGGCAGCGCTGTTGGGAATCATAAGCGTGTCCCCAGCGCGAATGAGGTTTCCTCGCAGATTATTAACCTCGCGGAGCATGCCCACCTGAGTGTCAAAGCGCTTGGCGATGCGGATGAGGCTATCCCCGCGACGAATTCGGTAGTGCACCCAGGTAACTCGTTCGTCCTGGGGTAGGGCGGCCAACTGCTCGGCTACGCGGTCTTCTAAGGCAGCAGGCACATTGACGGTGCCGGCGCCGTCCGGTGCCGTTGCCCAGCGCAGTTGCCCTGGGTTATAGAGGCGCAGCTCCGTGAGCGGTATGCCTGCAATCTGTGCAATGCGCAGCATCTCAATCTGCCCTAAGGTATTAACGCTCGCAAAGGCCTGTGCATTTTCTATGGGGGGCAGTTCAAGCTCCAATGCTTCGCTGAACGCGATCAATGTGCTCAGGGCCACGAGCCGGGGCACGTAACGCTCGGTCTCCCTCGGTAGATCCAGAGACCAGTAGTCCGTCGCCTTTCCCGCTTCCCGGTTACGCCGAAGGGCCCGCAGCACCCGGCCTTTACCGGAGTTGTAGGCCGCGAGAGCAAGGAGCCAGTCTTCATCGAAATCATCGTAAAGACGCTCCAGGTAATCCAGGGCAAAGCGGGTGGAGTCCTGAAGGTCCAAGCGCGCATCGAACCACCAGTCGCGACGCATGCCCAGGTAGTCGGCGGTTCCGGGCATGATTTGCCAGAGACCGGCGGCGCCCTGGCCAGAAAACGCAAAGGGGTTAAGGCTGCTTTCCACCAGGGGCAGGAGGGCCAGTTCGATGGGGAGCTCTCGCCGTTCTACCTCTGCCACGAGATAATAGAGATATCGTCGAGCTCTGGGTTCGGTGAGCTCGAAGAAACGGGATTGTCTAAGGTAATGCTCGCGTGCGGCACCCACTCGCGAGTTATGAACGGTGTGGAACGTCAGTTGCCGCCGGATCCGCTCCCAAAGATCGGCCGGCGGAGGAAGGGGTTCTGGCTCGGCACTACGCGGGACACTTTCCAGCAGCTCGCGGGCGGGTGTCGTTGACGCAGAGCTCTGAAGATCCGGCTCAGGCGCCGTCGCGCATCCCCCAAGGAGGATCACCAGCACCAGACCCTTCCATAGAACGATTCTGTTCAGAATTCGTCTTTCCAGGCACGAAGGGCGGCAAAGGTGCTCACGGCATCGCTTCCCATCTCTCTGCCGGCCCTCGCAAGGCCGGCCCTGAGTCCGTCCTCAGTCGAGCGCAGGAACGGATTAGTGGCCAATTCCAAGGCGATGGTACTGGGTACCGTGGGAACATCCCGTTCGCGTAGAGTCTTAGCCTTCGCTACCCGAGTCTGCAGTGCCGGGTTGTCACCATCCGCCGCCATGGCAAAAGCAAGGTTAGCCAGCGTGTACTCATGAGCACAGTACACGGCAGTATCGACGGGCAGCTTTGTGAGCTTCGCCAGTGACGAGAACATCATGGGCGGGTCGCCCTCGAAAATTCGGCCGCAACCGCCGGCAAACAAGGTGTCCCCACAAAAAAGCAGTGGCGGCGCATCAGTGGTTGCGCTCTGAAAGTAGGCGATGTGGTCCAGCGTGTGCCCAGGTACTTCGAAGATCGTGAAATGAAAGTCACCGACCCTGATCTCGTCGCCCTCGCGAAGCACCCTATCAATGGCACTGATTCCAGGATTGTCCGGGCCGTAAACCCGACAACCGTGGCGATCCTTCAGCGCTTCAACGCCGCCCACATGATCAAAGTGATGATGAGTCAGCAAAATTGCAGTGAGGCGAAGACCACGCTCCTCGAGTGCCTGATCCACGACGCTGGCATCACCGGGATCCACGACCTGCGCAGAGCCGTCCGTGTTTTCCTGAAGCCAGATGTAGTTGTCACTGAACGCGGGTACAGTGTGCACGGCGTGCATGATGGACTCTCCTGATTATTATGGTCACGGCGCAAGGTACGCATTGAACATCAACGGAACACTGACTAACCTTTAACACTGTGAAGACGACCGCCGACACGCAGTCTATAGAGATTTCCACGGCGCTGGAATCCTGGTACGCCCGCCATGACGATGGTGCGCTCATCGCGCGTATTCAGGCCTGCCTGCAGCCCACCTTTGATCGCTCCTTTGGCTACCACATCTGTCAGATGGGACCCCTGGCCTGTTTCCCGTTGGTCGAAAGCAGTCCCATCCACCATCGTATTTACACGACTGGGGATAACCCATCGCCCAACGCGTCCATGCAGTGCCACGGCGATGAGCTTCCGCTGGAGAGCGACAGTATGGACATGCTGGTTGCCTTTCATGCACTGGACTTCGACCCCAATCCCCACGGCGTGCTCCGTGAGATGCAGCGGGTACTGCGCCCGAGTGGCCATCTGGTGCTGATCGGCTTCAATCCCGTCAGTCTTCTGGGGCTCTCGCTGTATGCGCGGCGGGTCTCCCAACACGAGCTTTGGCATCGTCTCCGACCCGTGTCTCCGGGCCGATTGACGGACTGGCTTCATCTGGTGGATTGCGAGGTTGAAGCAGTCAGCCAGCTTTATCCGCTGCCTCTGATGGGTACTGGAAAGCTGCGCCGGGGTATCGAGCGCATCGATCAATGGGCGGCCCGACACGGTCTGCCAGGTGGAGGGCTGTACGTGACGCACGCCATAAAACGGATCGCCGGTGCGCGCAGACCGCGCCCCGTGCCGGCAATCCCACGCAAGCCTCTGGTCGGTCTCGCCGTGGCCGGTACACCTTCGCCAACTCCGAGACAGCCGCGAGAATCCTCGCGCGATGTGGCCGCCTGAAGTCAATTTGCGAGAGCCGAAGAACTTTTGAAAGATGTTGTTGTTTACACCGATGGCGCTTGTCGCGGTAACCCCGGTCCCGGTGGTTGGGGCGCGCTACTGGTCTACGGCAAACACGAACGTGAGCTCTTCGGTGCGGAGTCAGAGACGACTAACAACCGCATGGAGCTGCGCGGCGCTATCGAAGGGCTCAATGCGCTGAGTGAGCGATGCGCTGTGACCCTTCATACGGATTCGACCTACGTGATGAAAGGTATCACCGAGTGGATCGACAACTGGAAGCGGCGAGGATGGAAAACTACGGCGAAAAAGCCTGTTGCCAATGCGGATCTTTGGCAGCTGCTTGATGCAGCCAACGAAAAGCACGATGTAGATTGGCGCTGGGTAAAAGGGCACAGCGGGGATCCGGGCAATGAACGGGCCGATCAGCTCGCGAACCGCGGCATCGACGAGCTTCTCTAAGCACACGACAACTAAGGGATAAACAAGACCTAATGCGTCAGATCGTTCTCGACACGGAAACCACCGGCCTTGAAGTCAGTCAGGGGCACCGCATTATCGAAATCGGCTGCGTGGAACTTCAGAATCGTCGGCTTACGGGGCGCCATTTCCACCGGTACATCAATCCGGAGCGGGACATTGACGCAGGCGCTATCGAAGTCCACGGCATCACCAATACCTTCCTGGCCGACAAACCCGTTTTTGCCAGCGTCGCTCGAGAGTTTCGGGAGTTCATCGAAGGCGCCGAACTGATTATCCATAACGCGCCCTTCGACGTTGGCTTTCTGAACAGCGAGCTGAGACGGTTAGATACCAAAGGGCTTCTCGTGGAAGATCTTAGCGCCGTTGTCGACACGCTGGTCATGGCCCGGGAACGGCATCCGGGTCAGCGGAATAGCCTCGACGCGCTCTGTGGGCGGTACGGTGTTGATAACTCCAGCCGCGATCTCCATGGCGCCCTGCTGGACGCAGAGATACTCGCGGACGTTTATCTGGCCATGACCGGGGGTCAAACGGATCTGGCTTTGGGCGGTGAGGAAAGCCCCGGCACCGGTGGCCAGCGTACGAAACGGGCGGTTCGTCGCCTGCCCGCGGATCGGCCGCGATTGAAGGTCATTCAGCCATCAGACGCAGAATTGGCGGCCCATGAAGCGCAGCTGGATGCTATGACTGCGTCCGGCGTCGAGCCGCTCTGGCGCAAGACTGGCGAATAGGCGCCCGGGATCCAGCGGGGTTGATCTAGCGTCGCAGCGCAGCCTTCACCGATCAGATAAACGCAACCACGCAAGCGAGACCAACGCCGCCAAGCACAAAGGTGTAAGGCAGGGCCATGATCACCATGCGACCGTAAGAAAGTCGGATCAGCGGCGCCAACGCGGAGGTTAGCAAGAACAGGAAGGCCGCTTGACCGTTGGGCGTCGCCACGCTCGGTAGATTGGTGCCGGTGTTGATGGCAACGGCCAGCTGGTCAAACTCCGCGCGGGTAATCGTACCGCCATCCAGGGCCGCTTTTACTTCGTTGATGTACACCGTTGCCACGAACACGTTGTCGCTGATCATGCTGAGAACACCGTTTGCCACGAAGAACATCGCAGGTCGGATCTCTGCGTCCATGGCGAGCACCGCGTTAATTACCGGGGTAAAAAGGTGCTGGTCGTGGATAACGGCGACGACGGCGAAGAAGACCGCCAGCAGCGCGGTAAAGGGCAGGGCCTCTTCAAAGGCGTGCCCAAGCTGGTGCTCTTCGACGACACCGTTGAAAGCGGTAAGAAGCACAATCACCATAAGGCCGATGAGGCCTACCGCCGCCCAGTGCATGGCAAGACCAACCACCAGGATGCAGGCCACGAGGGCCTGCACGGCTAAGCGAGCGACGGTGCGGCTGTTGCGCTCAGAATCTGCATGTTTCTGAAAGTCTTCCAAAACGCTTCGCACGTTCGCTGGAAGTTTCGAGCCGTAGCCAAACTTGCCAGAGAGCTCCAGCAAAGCGCAGGTCGCAAGGCCACAGACAAGCACGGGCATCGTGACGGGCGCCATGATGGTCACAAACTTGATGAAGTCCCAGTCGGCGACGGTAGCAATGAGCAGGTTTTGCGGTTCGCCGACCAGCGTGCAGACGCCACCCAGCGCGGTGCCGACGGCGCCGTGCATGAGCAGCGATCTCAGGAACGCACGGAACTCCTCGAGTTCCTCACGGTGCGTATCCTGCACGGACTGGTCATCGCCGTGATCATGGTCCTCATGATGGGCCCCTTTACCCGAAGCGACCTTGTGATAGACGGAGTAGAAGCCCACGCCGACGCTTATGAGCACTGCGGTCACCGTCAATGCATCAAGGAAGGCCGACAAGAACGCCGCGACAAAGCTGAAGAGAAGCGACAGGAGTAGCTTCGAGCGGATGCTGAGGAGAATTCGGGTGAAGACAAAGAGCAGTAGCTCTTTCATGAAGTAGATGCCCGCGACCATGAACATCAGCAGCAGAATGACCTCGAAGTTTGCCTCCAACTCATGGAATACAGAATACGGACTGGTCATCCCGAGGATCACTGCTTCAAGGGCCAGCAGTCCGCCCGGCTGCAGTGGATAGCAGCGAAGTGCCAAGGCCAGGGTGAAAATAAACTCACCAATCAGTACCCAACCCGTAACGAATGGGCCTGCGATAAAAAGGAGTAGAGGGTTAATGAGCAGGAAGCCGATGATGGCCTTCTTGTACCAATCCGGCGACGGGCCGAGAAAGTTGTTCCAGAATGCCTGTGCAACTGATTCACTCATGCGTGGGTCCTTTCCGTGGTCGCGGCGAAGTGTACTTTATCGATGAACTACGTGTAAGCAGGCACAATGGATTGTGCTGCGATAAGCTGCGAACACGCTGCGATCAACGCCCTTGCGGCGGAAAGGCTCGGTGCCTACGATACCGACCCGCGCTGCGTTGCGTTGCGATCATCAAGACACCCAGGCGCGCGATTCCCGATTTTTGAGAAAGATTAATGCTGGACCTAGAAAAGAGCCCTCCCGAATCACGAGAAGGCGCGTTACATATCGTTTTTCAGAACGGAAAGCTCGTTATGGACCTGCGGTCGCGGGAGGCCTGGGTACTTAGCGATAGGGATTTGGTAGAGAACCGCTGGGCAATCAAGCGCGAGCAGTTTGTCGGCTATTGGCGCGATCAACCCTGCTTTGCCCTCGAGATCGACGACCTGGTGGAAGTGGACGCGATGCGATACCAAGTCGGCTCGCTCTACAACATACTCGGGCGGGTAGACGATGGAGTCTTTAACCTCACGGGTCGTGCTCAACAGCTGTTGGCCTGGGAACGAGATCACCAGTTCTGTGGGCAGTGTGGCACGTCCATGAGCCCGGCGACTGGTGAGCGCGCGTTTGCGTGCAACTCATGTGACGGGATTTTCTACCCGCGCATCGCCCCGTGTGTGATCACGCTGGTGACGAAGGGAGACGAAATGCTGCTGGCTCGGAATGCTAACTTTCCACGGCCCATGTACAGCACGCTAGCGGGGTTTATCGAGGCGGGCGAAAGCGCGGAAGCAACGCTACACCGCGAGGTCAAGGAAGAGGTTGGTGTCGAGGTCTGCGACCTTCGTTATTTTGATTCCCAGGCGTGGCCGTTCCCCAATCAATTGATGTTGGGTTTCTTCGCGGAGTATAAAAGCGGCGACATCACACCCGATGGCGACGAGATCGCTGACGCCCAGTGGTTCCATCCCAGCGATTTGCCCCCGGTTCCACCCCCGGCCTCTATCGCCGGTCGGTTGATACAAACACATTGTCAGCGTGTACTCGGCGTCTAGCGCCATTCAGCAAATAGGTTAACTCCATGGATTTTCTTTCCGAATTCGGCCTTTTCCTAGCTCAGGCCGTCACTATCGTTGCCGCCATAGGCATCATCATCGTGCTAATAGCAGCGGTTAGCTCGAGACAGCGGGGCGAGGGTGGGGGTCGCGTCGAAGTTCAGCGACTCAATGATCGCTACCGCGAACTTCAGGAAACGATTCGAGAGGCGACCATGGACCCCGCCTCCCGAAAAGATGTCCTCAAAGCCGAGCGCAAAGCCGAGAAGAAATCCGATAAGGAAAAGACCAAGGCCGCCAAGAAGAAACTCAAGGAGGGAAGCGAGGCAGATGATGATCAGCCACGGCTCTTCGTTCTCGATTTCGATGGCGATATTCGTGCATCTGCCGTTGGCAACTTACGGGAAGAAATCTCTGCTCTACTGGCCGAGAAGAATGAATCCGATGAAGTACTCCTGCGATTGGAGAGCGGTGGCGGCATGGTCCATTCCTACGGCTTGGCCTCGAGCCAACTCAAGCGGCTTTCTGATGCCGACGTGTCTCTTACGGTTGCCGTCGATAAGGTCGCAGCAAGTGGGGGCTATATGATGGCCTGCGTTGCAGATCGCATTGTTGCAGCGCCGTTCGCGGTGATCGGCTCGATTGGTGTGGTCGCGCAACTCCCCAATTTTCACAAGTTGCTAAAGAAAAACGACATCGACTTCGAGATGTTTACGGCCGGGGAGCACAAGCGAACGCTGACACTCTTTGGCGAGAATACCGATGAAGGCCGCGACAAGTTCAAAGAGGACCTTGAGGACACACACGTACTGTTCAAGGAATTCGTGAAGACCAATCGAGACAGTGTCGATATAGAAGCGGTCGCGACGGGCGAGGTTTGGTTCGGGCAGCGTGCGCTAGAACGTTCACTGATCGACGAGATCAGCACGTCTGACGAATACATTCAAAGCCGGCTGGCCAGCCACGCTATCTTTACACTCAAGTATGTGCCGCGGAAGAACTGGCAGCAGCGCTTGGGCATGGCCGCGGAAGGTGCTCTGGAGCGCAGCTTCCTCAAGCTGTGGCAGGCCGCAGTACAACGACCGCAACAGTAGTCAATGATTTGTCGGCAGTGTTAGCTCACCTTCAGGGCCTCGCAGGCCTGGTGCTGCGTGAGGAAGATCTGGCCGGTCATGTGATCGAGAAAACTCGACCGCTCAAGCGCATCCATCACAGGTCCCTTCACCTCACTGAGGTGCAGTTTGATCCCCCGACCCTTGAGTTCATGAATGATCGACTCGAGGGTTTCCAAGGCACTTAAGTCAATCTCGTTTACCGCCGTGCACTGGATAATAACGTGGGCGAGCGTGTCCTCTTGCAGATCAACGATGGCATAAATCGCCGACTCCAGATAGGCCGCATTGGCGAAATAGAGGCTCTCATCCACTCGCAGAGAAACCATTTGCGGATACGTTATGACCTCGTGGCGCAGAACGTTTCTGAAATGCTCCGTGCCTGGAACTTCGCCGACGACGGCGATATGCGGCTGAGAAGTCTTATGGAGGTGCAGGGCAATCGATGCGCCGATTCCTGCCAAAACGCCAATTTCCACACCTGTGATGAGCGTTAGCGCGATCGTGAGCGCAACGGCAGTGAAGTCCGAACGCGAATAACTCCAGGCAATACGCAGCATCCTGAAATCAATAAGCGGTGTAATCGCAACGATGATTGTCGCCGCCAACGTTGCCTTGGGCAGATGGTAGAGAAAGGGGGTTAGCAGCAGGGTGACGACCGCGATTCCCAGCGCTGCGAAAATGCTTGCCAGCTGGGTCACGGCGCCGGCCTCAAAGTTCACGACGGAGCGGGAGAGCCCACCGGTGACCGGCAGACCGCCGGAGACGGAGGACGCGAGATTTGCGACCCCAAGGCCAATGAGTTCCTTGTTCGCATCAATTCGCTGATTCCTTTTTGCGGCCAGCGTCCGACCGATAGAAACGGATTCGATAAAACCAATAACGCTGATCAACGCCGCCGATAGGGCGAGTTCCCGCCACAGCGTGCCGTCCATGGGTGGCATCGAAAACGCCGGCAAGCCTTTTGGAATGCTCCCGACAACGGCGACGCCCTTCGTCTCCAGGGAAAG
The DNA here is from genome assembly GCA_038750875.1 of Pseudomonadota bacterium. Lineage (GTDB taxonomy): Bacteria > Pseudomonadota > Gammaproteobacteria > Pseudomonadales > Halieaceae > Congregibacter. The sequence continues at coordinate 226,068 of JBCDGU010000002.1, read as the reverse complement.
GATGCTGCTAGCGACAATTGTCGCGATAACGCTGATCACTGGCGCGGTTTTAGCCAGTAGCTCGGCGCTATCACGTTGAAGCCCAAGGTGCCTTAACACGGAAGGCAGGTATCTTCTTGCCCATAAAAGGAAAAGCAGTGTCCCCGCGCCAATGGCCAAGGTACTCCCATGCCATTGAGTCAAGCCATGGCCAATGGATATCAATAGGGCGGGCAGGGTCCCGCCGGGCATTTCGCTACTCTGCTCGATACCCAATATGTGCTGTAGCTGGGTTAGCGCGATGATGATGCCCGAGGCAGTGATGAAACCTGACACCACAGGATGTGAAAGGAGGTTGGATAAGAATCCGAGACGGAGCAATCCCATGCCCAAAAGCATCGAGCCCGAGAGCGCGGCCATTGCGATTGCCGCCGTGACATAACCGACGGAGCCCGTCGCGGCAATTTTTCCAACGGCCGTCGCGGTCATCAGCGATACGACAGCGACAGGCCCCACGGACAGGGCATTGCTCGATCCTAGGAGCGCGTAACCCACAAGGGGCAAGATGCTCGCGTAGAGGCCCATTTCCGCTGGCAGGCCCGCCAACAGGGCGTAGGCAAGAGACTGCGGGATCAGCATCATCGCGACGACCACCGCAGCCACTCCATCGCCGGCGAGAGTGCTCTTCGAAATATTTTGAGTCCAGATGGTCATGGGTTGTTATCGCCGCGCCACCAAACCAGGAACGACGCCCGTCGAGTTTCCATAGCGCGTCCTCGACGTTGCAGAGCGCGTGTTGCTCCAACGCCTCGGAAACCCTGCAACACTTCGGATGCTCATAAGGTCAACTCTAGACCCACGTAAATGCGGCGGGGTGGGCGATTAGCGGTACACCTCTTGCCTTTGGCAGTTGTCGATGAACACGCCTTTTGAACTCGTCAGCATCTATCTGAACGAGCATCCTGTCTTCAGCGGCTATTCCAAAAAAATATATGCTTATAGAAATTTTAAAGGATACGGGCTCAGACCGTAAGCGCCCGCCATGAGTTCGCGATATGGTCGACGCCGGGTATTCTCAGACAAAGGTCAGTTATGAGCTGGATTGGAAGACGCATCACCCTAAGCCGGAAATCCATGGGATTTCACTTGATCACGGACGAGATCAGAGCCGAACTTCCTGAAATTTCGTCATACCGTGTTGGGCAGCTCCAGCTGTTTATTCAGCATACCTCCGCTTCTCTCGCGATCAATGAAAACGCAGATCCGGACGTTCGGGGAGACCTGCAGCGCCACTTCAATGTACTTGCCCCGCCCAATGCACCTCACTATCGGCACACGCTCGAAGGACCGGACGATATGCCAGCCCACATCAAAACGGTGCTCACCGGCGTGGATTTGACGATTCCGATCCTGAATGGCCAGCTTGCGATGGGCACCTGGCAGGGAATCTATCTTTGCGAACATCGGGATGGGGGTGGCGCGCGTAATCTAGTGGTAACGCTGCAAGGTGAACGGTCACCTTGATGAAGCAGCTCTGAAAACACACGATCCACGGTGCTACCTAATGATTACGCTCCACCATCTCGAATACTCACAGTCCTTCCGCATCCTATGGTTGCTCGAAGCGATGGGTATTGAATATGAACTGGTCTGCTATAACCGCCACCCCAAAACCCACCTGGCGCCCGATGAGTACAAAGCACTCTCACCGCTGAAGTCGGCTCCAGTGATTACCGACGGGGATTTGGTGCTCGCCGAGTCAAGCGCGATTATCGATTACCTACTTGATCGCTATCCCAGCGACGAGCTGCGGCCAGCTGCAGGTTCACCACATCGTACGCGGTACCTGTTCTGGTTCCATGCGGGGCAGGGCACGATGATGCCCCTGATGCTGGTCGACAGCCTCTTTCGTATCATGCGTGAGCGCGTGCCATTCTTTGTGAAACCCATGATCGGTGGGCTCCACAAACTTGTTGAGGCTGGCTTCTCAAAACCCCGGATGGATGGTCTGCTCGCCTTGGCCGAGGAGGATCTCGCCAAGGCAGATTGGTTCGGTGGCAGTGCGCTCACCGCGGCCGATACGCTCATGTGCTACTCGATGATGTCAGCTTTTGAGCGTGGGTTTATCAATGACCGTCATCCGCAATGTCTCGCTTGGATAGCGCGCATGGAGGATGAGCCCAGTTTCCAGCGAGCGAAAGAGCTGGACGGGCGCGATTCTATGGTGCTGCCCTTGCGCTAGAGGGCTTTAAATTTGTTGAGATCGGATTAAGCGGCCTTTCGCTCACGAATCCTATCCAACACACGAGCGAAGGTGCTCGCATCCTGGGCACCGGGTACGGGGTAAGAGCCTTCAAAGATAAAGGTAGGAACCGCGTATACCTCGCGCTCTCGCCAGTAGTTTTGCTCAAGGCGCACCGCCTCGGCAAAGCGCTGCTCTTCAAGGATCGTTGTCGACTCCTCTGCATCCAGACCGGACTCCGCTGCGGTTGCAACGAGTACCTCGCGATCTGACACATCTTTGCGCTCGCTAAAAAAGGCGCTGAACAGACGCAGCTTCAGGGAGGTTTGCCGTTGCTCTCCCAGTTGCCCGGCCCAGTGGAGCAATTGATGTGCATCGAAGGTGTTTACGATGCGCATTCCCTCGAAGTAATCAAAGGTAAAACCAAGGTCGTCACCCAGCGTCGTGAGACGGCCGCGGTTCGCCTGGCTCTGCTCCCGCGTCGCCCCATATTTCTCGGCGACATGCTCCTTGAGCTCCTGTCCCTCTGCAGGCATTGCCGGGTTCAGCTCGTAGGGATGCCAGCGAAGCGAAACCTCATACTCCCCCGGGCGAGTGTCCAAGGCCCGCATAAACTGTTTGTAGCCGATGATGCACCACGGGCAGACAACATCCGACACGATGTCTACGCGGATGGGGATTGCGCGCTCGTTATTCACCGCCGATTCCTTGAGAGATCATCAACGGCAACAGCCTATCACGTCTCACGGTGACCACCCTTGGAGCGTCTAGCCTATACTCCCCGGTTTTCTCAACGCGAGGCGAAACGAATGCCCTACGTCAATATCAAGGTTACGGAAGAGGGCGTCACCACGGCGCAGAAAGAGCAGCTTGTCGCTGGAGCGACGGAGCTTCTTCAGCGTGTGCTCAACAAAAATCCACAAACTACCATTGTGGTGATTGAAGAAATCCCGACCGACAACTGGGGCATCGCAGGGGAATTGGTCACAAAGCGCCGCGCGGAAGGAAAGTGAGGAACGATCACGCCCATCACAAACATGAGTTCAGGAGTAATCTGAATGAGCAATAGCGTTATCTACGCAGCGGTGATGCTCGCAGCGGGTCTAGGTATTCCCACCATGGCCGCGATCAGTGGTGGTCTGAGCGGCCGCCTGGGCAGCCCCGTGTTGGCGACGACCGTACTGCTCCTGGTGGCGCTGTCGATCACGGTGGCGACCCTATTGCTCACCGGTGGTCTGCGCGTTCCGGTGCCGATTTCCAGCATTCCTTGGTACTTCTTCACGGGAGGCGCATTTGCCGCCTTTTATATGCTCGGCATCACCTGGGTCGCTCCGCAGTTTGGCGTCGCCAATGCTGTAGCGTTCGTGCTGCTGGGGCAGTTGATCGCCATGACGATTATCGATCACGTCGGGTTTGTAGGTGCGCCCCAGTCCTCAGTGACGTGGCCACGTTTCTTTGGACTGGTGCTGATGACCGCTGGCGTCATTCTGGTAGTTAACCCTAGGCTCGAGTGAGGGATTTGGCGTTGGCGCAACGCAAAGCACGGCACCGGCCTTGGAAGAGGGGTTCTTGGCATCCGCGTGCATCGTCATGCCGACTTGCTAGTGAATCCCGCCTTGCCGCAGGTTGATCGAAATAGTCATGATTGAAATAGTCACAAGGGCCTTTTGTTGAGCATCGCCTCAAAAGCATCGCCGAACATTAGTTTCTTATTCTCGTAGTAAGCGCCTTTGGGCAGCGTCTAGAGCTGAGCAGCTTTCTCCATTGCGGTCTCCAGCAGAGCTTCGGGGCTAACCACAGAGTCCAGGTACTCCACAGCTATAGCCGTCTCCGGATCAAATACTTCACCGAGCACCGCTGCGCGCATCCAGAAGCGTCGGTTCAGCCGCGCCTTTGCGAGCGTGGGCCCGAAGCGCCTAAGAACCATGTCGATTTGCGTTTCTTTGAGTCCCATCCTGAAATCGCCGGCGGCGCCCACACGAACATCGGCTGACATCAAATAGGCAGCTCCCTGAGCAATCGCATGCCCGGTGCAGGCAACTACAATCGGCGTTCGCTTTTCCATCATCGATCGATAGGTGCGCGATGCTTTCAGTGACGTGAAGCGTGACAGCTATTTATTGCCCTTAAGAAAAGAAGGTGCGCCCAAATACCGAGCCGAGTGAGGCGCTGTATATGAAATTTCGCAAAACCTACACAATTCGATCGCCCCAATAGACCTGCGAACTGAGAACTCGGGTAAGGAAAGGCTCAACCGGCGTGAAAGCGGGTGGGTAAAGCTCCGAAGCCCTGAAGAACGTTGTTCAAGATCGGTTCCGGCTCCTCGGTCTCAATGCGTGCGACATGTTTGAGTAGAGCACGGAGCAGCGCCTCCATCTCCATGCGGGCCAAGTGCATGCCTGCACAGCTATGCGTACCATGACCCCAACCCACATGATCTCTGGGGTTGCGATCGAGGAGAAATTGACTCGCTCGCTCATAGTGGTTGTCATCCCAGTTCCCGCTTGCGTAAAGAACTGCGACTCGCGCACCCGCAGGAATCGTCCCAGCGCCTGTGTCGTAGTCCTCCTTTACAAAGCGCGTGAAACCACGGATGGGCGATGCCAGCCGGACGCTCTCCAAGACCGTGCTGCCGATAAATTCCGGGTGTTCCTTCAGAGTTTCGAAAGCGCCATCAGTAACGCTCAGACGCCAGAGCATATGTGCAGTCGCCAGGATCGTCGTGTCGAGACTTGGCGCCGTGTAATCGATAATCATGCCGGCGGCTTCCTCTGGCGACAGCACGCCAGATTCCACCTCCGAGAGGGCCGCCGCCGCCCAGCCATCCGCATTAACAGTCTCTGGCCCCAACCCCTGGACGTACTCAAACAACCCGAGAGCCGTCTCCAGAGCAGCAAATGTGCGCGAGTTTTCGGGACCAAGAGCGTCGAAGGTGGCAGCCGCCCAGGACAGCATTTGCTCCCTGCCAGATTCTTCCAGACCCACCAGCTCGGCAACCACGTTGAGCGGCAGATGCGCAGCGAAATCATTCACTCCACAGAAAGACCCTTTCGCCAGGAGTGTGCGAACAAGCGCTTCCGCCGTGCTGTTGATTCGGTGTTGCACGCCTTCGAGCGCTGTCCTGCTCAAGGGCCGTGTGAGAACGCTGCGGCGCCTCTTATGCGTGTCGCCATCGCTGGTCAGTGTGGCAGTGCCGCCGATGCTGTTGATGATGTCGTTCGCGGCCACCCCATGTGAGCTCACCAGCTGATCATCTGCTCGCAGTGCTGCGCGGACGGCTGCGAAGTGGGTTATGGCGAACAGATCATTTTTTGGCAGCGACACCGCCGCGCCGGCGCCCCGCAATTCCCGATACACGGCGGGCGTGTTTCTTAAGGTGTCCTCGGCGAAGAGGTCAATGTTCAGTTCAGGGATCGACACGGCATACTCGCGCTGAGTTTTCTAAAGTCGACAACACCGGCGAAATCGGCCATCTAGCGACCACCAAGTCCAGCAACCTGTGCCATGGATTGTCCCGCTGCGTGCTGTTGCTCGTGCATAGCCTCGCGTGCGGCAACAAGCGGCGGCGGTGCCTGCACTTCTCGCCTGAAGTCTTCTCGGCTATCGAGAGCATCAAACCACTCGCCAACGAGCGGGTGCTCCGAATGAAGCGGATACGCACCATCTCTGAGTCGCGCGGCATAGATGTACCATGCGATATCGACAATACTCAGCGAATCCCCCAGTACATACTTTGTTGCGGAAAGCCGTTGTTCAAGGTCGCTAAATGCAACGTGAAAACGACGAACCGAAGATCTGACCTGGTCGTCGGTGATGCCATTGTTGCTCGCAAGATCTTTGAAGAAGGCCAGCTCAATGGCTTTTTGCTCATCGGCCTCGCCAGCGACTCTTCCCGACCCGCTACTTTCATACTGCTCGAGCAATTCTGGACTGCGAATCCCGGCTCCAGGCCCGAACACGTAGCGCATGGAAAGGGTTCGAAGGTCCAAGTGCAGATCGTCTTCGTGCGCCAGCAGCTCGTGCACGAGCTGCTCCTGACCCCGGGGAATCAGCGGCGGATCCGGATAGACATTTTCGAGATGCTCGATGATGTCGTTGCTCTCGATGATGACCTGACCGTCATGAACAAGGGTAGGGACGAGGCCGCGGGGGTTTATGCCCAGATACCATGCCCCATAGTTCTCGTGGGCTGGCACATCAACGGGTCTCGATGTCCAGTCAATGCCTTTGGCATTTAAGAAAATTCGAGTCTTCTGGGAACAGGATGAGCCCATGAAGTGAAGTAGGTGCACACCTTTCCAGTTGAACACCTCCGTCGTTTGAACGTCGTCGTGCTTGAGTAAAGGCATCTTTAGACCGCAGCGGTTCGCTGCTGTTGGTCTTTAGAGTCACGCATCGGTAAATCACCGTGCTCAGCCCTGACCCAGTCGAGCATCACCTTTCGGTACAGGAGGCCAGCTTTATCTCCGGCGATGATCATCTCTTTGAAATCGATATGATCCTCGAGGAGCAGTGTCTGCATGTGCTCTACCGCCCATTTGTCTTCGTCAAATCCCTGGCCGAGATGCGCCTTTAACATTTCATACATCATGTCGTTCTCGATTTCGAAATCCAGGGACATAGACCACCAATAGTGGCTCGTGGTTTCCGTTTCGGGCGTCGCATAGTGGAGAATCTGCTGATTGAAAACGAGACGATCTGGATCGTCTTCTGCGCCAATATAGATGGGAGCTGAACCCTGAAATATCCCGGGTGTCACATTGCTACCGCCGTCCCACCGCTCTACGGGTTTTCCAGCGGCAAGAGCCTGGATATCTGGTGGCAGAGCCGCCAAAGCACTTTCTGGATTGCGATCAATTCGATTGCACCAGATGCGGCCATCGATCTCTTTGATTTCTGTGGGCAAGTCGAAAAAACCATCGTCGAACCGGAAGGTTTCTTTATGCAGGTAAGCGAAGTGTGTGAGGTCGTTCAGGTTTTCCATCAGAAGAAGGTAGTTGCCCTTTAACTTCATGTAGTCTCCGATGGTTCGGTAGTGTGCGTCTTCAAAAAAGGACAGATCAGGAAAATCGGCGGTGTTTTCCGAATCCCCCATCCAGATAAAAACAAAAGGCCCAATCTCACGGAGAGGATAGGTGCGCAGTCGTTTTTTCGAAACCTGTGATTGGCAGGGGATTCGAGCGATGGAGCCATCGGCCTCGTATTGGATACCGTGATACCTGCAGACAAGCCGGTCGCCATTGACAATCGCTTCAGAAAGCGGGAAGGAGCGATGCAGGCAGCGATTCTGCATAGCTGAGAGCTCGCCGCTTTCAGTCCGGAAAAAAACAATAGATTCGTTAAGCAGTGTTCTGGCGACGGGTTTGCGCCCAAACTCTTCACGGGTGCCGGCGACGTACCAGTGTTCATGGACAAACGGAAGCTGCACGTAGGATTTCACACTTCGAATCATTTCGGCGTAGTCAGTCATAGGTGCCTCATGTTGTGGCTTGCATATGCGCTCGTTGAGCAGTTTCGAAGTCCGCAATTCCTTCTCGCAGGCCCGAATACATGGTCTTACGTGTAGCTGCCTCAGACATATCCGCGGGGGAGCATCGGGGGAATCACGCCGCTGCGTCGCTCATACCCCAGGTAGTCTTCGAGCATACCCGACAGCGGCTCAGGTCTATCCAGCGCAAGATTTTTCGTTTCAACGGGATTTTCTCCCATATTCAAGAGCCCCCATTGTGCGGGCTCACGTGGCCGGGAAATGAGAGATACCTTCGAGTCGCCGTTGGGCAGGTCGTAATTAATCTCCATGCATGCCGGTGCACCGACGCACACCGGCATAGGGGCTCGGACGCACCCCATCCGCTCATCGCAAGTTGGCATCCCGCACAACAAATCGTCATCGAGCGTGCCAGCCGTCATGCCGCGCGCCTCTCGGCGCGATGGCCCAGCATTTCGCCGCTCAAGTAGCGGTGCCAAGCTTCCGCGATCGCTGGCAGGTCGTCGGTGCCAAAAATGATTCGATCAGGTTTTATCAATGCCGCCTGCTTCCCGCCCATCGCAGCCGCCATAAACCCATCGTTATCCAATAGCGGATGCACACCATTGGCCTCTCCGGAAAGAGCAGCTATTGCCAAATCGGGAGACGTCTTCCGCAGTGCTGCTACATGAGCATCAGCAACGTCCGCTGCATCTTTGAGGATGAGTAACGGGACGTATCCCACTACATCATCGATCCGTTGCGGATCGGTATCGCTTCCGCAGAACGGTTCAGGGGCAACCGTTCCAGCAGCCTCATCATCCATGACGCCCGCGCAGATCGTTGGCACTCCTGGGAACGCAAAACCCTTGCCGGACCTATGATCCTCCATCATTTGCGCATCCCGGCGCGCGGCCTCTTCTGGATCGGTGACGCAAACAGTCTTGCCCATTGCGATAGCGCCCTTGGTCACTTCCTTAACATGGGGTATTCGCTCTTCTTGCACTGTATCGAGAAACTCCCACGGCGCTTCTCCACGAAGCACGCTGTTAAGCTTCCAAGCGAGATTGCAAGCGTCACGCGCCCCGGCGCACAGTCCCTGACCCATGAATGGCGGCATCTGATGAGCCGCGTCACCAATAATCATGGCTCGACCTCGGCGCCAGTGTTTCGCAACCAATCCGTGAAATCGATAGACGGCGCTTCTCTCAAGCTCAATCTTGTCCGGATCTGTCCACGCGGAAATCCATCGGCGTAAACTATCTGGATTAGTTACGTCTGCGTTCGTTTCCCCCGGTTTGAGCATGAATTCCCAGCGGTGCCTCCCCGGGCCAGAGGGCACACAGGTCGTTGGCCGGGAGGGGTCGCATAGCTGCACACCATTTTCTGAGAGGCCGGTGTCATCTGTGAGTACCTTGACATCGACCACCACCCAGGGCTCGTCGAAGTTGAGATCCTCCATCTGTATGTCCATGATGCGACGGACGAGGCTACGACCTCCATCGCAGCCGATGAGGGTTTTTGCCTTTAACTCTCGAAGACCATCCGGGCCTCGAAATATCGCGTTGACGCCATCGACGTCTTGCTCAAGGGCGAGAAACTCGATGCCGAGTTCGATATCTATTGCCGGTTCTTTGGCCAACATGGCGCGAACCGCACGTTCCATAGACGGTTGATGGAAAAGATTCGCCGGATGATATCCGGTGGGCGTTTTGCCCAAGAAGGGCGGACGTCTTGTTAGGACCTCTCGATTAGAGTTTAGAAACTCATAACCTTTTGCGGGCTTGCTGTGCGCGAGCACCTCGTCAGCGACACCGAGTAAATTGAGTTGTCGCACGACTTCATCGTCAAGAACAATGGCCCTAGGTTGCTTGTAGACGTCGAGGTCGCGCTCAACCACCTTGACCGTTAGGCCGAGTCTTACGAGCAACCCTGCAAGAATGGCCCCAATAGGACCTAGTCCAACGATCAGCACATCTGTATGAAGCATTTGTCTCGCCCTGGTCAGTGGACGGCCACGATACAAGCCGCCGCGACCTTGGTACGGTTGAATTGAAGATCTGCGACTCGGCCACAATTGGTCGTGGAGAAGTGGGCATCGCTTGTCACTGCAGTCGTTGTTGTTGTCATTTATGCCACCTCCAAAGGTGGTTAGGCCATATACGTTATCGTTTTTTCGTTCTTAGAAAAGCGTCATTTGCCTTAACGCAAAAAATAGATCTTTTATATTTGCTCGTCAACAAATATATTTTCAAGATTGTTTCTGAGCCCCATTTCCCGAGCTAAATCGCGTCCCCAAGGCCCACATTCTTTGAATTTATACGAACAGAAAAACGCGAACACGCAAACATCTGTTCAATCATTTCGCTTATGCATAGGAACCAGAAATCGTCTAACGGAGCAAAAAGGGTTTGACCATCCATCGGCTTAGGCGCTAATATTTGTTGACAAGCAAAATACTGGCTTACTTTTCTTGCTGGCACACAAAACAAGAAAAGCACACACAATCTACTGAATGTAGGAGGCTTTCCTTTGATTTCGAATACCGAAGCCTTAGCACACGCTACAGAAATCGCGTACGTGAGGTTTCGAGTGCCCGACTTGCAGGTTCAGCGAGAATTTATGCAGGACTTCGGCTTCGCGATTTTGGAAGACAACGACACAGTTAACGGAGGCGCCGCTCGGCTATACGGTCAAGGACAGGGTGGCCGCGCCTACTTCTACGTTGTCGAAAAGGGTGAGCCTGCGTTTCTAGGCGTGGGTTTTGCACTACAGACGCGCGACGACCTCGTCACGCTCGCCGGGTGTGAAGGGGCATCACCAATAGAAGCGCTTGAAGGGCCTGGGGGCGGTGAGCGGGTTCGATTCGTCGATCCCAACGGTTTCGAAGTCGATGCGGTTTATGGCCAGCCCGTCCTGCCTCTAGCCGGCCACAAACCCCGTCCGCCGCTAAATTTCACCGAAGCAAAGGGCCGCCTCGGTGAGCCAGTCCGCCTGCAGCCAGGTCCGCCGGTACTGCGAAGAGTCGGCCACGTTGTGCTGAACGTGCATGACTTTAGGCTCAGCGAAGCCTGGTATAAGCAGCGCTTCGGTTTGCGCACCTCCGACGAGATTTATGCCGGCGACGAAAACGATACGCTGGGCGCCTTCCTACGTTGCGACCTTGGCGAAACTCCGACAGACCACCATACCCTCTTCCTCATCGGCGGGCGCGAGCCCGGCGTCAACCACGTTGCCTTCGAAGTCGACGATTGGGACGCCGTCATGCTAGGACATGATCATTTAGTTAAGAATGAGCGCGACCAGCACTGGGGTGTCGGCAAGCACATCCTTGGTAGCCAAGTGTTTGACTACTGGAAAGATCCCTACGGCAATGTAGTAGAGCACTATACCGACGGCGACCTGTTCCCCGCATCCGTTGCCGCCAAGCGAGAACCCGTAACAAAGCTGTTGGGCGTGCAATGGGGCCCCGAAATGCCCGCGCCCGCGGAATCGTGACGGTGCCCCCGAGATTGAGTAAATGCTTCCATATTTTATTTATGGGACGGAGGTAGTGCCGAGTGGTTAGCTCAAGCATTTATAAGGAAGTCGCGGCAGAAAAACTGGTTCAAACCGAGGGCAGGCGCCGGCAGGCGCGCGGGGATACCACTAAAACAAAAATTATTGCCGCCTCAGTACGTGAGTTTTCCGAGCGGGGCTACGACGGTGTATCACTACGCGACGTGGAGACATCCGCCGGTTTACAGCGCGGTCTCGCAAAGTACCACTTCGGGTCCAAAGAAGAACTTTTCAAGGCTGTGGTAGACGACATATTCGGTGCATTGGACGAGTACCGATATTCCCGCAATCAGACAGAGCGAAACATCTCATCACGGGAGCGCCTGGGTTTTCGCATCCGCAGTTTTGTTCGCTACAGCGCACAGCGGCCGGAACTCAACCGCCTCATGAGCCAGGAAGGCAAGCACGATAGCTGGCGGCTTCGCTACATTTTGGATGTCTTTCTGCGAAGGGCGGTAAATGACACCAAAGATCTCGCCGTCGCCCACCTCTCGCTGACCAGCGAAGCTTTTTGTCACTGGTACTACCTCTACGTCGGATCCGGCGCATTCGTATTTTCCATGGCGCCGGAGGCACGACAGCTTTTTGGGATCGACGTAAGTTCGGAAGAGTTCATCGACCGACACGCAGATATGGTCGCCGACATGCTGCTGTCCGTCATGCAGATGCCCGACGGGGAAGTAACTTGATCGATGCACCCATCATTATTGCGGGTGGAGGTCCGGTTGGACTCACCTTGGCCCTTGAGCTCGATTATCACGGGGTGGATTGCATTCTGCTGGAACGCAATGAAACAACCACACGTCACCCCAAGATGGACATCACAAACGGTCGCAGCATGGAGTTTTTCCAGCGTCTGGGTGTAGCGGATCTACTACGTGCGAAGGCCGTTCCGGCCGACCATAAATACTCCGTTGTTTGGTGCACTGATTTAGCGGGCTGGGAACTCGCTCGTTTCGATTATCCGAGCGTAGCTCAAAAGAGAGATCAACTCAGATCAGAAAATGACGGTAAGAGTGCCTTAGAGCCAGGTATGCGAGTTTCCCAGATTCTCTTGGAGCCGGTTCTGAAGGAACGACTCGAAACGCAGTGCAGCCACGTCAAGGTTATGTTTGGCTGGGCGCTTGAAGGTTTCACGCAGGATGAAGATGGCGTTGACGTACAGATATGTGCCTCTGACTCGGGTGAAAAACAGACTTTGCGCGCCCAGTATCTTGCTGGATGTGATGGCGCAGGGAGTGTCGCGCGGCGCCAGCTAGGAGTTTCGCTGGATGAACTCGAGCAACCGCATCTTGAAGCGGAAAACATGAAAAATCCGCCGCGGCGACGTCTCTATATGATTCATTTCACCTCGCCAGAAATCGATCACATCGAACGATTCGGGCGTGCCTGGCATTTGCAATCGCCAGCGGGGTGGTCGGTTATCGCACAGGACGACGTCAAAACCTGGACTATTCATATTCCCGTCGCACCGGGCGACAACCCAGAGGAATGGGATCCAAAGGAAGTCCTGTTCGCTGCCCTGGGTTGTGAGATCGAGTGCGACGTTCACGTGGCCAATCCCTGGACCCCAAGACTTAGCCTGGCTGAGAGCTACGGCAATGGCCGTGTTTGGCTCGCGGGTGATTCGGTGCACCAGGTTATCCCAACCGGGGGCTACGGAATGAATACCGGTATTGGTGATGCCGTAGGACTTGGCTGGGCGTTGGCCGCGCAGGTTAACGGCTGGGGAGAGCCAGGGTTGCTTCACGCGTATGAATTGGAGCGGCGACACGTGGCCGAGCGAAATCGTCTTGGCTCGGCAAGACATACGAATTTGCGCGCGGATATTCGCAAAAGCTACGACCCGGCGATGAACGAAGATAGCGATGCTGCAGCTGCGAAACGCGCTGAGTACGGGGCTTTTATCAGGGAGCTTGGAAACCTAGAGAACGAAGCTTGGGGTATTGAGTGGGGCTACCGCTACGATGATTCACCGGTTATTTGCGCCGAGGCTGGCGACGCACCGGCGTATGACTGGGACAATTACGTACCAACCAGTTGGCCAGGTAGTAGGCCTCCCAACATTTTTCTTGCCGACGGCAAACCTTTATTTGACAAGTTAGGTCGCGAATTTACCCTGCTGGTATTCGATAACGAGCCGAGTGATTCGCTCACTACAGCAGCTGCAGACGTCGGCCTTCCCCTTGCGATAGTGCCCCTGGATAACGTCTTCGCAGCAACACTTTACGAGCGCAAGTTAGTACTTTTGCGGCCTGATCACCACGTCGCATGGCGCGGTAATGTGTCCCCTGATGCATCAAAAGCCAGAGAAATCATAGAAAAAGTGAGGGGCGTACTATGAATTCATCCACAGATTCGCAAAGCGATGAACTAAGAGCACTCGTTGCGGCTGCAAACACTGAGATGCGAAACGGCTACGCTAACAAGATAGTTGGCGCGATGGGCAACGAATCCCCGCGTTTTGAGCTTTATCACTCTGCACCGTCCCTCTGCTCGCACAAAGTACGGACAACGCTGGCGGAGACTAACGCAGCGTATTTTTCCCACGATATGTCAATTATGCCGATGGGCAAATTTATTCCGCAAAACTATCGCCCGGAATATGTCCGATTGCGGTTGCGCGGAGCTCCGGGCGCGAAATTCGTCTCGGGTTACACAGGAGAGTCCTCCGTCACCCAGCAAGGGTTTGATCCCTGTGTCGTACCGACACTGGTCGATTACCATGATTCGAAAGTGGTGGTCGACTCAAATGCGATATGTCGGCATATCGCCGAGTCTGTTAAGACCGGAACCGATCTACTACCAGAGGCTATGCGGTCGCAAGTGCTTGCCCAGGTCGATATTGTCGACCGAGCGCCACATGTCGCAGCGCTTTACGGTGCGCACCCAGATGAGGATCGCCGTCCACCGGGCCTTCGAGACCGTATTGCCGGGGTGCACACACGAAAAATTCGCGTCCTGAAAACCATTATGGAAGCTGTTGGTGACGACGAAGAGCTTCTCGCTGCTTATCGAAGCAAAATTGAAAAAGAAGCAGCCGCAGGTGAGTTTGTCAAAACTCCTGACGAGATGCGTGAGGCCCACCGGCAGATGGCTATGCATGTGACCGAACTCGAGACACAGCTCGACCACTCCAAAGGGCCCTGGGTGTTGGGCAAATCCTACACTCTCGCAGACATCACCTGGACGCTTAGCCTGTGGCGTATGAAGTGGCTTGGCATGGGTCATTTGTGGGAAGAGGGTGGTGAGATGCCCAGGGTCGCCACCTACGTTGCCACCGCGTTTAAGCGACCGTCGTTTAGAAGCGCTGTAGTGAACTGGCCGGGAAGCCACGCTCCCTCACCGCATGTAGAGGAGCACAACGGCCCCGCCGCCGCCGGTGCATTTACCTTGCACATGCTTAGGATGACCGATTGGGGAAAAACACTTTTTGGCGACCCCCAATACAAGCTTCCATCTATGGACGAATTCAACCGTTCATCAACCTCTTCTGCAAACTAGAGACAGAGCAATCTGGCTCCATAGACAAAGCGCCAAAATGAACGAGGATTTCGTCTAATGCCGGAACTAATCTTGTACCACATGCCCAGAGCATGTGGCTTCGTCACCATTAACGCCATGGAAGAGGCAGGCCTGAGCTACGAACTTCGTGCAGTGAATTTCATGAAAAAAGAGCATAAAGAACCCGAGTATATGAAGATGCACCCGGGTGGAAAAGTGCCCCTGCTCCTCGCTGATGGTGCGCCCCTCACGGAAAATGCAGCCATCCTCAGTTACCTGGATACACTCGCCCCTGAAGCGAAACTACTTTGCCACGACGGTTCGGCGTTTTCCCGGGCCAAGGCGCTCGCTGACCTCATCTGGTGCTCGGCAACTTTCCATCCAACAGCTCGAATGCTGCGAATGCCAATTCATTTCACCAATGAAGACCCCGCGCCTGTGCAAGCCAAGGGGAGTGAGGCCGTGCAAGCGATTTTTGCCCAGAACGAGGCTCGCTTGTCCGGCCAGGATTGGTGGGCAGGTGACATCTGGTCGATCGTCGACGTCTACGTAGTCTGGTGCACGATGACGGCGGCCAGTACTGGCCTTGTTCCCATGGATCGCTATCCCGCTATTGGCGCACATATTAAGCGCGCGATGGGCCGGGCGAGTTTTGCTCGTGCCTCTGCGCGACAGGACGAGCTACAAAAAAGCGCCGGGATCGAATTTCCGGGATAGCAAAAGTCAGTGTTACGGACTGAATAATAAACCGAGAATCTGGGAGCTAGACAATTGATAGAATCTGACTGCGAAAGCAGTGCCGGCGGCCCAGCAGACGAAAATCCAGCCTGGGACAGCAGCTATGAGTTTCGCGTAGTCCTGCTTATGGCGCTAGCATTTGGCCTCGTAGGTCTTGATCGCTACATCCTCTTCCCACTTTTCCCGGTCATCGCAGAAGACCTCGGCCTTGACTATGCAGATCTCGGCCTGATTTCCGGTTCTTTGGCGCTGACTTGGGGATTAGCATCTATCTTTTCCGGAAACCTAGCCGACCGAATCGGTGCTCGCCGCGTGATCGTTGTGTCTATCATCACGTTCTCCACCTTGGTTGCGTTTACTGGCTTGGCAACTGGATTAGTATCTCTGTTAGCGCTACGCGCCTTGATGGGCTTTGCTGAGGGGGGATTTGCTCCCGCAGGCATTGTTCAGACCATACAGGTATCAAAGCCATCACGGGTCGGCCTGAACTTCGGGCTGCAACAAATGGCTGCGCCGCTGTTCGGTCTAGGATTAGGCCCAATTATCGCGGTGAGCCTACTTTCCGTACTGCCGAGCTGGGAGTGGGTGTTTGGTGTTATAGCGTTACCGGGGTTTATCGTTGCATTAGTTATTGCGCGCACCGTGCAACCTAGCACCGGCGAATCTTCGGCCGGCTCACCGCGTGCACAAGTCTCACTCACCGCACCTCTGAAATACTCCAATGTGCTGCTAGGGTCATGTGCGCTGATTTCCATTTTTGTCGCCATGAATACACTCTCGACATTTGGCCCTAATTACCTGACTGATCATATCGGGCTTTCTCTATCACAGATGGGCGCCGTTATGTCGAGCCTTGGAGCTGGTGGACTTTTGGGGATGATCACGCTGCCCGCCTTGTCTGACCGGATCGGGAGAAAGTTTGTCATGGTGGGGTCGCTAGTCGCGTTGGTAGCGGCGTTGTCTCTGTTAATGACTGCCGAAGCTGGAACGCCACTGCCGATGCTTGCCGCCATATTTTTTACGGTCTCCGCATCGTCTTCGGGGAGCATCGCCACACTAGTCGGGCCCGTCATTAGTGGCAGCGTGCCAACTCCTATTGCGGCAACAGCGACCGGCATCGTAGTCGGTCTGGGTGAGATCTTCGGCGGTGCTGTGGCACCTGCCATTACGGGCTTCCTGCTTGAAGCGCAAGGTATTCAGTTCATCTCCGTAATCATGATTAGTGGCGGTATTGTCGGATTACTCATCGTTTTGTTTGGCATCAAAGAACCATAAGAAGCTCCAAGAATAAACGCGATTCATGTGAGGTGACGCGATGAAATCAAGCGGAAAAATAATCAATCCCCTGGTCACAAGGCGGCTTTTTTTACTAGTCGCGGTGCTACTGGCGGCTAGTTTTCCTGCGTTAGCGCAGGAATCGAAATTTGTGAATGGCGTTGAGATCCACCCGGTGCTCGGCCCAATTGGCGTCAACGATCACCGTTTGCCGTATCACCTGGACAGTATTCTCGGCCTGTTGCTGGTTGCCTATGCGATTGCGGTAGCACTTCTTCTGAACAATGCGCAGCCGCGCGCTCGTACTTTGGGGGTTTGGGCGGCGGTACTCGGATGCGTGGGGGTTGCTGGCGGCATCTTGTGGCTTAACACAATGGGATACTTCGAGGAGCTTCGCCCGGCCCTGCTACCTACAGATCCTGCTAAACCAACCATGATGCTGCTGTTGGCTGCAGCTTTCGGCATATCCGCCCTGGCGTTAATTCCGGTGGCCATTGCCCAATCCAAGCGCACCGATGTGCTGGTTCTTGAGAAGCAGAATTCTGTTGATCGCTACGGCGGCCGCGCCCGATTCTTTCACTGGACCATAGCCGTGCTCTTTCTGCTACTGATACCAATGGGGATATTCACCTCGATGATTCCCGTGGATCAGGAATATCGTCAGGCGTACTACGTGATCCACAAATCACTTGGCTTTACTGTTCTGATTTTGGCCATTGCACGACTGGCTTGGCTGATATTCTCGCCGAGAACTCACCTTGACCCTGAGTTGAAGGGTTGGGAGCGTTTCAGTGCCCATGCCGCGCACTATGCGCTGTACTTTTTCCTCTTCGCCTTCCCCGTTTCTGGATTTGTGCTCTCCACCTACGGGGGCAAGCTATCTCACTTCTTTTTCTGGGATACACCTCTGTTCTGGGACTACAGCCTGGAGAAGGTCAAGCTGCCAAGCCTTCTGCATAAGTTGCTGTTGCCGGTCCTTTTCTACCTCGTTTTCCTCGCGCATGTGGTCGGAGCATTGAAACATCAATTCGTCGACAAGCACCGCGGCGCGTTTCGCCGAATGATAACCTGATTCGGGTTGAGCAGCCGTGGATGACGTTGTTGGACATATCGTAGAGCTTATCGGCGGTGGCCTAGGCTACACCTTGCACCTTCGAGTGTATGGGAACCGTGAACTCGATGCCTCTGGAAGATATGAACAAGACGTTCGGCCTGATGCATTCGGGTGAGAGCATCCGCTCGGTGGTGCTGTATTAATGGAACAGCTTGCAGAGAGCCGCTGCTTCGACGGTAGGCAACTGCCCCTGGGGAAACAAGGCGCTGACCGGCTATTTAGGCGACGACAAAGAGGCTTGGAAATTCAACGATACGACCGAGCTTGTCAGTCGAGCCCAAGAGCAACTGCCGGTGTTGATAGATCAGGGTGAGGCGGATGATTTTCTTAAGGAGCAACTTAAGACCGAGCTTCTAGAGAGAGTTTGTGCAGAAGCCAACTATTCAATGACCATTCGCATGCAGCCGGGCTACGATCACAGCCATCACTTTATCAATAGCTTTATTGGTGCACATATTGCTTTCCACGCCAATAATTTGAGTTCGGCGGCGGCGTGGTAATTCTTGGCAGGACGTTCTATAAAAACGGGAAACACAAGAGTAACGCTGGGCCACTTCCTGGAAAGCTTGCGCAATGGAGTTTCCCCGTAAGTACTAGAAATTCGACTGAGCGATGGCTGGCTAACTCGTAGGCCTAGACCGGACGCCGTCAACCAGCAAATTGGCTACTAAATTTGCGTGGCGCTCAATGGCTTCTTCTGAATTCAACGCCTCACCTTCAAAATGCGCAGCCAGCGCTGGCGCACAAAAAGGTATAGAACCGCCAAAGATGATGAGGAAGAACAACGTTCGCCCATCCGGAGATCGGAGGCCTGAACTTTCGTCGAGCTGTTCAATGGCGTGTATCCACGCCTTGCCGATAGGATCGAGGTATTCCGATAGCAGGTAGTCAAGACGCTCGCTTTTCCGGGATCCTTCATCCAAGAGTATCCGTACACAGCCCGGGAATCGCGCTGACAGCCTTACTGAAACGCGTATAAACTCCCGTGCGGCGTCGGCCGGAGATGCGCGCTTTTCCCGATCCGGCGCAAGAGCGATCATCTTATCTCGGAGCTCGCGGAAATAGACATCGACACAGGCCTCCCACAGCTCACGTTTGGAGCCAAAATAGTGGTGTATAAGTCCGTGACTTACGTTCAACTCTCTGGTGAGCGCTCGAATAGACATGGCGTCGAAGTCTGAAGCCGCGAATGCTTTAATGGCAGCATCAAGTATTTGATCACGAGATACGGCCGCCTCATGGATTTGAGGGCGACCGCGACGACGAGTTGCTTCTTGAACTTTCACTGTGGGCTCTAATTGCTTCAAGACTCAGCAGGGAAATACAAATCCTGCTCCAACGCAATAGACCAACCCAACTTAGGCAACAAAACCATCCTTGCTAGTCCACATGAGGGGAAACTCTGGACACTCTATAGGGTCACCGTCATTCAGGCTCGCACTTTTTGGCGAATCTGGAGGTGTTCCCGGGCGCTCAAGGTAGCGAATGTCATCGCCAAGATATCGGAAAGTCATCGCACGTCGGTGACGCGTTTGGCTGGTATTGCCGGTCGAGCCGTGCCAAGTTTTGACGTGATGAACGATAATATCGCCGGGCTCTGCGGGATAGTAAACCACGTCGTACTTCTCCTCGTTCCCCTCAACGTCGGGTAACGGTTGACCCTCAGATCCTGGAAACGAGGCTTGGCTAACAAAAAGGTTTGGCTTGTAGAGTTCGCCAAGGTGGGAGCCTCTGGCGTAGCCCATCATCCCGTTTTCCTCATCCACTTTTTCCATCGGCATCCAGAAAGTACAGCATTGTTCTCCTTCATGATGGAAATAGGTTGCGTCCTGGTGAAAAGCCGTGCGCTGTAGCGAATTTGGTTGCTTCCAGAACAGTTGGTCACCGTAGAAGCAAATTCGGCTTGCGCCCATGAGGTCGGCTGCAATCTTACCGAACGGAGACTCTTGCCCAAGCGAATTCAGAGATGGATAGTTATAGCAGTTAAAGCTGCCCGCCTTGAATTTCCCCTTCTCCCCCGCGGGAGGTCCATTGCCGTCGTTTTCTTCCGACAGAATTTTTAGTCCCTGCGCCTCAAGGCCTTTCGCCAGTTCTCCAAAATCAGAGCTCGCCAATCCGTTCGATTCACGAGCCATTACCTCCATGAAGACTTCTTCCATTCGACTCACTAGCAAGGGATCGAGGATCTTTCGGAGATGAACGACACCGTATCTATTGTAAGTCGCGAGTTCGTCGTCTGTGATCGGCCGAATCTGGCCTGCTACTAATTGCTTAACTGACATAACTATTACTCCCAGTGCTTTAAAAAATTATTAGACACTTAGCTAATTAAATTAATATTAGCTGGGTGTCTAATATAAAACAAGGTTTTTTTATCTTTGGCGGATTCGGGGCTTCTAAGCGCCAAGGCGTTTCTTGTCGTCGCGGAGTAAGAAGATGGGCAAAATTGACTATGCAGTGAGCACAACAAAGTATGCAATTTCAGGAATTTGATCGACTCGGTTGATGGCCAGAGCCTCCACTATGATTATGATGTGGGCAGCCAAACACCAGGCGACGCGACTAACCATATGAGAGAAGTGTTGACCTCATAAATGGCTTTGTCTGAAACAAATTCTCTGTCGAGTTCTCCCCCGAGAAGGCCTGAATAAACGTTGTTCGGGTAGGGTGTAAGAGCGTAGTTGCGGCCGAAAGCATCGACGCAGTGCTCCTCGAATTGATGCGTTATATAAAGAACTGAGAGTGGGGTGATAAGACGCGTGGGTTTAGCAGTCATTCAGCATTAGGCGCAAAGCTACTGGCAATGAGCAGCAAAATTGGGGCTATGAGGGTGCCGCGCTTCATCCAGTGCTAAATGAGGAACACCTGCTGGCCCAGGGGTAGACAAAGCATTGCAAAAGCAAGAAACATTGTCCAAAGGCTCGCTCGGTTACACACGATACGATTCCCTGCTATTTGACGGAAGCACAACCACTAGCGCGGTGGCACACATGGGGCTTGTGATAGAGGGTAAACCCATTGGCTTGAACGCAAACCATGTTGGGACGCCACCATTGGCGTAGAGTGCCGACCACCAGAAGCTGGGGCGCAGCCTGTCTTGACTCAGCACATGCTCCGTCTGCCAAGCCCCGTACTGTGATTTCTCTCGGGCCCGACGAAACCCAAGCCGTAAAAATTTCAGGAAACCAGCGCCGCCGAGTGAGCACCATCGACCGGTAAGATCACGCCATTTACAAATGAAGCGGCATCAGATGCCAGTAGTGCGATCGGTGCAATTAGTTCATCTATCTCGCCCGCGCGGCGTGCAGGAGTGCGGGAGAGGAATGCCTGACCGTGTTCCGAACCGAGATATTCGCTGGTTATTTCCGTAGCAAAGTACCCCGGCGCAATAGCATTGACGCGTATACCGTACTTGCCCAGATCTAGGGCCATCGCGCGCGTCAGCTGCACCACCGCACCCTTGGAGGAGGAGTAAGCTGGTTGGTTGGGCTGTACACCGAGTCCCAAGATGGACGCGATATTGATAATGCTTCCTGCCGTGTCTGCATTGACCATACGTCGAGCGCATTCTTGCGCAACCTTCCAAACACCCTTGAAATTAGTGTTCATGGCGAAGTCGACGGCATCGTCATCTGTGTTCATGAAGGATTTCGGATTGGCTACGCCGGCATTGTTAACAACGACATCAATCACGCCGAACTCGTTTTCTGCGACATCCAATGCAGCAGTGATGCTCACTCGGTCGGTGACGTCGAGACTTACCGCCAGCGCGCTACCACCGAGTTCGCGGATCTCTCCGACGAGTTTTTCCAGGCGTTCAATCCGTCTAGCTCCCACAACGAGGTTCGCGCCTGCGCCGGCCAGACCTTTGGCTACGCCCCAGCCTATTCCACTGCTTGCGCCGGTTAGAAGTATATTTTTCCCCTCAATTGATATCAGTTCTTGGCTCATTCGTGATTCCTCGTCAAACTTAAGCTCTGGATTTTTCGTCCCGAGATGCGGTGGCGAAGAAATCGCGGATCGCCGTGTTGACCGCCAGCGGATTTTCAATGTGTGAGAAATGGTTAGCTTCTACGAAGCGAACCTCGACGTTTGCGGCAAATCGGTGCGACTCTTCATACTCCTCCATATGCTGCCCGATATCCCATTTTCCCTGCAGTAAGAGAATGGGCATTGTCATGGTGGCAAACAGAGTTTCTCGACGGTCATTAAGCTCGATGGAGAAGTTATTCTGTTGAAAGTAGCGTGAAATCGCCTCCGCCACCCCCTCGAATTTGAACTCGTAGTCAAGCCGTTTCAGGGTTGACGGACTAAGCCCTGAGGCCATGACTTTGTTGTAGATGATGTCCATGATGGCTTTGCTACGGAAAGTACCCACTCCCAAGCGAGTAGCAAACATGTCGTGGGGTGGAGCGGGCTCACCGTGGGGCTCGTTAAACGATTGTTGCATCCGCACGTAACGTTGGATGCGGCCTTTTAGTGCATCTACATTAGTCATGTGATCGGCGATTACGGCGCCCCGGTCGTGTCCGATCAGGTAGAATTCTCCGATACCTAGCTGCTCTAGTAATACGGCCATTTCTTTTGCCTGAGTGGCAGCGTAGTAATCCAGTTCCAGCCGCTTGTCACTCTGTCCGTTACCCTTGGTATCCGGCGCAATCACGTAGTGATCACGAGAAAGCTCGGCAATTTGGTGGTGAAATGCCCACCAGGTTTCCGGTAGGCCGTGCAACATAAGCACTGCCGGATTGGCGGGGTCGCCTGCGGTGACAAAATGGTATTTCACATCTAGCACATGCGCGTACCAGTGAACGACCTGCGTGCCGTCGTTAAGCCTTTCGATTTCCCCGTGCAAGTTTGCAGTATTCGGGGGACGCTCTACGTCTGGGTAGCGAATATCGGCCGTCATCTCGGGGCAGGGGGTGGGCCGGCCCGAGTGGACATCGGGAAACATCAGCCCCCGGAATGCATTGATCAGGTGGTAGAGCGGTGGCGGTGGACTACAGCTACTCACGTAGCTATAGCTGAGCGCCAACACCACAATCAGGAATGTCAGAAACGCTAGCATGAACATTTATTTCTAATCAGTGAATTACGAGTGGGTGTGTTCGTCAACAGACTTCGAACAGGGCGGCGGCGCCCATACCACCACCCACACACATGGACACAACCGCGTACTTTGCACCCCGCCGTTTTCCCTCAATAAGGATGTGTCCCACCAAGCGTGAGCCGGTCATTCCGTAGGGGTGGCCTATCGAAATGCCTCCGCCATTGACGTTGAACAGCTCTGGGTCGATGCCGAGATGGTCGCGGCAGTACAGAGCCTGAACTGCGAATGCCTCGTTCAATTCCCACAGGTCAATATCCTCGACGCGGAGACCGTGTTGCTGCAGTAACTTGGGAATGGCGTAGATTGGGGCAATCCCCATTTCCTCTGGCGCATTACCGGCCACTGCCATACCACGATAGATACCGAGCGGTTCCAGACCCTTCTGCATAGCGATCGAGGCCTCCATGAGGACGCACGCAGATGCTCCATCTGACATTTGGCTAGCGTTGCCGGCTGTAACACAGCCGCCTTCAATCACGGGGTTTAGAGAAGCCAGGCTATTCAACGTAGTTTCGGGACGATTGCATTCATCGCTGTTAAGGACCGATTCACGGTAGCTGATTTCCCCCGTCACTTTGTCCTTCACCGCCATCTCGGTTGTCATCGAGACTATCTCGTCATCGAACTTGCCGGCCTCTTGTGCGGCGGCTGTACGTTGCTGAGACAACAGGGCGAATTCGTCCTGTGATTCGCGGCTGATGTTGTAGGTCTTTGCTACATGCTCAGCCGTGGCTAGCATGGGCATGTACGCGTGCGCCTGTTGTGCGATCACGTTGGCGTCCTGAACGGAGTCACTCCATTCAAAATAGCGGTGCTGCACACATGATATCGATTCCTGCCCACCGGCTAGGACGACATCCTGACCATCCACAATGATCTGCTTAGCCGCAGTGGCAATCGCCATCAGGCCAGAGGAACACTGTCGGTCGATGCTTTGTGCAGGTACGGTAGCTGGCAGGCCAGCGGCAAGTACTGACATTCGCGCAACGTTATTGCCAGATGTCCCTGCCATCAGCGTCGTCCCCATCACCGCATCCTCGATGTCGTCGCCCTCAATACCTGCACGCTCGACAGCATGACGGATCGCATGGCCTAGCATCGTAGGGGACTTGGTGGTGTTTAGTGCACCCCGGAAGGATTTTGCAAGACCGGTTCGGGCGGTGGATACAATTAAGGCTTCTCTCATGAATTTCCCAATCGAGTTCGTTGTGAGTAACTTAAGGCGATTACGAATCAGAGATCGCAGCTATCAGCTAGTGATAACCCTGAGATCTCTAGTGGCGCTGGCACCAGCCCTCGTGAGTGGCTGCCCGAGAATCTACTTGAGTAGTTCTCGCGTTGTG
Organism: Pseudomonadota bacterium; assembly: GCA_038750875.1. Lineage (GTDB taxonomy): Bacteria > Pseudomonadota > Gammaproteobacteria > Pseudomonadales > Halieaceae > Congregibacter. Next base: position 201,738 of record JBCDGU010000002.1, on the reverse strand, counting down.
GCAGATCCAAATGTTGTAGCTCACAGGCTATGCTCTTTAGTTTCAGGAAAATCCGTGTTTTCTGTGAGCAGGAAGAGCCAGCAAAATGCAGTAGGTGCAATCCCTGCCAAGATAAGACTTGGGGACTTTGAATATCGGATTGGGCCAGCGCTTCCATCGTTTGGTGTCTCGCAGTAACAAAAAATGTGAGCGTGGGTTAGTTGGGTTTAGGAAGCCAATCGATAATTTTGAAGCGCAACTCACAGAACCAGTCACACTCTGAAGGGTAGAACGCGCGCAGTGAAAGCGAGGGCATGGTACTGGGGTGAATGATGCCGTTGGTTGCCGCGTATTCTTGGTATTTCTCGATAAGCTTGCTCAACACCTCTGGTTCACTTTCTGCAAGATCATCGGTCTCGCCAGGATCCGTATTGAGATTGAACAGTTCCCACTGACCGGTGCCCATGGGCGGCCTGATTTTGCTGGCTTTCCATTGTCCTGATCGCAGCGCATAACTTCCAAACAGCTCTGTACCAAAGTGGCTTCTCGGCGAGATGGACTCACCTCGCCAGGTCTGGAGCAGTGACACGCCTTGGGGTTGTAGCTTGCCCTCGAAAACTGGATCAGATTTCGTATCTATACCCACCAGATCAAACAAGGTTGGCGCTATGTCGCTGACGTGTGCCAGTGCACTATTGACATGGCCCGCCGGGATACCGGGGCCACGAACCAGGAGAGGAGAACGTATGCCACCTTCGCCCACGGAGGCCTTGAACAAACGCCAAGGCGTATTGGAAACATTTGCCCACTCGCGGCTCATTACGGCAAAGCCAGCCGGCGTGCCAAAATCCCTTGGCGCGAGGCTCCAATTCTGATCGAGCCACTCTGGGGTGTTGCCAGGATAGATGGAAGGTGCAGCGGAACTCGCGCCATTGTCAGAAAAGAAGAGCACGAGCGTATTATCGAGTATGTCCTGATCGCGCAGATTATTAATAAGTCGTCCAATTTGCTGATCCATCAGCTCTACCATTGCAGCGTATACCTCCATACGCCTTGCGGACTCGGCCCTTCCATCGGTATCTCTTTCGCTCCAAGGGGCCAAGTAATTGGGGATCAATTTGGGAAAGGGCTGTGGATGCCATAGACTCAGATTGTCAGGAATGAGCCCCTTGGCTTTGAGTTTGGCGACGCGCGCTTCGCGGATTGCAGAAGGGCCTGCATCGTACTCGCCCCGATACTTGTCCAGCCAATCGTTTGGCACCTGCAGTGGGTCATGAGGGGCGGTGTAGGCTAGATACGCAAGGAAAGGCCTCGTATGATCCCGATCCTGAAGGTATTCCAGCATTTTGTCGGTGTAACCGATAGATGAATAGAAGCTCGCCGGTAGTTCGACAGCCTGGCCGTCTTCTAAGTATTCTACGGGCTCATGGGGACTGAGTGGCTTCCGATCGGCGAAATGGCTTGCTCCACCAGGCAGCAGTGAAAACGATCGACTGAATCCACGCCTGTGAGGTCGCTGGGTTTCGTCAACTGCCAGATGCCACTTCCCAGCCATGAACGTTTCGTACCCTTGCGCGGCGAGTGCTTCCGGCAGGGTTACGAGGGCATCGTGCAATTGCGCCCCGTAGTTTCTCCCAGTCTGGTTGTCTGCCTGCAAACCGCGCATGGTGCCGACACCAGCAACATGATTGTCCAATCCCGTCATCAGCATTGACCGAGTTGGAGAGCAAGTGGGCGCAACGTAGTATTGCGTCATCACGGTGCCATGGTCTGCTAGATCGTCGAGTGTGGGCGTGCGTATCTCTCCACCAAGAGCACCAATGTCGGACCAGCCCAAATCGTCAGCGACCACGATCAGGATGTTAGGCCTGGCCCGAGAAGAATCGGTTGGGTTACTTTTGGCGTCCTCCTCGGCCGGCACATCGAATGCGAGGCAAAGTAATAGAGTGAATCCAACTAGCGATCTAATCGTCACGTCAGTCATTCTCGGCTAGAGTTTTCTGTGCAACTCGAAGTCGATAGCAAACTGACCGAGCACGTTCCGTATCTTCTCTAGCGTCGTATCGTTGGCATCAAAGCACTCAATAACAGCAACCAGTCCTCGCCGTTTATCGTCAATGACTTCGATCTTTGTAGTCGGAGCGATCTCCCGCAGACTATTTTCATAAACCCGGACAATCGCCAATTTCCTTAGGTCGGGCTTATATATCTTTCCGACAGCGGTGACCGGCATGTCTTCGAGTATCTCGATATGCACAGGCACGGCAGCACGTTCCGCTATTTTCTCTTTGGCGTAGATCGTGAGGTCTTCCGCGCCGTCCTGTGCGCCGGCGACAAGTGTTACGTAGGCGCAGGGCAGCTCTCCCGCATAGCTGTCTGGCTGACCTATTGCACCTACTAGTGCTACTGAGGGATGTTCTGAGAGTGCATCTTCTATCGACTTGGGATCGATGTTGTGGCCGCCGCGAATGATCAGGTCTTTGCTGCGGCCTGTCATCCAGAAATAGCCATCCGCGTCCTGTCGGGCCAAATCACCGGTAATCAGCCAGTCGTCGATAAAGGCGGCCTTGTTTTTTTCCTGCTGCTTGTAGCCCGGAAAAACATTAGGACCGCGGACGACGATGACACCTGCTTCATCTATTTCGCAGTCGCGGATATAGGAGCCCTGATCATCGAGAATGACGCACTTCATCGCCTGATAGGGAACACGAATCCCAATGGACCCGACTTTCTTTTGGCCGTGCTCGGGGTTGCCGGCGCTGAATAGCGTCGCCTCGGTCAAGCCATAGCCCTCAATCACATTGACCCCAGTGGCTTGCTGGAAATCTCGAAACACCTGTGGGGCAATAGGCGCCGCGCCGCACATTATCCAGTTAAGAGAGCTGATATCGGTGTCACCGGGAGGGTTTTCTAGCAGTGATGACACTACGGTCGGTACGGTAACGAAAAAGCGAGCACGATATTTCTCTACGAAGCGCCACAGATTCGAAACGACACCTCGTGTCCTAAACCCGCCTGACGTAAGCATTGCCGCAGCGCCACCGCAGGCGAACATGGTGAGACCGGTGTTGAAGAAAGCGTTAACATGAAACAGCGGTAAGCCAGCGATCGCCACCGTATCCTCGTCAAAGCTGAAGTAATCAGCCATCATCGATGACAGATGAACCTGGTTGGCATGGGTATGCTGGGCGAGTTTAGGCGTTCCAGTTGTACCACCGGTATGAAAGTAGGCTGCGATGGATTCAGGCGCGATCTCCCTCTTGAAGGCCAGACCAGATCCCGACGCCTGCTCGAGGGCAGGCATCATTGATCGTACCGGTATGCCTCCCGGCGTTGCGTCATCGGCTACCCGATCTGACGCGCTATCTACTCGAAGCACCAGTTTGAGACTGGGGATTTGGTCCACAATCGCCATGGTTTTATGCCAGGTATTGTCCGCTTCGGTGGGGCCCAGCACTACGAGACATTCGCTGCCCGACTCATTCATGATGTCGCGCAGTCCCTGAGACTCCAGCATCGGGTTGATCGGGCCCACGATTCCGAATGCCTGTGCTCCCCATAAGGCGAAGTGCGTTTCGAGCTGATTCGGCATGATTACCGATGTGACGGCACCCGGGGAGAGCCCAGCGTCATACAGCGTGTTGGCAAATTGATGAATGCGCTTCAACAACTCGCCGTATCGAATAACCGTTGGCTCTTCACCCACGTCGGATGAAGCTTGGAACTGTAGAGCTGGCCTTTCAGCGTGGCGGTGAGCGCTGCGCTCTATCAGTTCGTAGGTATTTTGCCCTCGCCAGCGCTCCCGGGCAGGGACCTGCTCAAATCCTTCTATATCTGCAAGTGTGCGGATTTTCATTGGGAGTTTTCCTTGGGAGGCACTCGTTGCCAAAGTACCTCGTCGCGACCGCCGAAGGCCTCGGCTTTGAGCGACAGACGATCCGCTTCAAAGCTGTAGGCTCGCGTCGCTGTTTTGCCCACATAGGCTGGAAAAAATGCTTCGTTCACGTAGTGGTGTACATGGGTCTCATCGGCGTCGAAGGTGCCGCAATACGCGATATAGCCGAAGGCTGCCAGCAGGAAGGGCAGTGCGAGATTTCTCTCCTCTACCGTAAGATCGTGTATCCCACCTCCAAGCAGCTTTTCCTTCAGGGAATAGCGTGCCTCCCTATCGGTGGAATTATGCACACGATCTCGCGCCATCAGAGTTGCCGAGACCCAGCCCTCAGGTGTATAGATGATGTGGCCCTGCGCATCCTCTCCCAGTACCGACGACGCGATTCCCGTCTCGAGGTTGGTTACCGAGTAGCTCAACAGACGCCACGTCCCGACAAATTGCTTTTGAAATGTATTCACGCTGCCCTCTGCCTAGCGGCTTATTCACAGTCGAGGAGGGCCTCGCCCCCGTGTAGATCATCCAGAGCATGAGGAACTCCAACACCGTCCCGATTCCAAACAAAGTGAGGCCAAGTTTTCACCCTGGTACTTTCAACCCTATTCCCTGATTAGGGCGGCCGTTGCGGCTCGCCCGAGATAAATGGTTATGTCGCTAGAAGTTGTAGCGGAGACGAACGCCATACGTTCTGGGTGCGCCCGGCCCAAGGCCTACTAACTGCGGCACTTGGGTGTGATTCAGGCTAACGTGGTAGGACTCTTCTTCACCGATGTTTTGGACATAAGCCAACGCAGAGAATTTCCCGTCGTTCGATCGGTATGCGATGTGCGCGTTCCAAATAGTGAAGTCGTCAACGAGCTGCTCCGCTAAGAAGTTTGCCGTCAACCATCTTTCGTCGGTGTAGATAACGTCAATCTTGGCGTCTAACTCACCATGTTCGCCAAGGTCGAACGTGTGGACGAAGGAAGCGTTACCAGACCACTCGGGTGCCTTGGTCATTTGAAGGCCTGAGCAATCGACGAAAAGCTCAGGAGTCGGGCCGGCCGGGCCCGGGACCAGATTCCCGGTTTCTGTAGTCGCACAAGTCGTCGGGGGTGTGACAGCCGCGCCTTGAAAGTAGGAGAAATCGTCGTATTCAGCGTCCAGATACTCGAACGCGAAGGTAAAGAAGTCTCTATCGGTGGCTGCGAACCGGATATCCATACTGATACCCTGCTGTGTAGACTCACCAGCATTAAAGACATCTAACCCGATGATGCCTTGATCATCGGGGCCCACGAGATTTTCCTGCTTGTCTTCGTACTCCCAGTAGAACACCTCACCATTGAGCTGCAAACGTCCATCCATGAGAATGTTCTTGGTCCCAAGGGTGAAGGCTGTTAGGAACTCTGCGTCAAACCCCGAACTGGATACGGCCGGCAGCCCCCCCGCTTTAAATCCGGTGCTAGCCGTGAAAAACACCATGGAATCTTCGGTAAGGTCATACTCGGCCCCAAGCTTCCAATCGAGATTGTCGTCCGATATTGTACGATCCTCGGGTCCGGAGATTTGGCATGCGCGCACGCCGCCAGCAACAATCGTCGTTAGCGGTGGCGGGCAGCCGATTGATTCATCCACAAAGTAACGACTGAAATCGGACTTCTCCTGCTCTTCATCGCTATAGCGCAGGCCGGCGATCAAGTGCAGTTTCTCTGTCAGGCTGTACGTGACTTCGCCAAATAATCCTAGCGCATCGGTGTCAAGGTCCGATTCAATTTGCAGATTTTGAATCACGCCCTGATTGACCGCGTTGTAGATTTCCTGCTGCTCGCTAAAGATGTTCACGCCAACGACCCACTCAAGTGAATCGGTGTCACCGCTAAGACGAGCTTCCAAAGATGTGGTTTCAGAGGTCTCCGGATTATCGGCACCAAACAGCCGGCCGACATCCAAAAGCACAGCGGGCCTTGACCGATAGTTTGCTTCAACCTCTTGATAGGCAGCAACCACGGTCAGCGTAGCAAATTCGGCTTGCCACTCGAAGGTTGTACTCACGTCCCAGGCGTTCAAATCCTGTTCGATATCATTTTCGATAGGAGCAACGAGAGATATTAAGTTGGTTCCTGGAGGAAACGGCGGAGTTGGCGCAGGCCCCACCACTGGTGCGTTCTGGATCCATGGGAAGACAATATCAGGCGCAATGAAACCATTTGCTGCAATGCCTGCCTGAAGCACCTCGTTCGCGCCCGGAAAGAGGCTGTCCCAGGCGTCGGGTGAACCTGCCCAGGTGAATCCCGCTCCCTTTCCATCAAAATCGGCATACTGGCCCTGGAACCGCCAGTTAATTGTGTCCGTAGGAGTCCAAAGGCTGCTAATCCTGGCCGACCAGCGTTCATCGTCACCGGTACCGTCCGTCATGTAACCATCGCGGTCAACAGCGAGAGCTGACAAACGAGTCGCAAAACTATCTCCCATCGGGATATTGATCGCGCCCTCTAACTGCGCCCTGTCATAGTTGCCTAAATCAGTGGCGACGTAGCCCGACAACTCGTTCAGCTCCGCGCCGTTGGTGATCAGATTCACCGCTCCGCCCGTGGCGTTTCGTCCATAAAGGGTGCCTTGGGGGCCCTTGAGAACCTCAACCCTTTGTATGTCAAAAAAGCTGGCCGACATGGCGGTGGCGCGCGCAATGTAAACACCGTCTTTGCTAACCGCGATGCCGGGCGAGCTGAAGCCCGTCGCCGCATCCGTGCCGACGCCACGGATATGTAACTGCAGTGCTGGACCGGCGGCGCCAATAAGCAAACCGGGAACTTCCTGGGCAAGCTCAACCATGTTGGTTATGCCTCGCTCCGCCATATTTTCCCCAGTCATGGCCAAGATGGACAACGAGCTGTCCTGCAAACTTTCCGCCCTACGGCTGGCCGTGACGATAATTTCCTCGAGAATATCGTTGCCTTGAGCAAGAGCATTAGTCGCCGGGATTGATAGAGTCGATGCAACTGCGGCAGCCAGAACGGACTTTTTGAACCCAGATCTAGGAGTGAGCATACGCGCTGGACCTCTTTTTTATCTATTTATAAGTGATCGTGCTAGTTCGCGTTTAATATGGACCAATACAAAATAATTGTCAACTAAATATGGCGGTCTTCATATTTAGTAGTGTAGAGTGTCGTCTGTCATTCATCGGGACCGTAATGTCGGAAGCTCAATGGAAGACATCCATAAGCATAATCAGCAAGCGTGATACGCAGATAAAATGAGGTTCCTGGTGAATGCAGAAATTGTCCGTCCGCGCGCAGCTGACCCTGCCTATCTGAGGTTCACAGCGCCCGATGCAGACGTGATGAAAACATTCCCAGAGGACTTTGGGCTCATAGTGCAGTCGGCGGAAACCGATGTAGGTGAGCCCATCTTGTTCAGCCGAGGTACCGATCTGGCGCCCTACGTTCACATTGTTGAGAGGGGAGAGCCGCGCTTCGCAGGTCTTGTGTCCTTGATGTCGTCGCGTGAGGACTTGGTAGCTCTTGCGGACATGGAGGGCGCATCTTCTTTGCAGCCGCTGACCGCGCCTGGCGGGGGTGAGATCGAGCACTTTACCGATGGTGATCTCTTTAGTAGTGCCGTGCCTACAGATCTCCAGCGCGTGGAATCATTGTTGGCCATCCATTGGGGGGCCCGTGCCGCTCTGCATCGGTGCGGCTAGGCAATTACGCAAAGTCTTGGCCTATTACTTAATTAAAACGTGCTGAGGTAGACAATATGAACGAAGCATTCGATATTCCCGTGCTCATTGCTGGTGGAGGACCCATGGGCCTCGTGCTGGCCTTAGAACTGGAGTATCACGGTATTGGCGCAATCCTGGTGGAGCGCAACTTGGGTACGACTAGGCATCCAAAAATGGATATTACCAGCGGCCGCAGTATGGAAGTCTTCAGGCGCCTGGGCGTCGCTGAAGCACTGCGTGATGTGGCCGTGCCTAGTGACCATAACTTGTCGGTGGTTTGGTGCGACAAACCCGATGGTGTCGAATTGGCCAGATTCGACTATCCCAGCGTAGATGAAGCCCGAACTCAGCTAAAAAATGAAAACAGTGGCGCGATGGCATTGGAGCCATCCATGCGTGTATCGCAGGTAATCCTTGAGCCCGTGCTAAAGGGCGTTCTGGAGCGCAGAAGCAAGCATGTTGAGCTGCGGTTCGGTTGGGGTTTAACCGAATTGGTCCAGGATGAAAACGGCGTGACTGCAAAAATCCAGTCAACGGAAAGTGGCGAAGTAAAAACGATTAGGTGCCAATACCTCGCCGGTTGCGATGGGGCCAATAGCGTGGCGCGTCGAGAGTTGGGGATTCACACCAATACGGTCACACCACTACAGATTTTGGGGGTGGGAGATCGCAACAATTTGATGGATGAGTACCGCGGTAAACCGCCCGCCGATGCACCTCGGGCACCGCAGCGCTACATGATCCATTTCAAATCACCTGATCGCGAGATGTTCGAAAAATTTGGCTACGCGTGGCATCTCCAATGCCCTCGTAGCTGGGCCATTATTGCCCAGGATGACGTGGATACGTGGACGGTCCATACACCGCCCGAGCTTTATCCGGGTGTCATTGACGACGCGGACCCAAAAGATGTGTTGTTCCACTTATTCGGGCGCGAGTTCGAATGTGAGGTGCTTGTGCATAACAGGTGGTATCCGCGCCTAGGTCTGGCTGATAGTTATGGCGAGGGCCGAGTCTGGTTAGCAGGTGATGCGGTGCACCAGGTGATTCCCACCGGCGGTTACGGTATGAATTCGGGTGTGGGCGACGTATTGGGATTGGGCTGGGTGCTCGCCGCTCAGGTAAATGGTTGGGCGGGCGAGCATTTGTTCCAGGCCTACGAAAGCGAACGCCGGCACGTGGCAGCGCGAAATCGCATTGCATCCGGTACGCACTCCGGTGTCCGCATCAAAATTCGTGAAGCATGCCCTGAAAACCTTTGGGATGAGGGGCCAGAAGCCGACGCGGCGAGGGCGGAGATAGGCCACTATATTCAGGAACTAGGGAATTTGGAGAACGAGGCCTGGGGGATTGAGTTTGGGTACCGCTACGATGACTCTCCGGCAATATGTCATGAAGGCGGCGAGGCGCCGGCCTATGAGTGGGAGCGCTATGAACCGACTACTTGGCCTGGCAGCAGGGCTCCCAATGTATTCCTGAGCGATGGAGAGCCCTTGTATGACAAGTTTGGCCGAGGCTTTACGCTGTTAAGCACCGGCGAAGTTGCCTGTGATCATCTAGTGGAGGCTGCTCGTGCGGTGGGTATGCCACTGGAGCTTCTCGTTGTCGATGATCCTTTAGTAGCGCAATTATATGAACGCAAACTGGTTCTGATACGGCCCGACCAACACGTAGCCTGGCGCGGAAATACGCAACCGGAAACCTTCGAGAACTCGCTTGCGGTCATTGATCGTGTACGCGGCGCAACAGGGCGCGCAGCATGAACAAGACCGATTTCGAAGCAACTGTGGATGCGGTCAATGCGTTTCCAACCAATAAATTTCGTAACAAGACGATCGGTGGTGAAGGTACGGAACAGCCGCGCGTCGCGCAATACGTTAAGCGTGCTTTCGTCCGGCAGTCCTTTCGGCATGCTGTTTACGATTGGCCTAAAGCATGCGGCCCGTCTCAGCATGTTCCAGAGAAGCTTACCCCGCACGCAAAGCGGCAGTTCTTTATCGATATGGTGCGCGGGCTCAGCTTTCGAGAGGTGTTTTTCGGCTCATCCCCGCAAGAATTAACTTAAATAGAATTGGAGAAGCAACTATGAAATTGTTGACTTTTACACTCAATGGTTCAACCCGTACCGGCGCTCTGCTTGGCGACAAAATTATCGACCTAAATGCCACCGACAACGATATTCCGTTGGATATGCTGTCACTTCTTCAAGGTGGTGATGCAATGTTAGATCGAGCCAGGCGAGCTTCCGAGAATGGTGCGGCTAGCATCGCGCTCGCTGAAGTAAAATTAGAAAGTCCGATAATGAACCCACCCAAGATTCTGGCTGTCGGGTTGAATTTTATGGACCATTGGAACGAAATTCCCGACGAGGTTAAAGAGGCGCGAAAGATGAAGCTTCCTGAACACCCGTTCATCTTTAACAAGCAGAGCACGTCGGCAACTGGCCCCTACGATCCTATCCACCTCCCAATCGAATCGCCTGAACTAGATTACGAGGCAGAACTGGGTGTGGTTATCGGCAAAACCTGCCGTCGCGTGAAAAAGGAAGATTACCTGGATGTGGTCGCTGGCTATACCATTCTGAACGACGTGACAGTACGCGAATGGCAGCGTCATAGCCCCACGTTCACAATGGGTAAGTCTTGGGATACACACTGTCCAATGGGACCAGTACTCGTAACTAAAGACGAAATAACCGACCCGCATAAAGTTAATGTTCGTTTGAGTGTGGACGGCCAGGAACATCAGAATTTCCTTACGGGCGATATGCTTTTTGATATCGCTGAGCAGATCGAATATCTGTCTACAGCGTTCACGCTTGTGCCCGGTGATGTTATTGCGACAGGCACATCCGCAGGTGTCATCTTGTTCCGCCCCGGTAGACCCTGGCTCACAGAAGGGCAAAAGGTCCGTATCGACATCGACGAAATAGGCTACATCGAGAACACAGTGGTCACTGACGACTCGTGCTACGTCGTTTAATACCAACTGAAATCGATTGATGGAATGTTGAACATGTCAGAGATGTATCGAATTGTGGGTGCTGAGCTCTCACCGTTTTCGGTCAAGGTCAGATCGTTCTTTCGCTACAAGGGCATACCGCACGAATGGATTTCCCGCAGCCTCGAGGTGCAGGAAGAATACGCCACCTTGTTCAAGGTTCCCATCATCCCACTCGTCGTTGCACCCGATGGGACGGGGATGCAGGATTCCAGTCCACTAATCGAATCTATCGAGAGAATTTATCCGGAACCCTCTATTCACCCGGAAGATACGGTACTTTATTTCATTTCATGTTTGTTGGAAGAATTCGGCGACGAGTGGGCGAATAAATGGATGTTTCATTACCGCTGGGCCCGCGAACTTGATCAACAAAATGCGGCAACCAGAATCGTACGAATGATGAGGCCGGGTGTGTCGGAGTCAGAGGATGATCTTAGCCAGATGGCCGCACAAATTGCCGAGCGTATGACGGGTCGTGTTTGGTTTGTAGGTTCCAGCGAAGGCACTGCACTCCAGATCGAGAACGGATTCCAGGATGCCATGTCGCTTCTGGATAAACACCTGGCGAGCCGCCCTTACCTGCTAGGCGAGCGCCCGTGCTACGGTGATTTTGGCCTTTATGCCCAGGTTTACAATGCGACCCTCGATCCGACACCGGCAGCGCTCATAGCTGCTCGTTACCAGAATGTGCTGGCCTGGACTCAGCGTATGCTCTGGCCTCGTAACGAAGGGGATTACGAGAGTTGGGATAGTCTGGAGTCATCGTTAGCGCCCCTCCTTCGACAGCAAGTGGGCGAGCGATTTTTGTCCTGGAGCGTTGCTAACCAGGCGGCAATTTTGCGTGGCGCTGAAGAATTTACAGTGGAACTGGCCGGGCAGGACTGGACTCAGAAACCGCAGAAGTATCACGCCAAGTCTTTGGAAAGTCTGCGCGATAAATACGAAACTATTTCAAGCAAAACGGCCCTGGACGAGGTACTGGGAAGCGTTGGATGTCTCGAGGCGATGGCGCGTTCGCGATGATCAAACTTTACACGGCATCGACGCCCAATGGGCATAAGGCTTCTGTAACTCTTGAGGAGCTGGGCCTCGACTACACGGTGCGGGCTTTAGACTTTAATTCTCAAGAACAGAAACAAGATTGGTACCTGGAGATCAATCCGAACGGCAGAATTCCTGCTATTGTGGACCAAGAAGCAGAGACCGGCCCGCTCACCGTATTCGAGTCTGGCGCGATAATGATCTACCTCGCGGAGAAAACAGGCTCCTTGTTGCCAACCGATCATGCGGGGAGAGCAACCGTGATTCAGTGGTTAATGCTCCAGATGGGAGGTGTAGGCCCCATGATGGGACAAGCGAACGTTTTCTATCGATACTTTCCAGAGAAGATTCCGGTGGTGATAGAGCGTTACCAGAATGAGAGTCGACGGTTGTTTGAGGTGCTAGATCGTCGCCTGGGGCAAAGCGAATGGCTGGGTCCAGAATTTTCCATTGCTGATATAGCCAACTGGTGCTGGGTAAGGACTTACCGCTGGTCGGGGGTAGAATTGGAAGGGCTAATCAACCTGCGGCGATGGCTCGATGCGATGAAGGGGCGTCCAGCATGCCGTCGTGGAGTCGAGGTGCCTATGCCGCCAAAGAAGCTGCTGGACGATAGCGAAGCGATGAAAAAATTTACTGACCAAGCTCAGCGAAGCCTGAGCTGAGGCCAGAGCACTGACGAGCCACTTTATGTATCGATGCATGTTCAGTGGAATCAAACGACAACAACTGGAAATATGATGACAGCTGCAGCACCAAGTCAGACACAGCGCAGGCGTAAAACTCCGGAACGCGCCACGGAGCGCAAGCGCAAAACGCAGGAACGCCCGACGGAGCGCAAACGTAAAGCTCAGGGACGGGCGGAGTTAACCCGCGAAAAACTAATCACGGCAGCAAAGTCACTGTTTTCACAGCGCGGTTATGATGCTGTGGCTGTGCGAGAAATCGAAGTCGAGGCAGGCGTTCAACGCAATTTGCTCTATTATCATTTTGGGAGCAAAGAAGGCCTATGGAAAGTTGTCGCAGCCGATATGCTGGCGGCTTTAGAGGTGTTTAGGCAAAACAGGGATGAGGTTCTGAAGGACCTTCCACCGCATGAACACCTGGCCTACTCGATTCGAAGCTACGTGCGGTTTTGCGCGTCCATGACTGAATTTCATCGCATGATGCTGCTGGAGTGTAAGCGGAACAGTTGGCGGCTAGAGTGGCTGGTTGAAACTCTGCTGCGGCCCGCGGCCATGGAAGTGCGAGAGCTAGTGGCCAAAGACCCGAATCTCCATATCGATGATGAAGAATTCGTCAGCTGGTATTACATGTTTATCGGCGCTGGAGCCACGATTTTTTCCTTGGCACCGGAAGCGGAGCTCCTCTTTGGTTTTGATCCCACTACCAATGACGCCATCGATCGGCATGCACAACTGATGGTCGACTTCTTGTTGAGCAAGGCGTCTAAGTAGGTCAAACACTCGGTCCGTACTCACAAGCCATTGAAGCCGTCGTTCCGATTTCACGCGCGAAGGCCGAGTGCGATTTTGCTGGGCCTCCATCGCTCAATGGTTTAAAGGGTCTGGTCTATCTGCCGCGTCCAGGTGGCAGTCAGCTACCCTCCCAGCGGAATGTGGTCCGTTCAACCTCAAGAGAAGTAATAGCGTGGGAGCTGGGCACATCAAGAGATTTAGATCCGGTAGTATCAGCCCTGCTTCAAAAATAGATGACTAGTTTATGGTAATGAACCTGGAGAGACATGGTGACGTAGCGGTCATCACCCTCGATGATGGAAAGGCCAATGCCATCAACCCGGGTTGGATGGCGGCCCTGATTTCGTTATTCGATGAGGCAGAGGCCACCTGCAAGGCAATCGTCATCAAAGGCCGGGCAGGCGTGTTTTCCGCAGGCTTTGATTTAAAATGGATGGGTAGCGCTGATTCGGAGGATTTGGCCGGCCTGTTGGACGCCGCGAGCCAGATGCTTATACGTCTATATGGTAGCTCGCGCCCGCTGGTGGGTGCCTGCACTGGCCACGCCATTGCCGCCGGCGCTTTCCTGTTGTGTAGCTGCGACACCCGCATTGCAGCTCGCGGCGAGTTTCTCCTTGGCGCAAATGAAACCGTAAACAACATGAGGATCCCGGTATTCGCAACCGAGATGCTACGAGCCCGCCTGGGGGAGGCAGCCCTAACTGAGGCGTTGGTGCAGGCGCGCATGTACGACCCTGAAAGCGCGCTGGCGGTGGGTTACGTCGACCAGCTGGCCGACGCCAAGCAAATAGAAGGTGAAGCTCTGGCACTGGCTGAATCGCTTGCCCAGCTACCGGAGGATGCCTATGCCTTCAACAAGCTCGCCGCCCGCCAGCACACCATTGATACCATCGCCGCAGCAATTGGGAGCTACGCAAAACCGCGGGAATGATCGCATGCGTCCAGTAGGACCATGTTTCATACGGTTGTCTAACGGAGACGGCACAGGCCAATGAGAGTCTTGTCCCGCACCCATTGATCTCGCACGCGTCGACTCAATTGGTGCATGCTAATCCGTACGCTCAACTAATGGTCAGATCGTCTAGCGGTTGGTCCAAGATGCCATAGTGGCAGTGTTGCGCCTCCTCCAGAAAGCGTTCTCTCTAGCAACACCCCAGCCGCTTGGGCATCTCCGCTGCGGCTGAGCCGCCGTCCGGGTAGCTCTCGACTGTGATACTTCATAAACAAGCGTAACCAAGATAGAGGCTGGTCGTTGCCGGAGGCAGCGATTGCCCCCTAGATTCCCGGCCAGTGTCCCACTTGCGGGCCCGGCAATACCTAGCAAAGAAGAGCTCCAAACGGAATCCTAGTTCTCGCCAAAATTGATGGGCCGGGTACGGTTAGCGGCTGATAAAAGGCACCGAATATATGCTTCATGCGAAGTTCGGTTACTACGTCGGCATCTTGACAAGTTTTGCAACTATGCATAAAGTTAATCACATAAATATGAAGAAGTTCAAATATAAAATAAGTGTGAGCGCAGTGTTTAGCCAGGTTCTGCTATGAAGAATTCAGTATTCCGTTCGATTCTATTCAGCCTTTCACCGATGCTTCGCTGGACAGCGAAGAGGCATCCAGCATTTAAGCAAGAAATGAGCAAGCACAAGTGCGTGGTGCAGATCAAACTCAAGAACAACAGCATCGGCCGATACTTCAGTTTTGATAATGGGACGATAGAGTCCGCTTCGGGGATTCATCAATCGCCCGATGTGGCACTGGTATTCAAAAATGTAGACGTTGCACTACAAATCATGCGCCCTGACGCCGATATCGGCTTCAAGATTCACGCTGCGAAGAACTTTCTGCTGGAAGTCGAAGGCGAAGACTACTTAGGTAATTGGCTTCTCAAACTGATGCAGCGAATGACCTACGAAGGCTTTTCGTTCGGTGAATCCATGCCAGACGGCTCCATGCGCTACACGACCATTACTAATGGCGGCCCGCTCCACGTTTACGTCCGGGACAATAAAATTCTGCGCATGACCCCGATTGAGTTCACTGCTCAGGATGCCCCCAGTTGGACCATCCAAGCTCGGGGCCGCGAGTTCAAACCCAATCGACAGACAACAGTAGCCCCCCACGGTAGTTCGATGAAAAGTACCGTGTACTCCAAGAACCGGCTGTTGTACCCAATGAAGCGGGTCGATTTCGATCCCGACGGAGAACGCAATCCTCAGAATCGGGGAATCTCTGGTTACGAGCGCATCAGTTGGGATGAGGCGCTTGATATTGTCTCTAAGGAAATCAATCGGCAGAAGCGCGTTCATGGCCCAGGTTCAATATTCCTACAACACTCATCTCATCATCAGTGGGGGAACGTGGGGTATTACCTTAGCGCCATGATGCGCTTCGGCAACTTAATCGGCTACACGCGCATGGCCATGAACCCCGACAGCTGGGAAGGCTGGTTTTGGGGTGCAATGCACCATGTGGGGTTCTCGCAACGTGTGGCGATTCCACCGAGTTACGGAACGCTGGAGGATTGTCTTAGGGAAGCGGAGCAGATCGTGTTTTGGTCTAGCGACCCTGAGAGTACCAACGCATCCTATGCCGCTTTTGAATCTACTCAGCGTAGGCTATGGGCCAAGGAGTTGGGTCTTGAGTTTGTGCACATAGACCCACATTACAATCCGACTGCGCAATTGTTGGGTGGGAAATGGATTTCAATCAAACCAACTACTGATCCAGCACTCGCTCACGCCATCATGTATGTCTGGGTTGAAGAGGGACTCTACGACAAGCAGTACGTGACAGAAAAAACTACCGGATTTGACGAGTGGAAATCTTATCTACTTGGTGAGACCGATGGCGTACCGAAGACCCCGGAATGGCAGGAGCCAGAAACCGGTGTTCCAGCACGGGACGTGCGTGCGCTTGCACGCAGCTGGGGTAAAAAGAAAACTTACCTCTCATTGGGCATGAGCGGGACTGGATTTGGCGGCGCCTGCCGGGGAGCTACGGGTACTCAGTGGGCGCGTAGCATGGTGATGATGATGGCCATGCAGGGATGGGGGAAGCCGGGCGTCAATATGGGTGGCCTAGTCAACGGCTCGCCAGTTGACCTGCAATTCTATTTCCCGGGATACGCTGACGGCGGCATCTCTGGAGATCTGAATTTTACTGGCAACGCTGTAAACAACTATCAACGTATGCCGCATGTGATTTCGGTAAATCCTGTACACCAACAAATCCCCAAGCAGAAAATCCCTGAAGCAATCATCAATGGCGAGGCTGAAGGTTACCTTTGGGATAGCTTTTCCCAAGAGGGGCAATTCGTCCCCATAAAATACCCGGTGCCGGGATTTTCTCCCATCCACATGATTTATCGCTATGGCGCATCCGCGTTCAGCACTACGACGCGGTCGGGGCGTTTTGCAGAGTCTTACCGGCATGACAGCATTGAGTTTGTTGTGAACCAGAGTGTCTTCATGGAAGGGGAGACGCAGTTCGCAGATATTATCCTGCCGGCCTGCAGCAGCTTAGAGCGCTGGGATATCGGCGAGTGGTGCAGCGCTGGCGGGTACGGCTTACATAACTATGAGACTGTGAACCACCGGGTGATCGCCATCCAGCACAAGTGCATCGAGCCGCTGGGAGAATCGAAGTCTGATTACCAGATATTTAACGATATCCTGGAGCGCCTGGGCATGGGTGCAGTTTTCAGCGAGGGATGCAGCGAGCTGGACTGGTGTAGACGCATCTTCGATTCCTCTGATTTACCGAACCATATCTCTTGGAAGGAGTTCCTTAAAAAGGGCTACTTTGTCGTGCCTTCGGAACTGGATGAAGCACTGAGACCGCCAGTCGCCATGAACTGGTTTGCGGAGGGTCGTAAGAAAGACCTTCCTGAGCCTTACCCCTTACCTTCGCAATACGCCGAAAAATATGGCTACGGCCTGCAAACTCCAAGCGGCAAGATTGAATTTATCCCAACCATACTCAAGCGCAACGAGGACCTGCATCCGGACAGGCCGGCGCTGAATCGTTACATCCCTTCCTGGGAGGGGCCGCACACTACAGAGTTAGTAGACAAATATCCGCTTCAGATGATCGCGACCCATAGCCGATACAGTTTCCACACCTTTTCTGATGGATCACCTGCTACAGACCAGATCAGTGACCACAGAACTGTGGTTGACGGCTACTACTACTGGATTCTAAGAATCAATCCAGAAGACGCAGAGGAGCGCGGCATAGCGCAGGGCGAACTGGTTAAAGTTTACAACGACCGCGGAGCGGTGATCTGTGCGGCAGACGTCACGTCGCTAGTCAAACAGGGTGTGATCAAGAGTTCTGAAGCGAGCGCCCGCTACCAAGTGATCGAAGTGAACGGTGAGAAGGTGGAGGTTGGCGGCAGTCTGAACACGCTTACGCCTGAACGCACCCAGACCAAGGGCACTCACTCCATGAGCCCGAATTCGACGCTGGTGCAGGTGGAGAAATACCTACACGCCGACGCACTCAGATCAGTACTGGCGGCTTGAGACGCGAGGGGAGATCGCAGTCATGAACAAGTGGAACCTAATTATCGACGTAGCAACAGGCGTCGACTTCATCAATGCGGTGTTGTCTGCCAAGGATGAATATGTAGGGAACGAGCATCCCGGATACAGCGCTCCTCTGGCAGAGGATAACGCGGATATCATTACTCTGGAACGCAAGGTTCGGGGCGACGGGCCGGTAGTGGATGCGTGCAATGTGCTGAAGATGTGCAACCACTGTGATAACGGACCTTGCTTGAAAGTCGGTGGAGAAGCCGTCCATAAACGCGACGACGGAATTGTCATAATCGACCCGAAAAAAGCGAAGGGACGACGAGACATAGTCGACGCGTGTCCCCATAACGCCATTGTCTGGAACGAGGAGCTGCAGATTCCTCAACACTGGATATTTGATGCACACCTTCTAGACCAGGGCTGGGACAAACCCCGCTGTGTGCAGTCTTGTGCCTCTGGTGGCATCGAGGCCGTCAAGATCAGCGATGAAGAGATGCAGCGCCGCGTGAAGGAAGAAAAACTGGCCGTGTTGGACCCGAGTTCGGACACCAAGCCTCGCGTTTATTATAAAAACCTCTACCGTTACAACCAGTGTTTTGTCGGCGGAACCGTAGTGACGACTGTTAACGGTGTTGAGGAGTGCCTTGCTGGCGCTGATGTGACCCTGCTTCAGGGTGGCGACAGTTTGCAATCGGCTAACACCGATGAATTCGGCGAATTCAAGTTAGACAAGCTGGATCCTTGTGGTGGTACCTACATCGTTCGCATCGAGCATCCGGACTTCCTCTCACACGAAATCGAAGCTGAGCTAGCTGGAGATAGTCTTTATCTGGGTGTACTTAACCTTGGTACGCAGAGCTAGCACAGCATGAACAATGAAGGAAACGAACTGGTGGAAGTAGTTCTACATTGGTTCCCAAAGGCATGTTCATAGATCACGACGAAAGCTCTCGAATGCATTGGGCTGGACCGCGAAGACGCAGTGATCAAAATATTCAATGGTGAGCAGCAGTTTTGGGATTACTTTCCCATTTACCCGGACGGCAAGGGCCCAGCACTGTCGATCGACGGAGAGGTGATTACCGAAAAATTTTCCACACCGCTTTATCTGGCTTCGCAATCCCCAGACGCTCGACTAGATCCTTTCGCAGACACTCCCAGAGCGTCAGAGCAGGCAATCGAGTGAGACCAGATTATGATTCCCGCGCCACCTTCTACTGGAGAGATTAGTTGAGCGATCGTAGACCAGCACACCGCATCGACAGTTGGCTCGCGTTGGCACTACTCGTACTTGCGCCATTCCTCACCTTGGGCCTCGACCATCGGTAGGCAAAAGTGCAGTACTCGACCACAGCACTGTGTTTTTTCATACACCCCAGAAGTTGTGTGTATGTATCCAGTTTGGACTCGCCTGCGCTTGATAGTTGATTGGCTGAACACATGGTTACCGCAAGCCATTTGCCCAACCAAATTAAGGGATGTTGAGACTCTTCATACGGTACCCCCGAAGGAGCCTGCCTAATGGAACAACTTTCTGCTGTAGATGCGATGTTCGTCTACAACGAAACCCTCCAAACGCCAATGCATATTGGGCAATTGCTTATCTACGATCCATCGACTGCCCCTAATGGGAAGGTTAGATTTAAGGAAATCCTGAGTTACGTAGAGGGTCGTCTCGATGGCTCCAGTCTGTTTCGCCGTAAGTTAGTGCGCGTACCGTTGGAGCTTGATTATCCCTATTGGGTGGAAGACGGATCTTTTGATCTGGAGTACCACGTCCGCCATATTGCACTGCCTAAACCAGGTGATTGGCGGCAGCTGTGCATTCAAGCAGCACGAATCTACTCGCGTCCCCTTGACATGGGCAGACCCTTGTGGGAATTCACCGTTATCGAAGGACTGGACAATGTCGGAGGCGTGCCCGCCGGGAGTTTCGCAATCCTGCAAAAATACCATCACTCGGCGGTTGATGGTAAAGCCGGATTAGAAATGTCTGATGCGCTTCACGACCGCGATGCCCGTCTGCAACCGCGGGAATTCGATCGCGTGTGGAAGGCGGAACCACAACCTGAGCCACTTAGATTGTTGGCAAGAGCCCAAGTCAACAACATCATGAACCCGGTGCGCGGCTTGGGGAATCTGAAGAAGCTCTTACCGTTACCAAAAAATCTGATCGATGCACGGCGCAACTTTAGTCGCCCTGATGCGGCTAAGGCTGGCGTTCCACGCACGCCGTTTAACAAGCCGCTCGGGCCGCACCGAGTTTATGAAGGCTGCGAGTTTGCCATGTCGGATGTCAAAAAAATTCGGCAGAATTTTCCCGGTGCCACGGTTAACGATGTGATGGTGGCTATCGCCGCCGGATCGATGCGTAGCTACCTTAAGGCTAGAACAGAATTTCCAGAAAAGCCCCTCCGCTTTGGAGTGCCTGTTTCAGTACGCTCTGGGAGTGGATCGGAAAATACGGGTAATGAGGTGGTAGTCATGACGGTCAGCGCAGGCACGCATTTAGCCAATGCCGGAGAGCGACTGCAGTTCATTATGGAAGAAACAAAGAGGTCGAAAGCTATTACACAAGCGATCGATGCCCAGACGTTAATGCAGTTATCCGGGGCCATGCCGGCAGGTCTGGCCGCAATGGGAGCAAGAATAATGCTTCGCATGAGCCTAGTGGATCGAGTATCTCCTGTGTTCAACAGCGTCGTCACGAATGTTCCAGGCCCTCGAGAACCGCTCTACTTTGCGGGTGCGAAGATGGTTAAGTTGTGGGGCACTGGCATACTGGCGGAAGGGCAAGGTCTATTTCATTGTGTGACAAGTTACTGTGACGCAATCTATCTGACCATATTGGCGGACCGCGACACGATGCCTGATCCAGAAAAATACGCTGACTGCATGCGCGAAAGCTTTCGAAGCTTGCTGAAGGCAAAGCCTAGGTAATTTAACTCCGTCGAAGTTTGGGTCTGAGTTCAAGTGGTAGCGCTGACCGTGCCACGGCAGGCTGATACGGAGCGAAGGGATTTCTCGCTTTTTGCCCATACCATTGATCGTTCTAGTGGGCCACAGACATGCGTTCGCTCGCGGATCTTGCGGGAAGGAGTTCAACTCTGAGAATCAAGATCACAAACGATACTGGGTAACTCCGTGCTATGCATAAGACTCTCGACGTACTTTCTTATGAGCAGTGAGTTGGCGCTTCTTTTTTGGAACACTGCCCAGATAGGCTGTTTATGGGTTTGGTGTTCAGTGAGGCACTCTAACAGCGTGCCGTCTTCGAGGTAGCGTCGAGTATAAGTTTCTGGAAGCTGAGCGATGCCGAGGCCTGACCGCGCTGCCATAGCTAACGCGCTTCCGTTGTTGCTCTTCCATTTACCCCAGATTTTTACCGGTTTTAGCACACCATCGGATTCGAAAACCCATTCATCTGAAGAACCTACCAAGCATTCGTGTTGTTTTAACTCCAGGGGTGTTCCGGGTTTGGAGTTAGCACGTGCGTATAACGGCGAACAAACTGTGGTTATTCGCCTCGAATCAATTTGTCTCGCAATGAGGTCAGAGTCGGGCAAAGCTCCGTTGCGGATTGCGATGTCAATTCGATTTTCAGCGAGGTCTAGAACGCTATTCGAAAATACAAGATCAATTTCAACTTCGGGGTACTGCTTTATAAACGCTACGGATTTTTGCGCAATCACCCTTTCACCATATTCGCCCGCCGTGGTGATTCTTAGCCGTCCTTTCGGCATTGACTGAGAAGATCGCAAATCGTGAAGAGCGCGACTGATGGAGTGTATGCTGTCGTCAACTTGTCTTTGCAATTCCTCAGCAAACAAGGTTGGAGTCACGCGCCGAGGGTTTCTTTCGAACAACTGACCACCCAATTTGCGCTCTAATCGCGAGATTGCTTTGCTTACATGGCTTTTGGAGACCCCAGAAACCTCAGCAGCCTTTGTGTAGGTCTTGTATCTCATGACGCTACAAAACACTGTTAGGTCGTCTAGGTGATTCTTCATCTTATGTTTCTATATAGAATCTTAAAGGTTCCATTATCCGGATTTTATTAATTTTGGAAACAGTTATGATTGACGCTCTTTCAAGTTCAAGCCTGAGACCCGAACATAATGAAAACTCGTGCCGCAGTAGCTTTCGCAGCGAACCAGCCATTGGAGATTGTCGAGCTCGATCTTGAGCCACCTAAAGCAGGTGAGGTGCTGATCCGAAATGTCGCTAGCGGAGTTTGTCATACAGATTATTTCACGCTTTCTGGGGCGGACCCGGAGGGCGTCTTCCCGTGCGTTCTTGGCCATGAAGGTGGATCTATCGTAGAGGCGGTCGGCGAGGGGGTTACCAGCGTTGAGCCAGGTGACCACGTCATTCCTCTTTACATACCTGAATGCGGCGTTTGTAAGTACTGTCTGTCAGGGAAGACTAATCTTTGCCAAGCGGTTCGGGAAACCCAAGGTCGAGGTGTCATGCCGGACGGTACCACGCGATTCAGCTACAAAGGTGAGCCGATTTATCATTACATGGGTACTTCCACTTTCTCCGAATACTCAGTTGTGACTGAGATTTCATTGGCGAAGATCGACAAAGAGGCACCTCTGGACAAGGTTTGCCTGCTTGGCTGTGGAGTAACTACCGGTATTGGCGCCGTGAAGAATACAGCGCAGGTTGAAGAGGGGGCCACCGTTGCTATTTTTGGCATGGGATTCATCGGTCTATCGGTCGTGCAAGGTGCGGCCAAAGCTAAGGCTTCGCGAGTTATCTGTGTGGATATCAACGAATACAAACTGGAGAAAGCCAGGGAATTCGGTGGCACCGAATTCGTCAACCCATCGGACTACGACAAGCCTATTGAGGAGGTCATCATCGAGATGACCGACGGCGGCGTTGACTACTCTTTTGAGTGCATTGGCAACACCGACATAATGCGCTCAGCACTAGAATGCACGCATAAGGGTTGGGGCAAGAGTGTGATCGTGGGCGTCGCGGGCGACGGTGAGGAAGTTTCAACCCGGCCGTTCCAAATGGTCACTGGAAGGCAATGGATGGGCACTGCGTTTGGCGGGGTGAGGGGCCGTAGCGAGCTTCCAGGCATGGTAGACGACTACCTTAACGGCGACATCATGATTGACCCAATAATTACCCACAACATGCAGCTCGAGGATATTAATGAAGCGTTCACGTTGATGAAAGAAGGAAAGTCCATTCGATCCATCATCCACTATGCTTAGACTCTGATCGTCCGAAGGGTTAGGTGCCGCGGTACAGTTCGATGAAACGTGCCAAGTACTTCAATAATCGCTTTTCTTGTGATGCCACCCGCGAAACCAGCACCGACGCCGTGACCGGCCTTAAGGACGGAAACAACGATCTGTGACCAGCTGCGGCTTAGCTCACCGGCCCAATGACTGGCTGTAAAATTTGCTTGGGCAGAGTGTGACCTTGAACGAACGATGTATGGCGCGTCTGAGACTCTGGTTATCATCCTCGTCGTCAAATCATCGAAGCTGCCGGTGCGGCGCACTTTGGCTGAGAACAAGTTCAGCCGTAGCCCCTTTCATCGTTGGTGTCAGGCCCAGGTGCAGCGGGGCCTTGAAGGGCTTAAGAGCCAACGCCCCTCCCAGCGCGTCCACGAGCCGAGGCAGACGGAAGTTACGTACTAATGAGCATACACATCGCGTGCAGTACCGCCAGATAAGACAGGCTATGAGTAAGCGTTATCACCGCTCAATGAACAACGTTGTCAAGCTGGAGCACCATTACTCTAGTGGGAACTGGAGAATGCCACTCCCCAGTGGGTCGAGAATTGCAACAAAGAGAGCCGACAGGAGTCGTTAGATAACGCGACGCCACCCGATCGTACTTCGGTAGGCGCTACGATACTCCCGATCAACGCGCGCTGGCTAAAGCCAGGACAGTAAGGAAACGGAAGTTAAAAAAACTGCGGTTAGCAGGCTAGACTGACCGAGCGAGCGGCAGAGCCGCTCATCTTACAAATAGGCGTGCGTGGTCCAAAGTGAACTGACGACCTAAAAGTTTTTAACCCGCTTCATCGACAAATCGCAGGTAAGCACCGCGCTCATTGGTCGTCACTGCAACGCGCCGACCAATGGGTTCTCGCGCGAGCAGTTTCTGCAACGTCGCCGTATCTCCTCGCTCAACTTTTGACAGGACACGATGGCCGGTTTCCACGTCTCGGCACATTGCAAAACCAATCACCGGCTCTGAACGTTTGAAAATCACCGAGTAGGTTTCGATGTCTGCTTCCCCATCAAAAGGAAACTGAACAACCATCTGCGGACTCCGATCCACCTCTCGCTGAGCATCGTTGCCGGTCCGTGGTGCCCAATCCCCTCGAGGCGACGTTGAGTACACGCCTACAGCGTGCTTCGAAAGATACCCACCGTTCGCACCCACAAGACCGAAAAGGCCGGGTTGAGCACGCAACTGACCATGCATTTCCGCTATCGCATGGAGGCTGTAGCTGTTTCCCGGGCCGCCGAAGTAGGGGAGACCACCGGTTACCGTCAATGGCGTGCTCCCGCGCCAATCGATATCGAGCACATCGCAGGCCGCGAGCACCGCTACGGGAAAGCAACTATAGATATCAAACAGATCGACCTTTTCAACGCTCAACTCTGCCATAGCGAGTGCCTGGTGGTAGGCGGCGTTCATTGCCACGGACCTTGTAAGATCCTCCCTTTCGGAAACGGGTCGGTCGCTCGCATCGGCGTAGCCATGAAGGAATACCCATTGCGATTCACGTATGCCCAGCTCACGGGCCCGGCCCACGGATGTCATGACCACCGCTGCACCCTGATTGACGGCATCCTGCGCAACGAGCCACTTGCCGTAGGGAACATTGAGCGCGTAGTTGTCATCGCTCGTGATCGCTAGAAAGTTAGCGCTGCGAGCTACCGGGAACTGGGCGTACGGATTGTCCGCAGCAACGTGACTGAAGGGTGAGAAAAGGTCCGCCATCAAGCGCTGATGCTCTTGCACCGACAGCCCGTGGTGGTAGCGCCACGCGTTTTCCAGGGCAGCGTACACTTGGGGTGGGAATGTGATCTGATGATTGCGCTCGACGTCGGTAAACAAGGGCTGAAATCCGCGATCATCCATGTCGCCGATCGGATCCTCCGCCCAGTCGAGGGACCAGCCATGCTTCAATGCAGTTTTCATCGCCGCTGTCGCTTCAGCGCCGCAGATTGCCACGACCGATTGTTCGCCGCGATAGATCGCTTCTGCGCATTCGTTGACGAATCGCTGCGGACTCTGACCCCCTTCCTCACCATAGATAAGAAGAGTCGGTGCAAGCCCGAGACGCTGCGCGATCGACGCGGGTGGCTTTGAACTGCTTCCGAAGGGGTGCTCCAGTGCAGCGGCGGAGTCAATAAAGGTGCGTAGCGCCACCAGTGTGTCGATTGCTGCTGCAACCTGGGTAGAACCCGTGTCTTGAAGGGCGAACCGCAGGGCCTGCGCTGCTAGATCAACGGGAGACTTAACCTCTTCAGGTGCTTGTAGCTCCCGAACCACGCATTGTCCCGCGCCAACGAGTATGGGGGTGCGATCAGAAAAGTGAGCGGTCATAAAGCGTGAAATCCAATGCCGTGTTAGTTGGCTAACAGGGTTCCCACTTGCTCGCGAAACCAGCGATTTGCGGGATCGCTATCAGCGCTCTTTGACCAGTATAGACACCAGGTGAGTGGCTCGACGTCAAAGGGTAGGGTACGCCAGCGCAGGGAGAGCGCATCTGCCAGTATCTTGGGAGCGGTCCAGATCAGATCTGTTTCTGCCATGATCTTTTCAGCCACAAGATAGTTCTGAACACGCATCGAAACGCCGCGTCGCTTACCCAGTCGATTAAGAGCGATGTCAACGTGCCCGCGACCCGTACGACGACTGGACACATGGAGATGGTCGGCGCCCAGGTAGGTATTCAGCGTGAGGCGCTTCGCAAGAAGAGGGTGGTCGGAGCGCATTAAAGCCACATAGGGAAACCCGGCGACGGCCCGCTGTTGAAGATCTCGGGCATTGACGGCCGGTGCGTCAACGAGGAGGTCGAGTTTCCCCGTTTTAAGATCCTCCGTGGCTGTCTCTCGCGCAGCATAAAAACTGGTTAGGGTCGCCATGGGGGCCTCGGACTTGAGTTGCTTGTAGAGCTGCGGCAGGAAGAGGAATTCCGCAAGATCATTCATTCCCAAGCGAAAGGTCTTTTCGCACTCGGATGGTGAAAACGGAGTGTTTTGACCAATGCTCTTGCGCATCAGATCCAGGGCTTTTCGGACGTCGCCTATCAGACCATCCGCGACGGGCGTGGGATTCATGCCTTCCGAAGAGCGGACGAACAGCGGATCACCAAACGCGTCTCGCAGTCGAGCGAGAATGTTGCTCACGGCTGGCTGAGTGATATTGAGTTGGTTCGCCACACGGGTGACGTTGCGTTCGCGGTGCATGGCCTCAAAGACAACAAACAGGTTGAGATCTATGTTTTCGAGTCGCATAAAAAACATCACGTAAATTAATATCAGATTATAAAAATAATAAATTATTTGTATGCTTCTGCAAAAGCTATATTCCGTCCTATTACCGATCGCGAGGGAATACGAAGATGTTTGAATTCAGCCGTCAGTCCTATGAGTACCAAGATGCACTCTCTGCATTCATGGACGAGCACATTCATCCGAATGAAGGTGTCTATGCGGAACAACTCCATAGCGCGTCGGATCGCTTCTCCTATCTGCCAATCATTGATGAGCTTAAGAAGAAGGCACGGGAAGCCGGCCTCTGGAACTTGTTTGTTCCCCCGTCTCACGCTGAGCATTGCGATCACGATGGTTTGAGTAACTTCGATTACGCGCCACTGGCAGAGATCATGGGCCGGGTCACCTGGTCGCCAGAAGTTTTCAACTGCAATGCGCCTGACACCGGCAACATGGAAGTTTTCATGAAGTACGGCACGCCCGCCCAGCAGGAGGAGTGGCTAACGCCGCTGCTCAACGGGGATATCCGCTCTGCCTACGCCATGACCGAGCCCCAGGTCGCCTCCTCGGACGCCACCAATGTTGAACTGCGCATTACGCGCGACGGCGACGAGTGGGTTCTGAATGGTCGTAAATGGTTTATTTCTGGCGCTATGTACGAGCGCTGCAAGATTTTTATTGTGATGGGCAAGTCCGATCCCGATAACGAAAGCCGCCACAAACAGCAGTCACAGGTTCTGGTGCCGAAGGGCACGCCGGGGCTCGAGATCATCAGACCCCTAACAACGCTAGGCTACGATGACGCGCCCATGGGGCATGCGGAGCTTCGCTTTAACGATGTGCGGGTTCCTGCAGAGAATATGCTCCTTGGCGAGGGTAGAGGCTTTGAGATCGCCCAGGGGCGTCTGGGCCCGGGCCGCATCCACCACTGCATGCGACTCATTGGAGCCGCTCAGCGGTCGTTGGAATTTGCCTGCAAGCGGGTGACGGAGCGCTCCACCTTTGGCCGCACACTCTCCCAGCACCAGTCGATTCGTGAGAACCTCGCGAAGTGTTTTTCCGAGATCGAGATGATGCGTTTGCTGGTACTAAAGACCTGCAAGCGTATGGATGAAGTCGGGGCAAAGGGCGCGATGGACCTCATCGCCTCGAGCAAGACCAGCGTGCCCATCATGGCGCAGACGGTGATCGATCGTTGCATGCAGGTGCATGGTGCAGGCGGACTCACCGAGGACTACCCCATGGCCGAGGCGTTTAACTATGCGCGCTGGTGTCGTCAGGCGGACGGTCCTGATGAAGTGCATCTGATGGCGCTGGGCAAGCAGGTGATCGCTCGTTACGCACCATGATGGGTTTCACCTTCGACAGGTGACAGACCCGATAAGGTGATGCCGCTAAAGCACCAACGCCAGGCCGCTCACGAGAATCACGCCCAAGGTTGAGATCATGGATACGGGGCGCAGCACGGCGGGCAAGCTACGGGAAACGATCATCAGGTAATGCGTCAAGCGGGCAGCCAGAAGTACGCTGCCCAGAACTAAAAGAAACGTATCAGACAGCCCATTCAATTCGTTCAATAACAGCAGCAGTAGGGCGATGGGCACCTGCTCGATATAGTTCCCGTGAGCTCTGATCCGGGCTAGCAGCTCCTTGTCGCCTCCGTCGCCAAGACTAATGCCGCTCTTAAAGCGGTAGCCTCCGACTCTCATGGTAAAGATCACGTGAAGAAGCGCGAATATTGCAGCAAACATTGAAGTGACGTGGATGTCGACAACTTCGATCATGGGTTTCGCGGTCCTAGCTGAAAAACGGGTCGCAGATGCTAACAGGTCTGGCGCCTTGCGACCGGACTCATGCAGCGCGTAGAGTCCCTACGGTCTTCTTCGTTGACAGGAATCGACTTGCTCATGCGCAACCCATCACGCTCCCGGTTTGGATCTCTACTGTCCGCTGCTCTGATGTTGGGGGCGCTTATATCGACCGTAGCTGGCGCCAGGGAAGGGGACGAGGATCGGGCGTATGACCCCGCTCTCTACGATGCAATTGAGTACCGTCTCATTGGCCCGTACCGAGGGGGCCGCTCAGACACTGTCGCAGGCGTACCCGGTGACCGTGATACCTACTACTTTGGCTCCGTAGGCGGTGGCGTCTGGAAGACCTCCGACGGCGGGGTCAAGTGGCGCAACGTTTCCGATGGTTACTTCGGCGGTTCTGTGGGCGCGGTTGCTGTCGCCGAGTCTGATCCCAACGTTGTTTACGCGGGCCTCGGTGAGAAAACCGTCCGCGGGAATGTGTCCTCGAATTTCGGCGTTTGGAAATCCACGGATGCCGGTAAGAGCTGGAAATTCATTGGCCTGAAAGACACCCGTCACATTGGTCGTATCCGTGTGCATCCGTCCAATCCCGATATCGTTTACGTCGCGGCGATGGGTGACCTGTGGCAGCCCAGTGAAGAGCGCGGCGTTTACCAGAGCATCGACGGTGGAGAGACCTGGGAGAAGATTCTCTACGCCAATGCAGATGCGGGCGCCGTAGACCTTGTTTTCGAGCCTGGCAATCCACGGATCATCTACGCCAGCACCTGGCGAGTCCGCCGTACCCCATACAGTTTGTCCAGCGGCGGCCCCGGATCTGATTTGTGGAAGAGCACGGATTCAGGCGCAACCTGGGAAAAGCTGACAAACCTTCCGAATCTTCCGGCAGAGCCCCGCGGCATCATTGGCGTTACTGTGTCGCCCGCGAACCCGGATCGGGTGTGGGCGCTGATCGAGGCTGAGGATGGCGGTGTATTCCGTTCTGATGACGCGGGCTTAAGCTGGGAGAAAATCAACTCAGACCGCGCTCTGAGATCGCGCGCCTGGTATTACACACGCATCATTGCGGACACGCAGGATGAGAACAAAGTCTATGTAATGAACGTGTCCTACGGCGTTTCCACGGACGGCGGCAAGACCCTCAGCTTGCATGTAGCGCCTCACGGTGACCATCACGATCTGTGGATCGATCCTGCAGACAATCAGCGCATGATCATCGCGGATGATGGCGGCGCCCAGGTCTCCACGGACGGTGGCGACAGCTGGAGCACCTACCACAACCAGCCCACAGCGCAGTTCTACCGTATCGCGACGGATGATCACTTCCCCTACCGCATTTACGGCGCCCAGCAGGACAACTCCGCGATCCGCATCCTTCATCGCAGCGGTGGCAACGTGATATCCGAGCGCGATTGGGAATCAACCGCGGGCGGGGAGAGCGCCTATCACGCCATCGACCCTGACAATAACGACATCGTGTATGGCGGCACCTACAAGGGGTACATGTATCGCTACGATCACGAGACCAAGCAGCGTCGAGCCATCAACGTTTGGCCGCTGAATCCGGCAGGGTCGGGCGTGGAGGTGATGAAGTATCGCTTCAACTGGAATTACCCAACGTTCTTCTCGAAACACGATAGCGACCGGCTGTATGCCTTTTCTCATCGCGTGCACGTCACGACGACGGAAGGCCAGAACTGGCAAACGATCAGCCCCGATCTGACGCGCGCTATCCCAGAAACCCTGGTGTCATCCGGTGGACCCATTACCCAGGACAACACGGGCGTTGAGTACTACGCCACGATCCTCACCGCGAATGAGAGTCAGCACGAGCAGGGCGTGTTGTGGACAGGCTCTGACGACGGGCTTATCCACATCACCCGAGACGACGGTGAAAGCTGGCAGGACGTCACACCGTCTGCGGCCCCGAAAATGATCATGTGGAACTCCATCGACATCCACCCGACAGAGCCCGGTGGCGCTTACATTGCCGGAACGCTCTATAAAACCGGGGATTTCACGCCGTATCTTTACAAAACCACAAACTACGGCCGTAGCTGGACGCGCATCACCGACGGCATCAAGGATCACCACTTCACGCGTGTTGTTCGTGCCGATCCGGATCGTTCGGGCCTTCTCTATGCAGGCACGGAGTACGGTATGTACATCTCCTTTGATGACGGCAAGAACTGGGAGACGCTCCAGCTCAATCTGCCAGAGGTGCCAATTACTGATCTGCAGGTGCGCGATCGCAACCTGATCGTGGCAACCCAGGGTCGTTCCTTCTGGATTATCGATGATTTATCGCCGCTGCATGAACTCAACGACGAGCTTGCAGCTCGTGCGATCCATCTTTACAAACCCAAGCCGACGTACCGTATGAGGCAAGGGGGCAGGGGAGAGCGAGACCCCCTGCTGGAAGGGCAGAACCACCCCAATGGCGCGATGCTGTATTTCCATCTGGCGGACATGCCGGAGGAAGGAGAGGGCGTCACGCTGGAGATTCTCGAAGAGGACGGTACGCTCGTTAAGCGTTTCGCGAGTAACGAGGAAGGCAGTGCGCTGGAAGTAAAGGAGGGCGCCAATCTCTTCGTTTGGGATCTGCGCTACGCAGACGCCCTCTCCTTTGATGGCCTGATTCTCTATTCATCCAACACTCGTGGCCCCGTGGCTATTCCCGGGGTCTATCGGGCTCGACTAACATCTGGCGATCAGATTTCTGAGCAGACGTTTGAGATTCTCAAAGACCCCCGAGTTCAATCGTCTCAAGGTGATCTGCAGGCGCAGTTCGATTTCCTGATCGCCGTGCGCGACAAGCTCAGCGAAGCCCATCAGGCGGTGATAGATGCCCGCAGGCTTTACGCAGATTTGGATTACATCAAGGCTAAAGCTGCTGGCGTCGAAGGCGCTGACAAGCTTCTCGCCGCCATCGAAGCGCTGCGCAGTGAAGCCAGCGTGATCGAGAACAATCTTCACGAGACGCGTAACGAGGCATACCAGGACCCGCTGAACTTTGGCATCAAGCTGAATAACCGACTGGCGTATCTTGCGACGCATGAGTCATCTGGTGACTACGCACCGACAGATCAGGG
Source organism: Pseudomonadota bacterium (assembly GCA_038750875.1). Taxonomy (GTDB): domain Bacteria; phylum Pseudomonadota; class Gammaproteobacteria; order Pseudomonadales; family Halieaceae; genus Congregibacter. The sequence continues at coordinate 170,715 of JBCDGU010000002.1, read as the reverse complement.
GCAGGCTTACTTCAAAGAAGTCGCGGCACAGATCGATGAGGAAGTGGCAGCAATGGCGTCGCTACTTAGTGAACGGTTGCCTGAGTTGGATGAGATGGCCAGAGACGCTGGGATCGGGCTTTTGGCCAGCCCCTAGGGATGCATCTGCAGAATTATGAAATACATAACTTCGCATAATATATAGAGCGTCTGCGGCGGCGGCCGCAAAAGCGCCGACCGCGCTTGCGCCGACGCGTTACCTATAAATCGTTGAAGTAGATTTCGCTATAGATATTCGAGCGCCGCAAATAGTGCTACGACCAAGAACGGTGCCAGCATGTTTTTAATTAGCCAAACCAACTTAGTAGAATGGTGGCCTACAACCGTACTTATTCTTTTTGTCGGTCTGCCGTGATCCATGACCACGTTTATCTCGTTGCTGTACATCCTCGATCGCCAGATTCTTAGTTCAATCTTCTCGTTCGGCCTGAGGCGTTCAGCGATTTCTTTACCCTGCAACTTCACCCACGTCTTGTCTCTATAGATATCAATCGCAATTATTGATTCGGCTATTAGCTCTAAGCTTTTAGCCTCTTTGGCGCCCTTATTCACGACTGATATGTCCAACGATTCGACTGGCCATGAATTATTATGCCAATTGGATTCTTCGAAGAGTTCCGTTACATTTGCAAGTGCAGCGTCTACTTCAGCACTGTGAAGACGCGGACTCTCTGGGTCGCTTACTATGCTGTTCAGGTGGTAGATAACACTATCAAGTTGGGAAAGAGCTTCAGAAAGTTCATATGGCAAGGACCATTCTGCCGGGCTGATGTAGACCAGCACTCTCGCACGCGACGATCTCCAGGTGTGAATTCCCCATAGGACACCGACTACACCAGCGGTGGCACTCACCCCAGCTAAGAAATCATTCATACGTAAATCCAATACCCGTTAATCAAAGATTGGCGTCATGATCGGGATAAACATGCGCAGTTCACTGTGTATGTTTATTCGATCAGACAAGCAAAGCGCGTCAGGGACACTCTTGAACGTAGTAGTCGAAACCTCGATCCCAAAGTTCAACGGCAACGCAGTTAGGGCCATGCCTCTTAGCTACAGCTGTGGCCACTCTTAGCGTTGGATAAAGAAAAGCCAGCTCGGGCGCCTTGCTCCATAGCCAGCCCTCAATCCCCATGATGTTCCGCGAGGTCTTGGCGAGGAACTCATCAGAAGCTGGTAGGTGCACCACATACCCCAATAGCTTGCCTACCTCGCTTCTCATTTACTCCTCGATAACTCCATCCAGCTCCTCAGGCTTAACTAAACCTTGAGGCATGTCCTTAAAGAGCATTAGCTTGAATTTGTTATCCGCTTTGAAATGCCCCTTGATGGCATTCCTGAAGCAGTAGGCATCGATCATGTCGATGATCACGCACTTGTGTACGTCTGGTAACCCGTTCAGCCTCTCTAGCGAGGCCTTGAGTCGGCCATCGACACCAACTTGGTCGGCATCCATTAGCAATGTATCGGTAGAGCACTCTAGGGCGTTCAGGAGCTTATAGATCGTCGACAGCTTCGGATCCGAGTCAGCCCGCTCCAACTTCGGAATATGGCTTAGCCTCAGCCCAGCTTCGTCAGCCAACTGCCCCTGAGTCCAGCTTCTATCCCTTCTAAGACGCTTCAAGTTATCCCCAAAAGACATAAAATCACCATAAATATCTATCGCAGGCATAGATATTACCTCCCCATTTGACACTCTAAGCTTGATACTACCCTACAGTGGTGCTAAAAATATCTACTGCAGGGTAGTTGACAGGTCTAGTTTGGGTTCTTGTTACACCCAAACTAACTCCGGACATCCGGACAAATGGCTCTCAGATAGAGGTGGGTACGCCCTTAGTGACTTGGTTCATCGACAAGCTGTCTATGCATCAGGAGTACCCCGAGGGCGGCCTGAAGCTCATAGGCAAGCACGGTGTCTTGCGGTATGACTTAGCTACTGGTGACCGCATTGCAGATACCGTTAACAGCCTCCCGCTTGAGGGCTCCTACAGCTCAGTTCTAACCATCCGTAGCAATGGCAGCTCAGTCTCGGTCACAGGCAATCCGTCTCGCTTTAATCGTCTCGATAATCTCTTTGGCTTCGAGCGCCTCGACGATTGCGTCGCCGTCTATAACCAAATCTTGCTTAGCCTTGATCTCCCCCCATTCACTAAGTCGACACGGGTTAGCTTCCTGCAATCTGCAGATGGCACAAAAGCCCAATCCGTTAGCGATGGCGCGATTATCCGTAGCCTCGACTGGACCAGGAACTGGAATGTGGGGCAGGGGAACGAGCTTGCCTTCTTGCGAGGGCTAGCTTCTCAAACTATTGGCCGCGGTTTGCTGCCACACCTTTACTCCAACGGATACACCGTTGATTGGCGTTCGAACAAATCTCAATACCAGGGGAGGGGATCTACCTATCGATATGACAAGGCTTATCTGAAGGCCCAAGACCTTCTTACGCATCGTGCTAAACGACTTAGATATGCGAACCAAGAGGACATTGATTATTACGACCGCGTTATCCAGTACTGCCAAGATCATGGAATAGTTCGAGAAGAACAGAGCAAGAAAGCTCCTTGGCTGAAAAAACACGACACGCTCGCACATTACGGTCGGTGCGATGAAGCAGACTTCCTCCCTTACTTAAATGACATCCACAGTGCGATTCAGAGACTAGAGGTCCAAGACATGACGTATGAAACCATTGCAGAGCAGTTGCTCGAGCAGGGCATTTGCAAAAGCACTCAAGCAGCTAACTCCACAGAGTCCTATTACCTTAAATGGCTACACGGCACCGATCTCGACCGCTCAAAGAGCCAATATCACGTACACCGCAATAGGCTCTTAAGGCTAGGCATCGATATCTCTATCCCTCACGACATCTCTCGCCAGTCTCCGCAGATTAAGCTTGGCGAGGTTATCTCAGTTACTCCAGCGCTTATGCCGCACTGGTACCGCCAGCCCAGTGTAAGGAGTCTTCGAGCAGCATGAACGCACCTCAAGAGTTGCCGCCTATCGAAAAGCGCTTTGGCGAGTATCACCTGGAAGTTGGCTGCTACATAGAAAACATGCTTTGGGTAGTTGAGGCAGTCCTCGAACATCCAAATGACCAGTCCACGCCCTGGTTCCTCATTCGCAAATTGCTGCAAGAGCTCGACCAATACAGCGAGGCTCAGATTACGGTTGCAGACACCTCTAAGTTGCAGCTCGAAACCGAGTGATACACATGCGCTCTCAATACCAGTTCTTGGATGTTACGACGTCCGTTGAAGAGGCCAGGCTAATCGTTGGCATGTCTTTGCCAGACGTCCTCGAGCTTTGCGATATCACAACGTCTACCTGGTATCGATGGCGCAGAAATGAATCCCCACGCTGGGCAGTCAGGCTCATCATGAGCCAGCAAGGAAGACTGGATCGCTTTGGTTGGGATCACTGGGAAATCCGCAATGGGGTCTTGTACTGCAATGAACTGCATTACCGATACAGCTGGGAGCCGATCAACTTGCTAGCGCCGTTCTGGGGTATTGATCCAGCAGCCGTTGCGGCCGCTCAAGGTACTGCCAATGTGGCATCGATCGACGCAGCTCGTAAGGACAGGGAATCCCTCAAAACCCTTGATAGACTGCCTCAACTGCCAAAGCCCACCATCAAGGACTTCGCATAATATATATTATGTTAAATAAAGTATTTATCTCGATAACAACGCAGTCCTCAACAGAGTGATGACCTCTCTCCCCTCAGTGGCAATCATCGGCGCAGGACCGTGCGGTCTAGCAGCATGTAAAGCCCTTTCGCAGACAGGCATCGCTTTTGATTGCTTCGAGGCTGGATCGGAAATCGGCGGCATCTGGAACGTTGGAACGCGGCCGGGCGGTTATCGGTCGTTGATGACCAACACATCCAATCCGAACATGGCGTTTCCAGACTTCCCGTTTGAGGATAAGGATCCGACGTATCTGACGGCCGCTGAACTATGCAATTACTTTCGGCGATACGTGAGGCACTTTGGGTTTGTCGACAACATTCACGTTGATAGTCGTTTGGTAAGCGCCAGCAAGGACTCTACCGGTCGATGGAACTTGCGCTTCGAGAATGGCGACACGCGCCAATACGATGCGCTCGTCGTCGCGACGGGCCAATACCGGCGCCCCCGGAATCCCCATGACTCCTTTCCCGGCCATTTCTCTGGCGAACACTTGCACTCCCATGACTACTTTGATGTCGCAAAACCAATCGATATGCGTGACCGCCGAGTACTGGTGGTTGGCCTTGGAACAAGCGCAGCGGAAATTGCGGCGGAGCTGAGCGATCCGGAACATGCGGATGGCCACGCCAGTCTGGTGGCAATGGCGATCCGCTCAGGGCGCTGGGTGCTTCCGAAGATTGCCAATGGTGAGCCGACCGACGGTAAAGCCCCCCATTCCGCTGAACCGCCGCCCGGTGTTTTGAAATCGTTACCTACCAGCGTAGGAACCTTTCTTGCGCGCCGCGTTATGGGGAAAGGTTTGAAGGCACTCAGCGATGCCTGCGGCGGCCACACCGCCCTTGGCCTCCCCGAGCCTTCGCTGGCTCCGTGGGAGGATCGCCCCACCCTATCCTTCGATTTCATCCCGGCGCTCCAGGCCGGACGCATTGACGTGCGCCCGGGGATCGAGCGGTTTGATGGGAAAACGGTGCGCTTCACAGACGGATCGAGCGCTCAAATCGATGTGATTGTGTACGCCACAGGCTATGACATGGATATTCCGTTTCTGTCAAAGGAAGTCCTTGGGAGTACCCCGAATGACCTCTGCCTCTACCAACGTATCGCCCATCCAACGCAAGACAATCTGTTCTTCATCGGGTACTGCAAAGTGATGTGTGCGCTATGGCCTGTTGCCGAACAACAGAGTCGCTGGCTCGCGAAGGTACTGACGGGAAGCATCAGGCTACCGGATCAGCGATCACGTAAGCGTCGAGCGATAGCCGTGCGTCACACGCTGCCTGTGATGTGCAATATGTACGTAGAGGATCTCAGACGCGAGGCCGGCGGGACTTTGTAGTGGTTGCGCCAGCGCCCTGAGACGGCTTAAAAAACATAAAAAAAGGGGGGCAGTTGTCCGAAGCCCCCTCCTCTCTTGTGGCCAGTTAACTCTAGTTGCCGAAAAGCTTGCCCAGTGCTTTGCCAATCCCCTTGTCGACGGCTTCATCAGTCTCACTGTCGATCTCGCCCTCAACGGTGCCTGCGGCACGATCGGCCTGGCGATCGACCTTCTTGCTAATAGCCCCCATAACGGACCCAATAAGACCACCGCCGCCCTGACTCGGCTCCGAATCGCTGGTCGCTGATTGATCAGCTGTGTCATTAGCAGATTTGCTCATGTTGCCTAAAAGCGCTCCCATGCCACTCATGTCTACGGGCTCTGCTGGAAGTTCAAAGCGATCAGCCGGTACGGGATCACTATTGATGCTTGTGATTTTCATTTCATCCCCAAAGCGAAGAAAGCCCAAGCCTTCCGCGTCTAACCGTTTCTTCATGTCCTGGGCCGCTTTCAGCGCTTCTTCGCCACCAACAGAAGAACTCATCGACGTCATCAAGAACAGTGCGTCCGTAAACTCGCGAGCGCGAGCATCCGATGAAAGGACAACGTCTTCGACGCTCTCCACGCCCTTACCGTCGCGCACGGTCACGCGATAGATTCTGCCACTGACACCCGCGACTACCTCGGTCTTCCCGGTGTCTTTCATCTCGAGAATTTCTGCAGTCAGGCTGCTCGTCGCATCTTGGCCCATGGTTGAGGCGAAGCCTTTCAGTACAGAGCTGGCATCGATCACCGTAGGCTGCTCACCCTCGTACATAACCGCGTACATCTTTCCATCTCGAACAACGGAGTAGCTTGGTTCGGTGGGAGTCCCCATCCGTAGCGCGCTTTTTGAGTATTCGTAGGTGACGTCGCCACCGCCTTCCATGGAAACAATGGCCGTACCCGCATACGAGCTGGCGGCAACGAGCGAAGCCCCCGCAAAAGTGACGTTTGTCATTAAAGAGCGAATCATTTTGTGGTTCTGTGTCATGGCACCTTCCTCATCCTAGTAAACAGCTCTATTTCAATAGACAGCTAAGACCATCTAGCGATAACCGCAAATCAAGCAGTGCTGTCAGCACTGTCTCCATCGTTTTCCACAGGTCAGGGGGCATGCGGCTTCCTGGCCTCTCAGCGCATCGTTGTCGCGCTTTTTCTCAAAGCAGCGCCGAGACTCACAGGAGCAGTCACAGGCGCCGTCTGGATTGGTGATTGAGCAGGACCCACCCATCGGGGCCATTTCTCCGCGGAAATTGCCGCCGCTCGAGGTGCTCTGAGTTGCGGGGCCGCTCGACGTTGATCCGCCAGAGGCACCGCCCGATGGTAGCAGCCCCATACGCGCCAAGCGGAGATCCTGATAGGCATCCAGAGCCTCGCTTCCTTGAAAGACATAAGCGTCCGAGCTGGTTAGCACCGTCGGAAATGCCACGCTCCCACTAATTTCGTAGCTCTCCCGGCGCCCCGCTTCACAGAAGTCGGTCGGTGGATCCGCGAAATTCAGCAGCTTACTTGTGGGCAAGACACAGAGCCTGGCAGTGCCATCAAACGTTAGGCTGAGATCGTCGTGATTTGAGATGTTCAGCTCGCTTTTTTTGTCCGGGTCTTGATAGGCAACGACCTCTGAGCCCGACTCATCGGTAGCCCCCATAATGGCAGTGGCCTCTACCGCCCCTGTAACGCCTGGCTCCAGCGGCTCCTTCATCTGAAAGCCCACCAAAAAGGAAGCGCCGTCCTCTGATTCCAGAGCAACCGACAATTGGGTGCCCGAGATGGACACCTTTGTGTCACCGAAAGGTGTGTTTACCCGGCCGCGGAGCGCGTCCAGCCGGTTGGCATCCGCTGCGGCCATACCTCCGGCGGTGGCCGCTGCTCCCTCTCCTTGCCGTTTTCCATAGCGGGAGACAGCTTTCGATCGAGGATCTCTGGCTTTCTTGCTCTTTAACTGTGCGTAGTCGGCCGAGACTGCAACCGAGAATCGGCGCCGCTCAAGTTCGCCCACAAGATCACGATGAGACGACGGGACGCGCGTGAGGATAATGCGCATAAAAAGGTCCTGCCCCTGCTTTCCTCTAACACCTCCAACATTGAAGCTACGAGCCAGCATCGGCGGTTTCTGCTGCGCGGCATGTTTCCAGTGAAGAATCCCCTGTCGGGGGTCTATGAGGCAGGGCGCTGTTTGGATGCCGCGGCTCTCGACGACGTCAAAGCAGCTTTGCTCGCCCTCCCGGCTGCCACGAATTCGCGCCATGCCAAGATACACTTCATCAGCCAGGGAATCCTCGGCTCTGACGGCTAACTGAAGTTCCGTGAAATCAGCAGCGCTGGCGCCATCTATCGTGATATCCAGGCACGCGCCGGCGTACTCAGACAGCTCAATATTGAGCTCCTTGGACGCCGCCGTAGCTGAAAGCGAGTAATCACGACAGCCATTAAATGCCACGTTCAGCCACTTTGTCTCGCCAATTCTCTTCGCCGTCCTGACCTCCCACCAGTTGGCAAACTCCGCGAGAAACTGCGGGTATACATGTTCAAGCCCTCGCATCGCGCCGCCATCTTCACCATCCAAAAACGAATCAACTTGTTGTGTAAGGCGCGTAAGACTCGGCGTATCCATCCGTCTGTAAAGATCAGCAAATCCCCCGACGTTGTAGTCGAGGTAACGATCCAAAACGTGGAACCAGAACCCGTTCGTCTCGTAGTCCAGGTTTTTGAGCATGCTCATTTCGATCTGCGAAAGAACTTGATATTCGGCACGACTGTACCCAGCCAGACGCTTCTTGCCCTTAACCCCCGTCCCGACCAGGTTCGGACTGAAATTTAAAGGGATGTTGTAGTTGCGAAGAAAGTACAGACGTCGGTAGAAGCCGTTACTGCGAGGGCCAATGCGCCCCATAATTGCCGGGTATCCGCCGTGTGAGACGTGGGCGCGCCGAGCGCCGACAGCATCGGCAATCCCCTCGATGATCCAATCCGGGTTGATGTCTGCTTTTGGCAGGGCCTTCCGTTTGTATGGTGCAACGTTGTTCTGATGGATGTGTATGAGTTCGTGCGTCGATGTGTAGTCCACGAGGATCTCGTCTCGGCCCAGTAGCTCCGCACTTCTACCGAATCGAAGAAAGTTACTCCCGTCTTTGCTGTGCTGACTGTTTACCGCAAGAAACGACTCTGTGGGCGTGCACCCAAAGTAGTTCACTGAGCCACCGGTCGCACTGATGTAAGGCGCTATGAGGGGGAGTTTTCTATAACTGTAACGATCCGCAGATGCATAGCTCGTAATCTGCGGTATCCGCTGCGGTCGCCGGTCAAGCCATTGCGCATTGCGCTTCAAGGCGGCGCGCAATCGATCGACAAAGGAGTAAGACACGTCAAACGCCACTGGCGGGGTATATTCCTCATCTTCCGGGTAACTTTCGCCCCGCGGGACCAGGAAGTTCTTCGGCGATAGGCACTCGATGCGCCCGCCCCCTTCAATTGCCCCTGGATAGGAATTCGACGCAATGAACGGAATGTTTGCAGCTCCTATCCTTGAGGATGGGTCATACGCGCTCAGCAAATAAAGGTACTCATGGGAATGCTCAGATGCGAGAAACACCCAATCATTTGTATAAAACCCTGAAGCGTGGCCAAACGGTGCAAACGTCAGAAGAAGAGCGATTGACCTGCCGATCCATGACTTTCCTCGATCACGATTCATCGCGATTCAACGGTGCTGCTCTCAACACCCCAGTAGTTTTTTGAAAGGTCTTCCAACCGTTCCTTGATGCCCGATAGATCCGAGTTTGCCTCTTGAGGAGGTGCATCGTGATCATCGCCCGAGTGGTTCAGCGCATGCGCTAGGGCGGACAGCAACGTCAGGACTTGGCTCGCGGGCACCCTGCCGAGCGCCGGGTGCTCAAGTTCTCGGCGCGGCACCTCCTCAAGCCAGCGCATATCATTCGGGCTCACCGTGTCGACCATCAGTTCTAAGCGTATCGCTGTTTCCTGAGACGCCGAGGAGCGATCAAATGATCCCTTAAGGTGCCCAGTCGATCTGCCCTCTTCCAATAGCTCCACCAGGAACAGCGTTAGAGCGTCGCCGAGAGGGGCGAGCTCTTCGTATTCGTGCGCGGTTGTCGGCGACAAGGCAGCCACCGTAACCAGTGTCACGGCAGTCAATCGACGGAGAAACGTCCAAGGAATCACTCAGCCTCCTGTTGGAGTGACCATACCCGATGTACTTGGCAGTCCGCCCATGCAGGCCATCACATCCATGTTCATGACACCCCCCATCAAGCCTCTGTTAGCCATCAAGGCTGCCTCTGCTTGCGCTTTGGTCAGACCACGCTGCTCCGCGACGGTGGCGAGCGGGTCTTCCGCACCACGAAATTCGGCCTCGCGCATATCGACGACAAGTTCGAAGTCATCCTCCGACAGGCCAGCTGCCATTTTCTCCGTCAGGCAGCGACAGAGCGTTTGATCGTCATTTTCCTCGATACAGATGGCTGTCATGCGCTCTTTGGCAGTTCCGTTGAGGGCGGTGTCAGCAATGTCGGTTGCCGTGCTGCCCTGAGCACAGCTCTCACCAATGTCCATGGTTTGCATCATGAGCATGCCAGCGCTCTGAAAGTCGGCCTGCGGAATCTGCTGCATTAATGCCATGCTTTGCGGGCCCATCTCTGCGAAGGGACTGAAGGAGACCACCCACGCTAAAGCGACGGAGCCCGACGAAGCCGCTGGGACCACACGATCATTGAAGTCGTTGAGGTAACACGCGCAGTACTCCCCGCTATTTCCCTGCTTGGAACAGTTGGATTCGATGATCGAGCGGGCCTGATCAACTGGTCCTCCCGCAGCCTTTGCGGCTGAGCCCGGTGCTTCCCGCACGTTTACTGCCGCCAGCTCCTCTTCAGAGAACCCTCCCCGCGCTCGCGTCTGTGCGGGATCTCCTGCACGTTGATCAGCCCACAGCATGGCGCTGCAATATTGCTCACGTCTATTCTCGACGGCGTTTATTTTCTCGCGGGCTTCTGTCTGAAGGATGAGAAATGCATCACCCGAGAGGCCCATAGCCTTTCCCCGATCCGCGGCCATCTCCGTCGTCGTATAGGCATCCTTATCGCGATAGTCAGAGAATGACCGCAGATAAGCTTCAAACTCCCGGTCACTGACTTCAGGCTGCAACTGGCCGGCGATACAGGAGCAATATCGCGCATCGCCCGTTGAGCCGACGCAGAGCTTTACATATTGATCGATGGAGGGCGTTGAACGAGGCGCCGGAAATTCATTGGTGCCTGCGCCGGCGACAACACACCCGGCTTCGTAGTCTTCAATGTTTTCAGGCCGCCCTCCGAATTCTTCAAAGACCAAGCCCTGAAGCAAGGCACGCTCGGGGACCGCGTACACAGATTCAATCTGTCCCTCATAGGTGTTTTCGAGACCGAGAGCATATCGATAGCCTTCGTCAATGAGACGTTGCCATGCGGGATCCGGTGCGATTTGTGCGAAAACCTCCTGTCGCGTCGCGACACAGGCGCAATCAATGTTCGTGCGGCCAAGAGATTCACACAATTCAGAAGAATCAGCGGCGCTCAAAGAACTTGTGAAGGGCAGCGCTGCGATCACCGCTATTAACCAGAAAACACGCATAGGAACGGCCTTTTTTTTAGTCGTCAACACGCTACTCCTCACTGAATTCCAATGCATACGTCATATGACGCATGCGAGAGTCGTAGACCTTTGGGAGGCTGCGAACTTCCCGGTCAAAAGATGCCCAAACCATGAAATCAATCGTGTATCTCTTAAACAGGGCCTTGCGGCCTGCCGGCGAGTTCGACGCACCCGTTCGCACACGTTTATTGGTTGCAACGCTATTTGTCTCATTGGGCGCCTGCGGCGACGGAGAGAGCACGGACTTTGGTGCGTCCACAACGTCCAGCTGCCCTCCGGCGCAGAAAGGGGACGGACTCATGGTTGGTTCTCGCTACGACTATGAGGATCTTTTCGAGGCAAACCGGTGGCGAACCGAGATGTTCGATGCAAGCTGCGCGGGTGATCTTGCTTTCATGACGCCGGTTCTGCCCAGTGGGTGGGGCGTCATGCCTGCACCGAAACCTTATGTGATGAATGATGAGCAGATTTACCTGCGAATTGCTGAGCTACCGACGCCTCTCTACAATGCCGAGGATCAGGCAAACGTGCCTCCGACCCTCAATAACGTCGGTTTGGAAGTCGTAAAGTTTGCACCGGATGAATTGGATAAACTGCGAAGCTGGATGGCGGAAAATGAAGGTGCCTACCTCGCGAGCAAGGTAGATGGCCACCCCGTTTATCTCATGGGCGGAGGCGCAACGGGTCGTCCTGGCAAGGGTGATCGGTTGTCGGTCGGTCTAGTCGCTGTTTTTGATTCCGGTTTGATCGTCAAAGTGAGCCACAAGAACCTTTATTCTCAGATGGGTGGTCTTGAAATCAACGGCATTACCCGCAGCGTCATGTCAGATCTCATCGCCAAAGCGGAAGCAGAAGGGCACCGTCCCCTGTGATTCAAGGCGAAATAGAGGGTGATGGCGCTCGCGATGATGCCGCACGCTCCGCTGCCGCCGAGGTCCTTGCAGGGTTGTATGAGGCGGTGGTCGACCCTCTGCATCGCGACTCCCTCATCAACGCCATGGATACCTTCCTGGAAACAGCTCCTGAAGACCTTGAACAGGAGGCCAGCGACTGGCGAGAGCTCTTCAAACGGCATTTTTCTCACGCAGCGCAGATCCTGGATGCGCCCGCCGCGTCCAGCGCAGAGAGCCCCATCGTGTTCGTGGACAAGCAGCTGGTGCCTGCCATCGTCCTCACGGAAACTCTTCATCCGGTCGCAGAGAACGAACTGTTTAGCGCCCTCAAGGGTGGCGAAAGTTGGTCGCTGCAGGAACGCCTCGCTGCGCCTGCAGACGAGCGACGCTTAGCCAGGCTACTCTCGTCGGGTGCAATGGAAGCCACGCTCCTGCGTCTTGCGGGACCGACTGACGCGCCGCCTCTTTTCGCAGTAGCCTCGCGACAGCTGCTGCTCGGTAATGGCGGCCTGGCCCAGCACCATCTTGTCATCAAAATCGCGAAGCCCACGTGGACCGCCGATCTAGAGCCTCTGCTGGCCTCGGCTTATCAGTTGACGCCTGCAGAAATCGCAGTGCTCCAAAGCCTTGTGGAAACGGGCTCCATCGCGGCGGTCGCGAAGGAACGCGATCGTTCCGTTAGGACCATTCGAACACAGCTCACCCAGATCTACGGTAAAATGGATGTGAGCGGCCAGACAGAGCTTGCGCTATATCTGGCGACGCTGTCCCAACTCACGACCAGCGCCCGCCGACCCTCCGATATCGGTTTGGACTGGAATGACAGCCTTACCGGTGAGTGCGGTAAAGGCGAGTTAACGCTGAGGCATGCCCGCTACTCATGGTTGCGTTACGGTGACCCCAGTGGAATCCCCGTAGTGATGTTTCATTCAACAACCCCGCCGGATATGACACCAGATTTCCGTCGGACGTGCGCGGAACATGGAATCCGCGTCATCGCCATTCATCGCCCTCAGAGGAATGCGAAGCTGCGGGGGCGGTCTGCTGATGGCCCGGAGGATCTCGCAAAGGACTACCGCGCCATACTCGACGCAGAGGGCGTCGATCGCGCCGTGTTCGCCGGCCATTGCTCGGGCGGTCTCTATGCCCTCGCCTGTGCTAAGGCCTTTCCCGAGCGCTGCAGCGGCCTTGTTCTCATCGACACCGGCGTGCCGTTCCGGTCTCGCTCAGAGCTCAAGTCGTTACCCAAAGCGCCCCGACGAACGTTTTACTCGGCGCGCTATTTTCCGGAAGTTTTGTTGGTACCGCATCGGCTGTTTGCCAACGACTTCAAGGGCTCACCGGAAGGCGAAGCTCGCGTCATCGATTACTTTTTCGAGGGGAGCCCCGAAGACCAGGAACTGACGCGTACGGATCGGAGATGGTATGAGGTGACACGGCGCATCATTGCCTACTCCTTTGAGGATGTCCGCTGTCTCGTTGCCGATGTCTGTCGCTGGGCCAGCGACTGGTCGCCGTTGCTCGATGGCCAGAACGAAAAGCCGCTTGCGTTTCTTCATGGCGAGAACAATCGTCTTTTTACTCTGGAGAGAGTCGAGGCGGTGGTGTCGGAGCTGCCAAATGCCACGGTGCTCACGGGGCGCGGTGCAGGTCAGCTGGCGGTGTATCAACATCCCGTGCTTTTCGCCGAAGCAGTTCACTCCCTCGTCGACAGCTGATCTGAAGGGCCCCGAAACTCGGCAGCGGCCGCAGCCAAAGCCACAGAAGCAGACGCAGACAAAAGCGGCGAAATCAGAATCCCAGTCTCGCTCGATCCCTACCCGCTGAAGTGACCGGCGCCGCGGCTGGCCTGAATCTCTTGGGCGTTCCGGCAGATGGCCGCAAATCCGCACGGAGTTCTGCTCCCGCAACCACAGCAAATTCCGTACACTGCTTACCTATCAAGACCAGAGAGATTTGTTGTGCAGTTTGATGATGTCGTTTTGGGGCGCCGCAGCATTCGCGGCTACAAACCCGATCCCGTGCCCCGTTCCCTGATCGAAGAAGTACTGCAACTCGCCATGCGCTCGCCCTCGTCCATGAATACGCAGCCCTGGAATTTCACGGTGCTGACGGGGGAGCCTCTCGATCGCATTCGCGCGGGCAACACAGAACGAAATCTAGCCGGTGTTCCCCATTCTCGGGAATTTCGCATCGGCCAGGCGTTTGCAGGCAAACACCGTGACCGCCAGGTGGGGGTGGCCAAGCAGTTGTTCAGCGCCATGGGTATTGCTCGAGAGGACAAGGATGGTCGTCAGGATTGGGTGCTGCGAGGCTTTCGCCAGTTTGATGCGCCCGTCTGTGTGATCATCACCTATGACCGGGAGCTGGCCGACAGCGACGACACCGCCTTCGACTGTGGCGCCGTGACCACCGCGCTGTTGAACGCGGCGTGGTCGCGCGGACTCGGGGCCGTGATCAACAGCCAGGGAATCATGCAGTCCCCCGTGGTTCGTGAGCACGCTGGTATTGCAGAAGACCAAGTGATTATGAAAGCCGTCGCGCTGGGTTGGCCAGATGACAGTTTCCCTGCAAACGCGGTGGTCTCAGAGCGAAAGTCCGTTGCCGAGGCCAGTCGTTTCCTGGGGTTTGAGGGCTAACGCTCGGCAGCGCCTTGAATCAGCCAACGAGAAGACGCTCGACCCTGGCCGGCACGTGCTTGTGCCACGGGGTGCCCGCGATGGGGTCTCGCCACGCGGCATCGGTGAGCTCGTTTGGCGCCAAACCATAACGCTGCGGGTTCTCGCCCTCCGGTGCAAAGTCCAGGCCCGTACCATTGGGAAGCGATACGTGACCAGGCTGCATGCGATCTGAAACGAACACACTGGCGCGCCCTTCACCACGGGGCGTGACAACGAGGACCTCGTCGCCATCATTGCAACCAATGGATTGGGCATCCTGCGGGCTGATGGCCAGGCCGGCGTAAACACCCTTTCGGTGCCACGCGGGATTCCGCACGATGGTGTTTGTCGTCTCCGAGCGTCGCTCGCCGGCGGACAGAACAAATGGGTAGTTCTGGGCCGGTCCGGGAATGCTGTCTATGTTTGCAAACTCCTCAAGCATCTCCGGGATCGCAAGGCGGATGCGGTTTTCCGGCGTTTCCACCGTTTGCCACATCTCTTCCTGGGTAATCTCCGCGAACTCAACGCCTGAAGGGTTATCAAGGAGCGCCTGAAACAGGCCATTGGCAGCCTCGACCAAATTTCCACCGAATCCGACGCGGGCTGCGGCTTGCGGCCACTGCTGGATGTACATAAAGCAAAGGCCCCACACGGCGGCGGCCTGCTCGAGGCCCTTGGGCAGCGATGGCCCCAGGGTGCGGTAAAGGGCTACGGAGATGTACTTCATGATCGATGGATTGCTCGCCGCCTCCGCCATGAAAGCCTCAGAGAACTCAGCAAGACCCTTGGATGCTGCGCTGCGCAGGGCCGCGTAGTCGGACTCCTTTAGTTCACCCATGGCCTCGAGCAAGCGCGCATGAATTTCGGCCTCGGGCAATGTGCCCTCGAGCGGTTCGAACAACGGATGGCGCAGATGAAAGGTGTTGCGCGGCGCCTCCAGATTGAAGAACGTCGCCTCGACCTTCTCGTACTGGCTCGCTGCAGGCAGGACATAATCCGCCTGACGGGCCGTCTCTGTCATGGCTACATCAATGACGACGGAAACCTCGAGAGTGCGCATAGCCTCCCGCATTGACTGGCTGTCTGCGACGGAGTGCACTGGGTTGCCGCTGTCAATAATCATGGCGCGGTACGATTTGGGATGGTCTGCAAGAATCTCTTCCGCCATGACGTTGCAGGGAATCATTCCCGTAATGATCTTTGCGTTTGAGACCGGACTGCGGTGATGGCTCTTCTTGTTGACGCGCACGATTGGCAGCAACGGAATCGTTGGCTGATAGCAACCCGGTCGTGCGAAGTGCCCAGTGGTTAGCCATAGCAAACGTTGCAGCCAGCTATTGAGGGTGGAATGGACGCTCATCTGAACACCAAGATCTTCAAAACTTGAGAAGCTTTCGGCATTCGCGATCACCCGCGAGACTTCTCTGATGAGATCCTCAGGCACTCCGCAACGTTCGGCGTAATCGGCAATGGGAATCTGGCCAAAGGTGCTCTTGATGGTGTCGTAGTCGACCGTGTGCTCCCCCATCCAGGCGTGGTTCACCAGGTCTTCCTGCACCAGCGTCGCCACCATCGCCGCAAGACACCAGGCATCGGTGCCGGGCTTCACCTGCAGATGGTATTCCGCTTTTTCTGCGCTTTCTGTACGACGAGGATCCATGACGATCATGACCCGACGGGGATCCTTCTGGATTTCTCGAATCACCGCGCGCGCCCGAGCAAAGCCATGGGACTGCCACGGATTTTTGCCGATCATCATGGAAACCTGGGCGTTTTCGAAATCACCCTCCCCTAGCGTGCCCATCATTTCGCCGGCGACCCAGAACTCGCCCGTCTTTTCCTGCGCAAGGGCACTACTGCGATAGCGGACCCCGAGGGCCTTTAGCCAGCTGTTGGCGTAGCCGCCGCAGAGATGGTTCCCCTGGCCGCCACCGCCGTAGTAAAGGATGCGTTCGCCCCCAAAAGTATCTCTTACCTCGGTAAACTTCTGAGCGACCTCGCGGATCGCCGTATCCCAGTCGATCGCTTCGTAAGTGCCATCAGGCTTGCGTCGCATGGGCGTCTGTAAACGATCGGGACCATTCTGGTAGTAGTCCAGGCGCTGCGTCTTTTCGCAGACGTACCCTTCAGAAACGGGATGATCTTTGTCGCCGATGATCTTGGCGAGGTGCGTGCCGTCTGTTTTGACTTTGAGTCCACAGTTCAGGCTGCAGAGGATGCAGGCCGTTGCTTTCAAGTCCTGAGCTTTTGATTCCTTTGACACGTTCGACATGTGCTGCCCTCTCCGCTTCTGCCCGCTGGCGGGATCTTATTTTTGGGACATCGCTGTCGATGCCACGCATTCTCACCTTCAGTAAAGCAGAGAACGAATGCATGAACGTCAACAGACACGCATGTTTCTACTGCGTACCTGAATGGCACGCAAGGGAGATGGTCGAAAAGGAGGCTTAAGTCGTGAGCTGGCCTTCTGTTCGCGCGTGATCGAGGGTGCGATCCAATGCAATGGTTAGCTTGTCCACCAGTTCATCCACCTGCTCACGGGTAATGATCAGCGGTGGGCAAATGGCGACGCTATTCCCGCCCAGAGCGCGCAGTATCAGGCCCTGTTCCTCACATTGCTTCTGCGCGTAGCCGCCCATGGCGTTGCCTACAAACGGCTGCTTCGATTCCTTGTTTGCGACGAGCTCGACGGCACCGATAAGACCCATGCCCCGCACCTCACCCACGAGATCGTGAGATTCCAGGGCGGAGAGACGTTGCTGCAGATAATCGCCCACCTGCGCCGCATGCTCGAAGATTTGACCCCGCTGGTAGATCTCGATGACTTTTGAAGCGACAGCGCAGCCCAGCGGGTGTCCCGAATAGGTATACCCATGCCCGAACACACCGACATCACTCACCGTATCCACCATAGCTTCGTATATGTCGCCTGGAATGATCGCAGCACTCACGGGCACATAAGCCGAAGAGAGCGCTTTTGCCAGGGACATCATCGACGGCTTCATATCGAGAGCATTGCAGCCGAAATCAGTGCCGAGGCGACCAAAACCGCATATCACCTCATCGGACCACATCAATATTTCATATTTATCAAGAATTTGCTGCAATTTATTAAAGTAATCTATAGGCGGAACAATCACTCCGCCAGCCCCGTTTACGGGTTCTGCGATAAACGCCGCGATCGTTTCGGGCCCTTCCGCCAGGATCATCGTCTCTAACTCTGCGATACGGCGATCAACAAACTGCGCCTCACTCTCTCCCGGCAACCCCTCGCGGTAATAGTGCGGCGAACCGGTGCGCAGAACGCCCAGCGCCTCGAAAGGCAGACCAAAGTGCATGTGGTTAGCGGGCAAGCCAGTGAGGGATGCGGAGGCGATGGAAACTCCGTGGTAACCCTTTTCTCGCGCGATGATTTTGTGTTTCTCAGGCTTACCAATGGCATTGGCGTGATAGCGCAGGAGCTTGATCTGCGTGTCGTTGGCATCGGAACCGGAGCTTCCGAAGAACACACGGGCGTCCTTAATCGGCACCATCTCGGCGATCTGATCGGCAAGCCTCATGGCCGAGGGGTGCGTTTTGCCGCCGAACATATGACTGAAGGTCAGCGTCCGCATCTGCTCCGTGGCGCACTCAATGACTTCTTCGTTGCCGTAACCGAGCGCTGTGCACCAAAGACCGGCCATACCCTCGAGATAGCGCTTGCCGTGGTCGTCGTAAACATAGACGCCCTCACCCCTGGCAACCACCAGCTGCTCCACAGCCTTGAAGTTCGTGGTGGGGTAAATCATCGTCGTCATGGCGTGCTCCTTAAATTCCCTTCTTTTCGCACCAAGACATAACAATGCCATGCCGATGGCCTCGTACAATAGCGCCTAAGTGTTAGATCAGGAATCTCCCAGCACCTTGCTGACTCGCGCCCGCAACGCGGGCAAGAGCTCTTCCTCGAACCAGGGATTCCGCTTCAGCCACAGCTGATTTCTTGGGCTCGGGTGAGGCGCGACAAACGTGGTCGGCGCCCAGCGCCGCCAGCGACTCACGATCTCTGTAAGCGAGCCTTTTTCATCGGGAAGGTGCCAGCGCGTTGCGTACTGCCCCAAGACAAGCGTCAGCCTCACATCCATGAGTTGTTCCAGCAGATCACTCCGCCACGCCTCGGCGCACTCCTTGCGCGGCGGCAAGTCACCGCTTCGACCGGTGCCGGGAAAACAGAACCCCATGGGGATGAGCGCGACCTGCTGTTCGTTGTAGAAGGTGTCGCGATCAATGCCGAGCCAGGCCCGCAGTCGATCGCCGCTCGGATCGTTAAAGGGAATTCCGGTCTCGTGGACCTTACGCCCGGGCGCTTGCCCAACGACAAGTAAGCGGGCCTTTGTCGACGCCTGCACGACAGGTCGAGGACCCAGAGGCAGGTGTGCCTCACAGAGCGAGCATTGCCGAATCCCCTTCAGGAGTGTCGGCAAGTCGCTGTTGCTATCACGGGACCCAGCGAAGGCCAAGCTGAAAACTCACATCGGGAGACGCGCCGACCGCAAGGTCCTCGGTAAATGAACCATCAACGAGCCAATGCTCGTTAACACGCCACCGCAGCCCGAGAGTGCCCCATACGGGTGCATCGCTCGCCGCCAGAGGCTGCTGCTCGTAAACCGCACTCTGCGCTTCCAACTGCCCAATAAGCGCCAGCGATTGAGAGATCGACCACGCCACACCAATCGCACCATAGAGCGCATCGTCGTCGGCGCTCTCATCGATGGGAAGGGGCGCGACCTGCGCATAGCCTGCCTGCGCATGGCAGGTCAGTGATCCCAAGAGGCAGCCGCTTCGGGACCACCGAAGACCTACAGCCAGCGCACCATCTCCACTACCGGTGAGGTCATCGAGTTCGCCGCTGTCGAATTTGTACAGCCCGAAGGCACTCAATGCAGAACCCTTGCCCTCGCTGTGATTGGAAAACAGTGTGTATTGAGCGTCCAGTTCGACGTCGCCCAATCCAGAGGCGTCACCCGACAGGTTAAGGACGGAGCCCGGCACGTACTCATAGTTGAGGCGGTCCTGTCGCTGGATGTCCCGAGGACCATCGGGCAGTCCCCAGAAAGCGTGCCAGCCGTCGATAAGGCCATCCAGTTGGCCTCCGGTGTGTTCCACATAAGGAATATTGATCGTCAGCTTGAGGCGCTGGCTGGCCTGCCAACGAGCCCGCAGATCATAGCGACGAGTCTCGCCATCTAGTTCCAGAAATCGACCCTGAGCCTCTTCCTGCACCGCATGGCTCGCCCAGTGTGTTACGAGATCTAGATCCCAGCGTCCAGTGGGGCTGGCGAAGGCTTCCTGCAATCTCGGAACCCCCATCGACATATACAGCGGAGACAGATTCCGGGTCCCGATCGGCGCCGTCACCGATGCGTCCCCGGCCAGCGATGGCGCAGCGCCAAGGAGCATAGTGAGCAGCAATGAGAAAGACAGCGCGGGTCGCCGCGCAAAGCGAGAAGAATGCGGTAAGGTGAGCGGCATGAATTCCCCAATGCCCGTGGTGGCGACCGAGCCTAGCACGCCTTCAAGACACTGGTCAGCGCGTCTTAACCTGAAGTTTCGTTCGACGGGACAACGAACGGAGCTGGCTCACTGCGAACACGAAGGGCCCCTTCGCATTCAGCGCCTGTTCCACCCCGATCCGGACGGCAAAGCGCACTGCTACCTGCTTCATCCCCCTGGCGGTGTCGTGCTCGGTGATGATCTGAGCATTGCTGTGGATGTCGATCACGGCGCTGCACTTCTTACCACCCCATCCGCAGGTCGCTTCTATGACACCGCCGGTGCGCCCGAGCCACAGACTCAGCGCGTGGCGCTGCGGGTGAACCATGGAAAGCTCGAATGGCTGCCTCAGGAGACCATTCTTTTTAACGGCGCCAATGCCCACCTGCACACCACGATCGAAGTAGGTGATGAGGCTGAGCTGGCTTTTTGGGAAGTGCTGGTACTTGGTCGACCCGCCAGCGGCGAGCGTTTCAATCGCGGCCAAGCGAAGCAAACCCTGTCTATTGATTGCAAAGGCAGACCTCTTCTACGAGACCGTATTGTGCTCCCAGCCGGTGGCCGCTTGCAGCATGCGCGGGTGGGTCTCGGCGATAACAGCACCTTTGGCACCTTCGTACTGTCCAAAACCGTCGAACGTGAGGTGGGCACAGATTGGTTAAGAGCCTTCAATGGAGAAGAGGATCAGGGGGCTTTCACCGTCAGCACACGGAGCGGCCTGACCATTGCCCGCTATCTTGGAGAAAACGCTCAACACTGCCGCCAGGGCTTTACAGATTTATGGCAACGACTCGCTGCCGTTCCCGCGGAAATCCCGCGCATATGGCATACATGATGCTTGCTCGACCCCCGGGCAAATGCCTATGCTCTATGGCTCCGTAAACCTTTGGAAACCTCATGGAATTAAGCCCAAGAGAGAAGGACAAACTGCTTCTGTTTACCGCGGCGCTATTAGCGGAGCGTCGCAAAGATCGGGGTCTAAAGCTGAACTACCCGGAGGCGACGGCACTGATAAGCGCAGCGATTCTCGAGGGCGCGCGAGACGGAAAAACCGTCGCTGAACTTATGAGCTTGGGCCGTGATGTACTGAGCCGAAATGATGTGATGGATGGCGTTGCCGAAATGATCCATGAAGTTCAGGTTGAAGCGACTTTCCCGGATGGTACGAAACTCGTCACGGTGCACGATCCTGTCTCGGGTGGTGGCTCGAGTGGTAGCTCGGGCGGCAGCGCTGGAGGTGATTCATGATTCCCGGTGAATTGATTACCGCTGAGGGCGAAATCACGCTCAATGAGGGCCGAGAAACCGTATCCATCTCTGTCGTCAATACGGGAGATCGCCCTGTACAAGTTGGGTCCCACTATCACTTTGCCGAGAGTAATCCAGCCTTGGAATTCGACCGAAACGCAGCGCGAGGCTTCCGCCTGAACATTCCCGCCGGGACAGCGGTTCGTTTTGAGCCAGGCCAATCCCGGGACGTGGAGCTTGTGGCCCTCGCAGGAGATCGGAAGGTCTACGGGTTTCGCGGCGAAGTCATGGGGGCCCTCTGATGCGCACCATCAGCCGACGTGATTACGCGAGCATGTTTGGTCCCACCGTGGGTGACCGACTGCGTCTCGCCGATTCAGAACTCTTCATCGAAGTAGAGGATGACCGCACCGTTTATGGCGATGAGGTCAAATTCGGCGGGGGCAAAGTGATTCGCGATGGCATGGGGCAGGCCCAGGTGAGCTGCGCCGAATCACCCGACACAGTGATTACCAACGCAGTAATCCTGGATCACTGGGGCGTGATCAAGGCCGACGTCGCGATTAAAGGCGGGCGTATCAGCGGTATCGGCAAAGCCGGTAATCCAGACATTCAGCCACGTGTAGATATCGTTATCGGACCCGGTACCGAGGTGATTGCAGGTGAAGGTCAGATCCTGACCGCAGGGGGCATCGATGCGCACATTCACTTAATCTGCCCCCAGCAGATCGAAGAGGCGCTGATGAGCGGTGTCACTACGATGATCGGGGGCGGCACAGGGCCGGCGACGGGGACCGCGGCAACAACATGCACGCCCGGTCCCTGGCACATCGGCATGATGCTGCGCGCGGCCGAATCGTTTCCCATGAACCTCGGTTTTCTCGGAAAGGGAAACGCCAGCCTGCCCATTGCCCTTGAGGAGCAGGTTCAGGCCGGGGTCCTTGGCCTAAAGCTGCATGAAGATTGGGGAACAACACCGGCCGCGATCGATAACTGTCTCAGCGTGGCAGAGAAATTCGACGTCCAAGTCGCGATCCACACGGATACGCTCAACGAGTCGGGTTTTGTGGAAGACACCATCGAAGCGTTCAAGGGACGAACGATCCACACCTACCACACGGAAGGCGCCGGCGGCGGTCACGCGCCCGATATCATCAAAGCCTGTGGGCTGCCCAATGTGCTGCCCTCCTCAACGAATCCGACGCGCCCCTACACCATCAACACGGTCGATGAGCATCTCGACATGCTCATGGTCTGCCATCATCTGGATCCTGCCATTCCGGAAGACGTGGCCTTTGCCGATTCAAGAATTCGAAAGGAAACCATTGCGGCCGAGGACATTCTTCATGATCTGGGCGCATTCTCGATCATCTCTTCGGACTCTCAGGCCATGGGCCGGGTCGGCGAGGTCATTTGCCGCACCTGGCAGACCGCTAGCAAGATGAAGAGCCAGCGGGGCGCTCTCGGTGATGGCGCGGCTGACAACTTTCGAGCGCGGCGCTATATCGCGAAATACACCATCAATCCCGCCATCACCCATGGTATTGCCCATGAAGTTGGGTCCGTAGAAGTCGGAAAGCTCGCAGATCTTTGTCTTTGGAAGCCGGCTTTCTTCGGGGTAAAACCCTCCCTCATCCTCAAGGGCGGCGCCATCGCGGCGGCGCCCATGGGTGATCCGAATGCGTCGATTCCCACCCCACAACCGGTGCACTACCGGCCCATGTTCGGCGCTTTCGGCAAAACCATGAATGCCACGAATGTGACGTTCGTAAGCCAGGCATCCATCGATGCGGGCGTAGACCGGGAGCTCGGCCTGGACCGGCGTTTGGTTGGTGTCTCCGGATGTCGCTCCGTGACCAAGGCCGACATGGTGTTAAACGACTATCAGCCGGTCATGGAGGTGGATCCTCAGACTTATGAGGTTCGTGCCGATGGCGACTTACTGACCTGCGAGCCGGCGACGGTCTTGCCCATGGCTCAGCGATATTTTCTGTTTTAGGCGCACAAGATGGATGAGCTAACCCTTGCCGCTTACGAGCACGCCACGGCCTTTGACGGCACCTGGCAGGACGAAGTGCATCTGGTGTACTCGGAGCGCGAAAAGTCCCGCTACCGAACCGAAACGGCAAAGGGCCAGGATATCGGCTGGTTTCTTCCCCGAGGTATTGTCCTTTGCGACGGTGATGCATTGGTCTGTGAGAACAGCGAGATCGTGATGATCCGCGCGGCCAACGAATCGCTAACGGAAGCAAGCAGTGACGATGCTCACCTGCTCCTTCGCGCGGCCTATCATCTGGGGAACCGCCACGTGAGTCTGCAGATTCTGCCTGGCGCTCTGCGCTTCCCGCGAGATCACGTGCTCGAGGAGATGCTAGAAGGTCTTGGCCTCGATGTGCGGGCCATTGACGATACGTTTCAACCGGAGAGCGGCGCCTATGCCGTGCACGGTCACGGAGCCGGTCATCACCACAGCCATGACCCGGTTGCAAGCCACGCCTGAGACAATCACTGGGGGATCACACGTCTTTGAGCCAATCACGTCTTCACCTACTGCACCTTGCGAGCCCGGCGCTGCCTATCGGTGCCTACGCCTACTCCCAGGGACTTGAGTACGCGATTGATAAAGGTTGGGTTGATGGTGACGCCCTGACTGCCTGGATTAGCGATGGGCTGGTGCTCGGTCTCGGAAATCTCGACCTTCCCATTCTGGTCAGAGTGCACAGTGCAGCATGCGAACGCGATGTTTCCAGCATCGATCATTGGAATGATCTGCTACTAGCTAACCGGGAAACCGGTGAGCTCCTACTGGAGGATCAGCAGGTCGGGCAGGCGCTCTGGCGACTGATGGAGGCGCTCATCGATGAGGAACTGCCATCTCTCTCCCAGGGTGCTGGCTACGCGACCGCCTTTGCCGTCGCGTGCGCTCAATGGGGTATCGATGTCCGCGAGGCTCTAGATGCTTTTTGCTTTAGCTGGCTGGAAAACCAGGTCACCGCAGCGACCAAATTGGTGCCCCTTGGACAAACAGCGGCACAGACGTTGCTTCTGCAATTACTGGAACATGTTGACGAAACCTGTACGGCAGCAGTAGCACTGAGCGACGAAAGCATCGGTTTGAGTTTGATGGGCGTCGCGATGGCGTCCGGCCACCATGAACGACTGCACACTCGATTATTCAGATCCTGAGGAGAGTATGAACACATGCCAAAACCCGCCCTGAGAGTCGGCATCGGTGGCCCCGTCGGATCAGGTAAGACAGCGCTGGTGCGCCAGCTTTGCCTCCATCTGAGGGAGCGCTTCAGTATCGGTGTGATCACCAACGATATTTACACCCGGGAGGACGCGGAGTTTCTGCTACGCCACGAGGCCCTGGATGCTGAGCGCATCATGGGTGTGGAAACCGGCGGCTGCCCCCACACGGCTATTCGAGAGGATGCGTCAATGAACCTGGCCGCTGTCGATGAACTGCAGGGGCGATTCACGGACCTCGATCTGCTGCTCATCGAGTCCGGCGGTGACAACCTCGCTGCGACCTTTAGTCCTGAGCTCTCAGACCTGACCCTCTATGTGATCGATGTGTCCGCAGGCGACAAAATTCCCCGCAAAGGCGGCCCGGGTATTACGAAATCAGACCTGCTCATTATCAACAAAACAGACTTGGCGCCTTTGGTCGGTGCAGATTTGGGTGTTATGGACCGCGACGCGAAGCGTATGCGCATTGATCGCCCTTTCGTCTTTACTAATCTCAAAAGTGAGGACGGCTTAGGGACGGTCATGGACTTCATTATTGAAAAAGGCATGCTAGGGGGAGGCGCCGCCGCGTGATCCAGTTCCTCCATGGATTTGAGGATGTCTCTATCGAGCGCGCCCGCGCCGATACGACGGTGCTCGACTATCTTCGCGAACACCGCGCTATGGTGGGCACAAAGGAAGGGTGTGCATCGGGCGATTGCGGCGCCTGTTCTGCGGTGGTCGTTAAGGCGGATAGCGAAAGCCTGAGCTACGCACCGGTGAATACCTGTATTGCCACTCTGGGAAGCCTTCACGGGTGCCAACTTATCACCGTGGAGCAGTTGCAAGACGGAGAGACCTGGCACCCCGTGCAACGGGCCATGATCGAAGCACACGCGTCCCAATGCGGCTTTTGCACGCCGGGCTTTGTGATGTCTCTGTTCGCCCTCTTCCACTCGGATGAAACACCCAGCCGTGAAGTGATTCTTGAAGCTCTTGGCGGAAACCTGTGTCGCTGCACCGGGTATCGCCCCATCATCGATGCGGCCTATGTAGCCCTTTCAGGAGCACGTACAGACCAATACACGGAACGCGCAACCGAGACACACTCGCGTCTGGCAGCGTTCAGCAGAGCAGCCCCGCCACCCGAGTCGATGGCGTCGTTGATCGACGACTCAGGCATGTATTACCGTCCAGAAAGTGCTTCCGATCTGGCCGTATTACTCGCTGAACACTCGGACGCCCGTCTCATTGCCGGGGGAACCGATTTGCTACTGGAGAAAACCCAGTTCCTTAAAGCCTTGCCAAAGTTGATCGATGTCACCGCTGTGACGGATCTCGCCGCCATCGAGAGCACAGAAAAGCACTTTCGTATTGGCGCCGCGGTCACGCACCGGCAGGCTGCTGCCGCACTCCAGGCTGACTACCCTGAGCTGGAAGAGCTCATCGAAAGATTTGGCTCACGCCAGATACGCAGCCAAGGCACGGTCGTGGGCAACATCGCCAACGCCTCGCCCATTGGCGACTGGCCGCCGGTGCTGCTGGCTCTTGGAGCAACGCTCGAGCTTGCCAGCGCTGCGGGCTCCCGGTCGATCTCTGTCGACGACTTCTTCATCGACTACCGTAAAACCAGTCTGGCAGAAGGAGAATTTATCGCATCCGTCACCCTTCCCCGTCGCGACCGAAAGCTTTTTCTGCGCGCTTACAAGATCAGCAAACGTTTTGAAGACGATATCTCGTCCGTCTGCGCCGTGGCCGCGCTAATGATGGAAGGCGACGATGTTGTGAGCGCGAAGCTTGCCTTTGGTGGCATGGCTGCCGTCCCAAAGCGAGCCAGTACCTGTGAGGCGGCTCTCATAGGCAAGGAGCTCAACGAAAGCGCCATCGATGAGGCCATGGCTGCCCTTGAGGGAGACTTCGGCCCCATTACCGACGCACGCGCGAGTGCACAGTACCGTTCTCGCGTTGCAGGCAACCTCCTAAAACGACTGCAGCTGGAATTCACCGGCAGCGCAGCGACTCGGGTTCATGCGCATGCACAGGGGGCGTCCCGTGGCTGAACACCCCGCGAGCAGCATGCGACCAAGCGGCACAGCCGGCCAATCGGTCCCTCACGAGAGCGCGTCAAAGCATGTATCCGGTGCGGCGATCTACGTCGATGATCATCCGCTGCCGGCAGGGGGACTGCATGCCTACATCGGTCTTTCAACGATCGCTCATGGGCGGGTTCTGTCCATGAACCTCGACGAGGTCTGCGCATCGCCCGGCGTTGTCGATGTGATCACGCGGGATGATGTGCCCGGGCATATCGATATCGGCCCCGTGTTTCCCGGCGACCCGCTAATGGTTGGTGTTGGCGACGAGGTCGAGTTTCACGGCCAGGTCTTGTTCGCGGTCGCCGCTCATAGCCACGATGAAGCTCGCGCCGCCGCAAAGCGTGCAAAGATCGACTATGAAGAGCTCGATGCCCTGCTGACCATCGAAGACGGTCTCGAAGCCCAGTCCTTTGTGCGTCCCATGCACATGCAGGCTCGCGGTGATGCGCAGGCCGCGCTGGATCGGGCAACGCGGCGTCTCCGCGGGACGCTGCATATTGGCGGTCAGGAGCAGATGTATCTCGAGGGTCAGGTCTCCATGGCGGTCCCCGAGGAAGATGGCGGCATGCTCGTCTACTCGTCGACGCAGAATCCAACGGAAGGGCAAAAACTGGTTGCGGAAGTTTTGGGCGTCGACTTTCATAAAGTGACCTTCGATACGCGCCGCATGGGTGGCGCCTTTGGAGGCAAGGAAACCCATGCGAATCAGTGGGCCTGTCTCGCCGCCCTCCTCGCCAGTCGCAGCGGCAAGGCTGTCAAAATCCGTCTGTCCAGAGCCGAGGACATGATTGCCACGGGCAAGCGCCATCACTTTCTGAGCACTTATGACGTGGGCTTTGACGACGATGGCGTGATTACCGGATTGGATCTGAGCCTATCCGGGGGTTGCGGCATGTCACCGGACCTGTCCGATGCCATCGTTGATCGCGCCATGTTCCACTGCGACAACGCGTATTTTCTGCCCGAGATGCGCGTCGTTGGTCACCGGGTAAAAACCCATACAGTCTCAAACACCGCCTTTCGCGGTTTCGGCGGCCCTCAGGGCATGGTGGCGATCGAGGACATTATCGACGGCATCGCCCGCTCCGTTGGCGAGGACCCGCTGGATATCCGACTGCGCAATCTGTACCGAAAAGAAGGCGGCCGGAACGTGACCCACTACGGGCAAACCGTCGAGCAGGAAGTACTCCCCAAGCTGATTTCCCGCCTGGAAGAGACCAGCCGCTACCGACAGCGCCGGGAAGAGATCACCCGCTTTAACCAGGAAAACGAGGTGCTTCGTAAGGGAATCGCCCTGACGCCGGTGAAGTTCGGGATCTCCTTTACGGTGCAGCACCTAAATCAGGCAGGAGCGCTCATTCACGTTTACACCGATGGTAGTGTGCAGCTAAACCACGGCGGCACCGAGATGGGTCAAGGGTTGTATACCAAGGTCGCTCAAGTCGTGGCCAATGAGCTGCGCATTGATCTGGACCGCATTCGCTGCACGGCTACCCGAACCGACAAGGTACCCAATACGTCGCCTACCGCTGCGTCCTCGGGCAGCGATATCAACGGCATGGCTGCGCTGGCTGCCGCGCGCACCATCCGTGAGCGACTCATCGCATTCGGAGCTGAGCATTTTGCGGTGCCTGAAGAAGCCGTTCGCTTCGCCGCCAACTCCGTACGGGTCGGCGACAAGGTGTTCTCCTTTGCGGAGTTTGTCGAGCTCGCCTACCGGCACCGGGTACAGCTTTCGGCCACGGGCTTCTACCGAACGCCGAAGATCTATTACGATCGTGAAAAAGCCAAAGGCAGGCCTTTCTTTTACTACGCCAACGGCGCCGCTGTTTCTGAAGTCCTGATCGATACGCTCACCGGCGAGTACAAGGTCTCACGGGTCGACATCTGCCACGATGTTGGCACCTCCCTGAATCCAGCGCTGGACATCGGTCAGATCGAGGGCGGTTTCATACAGGGCATGGGGTGGCTGACCTTTGAAGAGCTCGCGTGGAACGACGATGGCCGCCTGCTGACGGTTGGGCCAGCGACTTACAAGATCCCAGCCATTGGCGATACACCGCCTGAGTTTCATGTCGAGCTCCTCCCGGACAGCCCGAATGCCGAAGCCACTATCTTCCGCTCCAAAGCCGTGGGAGAACCCCCGCTGATGCTGGCAATCTCCACCTGGAGCGCCCTTCGCGATGCGGTGGCGAGCCTTGCGCATTACAAGGTGCATCCTCCCCTCGACCCGCCTGCCACGCCCGAGCGCGTTCTGGCGGCCTGTGAGGCTCTACGCGGGAGGCCGTGGCTGTGAGCGCCCCGCACTGGAGTGAATGGGTCCGGGAGCTTGAAGTTCGCGGCGAGCCCTATGTGCTGGTCACGCTGCTGGGCGCACGCGGCTCCACACCGCGAGATGCGGGCACCAAGATGGTGATCTCTAGAGGAGAGATGCTCGGAACCATCGGCGGTGGGGTTCTGGAGTTTGAAGTCACCCGTCGAGCAAAGGCCTTGTTGGCCGATGCGGATGGCAGCCAGCACGTAGAGAACTTCCCCCTTGGCGAAAAGCTTGGCCAGTGCTGCGGTGGCAGTACCAGCGTGCTCTTTGAATGCTTCAGGCCCGCGGGTCTGCCGCTATATCTTTTTGGGGCGGGCCATGTGGGTAAAGCTGTTTGTCGGTTGCTCGCCGATCTACCCTTCCAGGTGCACTGGGTGGATGAACGAGCTTCGGAATTTCCCACAAACGCGAGAAACATCGCCACAGTACTGTGCACAGATGATCCGAAATCGGTAATCGCCGAGGCGAAGACGGGCGCCTACTTCCTGATTATGACGCACCAACATCCCCTGGATTTTGCCCTCATGGAAGCAGCCCTGCGACGTGAGGACGCGGCTTATATCGGCGTGATCGGCTCTCATAGCAAAGCTCGCCGTTTTCGGATGCGACTCGAGCATCGTGGGGCCGACAAGGCCCTATGGGACCGGGTGCACTGCCCCGTTGGCGATGGCCGCGTGCCGGGAAAACATCCACAGGAAATCGCCGTAGCCATAGCGGCGCAGCTCATTGCCCACTATCATGCGCGCCGCGCTGATCAACCCGCGCCGGAAACCCCGAGCTGGAAGTCTCTGCAGCACACGCTATCGACTGCTTCCGCCGCAACTAACGAACCTGAAGTAAGCAAACCATGAATCAAGATTTTGACCGGGACCTGGTAGATGATTTCCAGTTCCGTTACATCAACCTGCTCGCCGAGCGCGTGGGCGCCAGAGCCATCGAATGTAGCGACCAGTGGTTTGCCAGCTGCGACAACCTGGTCAAGCCCGGCCGAGGCATTTTTAAGGAGGGCGAATTCACGGAGAAAGGCCAGTGGATGGATGGCTGGGAATCCCGCCGCAGCTTTGGCCGCCAGTTCCGCCGCAGCGGCCTCGACCACGACTGGTGTGTTCTCCGCCTGGGCTTCGCCGGCCGTATCAAAGGTGTGGATGTGGATACGCACCACTTTCGCGGAAACGCCCCCCTCCGTGTGGCCGTCGATGCTGCAAGTGTTCCCCTGGACCCAGATCCCAGCACGCTGTGGACGGAGATCATCCCGCCTACCGACGTGCTCCCCCATGAGCAAAACCCCATTCGCTGCGATGACCAAGAACGCTGGACCCACGTTCGACTGCGTATTTACCCCGACGGTGGCGTCGCACGCTTCCGCGTCTACGGCGAGGTGCTGCCCGATCCGCACGATTATGTCGAGGGAGAACTTGTTGATCTGGCATACGTTGGCCTGGGTGGCCGCGGTGTTGCGGCGTCTGATCAATTCTTCAGCTCTACAGACAATCTGGTGATGCCTGGGCGAGGCGTGAATATGGGCGATGGCTGGGAGACCCGCCGTCGCCGTGATGAAAGCAATGACTGGGCGATATTGAAGCTCGGTAAAGTGGGAACGGTACGCAAGGTACGTCTCGATACGGCTCACCTGCGTGGAAACTATCCCGACCGGTTTAGCCTTGAAGGCTGCTACGAACCCGACGCCGCCCACCCGTCGGAAGAGACGCCGTGGAGTCTCATTATTGATCAGCAGCGCCTGTGCCCGGACCGGGAACATACCTTCACGACAGAAATACTCACGCCGCCAGACCAAAAGTTCAGCCACGTTCGTCTGAACATTTTTCCGGACGGTGGTGTCAGCCGGCTGCGAGTGCTCGGACTGGCCGATTGGAACCACGCGTGAGCCTGATCGACTTCAATGCGATGGCAGATTCCCAGGCCCGCGAGGCCCTCGAGCTCTGCTGTGTCAGCGAAAATTGGATTGGCGGCATGATGGCGCGCCGGCCGTTTGCGGACGCTGATGGCGTACGAGACGCCGCCGATGATGTCTGGGCCGCTCAGGGTGAGGCTGACATTTTACAGGCCTTTGAGGGCCACCCTAAGATCGGAGACGTGAAGTCGCTCGCCGCGAAGTATCGGTCCAGCGGTGGCCTGGCGGCCCATGAGCAGTCCGGTGTTTCGAGTGCCACAGACAGCATCATTCAGCGCCTCGCCGACGGCAACAACGCCTACGAAACGCGTTTTGGGTTCATTTTCATCGTATGCGCAACGGGCAAATCCGCAGCTGAAATGTGCGCCCTCCTGGAAGCCCGTCTTGGCAACGAGCGCGATGATGAACTCATCATCGCGGCCGAAGAACAGCGCAAGATCCTGCGCCTCCGCTTGGAGAAGCTCCTATGAGCCAGATCACCACCCACATCCTCGACACCGCCGAAGGACGTCCGGCTGAGGGTGTGAGCCTCGCATTGCAGACGTGGCAAGACGGGCGATGGACTGACTTGGGCGCGGGAGTCACCAACGGTGATGGTCGCGTCGCAGGACTACTCGCAGACGATATGGTGCTGCCCGCCGGCCGATACCGTATGTTCTTCGAAACCGCTGCTTACTTTGGTCGGCAAGGCAAGACCGGCTTTTACCCATACGTCGAGGTGGTGTTCGAGATCGATGGCAGTGGCGAGCATTACCACATCCCACTGCTGCTGGCGCCCTTTGGATACTCCACCTACCGAGGCAGCTAACCCGTGAAGCCCCTGCGACTGGAGATGCTCACTGCAGAGCGCTTCGAGCCCTTTGGCGATGTGATTGCCACGGACAGGGATTGCGTGCGCTACCCGATCAACGAGGGACTAACGGAGCGTTTTCATGCGCTGGGCAGCGTCGACTGCTCTGCCGAGGGCGGTGAGGCCGCTATCTCGATCTTTCGGGCCCAACCGGTGGCTGACGGCTTTGAAATGCGCACCATGGAGTGCCACCCCCTGGGCAGCCAGGCATTTATAAATTGCAGCGGTAATCCCTACATCGTGGTGGTTGCTCCCGCAGGTGAACTCAATGAATCAGGCATTCGCGGATTCATTGCCGCACCCAACCAGTCCGTGAACTACCATCGTGGCACCTGGCACCACTACCTCATGGCCCTTCATGCTGAGTCGGACTTCGTCATCGTCGATCGTGTCTGCGACAACGAAAACGATGATGCGAACCTGAGAGAGCAGCCGCTCGCTACGACGCTGACGCTGGTGCTGTCGTGACGACGCGGCTTCACCGGGGCGCCATCCTGCATTTTGTCGATGATCCGGCAACGGGCGCTGAACAGGCCACACGCTATTTTGCCAAGGGCGAAATGCTCATTCGTGACGGGCACGTCGCAGCGGTCGGACACGTGGGGACGGTGGGCGTAGGTACCGATGACGCTGAAGTCATTGAGCACCCGAACGCCCTACTCGTTCCGGGTTTCATCGATACCCATATCCACTACCCGCAGATGGATATCGTGGGTGCCCACGGGGAGCAGCTCCTGGAGTGGCTAGAGCGTTACGTGTTCCCTACGGAAGCGCAGTTCTCAGACAAGGAGCATGGTCGGTCTGTCGCAGAAGCATTTTGCACGGAGCTTCTGCGCAACGGCACCACAACAGCGCTGGTGTTCGCGACAGTACACCCGGAGTCCGTAGACGCCTTCTTTGAGGTCGCCGAGCAGCGCAATTTGCGCATGATCTCGGGCAAGGTCCTTATGGACCGTAATGCCCCAGACGGTCTTCGTGACACCGCGGAGAGCGGCTACGATGACAGCAAGGCGCTTATCGAGCGCTGGCACAATCGCGGCCGCCTCCGCTATGCAGTCACACCCCGTTTTGCACCGACGTCTACACCGGAGCAGCTTGGTCTTGCGGGACAATTACTTCGGGAGTATCCCGATCTCTACATGCACACCCATATGTCAGAGAACGCGAACGAGATCGCCTGGGTCGACGAACTCTTTCCCGATCACGACAACTACCTTCACGCCTACGATGATCATGGATTAGTCGGTCGTAGGAGCGTGTTTGCACACTGCATTCACCTTACGGACGATGAGTGGCAGTGCATGTCCGAGCGCGGCGCCAACGTTGCGTCCTGCCCTACATCAAACCTATTCCTGGGCTCTGGTCTATTCCCCCTGCGAAAGGCGCAGGCGCATAAGGTGTGCGTAGGGCTGGGCACGGACATTGGGGCCGGCACCAGTTTTTCCTTGCTTGAGACCATGGACGAGGCTTACAAGGTTCAGCAGCTTCAGGGCGTCAGCCTGTCACCATTGGAAAGCTTTTACCTGGCTACGCTCGGCGGCGCTCGAGCGCTGGATCTCGACGACCTCATTGGGAACTTCGAAACCGGCAAGGAAGCTGATTTTCAGGTGTTGGACCTGGGTGGAACACCGCTAATGAAACGCCGCCTTAGTGGATGCGATGACCTGGAGGAACTGCTCTTTGTCCTGGCAACGCTGGGTGATGATCGAGCCGTCCGAGAGACCTGGATCATGGGCGAGAGGAAACACGAGCGCGAGCAGCAGTTCTGACGCGCACTTCGCTATAGTTGGCGCACCGGGGGGAGCGCGTCTATGGAAAGTTACATTATCGATTGGATCAGCCTGATCGTGCGCTGGGTGCATATGATCGTGGGTATTGCGTGGATCGGCGCTTCCTTTTACTTCATATGGCTCGATAACAGCCTTGAAAATCCGCCCCAGTGGAAGAAAGACAAAGGCATTAAGGGCGATCTGTGGGCGGTGCACGGCGGCGGTATCTACGAGGTCGCCAAATATCACGGCGCCCCGGAAAAGATGCCCGAGCATCTCCACTGGTTTAAGTGGGAGGCCTACAGCACCTGGCTGTCAGGCATGGTGCTCCTTGCAGTCATCTACTATCTTCAGGCCGATGCATACCTCATTGACCCCCGGATCGCGTCACTGACCCAGGCTCAGGCCATTGGCCTTGGATTAGGCAGCCTTGTGCTAAGTTGGGGAGTGTACAGCGCGCTCTGCGCCAGTCCCCTCTCTCGGCAGGGCACGCTCCTCGGCGTTGTCCTGCTGCTGCTCGGCACAGGCCTCGCCTATGGCCTCTCGGAGCTCTTTAGCGGTCGCGGTGCTTACATCCACTTTGGTGCTGTCATCGGCACCATCATGGTAGGCAACGTTTTCATGGTGATCATGCCCGGCCAACGGAAGCTCGTGGGCGCTTTGGAGCGTGGTACGGCCCCTGACCCGGCATGGGGTGCTAAAGCGAAACTTCGCTCCACGCACAACACGTACCTCACCTTGCCACTGCTGTTTATCATGATCAGCAATCACTACCCCATGACCTATGGCCACAAACTCAACTGGCTGGTGCTCATGGCCATTGTGGTGATTACAGCGGGTGCGCGTCAGTACTTTGTGCTGCGCCACCATGGCAACAACAAGCCGGTGATTCTGGGTGCGGCGATGGCCGCCACCGCGGTGCTCGCTGTGTGGATCGCTCCGAAGCCTGTCTCGCTCCCAGCGGAGGTGCCCACAGCAAATCTGGCTCCTCAGGCTCACGGCATCATTCGCGAGCGCTGCGCGTCCTGCCACGCTGAAGCCCCCACCGACGACGTGTTTACCGTTGCGCCCGGGGGCGTTCTGCTAGAAACCGTGGATCAGATGATTCAGTGGGCGCCGCGCATCAAGGCGCGCAGCATTGACAGCCACGACATGCCGTTTATGAACAAAACCGGTATGACCGACGAGGAGCGAGCCATCGTGGGCCAGTGGATCGCGGCGGGATCTCCTGGTGCGTAGCATCGAGAAGCCAGAGCCCATCTACACCCCGAAAGCAGGAACCTTACTTAAAATCGGGAATCGGGAATCGGGAATCGGGAATCGGCATTCGGCATTCGGCATTCGGCATTCGGCATTCGGCAATCGGCAATCGGCAATCGGGAATCGGGAATCGGGAATCGGGAATACAGGACTCTAAGCAGTGCGCGAAACCGTGAGCCTCGATCCAAGGCTTTCGGGCTCGGCAGGCAGGCTCTTCAAGGCCGAGGTTAGCCCCCTCGCCTCGCATTCTGTGCCTTGCCCTTAAGTTAAGTCTCTCAGCTTGCGAGCTCACCATGGGCCAGTCGTACCGCCATAGCACGGTGAGTCTCCAGAAGTGGCCCGAGATCCAGAGTGGCTAGCTGGCCTTCATCGACAAGCACATCGCCGCCGACCACCGTGTAGGCCGCAGTGCCGGTAAAACACAGTAACAAGCTGGCAATCGGGTCGTGCACGGAGCCTGCGTGCCATAGATCATCAACGGCAAAGGCAGCGCAATCGCCCTGAAAACCGGGAGCGAGCTGGCCTATGTGGTGCTGACGGCCCAGGGCTTGTGCCCCGCCGCGGGTGGCGATTTTAAGGACATCCCGAACGGAACAGGCATCGGCACCCTCCCGCAATCGTTGCAGCAGTAGGGCCTGACGCGCTTCCGCAAGGAGGTGCCCTGAATCATTGGAAGAACTGCCGTCGACGGCAAGGCCCACAGGCACGCCCGCCTCAAGCATTTTCATGATCGGTGCGATGCCCGACGCGAGACGCATGTTGGAGCAAGGGCAGTGGGCGACAGCGGTTCCGCTGTCGGCAAAACGAACGAGGTCGACGTCGTCTAACTGCACACAGTGCGCATGCCAAACGTCGTCTCCGATCCACCCGAGGTCCTCGGCATATTCGCCCGGCGTCATGGCAAAGCGCTCCCTCGAGTAGGCAACGTCCTCCACGTTCTCGGCGAGGTGCGTGTGCAGGCGCACACCGTATTCACGAGCCAACAACGCCGTATCACGCATGAGTTCCTGGCTCACGGAAAAAGGCGAGCACGGCGCTAGTGCGATCTGAACACGAGCGTCGGCGCTATCGCGGTGGAAGGCTTGAATCAGGCGTTCGCTATCGCGCAGGATCGTCGCCTCATCCTCGACCAGAGAGTCTGGCGGGAGACCGCCGGCCGATTGACCTACACTCATACTGCCTCGGAGCGCGTGAAAGCGTATGCCCGTTTCTACTGCTGCTTCGATAGTGTCATCCAGCCGAGCACCATTGGGAAAAATGTACTGGTGATCGGAGCACGTTGTGCAGCCCGAAAGGAGTAGTTCAGCCAATCCTAATTGCGCAGAAACACGAAACGCGCTCGGTGTAAGACGCTCCCAGACGGGATAAAGCGAAGTGAGCCACCCAAACAGGGGTGCGTTCTGTGCAGCAGGCATCAGACGGGTCAGGTTCTGGTAGAGATGATGGTGGGTGTTGACCAGGCCTGGCATCAACACGTGCCCATGTAGATCGATGACCCGGTCCGCGGAGGCCGGCAAATCGGCTGTGGCGCCGACGGATTCAATGACGCCATCGCGGATAAACAGGCCGCCATCGGCGATTTCTCGCCCCTCGTCATCCATGCACGCAACCACTTCAGCGTGTCTTAGCAGCAACGTCGCCACGTTTTGGTCTCCCCCCATCGTGGTGGGCATTATGGGGCCCTGCAGTAATCCCTGTCACATGCCCTGTCATACATGTTTGGGGCCCGGTATACTCGTTATCTTGTATCATCAAATACAGCTTTAAGTTTACCTCTTATGACTCTGAATAAATTGAAGTTTTCACTTCTCTGTGCTGTTCTATTGCCGTTTTTTAGCGGTGGCGCTCTTGCCGAGGGCGGTGCCGCCGCTTTCGCCCAGTTGGGTCACTTACTAGACACCCCCACAGATACCCGCCTTGCCAGTGGCGCCCCCGGTCCGGGCTACTGGCAACAGCGCGCTGACTACGCCATCACCGTGCGTGTGGACGATGATAATCAGCGCATCGAGGGATCTGAGACGATCACCTATCACAATCGTAGCCCGCACACGCTGAGCTACCTGTGGCTGCAGCTTGATCAGAACCGCTATGCGCTTGGTTCCGACTCCTACCTCACACAAACTATGAGCAGCTTCGAAAAGGTCAGCTACCGACGCATGGCGACGCTGCTGGAGCAATCGAAATTTGAGGGCGGTGCCAACATCGAATTCGTCCGTGGTGCCAACGGCGAAGCCCTGCCCTACACGATCAACAAAACCATGCTGCGCATCGACCTGCCTGCGGCGCTGGCGCCGGGTGCAAGCATGGAATTCAGCGTCGGCTGGTCGCACAACATTGTCGATGCAACGCTGATTTCTGCTCGCGGTGGTTACGAATACTTCGCCGATGACGACAATTACATCTACGAGATCGCCCAATGGTATCCGCGGATGGCGGCCTATACAGACTACGAAGGCTGGCAGCACAAGCAGTTCCTTGGAAACGGCGAGTTCACGCTAGAGCTTGGCGACTACGACCTGGCGATAACTGTTCCTGCGGATCACATCGTGGCGGCCACGGGCGAGCTGCAAAACGCCGAGGAAGTGCTGAACGCTGAGCAACTGGAGCGTTTCAACGGGGCAAAAGAGCCCGGTGATCAGCGCTTCATCGTCACCCCCGAAGAAGCCGCAGAGAACCAGGCTACGAAAGCAGCGGAAGAAAAAACCTGGCGTTTCCGCGCAGAAAACGTTCGTGACGTCGCTTTTGCGACATCAAGAAAGTTCATTTGGGATGCGAAAACGGTAGTCAATGGCGACCGCAACGTCATGGCCATGTCCTTCTACCCGAACGAAGCAGAGCCCCTGTGGAGCCAGTACTCAACGCCCTCGATCGTCCACACCATGGAGGTCTACAGCCGCTATACCTTCGATTATCCCTACCCCGTATCAATCTCGGTGAACGGCCCCGTTGGTGGTATGGAGTACCCCATGATCACCTTCAACAAGCCCCGTCCCTATGCCGATGGCACCTATTGGGACTCCGCGCAGAAAGGCGGTGACAAGACCTGGGAGCGGAGCAAGTACGGCCTGATCTCCGTGATCATTCACGAGGTAGGCCACAACTACTTCCCCATGATTGTGAACTCCGATGAGCGCCAGTGGACCTGGATGGATGAAGGCTTGAACTCGTTCCTGCAGTCCCTCGCGGAAGCGGAGTGGGAGGACGACTACCCTTCCCGTCGCGCCGACCCGGAACAGATTGTGGCGTACATGACGAGCGAGCAGCAGGTGCCGATCATGACGAACTCAGAGTCCATCTATCAGTTCGGCAACAACGCCTACGGCAAGCCGGCCATTGCGCTGAACATTCTTCGCGAGAGCATTATGGGTCGGGAACTGTTTGATCATGCGTTCCGTGAATACGCCCAACGCTGGAAGTTCAAGCGCCCTACGCCAGCTGACTTCTTTCGCACTATGGAAGATGCTTCAGCAGTAGATCTCGATTGGTTCTGGCGCGGCTGGTTCTATACCACAGGCCATGTGGATGTCAGCATCGAAGGCGTTGAGCTCTACCAAATCGACTCGCGAAACCCTGAAATCGAAAAGGCCTTTTTGCGCGAACGGGACGAGGAGCGAGAAAGCACCATCTCCGAGAGCCGCAATGCTGACGTCGAGAAGCTGGTGGATCGAGAGCCCGCTCTCGAAGACTTCTACAATACCTTCGACGAGTTCGAGGTAACGCCGTGGGACTATGCCCAGTTCGAAAAGCTCCAGAAGAAGTTGACAGAGCGTGAACTCGCCCTGCTTTCCCAGGACGTCAATTTCTATGCGGTGACCTTCGCAAACAATGGCGGCCTGCCGACACCTCTGCCCCTGCGCATCAGCTACAGCGATGGTGAATGGGAAGAGCTGCTGATCCCCGCGGAAATCTGGCGCCGGGACACAGATCGCGTGACCAAAGTGTTCATCCGAGATCGCGAGATCGTTTCCATCGCCTTCGACCCCCAGCGCCGAACCGCCGATGCCAACGAGGCCGATAACCAGTGGCCACGCCAGCTCACGCCAAGCCGCTTCAAGCTGTTCAAGGAAAGCGAAGAGCCCAACCCGATGCGCCGCTACGACGAAGAGCAGTGGAAGCAGACCATCAAGTGATCAATCGCCAGCAGTCGTTGCTCTTCACGACGCTGCTGGTCACCGTCACTTTTCTATCTCTACAGAGGATGGCATTTGCTCATCCTTCCCATGCCAGCTACGCCGAAATTGAACGCGATGGCGGAACCTTTAACGTCGCCCTAAGCGCCACCCCCGAAGATCTTGAGAGAGCGCTCAGTTTGCTCGCGGGGGAATCGGTCACTCTCGTGGATTCACCGCGCGTTCGCGTTTGGCTCACGAACTATCTCACGGAGCACTTCGTTCTTAGCGACGCGCAGCGGCAACGGATCGCTACTCCCCCCGCGATAGAGCTGGTGGGTATGGAGCTTGGTTATCGCGACACATGGATTTACTTCAGCATTGACGGCAGCGGCATCGCCGATCCCGTTCTGACCAACACGATCCTAATGGACCTTGAGGCCACCCAGACCAACCGGGTGAAACGCCTGTGGGAGCCCAACGCGCCCACACTGCTTTTTACGACCTCGGAACCCGAGCGGTCTCTGGAGGTCTCAGTTCCATAGACCATAGTCGGGTGACCGAACAGCCCTATGCTTTGGTCCGATGTCTTTAGGTTGCCGTGTGACGACCTCACGCAATGTTGTTAGGAAACTGTATGGAACGCGAAAATACCCTCTCACAAGCACCACGCTACTGGCTGCTGCTGGTCCCGCTCTTTGTGTTGAGTGGAGCCGCCTGGGCGGACAGTGATTTACAGCGCAGTGTGAAGGTCTCCGGCGAAGCCGAGATTCGTGTCGCCCCTGATATGGCCACGGTCAGCGCGGAAATCGTGGTTGAATCACAATCCGTAGACGATGCTCGAGGCGAAGCGAATGACGTCACCGCCAGAGCGCTGTCCGAACTCGAGCGTCTTGGCATCGACAGGAGCGACATTGATTCAACAAGCCTGTCCATCCAGCCACAGTACGAGTGGCAGAAGGACGAGCGACGACAGCTTCTGCGGGGCTATCGGGTGGTGCGCCAACTGAAGGTGCGCGTCACACAGCTCGAGCAGCTGGGAACGATTCTGGAAACTCTGGCGGAGGCAGGCATTAATCGCGTCCAGCCCCCTCGCCTTAGCCTCATGGACGAAGAAGCCGTGCATCAGCAGGTGCTCGCCGCTGCGGCCACTAACGCAAGAGATCGCGCTGCCGTGATTACGGCCGCTCTGGGTGCCGACCTGGGAGAGGTATTGACGATTTCCACAGAACAATCCCGCATACCTCAACGGATGTATGCTCGAGCGGCGGCCATGGAGGAAATGGCGATGGATAGCGGCGCCGCACAGACCTATCAGGCGGGTGATTTAACCTACCGCGTGGTCATTGCGGCAGAATTTGCGCTCAGATGACACACTTCACGATTCTGTGACTTCTGTTTGACCGCCCGAGGCATCGGGTTACACTCGATTTCTCGGCACTAAATAAAGGCAAATAATTTCGTGCGATTTTCAGCTCTAGCGGCCGCTGCCGCCACATCCCTGCTTGCGGTGTCCCTACCCAGCGCAGCCCTGATCAGCTACACGGAGGATCAGCAGGAGACGGCCAAGGAACTGGTCGAACAGCTTGAGCAGCGGCATTACTCAAAGCGTCCCTACAACGATAGTTTGTCCTCCCAGCACCTGGACAATTATTTGGACAGCCTCGACCCTGGCCGCATGTTCTTCACGCAGCCCGATATCGCAGCCTTTGAGCGCTATCGCACGATCATGGATGACGAAGTGAGCGCCGGGAAGCTCGACGCCGGCTTTGCCATCTTCAACCTCTTTCACGGGCAGCTGACGGCGAGGCTACATACCCTCATCGAGGGTTTACCCACCATGGTGGATACGCTGGATTTCACGCTGGACGAGCGGTACCAACTCGACCCCAAATCACGGGAATGGGCCGCAGACCATGACGAACTCGACGAGCGCTGGAGACTGCAGATCAAAAATCAGGTCCTGAACCTGCGCCTGGCCGATAAACCCAATGAAGAAATCGCTGACACACTGATCAAGCGTTACCAAGGCCAGCTGAAACGGGTCAGCCAGTACAACGCCCAGGACGCTTTCCAGGTCTACGCCAACGCCTTGACCGAGCTGTACGACCCTCACACAAATTACCTCTCGCCTCGCCGTTCCGAGAATTTCAACATCAATATGCGCCTGTCCCTGGAAGGTATCGGCGCGGTGCTGCAGCTCGAAGACGAGTACACCAAGGTATCGCGAATCGTTGCGGCAGGCCCGGCAGACAAACAAGGCGATCTGAAGACCTCCGATCGCATTATCGCCGTGGGTCAGGGCAAGGACGGTGCTTTCGAGGACGTTATTGGCTGGCGCCTTGACGAAGTCGTTCAACTCATACGAGGCCCGAAGGGCTCCACGGTCAGGCTGCAGGTACTGCCCGCAAAGGCCGGTGCTGACGCCGAGCGCAAAACCATCGAAATTGTTCGCAATAAGGTGCGTCTGGAAGAACAATCTGCTCAGAAGCGAATCATTGAAATGCCCCGCGGAGACGGTGACTCCATTCGCCTGGGTGTCATCGATATCCCCACCTTTTACATCGACTTCGAGGCCATGCGCCGCGGCGATGACAACTACAAAAGCACGACCCGCGACGTGAAGAAGCTACTTGCCGAACTTGAAGACGAAAACGTCGAGGGCGTTATCGTTGATCTCCGCAATAATGGCGGTGGCAGCCTTCAGGAAGCCAATGAACTGACGGGGCTGTTTATCGAATACGGGCCGACAGTACAAATTCGCCACAGTTCACGCCGCGTATGGAGGGATGGCAAGAGGTTGCGTAGCAGTTATTACGACGGCCCGCTCATGGTGCTGATCAACCGACTTAGCGCGTCTGCCTCGGAAATCTTTGCGGGAGCCATTCAGGACTACGATCGTGGTCTCGTTGTCGGAGATCGCAGCTATGGCAAAGGCACAGTGCAAACGATGGTTCCCCTGACCGAAGGCCAGCTAAAGATTACCGAAAGCAAGTTCTACCGTATTTCCGGCGACAGTACTCAGCATCGGGGCGTCGTACCGGATGTCGTGTTCCCATCTCTCTATGACCCGGAACAGATTGGCGAATCTTCCCTGGACCATGCTCTTGACTGGGATCAGATCAACCCCGTCCGCCATCGCAGTTACAGCAACGTCGATGCGCTAGTGCCCCAACTCGTGGAGATTTTCGAAACCCGCAGCGGTGATAACCCGGAATTCCTGTATCTCCAGGACCAGTTAGGCGTCGCTGAGGATAACCGGGCCATTGAAAGCGTGTCCCTCAATGAAGAAGTCCGCCGCGAAGAGCGAGAAGCACGGGAAGTGCGCTCCCTGGATATCGAAAACCGGCGTCGCGGCGCCCTTGGATTGGATCCTGTGGCCTCCCTGGACGATCTAGATGCCGCAGATGAGATGCCCAGCGATTCGGATCCGGCTGCTGTCGCAGAGAACGACGAGAAAGACACGCAGTCGGAAAACGGCCAAGGGCAGCTGGCTACCGTCGATCAGGCCGTCGATGAAGTGGACGGAGTCATTGACGGTGACGAGCTCGCCGAGGAAGACGTCCTCCTCTCGGAGGCCGGCAATATCCTGGTGGACGTACTAATGCTCCAGGAGCGCGCGTATGCGCTGACTGCGCAGGAGCAGGACGACTAACAAGGACGCGATAGCGACGCCCTGCCAGTCGGCGACCGCGTCGAGCAATCCCGGACCACGTCCCGGCACAAAAATCTGCAGGCACTCTGTGAGGGGTGCCAGCAATACCATATCCATGAAGACCCGCGCCACGCGACCCTGCATCGCGAGTCCCAGCGCGAGCGTGGTCCCCAAAAACAGCACCGTGTGCAAATTCGTAAAGATTGAAAAACCCCCGATGGGGAATCGGGTCGTCAGCAAGTCTCGCAAGTCGGTTTCCGCGACGATACTGCGCCCGCCCGTGATCAGTTCGTAGATATCTGCCTTAAGGGTAACGCTCACGGTACAACCAAAAAGAATCGCTGCGAGGCCCAGTAAACCACCCCAGGAAAAGAACCGCGGTTTCTCAGCCACGTAGCCGACAAAGCGCAATGCGACAAGCAGAACGCCGAGGGGCAGCATTACATAGCGGCAGATTCGCCACAGGGGATTTTCTTGAAGGGGAGTCGCATCGAGCAAAGACAGCGAAACGGCGTCATTGGCGCGAAGCGTCTGCACCTGAACGACGCTGGGCCCATCTCCCGTCCAACGGGGAAACGCCTCCTCATGACAGCTTCCGGCGGGGGCTCCATCCACCGACCAGAGTGCGTAGTGACGGTTAAAGTCGAGCCGACCGCCATTGACCGACGCGAGCATGACCATTCCAAGCCCTTCTCTTATTGGCTCATTGAGGCAGGTTCGTAGGCGCACGAAAGACGCCTCCGCCGGCGGGCGCCAGGCGATGCTGACAAAGGACGGTTCATCGCTGACGGCATACCAGCTAGCGCCGGAACCATCCCACTGGGAGCGCATGTGTTCCGAACCCCACCACGCTCCGGGGTCTTCCATAAGCGACGTCGGATCTTGAAGAGCGAGGTGTGAAGGAACGAGTCCCACAAGCGCCACTGACGCGACAAAGTAAGCGGCGAGCCAGCGCCAACCGACCAGGAGCTCACGAGCCCATGCTGGTAATACCATCGATTACTGCTCGCCGTACCAGCGAAGCTTGTCCGCGAGCGCGACGACGTTTCCAACGATAATCAGCGTCGGGGGTTGCACCTCGGCTGCTTCGAC
The DNA here is from genome assembly GCA_038750875.1 of Pseudomonadota bacterium. Classification (GTDB taxonomy): domain Bacteria; phylum Pseudomonadota; class Gammaproteobacteria; order Pseudomonadales; family Halieaceae; genus Congregibacter. Next base: position 127,358 of record JBCDGU010000002.1, on the reverse strand, counting down.
AATATCGCAAATGGTCGCAAGCGTGCCCGTAATCAGCCTCTGGTCGGAGCGGGTTGCCCGTTCAACCAATGCAATGGGCGTATCCGCACGGCGACCGTGGCGCTGCAGTTCCTGAGCGATAATAGGGAGCCCAACCAGTCCCATATAGAACACCAGGGTCTCGCTCTCCGACTGGAATTCTTCCCAGCGGTGCTCGAGCTTTCCATCCTTCGTATGACCAGTCACAAAGCGCACAGACTGGGCGAAGTCGCGATGCGTTAGGGGAACACCCGCGTAGCAGGCCGCAGCATTGGCAGCGGTTATTCCGGGCACCACCTGAAACGGGATGCCCTCCTGCGCGAGGAGCTCGATCTCTTCTCCACCGCGCCCAAATACGAAGGGGTCACCGCCCTTCAGGCGAGCCACGGTCTTCCCCTCTTTGGCAAGATCCACTAGCGTCTGGTTGATGGTCTCCTGCGGCACACTATGTTCCGAGCGGCGCTTTCCAACGTACCGTTTTTCAGCGTCTCGGCGGGCCATAGCGACGATGTCTGGATTGACGAGCCGATCATGGAGGACCACATCCGCGCGCTGCAGCAGTCTTAGGGCTCGGAAGGTCATTAGTTCGGGCTCGCCAGGACCGGCCCCTATTACGTAAACTTCGCCGACGTCGCTGCGAACGTAGTGGGTCAAAGTCTCTTCCAGAAGCTCCTGTGCGGAGTCTGATCGGTTCGCGAGAATCAGCTCAGCGATCGGGCCGTCGATAATCGACTCCCAAAGGCGCCGTCGTTCCGATTCGCCTTGCGTAGCCGCTTTAACGCGGTCGCGGTTTTTCTGGGCGAACTTAGCGATATCTGCGGTGGCCAGGGGGAGCATCGTCTCAATGCGACTGCGTACGGATCGGGCCAATACGGGACTGGCACCGCCAGAACTAATGGACACCGTGAGCGGCGAACGATCGACGATGGCCGGAAAGATAAACGTGCAAAGCGAGGGGGAGTCGACGACATTAACCGGGATATTGCGCGACACCGCGGCGTGATGGACGGACTCGTTCACGGCTGAATCCGGCGTCGCGGCAATAACCAGCGCGGCGCCGGCAACATCGCTCTCTTCGAAGCGACGCTGCTCCCAGCGAACTTCTGCGCTTAACTCTTCGAGCATCGCCTGGAAACCGGAGTCCTGCTCCGGCGCGATCACCGTCAGCTCGGCCCCTGCCCCTATGAGAAAGCGCGCCTTACGCGAAGCGACAACACCTGCGCCGATCAGCGTGACCGGTCGACCGCGAAGACGCATATTGACGGGCAGGAAGTCCATCGCTCAGGCGCTCTCAATAACCTCCAGACCGCCCAGGTAAGGTTTGAGGGCGTCAGGCACAGTAATGGAAGCATCTGCCTGCTGATAGTTCTCCAGTACCGCCACCAGCGTACGGCCGACCGCCAGAGCAGAACCATTCAGTGTGTGGAGTAACTCTGGTTTACCGGTTTCCGGATTCCGCCAGCGAGCCTTCATGCGTCGTGCCTGATAGTCACCAAAGTTACTGCAGGAAGATATCTCGCGGTATTTTCCCTGGCCGGGCAACCACACTTCCAGGTCATAGGTTTTCCGGGCCGATGCCCCCATATCTCCCGCGCACAGCAGCACCTTCTGATAGGGAAGCTCCAGTCGTCGGAGAACTTCCTCAGCCTGTCCTGTGAGGGTTTCCAGCGCTTGCTCAGAGTCGGCAGGTTTGACGAGGTACACGAGCTCCACCTTCTCGAACTGATGCTGACGAATCATGCCCCGCGTGTCGCGCCCGTAGCTTCCCGCCTCGCTGCGGAAGCATGGGCTGTGGCAGGTAAAGCGCACCCCGCCCCCTGGAATATCCGCCGCCTCAAAAATACGATCTCGCGCGATATTGGTGACCGGCACCTCCGCCGTGGGGATCAGGTAGAAACCACGGTCATCCTGCAGGCGAAACAGTTCCTCAGAGAACTTGGGAAGCTGCCCCGTGCCATACAGAGAATCCTCATTGACGATGTAGGGCACGTTGACTTCGCGGCAGCCAAACTCCTGCGTGTGCAGGTCGAGCATGAACTGTGTCAGCGCACGGTGCAGTCGGGCGACTGCGCCGCTCATGACGGAGAAACGGGCACCAGTGATCTTGACGCCCATCTCTCCGTCGAGGCCGCCGAGGGCTTCACCCAGGTCTACGTGATCCTTCACCGGAAAATCAAACTCGCGAGGCGTGCCCCAGGATTCAAGGACCACGTTCGATTCTTCATCGAGACCGGGGGGAACGTCTGGCGCCGGAACGTTGGGGACTCCGATCAGCAAAGACTCGAGCCCGCTGTGCGCGTCCCGCGCTTCTGCCTCTGCCGCCGCCAGCCGATCGTCAATTTCTTTGAGCGTTTCAGCGACCTGCGCTTTCGCGTCCTCGACGCTCATGCCGCCACCGACCAGCTGACCGATCTTCTTGCTCGCACTCTTGCGCTCGGCCTGCAGGCTTTGGCTGTCCACATCCGCCGCTTTGCGACGAGCATCGAGGGCCTGAAAGGCGTCTACGTCAAAGGTAAAGCCACGAGTCGCCAGCCGTTCGGCGGTCTCCTCAGGGGCTTTCCTCACTTCTCTCAAATCGAGCATGGTCTTTCTCTTACTCCAATAGTCTACGCACCGAGGAGGTGCCGCGTCAGCCAGACACCCAGCCCGGCAGCGAGCACGCAACTCAGTGTTGTACCCACGGCATAGCTCGTCGCCAGCATCCACTCACCCTTCAGCCACAGCTCCACCGTCTCCAGTGAGAAGGTGGAAAACGTCGTAAAAGCACCCAAAAAACCAATGACCAGGATACTTCGCCAATCGGGATGAATCTGTTGCCGCTCCAGCAGCACGAACACCACACCGATGCACAGAGACCCGCCCACGTTGATAAGCAGCGTACCGAGCGGCCACGCACCCATCCATAGGCGGTGCACGTGGGTACCGAGCCAGAAACGAGCCATAGCGCCGAGGGCGCCGCCGGCGGCGATGGACAGCAGGTGATGCATGGTGTGTCGCCGAAAAAGCGCGAATTGTACGTTTGCGCAGAGATGCAGGCAAAGGAGCCCGGTGAAACCATCACCCGCACAGAGCGCCGCAGTATCAACGCGACGAACAACCGCTAGAAAAAACTGGGCGAGGTTTCCAGCTGTGAGACTGCTCATCCTGGAGTTGGGTGAACAGCGATTCCTGGGCTTTGTGCCCGGGTCCAGTGTCTGGGCTTATTGTCTGGGCTTATTGTCTAGGGTTAGTGTCTGGCCCATAAGCCAAGCTGAGTGAGCAGATCTGGCGCGCTATTAGCGCGGATAACGCTGCCGAGGCGACTTGGCGTCGAGATCTCTGAGCGTCTTCAGCCGCTCCCTGACGCGCTGCTCCAGTCCCTGCACCGTTGGCTCATAAAAACGGGCGCCATGCAGCGCCTCGGGGAAATAGCTCTCCCCAGCGGCAAATGCCCCCTCCTCGTCATGGGCATAGCGATAATCTGCTCCGTGCCCTTCACTTCGCGCCAAAGCGGTGGGGGCATTGCGCAGGTGGACAGGAACCTCGTAAGGGCCTCCCGCCTCTACCGCTTGCTGTGCAGCTTTGAACGCGTTGTACACCGCATTGCTCTTGGGTACCGCCGACAGATAGACAATGGCCTGCGCCAGCGCTAATTCGCCTTCTGGGCTACCAAGCCGTTCTACGGCCTGCCAGGCACTCAGGGCAAGCTCAAGAGCGCGTGGATCCGCATTGCCAATATCCTCGCTCGCCATGCGCACGACACGCCTAGCCAGGTACAGGGGATCACAACCGCCATCGAGCATGCGGGCATACCAGTACAGGGCCGCATCCGGTGAGCTGCCGCGCACAGCCTTGTGAAGCGCGGAGATCTGGTCGTAGAACGCATCACCGCCTTTATCGAAGCGCCGAGGCGTTCCCGTCATTAGAGACTCGAAGGCTACCTCGTCAAGCTCTCCCGATTCGCCGGCGAGCGTGTGTGCCACTTCTGCGAGATTCAGCAAACGACGAGCGTCCCCGTCTGCTGCCGCGGTGAGTGTTTCGATCTGCTGAGGTGTCAGCATCAGGTCGAGACGTGTCATCGCACGATCAAGCACTTTTGCGAGCTCATCGTCTGACAGAGAATGAAGTCGATAGACCCGGGCGCGCGACAGTAAGGCGCTGTTGAGTTCGAAAGCCGGATTTTCTGTAGTCGCGCCGATCAGAATCAGCGTGCCGTTTTCTACAAACGGCAGAAACGCATCCTGTTGAGATTTGTTGAAACGATGGACCTCGTCCACGAAAAGAACGCAGGGCCGCCCTGCTGCCCGCTCGGCCTCCCCGATAGCCACCGCATCGCGGATCGCTTTGACCCCGTCCATCACCGCGGACAGCTTCACCATACGTGCACCGCTTGCTTCACAGAGCAGCGTTGCGATGGTGGTTTTGCCCACTCCCGGTGGTCCCCAAAGAATCATGGAATGGAGCCCCTCACCGCGAAGACACTTCTCCAGCGGGTTGCCCTCGCCGAGCAGGTGGGTCTGACCGATCAGTTCGTCAACGGTGGATGGTCGCAGGGACGCCGCCAGCGGTTCAGTGGCAGCGGCGGTCGCATTGGCAAACAGGTCGGAGGACACGAGAGAGCTCAGGGCTCGATAGCGTCAAACACATCGACGCCAGCGGGCGGCGTGAACTGGAAGTCTTGCGGCGATAACGCCTCGGGAGCGTCATTGGGCGAGAGATTGAGGACGATGCGCTGGCCCGAGCGATCCGTAACGGCCAGATCGGTCACCCGCCCGTCTTCCCAGGCGACCTCAACGGAAGCAAAGCCAGCACCGGGATAAAGTGGCGTCAGACGGTAGCGGTTGCCGGCGACCACATCTGCCTGAAATCGCTCCTTCAACTCGCTGCTGCGTCCGGCAAGGAGCGCAAGCGGAGTCAGCACATCGGGATCGACAGCACGCTTGGTCGCAGTAGCGAGCTCGACGTCGTAGTGCCAAAGTTCGGTGCTATTGGCGATAATCAACTGCTCGTCGGGATCGGTGACCTGCCAGCGGAAAAAGCTGGGACGCAGGATGGCGTACTCGCCGCTGCTGTCTTCAAAGCGTTCTCCATCAGGGCCAAAGATGGTCTGCTCGAAGGAGCCGCTGGCCTGGCTCTGTCCATCAATCAGGGTCCAGAGTCTGTCAACGGACCCGTCTTGTGCGCTAGCACCCACCGAGATCAGTGCGCTAGCGACTAGGCCTGCAGCCCATTGAATAGTGCGACGAGTCATCAGTCTTCTACCGGCGGCGGCGCCAAAACTTCGCGCTGTCCATTGGTTCCCATTTCCGAGACCACGCCCGCCGCCTCCATGGTTTCGATGAGGCGCGCAGCGCGGTTATAGCCTATGCGCAGCTTGCGCTGAACGCTGGAAATAGACGCCCTTCGACTTTTCGTGACATGGTGAACGGCCTCATCATAAAGCGCGTCGCTTTCCTCATCGCCCTCAGCCGCCTCAGACTGAAGCTCATTGGCGGTCACCGGTGTGCTCGAGCCTTCATCAAGTAACCCATCGATGTACGCCGGCTCACCCCGCCGCTTCCAATCGGCGACGACGCGGTGGACTTCATCGTCAGAACAGAACGCCCCGTGCACGCGGTTTGGGAGGCCCGTACCGGGTGGTAGATACAGCATGTCGCCATGACCCAGGAGCTGCTCGGCACCGCCCTGATCCAAAATGGTTCGGGAATCGACCTTTGAGCTTACCTGGAAGGCTATCCGCGTTGGGATATTGGCTTTGATCAATCCGGTGATCACGTCTACGGAGGGTCGCTGCGTCGCGAGTATCAGATGAATGCCCGCAGCACGCGCCTTCTGCGCAATTCGTGCGATGAGCTCTTCGACCTTCTTGCCGACGATCATCATCATGTCGGCGAACTCGTCGATCACTACGACGATGGCCGGCAGCTCTTCGAGATTGGGTGGAATCTGCTCGTCAACCGGCACCATGGAGAGTTCGTCGGGCTTCCACAGCGGATCAATGATCGGCGTACCCGCTTTTGCGTTGTCCGCTATCTTCCGGTTGAATCCGGCAAGGTTCCTGACACCGAGAGCGGCCATCAGCTTGTAACGACGCTCCATCTCGGCCACGCACCAGCGCAGACCGTTGGCGGCATCTTTCATATCCGTGATCACCGGCGTCAGCAGGTGCGGAATGCCGTCGTAGACGGAAAGCTCGAGCATCTTGGGGTCGACGAGGATGAGGCGCACTTCCGCCGGTGTCGATTTGTAAAGCAGACTCAGAAGCATGGCGTTCACGCCGACAGATTTACCGGAGCCGGTGGTACCGGCCACCAGCAGATGCGGCATGCGCGCCAGATCGGCGACCACGGGCTGACCGGAGATATCGTGCCCCAGAGCCAACGTGAGGGCAGAGCGCGACTGGTCGAAGGCACGAGAAGACAGCACCTCGCGAAAATTGACGATCTCCCGGTGCGCATTGGGGATCTCGATACCCACGACGCTTTTGCCAGGGATGACTTCGACCACCCGCACGGAAATCACCGCCAGCGAACGGGCGAGGTCTTTGGCGAGATTCGATATACGGGAGACCTTCACACCGGCTGCGGGTTGAATCTCGAAGCGGGTAATCACTGGTCCTGGATAGACTGCTGTGACTTCAGCGGTCACCCCAAAGTCCAGGAGCTTGAGTTCGAGGAGCTTCGACAGCTTCTCGAGGGCCTCAGGGGAATAGCCGAGATCGGGGTCGTGATTGGCGATGTCCAGCAAATCCAGTGGCGGCAATTCGCCAGTCACCGGCGCATCAAAGAGTGGCACCTGCTTTTCACGCTCCGCCCGGTCAGACTTCTCTGGCGGAGGTTTGAGCGGTTTGATCTTGGGCGGCGTGCGCTTTCTCTCACGCTCAACATGCTCGTCGATAACCTGTTTACGCGCTTCCAGCTGCTTCTCTCTCTCTTTGCGATCGCGGCGATCGTCCCAGAGCCCGGTAACGCGGGTGCGAGCCTGCGCCGCACCCGTAATCGCCAGCGCACCGAGCCGGTCCATCAACCGCAGCCAGCTCAGGTCCGTGAAGATCGTCATTCCAAACAGGAACACGGCCACCAGGATCAGGCGCCCGCCAAAAGCGCTGAAGGCATCGAGCATCGCGCTGCCGATGGCCTGGCCGGCGATACCGCCCGCACCCTGAGGCAAAGGTCCCGACGCGCCAAGGTTGAGAAAAGCAAGGGCGGTGCCCGACGCCATTACGAGCACCAGACCCAAAATTCGGATGCTTAGCACGGTGCTCGAGAACTCCCGGGGCTGCTGGCGCTCGGCAAAGAGAAGCGCCGCACGGTATGCGAGCATCAAGGGGAACAGGTAGGCTAGGTAACCGACCAACGAAAAGAAGACATCGGCGAGCCAGGCGCCCGTGGGCCCACCGAGATTTCGAACGGTACCGCCATCGCCCGTGGCAGACCAGCCTGGATCAGCATTTGAGTAGCTCGCAAGGCTGATCAGCAGGTAGGCGCAGAGAGCAACAACGGCGATTAGAAGACCTTCTCGCACCCTCGGTGACGCCCCGGGCTCTATTTCAGTACGCTGACGGGCCATGAAAAATACCTTGAGAACTCAGGAGCTAGTTTCGCGATGTTTTCTATTTTATTCAATAGCTTAAGGTTATTTGTTTAAGCGTTTTTCATCTTTGCGCGCCCTGCCCGCTTCCTCTACCATGGCGCCTTTTCTTTGAGACCACATTTCGATGGCAGACGTTCAACACCACAAGCTGATCATACTGGGTTCGGGGCCCGCCGGTTACACCGCTGCAGTCTATGCCGCACGCGCAAACCTCAATCCTGTCGTCATCACGGGTATGCAACAGGGTGGTCAGCTCACAACCACCACGGAAGTCGAAAACTGGCCGGGCGGCAGTGCCGACCTCCAGGGCCCAGGGCTCATGCAGGACATGCTCGATCACGTGCAACGCTTTGGAACGGAAGTGATTTTCGATCACATTGAGTCCGTAGATCTCAGCGTTCGCCCGCTGCGCCTCAAAGGCAGCAGTGAATACACCTGTGATGCCCTCATCATCACCACCGGCGCCTCCGCGCAGTACCTGGGCCTCCCCAGCGAAGAAGCCTTCCTCGGAAAAGGTGTCAGCGCCTGCGCCACCTGTGATGGCTTCTTTTACCGCAATAAGCGCGTCGCCGTTGTCGGAGGTGGTAATACTGCGGTTGAAGAGGCCCTCTACCTGACGAACCTTGCCGAAAAGGTCGTGCTGGTTCATCGCCGTGATGCGCTGCGAGCAGAAAAGATCCTCCAGGACCGACTCTTCGCCCGCGAGGCCGAAGGCAAAGTTGAATTCCGCTGGAATCATACGCTCGATGAGGTGCTCGGCGACGACATGGGTGTGACCGGCATGCGCTTGAAAAGCACCGATGGAGAGCAGGAAGAGGAAGTCCCTGTGGACGGCGTGTTCATTGCCATTGGCCACAAACCAAACACAGACATCTTCGCCGGCCAGCTGGCTATGGAAGGCGGCTACATCACGATTCGCAGCGGACTTGAAGGTAATGCGACCGCTACCAGCGTCCCCGGGGTCTTTGCCGCCGGCGACGTGGGCGACCACATCTACCGCCAGGCCGTTACATCCGCGGGCTTCGGCTGTATGGCGGCCCTGGATGCGGAAAAATATCTCGACGAACTGGCTGAGTCGGCCTGAACTCGGAGCTCTTTGAGTGTAGGCGGGTCAGAGCGGATCAACTATGAGCCTGCTCGCCTACCTCGAACCCGGAGAGCCCTTTCCTTCCACCGATCTCGCGCTGGATGAGCCCAACGGCCTTCTAGCGGCGGGCGGCTTATTGGATACGGTGACACTCCTGGCCGCCTACGAGCGCGGTATCTTCCCGTGGTTCGAACCACCGCAACCCGTGCTCTGGTGGAGCCCCGATCCGCGGTCCGTATTGCGCCCTGACGAGATTCACCTCTCCCGTTCGCTGCGCAAAGCACTGCGCAAGAATCCCTTTGAGCTTCGTGTCGACAGCGAGTTTGAAGCCGTAGTCACTGCGTGCGCGGCTCCGCGTGATGGTCAACGAGGCACGTGGATCAGCGACCAAATGATGCAAGCCTACGCTGAATTGCACAGCGCAGGCTTCGCCCACTCCGTCGAGGTCTATAACCAGCGCGAGGTGCTGGTGGGCGGCCTGTATGGCGTGCGACTCGGTGGCGTTTTCTTTGGAGAGAGCATGTTTGCCAGGCAAGCCGATGCCTCGAAAGCTGCGTTTACCGCGCTCGCCTGGAACCTCATAAACATGGGTGCAACGCTCATCGACTGCCAGATCGAGAGCGAACACCTGAACAGTCTTGGGGCAGTCGCCATTCCACGAGTAGACTTTGAGGAACGCCTTGCTCAAACTGTGCCCATGAGTGTTGATGAATCGCTGTGGCGTGCACCCATATCCTGCAGTGCGATGCTGGAGGACCTTCTGCCCCTGTTGAGAAACGGGCAAAGCCCGCCATCAGATGCGTCGGCGCCTTCGGGTACTGGGAGCGTCAGCGCGTGACTTCCTCCCTCCGTGACCTCAAGGTTTATACGACCTACCCACACCGTTGCAGTTATCTCACCGACGAAGAAGCGACGACGCTGTTTATCGACCCACGACAGCCCGTGGATCGCACGCTCTACAGCAATCTCTCCATGCTCGGCTTTCGCCGCAGCGGAAACCACATCTACCGTCCTCACTGCAGCCACTGCAATGCGTGTGTGCCTGCCCGAGTCCCCGTCGATGAATTCTCGCCAAATCGCACCCAGAAGCGCTGCATCAATCGAAACGGCAACCTCACGACAGAGATCCTGACAGACATCAGCACCGACGAGTGCTACGACCTCTACGATAGCTACATTCGCGCTCGTCACTCCGACGGCGATATGTATCCGCCAGATCGAGACCAGTTCGAGTCGTTCCTGAACAACCCATGGAACTGCACAGAGTACGTCGCCTTTAGGGATCAGGGCGAGCTTGTGGCTATCGCCGTAGTCGACACGATGCTCGACGGGCTATCGGCCATCTACACGTTCTACGCGCCGGGCTCAGAAGACCGCAGCCTCGGCCGCTACGCAATCCTCTGGCAGATCCAGCGCTGCCGCGACGAGGGCCTTCCCTACGTTTACCTCGGTTACTGGATCCGCAATTGCCGAAAGATGGCCTACAAAGCGGACTACCAGCCTCTTGAACTCCTCATCAATAATCATTGGCAGCGCACCAGCGACGGGCTCATCGAAAGTTTCTGACGGCCTGCATTTCGCTATGGCCCTCGGCCATCAATTCGGGCAGAATGCGCGCTCTTTTTTGGAAGCAGCCGGATTCGGCTTAGTGCATGGCGAAAGAAGATCAGATTGAAATGGAGGGCGAGGTCGTCGATACCCTGCCCAACACCACGTTCCGGGTGAAGCTAGAGAACGGCCACGTGGTGACGGCCCACATCTCCGGCAAGATGCGCAAGAACTACATCCGCATCCTCACGGGCGATAAAGTGCGCGTGGAACTTACGCCCTACGACCTCACCAAGGGTCGCATAACCTACCGCGAGCGCTAAGACTAACCGGTCTTGAGCATCCGCTTCTGGGTCTTTCACAACTCAGAGCGTAAGTTCCCGGGCTCCCCGAGTGCCAGCCTGGTTCGCCTAGCAGCGGTACCGGCTATCAACAGAGCCGCACCGACATAGCCGCACCGACATAGCCGCTCTGAAAAACTCCAGAGGCAAAGTAAAACAAACGAAAAAGCGCGACCAATTGGCCGCGCTTTTTTTTGTTCAATGACTGCGGTTGTTGGACGACTGCGCTTGACTTCGCTGGCTTGACTTCGCTGAAAGCGCAGCACGATCCAGTCAGGACAATGCTGGCTCGTCGGACTCCTGGCTGGCGTCTTCCGCGACGGTCACCTCTAAACCATCGCCGGCTGTATTGAGCCTGACCAGCGCCGTGCCGCCCTTCGACTCGAGGGGCCCAAACAACACCAGCTCTGCCAGCGGCTTTTTGATGTGCTCCTGGATCACGCGATCCATGGGACGCGCACCCATGTGCTTGTCGTAGCCTTTTTCGACCAGCCACAGTCGTGCGTCTTCATCCACGTCGATAGTCACGCGCTTCTCATCAAGCTGCCCCTGAAGCTCGGCGAGGAACTTGTCGACCACGGTCAGGATCACGTCCTCACCCAGAGGCTCGAACTGAACGACGCTGTCGAGTCGGTTACGGAATTCCGGCGTGAACATCTTGTTGATCGCCTCCATGCCATCGGTGCTGTGATCCTGCGACGTGAAACCGATGGAGCGCCGGCTGATGCTCTCGGCACCCGCGTTGGTCGTCATCACTAGAATCACATTGCGGAAATCCGCCTTGCGACCGTTATTGTCCGTCAGCGTGCCGTGGTCCATGACCTGCAGCAGCAGGTTGAAGACCTCGGGGTGCGCCTTTTCGATCTCATCGAGCAGAACGACCGCATGGGGATGCTTCGTGACGGCATCCGTCAACAAGCCACCCTGATCAAAACCTACATAGCCCGGAGGTGCACCAATCAGACGAGACACGGTATGGCGCTCCATATACTCAGACATATCAAAACGGACGAGCTCCAGCCCAAGAATCTTCGCAAGCTGACGGGTGACCTCAGTCTTACCAACACCCGTCGGGCCCGCTAGAAGGAAGGAGCCGATGGGCTTGTCGCCACCGCGAAGACCCGCTCTGGCCATCTTGATGGACATGGCCAGGCTGCTGACTGCCTTATCCTGACCGAACACGACCATCTTCAGGTTGTTCTCCAGCTTCTGGAGCACCTCCTTGTCGTTCCGGTTCACAGACTTCGGCGGGATGCGCGCGATTTTCGCGACCACTGCCTCGACATCGTGCTTGCCAACGACCTTCTTGCGCTTCGAAGGCGGCATAAGCTGCTGTGCCGCGCCTGCCTCGTCGATCACGTCGATGGCTTTGTCAGGCAGGAATCGGTCGGTGATATATCGCGCCGATAGATCTGTCGCTACACGCAGCGCCTGATCGGTGTACCGAAGACCGTGGTGTTCCTCGAAACGTGACTTCAGACCCTTGAGAATCTTATAAGCATCATCGGTGCTCGGCTCCATCACATCGATCTTTTGGAATCGACGACTGAGGGCCTTGTCTTTGTCGAAGATGCCGCGATACTCCTGGAATGTCGTCGAGCCCACGCAGCGCAGTTTGCCCGAGGTCAGGAGCGGCTTCAGCAGGTTGCTCGCATCCATGACGCCGCCGGAGGCCGCGCCCGCACCAATAATCGTGTGAATCTCATCGATAAACAGCACTGCACCCTCGCGGCGCTTAAGCTCCGCCAGCAGGCCCTTAAAGCGCTTTTCGAAGTCGCCGCGGTACTTGGTACCGGCGAGAAGCGCACCGAGGTCCAAGGAGTAGACCACAGCGCCTTCCAGCATTTCGGGTACATCGCCATCGACGATGAGCTTAGCGAGGCCCTCAGCGATCGCAGTCTTTCCGACGCCAGACTCACCCACCAGTAGTGGGTTGTTCTTGCGCCGGCGGGCCAATACCTGGATCACGCGTTCAACTTCTGAAGATCGACCGATCAGCGGGTCGATGCGACCCTCCCGGGCCTCTTCATTGAGATTGGTGGCAAAGCTGTCCAGAGGATTGGCTTCGCCCTCTTCTGCGGCGACTTCTGCCGTTGCATCTTCGCCCTCAGAGCTTGCGCCTTCTTCATCACCCTCAATCTTCGAGATTCCGTGGGTGATAAAATTCACCACATCGAGGCGCGAGATACTCTGGGTCTTCAGGAAGTAAACGGCCTGAGACTCCTGCTCTGAGAAGATTGCGACAAGTACGTTAGCGCCGGTAACTTCGCTCTTACCTGAGCTCTGTACGTGGAATACGGCGCGCTGGAGGACACGCTGAAACCCCAGCGTGGGCTGCGTCTCACGATCGTCTTCGTCTTCGGGAATCAGGGGCGTCGTGGAATCGATGAACTCCACCAGATCCCCCCGCAGAGCACTGATTTGCGCGCCACAGGCTTTGAGGACGCGAATCGCATCGTTGTTGTCCAGGAGTGACAGGAGCAGGTGCTCCACGGTCATAAACTCATGCCGGCGGGAACGGGCTGCGCGAAAAGCATCGTTCAGCGTCTGTTCCAGTTCTTTACTCAGCATGCGCTCTCTCCTTTATCAGTGATCGCTTTCGCTCTGGGCTTTCTTTCTCTGTATCTGGTGTCCGCCGGACGATATTTCAACCTTCGGAAGCCTCGATCTCGCACAGCAGCGGGTGCTGGTGATCGCGGGCAAATTGATTGACTTGCGCCGACTTGGTCTCTGCGATATCGCGCGTGTAGATACCGCAGACGCCTTTGCCCTGCGTGTGGACCGTCAGCATAACCTGGGTCGCCTGCTCCCGATTCATCTTGAAGAAGACCTCCAATACCTCCACCACAAACTCCATGGGGGTGTAGTCGTCGTTTAGGAGAATCACCTTAAACAGTGGCGGCTTCTTGAGTTTGGGTTTGGCCTCTTCAACAGCCAGCCCGCCTTCGTCGTCACGCAGCGGCTCATCGCCGCCGCCGGCCATTGCACGCGTCGAAAGCATTGCACCGAGCACGCGCGCAGCATGCACAGCGAAAGACTCGGCGGACGTGTTTAAGGCGTCATCCGTGACGTCGTCTGCTATTTGGGAAACCATCGGCTAAGAATACGGCGTACAGCTCATCATTGGATCGATTATAAGCATTTTGCTCCATCTGGGGAGTGTGCCTCACTCTTGACCCGACGCTTAGATCGACAGGCGCTGGTCAAACGGTGACGAGGGCTACTCTGTCTGTGGCTGGGTCCTGCGCGCCGGGGTTTGCATACGATGGTCCATGAGTATGCCTGCCAGCTGGGAGCGAGTAGCGATTACACGCGCGGCCGATAAGCCGCGGGTAGTATCGAGCCAATAAAAAGGCCCGCTCGGTCGAACCGGGCGGGCCTCGCATACCGGGCGTTACACGCCCGATCATGTCTTACGTTGCTGTTTACATCGCTTCGACGATTTTCTCACCGAAACCAGAGCAGCTGACCAGCGTTGCGCCGTCCATAAGACGCTCGAAGTCGTAGGTCACCGTTCCGTTCTGGATGGCGCCATTCATACCATCGATGATCTTGTCCGCGGCCTCGTTCCAGCCCATGTGACGCAGCATCATCTCAGCTGACAGAATCAGAGAACCTGGGTTCACCTTGTCCTGGCCTGCGTACTTGGGCGCCGTGCCGTGAGTTGCCTCGAACAGAGCCACCGTGTCGGAAAGGTTTGCACCCGGTGCAATACCGATGCCTCCGACCTGCGCCGCCAAGGCATCCGACAGATAGTCCCCGTTAAGGTTGAGGGTCGCAACCACAGAGTACTCTCGCGGACGCGTCAGCACCTGCTGAAGCATAGCGTCGGCGATCACATCCTTGATGACGATGTCCTTGCCCGTACTAGGGTTCTTGATAGACACCCATGGTCCGCCATCGAGAAGCTCGCCACCGAACTCTTCCTGGGCCAGCTCGTAGCCCCAATCACGGAAACCACCTTCCGTGAACTTCATGATGTTGCCCTTGTGTACCAGCGTAACGGAGGGGAGGTCCTGGTCGATCGCGTACTGTATCGCTTTGCGCACCAAACGCTTCGTGCCTTCTTCCGACACAGGCTTGATACCGATACCCACGTTCTGAGGGAAGCGAATTTTCGTAGCACCCATTTCGTTGATGATGAAATCAACAACTTTCTTAGCCTCGTCCGTGCCAGCCTCGTACTCGATGCCGGCGTAAATGTCCTCGGAGTTCTCGCGGAAGATCACCATGTTGCAATCGCCGGGGTTTTTCACTGGCGACGGTACGCCCTCGAACCAGCGCACGGGACGCAGGCAGGTGTACAAATCCAGCTCCTGACGGAGCGCAACGTTCAGGGAGCGGAAACCACCGCCCACGGGCGTGGTCAGCGGGCCCTTAATGGCAACAGAGTATTCCTTGATGGCGTCGAGAGTCTCTTCCGGAAACCAGTCACCCTCGTAGAGCTCTGCTGCCTTCTCACCCGTGTAGATCTCCATCCAGGAGATCTTCCGGCTGCCGTCGTAGGCCTTAGCGACTGCTGCATCGACTACATCAATCATCACCGGGCTGATGTCGACACCGATACCATCACCCTCGATATAGGGAATAATGGGATTGTCGGGCACGTTGAGGCTGTTGTCCTCATTAACGGTGATACGCGTGCCGGTTTCGGGCACCTTGATGTGCTGATAAGCCATAGAATTGCTCCAGGTTCTTGTTGTCAAAGCGTGTGATGATCCGTTTGTGCGAATGCATTCACTTATCTAAAGAGATAGATGTTCAGAAAGGTGGCGAGCCCCCGCTCTCGCGATCTTTTGGATCGGCGCCGCCTTTAGAAGTCGGGCCGCATACTATCAGATCGACGGCCACCTATCCCCACAATTTGCGTGTGGGATAAAGGACCAACCGCTGCAGAAAGCTTCATGAGTGAACTCATCCTACTGAATAAGCCTTTTAGGGTGCTCTCCCAGTTCACTGACACCCAGGGCCGAGCCACGCTCGCCGACTACGTTAGTGACCGGAACGTCTATCCTGCCGGCCGACTCGACTATGACTCTGAGGGGCTTGTGCTTTTATGTAGCGATGGCGCTCTGCAGCAGCGCATCACCGACCCCGCGACCAAGATGTGGAAACGCTATCTTCTCCAGCTTGAGGGCGATATCGACGAGGGCGCTAGGCAGATGCTTTGCGATGGTATTGAACTGAAAGATGGTATGACGCGCCCGGCACGGGTGTCCCGTGTGGAGGCGCCAGCGCTGTGGTCCAGAAATCCACCGATCCGCGAACGCCGGGATCAGTCCACTAGCTGGATCGAAATTGAGATTAGCGAGGGACGTAACCGGCAGTTACGCCGAATGGCTGCGGCGGTCGGTTTTCCCGTGCTCCGACTGATTCGTACCGCGATCGGAGATTGGCAGCTGAAAAACATGAAACCCGGCGAGCTGCGCAGGGAGACGGTAAATCTCCCCAAGGTGCCCAAGGCCCAGAAAGCGTCCAGACGGCAGGGTCCGGGCGCCGGAAGTAACTCCCCAAAGCGCCCCGGCGGAGGGTCGGGTTCTGGTAGAATTCGCCGCCGCAGTTAACGAGCTAATCGATCCATCTCAGCACCATGAACAAACCTCAAAAAGTCATCGTTGGTATGTCCGGAGGCGTCGACTCATCCGTCGCAGCGCTGCTCCTGCGCGACCAGGGATACGAGGTCGAGGGCCTGTTCATGAAGAACTGGGAGGAGGACGACGGGACGGAGTACTGCACCGCCATCGCCGACTACGAAGACGCCCAGGACGTGGCGGATCGTCTGGGCATCACGCTCCACGGTGCCAACTTCGCAGCGGAATACTGGGACAACGTCTTCGAGCACTTCCTATCCGAGTACAAGGCGGGTCGCACACCCAACCCCGATATCCTCTGCAACCGCGAAATTAAATTTCGGGCTTTTCTCGACTACGCCGTGGAGCTTGGGGCCGACGCTATCGCGACGGGACACTATGCGCGCAGGGACGTTCGGGATGGCCGCGCCGGCCTCCTAAAAGGACGCGACGACAACAAAGATCAAAGCTATTTCCTCCACGCAGTCGGACATCGCGAATTGGATAAAACCCTCTTTCCCGTCGGAGAACTGCCCAAGGACGAAGTCCGCCGAATTGCCGAGGAGGCGGGGCTAAGGACACACAACAAGAAAGATTCTACCGGCATATGCTTTATCGGTGAACGCCGCTTCAAGGACTTCCTGCAGCAGTACCTGCCCGCCCAGCCGGGTACTATCGAAACTACAAACGGAGAAGAGCTCGGCGAGCATCAGGGCCTCATGTATCACACCATCGGACAGCGCCAGGGTCTCGGCATAGGTGGTCTTGCCGCCCACGGCGACTCACCCTGGTATGTGGCTGGCAAGGATCTCGAGCGCAACGTGTTGCTGGTTGTACAGGGCAACGACAATCCCGCTCTGTATGCGGATTCGCTATATGCGTCCGAACTGTTTTGGATTCGTGGCGAAGCCCCTGTTCTTCCCCTTCGCTGCACAGCGAAGGTGCGCTACCGCCAACCGGATCAATGGTGCACCGTGGAGCCCAATTCAGACGGATTCACCGTAGTATTTGACGAGCCTCAACGCGCCGTAACACCTGGACAGTCACTGGTTCTCTACGATGGCGATACTTGCCTCGGTGGCGGCGTCATTGAATCAGCGGGCGACGTGCCGTCGCTGGCGGCTTGAATTCGCTGTGAGCGAACTGCGGGAGCAAACGGTTGCGCTGGCTGGCGTTGCTCAGGCCGCGCGTCTGGTCGACCAGATCTCGAAAACAGGTAGTTACCCCCTCGAGTTTCTCGAAAGTAGCGTTCACAGTCTGTTTACTTTCGAACTCGACAGCGCCGAGGACATCTACGGCGGTCTACCCGGGGTTCGTCTGGGACTCCAGAACCTCTGCACGCTCCTCGCCAACGAACGAGAAACAGAACAGCGCGATGCAACGCGTTATTTCTTTAGCGTGCTGCACCTGGAGCGTCGATTCGCAGCTAACGATGAATTGCAGGAAGTGGTGCGGTCGCGCCTTGAACACGCTAGCTTCAAGGCTGAACACTTCTCCAGCAGTGTTAGCCAACTCTGCGGGAGCCTCTCCGGCATCTACCAGGACACCTTGAGCACTCTGCCCCAGCGCATCAAAGTGACCGGCAGTGCCCAGCACCTGGAGAACACTCAGAATGCCGATGTCGTGCGCAGCCTGTTGCTGGCAGGCATACGTGCGGCATTTCTCTGGAGACAGTTGAACGGGCGGCGGTGGAAGCTCGCATTCCAGCGCAGGTCCATGCTGAGATGTGCCCAAGAGCTCTCCCGCGGTCTCGGAGTTGTTTGAAGAGCCTCGGCCGGCTCCAGGCTTAACAGACTGATTTTGGCGCGCAGCGTCGCGCCCAGCGAAAAGGAACGTTCCATGGACACGCAGGAAGGGATAAACACCCTCACCGCCGTCACGCCCCTCGACGGTCGCTATAGGAGCAAGACGGCGCCGCTCTCGACGGTCTTCAGCGAGTTTGGCCTCATTCGCCGAAGAGTGACCGTGGAGGTGCGGTGGCTTATCACGCTTTCGCGAACCGCGGGCATCCCTGAAGTACCACCGCTGTCCCCGGACGCGCTGAGCATGCTGGAGTCTATCGACGGAGATTTCACGCCCGCCCATGCCCAGGAGATCAAAGACATTGAGCGGCGTACGAATCACGATGTGAAAGCCGTTGAGTACTTCATCAAAGACCAGATGGCAGGCAACGCTGAGCTCGTTGCCATCCGTGAGTTTGTGCACTTTGCCTGCACCTCTGAGGACATCAACAACCTTTCCCACGCGCTCATGCTGCAGGATGGTCTCCAGGATGTCCTATTGCCGACCCTCCAGAGCATTCTTAGCCAGCTGAAGGACCTCGCTGAGGGGCAGGCTTCGCAGCCGATGCTCTCGCGCACCCATGGTCAAACGGCGAGCCCGACAACGCTGGGTAAAGAGATTGCCAACATCGCCGCTCGCCTGGAACGCCAGATTCAGCGAATCACCAACGTATCTCTCCTCGGAAAAATGAACGGGGCTGTGGGCAATTACAACGCCCACCTCGCGGCCTATCCAGAGGTCGACTGGCCGGATCTGAGCGCTCGTTTCATAGGCGACCTGGGTCTTGAGCAAAATGCGTTCACGACGCAGATCGAGCCCCATGACTATATGGGCGAGCTCTTTGATGCTATCTCCGGTGCGAATACGGTGCTCCTGGATTTCGCGCGGGATATCTGGGGCTACATCTCGCTGGGTTATTTCAAGCAGCGCACCATCGCCGGGGAGATCGGATCGTCCACCATGCCTCACAAGGTCAATCCCATTGATTTTGAGAACGCCGAGGGCAATCTCGGTCTCGCCAATGCCGTACTTCGACACCTCAGTGAAAAACTGCCCGTAAGCCGCTGGCAGCGCGATCTCAGTGACTCGACGGTGCTTCGCAACATGGGCGTTGGCTTCGCCTACACGCTGGTTGCACTGGAGTCTCTCGCCAAGGGTATAGGCAAGCTCGAACCGAATCCTTTGCGCATGGGTGAAGACCTAGATGCCAGCTGGGAAGTGCTGGCCGAACCCATCCAGACCGTGATGCGACGATACGGTATTCCCGAGCCCTACGAGAAGCTCAAGGAGTTCACCCGCGGCAGAGAGATTACCGCCCAGCAGATCCGGGAATTCATCGACTCTCTCGAACTTCCCGACGCTGTCAAAGAGCAGCTGCTAGAGCTGACGCCAGCTGGGTATGTCGGGAACGCGGAGTCCCAGGCACGCAAGGTCTGAATAGGTTGGCAGGTTCGATGCGACTGAACA
Organism: Pseudomonadota bacterium; assembly: GCA_038750875.1. Classification (GTDB taxonomy): domain Bacteria; phylum Pseudomonadota; class Gammaproteobacteria; order Pseudomonadales; family Halieaceae; genus Congregibacter. The sequence continues at coordinate 107,973 of JBCDGU010000002.1, read as the reverse complement.
TCGATCCAGAGGAATTCCTGCGCAAGCACTGGCAACGCGAGCCGCTCTTTCTTGCCAAGGGCATGGCCAACTTCGAGCCGCCTGGAGATGCAGACGAGTTGGCCGGGCTGGCGCTTGAGGACCATGTCGACAGCCAGATTGTGCGGCGCTCTGCTTCTGGATGGACCAAGGAAACCGGTCCCTTTGATGAGGCATCCCTGCAGCAGACGGGCGCCTGGTCTCTCCTGGTCCAGAGTGTCGATCACTACTGGGACAGCGCCGCTGCGCTGCTCTCCGCTGTGAGCTTCCTGCCCTCCTGGCGTCTTGATGACGTGATGATGAGCTATGCCACCGATGGCGGCAGCGCAGGGCCCCACTTCGATAATTACGATGTGTTTATCATTCAGGGCGAGGGCCGTCGTCGGTGGCAGCTAGGACAGCGCTGCAATGAAAAAACCGCTCTACTGCCGGCGCAGGATCTTAGACTCATCGCAGATTTTGAGGCGGCCGCAGAGTTTGAAATGGAGCAAGGTGACGTGCTCTACATTCCGCCAGGAGTCGCTCACTACGGCATTAGTCTGGGCGAGTCGACCAGCTTCTCCATCGGTTTTCGAGCGCCCCGCATCGACGCCCTCTTGGCGCGCTGGGTAGACGATCGGCTCGAAAGCTTTGACGCCAACCGCCTCATGCAAGACCCTGGTCGCGCGCCTGCAAACGCCCCCGGCGAGATCATGGCAGAGGACCTGGAGTGTATTCGTGAACAGCTCAGGGTGGCGATGGAAACTATCAGCCCAGTCACGGTCGGTGAGGTCGTCACCGAAGACTCGCTGCCTCCAAGCGATGGGCTGAGCGATGAGCTGGGCGATGGACTGGGCGATGGACTGGGCGACGAGGCAGTGGCTTGCTATCTTCAAGAAGCACAGCAGGTCTATCGAGATCCCACCGCGCGACTGGCGTTTTTTGACGACGGAGATAGCCTTTTGATCTTTGCCAACGGTCAATCCCATCGAGTCTCTCTGTCGCTCCGCCCCTCCATGGTCGCTCTCTGCGCAGGATCGGCGATAAAAACGGAATCACTGCGCGCGCCAGAGGGCGTAGCGATGCTCCAATGGCTCTGGGCAGCCCGGGGAATTGTTTGCGATGACTAGCACAAGGGTCAGGGTACGCGCCGCTCGATGGCCCGATGACGCGGAGGCGCTCCAGAAGATTCGCGCGACGGTGTTTATCGAGGAGCAGGGTGTCCCTCGCGACGTCGAGTGGGACGGCCAGGACGAACACTGTCTGCACGTGATCGCCGAGGACAATGGTCAGTCTCTTGGCTGTGGCCGGCTCATGTCCGATGGCCGCATCGGTCGCCTCGCTGTAAGCAGGGCACTTCGTGGCACGGGTATCGGTGCTGATCTGTTACGCGCGCTTCTCGATCTGGCGCGCGATCGCGGCGATCCTCAGGTTTACCTCCACGCACAGGCTCACTCCATCGGGTTCTACGAGAAAGCCGGCTTCACGACGCGGGGCGAGCCTTTCGATGAAGCGGGCATTCAGCATCAGGATATGGTGCAGACTCTGGACTACACGCAATGGAATCGACCCATCGCCCGAGCACCCTACCCGCAGACCGTCTCTCAACTCGCGACAGCGCAGGCCTCGCTGGCCCAGCGCGAGCTGCGCATACTCAGCCCATCCCTGGATCCGAGATGTTTTGATACGGAGGAGTTTCGCTCAGCGGCGCTGGCCTTCATACGACGGCACCCCAGATCCAGCATCCGTATCATGGTCCGCGAAGCAAGGCCGCTGGTGCAGCGAGGACACCGCCTGATCGATCTTGCCCGGCGAGCACCATCGAGCGTGCATCTGCGCTGTCTTGGCGAGCATCCGGACTGGCCGGGAGATCACCTGGTGCTTAGAGATCGCGCTGCCCTACTGTATCTCAGCGGTGATGATGTGCGGCACGGCAGCTATCGCACGGATGATCCTGGTCGCTGCGAGAACGAGCGCCTTCGTTTCGAAGAACTGTGGAAAGCCGGTGTCGAACACCCCGAGTTTCGGGCGCTTTCGCTGTAGTAAAAACGATCGCTCCCCACGGAGATCCGCGGGTCAACCGGCTATACCGAAAACCGCAAACCGCAAACCATTTAGTAGTGCACGCCCGTGCCCGTATCTACACCCACCGAATTCCCTTCGTAGGCCAGCTCGTGAAGCTTAATCGCAGGGCATGCTGCGTTCTTGGGCTTCCCACTGATGAGTGAGAAGCGAATGAGATGCCAGGGACACGTTATCTCCAGGCCCAGCAGTGACGCTTCATCGAGAGGCATATCCGCGTGAGGGCACAGCCGATTGAAAAGGTAGCGCTCCCCTTCGTGCTGAATCAATAGCATTTCCTGGCCGTCCACCCGGAATACCTGGCGATAGCCATCATGAAGATTGATGAGCTTCTCAAGAGCGATGTAGGCCAACGTCAATCATCCGCTCAGTCCGCATTTACGCCGCCGCCATCGGCGTCAACCGAAAGAAGCGACAGCACACGCCGTGCCGCGACATAGGCGGTCATCTCTCGGCCTTCCACAGCGGACTCCAGTTCCGGCATAGCAGCCCTGACCGCGTCGGAAGCATCCAGGCGCTCCTGGAGCATCGCCTGCACAAGCTGATGCATCCACTGGCGGTTTTGACGGGCGCGCTGCTTTTCGAACACGCCGTCTGCCTGGGCCGCCGCGACGAACTCCCCGAGCATCTGCCAAATTTCCTCGAGGCCGCGCTTCTCCAATGACGAGCACTGCAGGACCTTCGGTGACCAGTGTGCCTCTTGTCGCAACAAGCTCAGTGCAGACTGATACTGGGTTTGGGCAATGGCCGCGAGCGAGGTTGCGTCACCGTCGGCCTTATTGATCACCAACGCATTTGCGAGCTCAAGAATCCCCTTCTTGATGCCCTGTAATTCATCACCACCACCGGGGAGCATGAGCACCATGAAGAAGTCGACCATGCCGGCAACCTGAAACTCCGACTGTCCAACGCCGACGGTCTCGACGATGACAATGTCATAGCCGGCGGCCTCGCAGAGCAAGAGACTCTCACGGGTTTTCTGCGCAACGCCGCCCAAGGCACCGCTCGAAGGCGACGGGCGAATGAAGACATTTTCTTCGCGAGACAGGTGCTCCATGCGAGTTTTGTCGCCCATGATGGACCCACCGGCGACGGGCGAACTGGGGTCAACGGCCAACACGGCTACCTTTTTCCCCTTAGCGAGGAGCAGCTGGCCGAAGGCCTCGATAAAGGTGGATTTACCCACGCCAGGCACGCCGGATATGCCGATCCGAAGGCTATTGCCTGTGTCGGGCAGTATCGCTTCCAGTAACTCCTGCGCCGCTTCGCGATGGGCGGGAAGCGTGCTCTCAATCAGAGTAATGGCCTTGGCGAGGGCCCGGCGATTACCTGATCGAACTGCCTGCGCGCCAACGCGGGCCATGAGCTTACTGCTGCGCTGTATTTACGGCGCTTAAAACATCGCGCGCCGCTTCTGGGATGGGCGTGACGGGGCCGAAGATGCACTTCACGCCCGATTCGTACAGCATGGAGTAGTCCTGTTCGGGTATTACGCCGCCGGCGATAACCACGATCTCCTGGGCATCAAGTTTCTTGAGTTCCTCAATGAGCTCGGGGATCAGGGTCTTGTGGCCCGCCGCGAGGCTGGATGCACCGACCACGTGAACATCGTTTTCCACCGCTTGCCGTGCGACCTCGGCCGGAGTAGAGAACATGGGAGAGAGGTCGACATCGAAACCCACATCCGCAAATGCGGTGGCTACAACTTTTGCGCCTCGGTCATGGCCATCTTGGCCCATCTTGCAAACAAGCATACGCGGACGGCGACCGTGTTGACCGACAAAGGCATCAATATCTGCACTGATCATGTTCCAGCTCTCGTCTCCCTCGAAAGCGGCACCATACACGCCCGATACGGTCTGCGCCTGCGCAGTAAACCGACCGAACTCGGTCTCCATGGCATCGGAGATTTCGCCGACCGTAGCCCGCCGGCGAATGGCCTCAATGCTGAGCTCAAGTAGGTTCCCTTCTTCACCTCCAGCACAAGCCGTTATGCGCTTCAGGATTTCCGCAACGGCGTCGCCGTCACGGCTGGCCTTTATGTCGTTCAGACGAGCGATCTGCGATTCGCGCACGGCGGCATTGTCGATCTCAAGAATTTCGACGGGATCTTCTTCGGGGGGCGGATACTTGTTCACGCCAACAATCACATCTTCTCCGCGATCGATACGCGCCTGCTTTCTCGCCGCCGCTTCCTCGATCTTCAGTTTGGGCATACCCGTTTCAATGGCCTTGGCCATGCCGCCGGCTTCCTCGACCTCGTGAATCAATTCGCGGGCCTTCTCTGCGATTTCCTCCGTGAGGGCTTCCATCATGTAGGAACCACCCCAAGGATCGACAACCTTGGTAATCCCCGTTTCTTCCTGAAGGATGAGCTGAGTGTTTCGAGCAATGCGCGCTGCAAATTCAGTCGGCAGCGCAATGGCTTCGTCCAGCGCATTGGTATGTAGCGACTGGGTGCCACCGAATACGGCGGCCATGGCTTCAATGGTCGTGCGGACCACGTTGTTGTAAGGATCCTGAGCCGTGAGCGACCAGCCAGAGGTCTGGCTATGCGTACGGAGCATGAGACTCTTTGGGTTCTGCGGCCCAAACTCCGAGACAATCTCATGCCACAGCAGGCGCGCAGCACGCATCTTGGCGATCTCCATGTAGAAGTTCATGGAGATGCCCCAGAAGAACGACAGCCGCGGTGCAAAGTCGTCAATATTCAGACCCGCTCCGAGCGCCGTGCGGATGTATTCCTTGCCATCGGCGAGCGTGTAGGCCAGCTCCAGGGCCGCATTCGCCCCCGCCTCCTGAATGTGGTAACCGGAGATGGAGATAGTGTTGAAGCGCGGCATATTGCTCGAGCAGTAAGCAATAATATCCCCAATAATGCGCATGCTCGGCGCTGGTGGATAGATATAGGTGTTGCGAACCATGAACTCTTTCAGGACATCGTTCTGGATCGTTCCGGCCAGCTGGTCCTGACTCACACCCTGCTCTTCGGCAGCAACAATGTAACCCGCAAGCACCGGAAGCACGGCGCCATTCATGGTCATAGAAACGGAGACCTTATCCAGCGGGATTCCGTCAAAAAGAATCTTCATATCCTCTACGGAATCGATCGCCACACCCGCCTTACCCACATCACCGGTTACGCGTTCATGATCGGAGTCGTAGCCACGGTGCGTCGCCAGGTCAAAGGCGACGGAGACGCCCTGCCCGCCGGCAGCTAGAGCCTTGCGGTAGAACGCGTTCGACTCTTCGGCGGTACTAAAGCCCGCGTACTGACGGATCGTCCAGGGGCGACCGGCATACATGGTCGCCTGAGGACCCCGAAGATACGGCGCCTGGCCGGGCAAGGTATCAGCGTTGGCAAGCTCCTGGGTATCCAGCGAGGTGTACAACGGCTTCACGGCGATGTCTTCCGGTGTGTGCCACACCAACTCATCCAGAGACCGGCCTTTCATCTGTTTCTCGGCGAGAGTCGTCCAAGCCGCCAGATCCTCTGGCGTTACTCGCTTTCCTTCAGTCATGGGTCGTCCTCAGTGTTGCTCTGCGGGTTGAGACAGCTCAATCAGAACGCCGTCGCAACTCTTGGGATGTATGAAAATCACGAGAGAATTGTGGGCACCCGGGCTAGGCTCGTCGGCCAGAAACACGTAGCCTTTTTCTTTGAGATTCGCGATATCTCCATGGATGTCATCGGTCCGAAAACACAGGTGATGAAGACCACCGCCCCGCTTCTCCAGATATTTCGCAATGGGACCTTCCCCATTAAGCGGGTGCACTAATTCAATGTTCGTTGGTGGCAGCGGGAAAAATGCTGTGGAAGTTCTTGCGGCCTCGACCTCTTCGATACCGTCGTAAGGAAGGCCGAAGTCCTCCATAAAGCGCTTCACCGCCTTCTCCAGATCGGGTACAGCGACCGCAATGTGATCGAGTGCTGTGATCATTCAGTCTCTCCTTAGTCGCGAATCCTTGCACGCCATGATCTGCTGAGCGCTGTGAATCCTAATAGCGCGTCGAGCGGTTACGGCGCTGCGGGCGGGACATGCCCCGCATGTTTTACAACGCCGCCAAATACGTCGCCGAAGCGGCCTGCCGACGCGCAGCCAATTCCTCGGGCGACTCCACAACAATTTTCTCATCGGGCGTGATGCGAAAGATCGGTTGTCCTTTGGCGATGATCACGCCATCACCTTCTACAAGGACCTCCTCGATGGTGCCAGAGAACGGCGCGTAGACCTTGTTAAACATTTTCATGACTTCGACGATGTACAGGGGATCGCCCGCATCGAAGTGATCTCCCTTGCCGACATACAAATCCGCCTCCGGACTCTCTCTGCCGTAAAACATGCCGCCACTGGCGGCAATAATCTCGTCGGACTTGGCGACGGGCGGCGGAACGAGCACTTTGGCCATCTGGGCCTGGAACTCGGCGTCGGTGAGGCGCTCAGGAATAGCAATCGTCAGGTCGTCGTTCACGCAAAGATCGAAGAATGCGGTACGTTCAGCAATCGCCGGCAAGAGCCCGAGAATCGCGCTACCCGCCTGAAACCCTCGGTGGGCCGCCTGTAGCTGAGCCCAGTCAAGCTCTGAGGACATGCCCTCGGGTGCCGCGTCTCCCGACAGGAACGTCTGGACAGCGACCCAGTCATCATCAGGCAGTGATTCACACAGATCGGAGTAAAAGGCCAAAGCAGCCTGCAGGATGTTATTGTCGTGGGACCAGATCATGCTCGCCGCCGGAGCACCTGCCACGTAATCCATGTTGAGGAAGTGGTAGAGATCGGCAAGCAGCGCGACGGGGTTGGTGTTCCAACTCACGCGTCCATCAATCATGGTGTAGCTATCGCGATGTACGCTCAGCCAACCACTGAGAAGATGCGGTTGCTCCAGCAAAATCTCTAGCGGCCGCAGAAGCAGCGTTTGCTTGAGCTCCAGTGTCTCGCGAACGGCCTTAGCGTCATTGCCCTCGAAACCGTCTACGGCCTGCGCAGACACCGCCGTCCAGGCATGGTCAAGATCGATGCTCGAGGCTTCGCGTTTCAATTCCCCCACCGCCGTCAGATAAGGCACGATGAAGCGAGTCGTGGGACGGGCGTTGATGTTCTGCCCGATGAACCAGTTCACCAGCCCGTAGTGAAACTCGATGTTGGTTGCCAGGTCCTTGCCGCGCATATTGGTTTGGCGAATGGTCTCGGCCATGCGCTGGTACACATCCATTCGCGTATCGCCCACGGTCAGCAGCAGCGCAATGTTTGAGTCATAGGCGCCTGCCAGCGTGTACTTCATGAACACGTCGGTATCGGGGTTGTGCAGACTAATGCCCTGGTCGTCACGTATTTCGCCCTCGATGGCATCCGACCAGTACTCAATCACGCCACCGGCGCTGGGCTGCAGTGCCTGGTTGGTGGCGTTGAGACGCGCCTCGACGCTATCGTTAAAGCGGAGTTCACGGGTGGGTTTGGGCAGCTTCGTGCCATGGGCCGCCAGCAGCACCATGGCTTCCACCAAGGACTCAACGACAAAACTATCGTCGTTGTTTTCCGGGTTGCTAAATCGCAGGGCGTAGCAAAGCTCTGTTACGCGATGCTCCACCTGAATCCGAGTATTCATTTCCATGAAGAAGTGCTTATCGCGATCAACGATACATTCGAAGGTCGAAACGGAATCAAGGCCTACGGCTTCACCGAACCGGGCCGCTTCATCTTCCATAGCGACCAGCGTCTTGATGTCCTGTTCGAGCACGGCCGTCTCCATGGCATCGCCGCTCTGCTTCGCCTGCTCCAGGGCGCGCTGCAATGACTCGACGGTGACGGAGACCTCGAGGAGTTTCTGTTCGTGCATCTGTAGCGAGCAGTCACGACCCCCGAGGGTCATACTCCACTCACCATTTCCGATCACCTGAATTTCCTGGTGTCGTGTGGTCTCAATATTGAGCTCGACGAGGACATTCTTATTGTCGCCGACGCCCGTCGTCTTCACCTCGTTGAGAATCTCGCGAACCATTTCTGCCGCGCGATCAGATTCGCCGATACCGAGAATCCGCTGACCCTTACCGCCGCCGCCACTGATTGCCTTGAGGCGCACCCGGTTCGACGGATACTGCTCACTCATGCGGCCGACGGCTTCCGTAATCGTTTCGCAAAGCTCATCAACAGTGTAAAGATCGACGCCTTTTTCGTAGGAACCAGCCAAAACCTGGTCAGCGGCAGCCTCCAGTTCCTCCTCAAGGGATTCACCATCCACGGGCAGATCGTGCTCTGCGATCAGTGCTCGCAGTGCGTCGTGATCTGGATAGCGCTTAAGGAGCGTCAGCGCCGTTGCGTTGTCGATGCCCGGCGTAACGGAGACCCCAACCTTCAAGGCGGTCCGTTTCGCTTCATCCTTAAGGCCGGCATCGTGGACTGTCTTAGAGCACGGGCCAATAAAGTTGAGACCGGCGCTCTCCATCGCCGCGACCATGGTCTGGTCTTCCGCCATGAAGCCGTAGCCCGTAAAGATCGCGTTATAGCCATTGTCATGCGCAATACGGATGATCTGCTGAATCCGCTGGTCACGCTCTTCCTTGTTGGCCCCCGTGTAATCGGGCACCCGGTGCACGCGCTCCGGGTCCGGCATGATGCGCAGCTCTGGCGCCAAGGCGTTCTGGTAAACGATGGAGTCCTTCTCGGACAGCAGAATGCCGATGTGGCTAAGCCCCATCTCACGGAAAACGTCGATGGCTTCCTTGCGGATAGGGCCTCGGCAGATAACCAGCGGTTTTATGTGCGAGCAGTCGAATTGGCTAAACCACTGCGAGGGTCGACGACCGAGACGACGATCGCGGTGAATCAGCGGATTATGCAAATAGTGTTCGTTGGACACGCAATAGGCTCCTGCAGTGGATCAGTGGAATTCGCGCTGAACACCGCCCATGGGGGCAGGCTCGTAATGACGCAGACAGAATTCCATTTGCTCCGTCAGCACCTGCCGGAGATCAGAGGGCATGACAATCTGGGAAATGGATCCGAGGCTAAGGGCCTCATTGGGATTCATCAACTCACGCTCGTAGCGCTGAGCCAGCAACTGTTCTTCGCCGCGCACCCACTGCGCGACGAGTTCATCAGCAGCGCTCTTGGCATCGTCGTCCGAGAGGCCCGCCGCACGTTGCGCATCAACTTCAGCCGCCAGCTTGCTTTTGGCCTGTTGGCGTATTGAGCGCAACTCATCTTTATAGACATACTCGACGCCCGCGGGGCCCATGACCGCGACCCGCGTCGTGGGTAAAGCCACCACAAAGTCAGCACCGGTGGAGTAGTTATTGTAGGAGGCGTATGCGCCGCCGAAAGCGTTGCGAACCAGTACCAGGAAGCGCGGCGTCCGAAGATCGACAATGGCATCAAGCATGGCGCGACCGGCCTGCACGATCCCGCGCGACTCTTGCTCTCGACCAGGCAGGAAGCCGGTTGTGTCTTCCAGGAAGATGACCGGAATGTTGTACAAATTGCAGAAACGAATGAAGCGCGCGTTTTTGTAGGCTGCATCGATGTCGATCTGTCCCGAGGCCACCGACGAATTATTGGCTACGAAGCCAATGACATTGCCACCCATACGCCCCAGGGCAGTGATGGTATTTCGCGCGCGCTCCGCCTGCAGCTCCAGGAAATCACCGTGATCGCAAAGTTGTTGGATCAGCACCGTGATATCGATGGGTGTGTTGTAGCCCGTGGGCGAGTTAAAGGCCTTCTTGAGCAGGATATCGATATCCCAGGTTTTGCGGGAGGCCGGATCTGACGAGGCCTGATAGGGTGCGAGCTCACCATTGTTACTGGGCAGGTACTTCAGTAACTCACGAACCTTTCTCAGAGCGGCCTCTTCGTCGGGCACCACGAAATCCGTAACACCGGATTGGCTATGAACGCCCGGACCACCAAGTTCGTCAGGCGTGACATCTTCACCAAGAACCGACTTCACAACGCCGGGACCCGTGAGGCCAAAGAAGGTTTCATTAGGTTGAATCAGGAAGCTGCCCTGCCGTGGCAAGTAAGAACCGCCACCGGCGTTAAAACCAAACATACACATGATGCTCGGCACGATGCCACTGATCTTGCGAAGAGCCGTGAAGGCGTCCGCGTAGCCGTCGAGGCCGCCAACGCCTGCAGGGATGTACGCACCCGCTGAATCGTTAAGGCCCACGAGGGGGATACGGCGCTTAGCCGCCAGCTCAAAGAGGCGCGCAAGCTTCTCGCCATTCGTCGCGTCCATGGAGCCGGCGCGGACCGTGAAATCGTGCCCATAGATAGCCACGTCTCTCCCCCCGACCTTGATGAGTGCCGTCACCAGAGACGCGCCATCAAGATTGGGACCCCAGTTCTGGTAGAGGACCGTTGGTTTGTCGTCCGCAAGACATTCGATGCGCTCCCACACCGTCATCCGCTGTTTTAGGTGCTGACGCTGTACACTTTTAACGCCCGCTGCGTTGTGGGGTCGAGCCTGGAGGGCAGCGCCGGCACGCATCGCCTCTTCGAAAAGACCAGGCTTGGTGTGAATCTGTCCGGGAACGTTGAAACTCTGTTCCTCGGCCTTCGCAAATGGGTTGCTCAGTATCGCCGCCGGGGTTCCCCGGTTCTCAGGACTGTCACTCATGGGCGCAGCGGTTCCTTGTATCGATGGGTAAGCTGGCTCGATGCGCGGGGATGGTGAATTACCACGTTATCGAAGGCACCTGCGTCGCGCAGGGTACGGACCACCTCAGCGCCCGTGGGCGAGGCCAGACAAACGGCCCGTTACACTAGTTGTCGCGGGGTCTAAAGTCAATTTAAACAATAGCTTATGGCCGAAAAAGGACGCCATGGGAAGCTTTGACACGTCGCTCCAGAAGCGGCATAAATCGCCTCTACATCCAGAGATTCGTCGCAGAGCAACCCAACACCAGATCCCTATGGAGCTACCCTACTTCGATAACCCCGCCGAGCTACACCAACGTCTCGCACCACTGGGCGACGCGGCCCTGCTGGACAGTGGTGACAGCGAGCGAGGTCGTTGGGATATCGCTGCCGCCGGCGCCGAACCCGAGAGCAGTCTTGTGCTGACGAGCGATGCTCCCTGGCCAGAAACGCAGCGTGCATTGGATGTTTGGCTCGATGGGCTTAAAGCACCGATTGCGGAAAATACCGACCCAACCCTGCCTTTTGATGGTGGCTACGTGGGGTTTTTCAGTTATGAATTGGGCCGACGCCTCCAGGGACTGCCAGACCGACGCACCGACATGCCGCTGGCCTGCGTTCGTCACTATCCGTGGGCCGTCGTTCAGGATCGTCAGGCCCGACAATCGCGGCTTGTGGGCACCTATGACCAAACGCTGGCGGATAAGGTGCTCAAGGCGTTGGGAGGCGAAGCCCCCGAATCCCTGCCCTTTCGATTGCTAAGCGCCTTCGAGCGGCCCTGGAGCGAAGCGCAGTTCGCGGACACGCTGAGCGCTGTGAAGAATTACCTCCTCGCCGGGGACTGCTATCAGATCAATATCGGGCAGCCTTTCAGCGCAGAGTTCGAAGGCGATCTTGCGGATGCGTACGGACGACTTCGGTCCGTCGCAGGAGCGCCCTTCTCCGCATTCCTGTCGCTGGATGATCACCATGCGCTCATCAGTCTCTCGCCCGAGCGATTCATCACGGTGAACGGTCGTATCGTAGAAACCCGACCCATCAAGGGCACGCGCCCGCGACACTTAGATCCTGAGAAAGACGGGGAGGCGATGCGGGAGCTTATTACCTCCGACAAGGAGCGCGCGGAGAATCTCATGATCGTAGACCTCCTGCGCAACGACATCGGTCGGTACTGTGAGGCGGGTAGCGTTTCTGTGGACGAGCTTTTTCGCGTCGAAACCTACCGCACCGTGCATCACCTGGTGAGCGTCGTGCGAGGAAACCTTAAGCACGGTGTCCATCCTATGGAGCTTCTTGTCGGTAGCCTGCCCGGAGGGTCAATAACCGGTGCGCCGAAACGTCGGGCCATGGAAATCATTGACGAGCTGGAGCCCGGGGGCCGTGACGTATGGTGCGGCACGATCTTTTACCTTTCGCGCAATGGACGCCTGGACAGCAATATCGCGATCCGCACACTTTTTAACACCGGTAGCATCCTGCACTGCTGGGCCGGTGGTGGCCTGGTCTATGACTCAGAAGCTGACGCGGAATATCAGGAACAGCAGCACAAGGTCGGCGCCTTCATCGAAACGCTAGAGAAAGACCTGAGATAGTCGTCAGTAAACGGGCAGATCGAGATCGCTGAAGAGCTCTTCAAGCTCAGCACGCGTCTTGCGCTGGAAAGCCTCCTGCACGAGATCGCGGGATAGATGCGGCGCAAAGTCTGAAATGAACTCGTACATATAGCCGCGCAGGAATGTCCCCTTACGGCAGCCGATACTGGTGACACTGCTCGCAAACAGATGCTGGGCATCGATGGCCACCAGATCCTGATCCAATTGTGCATCATGCGCCATGCCGGCCACGATACCGATGCCGAGACCCAGTCGAACGTAGGTCTTAATCACGTCGGCGTCGGCGGCCGTAAACACCACACGCGGCGTAAGTCCCGCGGTTACAAAAGCCTCATCGAGCCGAGAACGGCCCGTAAAACCAAATACGTAGGTCACGATGGGATGCGCGGCCACATCCTCCAGCGTGAGCTGGGAGACCTGCGTCAGCGGATGATCCTTGGGCACGAGCACGCAGCGGTTCCATCGATAGCACGGCATCATGATCAGATCGCTGAACAACTCAAGAGCCTCCGTCGCAATGGCAAAGTCGACGGTACCGTCTGCGGCCATTTCAGATATCTGCATGGGCGTGCCCTGGTGCATGTGCAGGGCCACATCCGGATACTTGCCGATAAAGCTGCGGATCACGTCCGGCAAAACGTAGCGGGCCTGCGTGTGCGTGGTTGCTACGGACAGCGCTCCGCGTTTCTCGTCCGAGTACTCCTGGGCCACATGTTTGATGCTCTCGACCTTGCGCAGTACTTCGCCAGCCGCCTCGAGAATGACCTGCCCCGCGGGAGTCACGTGGGTGAGATGCTTGCCACTTCGGGAGAAGATTTCGACGCCGAGCTCGTCCTCGAGCAATCGGATTTGTTTGCTGATCCCAGGTTGCGAGGTGTACAGACTGGCCGCAGTCGCCGAGACATTGAGGTCGTGATGGGCGACTTCCCAGATGTAACGAAGTTGCTGAAGCTTCATGGTGGGTTGTCCTGAGCGGTTGCCTGCCGCTCTGATCCAGTTCAGGCTTTATGAAGAGTAGCCATTAAGACAAAGAATTTACAGGTCTTTTTGCTATAAGGCAGTCGCTTAAGACCTAGGGCTCGTTTGCGACGCCGTGAGGCACATGTCCTGTCGCGATATGCGAGCTTGCCGATGCGCAGTGCGCCGGCTGATCATCAAAGAAAACATCCGCCTGGTAGGCGCGCAGGAAGTCGGTTTTGTCGAGTCCACCTAAGAATATGGATTCATCAATACGTATGTTCCACGCTCGCAGCGTGCGGATGACCCGCTCATGGGCAGGCGCCGAGCGCGCTGTCACCAGCGCGGTCCGTATGGGCGCCTCTTCTGCCGGTAGCGCCTGCTGAATCTCGTGTAAGGCTGAAAGAAAAGACTTGAATGGACCGCCACTCAATGGCTTGCGTGCGGCCGCCTGCTCGCTGGCGGTAAAGGCCTCCAGACCTTCCTGCTTGAAGACTCGCTCCGCCTCGTCAGAGAAAATCACTGCATCGCCATCGAAGGCAAAGCGCAGCTCGTCGGTGCCACGATTAGCGCCTTTGTTCGATACAAGGGTCGCCGCGGCCACACCGCTGTCCAGGGCATTGCGGACATCCTCAGCCTCGCTGGAGAGAAACAGCTGACAGCCAAAGGCATGGATATAGCGCCAGGGGCTTTCACCGCCACAAAAAGCGGCGCGACTGATCTCCAGGCCATAGTGCTGAATGGAGTTAAATACACGTAGCCCCGTATCGGCGCTATTGCGCGATAACAAAACCACTTCCACGCCCCGGTCCTCTCCAAGCCGTTTGTTGATGCGCAGCATTTTCTCGACCAGCGGAAAGGCTTCGCCGGGTTCCAACGGTTCGTCTTCTCGGTCGACCTGATACTTGGAGTATGCGGCCAGGCCTTCGTCCTCGTAGACGCGATGGCTATCGCTCAGATCGAAGAGTGCCCGTGAGGAAATCGCAATAACGAGTTTATTGTCGAGGGAAACGCCCATGCCACAAGGATACCGCCGGCCTCGGGGCCGTGCTATGCAGGAGCCCATGCCCGGGATGCCGCGTGTCGCCCTAGGCGATAGGTAAACGCTGCGCCTTGGCGCGCGGCGCCGACGCTTATCGGGCCTTGCCGAAGTACTCGCGACTAAGCTTAAACACCAGTGGCCCGAGAAGCAGCAACGCAATGAGGTTGGGGATCGCCATAAACGCGTTGAGCGTGTCGGCGATGAGCCACACGAGATCAAGCTGCACCACGGTCCCCACAGGAATGGCAATTACCCAAGCCAAACGGAAGGGGAGAATACCCTTCGTTCCCAGGAGGAAAACGACACAGCGTTCGCCGTAAAAAGACCAGCCAATCATGGTCGTAAACGCAAATAAACAAAGCCCTAGGGTCACGATGATGTCGCCACCCGGGAAGGCTTCACCGAACGCCATGGATGTCAGACTTGCCCCGCTGATTCCGCTGGGAATCACATCCATGATCACAATGACCAAACCCGTGATGCTGCAAACGATCAGCGTATCGATAAAGGTCCCAAGCATGGCGATGAGGCCCTGCTCCACAGGCTGGTCGGTCTTCGCCGCTGCGTGCGCAATGGGCGCACTACCCAGACCCGCTTCATTAGAAAAAATACCGCGTGCCACACCGAAGCGAATGGCGGCCCAAACGGTAGCGCCCGCAAAACCGCCCATGGCCGCCGCCCCACTGAAGGCAGATTCGACGATTGTGACTACTGCTGACGGTACCGCTGACAGGTTCATGGCGATAACAATCACACCCATCAGCAGGTAGCTCAGGGCCATCATGGGCACCAAGTAGCTCGCAACCGTGGAGATTCGCTTGATACCGCCCAGCACAACGGCACCAACCAAAATCATCAAGATGAGTCCCGTATACAGGGGATTCACCGAGTAAGCATCGTTGAGCACCTGCGCAACGGAGTTGGACTGCACGGTATTGGCAATACCAAAACCCGCAAGACTGCCGAAGATGGCAAAGGCAAAGGCGAGCCACTGCCAACGAGCGCCCAGACCATTGCGAATGTAGTACATGGGGCCGCCGCTGAAATTACCGTCGGCGTCCGTCTCACGAAAATGCACGGCACACACGGCTTCGGCGTACTTTGTCGCCATGCCGAACAACGCGGTGACCCACATCCAGAAGAGCGCACCGGGACCACCGAGGGTAATCGCCGTTGCAACGCCGGCGATATTGCCCGTGCCGATGGTCGCGGAAAGCGACGTCATCAGCGCGCTGAATGGCGATATATCTCCCTCGCCCTGCCCCGTCCGTCCACGAAAGAGCATGGCAAATCCCATGGGGATCCTGCGGATCGTCAGAAAGCCCAATCCCAGGGTGAGGAAGATACCCGTACCTAACAGCAGCACCAGCATCACCGGCCCCCAGGCGAACCCGTTAATGGCAGTGATAATCTCAGTCATCGGTCGGCGCTCCGACTAAAAGGTGGTGATCAGGCAGTACCGATACTCTTCAGCGTTCCTTTAGGCAGCACCGCGTGAATGTGGACTCGCTGGAACTTCAGTTCGACCTTGTCGGAAACAGTTAATACGACGTAGTTATCGTCCAGGGCCGTGATCTTGCCGAGGATTCCCGAGCTCGTTACGACCTCATTGCCTTTTTCCAGAGCGGCAACCATCTCCGAATGCTCTTTCTGGCGTTTGCGCTGAGGCCGGATAGCGATGAAATAAAACAGCGCGAAGAGACCGATAAGGAAAACGATCTGGAACAGTTCGCCACCCGGAGGCGCTCCTGCGGCGGCTTCGGTTTGGGCATGAGCAGCGGAGATAAACACGGTGGCTCCTTGAAATTTACGCTAAAGAAAGATGCAACGCCGCGCCTGCAAACGACGGGCCTTTACGAGGGCCGCGAATGTAACGCGTTTACGCGGGGTGCAGCAAACTCCCGGCGTTCTCCTGGTGCTACCGCGCCAGCGGCGAACGTTCTTCGTGCTCAGAGCCGGTTACGCCCGTCTGAACAGCCAAAGCCGCTCAACTAAGTAGTCTCGAGCGCCCTAACCCTGTAACTCAAACGCATACTCCATAAGCTGGGGAGCGTGGTCCGAAAACTTCTCGTCCTTGTAGATGGATGCAGAGACCACTTTGTCGCGCAGCTTAGGCGTAATCATGTGGTAGTCGAGGCGCCATCCGACGTTGTTCGCATAGGCCTGGCCTCGGTTTGACCACCAGGTGTACTGCTCGGAGCGCTCATCAACGAGACGGAAAGAGTCGATGTAACCCAACTCATCGTAAATGCGATCGAGCCAGGCTCTTTCCTCGGGCAGAAAACCGGAATTCTTCTGGTTTGACCGCCAGTTTTTCAGGTCGATGTTGTGGTGGCAAGTATTCCAGTCTGCGCAGATGATGAACTCGCGGCGCTTGCGCCTGAGGCTCCGCATGTGCTCGTAGAAGTCATCCATGAAACGAAACTTTTTAGCGAGTGCATCATCGCTGCTTGAGCCTGAGGGCACGTACAAGGAAACGATAGAGACACCCGCAAAGTCGAACTGCGTGTAGCGACCCTCATTGTCGGCGGGATCCCATCCGAGGCGTGTGACCGTTTTCCGAGGCGCGACGCGCGAGTACACCGCTGTGCCGCTGTAGCCCTTTTTCTCCGCATCGTTGTAAACGCAATGATAACCAGCCGGATGGAAGACAGGGTCTTCTAGCTGATGCACCTGCGCCTTGGTTTCCTGGATGCAGATAACATCCGGTTTCTCACGATCCACCCAATGGAAGAAGCCTTTGCGCTCCGCAGAGCGGATACCGTTGGCATTGAAACTGACGACGGTGGTACGGCCGCTCTTGCTGCCCTTGGAGCGGCCCTTGGCGCTGCTATTGGTTTGTGCCACGCCCTCAGTCGTCCAGCTCGGCGATTAGCGCCAGCACGTCATCGTGATGCGTTTTAGTCTTTACCTTGTCCATCACGTGCTTGAGACGCCCGTCTTTGCCGATAAGAAAAGTCGTTCGCAGGATCCCCATGAACTCGCGGCCCATAAATTTCTTGAGGCCCCAGGCGCCGTACTTGTCGGCAATGGCGTGATCTTCATCAGACAGTAACGAGAAGTTCAGCCCTTCTTTTTCGATGAACTTACCGAGCCTGGGCACGGGGTCTGGGCTGACACCGAAAACCACCGCATCGGCTTTGGCGAGAGCCTTCTTGGAGTCGCGCAGCCCGCAGGCCTGAGTGGTACATCCGGGAGTCATCGCCTTAGGGTAGAAATAAAGCACGACGTTCTTTTCGCCGCGGAAGTCTTTGAGAGACACCTTCGATCCGTCCTGATCAAGGAGCGTGAATGGGGGTGCAAGGTTGCCTACTTTGGGAAACGGCATGAGAACTCCAGTACTTTTAGTATGTGACTTACGCGCTATCGGGCGGAGAACGCCGCCAGCGGATGGGCGCTACAACGATGGGGTAGTCACCACGACGGCGATCATCGAAGTAGGCCTTCAGTGAATGTTTTACGACCGGGAACGCAATCTCATCCCAGGGAATTTGGTCCTCCGTGTAGAGGTCAGTCTCGAGGCTCTCAGGGCCTACCCCGAACTCACCGTCCACGAGATTGCAGCGATAAAACATATAAACCTGGCTGATGTAGGGAACATCAAACACGCGATAGAGCTCGAGATCGCTGACTTTGCCGCGCGCTTCTTCCCAGGTTTCCCTGGCCGCGCCTTCTGCCGTCGTCTCTCCGTTCTCCATGAAACCCGCAGGAAGCGTCCAGTAGCCGTAGCGTGGCTCAATCGCGCGCTTGCAAAGAAGCACCTTGTCCTCGTACACGGGCAGGCAACCCACGATCACTCGCGGATTAACATAGTGAATGTGACCGCAGGCGGGACAAACAGCGCGCTGCCGATCATCGCCGTCGGGGATGCGCATTTCGATCCTGGTGCCACACTCGGTGCAGAACTTCATGAGAGTGATCGATATTTCCCGGCGAAGAACACCAGCGGCTCCTGCCCCGGCGCATCATGCACCGCGGTCACGCGACCGAGAAGAATCGTGTGATCACCGCCCTCGAGCACCCGCTCCAACGTGCACTCGAAAGCCGCGATGGCGCCGTCGATTAAAGGGGCGCCATTCGATCCCGTTTGGTAGTGCTGCGGCTCAAGTACATGACCATCCTTCTGCGCATAAGCAACAGAAAGCTCTTGCTGCGACGCGCTAAGGATCGAAATCGCGAAGTTATTCGCGCTGAGGAACAAATCGTAGGTATTCGCTTCTTTCTGGATGCTCCATAGTACTAGGGGAGGACTCAGAGACACGGACGAGAAAGAGTTCACGGTGACAGCGTGAGGTATGCCTTCCTCATCCTTAGCACTGACGAGACAGACGCCGGTCGCAAACTGACCCAGGGAGTTTCGGAACTCCCGATCACTAAAACTCATGCCGATACTCGCCCTTGCTTCTGCCAACCCCAACGTTCGGCGCGATCCTCGTCTGCCGACTTCGCTTCGGTCCAGGACCAACTACCATCCAGGCTCTGCTCTCGCTTCCACAGCGGCGCTGAAACCTTCAGGTAATCCATGATGAAGTCACACGCGCTGAATGCCGCGGCCCTGTGCGCCGACGCTACGGCAACCCACACAATGGGATCCCCCGGGCTCAACGTGCCCACGCGGTGCACTACGCTCGCCGCCTGCACGGGCCAGCGCCGGGCCGCGCTGTCCATGGTGTCCCGAATACTCGACTCCGTCATACCCGGATAATGCTCCAATGCCATGGCCTGAATACCCTCTCCGCGGACATAGCCAACGAAACTGACGACCGCACCCGTGGTTTGCGCTTGTCGGGGAAACGCTTCCGTTCTCGCTGGAACATCGAGAGGCACGTCCGTGATTTCGACGGTAAACAAATCAGCCACCGGTCATCGGTGGAAAGAAACCGACCTCATCGCCGTCCGCGACGGGGTGCTCATCACCGACGACGCGCTTGTTTACGGCGCAAAACACGTTGGGATCCTCAAGGGCTTCTCTCAACTCCGGCGAAGCCTCCGCGGCGATCTTCTTCCGCAGAGCTGCAACAGACGCTGGTACTGGAGTCACGCTGATGCTCTCAGCGCCGGCTAGCTCCCGCAGACGCGCAAATAGCTGTACTTCCATCAGGCCATACCCTCTTCGTCTCGACTCCAGCTTCCACTTCGCCCGCCTTCTTTACGCAGGAGACAGACATCGCTGATCACCATGCCGCGATCGACGGCCTTACACATGTCGTAAATAGTGAGGGCTGCGGTCGATACCGCCGCAAGGGCTTCCATCTCTATGCCCGTTTTGCCATGCACGCTCGCGGTTGCGGTAATTCTCACCCCCGGGAGCGCATCATCGAGTTCAAAATCGATCCGCACGTTCTCAAGGGGCAGTCCGTGGCAGAGGGGAATCAGTTCATCAGTTCGCTTCGCGCCCTGTATACCGGCGATGCGGGCCACGGCCAGCACATCCCCTTTCTTGAATCCGTTGTCCCGAACCAACGCCAAGGTTCCCGTAGACATGCGAACGGAACCAGCAGCCGTGGCAACCCGGTGAGTGACGGGTTTGTCACCCACGTCGACCATGGAAGCGCGTCCGGAATCATCTGTGTGGGTTAGCGACGTCATTCAGCGGGTTTTTCACGAAAGCGCGCAGTCTAGCGGGTACCCCAGGGAGTGGCCAGCGCCAAGGGAGCGTTCCCTCGAGCCACGTAATCTGGCAAGGTTCGCCGACACTAATAACAAAGCACGAGACTCATTTTGTCATCGAACGCGCCATCAGAAGCCCCTGACGCAACGATCCCTGCCGCCGCAGGTGCAAGGAACAACGATACAGCTCTACCTGAGGACTACAGTGCTGGCTACAAGCGCTTCGTGCTCGTAATGCTCACCATCGTCTACGCCTTCAACTTCATTGACCGACAGATTCTGGTCATCCTTCAGGAGCCCATAAAACTAGAGATGGGGCTATCTGATGCCCAACTCGGCCTGCTCAGCGGCTTCACCTTTGCCGTCATCTACGTCACCGCAGGCATCCCGATCGCCTACTGGGCTGATCGAACCAACCGACGAAACATTGTTGCCACAGCCTTGACCGTTTGGAGCGGGATGACCGCACTCTCAGGTCTCGTACAGAACTACACACAGCTGCTCCTTGCGCGCATTGGCGTGGGGCTTGGGGAAGCGGGTGGGAGCCCGCCCGCTCATTCGATGATCAGCGACTATTATCCTCCGGAGCAGCGGGCGACCGCCCTGTCTTTCTATTCATCGGGAATTTATGTCGGAATCCTTCTGGGATATGCGTTCGGCGGAATCCTGGCGGCTTCCTTTGGATGGCGAACGGCGTTTCTGGTGGTCGGCATCCCGGGCGTCGTCTTCGCGGCCCTATTGTTCATGACCGTGCGGGAACCCCTGCGAGGACGATGGGACCGAAAAGCGGCCAGCGCTGATAAACCCACACTTGGCGCGACGCTCAGCCTTCTACGACAACGACGCTCCTTTTGGTACGTCGCGCTCGGCTGCGCTATGACCTCCTTTGTAGCCTATGGCAACGGCAATTTTCTGCCGTCCTTCCTGATTCGGAATCATGGGATGGAGATCGCCAATGTGGGTCTGGTGCTGTCAATGGCGGCAGGCATATCGGGTGCCATCGGCACTATCGGCGGCGGTCTTCTCGCCGACCGATTGGTAGGACGCGACCGGCGCTGGTATACCTGGGTCCCCCTTATCGGTGTAGGGCTTTCGGTGATCCCCGGTTTCTTCTACCTTCTCTGGGACCACACACCGACGGTTCTGGCGGCTCTGTTCTTCACCAGCACCGTGAATTCACTGTATCTTGGTCCCAGTATCGCTGTATCTCACACGATGGTGCCGCCCCATATGCGCGCACTGACTTCAGCCGTGCTCTTCTTCGTGCTCAACATGATTGGCCTTGGCCTCGGCCCATTTCTGACGGGCCTGAACTCCGACCTGCTGGCTGAGGTTTCTGGCCCTGAAAACCTTCGGCACGCCATGTTAATCACCAGCACGCTAGGTCTTTCAGCCCTGTTCTTCTTTTGGAAGGCGTCTCGTCACCTAATCACCGATCTGAACACGAACGATGCGCTATTGAAAGATAGCTAACACCTTTAGCGCGGGAAATCGGAGGGGTACAAAGCGTCAGCTTCCGGGATACGCCGCCGGATGTTGCGGCAGCTACAGTAGCTCAAAGAGAGGCTCAGCTTCCGCCTCGTCGATTTCAAGGGATAGCGTCACCGCGACTTCCCTCGCTGCTCGCGCGCCGCTGGCATAGGCGCCGTGAATGGTATCGACCATATCCGGGTCCGCCGTCGCCTCACCAGCAAAGAAGATCGTTCCGCCCATGCTTTCTGCAAGGGTCAGGTGTGTACTCGTACTTGCAGCCTCCGTACCGCCGCCATAGCTGAACGGTTCCCGCTGCCAGTTGACCACCTCAGACCAGCGCGCATCGGCTGCCATAGGCGTCGATGGCAGTACATCCTTGAAGGCCCGAACGGCGAGAGACAAGACCAACGCATCGCTTTCGCGCTGCAGAAGCTCGGCTTTTGCGCCAACAAATTGCGCTTCCAAAAGAAGTTCACCCTGAGAGCCTGTGCGGAATGCGCGAAGTCGCGTGTCACCGTCGCGGCCGATCCAGCTTTCAGCGCCATCGGTGAGGGCTGCGCGGTCTGGCGAAAACAGCAGACTAGCCGTGATGTAGCGCTTACGCCCCAAGCTATTCAGCGCGTTGATCTTAGCCGGGCCGAGGTCCGGCGTAATCGCCGGAGGATTATCGCGGAGCACACCCGCTGGCAGCGCCATAATCATGCGCCGCGCGGTCACGGCACTGTTGAGACCACGATTTTGGTAGTTGATGCCGACAAGCCCTTCTCGCCAGAATATCTCGGTGACTTCGCTGTTGAGTTGCACCTTGCCCGCAGTGGCATCGGAGAGTGCGCCAACGAGGGCGGACATGCCGGGAAACAGCGTAATGCTGCCGTCGGCGAGGGTTTCAGGCTGAAGGTTGAAGCGCGTGAGCACTTCCCAAGCGACGCCATCAGGGTGCTCGAGATGCTGCGCGCCCAATTCTGCGTCGCGGTACATATCTTCGCGATCCACGGAGTAAACACGCCCGCCAATGCGGTCGCGAGCTTCTAGCACCAGCACCTTGAGTTCATCATCGGCGCTGAGGAGTCTCTCTGCCGCCGCAAGGCCTGCAACGCCGGCACCGACGATCACAACGTCATAGTCCGTACCCAATCCCTGCGCGCGCGATCGCGAGGCTAGAGCAGGAGACAAAAGCGCCCCACTCGCGATAACCTGCATTAAGTGCCTGCGTGTTAGCACTTTTCCCCCAGATAGACTCTCGACAGGGCGAGCATAACGCGTGGCGTCAACACAGAAAGCACACATTTTGCGCACTCTGTGAGCCAGCGCACAAAACCATCCTCATTGGCTTTAGCAAGGAGCCCACGGCATGCCCGTTAAAACAATACCGATAACGCCAAGCATCATCCAAAGCATTACTGCTGATTACCTCAAACGGGTAACGTTGGCAGCCCTCTTCCTGCTCCTTTCGGCCGTGGCGGCCGCAGATTTACCCGCCGGAAAGCCCGCGCGCGCTGGCTTTGACCCCGAGCGCCTAGCCCGCATCGACGATCGCATGAACGAGGCGGTTGCCGCAGGCATCATGGTGGGCGGTCAGGGAGCGATCGCCAAAGACGGCAAGGTAATTTACCGGCAGGTCTGGGGCGATGCCGACCGTGAAGCCGGCACAACCATGGAAGAGGACACGCTGTACCGCATCTACTCCATGACTAAGCCCATTACGGGCGTCGCACTAATGATGCTCTACGAGGAAGGCCGATTTCTCCTGGAAGACCCCGTTTCCATGTACCTTCCGGAGCTTGCAAATCTGAAGCTGATCAGCGTGGATGAAAACGGCGAACCCCTGGAAAAGGCGCCCATACGCCAGCCATCGATTCGCGATCTCCTCCGTCACACGGCGGGCATGAGCTACGGGATCTTTAGCAACACCCCCGTTGA
Source organism: Pseudomonadota bacterium (assembly GCA_038750875.1). Classification (GTDB taxonomy): domain Bacteria; phylum Pseudomonadota; class Gammaproteobacteria; order Pseudomonadales; family Halieaceae; genus Congregibacter. The sequence continues at coordinate 84,640 of JBCDGU010000002.1, read as the reverse complement.
CCTCGCATATCGGGAGGCTGAACTACTCCAGGCGCCGACGCTCGAAGAGTTTACGAAGCGGTTGGGACAGCTTCCCCTTCTACTGGAGCCGGGAACCCGCTGGCACTACTCCGTTTCCGTCGACGTACAAGGTCGCCTGGTCGAGGTTTTGAGCGGCATGCCCTTTGGCCAGTTTCTGGCAACGCGAATCTTTGAACCTTTGGGCATGAAGGACACCTTCTTTGTTGTCCCCGAAGACAAGCAGGCCCGCCTGGCACAACTCTACTCGCCGAAAGGCACAGTCATGGACTGGAATACCCCCTGGCAACTGAGCACCGAAACAGAACTCGAGGTGGCCGATCCACGCCTCTCTGAAGGCTATCTGAAAAGCATGGGCTTTGAGAGTGGCGGCGGTGGCCTTGTGTCATCCACGGACGACTATCTGATGTTTGCCCAAATGCTCGTCAACGATGGTGAATACAACGGCACACGCCTACTGGCGCCGGGCACCGTGGAACTCATGCAGGGGAATCACATCCAGGGCATGGATAGTAGTGGTCTGTGGCGTATGGACGCTTTCGGCCTGGGTGTGGGTGTGGTGCAAGATCCCAGCGCCACAAGCGGCGAACTTGGGCCCAGCGGTACCTACGGCTGGGGCGGCGCTGCGGGAACGCTGTTTTGGGTCGATCCAAAAAATGACCTCGTCGCCGTATTCATGGTGCAGAGCGTGCCGCATCAGACTCCGCTGTCCCGTCGCTTCAAGGTGCTCACTTATCAGGCCCTCATCGAAGACTGAACAACCTTTGCCGCTAGTCTTTGGCTAGCGTCACCACGTCGCCGACGGGGTCCATGAGGGCCCCGTCTTTGTTTCGGGAATTACCCACACCCTTCCCCACCGGCACCAGCACCAGCGGTTGTGCAAGGGACGGACGAAACACCGGGTCGTCATCGGGAATCGTTGTCCCGTTATCGAGCCAGCGTTCGTGATCCTCAGCCTGCAGCATTACTGGCATGCGGCTGTGCCAGGGCTTAAACGAATCCGCGGCAGCGGTGGTCACCATAGTGCATGACAACAGCGGTTCATCGTTCTCGCCACCCCACCAAAGATCCCATAATGCTGCTGCAGCGATCGCTTGCTCCTCGTTCGAGACGAGCCACGGCTGCTTATCGCCCGCCTGACCGCGCCACTCAATAAACCCTGCCATGGGAACAATCCCACGCTGACGGGCGAACGGTTTACGGAAGGCGGGACTCTTCCTGAGGCCTTCGCTTCGCGCATTGAACATGGCGTACTTTTGACTCAGCTCTTTCGCCCAATGCGGCGTGAGCCACCAACGGGCTTGGTCTAGCTCGACCCCGGTCTCGCCTCCATCGCGGAGCAGCGGGATAGATTCCGTAGGCGCGATATTGAATCGGGGGGGCGGGAGTTGTACCGCCACACCGAGGCTGTCGAGAAGTGCCTGCAGCCCTGGTGTGCTGGTGACGTTAAAACGGCCACACATCAACTAGGCCCGCTGAGACATCCGGCGCTAAGCCTTACGACCGAGTTTGGCCACGCTGTGGGTGGTTGCCAGTAGTTTTCCGTCTCCATCGCGAAGCTCCCCTTCGAGAAACGCGGTTTTATAGGATGCGCGCGTAACACGGCCCACCGCAACCAGAAAGCCCGCCCTCGCGACATCCAGGTAACGCGTGCTGATCTCGAGGGAAGACAAGGTTCTTACTTCGCGATCTACCGCGAACACGGCGTGGCTCATCGCTGCATCCAGCATGGCGGTGATAAATCCGCCCTGAACGATGTCCACAGAATGGCAGAGATCGGTGCTGATATCGAAGTGCAAGGTCGCGCTTTGGCACTGCTTATCTATCTCAACGATCGTGCCGCCAAGAATCTTGAAAAACGGCGGTACGCGGCTGTTGAGCTGCTCAAGCTGTGAGACTTCGTTCATTGTTTGGGATTTCCGAATAAAAAGAGGGCGAGAAATTAGCTCCAAATAGATCAAGAATCAATGTTAGGTTTTTTTCGTAAACTTTTGTTTTTACTTCTTATAATTTTATTTTTCAGGCGATTCTTCTTCGCTTTATGGGGGACTTTCGTGGGAACCCTGCGTGGCGCGACATAGAGCGCCGATCTGAGAAGCGCCAGCAAGCGTTCCGTTGCGTCTCTCCTGTTCTGTTGCTGCGTCCGAAACTTCTGCGCTTTTATGCGGATCACGCCATCTCGATTAAGGCGCTTGTCATTCGTACTCAGGATGCGTTCACGCAGATGATCTGCCATCGGCGTTGTTTGCAGATCCAGCTGAAGCTCGACGGCAGATGCCACCTTATTGACGTTCTGCCCTCCGGGGCCACTTGCCCTGATCGCTGAGAACCGGATGTCAGATTCATCAATCGTAAGCTCTGAAGTGACCTGGTATTTCATAAGAGCATGCACGTTCTTCAAGGTAAGTAAGTAGGGGGCCTAAAGGGAACCCCTACTCTTACCCGGTTGAGACGGAACGAAGCCTCTCCTTCGCCAGGTACATTCGCTTATCTGCGGCATCGAGGAGTGCCTCCAGAGAATCGCCGTCCTTGGGCCAGATTGAGGCACCGATGCTTGAAGAAAGCTCAACAACTTCGCCGTTGGGTGCGTTCCCGTGTGGCTCGGCAATTCTTCTGTTAAGACGATCCATCAATGCATCCGCGATAGTGTCATCGGCACGATCCAGCGCGACTGCAAACTCATCACCGCCAAGGCGCCCAACCAGATCACCCGGTCGGAGAAGCTGCTCAATGCGCCTTGCGGTTTCGGTCAGCACCTTGTCGCCCATGCGATGGCCAAATTGATCGTTGATGCCCTTGAAGTCATCCAGATCAATAAACAGAATCGTGATCGGCCATTCTTCGGGCCTATCCGCGAGACGCTCCGTAGTGGCCTCCAAAAACGCCCTGCGATTCAGCACCTTGGTGAGGCCATCAAAGCGCGCCAATTCTTGGAGTGCAGAACGCTCGTGGTGCTCCGCCGTAACCTCCCGGATCATGATTGCAGACCCTACCGGCGCGCCGCCGGCTCCCGTCAACACTAGCTGTCGAAGAGCGTAAATAGCGGCACTGTGCTGTGCCACATCCTGCGTGACCATCGTTCCTTCCTGGTTGAGGGGCAGCCATGGAAATGCGTGCTCCAGGCGATGCTCGAGGGGCTCGGCAAACGCAGAGAGCGCTGCCCCCACCGGATTCACGTCGACGATACGCGCGTGCATGTCGAGCATGATTACGCCCTCTCCCGACGCCATAAAGACTTCACGATAGGACAGCGGCGCGGTTCCGAGAAAACCCTTAAACAGCGAAACCGCCAAACCGAAGGTAAACACCGACGCAAAGACGGGCGTCGGATCAATACCATAGATATTGACCGACCCCTGCGTGTATCCAAAATTCGCCACAAAAACCAGGGTGGCGCTGAGAATCACACCAAAGATCTGACCGCGATAGGCGGACAAATCACTGAAAAATCGACTCGTCAAAATGACAAGTCCTACAGCAAACAGGAAGTAACTGTAGGGCACATGCACGCGGTGAAACCACCAGCCGTGCTCAACCACCAGATCGGGAAGCGGCGACAACACCATCTCCACACTGGACCAGATAAGACCGTGCTGTCTGGTGGTGTATGCCAAAGCGATAGTGATGACGGGAATCACCAGCAGCGCTCCCGTTACCGAGCCCGTGAGAAAGTGACCCCAACCGGTATAGCGACATGCGAAGTTCAACCACGCCACCGGCGTAAGGGCGATGCCCAGATAAGCGGTTACGCCAAACCAGTATCGGATCTCAAAATCGACCGTGATGTACTCAGCGGCGGCGGCAAGACACCAAAAACCTGTGACAGCAGCCAGAAGACCAAAAGCGCGTCGGCCAGGAACTCTTGGACCACTAAAAGAAAACGCCACCACGAAAAGCATGGCGAGAGCGCCACTCGCGGGAAGCAATACAACGAGCAGATGTAGCGCGCTCATGGCGCCCGGGTGTTTCCGTCAGGTGCCATGAACTCGGTCTTGGTGACTTTCGGATAGCGCCTTAATGTACGATGGCTAAGCGCAATTGGCTACCGCTGTGAAAACGACTCAGACGGCTCTGTTTAGCCTGCGTATCTGGACCAACTGCAGCATCGTAGTAAGGGCCGAGCTCAAAACTCGACGTCTGCAATCGTCGTGCGGTGAAGCAGTCGATCGTAGCCGTCGTAGCCACCGGACGCCGCGTGCAGGAGTGACCGGTTGTCCCACATCACCAGCATGTCCTTTTCCCACTTGTGTCGGTAGACAAACTCTTCCTGCGACTGATGGCCGTAGAGCTCCATGAGCAGCGAATCGCTCCGCTCCTTTTCCATACCAACAAACCCCTGGATATAGGCCAGAGACGAGAACAACGCCTTCTTGCCGGTCTCGCGATGAACACGCACCAGCGGGTGCTCGCACTTCTCTCTGGCTTTCTCGCTGGGGAGGATCACCATGGAACGTCCACTTTCCTGGTCACCCTCGCCGTAAATGCCGTCTGGAGCGTAGCCAAGCTCAGCCGAGTGAACGGCGGTCAACGAGTCGGCTTTCTCCCGGAGTTCGTCGGGCAGCGATTCATAAGCTGCCACCTGATCAGAAAATAGCGTGTCACCGCCCATGGGCGGTATGGTGATGCCGTAAAGCGCGGTCGCCAAGGGCGGCACGTCCATGAAACTCCAGTCGGAGTGGAAAAACTCCGCGAAGATGGGTGTGCGCTCATCGGCATTGCGCTGGATGGCGCAAACATGCTCATGCCCGTCAATGTGTCCAAAAAAGGGATCTTCCCCAAGCTCACCAAAATACTGGCTGAAACGCTCCAGATCAGAGGGCGTCAGCTGCTGTTTCGGGAACGCCACCACTTTGTGCTCCAGCCAGATCACCCGAATTTCGGCGACGGCTTCTTCGCTCAGCGGTTGAGACAAATCGACGCCTTCGATATGAGCGCCACAGGAAAAACCACTTGGTGTTACGGATAAAGTCATTTTGAACCCTCTTTTTATTCTTTCTGTGCAGCCCCGACGGCTCGTTCGGTTGTACTGAACCGCTAGGCGCAGTCGGCGCTGTAGACTCTATGAACAGCCACAGCAGAGACCGCGCCGAAATCCGTCAGGTCTCGCCACTTTCTCCGCCCTTGAAGCCTACTCCTTCGTATTCAGAGTTTTGCCCGCAGGCGCATGGTTCCACCAGGCAAGATCGGAATAGGAACGCAGGTCCAATTCGTGGGTCCACGCCGAGCGGTGCTGGTGCGCCACATGAAAGTAAGTTTCAGCCATGTGCTCGGGTAGCAGCAAGCCATCGTCACTGCCTTTGGCTTCGCGCAGCTTGGCAAACATCTCCGGTCCAAGCATCTTGCCCAGGGTATCCGGCGCATCTACCGCACCATCAATAAGGATATGGGCGACATGAATGTTCCGAGGTGCAAATTCAGCATTGAGCGTCTGACATAGCATGCGGCGACCACCCATCGCAGCGGCATGGGAGTGCTGACCCGCATTACCGCGTACCGCTGCCGTGGCGGACGTCACCAAGAGCGTTCCGGAGCCTCGCTCCTCCATCAGCGGAAATAGCACCTTCGCCACGCGAAACAGAGCGAAGTTGGCCATGCGCCAACCGAGTTCAAATTGCTTGTAGGAGGTGTCGGCCAGCGCCCGATTCCCGATCTGAGCGCCAAGGTTGAAGAGGACAACCTCGATAGGGCCAATGTCGGCCTCCACGGAAGCGATGCAGTTTTCGATGGCATCGTCTTCCACCGCGTTGAGCAGCATGCCCGTCGCAGATCCGCCCACCGCCTCGATCTCGCCGACCAAACGATCCAGACCTTCCTGATCGCTGCGACGGCAGAGCACCGCGTGATAACCCTCCTGTGCAAACCTCCGGCCGACGGTGCCACCGATACCAGCACCGGCTCCCAAAACCAGGCATACCTTCTTCATCCTCAACTCTCCTTACTTTCCGATAAATCCCTGTCTGTGCGTTAGTTAGTCAAGCCTCGCGCAATGCCAGCTCCAATCATGGCGTCCTGTCTGTCGGTGTCGTATCCAAGTTCCTCAAGAATCTCCCGCGTGTGCTCACCGAGCTTTGGCGCCGGCGCTCTCACCGACGAAGGCGTGCGACTGAAACGAGCGGCGGGTCTTGCCTGGCGCACTTCGCCAAAGCCCTCGAACTGATGGCGTTCGATGGACTGATTGGCCTCAATCTGCGGGTGACCCATAAGCTCCATGCGCGTCAGCAGCGGCGCGGACGGCACGTCATGTTCGGCAAGTCGAGCAATGATGTCCTCGCTGGACCATTTGCGAATCTCATCAGCGGTGATCTGCTTGCGCTCTTCCGCATTGGCAAAACGGTTTGCGGCCGTTTTGAAGCGTTCATCTTCGATGAGATCTTCACGCTCCAAAGCGCGACACATACCCGCCCACTCCGCGTCCGACACGGCGCCCGCGGTGATGAAACGATCCTGCGTTTCATAGATCAGATCCATGGTGCCCTGGAAACGCGTCACGTCGAACTCGTTCTCTGCATAGGTCAGACCCGTCATGGCCTCGGGCCAGAAGAACGCGAGCATGGTGTCGAGCATGGAAAGCTTAATGTGTTGCCCCTCCCCGCTTTTCTCGCGCTCATACAGCGCTGAGCTAATCGCCTGTGCAGCGGTGAGGGAGGTGACCTTGTCCGCGATGATGATGCGAAACATCTGAGGACGCTGGGTCAGGCGGTCCGCCTGAATATCCGTCGCGCCCGACAATGCCTGGATCACCGGGTCGTATACGCGCGCACGCGCGTAGGGCCCCTCATCTCCGAAGCCACTGATGGAGACATAAATCAGTCCGGGTTTCGCGTCGCGCAAAGCGGCCTCCGAAAAGCCCATGCGCTCGATGGCACCGGGACGGAAGTTTTGTATAAAGACATCGGCTTCTTTCGCAAGCCGCGAGAGCACCTCCTTGCCCTCGTCCGACTTGAGGTTCAAGGCAAGAGAACGCTTGCCTCGATTACAGCTGAAGAAAGCACTGTTTACGCCGTTATGGGGCATCCCGAGATGCCGCATCTGTTCGCCATGAAGCGCCTCTACCTTGATCACTTCAGCGCCCTGATCTGCGAGCATCGTCGCCGCGACGGGGCCCGACACCATGGTGGTGAGATCGAGTACTTTGATTCCGCTAAGAGGTCCCATATCAAGCTGCTCCCATGAGTTCTTTGTAGTTGACCGCCATTGCGCGTTGATACCCTTCGCGATGGGCGATGCGTTCTCGGTAGAGGTCCACGTGCGGTGGAATGTCGATGCCATAGTGGAGCGCCCAGTCCAGGCAGCTCACAAGGAACACATCGCAGACACCAAAGCCCTGTGCTTCCACATACTCGCTGTGCTGTAAGTGAGTCTCCAAAAAGACCAGATGGCGCTGCAGATAAGACGCTGCAGAGGCAACAACCTCGTCATTGCCACCGTAGATGGCCCGGAGATCACGATGGCGCCGCATGACATAGAGACTCGTTTCATCGATCTCGCCATAAATGTAGCTGCACCACTCATCCTGACGAGTCCGCTCCGCCAGGGTCCGCGGCACCCAGAACGGGCTACCGCCATAGGCCTCAATGAGGTAGCGACAGATCGCGAGGCTTTCGGAAAGCCCCAGTTCGCCGTCTTCCAGAAACGGAATCTTCTGTTTGCGATTTAGCGCTGTGTAGGCCTCCGTCCGGGTTTCGCCGGTTCGAGGCTGAATGGGTAGGTGCTCATAAGACAGGCCCATTTCCTCGGCGACCCAAATGGGCCTGAAGCTTCGCGCAGTCTCCGCGCCCCAGATCTTCATGCGCTTTATCCTTGTTATGCACTCGATAGAAACAGAATAGTCATTTACTAGCTATTTTAAAATTGAAAGTATTTGCGATCTCCTCTTAAAGATATGAATAATAGGCAACATACTAAGCGGAGATGCCGTTTATGGAACTCAGCGATATTACGTTGGTGAAAACCATTATTGAGACCGGTAGCCTCTCTGAAGCAAGCCAGCGGCTGCACCAATCACAGCCAACCCTCAGCCGGAAGCTTTCTCGTTTGGAAAAACAGTTGGGCGCCACCCTCTTTCATCGGTCACCAAAAGGTCTTGTCGCCACCCCCATGGGCATTTTTATCGCTGAAAGCACCCAGAGCATCGACCATCAGGTGAACCGCATTCGACGGCATGTGCAGCAGGTGACTCAACTCGAAACGGGCACCCTTCATATCGGCGTGGGCCCCATTATCGAGATGGTGATGCTCCCCGAGTTACTGAGCCGCCTATGGCGCGACACGGGCGAGATACAAATCACCGTAATCAGCGGTGACGATGAGAAGTTGGCGCGGGCTTTCGAACGGGCGGAAGTCGATGTGATGATCGGCCCGTTTCCCGCCAGCGAGTGGGAGGCAAGGGGCATGATGGCGGTATCGATGATCTCTGACGCGATCGTTCCCGTTGCCCGCGCCGATCATCCCCTGTTTCGTGCCGGCGACGTTAGCGCTGAGACAATACAAACCTATCCCATCGCCGTACCCAAGACCGGCACCGCCGAGGATGAACACATCGCCCCCTTCACAGCGCCACCAAAGCTGCGCGTCGACAACTATCACCTCCTAAAACAGGTCTGCCTGGAGACTGATGCGATCTGCGCGGGGCCCCGGGCGATTTTCCGAGAGGAAATCATCGACGGATCGCTGCGTGTTATCAGTGTCGATTTGGACGCACGGTGGCGGAGCACGCTGATTGTGCGGCCCGAGACCCTTGAGTCTCCCCTAGTCGCACGCCTTGTGAAACTCAGTGAGGAGGTCGCGCGAGACCTTCGAAAACAGTGACCGAATACCTTATTCGGTGACAAGGCGCTTGGACGTGAGTGGCGAAGGGACATAAGATAAAAAAGCCCTGATAAACACTTACCGCCCCCGAGAGGCGCCGAGGCTCACAATGAATTTGCGGAACGTTCAGCAGCGCCTGACGATCACCCTATTCCTATGCCTGGTCCTCGCCGTTTTCGTCGCCGCTTTCCACGCGATCAGCAACATCGTTGCTGAACAAAGCAGGCTACAGCAACAGGCCCTATCCCCGGTTTACAAACTGGTCCGTGAGGAGCTCCTTCGTCCGCTCTACATCGCCGAGACCTTTGCAACATCCGTTGATTTCACCACTGTTATGGGTGAAGACAACATCGACGAAGTTGCGCTCCTCGCGCGGCTCAAAAAAATGGAGGATGACTTAGGGCTCGTCTTTTTCGTAGCCAGTGAAAAAAAGCGAAAACAGTACTTTTCTAACGGTCGCACCATCGAACTCATTGAGGGAGACGTGTGGTGGTATTTCGAGGCACTGGAGTCAGACAAGGACTTTATGGCCGATCTGGGTCAGGTTGGGGACGTCCACCTGTTCTTCGACGTACGCATGTACTCCGAGCAAGACGAGTTCGTTGGCTACGTGGGCGTCGGAAAGCGAATCCAGCAGTTTCTGGAGACCTTTGATCGTTACAAGGCACGCTACGGTTACGATTTCCTATTCGTCAATGAACGAGACGAAATTATTCTTGCTTCCATACCCAACCTTGTTGTGATGGACGCGTACATTCCAGCGTTGAGTTCCCTAGGATGGTTTGAAGAAGACACAATGGTGAGCGAAAGCTTGGATGGCGCATTGATTCGTCGCGAGGGACAAGACTATCTCGTGTCCGAGCTGGCCATTGAAGAACTCGACTGGCGCCTACTGCTGCTCTCTCCCCTAGAAGCCCGCCAGGCGCAAATCACGCGTTCCTTCGCGACCAATACGCTGACCGCCGTTGCCTTAGTGCTGTTGCTGGCCGCCATGGGCTTCTATCTTGCGCTCGTCTACAAACGCAATGTCGAGCGTTCTACAGAGATTGATCCGCTCTCGGGCCTGCCCAACCGCAAGCACGTGCAGCGACGCTTCGAGCAACTGCGGCGCAATCATCAGTCCCTCTGCGCCATCATGGTCGATCTCGATCATTTCAAGGATATCAATGACACCCACGGTCACGGCGTCGGGGATCAGGTGATCCGCAAAGTGGCCATTGTGCTGAAGAAAGAACTGCGTGAGCGAGACGTTATCGGTCGCTGGGGTGGCGAGGAATTCCTCATGTTGATCCCTGCTGGCACCATGGAACTTGGTAAGAACATCGCAGAGCGCGCGCGACAGGCGCTAAGGGACCTTCATATCGACGGGGCCGACGGCGACGTTGAGGTTTCCGCGAGTTTTGGCGTCGCTTTTGGTTCCGCCGCGGCGCATTCACTGTCTGATCTACTGTCAGCCGCGGATACTGCACTTTACGAAGCGAAACGGAGCGGTCGAAACCAGGTCCGTACCCAACTGCTTCCCTAGATAAATCAGCCGCGCGTCTTCATTTGTTCGATCATCTATGACGAACGCTCATCCAAAGCGCGAAAAATTTTCAGCTGTGTATCGGCACGCGCTCCTCTAGGCTCAGCCCCGTTGTATCGAGTGGCGTAATCGTGGCCAACAAGGCCCGTCGCCCAGAAGCGATTCCAGAAGCGGGAGATTCTCATGACAGCAACGCGCTGGCCCCAGGCACTGGCAACGGCGTTCTGCCTAAGCGCGATGGTGGCTGCGTGTGGAGGCGGCGGAGCGTCGGCCGCAGCTTCCACAACCGTTCCCGTTCCCGTTCCCGTTCCCTCAAGCGAGCCCGCTGATCTCGTTCTTCGTGGCGGTCCTATTTACCTCGTAGACGCCGCAAACTCCGTGGCTACGGCCATGGCGATTCGCGACGGACTTGTTGTGCACACGGGAGACAATGATTCCATCGACGACTTCATAGGGCCCAATACAGAGCGCATTGACCTCGATGGGAGAGCCGTGATCCCAGGAATTCACGATGTCCATGTACATCCGTTAGAAGCCGGATCCATTGTTGCAGGCACCTGCATCGTTGACCCCAACGCGGACATTCTCTCCAACGAGTTTCAGCAAACGCTGTCTTCCTGCGCTCCGAGACAACGAGGTGGTATCGACTGGGTCCTTGGGTTCGGTCACTCCATTGACCAGCTTCTGAATCTACCGGCAGGCGTTCGTCCGCGGGAGATTCTCGATGACGCGATACCCAACATGCCGGTCGCGTTTATTGAAGAGACGTCTCACTCGGTATGGGCAAATTCAGCGGCGCTCGAACTCGCGGGCATAGATCGCTTTTCGGAAGACCCTGTAGGTGGCGTCATCGCCCGCGATCGAAATGGAGACCCCACGGGACTGCTTCTCGATAACGCGGGCGACATTCTGTATGAACTCGCTTATCTGCCACCTACGGATCAATTGCAGCAGCTCCATTACGAGGGACTTCTTTGGTCCTTGGAGCGTCTGGCTCGCAATGGCATCACTTCCATCGCCAACGCGCGGGTGTATACACGTCGCGGCTATCTGGACGTGTGGCGTCGAGCGCAAGGTGAAGGAACTCTGACGGCACGCACGGTGCTTGGGCTCTGGGCCTATCCAACACTAGAACCCGGCGAGACGGATTCTGATCAGATCGACCGGCTGCTATCGCTTTACGACAACGATCCGCAAAGCATGCTCCGGATTTCCCAGGTCAAATTTTACAGCGATGGCATCTACAGCAATGAGACTGCCGCCATGCTCGCGCCTTATCCACCAGAGGATCGATTGTCTTTCCTCGTGTCGGAGGACCATCGAGGCCTGAACTACTTCACTCAGGAACGGCTGGAGGAATATGTAGAGGAGTTAGAACGTGCCGGATATGACGCTCACATTCACGCGATCGGTGATCGGGGTGTTCGGGAATCGCTGAACGCACTCGAGTCCGTGATCGCCACTAACGGTGATGGAATAGACCGACGCCATCGCCTTACGCACGTGGAAGAAGTCAATGCAGCCGACATCCCACGCTTTGCCGATCTTGGCGTGATCGCGGATTTTCAGGTTGCAGGGGACTTCACGCTCCCACTTCCGGGAGAAGGGCTTGAAGGCTTTATTCCGGTTCGAGACGTCTGGGAGACTGGCGCCACGGTCACCTTAAGCAGCGATTGGGACGTCAGCAGTCTTTCACCCTTCGTAGGAATGCAAAACGCTTTGCAGCGCGCAGAGCAAAGCCTGCCTGATCTGCAGAGCGTGCTGCGCGCCTACACGATCGATGCTGCCTACGCCCTACGCTCGGAAAACCGTACCGGCAGCCTTGAGGTCGGAAAGCTGGCAGATCTCGTAGTCATTGATCAGGACATCTTTAGCGTGCCGGTCGATGAGATTGCCCAAACCCGAGTCGTCATGACCATTCTTGAGGGCGAGACAATCTACGACGGACGGCTTGCGAACATGTTCGGATTTGCGACACTTCCGGAGCTTGGAAAGACAAACAATCTGGGGAGCGGAATGGGATCGCCAGAACATACCCAATGCATCCATGCTCCCATGAATCCAGCGCGTCCCCGCGAAACCTCTCTGCGCTCTGCCCCCCGGCCAATTCGGGGCACTTAAGCCTCACCGAGCCACCGCTTGGCCTCCTGCAAAGGCTCGTCTCGCACATCGATGTAAGAAGTTGCTCCAACTTCATCGACGGACTCGCACAGGAAAAAGCATTCGGGCCATTCGTTGCCTACCCTGTTTTTCAGTTGCGGTACTTCAAGAGAAACCCATACACGTTTCTGGTTCTGGCATTGCGAGCTAAACTAATGCTCACTTCCTCACCCACCCTTTTTGACGGTATCTATTTGCCTGTTTCGGCTCGCTTTGTCATCGATGGCAGCAACCTGATGCTCGCTCATGGCCGAGACAACCCGGAGTTGAGATATGTGCTGGCCCTGCTGACGCACCTTGAGGAGGTATCAGAATCCTTCCGCTGTTTCTTCGATGCTAACTCGCCGTACGTCCTGAGCGACTCTCCTAGTGATCAACTTGAAGTCTTTGAGAACCTCGTCAGTATTCACCGATGGCATGACTGTATTGAGATCGTCGAGGGCGGCACCGAGGCCGACAGCAAGATCCTGGCTTTCGCGAAACATCATCGATCCGAAGTAATCTCAAACGACAAGTACCGAACGCACGCCAAGGACCACAAATGGATTTGGAAACGGCGACACGGGTTTGTCGGCACATACGACCGCTTGGTCATTGCGACGCTCGGCATCGAAATTTCGGTGATGCCTACCGCAGCCGCCTATTTAGCTTCACCGTCGGGCTAGCGCATGGGAACCTGCGACCGTGGGTCTTTGCCGTCCGCTTCATGCCGCGCCCTTCATGATCGCCATCTGCCCAGGGACCCCACAAATCTTATCAAGATCCGTGACCCCCAGCGGTTTCAATCGCTTGCAGCTCCGCAAGGCACTCCGAAAGCAACTCAAGAAGATCACGCTGTAACACCGGGTCGTCAATGGAAGCTGGCAGGGGCTTTTGCTGTTTATTGGCGACAAATATCCCGGAACCACCATCCAACGCTCCAGGCTCCGCGCTCGCAATGATCTTGGCAGCCTGTTTTTCCGCCGGTGCGAAAAAAAGTGGTGCGAGCCATCGTATGACCGTCGGCATTCCTGATGTGCCTGGACCTGTCGTCATCTTGGTCTTGGTCGCGCCGGGATCGATAGCGCGAATAAGAACATTTTCAGAAGCCAGGCGCGGAGCCAGTGCCGGAGCCAATGCAGTGGCCGCAAGCTTTGTTTGCGCGTAGGTGGAGAGCAAACCGCCAACGCTTTCGGGATTCGCTAGACCACCCATATCGAGAAACTTCGGATGAGAAATCGCGCTGGAGGAGAAGTTCACCACCATGGCCGGATCGTCGTCGCTTTCACGAGCCATCTTTTGCAAGAGCCCCATCGTGAACTGATAGGGTGCAAGTACATTTACAGCGAACTGAGACTCATAGCCCTGAACACTCAGAATGTGTTCGGACGTCAATACACCGGCATTATTGTAGAGTGCTTCGATGCGTCCAGGCAGCTGTTCCAACTGCTCGCAGACCACAGTAATCTGAGCAGCATCCATTAGGTCAGCAGTACAGATTTCTATCGTTGCGTTTGGGTGGCGTTGCTGAAGGACTTGCCGCTGAGCAATGGACTTTTCGCGAGAGCGATTCACAAGAACGACTGCTTTCTCCCGCGACAATAACTGAGACGCTATCTCGGCACCGATGCCACCCGTTGATCCGGTGATCACGGTCCAGCGTTCCGCGGCACTACACATCGACTGACTCTCTCCGTCATCCATCATGCTGGGCTCTCCCGTGAGCATCATGTTCTGCCTTGAGACGACCCAAAGCTTCATAAAGTGCAGCCGTAACGAGACCAAAAATAAGAAAGCCGTCGGCTGCCGCAAATCCTGCAAGCAATCTCGAATCACTCGATACGGTGATGTCCCCATATCCGACGGTGGTCACGGAAACTGCGGAAAAGTAGACCGCAGTGCTGAAATCATCGAACTCCCCGAGCCAGAGGAATAGCGCGGCCCATATCACCACGACCAAAAAAACGCCGAGAAACAGCCATAAAACCGCCAAAAGAAGTGCTGAAGCGTCTCGCAGGGGAGCTGGCCAGTGCGTGTTTCTGGTCAGTAGGTTCGGCAATGACTCTGAGAGCGCGACAATAAAGCCCACGGTGACAGTCATGGTCACCAACGTCCATGCGATGCCGAGCGAGATCTGGACGCCTTCTACCAAGACAGCCGCCTAGAAGCTGTTCTCGACGCGAAACAGCATGGCGTACATCACGGGAACCAGCAGCAGCGTAATCATCGTCGCAAAGAGCAGACCAAACAGAATAGCGATAGCCATGGTTTCAAACATGGGTCCGCCGCCCAACCACAGGGGAATCATCCCGCCGATGGTCGTCGATGTCGTCAGCAAAATAGGTCTGGCGCGCTGCTGAGCTGCCATGACAATAGCGTCGCCCGGATCCAACCCGTTCTCTTCAATTTCAAGCTTGATGCGATCCAGCAGAACGATCGCATTGTTAATCACGATACCCGCCAGCGAAATGAGTCCCAAAAGGGTAAAGAATCCAAAGGCTGCGCCCGTGAGCAATAGGCCGGAGACGATGCCAATGAGGCCCAGCGGGATGGTGATCAGCACGATCCCGGTGCGACGGACGGAATTAAACTGAACGACCAGTAGCATCACGATCGAAAACAGGGCAAATGGCAGTGCCGCCGCAATCGACGATGACGCTTTCACCGACTCTTCATTTTCCCCGCCCTCGCCAAAGAAATACCCCGCGGGCCAGCGGGTTGCGTAGTCTTCGAGCCACGGCCGAATCCGATCTGATATCTCAGTTGCAGTGACTCCCTCGGCCAGCTGCACCTCGATGGTGATCATTCTTTCCCGATCGAGTCGCTCTATACGGGCGGGCTCCCAGAGAATTTCGACATCAGCGACCTGACTCAGGGGTACAGCCGTCCCGTTGGCCTGAGAAAAGATCGAAATATTCTCCAATTTCGAAAAGTCCTGCCGCTCAGCCGAGCGTGTGCGAAGCACAACGGGAATCACATCTTCGCCTTCTCGATATTCCGTAAGTTCCAGTCCACTCAAGCCCGCATCAAGGGATGTCGCGATATCCTGATTAGTGACCCCAGCTCGAGAGGCCCGGGCCTGATCGATGTCGATAAAAAGCTTCTTTGACTGAAGGCCCCAGGTATCGGATATAGCAGTGACTTCCGGATGAGACCAAAACTCGCGCTTAATGGTGTCACTAATTTCAAACAGCTCGCTGAATGAATCGCCAGAGAGCTTTATCTCGATGGGAAATGAGACCGGTGGGCCGTTGGCGAGTCGCTTCACCTGGACCTGCGCTGATGGATAGTTATCGAAGAAGAAGTCTTCGATAGTTTGCTTCACGATACCGAGCGATTCACCCTGGTCTACCGCAACGATCAATGCACTGCTCGCTGCGTTTGGATTCGCTGGATTGAATCCTAGGACAAACCGAGGGCCACCGGAGCCAATATAGGCAGTCCAAGATTCAACGTGGGCCCACCCTTCTCCACCTCCTCCCATCCGTTCTTCAAAGGAAGCGATGAGCTTTTCGTTGGCATCAATATCAGTCCCCGTCGGAAGATCAACGGAGACGGTCAGAATGGGATCCTCGGACGGGGGGATGAAAACCTGGGGAACAAAGCTCATACCGTAGATCGACAGGACAAACATGCTTGCCACCAGCAGAGAAAACATGACCCGGAAACGCAGCGCCGCCCTGAGCAACCAACGGTAAAAGACGTAGCTCCTGCTGTTGAACTGCGCGTCTGCATCATATCCGCCTGCATCCACCTTGATAAAAGGCGTCAACATTGGGATGAACGTCATTGAGATCACCCAGGACAGAAGGAGCGCCATGGTCACTACGTAAAAGATGGATTGTGTGAACTCGCCAACGGCGGATTGAGCGAGGGCGATGGGCGTGAACGCGGCACAGGTCGTGAGCGAGCTAATCAGCAACGGCATGCGCATCTCCGACGCGGCTGCTATTGCAGCTTCAATGGGCTGCTCCCCAGCCTCCCGACGAACCGTGATCGCCTCCACCACAACAATCGCATTGTCGACCAGCAATCCCAAAGCAATGATCAACGCAGCCAGGGAGATCTGGTCGATACCGACTCCAAACATGGACATGGTGTAGAAGGTTGAGACCATCACGACGGGAATCAGGGAGGCAACAACAAATCCCGTGCGTACCCCCAGAGAAACCACCATGACAACCACCACGATGATTACCGCTTGCACGAGGTTCTCGACGAAGGAGTTCACACTATTGGCCGTCAGATCGGATTGGCGAAACATCGGCTGCAGGTTCACCCCGAGGGGTAAACGTGCTTCCACCGTTTCCATTAGAGGCTGTAGCCTTTCTCCCAGCGTCAGGATGTTGCCCCCTTCCCTCATGGAAATCGCGAGCGAGATCCCCGGTACACCGTTAACGCTCACCTTGCTTTCCGCGGGCTCATCGTAGTCTCGATAAACGTCAGCGATGTCCCCCAGACGAATCAATGCACTGCTCCCCGGTACACTGATTAGGGAGTTAGCCAATTCCTCTACCGACTCATAGTTGCCCGAAGGCTCCAGAACGATACGCTCGGAACCGATGACGATATCGCCACCGGATGAAAGAATGTTTAGGGAACCCAGACTGTCGCCCAACTGCTGCGGCGACAACTTCAGCTCCGTAAGACGCGCATTCTGGTAGTCTACGTAGACCACTTCCGTTAACTCGCCGTAGACGTCGACCTTCGCGACATCCGGTTCTTTTAACAGTTCGTCCCGGACAATTTCCGCAAAGTCCGAGAGTTCAGCGGCCGAGTAGTCAGAGCCTGACAAACTGTAGATGTGACCAAAAACATCGCCGTACTCATCGTTAACGATGGGCACTGCGGTACCACTGGGCAAGTCGGGGGTTACGTCCTCTACCTTTCTTCGAAGATCATCGAAAATCGGCTGCATTTCATCATAGCGATCTTGAAAATCGACCGTGATCACGGAGATGCCGTTCCGAGACTCGCTGCTGAGCTCATCCAGCTCTGGCATTTCCTGAATTTTTTCTTCCAATGTGTTCGTGACCAACTGTTCGACACGCACAGGACTGGCCCCGGGGAAAAAGGTCGTCACCGTAGCCGTTCGTATGGTGAAACCAGGGTCTTGCGCCTTAGGAAGCGAAAAATAGGCGCTCAAGCCGGCCATAAAGAGCAGCAACACGGCAATGATGGTGACTCGGTTATTCTTGAAAGCCCAACCGGTGATACTCATAAGCGTGGCCCTTAGCGATTCAAAACACGCATGCCATCACGCGCGTTCGCATGACCCGCGATCAGAATCGTCTGGCCGCTCTCGAGTCCAGAGCTAACTGCAATACCACGCTCGGTAATTTGGCCCACGGCGACGGACTGTCTTTGGAGCAGAGACTCGCCGGGGTTCGCAGCATCGACGACCAGATACACGAAAGTTCCGCTTCCGTCCTGGCTAACCGCTGACACCGGTATGACGATGGCTTCGCTGGTCGCACCCCCATCGTTCAACGCGACGTAGACTTCTGCAGCAAGATTTGAGCGTATTGAATCTGGCGCGTCGATCAGGCGAAGGGTGACGGGGAAACTGGTGTTTCCCGCGCTCGCTACGCCAACCTCAGAAACCCGCGCAAGAAATTCACGTCCCTTAATGGATGGGAAGCGGACTGAGGCTTCAAGGTCATCTTCAAACGCCGCTATTTGGCTCTCGGGCACATCAATGATGACTTCCCAAGCGTCGCCACAGTTAAGCCGGGCCACTTCGACGCCAGACTGCAGGTTTTCATTAACCTCCACGGCAACCCTGGCAATGGAGCAGTCGCGGTCAGCCTTCAGTTGGGTATAGGACACGTCGAGTTCTGCTCGCCGCAGTGCCTGCGCACGCGCCTCGTAATCAGCCTTGCTTGCTTCGGCGGAGCCCAGCGCCTCGTCGAGTTCCGTTCGCGAGGCATTGTCAGCCGCGTAGAGCTGGCGCACTCGCTGATACTCTGCCTCCGAACTTCGACGCGATGCATTGGCTTGCGCTAGATCGGCTCGCGCCTCTTCGAGCGCAACGCGATACGGCTCATCGTCGAGCGCCGCAACCAAGGCACCGAGCGAAACGCGTTCCCCGACTGACACGGGCACCGCCACCACGGTGCCATCAACGCGGAAACTCAGCTTTAACTCCTGTGCCGTCTGTGCGGAGCCGCTAAAGGTTCGAGTTCGCCGAGAGGCGTCTGCACTCAAAACCGTCATTGATTTAATGGGCCGCAGGCGTTCGCTGATCTCGCGCTCTTCCTCACACCCCGCCACTGCAGAAAGAGCCAAAACTGCGGGTATAGCGCGCAAAAAAACGCGCCGCGATATCACAGACCTGATAGCAACAGGACTTGGTGAGATACTCATGGTGTGTTCTCCGCAAAGGTTTCGAGGCGGTTGAACCAGTCGTCCCGCGTCTGATCACTGGCGGCGTAGTCAAAAAAGCCAATTGCTCGCTGCAACGCGACGAGGTCAAGCAGATATTCGTACGATGCGTTGGCCGCAGCCAACCGCTCCGTGAGATAAGAGCTCTGCGCATCAATCAAATCGATATAGTTCGATCGACCGCGCGTGTAAGAGTCCGTCACGAGGGCCAGCGTTTGACGGGCCGCTTTTTCCGACTCCCGCGCAAAGCCAATACTGAGCCGCGATGCACTCGCTGCTGCAACGGCATTTCGAGATTCGGTTTCGAGCCGCAATTCTGTTTGCGTACGCAAAAGGGTTAAGCGCCGGAGCTGCACCCGGGCCTGTCGCTTACGGGCTGCAATAGCGTCGCCTTCATAAAGAGGCAGGGATAGCTCAATCGCCACTTGCCAGTCTTCGTTGTAGTCGCGCGGCATGGAGGCGCCATCGTTGTCGATCACCTCCTCTACGGAGCCGACCAGATCAATGGTGGGCACGTAACGACGGCGCTTTGCTGCCAGCAGCAACCTGTCTTGGGATAGGATCTGCGCATCGAGTTCGTCAAGTTCCGGTGAGTTTTCGAACGCCTCCGCTGTCAGAAAGTCAGCAAACCGCCGCTCATTGTTCGGGCCACTGATGTACGGCCCAAGCCGTTCATCTCCAAACACGGCCGGGCTATCGATACTCGTTTCCTCCACGCCAAAGGCAGAGCTTATCGGTCTTCGTAGAAGTTGATTGAGTGCAAATCTAGATTGCTGAAAGCTGGCGAGGGCGGCGGCGACGGCCTGCAGGTCGCTGGCAAGTACCGTTTCAAAGCGATAGACCTCGGACCGATCAGCGGAGCCCACGCGATAGCGAAACTGTGCGCGCTCCAAATTGGCCCTTGTTAATCGGATGTTGTCGCGCTGAATGTCCAGTTCAGTCTTTGCGATCAACACGTTGAGGTAAGCATTAGAGGTCGCCTCAACCACATCCAGTTTTGTGGCAGCAAACCCTGCCTCCTCGGCATCTTGAAGAAACCGCGTCGAGCGATAGTTACTGACTGCGGTTTCCGAGTAGATCGATTGGGATAAGCTGATCGATGCCGTGGTTGTTTCCGATGGGATGAACTCCGGAATGATCGCAAGATCATCATCAAAGGCTTCCCAATCGACACCTGCACTTAGCTGCGGAAGCAGGGTCGATCGGGATATTTTCGTGTCTTCATAGGCAGACAGAAGGTCTTCTTGTGCAACGGCCAGATCGAGGTTTGCCTGCAAAGACTCTTCGATCACGTCCGTCAGCGAAAAAACTTCCGCGGAAGCCTGAAGCTCACCGATGGCGTTGGCCTCAAAAAGCACATCAAACGGCACGTTGGCGTCGATGACCCGCGCGGTGCCAAGATTCACCGTCAGTCGATCGCGTGGGGTCAACGCGACAAGTAAGTCGGCGGGATTTCGCCCGAGGGCGATGTCCCGAATGTCCAGTGCCAGCCTTTTTGCCAATTGCGTGGCACTTGGAATGAGAGCGATGGAGTAGAGAAACCCAGCGTCCGCGTCATCGCCCCCCGTGGTAGAGAGTACCGGGAGCTTCATTTCGAGCGCATCATTGACCTGTCGCGCCCGCTGCGCATCGGTTCTGGCCATCTGCGGCAGCATGAACACGGCGTCAGTGCCCTCGGGAAGGACTGACTTCAGATCCGCGGCCCCCGCGTAATCGATCGTGAAGATGGAAAAACTAGGCTGCTCGCGGGCAACCAGACTTTCAAGCGATCGAGCAATCGCTGGCACGCCATCTCGCGTCGTCTTATCGACAGCAACGGCGATGCGCTCGGCCTGTGTACCCGACTTGAACCGGCGCAGCGCGTCGAGAAGATCGATATTGGCACTTAGGTAATGAAGGTTATCAACACCGCTGGTTCCTTCCTCCGTAGCGGGGAAACCCTGTACCGACGGCGCTATGACCGCTGAGGCGATGGTCGGCTTGCGAAGGGGCAGCTCGAGAATCACGTCGCTTCCGACGGGACCCAGAGCTACAATGACATCGACATCCTCGCGCTCACTCAATGACGTGAGGTCAGCGTTAATATCGGCCCGTTGACCCGTCGAAACCTTTTCCATCGAGCCGCCCACAGTAAAGACGAACTCATCAGCCCCCAATTCCGAGAGCTCCCTGCGAAGCTGGAGCACGGCATCGCTCATCCACACGGAGGGTTCGTCGTGGACTACACCGACTCGGATCATGGTCGGTTCGGCGTCCACGATGCCTGAGCTCGTAAACAGTACCGTCAAAAGACCAACGTGGAGAAGCGGCAGGCGAGGCACTCGCCCTGCCCAACGAACTGAAGCCTTCCCGAACCGCTCACCAAACATTGCTAAATGGATCCCCCATTGGTGCGCCGCTATCTGATTCGCACCGTACGAACCTTGGACGGTTTTAGTTGTCAATTGATCATGACGACCACGCTACGCAGAATCGGGTGATCAGTGCAGTCCAAAAAAAGCACGCCCCTGTGCGTAAGTTCACTTTCAACGCACAGGACAGCCGGTGAAAATGGCCGTGCGCTCCGGGAGGTGGCAATGGACAGATGGGATGAATTGAGAACAGCACTCTTTGTCCACGAGCTTGGAACCGTGAGCGCCGCTGCGGACGCCCTCGGTGTGCATCGGGCCACAGTCATTCGCCACATCGACACGCTCGAGGACGAGCTGGGCGTGCCCATGTTTCGGCGCCACGCCCAGGGCTACACGGCGACAGACGCCTGCTCCGAAGCATTGGTTGCCGTCAAGCAAGCAGAAAGACTGATTGCGGTGGCGAGTGGGAAGGTGCGAGGCGTTCAGCCAACCTTCGAAAAAGCTGCCATCACCGTTTCAATCAATGCGGGGCACATGCCGCTGATTGCCCTCGGTGTCACCGAATTCTTGCGTTCGAACCCTGAGGTTCGCGTCCACATTCACAGTTCCGACCGCATCGTGCACCTCGATTCGGGAGAAGCCGATCTTGCTATACGCGTGGGAAAACGTCCCACGGAGCGAGGTGTATTGGTTGAACCCTTTACGAGCCACGCGATTGGCCTCTACGCCACGGACGATTACTTAAAACAGAGAGGACCCTGGACAGGCCCTGAAGACCTCGGGGATCACCTCGTCGTTGGGCCTGCGCCTCGCAAACAGATGCCCTTCGCGAGCTGGGCGCGAAGAAACATTCCCTCCGATAACTTTAGGCTCAGTGTTGAATGTGGTGAAGTCGCCCTAAGCATTGCCCTTGCGGGCACAGCCATCGGCCTCCTACCCGACTACATCTCGACGCAGAACCCTCAGCTAAAACGACTACACACGTTACCCCAGGAGTTCGATGAGACTCTGTGGTTCGCTACGCCGACCAATGGCAATCACCCGGAACTCGTACACGACCTTGTGAGCGAAATCCGACGCGGTGAGAAGGGGATTCCCGCTGCGTAAGACGCCGCGCATCACAGGCGCACACTGGATCAGCCTCGACTAACGGGAGAAGGCTTAACGCCGCGGTGGTTTCGCCCTCTCTCCGCTACCGCAAGGGCAGCTTTTCTGCCACGCTAGCAGTTGCAGGTCTACTGGTACGCTTGTGGCGAGTTGGGCAGTGATTTGCTGAACGTGATCCAGCGGGTGCTGGCGAGGTTAGCTTCATGGAAAGACGCTACGATATACATAGACGCGACAGCGCTTCAGAGTGGACCGCGTTAAACAACGAATTTGTGGCCTGTCGATCTTGTGACGCACTACTTCCGCGGCCCACCGTCTCCCTGGGTCAGCAAGCGCGCTGCCCTCGTTGCCACTCCGTGATACTCACCAATAAGTCCCAAAGCGCTGAACGCGTCGTGGCCCTGATGCTCGCCAGTGCCCTTTTATTTGTTCTCGCTGTGTTCTACCCATTCCTCAAGATGCAGTCTTCAGGCCTGTCTAACGAGATTTCTGTGGCCGATGCAACGCTCGTTCTTTGGAATAGCGGCTACCCGGTCCTGTCGGTGGCGTGCATGCTCCTTATCCTTGCCATCCCCCTGGCCAGGATCTTGTTGACCTTCGCAGTGGCACTGGCTCTATTGTCGGACAAACGCGTCACTCCCACCGTGCGCCACATGTACGGGGCGGCGATCCGCCTAGCGCCCTGGTCCATGGCTGACGTGTTTATGTTGGGGGTGATTGTCTCTCTTGTGAAAGTCGGTCAACTTGCGGATATCAGTGTAGGCATCGCCTTCTGGTCTTTGGTTGCGCTCAGCCTCGTAAGCGCGTTGGCATCGGCGTCGATGTGTGCTGACACGCTATGGCAGCGGGCGAGGCACAGTTAATGCAGACGGCTCGCTCCCGGGGCGTTATCGCCTGTCGCACTTGTGGCACGCTCTACACCGGCAAGCAGGGCTCCTGCGACGTCTGTGGTAGCCCCCTCAGCAGCCGGCTTCCCCATAGCCTGCAAAGAACCTGGGCGTTCTTTTTTGCGGGGTTGGCCGCGTACATTCCTGGCAATCTATTGCCGATCATGGTGACAGCGACGCCGCAGGGTGAATCGGCTTCAACCATCATGGGCGGTGTCATCACGCTTATTCATCATGGTAGCTACGGCATTGCGCTGGTCATATTTATCGCGAGCATTGCCGTTCCCGTGAGCAAGTTCGCCGTGATTGCGTGGATCTCACTCTCCATCCAGTGGAATCTTGCGAGCGACGAGCGGTCTCGCCATCACGCCCATGAACTCGTGGAGCTGCTGGGCAGTTGGTCGATGGTGGACGTTTTTGTGGTTGCAGCGCTTGCCGCGCTTATTCAACTAGGCGCAGTCATGAGCGTTACACCGGGCCCGGGGGCGGAGTTTTTCGCCCTATCCGTTGCATTGACCATGCTATCTGCCCGAAGTCTCGATACGCGACTAATCTGGGATAGCCCTGATGACTAATTCGGAACAGGCGCAGGCGACCGTCGAGTCGGTGACACAACCTCGATTCTCCTGGGTCTGGGCTGTTCCACTCCTGGTAATCGCGATCGCTGCATCAACACTCTATCGTTCATACGCCGAGCGAGGCGTAAGCGTTGAGATCCACTTTTCCCAGGGCAAGGGCATCGAGGCGGGGAAAACCGAGATTCGCTATAAAGATGTGACCGTGGGCGTTGTGGATGCCCTGCGTTTATCGGACGACCTTGAGGGTGTCATTGCATCCGCCACCCTCGATCGGCAGCTGGAATCCTTCCTCGGTGACACGACGGACTTTTGGATTGTCTCTGCACAGATTTCTGGAACGACCTTCCGCGGCCTCAGTACGCTTCTCTCGGGTGCTTACATCGAAATCGATTGGTCCGGCGAAGCGGTCGAGAACACACGCGTGTTTAGCGGCCTCCTTGAGCCACCGTTAACACCACCGAGCGTCGCGGGAACGCACTTTGCGATCGAGAGCGCGGACACCGATTCCGTTAGCGTCGGTTCACCGGTCGTGTTGAGAGGCATCACCGTTGGCCAGGTGGAACGTCGTGATCTCAGTGAAGACTTCGAGAACATTCAATACCAAATTTTTATCGAATCGCCTTACGATTCCTTAATCGATGGTGACACGCGTTTTTATGATGTCTCTGGCATTGATCTGTCTCTCACCGCGGATGGCTTGACACTCGAAATCGCCTCCCTCCAGACCCTCGCCTCCGGCGGGATCACATTTACGAGTGTCGCTAACCCTGGCGGCTTCTCCGCAGGAGTCGCCCCAACCACGGGCTTTCGCTTATACAGAAATCAACGCGAGGCTGAAGAAAGCCGTTTCGAGGCAATGGACGCCGCCCACTTCTACTTCACGGCGGCCTTCGACTCTGGTGTGGAGGGCCTGGAACCTGGCGCACCCGTAGTCTGGCAAGGCGTTCGTCTTGGTACCGTGACCGATGTCTCTCTAGATCTTGGGGACCAGCGCGAAGAGTCGCAGCAGATTGTTACATTGGATATGCAGCCTGCTCGCATTGGCCTAAGCCAACTGACCGAAGAGGAAAGCATGGCAGACTTCAGCCAGTGGGTTGAGAGTGGAATGCGAGCGGAAGTCCAGACTGCCAACCTTCTAACAGGAAAAAAGCGCCTGGCACTCGTTGACAGGCCAGAGAGTCCGTCGGCAACCATCGACCTCGATGCCCAGCCCTATCCGCGACTACCCACGCACCAGTCTGAGGCCAGCGAAATATCGGGAAATGTGGGCGAGATAGCGGCGACGCTGTCAGATTTACCCCTGGATGACCTCATATCATCGGCGATATTGCTGCTGCAGAATTCAGCGGCTCTTCTTGGCAGCGAGGACACAAAGGCTGTTCCCGGTGCGCTTGTAGAGGCCCTCTCTTCCATGGATCAGCTAGCCGGGAGTCTGGACACAGCGGCACGCGAAGGCGAAAAAACGCTAACTGGACTCTCACCCGATTCCGCGCTGTATGTAGAGCTCACGCGAACTGTTAGAGAACTGAACCGGGCATCGAAGGCGATTACAGCGCTGACCACACTGCTTGAGGAAAAACCGAATGCGCTTATCACTGGCGGTTAGTTCAGCGTACTCAGGATCGAGCGGGCTTCGAGCTCGAGCTCTTTTGGCGCTTCTTATTCCGATGGCATTGTGGGGTTGTTCATCACAACCAGCCGATACTCAATACCTCATCGCCCTTCCCACCGAAGAAGTCGGCAGCACACCGATCGACGGCCCCCTTATCGCAGTCTCGGACGCGCGCCTCCCTATCTATGCGCAGGGGAACCAGATGCTCATATCGGAAGACCGCACCATCAGTGCACTGGATGCCGTTGTCTGGTCTGGCGATTTGGCCGCGCTGATCACGGATGGCTTCGCGCTGCGTCTGCGTGTCAATGGATCAAACGCGTGGGCACTGCCGCTTCCGGCAGAAGGCAAACGGGACGGCACAATTCAACTGGTTTTTGATGAGTTGCTATGGGCGCCACCACAAGGTGTCGTCCTTAGAGGGAGCATGGTCCTATCCATTGATGGACAACCCACCCGCAGCGAGAGTTTTTTCGTCCGCCAGGGACTGGAGTCCAGGGATGCCGCCGGCTATAGCAATGCTTTGGGTATAGGCCTCAGTCGGCTCGCTGAGTCTGCAGCAGAATGGATCGACCGGTCATGAGACCAAGCGCTCTGGCCAAATCGCGCTTCCATCCGAGCTGCCAGACGAGATGCCATGCGCGAAGCGATCTTGGCCAGCACTTGGCAGCCCAATTCTAAAGACCTCGAAGAGTATGGCCCTTCAATGGCTGGTTTGTCCGTCACTCGATGTAGCGTTTTAGGTACTATCGCTGCGGGTCTTGAGCGCACAGCTTGGCCAGTCCGGAATAAGCGATGGCTCCGAAGAGATGTGTAGACCTGCTTACCACTTCAGAGGAAGCATCGCGGCTCCCCGGTCGCAGCGGCTCTATCCTTTTTGTATTGTGCGGTTGGGCAAGTCTGTACCCACCAATCGATCTCCCTCGCCGTGTTTCGCCAGAATTGCATCAGCATAGCCCTCGGTCGCTCCCTGTACGGCACGACCGTAGCCCAAGCACCCTGAGATTCGCTTTGTATCTGCGCGAAGCTCGTGCAGGTACTTTACCAACCGAGCGACTATCAGCTCCTGCCTCTGTGCCTCCGTTAACATAGAACCAGACCTCCTTAGGTTTTTCTCGCGCTGGCAGCCTCTCTCCCAGAGAGGGAGGCCTGTATAGATGAGTCATCGGTGGTTTCGACCTGATCCCCGAGGATGAGGTACATCAGAAAGACGCCTCAAATCCCGAAAGCAAAGCTGCGACATTCTCGCCAAGCTCACTGACTGCATAGCCACCCTCAAAGATAAAGATGGTTGGCAATTCCATCTCCGCGATTCTCTTTCCAATGCCACGGTAATCACCGGTCCTTATGCGGAACGAAGCAATTGGATCATTCTCGAAGGTATCGACTCCCAAAGAGACGATAAGATAATCAGGCGATGTGCTTTGAATAAAGGAGATCCCGGCATTCAATACCCCCAACCAGGCATCCAACCCCGTTTTGCGGGGTAAGGGCAGGTTCAGATTAAAGCCCTCTCCATCCCCCCTGCCCTTTTCGTCCTCATGACCGGCGTAGTACGGGTACTCGAAGTTTGGATCGCAGTGAATGGACACAAAGGCAACGTCCCCTCGCTCATAGAAGATCTCCTGGGTCCCATTCCCATGGTGATAGTCAATATCCAGGATGGCGACTTGAGACACGTTGTTGTTGAGAAGCCACTGCGCGGCAATCGCTGCATTATTTAGGTAGCAATAGCCCCCAGCGTAACTGGGACCTGCATGGTGACCCGGCGGTCTGCAGAGTGCGAACGCCGCCCTGTCTCCATCGTAGACCTGTTTGGTAGCGGTCAGGGCTATATCCCGAGATGCGATGACCGCCTCATAGGTTGACTCTGTGATCGGTACCGCGCCGTCGAAACAATAGCGACCGAACTTTGCAATGATCGAATCTGAGCTGTCGGACCTCATGTTGCCTCGCGGCCAAACGCAGGCGGTCGGATTTCCTTTCCCACCGAGTTGCCGATAATCGTCGTGCGCTGTTTGCAAAAACTCTACGTAAGACCTTTCGTGAATCTGCAGCATTGCGTCATCGGCCTGTGCCGATGGTGCGATTACCGTCCCCACTTCGTGCTCTTGCAAGCTTCTAAGCACAATCTCAGCACGATCGGGTATTTCGAAGATGGGATTGAAGGCACCTGGCGCAAGCTCGAATTCGGGTGCATGCTGCCGGTGATCGTCAGACGCGATAATTTTCATTAGACCCGACCTCATTGATTGCTGACAAAAAGCTGAGAATTTCAGCAATGAACGCATCGTTTTGATCACCTGCGATCATGTGGTCTGCGCTCGCAACATCTACAAATTCCGCGTGTGGAATCAACGCAGCAAGATGCGCTGCGCCTTCCCGGCTAACAACGCGACTCGCGGCACCGCGAAGCACAAGAACCGGTATTCTGATGGACGCTGCCGCGGCCTCCATGCGTTTAGCCATCGACGCTAAGCGACGATCGACTGATGCCTCATTGTGAATCCGTGGATCCCAGTGCCAATAGTAACGGCCATCATCCTTGAGCCTAAGATTCTTTAGCAATCCATCGAGACGCGAGGCTCGGGGGCGGTGAGGCAGATACCTGGCTATGGCATCACGAGCAGCTTCGGGATTTGAGAAACCCTGTTGAGTGGCGGCCATAAAATCGAGGATTTCACCGACGCCGGCGGCGTCCATGCGCGGAACCACATCAACCAGTACCAGGGCTTTTAGATTGGAGATCGCCCCCTCACCCAGAGCAATAAGAGAAATCACGCCGCCCAAGGAAGCGCCGATCACCACTGGAGCTTTCGACAACGTTCCCAGAATGACGCGAAGATCGGCGATGTAGTGATCCAATTCGTAGCAGCCATCGGACGACCATTCGCTCTGACCGTGACCCCTTAGATCAGGTGCTGTGACCCTATATCCAGCTTTGACCAAATCCTGCAGAGACCGATGCCAGGAAAAACGGGTTTGGCCACCCCCATGAAGGAGAATAATCTCAGGCGATTCATCGGGGCCAGCTACATCGGCCCGGAGTTGCAACCCGTCTTCAGAAAGATAGCTCACGACGGACATCGCTTTTACGCCCCCCGCCAGATTTGCCGTGAGAGGATCATTCCGCGGGCGGAACTTTTACCACTAAGCCGTCCAGATCACTGTTGAGCGGAATCTGGCACGCCAGGCGGCTGGCATCGGTCCGGTGAGGCGCGTCGTCAAGCAACATCATCTCAAACTCGCTCGGCTCGTCTATAGAGTCGGATGCACCTCCGTCGATGTAACAGTGACAAGTGGCACATACGCAAGCACCGCCACACTCCGCAAGAACGCCTTCGACATCGTGCGCGACGGCCAGCTCCATAAGGGTGTACTCACCATCCGCTTCAGCGACGACTTCGCGCCCACTCGCTTCTACAAAAGTAATCGTCGTCATGATCCAAGCTTCAACTCAATGACCTGGGTTGGATACCCGCGAGCACTCGTAATCTGGGGCCCGTCGATAACACCAATTCGCCGCCATTCCAAAGCGCAACAGTCGCTGCGCGTTTACCTGGATGTATCGGACTCTTTCCACCATCCATCGCAGCTGCGTATCTCGAAGAGGATTCGGCGGCGTACTCCACAAATCTAGGACAGGCAATCTATTCGATGACGGTAATGGCTTCTTCGGGACACCACTCTGCACCCGCTTTCGCATCCGCTTCGTGCCCGGCCTTCACAAGAAACTCCCCCATACTGTTGTACCCGGTGTCGTCCAGCTCATAGACGTCCGGTGCTTGACTTGCACAGAGTGCGTGACCCTGACACTTGTTGGCATCGACTTTGATCTTCACTAAAAGCTCCCACTCAAAACTGCTGAAAGTCAAACGGCTAAGACGACTATACTATACATTGATGTAAAGTTTAATTATGCTGTGCATCCGGGTCAACGTAGCTAAGACTTCGTCTTTCCGTGCGCAAAAACCCAGCATTCCCGAGGGACATGATGACGACGCGGGTTGAGAAATATTTAAAAGGAACCGGACTATGAACCTATCAACCGATTTCGATTCCTTATACATCGGTGGTAACTGGGTACCCTCTGCCAACAGCGCAAAGACTGAAGTCATCAACCCGGCAACGGAGGAAGTTATCGGCTCAGCGCCGACGGGCTGCGCGGCAGATGCCGAGCGCGCCATCGCCGCAGCTCGAAGGGCATTCGATGAAGGCCCTTGGCCGCGCATGGACTGGTCCGAGCGAGCTTCTCTTCTCCAGTCGTTCCATGATGGGCTTCTTGCAAAGAAAGACGAAATCGTGAGCCTCTGCGTCGCCGAGGCGGGCTCCATACTTCCCGTGGCCAGCATCATGCAGTTCGATATGGCAATGGACGGATTCCAGTACTTCATCAGTCAGATTCGCCGCCGCGACTTCACAGTAGCCAGCTCAGTTTCTGTCCACACAAACTGGGCCACCGGCGGCGATATGATGGGCGGCACCGTCAAGGTATATGAGCCCCTCGGCGTATCCGTCGGAATAACGGCCTACAACTACCCCTTCTTTCTGAATCTCGCCAAATTGGGACCCGCCCTCGCCTCAGGTTGTACTTTCATACTTAAACCAGCGCCACAGACACCGCTTGAGGCATTGGTGCTGGCAAATGTAGCAAGCGATATAGACCTGCCCGAGGGCGTTTTTAGTGTTATCACCGGTGGAATTGATGTAGGTGAAGTGCTGACCAGTGACCCCCGAGTAGATCAAATTTCCTTTACAGGATCGGACAAGGTGGGTGCGGCGATCCAGGCCCAGGCTGCACCCACGCTGAAGCGTGTCGCTCTCGAGTTGGGCGGAAAGTCAGCGATGATCGTTTGCGACGACGCAGACTTGGAACAGGCAGCCTTTAGTGGCTTGGTCAACTTCACAAATCAGTGCGGGCAGGGTTGTATCCTCCAAACTCGCCAGCTAGTCCACAATTCCATCAAGGCGCAGTACATTGAGATGCTGAAAGCAATGGCAAGCCAGATACCCATCGGGAACCCGGCGGATCCGTCGACTGGGATGGGCCCGTTAATCAGCGAAGCTCAGCGCCAGCTTGTACTCAACTACATTGAACGGGGGAAAGCCGATGGCAATACGCTTGTTTATGGAGGCGGTATTCCCGCGGGTCTGGATCGGGGGTTCTTTATCGAGCCCACTATTTTCGACTGCCCCAGCAATTCCACAACCATAGCTCAGGAAGAAATTTTCGGCCCCGTTGTATGCGTCATCGGATTCGATTCCGACGATGAGGCGGTGGCCATCGCAAATGACTCGCCATACGGTCTAAGCGGCGGCGTGTTCTCTCAAGACGTGGGCCGGGCATACAAGATCGCCTCCCGAATGCGCACGGGCGGGGTCCTGATCAATGGTGGGGGTGGCCGACTAAACCCGTCTGTACCCTTCGGCGGGTACAAACGCTCGGGCATTGGTCGCGAGTATGGCGAAGAAGGCCTCAACGAGTATCTCGAAATCAAAGTGATCGATTACCGAGCCGCATAGCACTTCACTATGACCTTCACTATGACCTCCTCTGTGAGCTGCACGGGGTGATTCAGCGGGAAGCAATACGATGAGCTATATGGACAGTTCTGCGCCTCGAACCCTACCGGACATCGAAGAGCACACGCGTGCGTTCTGGACCGGGGGACGAAACAACGAGTTGCTGATTAATCAGTGTCAGGATTGCGGCAACTTTATTCATCCTCCGGTTCCCATGTGTCCCAAGTGCCATAGTAGGAGGGTGATGGCGACGCCGACAACGGGCAACGCGATCGTCGCTTCCTTCACCATTAATTACACACCCTGGGTTCCCGACCTCGAAGTCCCGTACGTGTTCGCTGTCGTGGAGTTAATCGAGCAATCGGGGCTCTACGTGAGTACACAGTTGGTGAATACTGATATCCAGTTGGTGACTATCGGCATGAGGGTTCGGGCGTGTTTTGAATGCCTAGACGACGTTTACCTCCCGCTTTTCGAGCCTGCTTAGGTACAAAGGCTCTACAAATCCACTGCCCACAACTTATTTGAGGAGCAGGCCCGGCAACTTGCGCTCGACGAGCTCCGATGCCTCACCGATTATCCGCTCTAGCAGCTGCTCACAGCTGGGAATATCGTCGATTAGCCCTACCACCATGCCAGTGGTGATCACGCCGCGGTCTTTCTCGCCATCTAGCCATGCCTCCCGTTGACGCGGGCCTGCAACCAGCTCCCGAATGTCTTCAAACTGCAGTTCCCCGCCCTTCTCCCGCTCTATCTTAAGGACCTCCTCCGTAACTTCATTTTTTAGAAAACGAGCCGTATTGCGCAGGGGTCGGTATAGGAGCCGGGTATCCCGTTCGGACGCGTCGACATAGGCTTGCTTGATATTGTCGTGAACCGGGGCTTCCTGTGTTGCCACAAAACGCGTTCCCATGTTGATGCCATCAGCACCGAGTGCCAGGGCCGCGATGAGGCCCTCGCCACTGCCAAACCCGCCGGAGGCAAGTACGGGGATCTCTAGCTGGCGGCTCGCGGCTGGAACCAGGACCATGTTGGATACATCATCTTCGCCGGGGTGGCCGGCACACTCGTAGCCATCGATGCTCACGATATCCACCCCTATTCGCTGTGCCGTCAAAGCGTGACGGACAGAAACCGCCTTATGAATACACACAAGCCCACCGTCCTTGAAGCGGGGTATGTACTGCTCGGGGTTTCGCCCCGCGGTCTCGACGGCAGCCACCCCGGAATTGGCGATAAGGTCGGCGTATTCGTCGAACGGAACCGGGTTGATCGTCGGCAGGATAGTGAGATTGATTCCAAAGGGCTTGTCGGTCAATTCCCTGGTCTTGGCAATCTCTCGCGACAAGTTCTCTGGTGACCCTGTAGTCAGCGCCGTTATCACCCCTAACGCTCCAGCGTTTGATACAGCCGCCGCGAGTTCAGCCCGGCCGACAGTTGTCATTCCTCCGCACACCACCGGATGATCTATGCCCAGCAGCTGCGTCACTCGCGTTCCAAATACTTGCTTCATTTCACGCATTCCCAGAATCACCCCGTCAGAGTGAGACGGTACTAATACTAGTCACTACTGTAAAGTTAATATACAATCTCAGAGCAGCGGAGGGAGAGACGTTCATGGGCGCAACCTCAGAACAAAAGGTCGAAGTGGGCAGAATCACTGAGGAAACGCTTGAACGCATGCGTGACCGGGTCGGCGTAGAGGTGCCTGAACCTCGTCGCTACCACAACGATGTGGTTACTCAGGATGGATCGCGACATTTCTGCTGGGGCTACGGCGATGACAACCCGCTTTACTGCGACGCCACTTATGCTAGTCAAACGCAATGGGGCAAGCTGATTACCGCTCCTGGCTTTACCTACACAATGGGCGAAAACGACGCCCCTCCCCTGACGCCGGAACTGAAGAATAAGCTCAAAGGTGATCCGCTGAGTGGGCTTGGCGCCTATCAGGCCGAAATGAACTTCGAATGGTGGCGACCGCTGCAGGAGGGCGATCGTTGCTATCTAAGAAAGTCTCTCGTAGGCACCAGACTCACCCAAGGACGCATGGGCGGAAAGTCGATCCACGAGGTGCGAGGTATCTTTCAGCGTAATCAGCATGGCGAGCCCGTGGCCGCTCGACGCGGGCTCTTCATTGCGAACGAACGCATCAAAGACAAAGATAGAAGCGCTGAGAAAAAACCCGCCGCCAAAAAGGCAGCGACGCTCCCCGAGCCATACACGGAAGCTGAGATTGCGGAAATCGACGCCTGCTACGAAGCCGAGAATGACACCCGGCAAGGCGCCGCACACCGTTTTTGGGAAGACGTCAGCATCGGTGACACCCTGCCCCGAATGGTGAAAGGCCCCCTGAAGTTAACGGACTTGATTCTCTGGCACATGGGCTGGGGCTTACAGATTTCTCCACCTGGCGCCTTCAAGCTCACATACGACATTCGCAAAAAAATCCCGGGGCTTTTCCCCAAGGACCACTTAGGTGTTCCTGACACAGTGCAGCGATGCCATTGGCAGGACGACTGGGCACAGGAGTTAGGGTTTCCCGGTCCGTATGACTACGGCGGTCAACGGGAGGTTTGGCTGACTCACTTACTCACCAACTGGATGGGGGACAGTGGCTGGCTCTGGAAACTATCGGTACAACACCGCAAGTTCAATTTCTTGGGCGATACAACCTGGCTACATGGCGAGGTGACTGACAAGAACGTCAACGAAGGCCGCTGCGAAGTCGTCCTCGACGTTTGGTGCCTGAA
This sequence comes from Pseudomonadota bacterium, assembly GCA_038750875.1. GTDB lineage: Bacteria > Pseudomonadota > Gammaproteobacteria > Pseudomonadales > Halieaceae > Congregibacter. Next base: position 50,955 of record JBCDGU010000002.1, on the reverse strand, counting down.
CCGCGCCGGAGAGAAGTCGAGCCTCGGTAGCGCTGTGGTGCTACTGCCCTCCAGCGAGCATGGTGGCGTGCGCCTGCCAGAGCCGCCAGCAGACAATCTTTCCGACCTTATCCAGGTTGAAGTCGAGAAGTATCGAAAAGAACACGCCTGAGGGCGCGCATTGTGGGCTTGCGCCCTCGGAGACAACAATTATGGAGCTTCAGAACAAGGTTGCCGTCATCACGGGCGGCTCCGGGGGCCTGGGAAGCGCAGCTGCAAGAGCGTTTCTCGCAAAGGGTGCGCGGGTAGCCATTTTCGATCTGGCGGAAGGCGACGCCTCGATATTGGCCGAAAGTTTTCCCGGCGCCGTTGAGTTCTACAAAACCGATGTCACAAGCGAAGAGGTTGTGAAGCGTCAACTCGATAAGGTCCTCACGGACTTTGGCTCCGTTGACGTATGTGTTAACTGTGCCGGCTTCGGTCCTAGCGTTAAAACCTACAGCAGCCGTAAAGGCCCGCATCCCCTGGAGCACTTTCAGAACATAATCAATGTCAATCTTGTTGGTACCTTCAATGTGCTGCGCCTCGCGGTAGAAAAGATGACCGCCAACGACGGTGACGAAAAGGGGGTCATCATCAATACCGCGTCCGTTGCTTACATGGATGGACAGAAGGGTCAGGCGGCGTACAGCGCCAGCAAGGCCGGCATTGTTGGCATGACGCTGCCGATCGCGCGCGACCTTGCCGAGCTGGGCATTCGAATCAACGTGATTGCCCCGGGTGTTATGGGAACGCCGGCGATGCTTGCTGTACCCGAAGAGTTGCGAAAGGGACTCGAGGAGCAGGTCCAGTTTCCGAAGCGCCTTGGGCTGCCCGACGAATTTGGGCTTTTAGCGACCCAGATAGCAGAAAACGGCTATCTCAACGGAGAAACCATTCGTCTAGATGGTGGCATCCGCATGTAAGGCCATGCGAGATGCCTCAGTCAGTGATCAGCGTGAGAACAGGAATTCAGTCAGTGCGGAGCAAAAAACAGGAACCGAGCGGGCCGCCGCCGTTTGCGACGACCGCGACACGCGGGCGATCGGGCAACTGACGCTCGCCTGCCTCTCCCTTGAGCTGCACTATTGCTTCATGAAAAAAACCGAAACCGTGAGTTCGCCCGCCTGACAACTGACCGCCATTCGTATTTAGGGGCAGCACTCCATCACGGGCAATATTGCTCCCCCCGATGAGGAAATCCTTGGCTTCGCCTCTGCCGCAGAATCCCAACGCCTCCAGCCACGTTAGGGCCAGCATCGAGAAGCCATCGTACAGTTGTGCCGTGTCTACATCTTTGGGAGAAAGATCCGTCTGACTCCACATAGCACCGGCCGCGTCATGGGCGGCCATTCTGGTCAAATCGGACGAATGATTATCCCAGGAGTCCTGACCGTGCAATGAACAGCCGAGAGCCTCCAGATACACAGTATTGGCCATGGACCGAACCTCCTCCGCGCGCGAAACAACCAGAGCTGTGCTTGCATCGACCGGAACATCACAGTCAAAAAGACATAATGGGGAGCTGATCATCCTTGCCGCTAGATAGTCATCCATAGCGATCGGGGCAGAGAACACAGCCTTGGGATTCAGTCCCGCATTACGCCGGTTGTTGATTGCGATTTCACCCAGTGTTTCTCGCGTGGTCCCGAAATCATGAAAATGCCGTTGTGCATAGAGAGCCACGGTATTGACGGCGGAATAACCGCCGAAGGGAACCATCCACTGAAAAGGACCGGATATTCGATCACCCCCGGTTCCTGAAACACTGGCCTTGCGGCCCGGGGTCACAGATGAAGCCTCTGTCACAGTACGAAATACAAGTACGTGGTTGCATAGACCGCTCGCGACGGCAGCGCAGGCATTTACGATCGCTCCCGCCTGGGCCGGCCCCTCCCAGCCTGCCGAATGCCAACTCAACTTTAGTCCCAGGGCATTCTTTACATCTGCTAGGGCCACGGGCCCAAAACCGGGAGAAATATCTTTGCGCACCCCAGGGTATGAACTAAGACCGTCTATATCCCTGATATCTAGCCCTGCATGTGTGATGGCCTCGACGGCTGCATCCAGGGTGAGATCGATCGCGGACCTGCCCAGCCTTTTCCCTACGGCGGACTGCCCTGCCCCGGTGAACGCAACGCGATTTGCGTCAAACATCAAAGAGACTCGTCACCATTGGGTGTCTTAGTAACCATGAATCGATCCATTACGGAGAGGCATTGGTTCCGGATATATCTTTACAGTAGTGTACAGTTTGTGTAGCCTGACGACAATCAACCTTGGCGGGTAGTACCGAGAATCGCAGCCCAAAATTCATACCCATAACGGCCAAAGACTGAACTATGTACGACTACAACATACCGGCTCATGTTCCACAGAATCTTGTCTGTCCCTTCGATGGCGATTCGCATCCGGAACTTAGAAAGGACCCGTTTCGCGTTTTCGCTGAACTACACAAAGAAACACCGCCCATATTTTTTAACCCAGCAGCTTTTCAGGGCGCCGGAGGCTGGTACGTTTCCGATGGAGCAATTGTGAAGGAAGTGCTTCAAAACCCGGAGCTCTTTTCTTCAAAGAACAATACGGGTTTCTCATTCTTACTGGGCCAGGAGCTCGACCTTATTCCGCTGGAAATTGATCCGCCAGAGCACATGAAGTATCGCATCCATTTCAACAAACCACTGTCACCCAAAGCGGTTGCCCCACGGGAAGACTCCGTTCGCGCCAGCGCCATCGAACTTATCGAAAAATTTCAGTCTTCCGGGGCCTGTGAGTTTGTAGAGGACTTTGCCATTCAATTCCCGGTCCGCATTTTTATGGATTTGTTCGGTATGCCGCCCGCCGACTTCGAACAGATACTCGAGTACGAGAACAAACTGCTGCACGTCTCCAACACGATCGAAACGCGCAGCCAGGCAGCCAGAGACATCTACGCATATCTTGTCCAACTGCTAGGGGAAAAGCGTGAAAACCCTGGCGATGACCTCGCTTCCGCAATTCTCGCGTTCACGTATGACGACCGCGAGTTGACCGACAAAGAGATTCTGGGGATGTACTACCTGCTATTCGTTGGCGGTCTCGATACCGTCGCCTCATCATTGGGATTCGCATGGCGATACCTCGCGAAAAATCCGGAGGCGCAGCAGCAGCTTCGCAATAACCCAGAGCTATTTCCCAGCGCCATCGAAGAGTTTTTTCGGCTCCACTCTGTGGTTGAGGTGCGCCGTACCGTGACCAAGGATGTAGCCTTTCACGGCGTTTCTCTCAAAGAAGGCGACTTCATCAACCTTAATACCGCCGTCGCGAGCCTGGATGAAAAACAGTTCGAAGAACCGATGCTGGCCAACTTCGAGCGTTCACCAAACCGGCATGGTGCATTCGTGTTCGGCCCACACCGCTGTATGGGGTCCAATCTGGCGCGATTAGAAATGCGAGTGGCCCTGGAGGAATGGTTCAAACGCATACCGGAGTTTTCCATTAAAGAAGGCGCCGAGATCGACGTAAATCTTGGCGCCGTTGTCTCGCTGGCAAGTCTTCCATTGACCTGGGGATAATTCTGAGCCCGCCGCCAGAGGACATGAATCAGGAGGTCTTGTGACAATTCATAGGGAAGAGACCGTGTATCGGTCGTTCGTGGATGCCATCAACCGGGGCGACCTGCCCGAAGCTTTCGGATTTTGCACCGAAGGCATCGTGTTCAGGCCCATAGGATCTCACCCGGATCTGGGTCGCGAGTTCAAGGGGCAACAGGATGTTCTCGAAAACTGCTGGTTGCGCGTTTTTGAACACCTGGACGGCGGTGTCGCGACCACCATCAGAAACATCGTGGCCACCGACGGCATGGCGATGGCGGAGTTCAGCGGAACCGGAACTGGTAGACGCGGGATGCCTTACAACAATGAATATGTGCATGTGGTGCATTTCACCGGGGATAAGATTTCTCGTATCACGGAGTACCTTGACACCGCGCTAATCAATGAACTGATGAAGCAATAGTTCCTGCCAGCAAGAGGCAAAGCGGATGAGTAACAACTTAACGAGAAGAGATTTTTTAAACGGCGTATCTCTTGGCGTAGCAGGCGCCGCACTCATAGGGTCACAAAGCGTACTCAGCAAGGCTGTCCGCGAAGCGTCGAGCAGTGAGTTCCTAAGCGGCGGATACCCGCCTGTACTTACCGGTATTCGCGGTAGTCATGATGGCTCCTTTGATACCGCTCACGCTCTTGCCTGGAGAGGCGAAACGCCGTCCGAATATAGAGATCTTGACGATGAATACGACCTGGTGGTGGTTGGCGCTGGCATCAGTGGACTCGCCGCTGCCATTCTTTATCAGCAAAAAGCTGGCTTGGATTCACGGATACTCATACTAGATAATCACGACGACTTCGGTGGTCACGCTAGACGCAATGAATTCCACTACCAGGGCCGGATGTATCTGGGAGCTGGTGGTAGCGGCAATTTCCAGGATTCGCGTCAATACTCTACTGTTTCGAAGAAGCTCGTTGCGGATCTCGGGTTCAACATGGACGAACTGCGGAAAACGCAGGACATGGAGTGGCCCCTCTCGAATCCCGCAACCAAAATGGGTATGTATACCGACAAAGCGCACTTTGGCGAGGACGCCATCGTGAGTGGCATGTGGCTGGCAGCTTGGCACGGCGTCGGCAACTACGAAGAAATGATCAACTCCTTGGCGATCTCATCCAGCGAGAAAGCGAAGCTTGTAGCCTTCATCGAGGGGACCCTAACGTTGGCCGAGCCATTCCCCGATGGGGACGCTCGCGACTTTCTGAAGCACACCAGCTACAAGACTCTGCTTACGGACTACGTGGGCCTCCAGGATCTGACCTGCACGCTACTGGATCCGTTTATGAACGTCACCTACGGCGTCGGCGTTGAGGGTCTATCCATCTACGAGGGCCTAAAGACGGGTTTACCAGGCGCCAGTATTCTCTCCGATGAGATGTTGGCGGTGCTCGCGGACGCTGAAATGCTGCAGGAGTCGGACATCGTTTGGATGCCGGACGGCAACGCCTCACTCACGCGCCAAATGGTCAGATATCTGATTCCAGCGGTCGCACCCGGCCGCACGGTCGACGACCTCGTCTCTGCGCACTTTGACTACGAAAAGCTTGATCGTGCCGAACACCCGGTACAGCTGCGGTTGAACAGTACCGTCGTAAATGCCGTAAACAGCGACGATAACTCGGTGCTGGTCTCCTACGTCAGAGCCGGCGAAGAAGCTGCTCGAGTCAGAACCAAGCACTGCATCATGGCCTGCAACAACGGCATTATCCCGCACCTTTGTCCCGATTTACCCGAAGCACAGAAAGAGAATTTAAAGTATGGCGTCAGACAACCGCTGCTTGCTGTCAATGTGCTGGTTAAATCAGGCAAGCCCGTACTCGATTCTGGAAGTCGCCTGTTCCTGTGTCCCACCAGTCACTTCAAGATGGTGTCGACTGCCCCACCGGTGACTATCGGTGACTACGTGCATAACGACGATCCTGACGAACCCATGGTGGTCTATCTTCTGACAACGCCCACGGAAGCGACAGACGGCAATCAGAGTGCCAGAGACCGATTCCGCGTGGCACGTCACCAGCTCTACACGACGACTTTTGAGGACTATGAAACTCAGATCCATGAACAGCTTAACGGCATGTTCAAGAGGAACGGATTTGACGCTGCGCGTGACATCGTCGCCATCACGGTCAACCGTTGGTCTCATGGCTATGCCTACATGTACAAGTCTCTTTATGACCCCGAGTGGCCAGAAGGTGAGACACCCCACGAACTGGGTAGAAAGCCGTTCGGGCGGATCAGCATTGCCAATTCTGACGCGGAAGCCGTCGCTTATCTGAATGCCGCCATTGATGCGGCGGCACGGGCCGTAAACGAACAGCTTCAATTGTGAGTACCTGCCTTATCCATGGATTCGTCAACGCGCCTGGCGAATGAGCGCGGGACCTCACGATCGGTCACGCAGGGTCTTCCTGGCAACTGCTGGGGCGATGCTCGCTACCGGCGCTACTCCCCGCAGAGCCAAGGCACTTAGCAGGAAGCCTCTTGTCGAAACACCGACAAACGCCGCTGAGCTCTGCCATACAGGCCCGAGTCAACTCGCCGAATTAATCAGATCACGAAAACTCTCAGCGGTTGAAGTGATGACTGCCTATCTGGATCGCATTGAACAGCTCAACCCAGCAATCAACGCTATCGTCTCCCAGGTCCCTCGCGAGCAGGCAATCGCGCAAGCTGAGAAAGCAGACAAGTCTGTTTCCCGTAGCGATGCGCTCGGAGCGTTCCATGGCCTGCCCATCGCAATAAAGGATACGGCGGATGTCGCGGGCCTTCCCACCACAGTGGGATCAGAACTGCTTGTAAGCAATATCCCGTCCCAAGACAGCTTGTTTGTCCGTCGTTTACGCGACGCGGGCATGATATTCATCGGCAAAACGAACGTCCCTGACTTCGCCGGAGGCTCGCATACGGTCAACCGCCTGTTTGGCGCCACCAGAAATCCCTATGATTTAGAGAGAAGCGCAGGTGGCAGCAGTGGCGGGGCCGCCGCTGGGCTTTCCTCGGCTCTTATGCCCATCGCCGATGGCAGCGACCTGGGCGGCTCCATCCGCAATCCGGCATCCTTTAACAATCTGGTTGGCCTGCGACCATCTGTAGGTCGTGTGCCTGGTTTACGGACGCACGGATGGCAGAGCGCGCTGGCGGTCGAGGGCCCCATTGGGCGCACTGTGCGAGATACCGCGGACATGCTGGCCGTCATGGCCGGCCCAGATCCCCGTGATCCGCTTTCGATATCGGATCCAGGCGAGCGATTCAAGCAGCCGCTGCACCGAGACTGCACTGACCTGAAGATCGCCTGGGCGGGGAATCTGGGGAATCTACCCATGGATCCAGAGGTACTTGAGATCTGCGAAAAGGCGATGAGCCACTTTGACGATATAGGCTGTACCGTCGAGGCTTCTCACCCGGATATGAGCGGCGCTATGGACGCCTTCCGGGTCGATCGTGCTTTCGTATTTGCCGGGCTTTCAAAGTGGGTTCCAGAATCGAAACGAAGCTTTTTACCCGAGCACATCCGTTGGAATATGAATCAAGGTCTGGGCCTGGATATTGAGGACTTCCAAAGAGCATCAGAGTTACGTACGGCGGCTTATCAAAGAATCATCGAGTTTCTCGCGCAGTACGATTTTCTGATTCTGCCCACTTCACAGGTACCGCCCTTCGATATCGAGTGGGACTGGGTCAGGGAGATTAACGGCCAACACCTACAAACCTATATCGATTGGATGGCCAGCTGCTGCATTATCAGCACCACGACCTTACCCGCGGTTTCGGTTCCCGCAGGATTTACCCGCGACGGCCTCCCAGTCGGGATACAGATTGTCGGGGGATTCCAGAAGGACTTTGAATTATTGCAACTGGCTCACGCGTTTGAAGAGGCCACAAACTATGCCGCTAAACGACCCGACATACAGCCCACTACCGCGTCCAACTCACCCTAAATCCGACGCAGCCACCCTAAGACACCAATTCTATAGCGCTCCCCGCGTAAATCATGCCCCCCTTCTGAACGGTAAGGTTAACGCCCAGAAAACGATTTGTAGTTTGATGAAGGGATTTCGCAATTAGAGGATTTTGCTTTAGCCCAAAACACTCTTGAGCCCTTGAAGGCATTGAACAACGCAGAGTGCGCGACTCGATCTTCAGTTGGACATCACCAATCTTTAGTCCCTTACCGGTCCAGTCAAATTCCGCTAACCCGGTAACATCAGGCACTGTTTCGATCACTAGATTTGGCCTAAATCGTCGAACATCGTAGTCTTCAGATGACACATCTCTCATATGCTCGAGCGCCGCAGTCGTAATCATATGTAGCGGAAAGGCGTCGTAATAGGTTCCGGGAATGGCTGAGTACTCCATAAGAAACTCGAGTAACTTAGGGTCATACTCACCCATATCCAGGGAGTCGTCACCGGGCTTGATGCCAAGCATCCGCGCGAACTGCTCTTCTGAAGGTGGCGACGCCATTCGGTAGTGCTCTTTATTCTCCGGTGGCTCAAGGGGATGCAGTTGCACGGGGAAACCCAAGAACTCACTCATGGCGGCGGATTGCTGGTCGACTCCTTCAAGCTCACGGCCATCAGGAAAACCGATTAACACCGGTGGAACATCATCTTTGTAGGACACCTCAGCTTTAGGCTCCCTAAGATATCGCGCGCTCAAGTTAAGCAATCCCGGTGCTCTCTTGGCACTACACATATCACCGGTGCGTGTATCGACGGTTGTCCAGCCGCGATCACCGGCGATTCCGGTATCGTGCACGAAGGCGCTATCGACAGTTCCGCCGCCAAGACTCTTCACCGGGTATCGCCAGATCTCCTTTAACCGACCCACCTGCATGTTCAGCTCCTAGCGTGCGAAAAAAGAAACAGCCAGCGGTCAAACGCTGGCCGGAAAGATCTAAGGAATGAGAGGCGTCAACGCCGCAAGCTCAGAACAGCGATAACACAGAACTCGATTTTGAGTTCATTCAAAGCGGTAGGTCAGCTGTATTGTCACGGCTCTACCGCGAGCCTTGGAGCCTGTGAAGTCCTGTTGAAAGGTGCCGCCAAACCCGGTGAAAGGCTGAGACACTGTACTGAGCAGAAAGTCTTCATCGGTCATATTGCGCCCAAGAACAGCGAGGGTCCAACGACCATCCATAGTCCCGATTGAAGCGTTGACTGCCAGCGTAGTGAACGAGTCCTGGATGCCCAGGGGATCGTTCAAACTGTTTGCCTGATACTCATCAGAGAAATTGAGCAACGCGCCCAGGGAAAATTGCAAGCCGCTACCGATATCACCGGCGAAGTCAAAGCCAAGTGTGCCTGCATGCTCTGGCGCCAGCGTCAGCGGGGTTCCTGCATAGGATTGCAGCCCACTGTCTGGACACTGCCCTGCAAAGATAGCGGACTGAGAGCACGAGTTAATGAATTCATTGTACTCGGCCTTGTTGTAGTTGTACGAACCGTAAACCCTGAAGCCGCTCAGGGATATGGGTGCATACTCGAAATCGATCTCAAATCCGTTGACTTCCGCCTCACCGGCATTGAGTGTCCGGGTGCTCAGTATGATTGGGTCGAAGGTACTGAGCTGCAAATTTTCATAGGTATAGAAATAAGCAGCGCCGTTCACCCGCAGCTGATTGTCTGCCCAGACTGTCTTGAATCCAACTTCTCCGCCGTCAACTTCCTCGTTATCAAAGGAAACGTCAAAGGGCTGATCGAGCAAGGCCTGATTCAGTGTCGAAGACGTATCAAAGGAACCTGATTTAAAGCCTTGCTTGTAGCTCGCGTAGAACATGGTGTCTTCGGTGGGTCGCCAGCTTAGCGTGGCCTCAGGAGAAACATTGTCTGGCGAAATTTTGGTTTTCGTCGGCACGAGTGCGTCACCGGCGGTGCCTAACAGAAATTCTGGAGGGGTTCCGGGAGGCGGAGTGATCACAAACAAAGGCCCAGCCAGCAGCGCATCTTCCTCGATGGTTCCCGAGTAAGTCTTTTCCTCGTCCGTGTAGCGAAGGCCCACTGAGAGTTCCAATTGCTCGGTGATATCGTAGTCAACCTGGCCAAACACTGAGAGCGACTCGGCATCAACAGATTGCACAATTTGGGGGATGCCGATGACGCCAAACTGCACTTTTTGGTCCGTGTCCATTGTACGGTCGTCTATGAACACGCCCGCCATGAAGTTCAGCGGACCGTCGAAGCTGGATTCGATACGAAACTCCTGGGAGATACTCTCTGCGCCCCCATCGGTTCGGTTGAGAATTTCATTCGGCAAGAAGATCGGCACACCATTCTCATCGACGCCAAAGATGTCGACGTCATTGACGCCCCGAGGCAGCACCGTGTCATAAAAATCCTGACTGACGTCGTAATAACCGGTAATTGAAGTGAGCGATAGCGAATTGCCGAGTTCCCACTCCAGTCGAAGGGTCGCGAACACACCCTCCGTATCCTCGAAGGGGCGAAGCCCGCCATACCTACCTAGGAGATCGAGTGGTGCGGCTATGGTGGTATTGTTGTCCAGATTACACTCTGCAGACGTGGCTGCCTCATTGAAGCAAACGAGCTTCTGCACATCATTTCGGCTTTCAGCTTCGCCCTCTGTATAAGTCACCTTGGCCAGGGCTCGAAAAGTGTCGGAGGGTGTCCACTCCAAGGTTCCCCTCGCCACCAGTTGCTCAAATTCCGGCAAGTCGCTGTAAGTCGCCGTTGGGTCATCATTGGACATGAAACCCTTTCGGCCCAGGTAATTGACCACACCTCTCGCACCTAATGTGTCTGTTAAAGGGCCAGATACAACGAGTTCACCGGACTCATCACCGTCTTCAATTTCATACCCAGCCTTGGCACTCAAAAAGAATTGATCGGTGGGATTGGCTGTTGTTACGGAAATGACACCGCCCGGACTGTTTTTCCCGAAAAACAAGGCCTGAGGGCCTTTGAGTACTTCGACTTGCGCCAGGTCAACCTGTCCAGCGCGGTAGGCGAGAACGCTCTCAATCTGCATTCCATCCATATTCAGAGAGATAGACTGGTCACTGGTCAGGTTGATGCCCCCAGTTTTGATGCCACGAAGACTCATGGTTCCACCCGGATCAGTACCGCCACCGGAGGCGCTTAACATGCCTGGCACGAAGCTTCCCAAGTCATCCAAGTTTTGAATCCGTAGCTTTTCAATGGACTCCCCACTTATAGCCGTGACAACGACCGGGACATCTTGCAGGGACTCTTCACGCTTACGCGCGGTGACAACCACTTCCTCTAATTGCGCGAGAACTGACGCGGAATCAAGACCGAGAGTAAGTGCTGTGAGAGCAATGGCCGACTTCTTCTTTCTAAACATTTCTAGAGGTCCCTCTGACTTCGTTTGAGCGAATTCTTGCTGCCGCGCTCCACTATCAAAAACGTTTTAGGCCCGTGGACCAGAGCAGCAGTTACTCTTTCGCATAAACCTACATCAAATTTTACACATGTGACAAGTTTAATTTATCACTTTGTTTACACTGATGCATAGTTTTTTTTAGCGAGGATGAGCCGGCCTGGGCACTCCCCGCTATAACCTCAAACGGCGGGGCTCGCGACTTGGGTCAGAGCGTGATGGAAGCGAAGTTGTCGTCGACACTATTTCCACGCTTAACATGCATGGTCTGCGAACCAAGGTCCATAACGATCGAGGCAATCGTACCTACTCTTAAGTCGCCCAGCGCGGGATCTTGATGGTAGTCACAATTGATACTGTGGTCCCCTTGGGTCTTGTCCAAGAGCATTCGCTTCGCTGTTTCGAGGGTCAGCGAACTAGCGTCGTCCACCATTGTTCGCGCCCGCTCAAAGCGCTCTCTGGAACCAGGCACGTCGACTGCATCGTCGAGCGCGGATCCGCCAATGAAGTGATTCGTATGGACAAAAGCACGCTGCTGGGCATCCAACTCGAGCCGGGAGTCACCTGCGTATTCAACGCTCAAGTATTCGCCTGAACTCGAAGCCAGCAACAGGTGACCGGCCTTTCCGATCCCCGAGCGCTGTAACACGGCTTTCGCAGCCGTGAAATCAGTGCAATGCAATGGCTCTCGGGCAACGCAGTGAAGGGGAACCCCAATCTCTTTGATTGGGGCGAACAGAAAATTAAGGCACATCCCCAGGCCACTACTGTTCATACCGACCTTACCCACCATGCCCGGCTCGCCAAAGGTAATCGATTTACGACCATCGGCGTCGTGCCGAGTAACGAGGACCGCCCATTCTTCCAGTGGCTCTATCCAATCCCACGTTTGGGCGAGAATACCTGTCTCGGGGAAAAAGACCGTCGTGCACTCAGAGCGAGGGTAATTCATGAGCTCGCTTCGTGCGTTGAGGGCATAGACTTTCCAGGAGTCCACACGGGCTCCCGCTGCCATTCCTTCAATTTCGTCAGCGAGAATTGGATTGAAGGAGAGCAGCGCTTCACGGACTCCTGCCGCAAAGCGGTAGATATGAGCATCGGTCAGGCCCAGCGGGTAAAACATACGCGTGGCGTAGAAATCCCAAACCTCCCGAATTGGCTCGCGGAGGGCGACGCCGTATTGCCGACCCTGCTCCGCTGGGGACCCGTTTAGCACGAGATGCGGAAAGCCTGACTTGCTCATCGTGCCGTCTCTACGCGCGGATCATTTTCAAGCCTGTCAGTCGTCGAGCACCGCCACAGCTTCTATTTCGACGAGTAGACCAGGCTGGGCAAGTGCAGAAATGCCCAGCATGCTGCAGGCAGGCAAGTTTTCAGGGTCGAAGAAACTGTTTAGTGCGGGCACGTAGTCTGCGAGCTGCTCTGGCGTAAAGTCGACAATGTAAGTGGTTACGCTGACCAGATCGCTCGGCGTTGCTCCCACTCCAGCAAGCGCACGGCGAACATTTTCCAAGGCCGCGCCCAGCTGGGTTGCCAAATCAGACCCTATATGAGCCCCTGTCTCGTCGATGGCGGTCTGCCCTGAAATATGAACATAGCTACCACCCTTAGATCGAACAACCTGCGCCATAGCAAAGGCGCGCCCGTCAAGAAGTCCAGATGGCTGTATTGATTCACGTGACATTCGAGATTCTCCATACGTTTGTTTTGGGGAAGTAGCGCCCCGCTATTTCGCTGAGTATACTAGATAGTCTTTACATATATGTAAAGTTTAATGCCCCTCGCCCCTGTCTGCTAAAACAAGGGGGTCGTTGAATTTTCGGTCCCACGTCGCATCGAAGAATTGCACGCGCCACCCGATGGAGAAGCTCTTATGAATCGCTTATTGGGCTATACAGACAAGCTAACCGTTCGTCCCGGGGAGCCCATCTCATTTCGATTTAGCTGCGAGAGCGATGACGCGATCAATGTCCAACTGGTAAGGCTAATCAACGGTGACGCTCACTCCGATGGCGCTGCGTTTCGGGAGCAGGAAATCCCGTCGGACTTGAACGGACCCTATCAAGGCAAATTTCAAGCCATTAACTCAGGTTCCTGTATTTTTGTTCACGGGCACTCCTTCGAGAACGACTTATCAGAAATCTCTATTGCTCTGCGCTGTCAGCCCAGCGCCCCTCAGGCGGGCAAGCAGGTTCTTATATCGCGCAGCGATGTATCGTCAGGGCGCGGATGGTCGTTGCAAGTCAACGAGCGCGGTCGGTTTGAGTTTGAAGTAAGCAACGATTCGGAATCGAGCAGTGTCATTGAATCCACACTGACCGCTTCGCAAGGGCAATGGTATCAGCTGCTGTTTTCGCTTTGCGCCGAGACCGGAGACGCATCCCTTTGGTGCATTGAGCTTCACTCTGGAAAAGTATTTAACCGAAAACGCATCGATACGGTGACATCGAAGACTTTCGATAAAAAACTCCCCGCGCTTTCTTCACCCCTCGCGATCGGAGGACTCACCACGGGAGAAGACCCAGCGGGGAATCCCACCGCACGCCATACCTTCAATGGCCGGATAGAGAATCCATCTATCGCTGCGAAAGCATTGAAGGAGTCTGACGCTCAGGGGTTCGCGGAGAATACGCCTCCGCTATTGCACGAAACTGATTGGCTGGCTCGGTGGGACTTCTCTCTGGAGCAGCAGTCGAGAAAGATCGTAGATCGATCCATTTATCAGCGCCATGGCTCAGTGCACAACCTCCCGAAGCGCGGTTCCAAAGGAAGCAACTGGAGCGGCCATCAAACCCGCTGGACCCAAGCGCCAGAAGAGTACTCGGCAATACACTTTCACGAGGACGATTTGTACGACTGCGGTTGGCAGGATGATATGACCTGGGAAATCCCGGGAGAATTGAAATCTGGAATCTATGCATTGCGACTTAATCAAAGCGATTCGGAGGAGTATGTGCCCTTCTTCGTAGCCGCACCCCAAGGCCGCCCCGGCGCCAAACTCGCATTTATGGTGCCAACCTATACGTATTTAGCTTACGGGAATAACAATATCTTCAACATTATCAGAGAGGGCTACGGCGTATCTCGAGAACAATCTCACGAGTTTATGAAGACACCAGGATCTGCCGCGTACGACGACCTTGTTACCGAGAACAGGCACCTGGGCCTGTCTACCTATGACTCGCACTCAGACGGTAGTGGTGTGCACTTCAGCTCGTGGCTCAGACCCTTATTGAATATGCGACCCAAGAGTATCCTTTGGACCTTTTGTGCCGACCTGCTGTTTGTGGATTGGCTCGAAAAAAAGGGTATCGACTACGACATCATCACTGATGATCTTACGGATGCAGAAGGTTCTGATTTATTAGATCAATACGCGGTGATCATGACAGGAAACCACCCAGAATATCCCACGACTGGGATTATGGATGCGATTAAGACGTATCTGGAGACCGGCGGGCGCTTTATGTACACCGGGGGCAACGGCTTCTACTGGCGATCTGCAGTGAGCTCCCATTTCCCTGGCGCTATTGAAGTGCGCCGCGGCCGAACAGGAACAAGGCCATGGACTTCGGAAATCGGCGAGGGTTACCACCAGTTTACCGGCGAAAAAGGCGGGCAATGGCGAGAGCTCGGTCGACCGCCACAGCAACTGTTTGGTGTTGGTTTCATAGCACAAGGCTACGGACCCTCCTACTACAGAGTCATGACTGACACCCGACAAGGTAGAGCCGCATTTATTCTCGAAGGGATTAATGAGGAGATTATCGGTGACTACGGGGTCTTCGGGGGGGCAGCGGGCGAAGAAATCGATTGCGCAAACCAGATGCACGGCACCCCGGATCACGCCATCGTCATCGCAAGATCAGAAAATCACGGCCCTGGCATGCTCTATGTTCTCGACGAGATGACTGCAACGCAACCGCTAGAAATCTATGCTCCCATGACCCATGCCGATGTCGTTTTTTTCGAGACCGAGGGAGGAGGTGCAGTCTTTTCCACCGGAGCGATGGGCTGGTGTGGGAGCCTCGCTCACAGAGAGTGCGACAACGCGATCTCAAGAATTACTGAAAATGTCATTCGAAGGTTTTCAGATCCCGCACCGTTCTGCCCGCCAAGCGTCGAGGAATAATAGAGCCAACCGTTCTTTAGAGACCCGAGGTGAGTTTAGGTCTCCCTCTTCCCTGGTAGAACGAGGAAAACGAAGGAGTGGCGTGCACCACGACTTATTGAGTAAAAAAGGCGGTGATATGAAACCTCGTTAAACAAGCGAGATCTTTACTGCGCGGAATAGCCCCCATCTACGGCAACCACCGCTCCATTCATCAAGGTCGCTGAATCGGAACAGAGCCAAAGTACGGCGTCGCCGATCTCATTAGGCTGACCTATGCGCCCCATGGGCTGGCTCTGTAAGTAGAGCTCCTCCAGTTCAGGCGTCTGCTCAAACGTGTCTTCTAGAATTCTCGTTTGAATAAGGCCCGGACATACCGCGTTAATGCGTACGCCATCTCGAGCGTGGTCCAGGGCTGCAGACCGTGTAAGCCCTACAATGCCATGCTTGGCAGCGCAGTACGCCGTCATGCCTGGAACGCCATTGATACCGGCGCCCGAAGAAGTGTTAACAATCGCCCCCCTGCCCTGCGCCAGCATGTACGCGAGTTCATACTTCATGCAGAAAAACACGCCCTTGAGGTTTACGTCGAGAATCTTGTCCCAGATATTTGTGTGGACCTTGTGCAGCGGTTCCCTGCCAATCTGATCAATACCCGCGTTGTTGTGGGCATAGTCAAGGCTCCCATACTGCTTGACGGCAAAGTCGACCATGGCTTTAACCATCTCTTCGTCACTGACATCAACACTACAGAATGTGGCGTCTCCGCCGTCCCTATGAATTTTAGCAACCGTCTCTTCACCGGCGTCTTCGGATAGGTCTGCCACAACAACCTTGGCGCCCTCCGACGCGAACAAACGCGCAGTCTCTCTCCCAATACCGGAGCCGGCACCTGTGACAATCGCGACCTTGCCCAACATATCTTGATACACGATCAAACTCCCCGATCACTTTCGCTCATGAAGAACCTGGGCGGGCCGTCGACCAACGTCGAGCAGCCTTACTCATAAAGGAGGCTACTTTATATTTACAGATGTGTATAGTTAATGAAAGGGCTCCTGACTTGGCAATTGGCCGTTCTTTGGAGCACGAGAAGCAGCAGCGAGAAACTAATTGTACGGAGATCTAACTCCTAAAAATCGGCCAAGATCAGCGCCCAACGCCCAGCTACTGACGAGAAGTGCCTTAAGGGAACAGACAACCGTTATTGACCATGACGCAGCCCAAAAAATGCGTCTACAGCTCATTCCCGATCGCGCATGAAGCCATGCTGGGGCCTTGCGCGGCGCCCCCCATAAGCGGGTCCGCCACCCCAGTCCACTGTCCCGTATCGCCATCGTACGCAACCGCATTCACCATTCCGAAGGTGAAAATTGGGTCATCCTCTGCCTTAACACCAACCTCTTCCCAGTACGCTTTGGTATCGTCGGACCATGTTCTTTCACCAAAGTCTTCCGCCGTAAAACGCACTGTGCCTTCATCGGATCCTCGATTTTCTGCCCCGTACGATGGGTGGACGCGGGGAGCACGCTCCGCATCGAAGAGCGACATGTCGTGATCGATAAATCTTGAGATGGTTTGCACAATACCTGAAGGGATTCGGATACCTCCGGCTGCGCCAAGCGCCATCACCAGTGCGCCATCCTTGGTTATTATGGTCGGGGCAATGGAAGTGGGCGCGTAAGATCCAGGCACATCATCGGCTTCATCGAGAAGAGAATTGCGCATTGTCTCCGCGTAAACAAATCCCAAATCCGGTGCTACAACTTTGGCACCAAACATATCCCCAACGGTTTGAGTAATACTGACGACCATGCCTGCGCAGTCGGCAGCGACGAAGTGGGTAGTAAAGCGTCCTTCCTGCGCGCGGTTCTGTATATTGGTAGACAACACGGGACCGGGGGGTTCAAGGTCGACCATAGCGGCCGTAGGAAGAGAGATTCGCGCCGCCTGCTCCCTAGCCCATTCTTTAGTTTCTTCCGATTCGAGCACCTCTACGCTGCGTTCTCGCCAATTCGATTCGAAGGCCAGTTGAAGCGCCTGGCTCATCACGATAGCCCAATCACCGTCACTCATATTGGAAAGTTCGAAGTTTTCCAGAATATTTAGCGACTTGGCGACTAATGCGCCACCAGCGGGTGAGGCCAAGGTATGGATCTCGTAGCCGCGGTAACTGGTGCGCAAATACCGACCATCTTCGGCGACGTACTCAAGTAAATCCTGCTCCGTCAGAAAGCCACCACCCTGCTGCACATCCTTTGCAATTTTCTGAGCGATCGCGCCTTCGTAGAATGCATCGGCGCCGTCTTCCGCGATGTGCTCCAGCGTATTGGCGAGTTGAGACTGGATGAGCAGCTCTCCGGCGGCACGCAGAGATCCATCGGGCCTGAGAATCGCCTGGCGAAAACCGGGATCGTCCTCAATTTGCTTATGCACCATGCGCTGCAAAATTTCTTCGATCTCGAGCAGTCGATAGCCCTCGCGGGCATAACGGATGGCCGGCGCCATCAACGTGGCACGTGGCAAAGATGCGTGCTCTTCGTACAAGCGCTCCAGGCTAGCCACGATTCCAGGCACACCAATCCTTGTGTAGCCGTTGTATGCCGATTCTTCTGGGGCTTCATAACTCGCCGGGACCTTTGTCTGCCCGTTATAGCCAATGAAGCGGCCATCAGCCGTACGCAGGAGGATTTGCCCTCGTCCTCCAATACTGTTCATGCCCGGCCTCAATACAGAGATTGCGTATGCCGTCGCTATCGCGGCATCCGCCGCATTGCCTCCGGCTTCCAACATCGCGTTTCCGGCAGCGGTAGCGAGGGGCTGTTTTGATGTCACCATTCCAAACAGCGAATTGGCGAGAGGCGTGAACTCGCTCTCATCAGGATCCGTTGCCAAGATACTTTGGCGAATGCCATCCCAATCGGGATAGCCGTCTGCGGCAGCTGAGCCTCCAATGTCCTCAGACTCTGCACAGCCACCGAGGATAGATACGGTGACAGCTATAAAAAGAATTCGTCGCTTCATTTGGGTCAGCTTTTCCTTCCGCTAAAGATGCTACTCGTTAACGGTATTGGACTTTGAGCGGAGGGGCCGCTCTACCTACCAGGTGCCAGAGTCGATACCCGTGCCTGGCCCCTAAATCTTTGGGCGGTCGTTCTCACAGGCAACCCAGATTTCGCAGCATGAATTTCCCAGGGGAATAGCCAAGCTAAGGGTTCCCGGTGCGGCGTGAGTTGATGTGATGAGCTTTGCTAAGGTCCAGGCAGAGACAGAAGAACATTCTGTGGCGATTTCCAAGGGCTGCTGCTTTGTTGCATCACATCCAACCAGTAACGAAAGGATTGCGACCACGGTGAGAGCTCGGTTTTTCATTTCTTCAGCCCTTTCCTTTTTACACGTGCTTACTCGGCTGTGACGACATGCTTGTCAAACGATTGGGGCCGCACAAACTTTCGAAACGATCTAATCGACACCGTACTGGCTGGAAACCGCTGACCTAATCGATAAGCTCATGAAAAGAGTCACCATATGCGGCGTCGACTCTTGGCTGATTGGTCGGAGAACCCACTTCGTTGCTTAGCGACGTAAACCATTAATATTGTTTGCTCGAGGGAAACAGAGCTTTTGTATAGCCTTGGGTTCGCAGCTTAGGTTCGCAGCTTAGGTTCGTAGCTTAGGTTCGTAGCTTAAGTTCGGAGCTATGCGGGCTAGGAGGCGTCTCTCATCGCTGCCGATTCATCGGTATCCCCCGAATAGTCGTCAATCACAATTAATTCGCGGTACTTCTCTGGCATGTGCCAGTACCCCTTGTAACCTTTGGGCACCACCAGCGAATCCCCCTCTTTAAACTCATACTCACCGCCGCCATCCGGCGTAAGTATCAAGCGACCCTCTAGAATCTGAATAAACTCGTCATAGAGAGAGCCCTCGATCCTCACCTTTTTCGGTTCTGACTCATACACAGAAACCACTATTTTCCCAGCGTGAAAGTTGTGGAAGCTGAATGCGGCCGGCCCGTCCTCCTGGGATATAGCGTCTGTCTCAAACTCCTCTGGATCGCCTTTGGTTAGACCCTTTCCGTTGAGAAGCTCTTGATCGATCGCCACCGGCTGAGGGGTCTCTGACACTGTCTTATCATTCATAAAGCTTCATCCAGCCTAAGTGGCTTAGGTGCGGGGAACTACGCCCGGTACACACCAACTCAAATTAGAAGAGCGAGCGCAAAAAATCCGGAACCATCGCCTACACTCCGGTTCCGGCAATCAATCCCTCAACCAACGATTGTCGGCTGAGATCACGCCCTTCAAAAAAACCGTATCACTTCGTCGGCTTATTCAATCGATTCAGAAAAAAACATGTACTTACATGTTTTTCCGGCAGAACCGATGAACAGACTCGGACGCACTTAACTTACTACTATGTTTACACATATGTAAACTATTTTTTCCAGGCGCCAGTCAATGGTTGATCCCTAAGCTCCTGCTTAGGCTGCCTGAAAATCCTGTTTTCCCGTAATTGCAAAACTCTGACGCACAATTTTCCATGTGCCATCAGACTTCGTGACCTTCCACTCATAATCCACGGTAAAAGTATTTCGCTTGAACATGGTGAGCATCTTGAGGCGCGCCGTAGCCTCAGTTTCACTCGACAAATCAGAGTAGAAACCTGTTGCATGGTGACCTAAGCATGGAGGCGCCGATTCGAAAAATTCTCGAATTTCCTTGTGGCCAGTGAATGTTTTTCCGTAGACAGACGAGGCATCCAGAAACGCATCCTCGGTAAAAAGATCCAGTGCAGCGTCCCAGTCCTGGCGGTCGCAAGCGTCGCAGTATCTCGCGCCAATCTCAGCGAGCATTAACTTGTCTGCAGTTTGATCCGTGCTCATCGAAATACTCCTTACTCTTTCTTTAATTACTTCTGTTCAAGGTTCAGAAAATTCGTATCTCGCCTTTCTCTCAGAGCGCTGAGGCCCTCTTTAAAATCCGGGCGCTTAAGGGCAGCGTTCATATCTTCGACGGAGCGACTATAGGCTTCTGAAAAGTCACCCTCAGCATCAAAAAGCACCTGACGCTTCATGCAACTCAGCGAATAGCCAGAGCTATGCCTCGCCAGTTTCCGGGCGTAGTCCATCGTGTTTGCAAGAAGCTCACCTGGGGGGAATAGTTTCTGAAGCCAACCCAGTCGAAGAGCCTCGGCACCACTCATGCGTTCCCCTTCCAGAAGAATCTGGAGAGCGTTGGTGCGGCCCATGATTCTTGGCAGTATCCAGCCCAGACCATACTCTGCAGGTAAGCCCAGACGTGAGAACGCGGTCTTTAGAACGCCGCCTTCCTCACCGAACCTGAAATCTGCATAGCTTGCTACAAGAAAACCGACGCCGGCGCATCTCCCATTGACGGCCGCGATCACCGGCTTCGAAATACACAGAGGATAGGCGTGGTTTCGCTGATAGCTTTCAGGCGTGCCGTCGGGAAAGGGGGCAATCTCTAAACTGGACCTTTCGTATTTCCCGCCGGAGCGCTCGATATCGCCGAGGTCCTGGGTATCTGCGCCTACGCAAAAATCATCGCCCGAACCCGTAACTACAACGACTCTTACTTGGTCGTCTGAGTGTGCATGGTGAAGCGCCCAGCGGTACTCCACGGACATCCTTCCGCCCCAGGCATTGCGGCGCTCAGGACTGTTCAGAGTTATCAGTGCGACACCGTCCGATGGCTCATACCTTATTTTCTCAAATTCAGCGGTTTCCATTACGATTCTCGGTGTCAGATCTAAAGGCGTAAACGCGCCTCAGGAGTTCGCGAGCCAGGACGGCATGTTCGCGGGCGTTTGACAGGCTGCAAGCGTTGTCGCGATAAGACTCTCCTTCCAGTACCTAACCCCACCCAAGCGAAGGGCCAGATCCAGAGATCGCTTAAGATGTAAGTGACAGTCAACCTCCCAGGTGTAACCCATCCCACCGTGCAAATGCAGACTTTCCCGCGCGGCAAACTCAAAACTGTCACAAGCCGTGATTCGCGCCGCACTGGCAGCCATCGGTAACTCGGGACTTCCCGATGCCAAAGCCCAGGCACCGTAAAACGCATTTGATCGCGCCAGTTCATTCCTCGCATACATGCTGGCCAGCTTGTGCTTGACTGCCTGATACGAGCCGACGGAGCGACCGAAGGTCTGTCGTTCCTTAACGTAATCAACCGCCATTTCCAGGCATCGATCCGCGCCGCCAAGTTGCTCAAAGGCAAGCACAACTGCCGCCCGATCAAGCAGACTCGCTAGCGCGGCATCGCCATCCCCACAGGCGACCAACAGATCGACGGGTACCCCATTAAACGTAATCTCTGCCACGCCCAACGATGGATCAACCACTTTGAGAGACCGTCGGGAGAACCCCTTGCTCTCCCTATGCTCGCCAAGATCTAATACGGCAAGGACTGCGCCACCTTCAGGTTTATCTACTTTGATAACGAAAATGTCGGCCTGGGTCCCACTGGTCACCGGCCGCTTGCTACCTGAGATCAGTCCATCTCGAAGCGTTACCGGATCCTCTTTAGCGTCGTTCCAGGCCAGCGCGCCGACGGACGTTCCGCTCGCTAAACGCGGTAGGTACCTTAGTTTTTGCTCCTCAGAGCCGAAGTGCAGGATCGCCTCCGCCGCAAGATAAATGCTAGAAGCGAATGGAATCGGTGCGGCTACTCTGCCGAGCTCCTCTGCAAGCACGCACAGTTCGAGGTAGCCCATGCCGAGGCCACCGTAAATTTCCGGTATCGCCACACCTGTCCACCCCAGGTCGCAAACCTCCTGCCAGAGCGGGCTGATAGCAAAAGGATCACTCTCCTGCTGGGCGCGCACGGAATCCATCGGACAGCGAGCATTAAGAAAACGTCTCGCGTCATTCCTCACAAACTCCTGCTGTTCTTCAAAAGCAAATTTCATGGTCGTGCTTACCCGATCCGTTTCTGCTTTAGCGCACTTCGTGTGGAATTTTCTTCGCCGAAGCACGGTCGACCTGACCGCCCTTCAGGTTATTAATCTGAATGTACAGCATTGCCCGATCCAAAGCGGTCGACAGACCGCTGTCTAACGACTGCCAAACAGTTTTGACCGTTCCCTGAGTAGCCAGAGTGGGCTTGCTAGCGATCTTCGCTGCTAGCTCTCTTGCTCTTTTCCAAAGGGCTTCGCGGCTGTCCATCACCTCGCTCACGAGACCAATGCGCAAGGCAGTTGAGGAGGACATACGCTCATCATTGCCCAGCAAATTCATTCGCATGACCTCGCCATAGGCTATCCTGCGCGTAAGACCGATGGGCTCGCAGGCGCTAACCATGCCGAAACTGACATGCGGATCAAAAAATTCTGCGTCTTCGGAACAAATCACGATATCGGACTCGTTCAGCCAGTAATAGGCGCCGCCGCAGCACAAGCCATGGACCGCGCATATAACCGGCTTCCACATTTCATTCTGCTTCGGTCCGAGCTTCTTGCCAGGATCCCACTGGGACCAAACCACACCGTCGCGCCAGATAGAGTCAGCTTCCTTAACGTCCTTACCGGTGGAGAAGGCGCGGCCCTCAGCTCCCCGGATAACAACCGCATGCACATGATCATCGTCCTTAATCAAATTCCAGACGGATGCCATCTCCTCGACCATCTGGCTATTAAAGCTGTTCATAGAATCCGGTCGATTTAGCGTAACCGTCGCAACGTGATCTTCATGAGTTTCATATGTAACTGTTTCAAACATAGTCGGTATCACCTGGCGTAAACGGGTAGCTCAGCAAATCAGCTTGCGAAAAGACGCTTCACGTCAGCCTGACTGACTTTCATGGAAGGCGTGCGCGGCAAGCTGTCTACTATCGCTATCCGAACGGGCACGAAGTAACTTGTCATATTGTCCTTGGCCCATGATCTGAGCGCGTCTTGGGAAACGTCGGTGGCACTGTCCACCAGTTCGACCGCCGCAACAGGAACCTGCCCGAGGCGTGCGTCCTCTATTCCGACAACACTCGCTTCTCTAACCTGTGGATTTTTCTCTAGCATTGCAGCAACCTCGGTCGGGATAATCTTGAACCCGCCTCGATTAATAGCGGCATCAGCCCGCCCCGTTAGCCAGACAAATCCATCGACATCAATGCTGGCGAGATCCGTGGTCGCGACCCAGTCTCTGGCATCGGCCATCTGATCCGACCGGACCTCGAGAATCCCGATCTCCCCCGCCGAGAGCTCCGCTCCTGAATCCCCGTCAACAACACGCAGGTCGACTCCGGGGTAAGCACGACCCACGCTGCCGGCCTTTCGATCACCAAACTCCTTCTTCGTATCTAGGGTCCAGCCACATACTGCACCCGAGAACTCCGTCGCGCCGTAGGTCGGTAGGATGGGCACTTGAAACCGCTTCTCGAAGGCCGCCTGAGCCTCAACCGCCAGTGGCGCCGTTCCTGAGCGGATGCAGATCAGACTCTGCAGCTTCTCCGCTGCCAGTGGTGAGTCGAGAACCATATTGATCATAGCCGGGACTAATGAGCAGACGCGGATCTCATACTTCTCGACCGCTGCGGCCCATGGATCAACGGCGAACTTCTCCAGCAAGGAAAGCGGGCGGGCATCCAGCAACGAATGAACGATCCAGAATAGGCCGCCGATGTGTACGAGAGGCTGGGTAATAAGGGCTGGCTTACTCTTGATCTTCGCACCGCCGCTGGTCGTCACCCCAGCGGGGATATTGCTATAAGCGGCGCTGAGCTTATCGGCGTAAATCGGGATACGCTTTGGCTTACCGGTGGTACCACTACTCTGGATCAGCACGGCCACACCCGGTCGCTCTTTCGCGCCAGAAACAGGCACGGATTCCTCGCGAAAAGGAAGCACTGCAACGTGTGCCTTGCTCAGATCCTCATGAAGGCAGATACCGAGAATCTCGTTAGCAGAAGCATAGGACTGGAGCGCTTGGCTCTGCCAGTCCGAGGCACTAGCGATCACTACGGCAGCCTCAAGCTCGGAGATATCCGCCACCAGTTTTTCCGGGGAGGAGAACGGACTGACGGGCGTCGCACATCGCTGACCACAGATCACGGCGCAAAAAGCCGCTACGGGATGGGGTCTGTTGCGGCAAACAACAGCGATCTCCGCGCCCAGAGGCACTCGATACTGATGAAAAATGGCTTCTATTTCGTCTATTGTTTCGGCGAGAAAATCCCAGTCATACCACTGGCCTTCCAGCTCCATTGCCCGCCCCTGCGGGTCGATCTCGCAGTTGCCCCGCATAATCTGGCCAAACGTTCTTTCACTCATTGGTTTTCAAATCCTGTAGAAGGCTTAGAGATCTTTAAATGCCTTGCCCTTATCAAGACGCGGCTCACCTGGCAGTCCAAGAGTTCGCTCAGCAATAATGTTCATGAGAATTTCGTCGGCTCCACCTGCTATGCGAAGTCCGGGCGTCCATAGGTGGGCGTCGAAGAGCTCTTCCTGCAGAGGGTGTGTGAGCTCATCGAGCACAACGCCTTGTTCGCCAAATAGCCCCATGACGAAAGCGCTGAGGTCCTGGTTCAGATGGCAGGACATTAACTTCAGTATTGATGCCTCACTGCCAAGCTCGCCGCCTTCGGAAAGCACAGTCAGCATTCGCGACATGAAGTTCTCCAGCGCACATTTGCTCGCAAGCGAGCTCGCCAGTTGCTGTCTCACATCGTGATGATCAATCGCTTGCATACCCTCTAGCTCACAGTCCTGGCTGAGCTTCAGAACTGAAAGCATCGACGGCATACGCGTGTTAAGGCGCTTAAATCGCTCGGCTGTCAGCGCGTGCATCGCGACCTGCCAACCCTGGTTGACGTCTCCAAGACGACATGAATCGCTAAGCTCGACGCCATCAAGGAACACTTCATTGAACTCGCTGTGTCCGGAAATCTGTTTAATTGGCTTAACGACCACCCCTGGCAATCGCATATCTAGGATGAAGTAGCTTAGGCCTTTATGTTTCGGCACTTCCGGATCGGTGCGAGCGAGGAGAATGCCGTAGTCAGCGACTTGAGCACCGGAGGTCCATACTTTCTGGCCGCTGATCTTCCAGCAATCACCGTCTCGGATCGCTCGCGTCCGCACCGCGGCCAGATCAACACCAGCGTTTGGCTCTGAGAACAGTTGACACCAGATCAGTTCTCCTCGGAGCGTTTGCGGAATGAGCTGTCTTTGCTCCTCGGAGCCATAGGCCATGATCGAAGGCAGGCACTGACCGATGCCGACAGAAAAATAATTGAAGGGCCGTGGTAGCCGTCTCTCTTCCTGGTCAAAGATGGCGGCTTGCATCCAGGTACCGCCCATTCCACCGTACTCACGTGGCCAGACAATATGCGCATAACCCGCGTCTGCTTTTTTTCGTTGCCACAGGCGACAGCGTTCGATGTCCGCCTCGGTGTAGAGCTCTCCAGGCGCCGTAGATTCAAGGGCGTCGCCATTGGCTTCCAGCCACTCCCTGACCTGCCGCCGGAAGATCGCTTCTTCCTCCGTATCACTGAAATCCATACTTAGGCGGCCGGCAGGTTTATGGACTTGAATTCGAGGTAATCGTTAAGCCCCTCCTCGCCGAGTTCACGGCCCAGGCCCGATGACTTGTAGCCACCGAAGGGAGCGGCCACATCCATGGAGAATCCATTGATCGTGAAATTACCTGCTTGGATTCTGCGCCCTATCTCAATGCCGGCACCGACGTCCGATGTCCAAACCGAACCCGACAAACCCATGTCCGAGTCATTGGCGATGTGAATGGCATCTTCGATATCGTCATAGGCGATAGCGCAGACCACTGGACCGAAAATTTCCTCTCTAGCCACCTGCATGTCATTTCGCACGTCAGCAAGGAGAGTCGGTTCGATGAAGTACCCAGCATCGAGATGTGCGGGCGTCCCACCGCCGACGATTAACCTGGCGCCTTCATCGAGTCCCAACTTGATATACGACTTAACACGATTGAAGTGGCGCTCGTGAATCATTGGACCAAGCTCCGTTTCCGGGTCGCTCGGATCACCAATCTTCATAGATTCGAACGCCTTCGCGAGTGCAGCAAGATATTCCTCGTAGTGCTCACGAGGAATAAGAAGTCGTGTCTGAGCTGCGCAAGCTTGCCCGCTATTGATAACGGCAGCTTTCGCCAATGCTGGCACCGTAGTCTCGAGATCGGCGTCAGCGCACACAATGGCCGCGGACTTACCGCCCAGCTCCAACGCAGCGCGCTTTACCTGAGAACCACAAATCTCGGCGACTCTTCGTCCGGCCGGCAGACTCCCAGTGATGCTGACCATGTTCACACCCGGGTGAGCTACCAGGTACTCGCTGACATCGCGATCGGCAGCCAGAATATTGACGACTCCCGCGGGTATGCCAGCTTCCTTCACGCAATCAGCCAACACGTAAGAAAATAGAGGCGTCTCGATCGGGACTTTAAGGACAATCGTGGAACCCGAAGCAAGAGCGGGCCCCAGCTTGAGCATCGCTGCAAAAAGCGGCCCATTGAACGGCACGATCGCGGCCACAACGCCGACAGGTTCCTTCCGCACAATAACTTCGCCGAAGTACCCGGTGCGTTGCTCCTCGAACTTGAAATCCCTGGCCAACTGTCCATAGAACTTCAACGTCATCCTGGCCATGGCAACCTGCCCCTTGGAGAAACCGTAGGGGGCCCCGATTTCCTGAACAGCGCACGTGGCGAAGTCGTTGCCTCGGTTCTTGATGGCGGCTGCTAAAGCGTCGATGTAGTTCGCCCGTGTATCTGCCGAGCATTGTGACCACTCGGCGCTAACAAGTGCAGTTCCGGCGGCATTTACGGCACTGTCCACATCGGCTTCTACGGCCTCGGGGCAGGATCCAATGAGATTACAACCCGCGGGGCATTCGACTTCGATACGTTTGCCAGAACTCGGCTTCTGCCAGTCGCCGTTTATGAATACATGTTTGAATTCCATGAAGCGTCTTCACCTTTTATGTCTTGCAGCGCTCTGGTATTCAGCCTTTTTTGTAACTGATGTCGGACTGCTCAAGATCCCATGTGGATTCCGTGCAACCTTCGTCTCGCAGCTGATTCTTAAGGATTCTGCCTACCGGGTTCTTGGGTAACTGAGCTCGAAATTCGATGTAGCGAGGCACGGCGTAGTAAGGCACGTTCTCAATAGCCCACAACGCCAGCTCGTGCTCCGTCAAGCCAGACCGCGGTTCCTTCACCACGGTCACCTTGATGTCGTCTTCGGTCAGTGCAGAAGGCACTGCATGGACCGCCACTTCGTGAACCTGAGGATGTAATGCAAAAGTCGTTTCCATTTCGTAGCTGGAGATGTTCTCCCCTCGCCGCCGCAGGTAATCCTTCTTCCGGTCTACGAAATAGAAAAAATCATCGTCATCAAACTTGCCGATGTCCCCCGTGTGAAACCACATGCCGCCCATGACATCCAAGGTCTCCTGAGGTCGTCCCCAGTACCCTTCAAACATCACATTAGGCCGTCGCGGCCTGACAACAATCTCGCCCGTATGCCCACTCGGCACTTCCTCGAAATCGTCGTTCACAATCATTACGTCGAAGTCCCGAAGGTTGCGCTTTCCGGATGAACCTGGAGGTGCTGTGGCCGCCTCGTCGTAGCTCAACATGGAAACGAAGCTCGACTCCGTTAACCCATAAACGTGGGCTCCGACTATTTCGACGCCAAACCGATCGCGCCATACCTCCTGGAGTTCGCCAGGAAAAGGGGCGCCCCTGGCCATCCGAAGTTGACCTCTACAGCGGACCATCTCCTCGCTATCTACCTGACCAGCGATCAGCGGAATCATTGACCCCAGCACCGAGGCGACTGCCGCGCCACTTTTCTCAATGTCCGACCAGAATGAAGATAAAGAGAATCTGGGCGTAATCGCCGCAGTATTGCCGCTGACCACGGAGTAGAGAATCGTCACAACAATCGCGTTCAGATGAAAAAGGGGCAGACACGTCCAGTTCACTTCTCCCGGGCGTGGGTCACACATCTCCCGAGTTCTCATAGCCTGATTAGCGATGTAGTTTTGGCTGAGCATGCAGCCTTTGGAGGGGCCCGTGGTGCCGCCCGTATAGATGATCCCGGCAATGTCGCCGGGCTTTGGATTGATCCCAGTATCCGACGTGTTTTCCGAGTAAAGTTGCGCCAACTCCTGTGAGCTCGCAACCGATTTATCGGAGTTCCCGCGTACGTAAATTGTCTCCAGGTCGGGGAGCCGTTCCCGGATGGCCTCAACACGCTCCAGATACTTTGCCTCACTGATCAATACGCTTGCCCCGGAATTTTTCAGGGGGTTTCTGAGAAATTCGCCCTTATTGGCCGTATTGATCGGCACGTAGATTGCGTTGACCTTAGAGGTAGCGATCAACAACGCAACAGAATCAGCATGACTGTCGAGTAGCGTCGCGATGCGGTCACCCGCTGCGACGCCGGAGGCGAGCAAACCCTGCGCCAGCCGGTTGGAGAGCGCATCAAACTGGGCGTAGGTATATTTTTCGTCGTCTTGAAGGAAGTGTAAAAAGACTGCGCTGGGATGCCTCTCCACCGCGTCCTTCCACAATCCGAGAACCGTGTATCGCTGCTCCGCCTTCCAGCCAGAATACGTCATAAGTGGTTCGATTCCTTTCTGCCCAAGCCGCCTATCCAATGCAGAACAGCACTAACTCACGATTTTTTGAGCACCTGAGATCAACTATTAGCTTATCACGTGTGTAAAGTAATTAACAAGCAATCCAGAAATGACTCACCGGGCGCCATCTCGCAAGCGCGCATCTTTGCTCACGGCCTATAGGCTCTGATAAAGTTGGCCCCGTGGATTCCCAGGGAAAAGAAAAGCAGCAGGTCGACGCTCACGAGAGTATGGAGAAAGACACCACGTCAGAAGTGGCGGCAGAAAACGGCTGGTCAGCCCGTAGTCGTGCGACTCGGCAAAAGCTCATTGCGGCCGCTTCAAAACTGATCGTCGAAAAAGGCATCAACTCCGTATCTGTCGTCGCCGTTGCCAAAGCGGCGGGTATCACTCGACCGGGTGCCTACTACCACTTTGATACCCGCGAGGCGCTTCTAAACGCGGTACGTGAGCAGACGGACCACCAGCTTGTTAGAACACTTTCAGGCAGCAAAGACGACCCGTATCTCTACTCCCAGGCCGCAGAAATCGCGGCTGAAGATAAAGACACGATCTACCTTCGCGTTCAGCGAATGCTCGAGCAGGGGACGGAAGATGTCATCATCCGGTCCAGGCATCGGGGAATTTCAAGGGCAAAACGCGAGAAACGGTTGAAGGCTGGGGTTGAACCCGATGTCGCCGCAATTATTTCGAGCACAGCTTTAGTTGCTTCATTCCTGGCCGTATCGGACTTTAAACAAAAGAGCCGTCGTCACAGGGAAGCAAAACTCTTTGGCGTCACGAATTATCAGCTCATTTTCGATGGCGCCCTGTTGCCCGAGACTCTCACTAACTGGCCAACTTTGCCCCGCTACACGTCCACAACAAACAGCTTTGACAAGCAGTTCGTTGGACGCGGTGACTCAGAGAAAGATGGCAGGAAGGCGAAGTCCATAGAGACCCGCGACGTGCTTATGAAGGCCGCGATGCGACTCATGGCAGAGGTTGGTGAGCAGGCCGTCTCCGTATCCGAAGTCGCTCGACGCGCTGGGGTTACACGACCGGGAGCCTACTACCACTTCAAGAAAAAAGAAGAGCTTATCGCCGCGGTGGAAGAGAAGCTCGACAAGGAGCTCATCTACACGCTCGACCGCTCCTTTGCGAGTCGCGAATCGTTCGAAGACGCCTCGGATTTGATTTCGGAAGATTTGAGCCTGCTGAAAATTCGCATTCAGCAGATGCTCAGAGACGGTGCAAAACGCGATCCGCTTATAGCTCACTATCGCAAACTGTTTCGCTGGCACAAGAAACACGGGCATCTGCGCGACGATTTGGACCCGGACATGACCGCCGTTATTACCGCCAGCGCTTCCCTGGTTGGACTTTTTCTTATCCTCGGCACCGCCTCGACACCGAAAGAAAAAGCCAAACAAGCAAAACGCTTCCGCAAGACCTACAAAGTTTTCGTCTTTAAAGGGATTTTTACGCCTGAAACCAAGCGGGAATGGCCGCCTCCTCCAGAACTGGACTAAACCCGTTCAAAGACAGCGGCCAGACCCTGGCCACCACCTATGCACATGGTCTCAAGACCGTATTTGGCTTTGCGCCGCTTCATCTCATGAAGCAACGTAGCGAGTATGCGCCCCCCGGTGGCGCCAACAGGATGCCCAAGGGAAATACCGGAGCCATTGACGTTGAGTCGCTCGTAATCTGACGCGTCGAAATTAAGTCCACGAGTGCAAGCAAGGACCTGCGCCGCGAAGGCCTCGTTGAGCTCGATGAGCTCCATGTCCGCCAATGACAGGTCGGCACTATCCAGGGCTTTATTGACTGCTGGCACTGGCCCGATTCCCATTCGCTGGGGCTCAACTCCCGCAAGCGCCCATGAGACGAGGCGGGCCATAGGCCGAAGCCCGTACCTCGCAACTGCATCTTCGCTCGCGACGACGCAGGCTGAAGCACCATCATTCTGCGTGCTCGCATTGCCCGCCGTTACTGTCGACTCAGAATCCAGGTCCGCACGAATAGGCCTTAGCCCTGAAAGGACCTCTATCGTGGTTGCCCTGGGCGTTTCATCGAGGCTAACAATCGTATCGCCTTTCCGATCCGGAACAGTCACCGGGATTATCTCAGCATCCAGCAGCCCTTGTTCCTGAGCCGCAATCGCCTTGCGCTGGGACTCAACGGCGAAGCTGTCCTGCTCTTCGCGACTGATTCTAAACTCCCGTCTGAGATTTTCTGCAGTTTCGAGCATGCCTCCAGGAACAGGGAAATTCGACCCACCCGCTGTGACACGACCTCGGGCAAGAGAGTCCTGAAACTCCAGTTCTGAATCACGAGTTCCCCATCTTACGGAATGGGAAAAGAAGGGGGCGTTGCTCATAGACTCAGCGCCACCGGCAAGCACCACATCGGATCCGCCCGTTGCGACCTGCAAGACCGCATAAATCAGCGCCTGCAAACCTGATCCGCAACGGCGATCAAGCTGCAACCCTCCAGCCGTAATCGGAAGCCCAGCATCCAGCGCAACTACCCGCCCCAGTGCGGGTGCTTCCATACTGGAATAGCACTGGGCAAATAGCACATCCTCTACGGCGTCGGAAGGCAATCCAGTCCGATCCAGCAAGCCACGAACCACGGTCGCCCCAAGAAACGGCGCATCCACGCCCTTGTAGACACCCCCAAATCGGCCCACCGGCGTCCGCACCGGCTCGCATATGAATGCATGCCTTGTCTTCATCGCAAACTCCTACCGGCGTCGTCCGACAGACTCAGGCAGGTAACAGAGTATCGCCACCGTCAACGCGGAAGGTCTGCCCCGTAATCCAGGCCGCCTCCTCAGAGGCCAAAAACATTGCCATATTGACGATATCGCGGGTGTCCCCGAGGCGTTTCAGAGCCAAACCAGCGACGACCTGGTCAAGAATCTCTGCCGGCACCTGACGGGTCGCCGCGGTATCCGTGGGACCGGGAGCAATAGCATTTACCCGAATATTGCGATCGCCAAGTTCGCCGGCAAGGCACATCGTCAAACCCTGAACGCCGAGCTTGGCCACACCATAGTAACCACCCTGGGCTTTCCAGGCAGCCGTCGAAGACTGATTGATCACACTACCCCCTCCGCCTTTCGCCATCGCATCGGCCACGGCTCGAGTCATTACCAGTGGGCTGTGCATATTCACTTTCATGATCTGGTAGTAGTAGTCGAGATCCACGTCTAACATGGTCTCGTAGCGCATACCGTGGAAAATTGCGGCATTGTTAACAAGTATATCGATGCCACCGAACCGGTCCTGCGCCAATGTGGCCGCGGCTGCAGCATCTGATTCCGAGGACACATCCGTCTTTATGAACGTGGCTGTGTGCCCCGCCTCGCTAATTTCACCGGCGACCCGTTCCCCCGCCTCCGCGTTCAATTCAGCGATAACTACCTGGGCTCCGGCCGCTGCGAAACTCTTGGCATAGGTCTCTCCAATACCCTGACCACCGCCCGTGATAATCGCTACCTTTCCTTCGAATGTCATTCTAAAAGCCTCAAACCTAGTTTTAACGAGCGTTCATATGCCGATGACTGCGCTATCCGCTTAGAACGATTTTCTTGTCATGCAATTTTCCGATCTCGCCCGAGGACAGCTTTAGGACCTCGGAAAGAACCTGTTCCGTATGCTCGCCAAGCCGAGGCGCGATGCCGGAAACCTGGCCCCGATTGGCAGAAAAATCGATGGGCAATCCCGGTGTCAGAACAGGCCCGACTCCAGGCTGTTCTTGTCGCATGAACATTGGGTTCTCTTGTGAGCACCTCTCGTCGCTTGCCAGCAATTCGCTGACACTCTGGTAGCGGCTCCAACAGACCTTATCGATCGAAAAAGCTTCTTCGATCTCACTGATACACCTGGATATCGCCCATCTTTCTATAAGCTGGGCGATCTCTTTTCGCGCTTCGTAGCGATCGCCCTCTCGGCTAAGGTCCAGGCTCATGGTCGCCTCCAAGGCCTCTACCTCGGCTTTTATCCCAGTGGCTGAACAAAGCCCGCTCCACTGCTTTGGCGTCAGGCCAACCACCATGAAGCACACGCCATCTGAAGACACGAAGTCGCGCCCAAAGGCACCATAGAGATAGTTCCCAGAACGCTCGCGTTCGGCACCTAGCTCAGCCTCAGCAATAAATCCAAGCGTACCCATCGTTGCCATGGCAACATCTTCTAGTGCGAGCTTGATGTGCTGACCTTGTCCGGTCAGCCGCCGATGTCGTTCAGCTGCGAGTATTCCCGAGACGGCCATTTGACCCGTAATGCAATCCCAGGCGGGAATTACACTGTTCACGGGCCCTACGTGACCCTCAGGACCGGTAAAGAGAGGCACACCAACGGTAGGGTTAACGGTGTAATCCACGGCAGAGCCGCCGTGACGATTACCCGTAATCGTGAGTTGAATAAGATCCTTACGGACCTCACACAGACTGTCGTAGCTAAGCCAACCCCGTGGGGGGAAATTAGTCAGCAAGATACCGGCATCATCGTCATCTGCGCAGATGATTGCCCGAGCAAGTTCTTGTCCCTGGGAACTGCGTACGTCGAGCGCCACGGAACGTTTGCACTTGTTCAGGCCCTGCCAGAACAGGCTAATATTGTCATTGGTAACTGGCCAGCGGTGGAAATCGAGGCCGCCTCTAATGTCGTCGATGCGGATTACTTCAGCGCCCATCTGAGCCAGAGCCAGCCCGGCAGATGGAGCCGCTACAAATGCGGACACCTCTACGGCGCGAAGGCCCGCGAGAATACTCATGGCGTTTCGCCGTCTTCCTCGCTTAGGGCTTGCTGCAAGAGCTGGCGGGCGATGACCTTTAGCGCGAGGGTTTCTTCAGCGCCTTCAAAGATGGAAAGGACGCGGGCGTCTACAAAGTACCGACTAACAGGCGTTTCCTCCGCATAGCCCATACCTCCGTGTATTTGCAGCGCCTCACGCGTGACCCATTCCGCCGCGCGGCAGGTAAACAATTTCACCAGACTGGCGTCCATATGTCCTTCCCCGTCGTCGAGCAAAGCACCTACGCCGTAGGTAAAGTATCGACTAACGGCAACCTGAGCAGCTATTTTGGCTAGCTTGGCTTGCGACAGCTGGTAATCACCGAGTGGTGCTCCAAAGACTTTCCTATCCTGCGCATAGCGCACGGCAGCCCTGAGCGCCGCGCGCATCACACCGGTCGCCCGAGCCGCTGTTTGGATTCTCCCTCCCGTAAGACCCTGCATGGCCAGATAAAACCCGCGACCCTCACCTTGGGGACCACCAATGAGGTTTTCTGCCGGCACAAAGTAGTCCTCGAAAACCAGGTCGTAAGAGTGCATGCCCCTATAGCCAACCGTGGGAATGGCTTTGCCCGCGATGCGCCCCCCTGATTCCTGACTAAAACTAAATTCGTGATCTTCCGTTGACGGCTTCTCTACCAGTAAGGCGCTTAGTCCCCGATGTCCGAGGGAATGATCAGGGTTCGTGCGAGCAATAACGAACAGTAAACGTGCCTTACCAGCAAATGTGCACCAGCTTTTTGCGCCGTTCAGCACCCAGCCACCCTTTACGGGAGAGGCCTTAAGAGATAGCCCTGCCACGTCAGAACCATAGTCAGGTTCCGTAATAGCGATACCGCAGAGTTTTTCGCCCGAGGCGATCTGAGGCAAGAAATGGGACTTCTGTGCATCGGTGCCACCGCAAAGAAGCGCTCGAGTCATAATTTCAGGCCGCGTTATCAGACTGCCTCCCGCTGCTAGCGATGCCTCAGAAAGAGCTTCGGTAACGACAATCATGGACAGGTTGTCCGCCTGCTCGTCAGGAGCAATACCGCCGTACTGCTGCGGTACGGAAATTCCGAACACCCCCATTTCACGAAGTGGCTCGAGGATTTCCTCCGGGACCGTAAGGTCCTGGCGATGGATACTCTCTGCTCGGGGAGCAACAATATCTGACGCAAGGCGCTGAAATGCGCTTTGCATCATCCCCTTTTCGTCATCGATCTCGACATCACCGACCTCACCCTGCCGCTCAATAACTGCGCGCCCTAGCGCTGCAAGGTGTTTAGGTGCCAGAACCGCCTGCAAGCCAGATCTCACGCTTTCATCTGAGAAGACTCGGTCAAATTCGCGAGACTCGATGCCAAACGCACTGAGCAAGGGTTCCAGACGCAGTCTGATGGACTGGATGGCAGTTGCAACGTAAACCCTCGAGAGCTCGCGATCGGCGGCCACCGTCGATACCTTCGCGTTATCCCATGCCACCATCGCTGCGCGGTAATCGGCGTAGGCCAGCGCCAGCTCATAGCTGCTTACCTGATGCTGATCTAACCGCCGGGCATCCAGTGCACCCTCTGAGCTGCAGGATCTTGCCAACACGGAAGTTGCCCGCCCAATAAGCCCTGGAAACAGCTCAAAGAACGCACTGAAATCTATCCCCATCTGCGCATCGATTTTCAACGCACTGTTTGCCATGTCCATCACCCTCTGCTCAGGCTAACTCGTCGAAAGAGACGTTCTTGTCTAAACGGATATCTCCAGGCAGACCCAAAACGCGCTCGGCGATGGTGTTACGCAGGATCTCGTCGGTGCCGCCGGCAATGCGGTACCCCGCAGCCTCGAGCCATGCCATGCGATGATCGTTTGCCCGAGACGCTTGATGATCAGGATAGATTGCTCCCGCGGGGCCGCAGATATCCATCAGAGACGACGATTGCGTCTGTAACTTTCTGGCAATCACTAACTTACTCAGAGCGGCTTCTGGACCTGGCAACTGTCCCTGGGAAAGACCTGTCAGAAGGCGAGCGTAGAAATTGTTGATGCCAGCTTCTGCAACATACCAGTCAGCAATCTTGTCCCTGACGCGCGGGTCATTCATGCCCGATTCTCCATCGTCAAACTCCTGCCGCAGAAAACGCACGGCGTCTTCCAGGGAAGCACCTCCCCCGGCGGCTTCGGTCACCGCGAATCGCTCCTCCATCAGCGTAGCAATCGCCACTCCCCAGCCACCGTTGACCTCACCCAGTCGGTTTGAATCTGGAATCCGCACGTCGGTGAAGAAAACCTCACAGAATTCACCGCCGCCTGCGGCCTGCTTTATCGGCCGAACCTCTATGCCTGGTGACTCCAAATCAACAAAGAAATAAGTCATACCCTGATGCTTGGGCACGGAAGCGTCGGTGCGGGTAATAATCACCCCGAAGTCCGAAATGTGGGCCCAGGATGTCCAGATCTTTTGGCCGCTGAGCACCCAGTCGTCGCCATCACGAACCGCGCGAAGGCGGATGCCTCCCAAATCCGAACCAGCGGCCGGCTCGGAAAACAACTGACACCAGATTTCCTCTCCGCGCAGGGCCGGAATCAAATATCGGGCCTGCTGCTCTTCGGTGGCAAAGCGCCGCATAACCGGAATCGGCATGCCGATACTGATACCAAAGAAGACCGTCGGGAAATCAAACTTCTGTTCTTCCTCATCGTAGATGACCGCTTGCATGGGTGTGCCGCCCATACCACCGAGTTCGCGAGGCCAGGTGACCTTGGCATAACCTCGATCAGCCTTTCGAGCCTGGAATTCACGACCCAAAGCCAGTTGTTGCTCGGTCGATAAAATCCCTAGACCCGACAGGTCATAATGCGTTGCCTGCTCTTCAAGCCAACTTCTGACCTCATTTCGGAACCGCGATTCTTCCGGCGTATCTTCAAAATCCATGGTCGCTCCCGAGGAACTTTTTCTCTTGCAAGCGGGGCATCAGGCAACCTTCCGTTCAAATTCAGTGGTAACCCGTCCTTTCCACATCCCCAAGTCGCCGATCAACAGCGCCAGCGATCGGGATCGACGCAAAAACAGGTGGCAATCCGCCTCCCAGGTGAATCCCATGCCGCCATGCACCTGAACACTTTCTGTGGCGGCGAATTCGTAAGCATGGGTAGCGCTCACTCGGGCGGCACTCGCCGCGAGAGGCAACTCATCCGACCCCGAATCCAGGGCCCATGCACCGTAGTAGGCGTTACTCAGAGCTAACTGGTTACCAACATAAATGTCGGCGAGCTTATGCTTTATGGCCTGAAAAGAAGCGACCGTTCTGCCGAATGCCTTGCGCTCGCTTGCAAATGCTATAGCTGACTCGAGGCACGCTTCGGCACCACCGACCTGCTCGAAGGCCAACAGAACGGCCGCCGCATCCAAAACGCTTTGGAAGACGGACCAGGAACTGTCGCCCGGCTCGCCGAGACATCGAGCTTCTGTCGCGTTAAATGTCAGCACCCCCTGGTCCCGCGTAGGATCGATGGACTCGAGAACTCGCCGCTGCACGGATGGCTGCTCCAGATCAACCAAACATAGACAGGGCCTTCCATCATCGTCCGAGGCCAGTACCACGGCTTTACTCGCAATGTTGGAATCAAGAACAGGCCACTTTTCCCCGGACAAGCGGCCATCCCGATAGCGGACAGAAATATGATCTGAGCGAGGGAAACCCAGCCCCTCGGCATATGCGAGCGTACCGATAAGCTGTCCCGCCGCCACTTGAGGAAGGATAGCTTCGAGTACCTCTGGATCACCGACCCGGCGGATTGCCTCGCTGAACAGATAGATTGTTGAAGAAAAAGGCACTGGCGCCAACGAACGCCCCATTTCCTGAGCCATTACACACAGCTCCAGGTAGCCAAGACCAACGCCGCCGAAGTGTTCGGGGATTGCGATTCCAGCCCACCCCAACTCGAGCATTTCTCGCCAGACGGACTCATCGTGACCCAGACTTTCGTCGTCAAGGACACGTCGCGCCACCGATAGATCACAGCGCCTGGAAAGAAAGCGCTTTACCTCATTCTGCAGGGCCCTCTGTTCGTCTGAAAAGTCGAAGTTCACGTCCGTTGTCCCACCTGGATAGCTGATACCCAGCATCAGCAACATTGCTTTTAGCTTATCACCACTGTAAAGTAACAACAATGTGGGGACAAGCCTAAATACCACTGAAGGGCTGATCGCCACTGGCCAACAACCGTCGTTGTCGCAGGAACTTATGCAGGACGTATGGATTATTGATGCGGCTCGCAGCCCTCGGGGTCTCGGGCGTGCCGACAAGGGAAGCCTCGCGGCGATTCACCCTCAACGACTTTTGTCCCAGGTTCTTGGGGCGCTAGAACAACGAAGCGGGCTTGACCGCGAAACCATAGAGCACGTCATCATCGGTTGCGGAAACGCTTCGGGCGGGCAGCGGGGTGACATCGCCCGAATGGCAGCACTAGACGCGGGCTGGTTGCATAGCAGCGGCACAACGGTGGACCACTTCTGTGGCTCAAGCTTGATGGCCACCCTGTTCGGCGCCAACTGTGTAAGCACTGGTTTGCACGACCTGGTCGTGACCGGTGGCATAGAAATGATGTCGCTTCCTGAGAAGCCCAATCTCGCCACAGACCAGCACAACCTCTACCTAAGACGCAGACACCCGATTACTAGCGTTGGCATCTCAGCAGATGTGATCGCCATGGAGGAAGGGTTTAATCGCGCAGATGTGGACGAGTTTGCGGCTGAAAGCCAGAGTCGGGCCGTGCGCGCGATTGAAAGTGGATATTTCCAGCGCAGCATCATTCCCATTACCGATGAAGACGGCTCTCTAGCCCTGGACCAGGATGAGCATCCAAGGCCAGGCACAACGGCTGAGAGCCTGGCCGCTTTGAAACCGGTATTTGCTGAGTTCATGGACTACCCGATGGATGATAGTCACAGCTTTGGCGAAGTGGCCGCTATGGCCTGGCCTGAGCTTGCGATTGATCATATCCATCACGCGGGTAATTCGTCGGGTGTCGTAGATGGGGCCGCCGCAGTGGTTTTAGCTTCACCCGAATACGCCAAGAAACACAGCCTGACACCCAGAGCCCGGATTGTTTCCAGCGCATCCGTAGCCGGGAGTCCGGAGTACAACCTGAACGAACCGGTTCCTTCGGCAAAAAAAGCGCTGTGCAGCGCAGGCCTCGCCGTTGACGATATCGATCTCTTCGAAGTGAACGAAGCATTTGCCGTGGTCCCATTGCGCTTCATGAAACATATGGGCGTTAGCCATAGCAAGGTCAACGTCAATGGAGGAGCGATCGCTTTGGGCCACCCTATCGGCGCGACGGGCGCCATTCTCCTGGGAACGCTTCTTGATGAACTGGAACGCCGCGATCTCCGTCGGGGTCTGGTTACCCTGTGCGCTGCGGGGGGCCTAGCCCCAAGCATGATCATCGAGAGAATCTAACCGCATTCAAAGAGTGCAACGCGCCACTGAGTGGAGAGCTTCATGGGAGACAAAGGCGACACACCAACACATCATCAAGAGAGCGAAACACCGGTACAGATACAACGGGACCATGGCATCGGCGTGGTTCTGCTCAACCGGCCAGAGCGGCTGAACGCGCTTAATTTGGAGATGCGCAAGGCTATCTCTGACGCCTTCGAGACACTAGCTGCCGACCCAGAGATTCTGGTTATCGTGGTCACCGGTGGCAGCGAGGTGTTCGCGGCAGGAGCAGACCTAAAATTACTGGTCGACAAAAGCTCGAAGGAGGTTGCCAAGCTCAACCTTGCCGG
The DNA here is from genome assembly GCA_038750875.1 of Pseudomonadota bacterium. Classification (GTDB taxonomy): domain Bacteria; phylum Pseudomonadota; class Gammaproteobacteria; order Pseudomonadales; family Halieaceae; genus Congregibacter. The sequence goes on along the minus strand of JBCDGU010000002.1, from coordinate 11,684 downwards.
TTATTGGCGCGCCGTCGCCAGGTGCGAGAAACCAGTGATAGCCGCAGTCTGTGGCCACTGTCTGGGCGCGGGCGCCGAGTTGATGCAGATGTGCGACATCATCGTCGCCGATGTCGACGCTAATATCGGACAGCCGGAGGCAAAAGTGGGAATCATGCCGGGCGCAGGAGGCACTCAGCGGCTGATCAGATCCGTCGGCAAACAGGTCGCGAGCCTGATGCTCATGTGCGGAGAAACAATTAGCGGCGAGCGTGCATTTCACCTCGGCCTGGTGAGCGATGTAACCGAGCGGGGCCATGCGCCCCAACGAGCGCTCGAACTGGCTCGAATAATTTGCCGAATGCCACCACAAGCGATGCTCGCCATCAAACGGACGCTCGCTCAGGGAAGTGATCTTCCTCTCGATGAAGCACTGCATTTGGAACAAATGGAGTTCCTCCGACTATTCGATACGGCCGATAAGACCGAGGGCATGTCGGCGTTCCTCGAAAAACGCAGGCCACGATTCAAGGGCAGCTGACCCGGAACTGATCATGAATACTCAATCTACCAATCCCGTAGCCGTAATAGGCGCGGGCGCCATGGGCCGGGGCATCGTGCAGTTGTTTGCGCAATCCGGAAACACTGTAAAGTTCTACGATACTTCAGCAGCTGCTGTCACTGCCGCCCAGACCTTCGTGACAGAGATGTTCAACAACAAAGTTGCGAAAGGACGGATGAGTCAGGGAGAGGCCGAACAAGCGATCAGAAACCTTATTCCCTGCTCGTCTTTGGCAGACATCGCCGATTGCGACCTGGTGATTGAAGCCATTCTTGAAAACCTAAAGGTAAAGCGGGCTCTGTTTGAAGAATTGGAATCGGTGGTCTCACCCTCCGCGGTACTCGCTAGCAACACCTCTTCCCTTCTGATTGCCGACATTGCTGCCGAATGTCAGCACCCCGAACGGGTCGCTGGCCTCCACTTTTTTAATCCCGTGCCTGTGATGCGTGTTGTTGAGATTGTTTCGTCAGTTAGAACCGCCCGCAGCACCGTCGAACAGCTTCGGGCACGCGTTGCGTCAACGGGACATCGCGCAGTCCTTGCGCAGGACCAGCCCGGATTCCTGATCAACCATGCGGGCCGGGGCCTTTACACGGAAGGCTTGCGCATCCTAGAGGAGCAGGCTGCGGGGCACGAGCAGGTCGACGAACTAATGCGCGAAGCTGCAGGTTTCCGTATGGGTCCTTTTGAGCTCTTCGACCTGACCGGACTGGACGTATCGTCCAAAGTGATGGAATCAATTTACGAACAATTCCAGCAGGAGCCAAGGTTCCGGCCCTCCTCCATTGTTCCACCTCGCGTTGCGGCCGGCCTCTTTGGGCGTAAAACCGGCGCCGGATGGTACCGTTACGAGGACGGAAAAAAGACGCTCCCGGCCGGGAAAAACGCACCTCGCGTTCATCACGCGGTTTCTGAACACTGCAGAGTCTGGGTGCAACCCGACGCGGAACACCACAATGAGCTCTGCACACGGGTATTGCGAGCAGGCGCGCGCGTTGAAGAAAGCGCAGACCTTGCAAATCTGCTCTTCATTCAACCCTGGGGCATCGATGCATCCCAAGCCTGCGCTGATCACGGCCTTGATGCCCGACACTGCGTCGCCATAGACCCGCTACCAGATTTTGATAAACACCGAACCCTCATGCTCACCCCTGTCACCCTAGACGCTGCACGGATGGATGCACTGGCGATACTGAGCGATGAAACAACGCCGGCTACCGTCATCAATGACAGTCCAGGATTTGTGGTTCAGCGGATGCTGGCCACCATTGTCAACATCGGTACTAACATTGCCCAGCGTGGCATCGCCTCCGTTGACGACATCGATGACGCTGTGCGACTTGGTCTGGGCTACCCAGAAGGACCATTGGCCCTTGGCGACCGCATCGGTGCCTCGAAAGTCATGCATATCTTGGAGGGACTGCAGAGGGTTACGGGCGATCCACGCTACCGACCGAACCACTGGTTGAGACGCAGAGCGCAACTGGGCCTTCCTCTTGTCACCGCGGAGGCCGCAAGGACTTGATATGTCAGAAGACCCAGTAGTCATTACACGACCCGCACCCCACGTCCAGCAGTTGGCGATCAACCGCCCGACCGCAAGAAACGCCATCGATGAAGCCACTCGCGTTGCGCTAATAGAAGCTGTTAAGGCATCTCTCCAGGAAGACGATACACGAGCCCTGCTGCTTTGCGGGACAGGCGGGGTCTTCTGCGCTGGCGGCGATCTCTCGAGCATGAGCGGAATGAACGAAAAGCAGGCTCGAACTCGTATGCAAAGCGGACACGAGTTGGTCCAGCTGCTATGGAATGCTCACGTTCCAGTGGTAGTAGCAATGGAAAAGTTCGCCATCGGCGCGGGTGCGGGACTCGCTCTGGTCGCCGACTACGTCGTAGCCGGTGAAAGCGCGCGCATGAACTTTCCGTTCCTGAATCTCGGGCTGGTACCCGACTGGGGCTCCACTCAAGCCCTGATTCGCAAAGCAGGGTGGGGAACGGCAAAAAAGCTAATTCTCGATAGAGCTTCCGTAAAAGGTTACGAGCTGCTGAACCATAGCCTTGTGGAGCACGTTGTTGAAGATAGCGAAGTGCTGCGCGTTGCGTTAGACAAAGCACACGATTTTTCCCTACTGCCAACTCTCGCGCTGCGCCAGTTCAAAGAGACGATGAGGCAAGCACCCGAGCCGATGATCTCGGCGCTGGCCACCGAAGAAAGGCATCAGGCCAACTGTTTTCTGAGTCCTGAGTTCGAAGAAGGGCTCAAGGCGCTAAAGGAAAAACGGCAGCCGAATTTCCTGTCGGTGGCGCCTAATGGATGACGCGACACTGTCGGAGCTTCAGTCATGGACGGGGAAATCCCTAAGCCTTCAATCTGACTTACCGATCTTCACTGCGCAAGCCCTGGCCGGAGCGATTAACTCGCGGGAGATGCCCGCTATCGGCAGTCCGTTGCCCCTACTCTGGCACTGGCTTTACTTTCTTGAACCCACCTCGCGCGACCGCACGGGAGAGGACGGTCACCCTCTCAAGGGTGGATTTCTGCCGCCGGTTCCCCTCCCCCGTCGCATGTGGGCGGCAGGTTCCATGGACGTGAAGCACCCCCTGGTTGTGGGCGATGTCACAAATAAGGTTTCCACAATTAGTGCTGTGGAAACCAAGGAAGGTCGTAGTGGCCCTCTGGTATTTGTAAATCTACGTCATGAGTTCAGTCAGGGAGGCGTGCTTTGTATTCACGAAGAACAGAACCTCGTCTACCGCGAGGCGCCCGCAGAGCGCACATCCTTGCCACCGGGAGATACGGTGACAATCGACGCTGATTTCTCCCGCTCCTTAACGGCGGATCCCGTACTGCTCTTTCGCTACTCCGCCCTGACCTACAATGCCCATCGTATTCACTATGATCGGAACTATGCCGTGAACTCCGAGCTTTATCCGGCGTTAGTGGTGCATGGTCCGCTCCTGGCAACGCTGCTGCTCCAACTGGCTGCCGAGAACGTACGCAACGCGCGCTTCAGCGAATTCAAGTTTCGGGCAGTTCGCCCCATCTTTGACAACCAGCCTTTCACCTTGTGCGGAAGATGCCGTGACGACAGGCTCGATCTATGGTGCGCCGATCAAAACGGTTACGTTTGCATGAAGGCTGAGGCCGCCTTGTCGTGATGATCCAAAGCGGTGTAGCCGAACAGCCGATCTGGCGCTCTCTCCTGTTCATACCGGCTCACAGGGCGGACTTCGTATTAAAAGCTCACCTACGCGGCGCAGATGCATACGTTTTAGACTTGGAAGATAGCGTGCCAGATGCGCAGAAGAGCCATGCCCGTTCGTCCATCACTGACTCCGCGAGGACGGTTTCACAAAGTGGGGCGGCCGCACTGGTACGGATCAACCAAGGGTTGAGACTTGCGGTACGTGATCTGGAAGCCTGTGTTTGCCCTGAAGTTCAGGCTGTGGTGATCCCTAAAGTGAGATCGGGAGACCAACTGCAGGGGCTCACCCAGCTTATCGATGAACTTGAGTTAGAGCTCGGAATGAACCTAGGTCACACCCGACTGGTTGCGCAGATAGAGTGCGTGCATGGATTGTCAAACTTAGACAGCATCGCATGCTGCTCCCCACGCATGGCAGGCATGACCCTGGGATCAGAAGACTTCTCGGCATCGGCCGGAATGGAGCCGACGCCAGAGACGCTTGTCGCCCCCAACCAAGCCATTGTCTTCGCCTGCCGGCGGGCAGGCATCCAGCCCCTGGGCTTCCCAGCCTCAATTGCGGACTACAGCGATTCAGAACAGTTTAAAAAGACCGTCCGCTTCGCAAGGGAGATGGGTTTTACAGGCGCCCTTTGCATTCATCCACGCCAAGTGAGCGCACTCAACGACGAGTTGATTCCCAGCGCCGCTGAAGTCGAACAAGCGAGCGCCCTTCTGGCCGCATACGAGCAAGGGCTTCTTGAAGGCAACGCCGCAGTTGCTTTTGAAGGAAAAATGATTGATGCCCCCGTTGTCGCCAGAGCGAGAGAAACACTGCGCCGGAGTGATAAGGCCGGCAGCGGTAGCCAGCGTGGCTGATGCCAATTCGGAGAAATCAGTTGTTCTTTCGACCCGAGTGTAGAGACGGAGTCCAGGTAGGTAGCTCGACCCGACCAAACCATTCCGCCAGCGCTTAATAGCGGTGGCAAAAATCCTCCTCAGCAGGACATTGGAAGCCCCATGAAAACAGAGTATCTGATCCAGAGCGAAGCAGAACTTAAGGATATGTACGGTACACCCATCGCGCTGGTGGAAAACAAATTTACCCGCGACTTGGTTGAGGAAATGCTTGAGTTTGTCGAGGCATCGCCGCTCATGTTTATCGCGACGATGGACGCCAGCAGTGGAGTCGATATTTCACCGAGAGGGGATGCTCCCGGCTTCGTGAAAGTCGATGATGAAGGTCGTCTGCTCATCGCCGATCGACCGGGAAACAAACTGATTCACAGTCACAAAAACATTGTACGTAATCAGAGTGTTGGTCTGATTTTTGTTGTCCCAAATCTCACGGAAACTTTAAGAGTAAAAGGAAGAGCAGTCTTGTCGAGAGATCCTGCACTTCTCAACGAACTCAGCGTCAATGGAAAACCAGCGCTACTTTGTACCGTAGTTAAACCCGAACAATGCTGGTTCCATTGCGGCAAAGCGATGGTTCGCTCGAAAGTCTGGAACCCAGAGCACTGGGAAACCTACGGTGACTCACCGATGGTGCGTCAATTTCTGAATGTTCTGGGAACTCCAACGAAGGAAGCACGTGACGCCATGGAAAAAGAGAAGGAAAAAAACTATCGCGATGAGTTGTACTAAGCACCGGATCGACACTCTAGTGCCGAGCTACCCCCCGCTAAATTTTTCCACCTACGGCTGCAGTCTTCCCGTTGAACGGATAGACAGATAAACGCCAACGGCCAAGTCAAAACCACAGCATAGCATCGGGTACCACGCTGGCATGTGTGAGATAGATTCGACGTGAGGAACCAGTAAGTCCCAGGGGCCGTGGGCAAGCCAACCTACGGCGGCGAACCAGACGCTGCACTTCAAGGCTAGCCAGAAGATCACAACTGCAGGTACCAACATCAGCAGTTGAACCGACATCTGATCTGCCGGGGCGCCCTTTAGAAAACCCGTCGCTGGATAAATCGAAACTGCAATCAGCAGACAACTAACGCTTAGAAATATTTCGAGTCGCGGATTCACTCTCCAAATTGCTATAGCGAGAAGAGCCGATGCGACGCCGCCTAAGAAAAAAACCACAAGCCATGTTCCCTAACCAATGTCGCGATTTGCGAACGCCGCATCCAATGCGCTCTACCCACTCCGTGAACGCGAGCTGGGAATCACAGGAAACCGAAACCCACCAATTGTAAGCACCGTGTGCAAGATCGCTGTTTCACCGCGCCGCACACCTTTCTTGTTTTTTTTATACACTATTGTAAAGTATAACAAACGCAAGCAAGTCGTGAAGTTGCGACAACCAGTGCACAGGAGCCCCCCATGAATCTCGAAGAAATGATCCTGGTTAGTGTGGATGACCACGTGGTTGAACCACCCGAGATGTTCGACAACCACATGACACAAAAAGAGCTGGAAACCATTGCCCCCCGATTAGTCATTGAAGATGGCAAAAATTTTTGGCTCTACGAGGGTCACAAGATTGGAAACATGGGCCTCAACGCTGTGGTGGGCAGACCCAAGGAAGAATACGGTATGGAGCCCTTGCGCTACGAGGATATGCGCAAAGGGGTGTATTCCATCGATGAGCGCATCGACGATATGAATGCGAATGGCATCCTGTCGTCGATTTGCTTCCCCACTTTCCCAACGTTCGCCGGGAACCTTTTCCACCAGTCAAAAGACAAAAAAGCAGCTAAGCGCGTCATAGAAGCCTATAACGACTGGCATATCGATGAATGGGCGGGTGCCCATCCGGGTCGCATTATCCCAATGGCCCTGCTACCTATCTGGGATAGCGAGCTCATGGTCGACGAGGTCAGGCGTGTGGTGGCCAAGGGATGTCGAGCGGTTAGCTTCCCAGACAATCCAACCTTTAATGGGTTCCCAAGCCTCCACAACCCACATTGGGATAAGTTCTGGGAGGTGTGTGCCGAAAACGATGTCGTCATCAACTGTCATATCGGTACGGGTGCGGCCCCGCCGCATTCATCTCCAGAAACTCCCATCGACGCATGGATCGCTGCTTTTCCAATGGCAATCGCCAACAGCGCTGCGGACTGGCTCTATGGTGAATTCCTGCTTAAGTACGACAACCTGAAAATTTCCCTAACGGAAGGTGGCGTTGGCTGGGTTCCCTATTTCTTAGAACGCGCTGAGTTCACCCTAGATCATCATGGACCGTGGACTAAATCGAATTTCGGCGGCAAGCGTCCGCGGGAGGTGTTCCAAGAGCACTTCCTCACCTGTTTCATTGAAGACGAGAGCGGACTTCGCAATCGTGACCTCGTAGGTGTTGATAATATCCTTTTTGAGTGCGACTACCCTCACTCGGATAGCACTTGGCCTGTCACACCGGAGAACACCTTTCGACAGCTAGAGAACGTTGGCTTGAGCGATGAGGAGATCAACAGGGTTACTCACCTTAATGCGATTAAGCACTTCAACTTCGATCCCATCGCCATCCTTGGGAGGGAAAACTGTACGGTGGGTGCACTCCGTGAAAAGGCCCGACAGGCCGGCGTCGACACAAGCGAGAAGTCTGGTGGTGGAAACTCCGCGAAGATAAGCGATCGCTCAGGCCGCATGACCTCGGGCGAAGTCCAAAAGCTGTTTGCTGGAGAAGGCGCTGCCGTCGATTAAGGTCTCGCAATGTAGCGGTGGTCGAAACGACTGCCCCAAAAATCGGTGAAAAACGCACTCGTCATTGCAAAAGCAAGTAAAGCCCGTATTAGCACCATATCGCTCGGCCCGTTCCGCGCACCACCTATGTAACTAGAGCATGCATCAAGAGCAGCGTGCAGAAGCCTTGCTAGTGCTTCTGCTTCATTTTTTTCGGTTTAGCCCGACCGATTAACAAACTGCAAGCAGCACTCTTAACTGGAGGGAAGCAAGACATGAAGAGCATGCACCGCACCGTGTGCGACCCAAACTGTCATGCGGATCCGAAATGCGGCATTACGGCCACCGTCGAAGATGACAGAATCATTGCGGTTACTGCGGCAGAGTACCCCGTAGATGGCTTCAAGAACCGTATTTGTCTGATGGGTCGCTCACGGATCGAGTACCAGTACCATAAAGATCGACTCCAGACGCCGCTGAAGCGCATAGGAGAGCGAGGTTCGGAACAGTGGGAGGCGATCAGTTGGGCTGAGGCGATTGAATTGTTCGTCCAGAAGCACAAATCCACCATAAAGAACCATGGAGCTAGAGCCGTTGCCATGTCGCAGATATCTGGCGCGATGGGCGTACTCACCCGAGGCACCATGTTTCGGTATGCGGCTCTCACGGGCGCCACGGTCACGGGCCCTGGCGGCATTGACTACGGTTTACCCAAGGGCCTCGAATACATGTTTGGGCTACCGGCGTCCAACTATTTTGTTAATGGCGGCCATGCGATGAGAGACGCAGTGAATTCGGATCTCATCATCCTATGGGGATTCAATATGGCAGTCACTCGCAGTGTAGATCACGCACCCATCAAGGCTGCGGGGCGCCAGGGTACAAGACTCATCTGCATTGACCCGACCAATAGCGAAACAGCTGCCTTGTGTCATCAGTGGGTTTCCATAAGACCGGGCAGCGATGGCGCCCTTGCCTGGGCACTGGCGCTGCAGATCATCGAACAAAAACTATTCGATGAAGCATTCCTTACCCGTTACACAGACATGCCATACCTCGTTGATCGTGGCACCGGTCACTATCTGCGTGCGACAGAATTCGATCCTATTAATGCTGAGGAACCTCTCGTCTGGTGTAACTCGGCGCAGGCCCCCGTCGCGTTCGAGAGTGCTACGGACATCGCACTCGAAGTGCCTACGGGAAGCTTTAAACATGGCGATAACGATATCGGGATCACGACTGTTTTCTCGATGATTGCTGAAGAGGCGCAAAAACACTCTGCCGAAGAGTGCGAAAAAACAACCGGCGTTCCTGCAGAAGTGATCGAACAGCTGGCAAGAGACTACGCAACGGCAAAACCAGGCTCTATACGCATGGGCTACGGCCTAGATCGATGGTACTACTCAGACTCCACCGCTCGAATCATAGCGATGCTAGCCTGCTTAACAGGAAACATCGGGATACCAGGAGGCGGAGTCAGCGTCAGCAGCGGCGCTCGCAGCGCACCGATTCACGCCAGCACCTTTTACGCACCTGACGGCATGAGCGCAAACATGCTGAGCATGATGGACATCGATAGCTGTGTGCGAAGGGGTGATCCCTACCCCATTAAGATGGAATGCATCGCACTGGGAAACCCCTTTAACCAAACCAAGCCCGACCGTGCGCGTGTTTTGGCCGAATATATTTCGCAGCTCGATTTCATCTGCGTCATTGACCACTTTATGACCGATACCGCCAAGTGGGCGGACCTCGTGCTACCGGCATGTACAGTGTTCGAGCGAACGGACATGATCGTTGACAGCTTTGTCCAGTTACAACAAAAAGTTGTTTCGCCTGAGGGCGAGTCTAAATCCGACTTCGAAATATTCTGTCTTATCGGTTCCGCCATGGGGCTCGGTGACTACTTTGACAAAACAGAGGAAGAATATCTGAGTCAGATACTCGAGGCGTCTGCTCACGCTGACCCCCTTGCCAAGGACATCACATGGGAGCGGCTAAACCTCGACAAGGTGATTTATCCGTGGGGGACTGAGCAGCCTTTCGTAGGATTCGAGGACCGAGCATTTCCCACGCCATCGGGGCGAATTGAGTGCTACAAGCCTGAACTCGAAGAATATGGCTCGTCACTGCCGATCTATCGAGAACCCATCGAAGCATCTCCAAAAAGTCCACTTTTCAGCAAATATCCCCTAGTGCTCTTGTCGGCGCACAGTCGATACCGGATTCACTCGACGTTTGCGAATATGCCTCTGGTCCAGGCGAAGGAACCAGAGCCCATAGTTCGAATAAGTGTTCCAGACGCTCGATCCCGAGGCGTGAAGGATGGAACTGCGTGCCGGGTCTTCAACGACCGAGGTTCTGTGACACTACAATGTCATGTTGATAGCAGAATGCGCCAAGGCACCGTGCTGATCGGGGAAGGACATTGGGTTAGTCAGTTCATCGAAGGTGATCCCTACTTACTTACCCATGATCACTTCAATGAGACGGCGCAGAACTATGCGCACTATGACGTGCTAGTCGATATTCGCGCAGCCTGACTAGCGTTATTGCAAGATCAGATGAACGACAACTTCGTTACGCTGGCAACTTAAAGTGTAGTTGTGAGTAAACAGGTTCGATTGAGCGTTCTACATCTCCCCGAACTTCAGCAGCAGCAAAATCGAGGAGAGACTTTTCGTGTACATACATGGACTCAGCCAAAGCACGATAGTCACGGGGAGCGTTTTCGGCGACCTGCTTGTAATGATCAATAACGGGCGGCAATTGCTCGCACATCGCGTTCATTGCTTGGTCCCACGTCAAGCCCGCAAAACCCTGGGCAATCGCCTGTGCTTCCTCGCGAGAAGCATCCTCGTCCGTCAGTTTCATGCCCAACTCCATCATTGCCGGGCGTAGACGAGCCTTGGTTTCTGTCTCAAGTTGCAACAGAACAGCGAGCTTCGCATGGTGGCTGGGCTCATCAAAGTGCTTGATCATCTGCTCCATTACAGCCTCCCCCATGAGCTCACCCTGATAGTACTCCACTATCACCTCTTTAAACTCTTCCACATCCATCTGCCACCTCCGAAGCTGATCTGAGACCACATTAAATAACGCTAATCGACAATCAATTTTTACATTTTTTTACAGAGATGCATAGTTTGTTGTGAGTCGCTCAGATCAACAAATATGTGCTGCGCACACTCGTCAAACGGCGTCCCCGTAAGCGATACAATGCCTCCGGTCGCCACTTGCCGAACCGGAGGCCTCTCACCAGGCCAACCCTGCCCGAAACAACGCTAAAGCCCTCATTAAGCGGGCTCTGATGCTGTTGGCGAAAAGAGAGGGATTGATTCCCAAAGCATGGCAACGCCCGTGATCGTGACACCAGGCAGCTCAGTCAAATCAACGGCTGCTGTTTGTATTCCTGCGAATACTTCTCTCTTGATCAAACACCTCCATCAGCTTCAAGGAGCCTACTCCGAAGTGCCTAAGATATCGGTACTTAACCCATCATGTTTAAAACCATTCTTGATGGTTTTATATTTCTCGCGATTTTATCCGGATCAAAGTACAGTTGTGCATAGAACTTGAGTTGTGTTTCGTCAGCGTCGAGCAAGTACAGAGCAAGTACAGAGCAAGCAAATTATGAGCGAGTTCCACGACATTCGCATTGAGCGGCCGCTAGATAACGTGGGAAGAATCGTCTTTGCGCGCCCCGAATCCCACAATACCGCTCGCCCTGAGGGTCTGGCGGAACTCTGCGTCGCGATGGACAGACTGAGCGCTGACGACCAGGTGCAAGTGATCATTCTCGCCGCCGACGGTGATCACTTCTCAGCCGGCGCGGATTTTGACTTCCTCGACCGATTGACGCGAATGACTCCGGCTGAGATTAAGAACCAGGTCTATGCGCACTTTCAGGGTGCGGCACGGCGAATCTGGCATTGCAGAAAACCGACCTTGGCGCTGATACAAGGCACGGCGGTATCAGTAGGCTGCGAATTGGCTTTGGCCTGTGATTTTCGCGTCGCCTCGCAGAACGCCTCATTCCTGGAGGTGTGGATTAAAGCCGGCATCATGCCACCGTTGGGAGGTACTTTCTTATTACCGCGCATCATCGGCTTGAGCCGTGCGAAAAACATGTGTTTGCGCGGCATACCGATGTTGGCCGATGAAGCACTGAGCGCAGGCTTGGTCAGTGAAGTCGTTAGTTGTGATGATCTGCAAGAACACGGCCTCAAGCTTGCTGAAGAATTGGCTGGCTTGTCCGCTGCGGCTTATGCCTCGATCAAAGAATCGATGCACCGCGGTTTAAGCAGCTCAATGGATGCGGAGTG
>JBCDGU010000001.1:0-486470 GCA_038750875.1 Pseudomonadota bacterium | reverse complement strand
CTTTCCGTTGCACCCATAACTTCAGCGAGTTCCTCTTCTGCATCCAGCTCGTCTTCGCGATTGAGCATGTCAGGGGTAACCAAACCTTCGGCGATTTCGCGCAGAGCGATGACCGTTGGCTTGTCAGACTCTTCCTGAACGAGAGGCTCTTTACCGCCAGTAGCGATCTGACGAGCGCGCTTGCTCGCGACCATTACCAGCTCAAACCGGTTTTCTACTGAGTCCAGGCAGTCTTCCACTGTTACGCGTGCCATTTCTTACATCCTACTAAGTAACTGATTTTCGGCGAAATTTCTGCCCCCAAAGGCGCTGTCCATAAGGACTAAGTGCGCTCAGGTTGCTTAATGTTGTCGCCGGAGAATATCGAATTATACCGTCTCAGCCATCGCTGGGGGAAGATCGTCGATTAGTGAGTATTTCCGGACCGCGCTTCGGTGCGCGTCGGGTTCACTTGCCTAGCTGAAAAGCGCTTCGAGCTGGGCCTTATGACGGCGTGACTGATTGGACACGGCAAGGCGCTGGGCCTGAACGATGGCCCGCAGCTCTTCGAGGGCTTGGTCGAAGACGTCGTTGATCACCAGGTAATCGGCTTCAACGTAATGAGACATCTCTGATTCCGCCGCGGCCATGCGCTTGTCGATCGTAGCCTGATCGTCTTGCCCCCGCTGGCTTAACCGATCTTCCAGGGCGTCACGGGTGGGCGGCAAAATGAAGATCGCGCAGGTCTCGGGTCGTAGCCGTTTCACCTGCGCAGCACCCTGCCAGTCGATCTCCAGGATCACGTCCTGATCCGCCGCGAGCTGCTCTTCAACGAAGTGTTGGGACGTCCCGTAGAGGTTGCCAAAGACCTCGGCATATTCGAGAAAAGCGTTTTCCGAGAGCATGGCCTCGAACTGGGCTCGCTCGCAGAAGTGATAGTTCACGCCATCAGTTTCACCGGGCCTGATGGGGCGAGTCGTGTGCGACACAGACACACGTAGCTGGGGTTCTACATCCACTAGCGCGCGGACGAGGCTGGTCTTGCCGGCACCGGACGGTGCGGAAACAGTGAACAGTGTGCCGGTGGGCTGCTTCATACGGTGGCTTGATACGGTGACGTAAGATCGAGGGCTGAAAGTCGGGAAAGGTTACGGTACGCGAGGGCGATTTGCGAACTCGCTCACTCGATATTCTGGACCTGCTCCCGCATTTGCTCGATGAGCACCTTTAGCTCAACAGCACTTTGCGTCGTGCTCGCAGCGACGGCTTTTGAAGACAAGGTATTCGCCTCACGATTGAGCTCCTGCATCAGAAAGTCCAGACGCCGCCCGCAGGGGCCTCCCTTCGCGAGAATACGTTCGACTTCCCCGATGTGGGCGCCCAGTCGGTCGAGCTCTTCATCGACGTCCGCCTTTTGCAGAAGCATGACTAGCTCTTGTTCGATGCGTCCTTCGTCCACGGGCTGATCGATCTCTGCCAGCCGCTTGCGAAGCCGCTCTTCCTGGCGCTCGCGCAGCGCGGGTAGCTCGTCGCGCACCTTCGCGACCTCTGTGTTGATGGCGTCGAGACGGCGGCGGAGAAACTCGGCGAGTTGCGCCCCTTCTCGGGCCCGACTTTCCGACAGTGTTCCCAACGCGGTCTCAAAGAGATCCAGTGTCGCTGCCTGGAGTTCGTCTTCGCCGGTTTCTCCACCCACGCAGACGCCGGGAAACTGTAGAAGGGCCAGTTGATCGGGCGCCGGCAGATCTGGATTTCGAGCACGCACGAGGGAAAGAAGATCCTGAACCGCGTTGAGGCGATCTTCATCTAGGCGAATCGTGCTGCTGCCCTCCGAGTCCAGAACCCGGATCAGAATATCGATTTTGCCGCGACTGACTCCTTTGCCGATGGTCTCGCGAAACTTTGGCTCCAGCGCCCTCAGGCTGTCAGGCAGCTTGAAGTGGCAGTCGAGGTATCGGTGATTAACGCTGCGCAGTTCAACGACGATGCCCTGGGGCTCGCTCGTCGTTTCCCGCGCAAAGGCCGTCATGCTGTGAAGACTCATATACGATTCCTGCTGAGACGGGGGGAATCTTAGCAGCCTCACCCCAGGGCCGTCGTATACTGCGCGCTGATGTATCTATCCGGAATTTATCCATGACCCGACCCAGTGGCAGAACCCCTGATCAGCTCCGACCCATCGCCATCGAGCGCAACTACACCTGCCACGCGGAAGGCTCTGTGCTGGTCAGCTTCGGCAATACCAAGGTGATCTGCACAGCGAGTGTTGAAGAGAGCGTGCCGCGCTTTCTTCGTGGTCAGGGGTCGGGGTGGATTACCGCGGAATACGGCATGCTGCCGCGGTCCACGGGTTCGCGCATGGGCCGCGAGGCCTCGCGGGGCAAACAGGGCGGCCGCACGCTGGAAATCCAGCGCCTGATAGGCCGCTCCCTGAGGGCGGCGGTCGATCTCTCGAAGTTAGGTGAGCACACCATTACCCTGGATTGCGATGTGATCCAAGCCGATGGCGGTACTCGCACCGCTTCGATCACGGGCGCTTTCGTTGCGCTGGTCGATGCCATCAACGGCTTGCAGCGGGACAAACGGATTGCCACGGATCCCCTGAGTCACTTTGTGGCCTCGGTGTCCGTAGGCATCTATGAAGGAGCGCCGGTGCTGGATCTCGATTACGACGAGGATTCGTCAGCGGATACTGACCTGAACGTCGTGATGACCGAGTCCGGAGAGTTCATAGAGGTGCAGGGTACGGCGGAAGCGGCGCCATTTAAGCGCGATGAGCTCAACAGCATGCTGGATCTCGCTGCAGACGGTATCGGTGAACTCGTCACTGTGCAGCGCGCCGCGCTCGCCGAGGGTTAATCAAGGGACCGTAAAACTGAGTCCCTCGGGCCGTCGCGGATCAGGTTCAAACACCTTCTTCAATCAGGTCATCTCGCTCTACCTCGCAGACCCAAAGGCCCATACGCGGGGCGCCCTGGGTGTTTGAAACCGCTTAGACCGAGGACTCGGCGCGCTGCTGTGCCTCTCTGGTGGTCATGCGTTAGAGGTCGATGTCGTAGTCGACGATAACTGGCGCGTGTTTCGAGAACTCTTCACCCGTGTAAATGGCGCCGTGTTCCACCGTGTACTGCAGGTCTTCCGAGATGATTTGCATGTCGACGCGCCAGCCGTCCTCGCCGCGATCACCTGGCCAGTAACTGAATGCATCGTCATCGGAGCTGATGCGCCGGTAGGCGTCGACATAGCCGTTCTCAAGCAGTTCGTCGAACCACTGGCGTTCGTCGGGTAGAAAACCGGAGCGATTACTGTTCTGCTCGCTGTTCTGAACGTCGGCGGCGGTATGCGCTATACGCCAGTTACCGCAGATAACGAAGTCGCGCCGCTTATTGCGCACCTTCTGCAGGTGGCCCCCAAGAAGACTGTAGAACTCGCTCTTGCTCTCTTGAGCTTCGTCATCGTCATCGGCCGCCACGGGCGCCAACAAACACCCCACAGACAGATTATCGTAGTCAGCCTGGATGTAGCGGCCCTGCATGTCGAAATCGGCGAAGCCCAGACCCGTCATGATCGCTTTGGGCAAGGCACGGCAGTAGATGGCGACGCCGTTATCCTTGCCGTTGACGTCGTCAAAGAAATACGCGTTGTATTCGCTCGGAAAAAACAGGTCGTCCTGAAGATCGTACTCGGAACACCGGAGATCCTGGATACAAATGAAATCCGCGTCCTGGCGTTCCAGCCAGGCGTAAAACCCCCGTTTTGCCGCTTCGCGCACCCCATCCGCGCTGAAGCTGATGATTCTCATTTTTCTCCCCTGTATAACGAGGCGTTATGATACAAAAACGCCTAATAACAAACACACTTAAACTTCGATAAACCCGCCGGCATTCAGGTTTTCATGCACCCCTACCAAAAAGAATTCATTGAGCTCGCTCGCCGCTACGACGTCTTAAGATTTGGAAGTTTCACGCTCAAATCCGGACGCCAGAGCCCCTATTTCTTCAACGCTGGTGCCTTCAGCAGCGGCGGTGCGCTCGCCGCGCTGGGGCGTCATTACGCCCAATGCATCGTCGATGCGGAAATACCCTTTGATGTTTTACTTGGGCCGGCCTACAAAGGTATACCGCTGGCCAGCACCACCGCTGTGGCACTTGCGGACCAGCATGATCGCGACGTTCCCTTTGCCTACAACCGGAAAGAGGCAAAAGCCCACGGTGAGGGCGGCATTCTCGTCGGCGCGCCGCTCACAGGCAAGGTTCTCATCATTGATGATGTTATCACCGCTGGCACCGCTGTGTCGGAGGTCATAGAAATGATTCAAGACGCTGGGGCGGAACTCGCGGGCGTGGTGATCGGTCTGAACAGGCAAGAACGCGGAAAGGGCGAACTGTCCGCGATTCAAGAAATCGAGCAGCAATGGGGGGTACCCGTGCTCAGCATCATCACCATGGGGGACTTGATCGCCTACCTTGAGACGGGCGGTGACGCGCCCGAGGGCGCGCTTGAAGCCATGCACGCATATCGGGCCGAGTACGGAGTCTGACTTGTGGGCTATTGCCCGCAGTTCTATATTCGCAGCATGACCAACACACTCCCATCATGAACATCGGCGCCCCCCTCAGGCTTTGTGCAGCCGTTTTCGTCCTCGGGTTTCTGAGCCTGACGGCGGAGGCGCGCCAGATGTATCGCTACATCAATGGCGAGGGGAACAAGGTTATTGGGTACCAGGTGCCACCTGAATTTGTCGCCAATGGCTATGAGGTGCTCAGTGCCACGGGAGCCATCATCGAAGTTGTTCCTCGTACGCTCGACGAGAATGAGCGCGAAACCCTGAGCGAACGCCAGCGTATCGAGCGAGAACTCGCTGAGGATGAGGAGCGCTTGCGCAAGTGGGATGAGTCCCTGCTTCTGCGCTACTCAAGCGTCGAGGATATTGAGGCGGCGCGAGAGCGGGCTCTGCGCGATCTGCGTATTCGCGTGAGTATCCTCAAGGGCAAGCTACGGTCCCTCAAGCAGCAGGTCGAGAACTATCAGGCGGTTGCGGCCGATCAGGAACGCCTGGGTTTTGCCGTGGACGCCAACCACATGAAAGCCATCGATGATCTGCGCTCAGAAATTTCAGCGACAGAGCGAGCCGTCGTCGATCGGCAGGAAGAAATCGCCGCTGTCGACGCCAACTACGACAAGGATGTAGAGCGCTTCACCACGCTCCTTGATATTGTGGAAATGCGCCGCAATATGGCGGTCGGCGGCTGAGGCCAGCTGAGCCTCTTTTGTCAGACTGCCTGACCGGCACCTGGTGCGCTGGGAACCTCCCTTAGCAGACCATCCGTGAGGTAGGCAAACTGCACATCCCAGCCCTCGCTGGGATCACGACGGAACTCACTGCGGACGAACTGCGCGATACGCCCCTCCGCAGAGCACATCATCAGGTTCGCAGCTTCAGGCAGTGCAATGACGGGGCGCGCGCTCTCGCGAAGCTCCGCTTCTCGGAGAATCTGCTTGAGCTGCGTCTCGATGCGATCCATCACCTGATTTACCCGGTGGCGTAGCCGATCAGTTTCACCCGTGAGAGCATCACCTGTCAGCACGCGGCTAATACCGGGATTGCGGCCAGCGAAGCTGACCAATAGATGAAGAACCTTGCTGCATTGCTCCAGTGCCGGTGTTTCTTCCTGCGTGATCAGGCTCACGCGCTGGAAGATGCTGTCCTCGATAAACTCGATAAGGGACTCAAACATCTTGGCTTTGCTGGGGAAGTGCCGATAGAGCGCCGCTTCAGAGACGCCCACTTCCGCGGCTAACTTGGCGGTGGTGATGCGATCACCGGGATGATCCTCCAGCATCTGGGCGAGTGCTTCGAGAATCTGTTGGCGTCGCTGGGCGTTTTTCGGCATCTAGAGTGTCACCGCGGGCGGGACGGACCATCGTAGCGACTGCCCTGATTCCGGGCAATCTTTTCTGGGCGGAAGCACAAAAATTCGCTCAGCGGCGAGTGATTTTTGTGCCCATGCCCTCGTCTGTGAAGATTTCCAACAGCACTGCATGAGGAACGCGGCCGTCCACGATGTGCGCCGACGAGACGCCGGACTTCACCGCATCGAGCGCACAGCTGATCTTCGGGAGCATGCCGCCATAGACCGTCCCATCGGCAATAAGCTCGTCAACCCGGTTTGTGGACAGGCCTGTGAGAACCTGCCCACCGGCGTCCAGCAGTCCTTCGACATTGGTTAGCAGCATCAGTTTTTCGGCCTGCATGACCTGAGCAATCTTGCCGGCGACAAGGTCGGCATTGATATTGAAGGTGTTGCCCTGCTCATCCGCTCCAACGGGCGCGATAACTGGGATAAAGTCGCTGTCGATAATGAGGTCGAGAATCTCACGATCGACCTGGCGCACCTCACCCACCTGACCGACATCGATGATTTCTGATGCAGGATGCTCGGGCTGATCGCGCCGTATCTCCATGGGGCAAGCGCGGATGAGCCTGCCGTCCTTGCCGGTAATGCCGATGGCCTTGCCGCCATGGCTGTTGATGGAGGCGACGATCTCCTTGTTCACACTGCCGCCCAGCACCATCTCAACGACATCCATGGTCTCGGCGTCGGTCACTCTCATGCCGTCAACGAAGCGGCTCTCGATGTTCAGCTTGTCGAGCAGGCTCCCAATCTGCGGGCCTCCACCGTGAACGACGATGGGGTTAATGCCCACGAGTTTCATGAGCACGATATCGCGCGCAAAACTGGCGTGGAGCTCCGGGTCAACCATGGCGTTGCCACCGAACTTGACGACAAAGGTGCGCCCTGTGAAACGCTGAATATACGGCAGCGCTTCCGTCAGTACCTGGGCGACATTGAGGGCCGATTCCGGCGTGAGAGACATGGGATGGCTTCCGATTTGTGGCTAGAAAGGAACGTCGAGATCCGGTTGTACGGCCAGTAGCTGTTCTCGGAAAAGACTCTGGATGCGCGCCAAAGCGTCATTGCTGCTGGCTTCGAACCGCGCCGTGAGCGCCGGCCCCGTATTGGAAGCCCGTAACAGCCCCCAGCCGTCCTCGAAATCTACGCGAAGGCCGTCCAGTTCGTTGCTTTTCCCATCAGGGAATGTGGCGTGCGTGAGGAAGCTCTGCATGAGAGCGAACTTGTCTTCATCAGAAACCGGGACAAGAATCTCCGGTGTTGAAATACCAATGGGCAGGTCACTCAGCAGCTCGTCGAGGGTTGCCTCGCTGGAGGACAGGATTTCGGCGAGTCGGCAGGTGGTGTACATGCCATCGTCAAAGCCATACCAGCGTTCCCCATAAAAGATGTGCCCGGAAAATTCACCGCCCAGTAGTGCGGCGGTTTCGCGCATTTTCTCCTTCATGAGGGCATGGCCGGTTTTCCACAGCACCGGTCGGCCCCCCAGCTGCGTGATGACCTGAGAAAGGTTGCGGCTGCACTTGACGTCAAAAACGACATCGGCGCCTGGGTTTCTGGACACCACATCCTGCGCGAGGATCATCATCAAGACATCCGTGCGAATGATGCGACCACTGCTGGTGACCACTGCCACACGATCGCCGTCACCATCGTACGCCACTCCAAAATCGGCGCCTTTGGCAACCACCTCACGGGACAGATGAGCGAGGTTGCGCTCGTCGCTGGTGTCGGGCGCGTGGTTGGGGAAGCTGCCGTCGACCTCGCAGTTGATGGCGATGACTTCCAGGCCAATCTCCTCAAGGAGTGCCGGTGCAATGTGCCCGGTTGCGCCGTTGAAGCCATCGACGACGACCTTCAGGGGCATTGCGATGGCGATATCACCGATCACTTCGTCGAGATACTCGCTAATGATGTCGCGCTGCCCGGCATGACCGGTGCCCTTGCTGAAGCGTCCGTTTTGGGCGACCGCGCGAATCTTCTCGATGGTCCCCGATGCAACGGTCTGTCCTTTAAGGACAACTTTCATCCCGTTGTAGTCCGCTGGATTGTGACTACCGGTAATCATGATGCCCGATGAGCTATCCAGGGTAGACGTGGCAAAGTACACAAGGGGCGTAGGCACCAGGCCGACATCGATCACGTCGCGGCCAGACTGCAGCAGCGCTCGTTCCACGATGGCCTTGATGCGCCCACTGCTCACCCGCCCATCGCAGCCCACAATCAGCGACTGCTCGCCCATCTCACCGGCCAGTGTTCCTATTGCGCTGGCGATGCGGAACACGGTCTCATCATCCAGCTCCGATTCCGCATCGCCGCGTATGTCATAGGCGCGGAAGATCGTCGACCGCAGTCCCTGCGTAGCGGGCCCTTCGATGCCCGTCAGGGGAGACGATGACGCCTCGTCACTAACGACCTTGGGCGCCGCAACGGTGATCGGCGCTCGGTCGGCACGGGCCTTTCGCATACTCAGCTTACGCAGGTTGCGCGCTAGCGGTACCAGCTGGGGAATATGGACTTCCATGGCGGTGCGATGCTCCGCCGCCTCGGTGATCCGCCGGATTTCAGCTTTCAGGGAACGAACGCTTCGCACGGCCGTAAACGCGAACCCTGCAATCAGACACCCAAGGATCAGCAGCAGAATGTCGTAGTCGGGTCTAACATTGGAGGAAAGTGTATCTATCAGCTCGTCGCCTGGCTCAAATATCACACGCCAGGAGGTACCCTCAATATCAACGATTTGGCGCACAGAACCGCTTGCTTCACCGCGACTGACAATCGCGAGATCTCGGTTAGTCGTGCGGCCGTACACCCGTTGCTCGAGGGTGAAGCGGCCGACAACTTCGCCGCGCTGATCAAGGAGCGCCCCGAGAGACTCACCGCTAATGCTGGCCATGACCACCGCACGGCGATCGGGAAGGTTCGGATGGGCTGCCATTGCAGCGATTGACGCGATCCACGCACCCTCGTACTGGTACGCTTCGGGCTTTACCTCTTCGCCGTTACTCGCCCTGCGAACGAGGTCAACCTCGATATTATTTCTTAACTCGCCGTTTCGGCTGTCGAGCCCCGTGGTTCCGAGTTCATCGAGAGGAAAGACACGCAGGCTCATGGCGTCGGGGAAAAAGGCCATCATGCCTTCTTCAATACGTCTAAGACCTTGTGAAGACGAGGACTCCAGTATGCCGTTCATCGCAGTCGGGGATTGGGCTGCAGACTGCAAGCGCTCGCGGAGCCCAAAAACCGCGTGTTGAACGACTTTCGCTTGCTGCGCCGCGTAATTTTTCGCAGCAAGATTAACCAACTCGTTTTTCTGCGCCGGTGCGCGAATCGTGTAGAGGTAAGCCGCGGCGATAACGATCGGTATGAGCGTGATCGCCAATCCGAGCGTTAATGAATCGCGAAGCACATCGCCAGAGGCAGAGATACCCTGCTCCGGCTTCTTGCCATTCTTATTGCCCGCGTTTGCGGCTTTGTTTCTCTTAAGCAGTTTGACCATGAGGAAGTGCGGCGTCCCGAAAAGAACCCGCTGAGTCACCGATCAGGAGTGGACACACATCATAGACCGTCGAGTGGGGAACTGGAATGCGGACAGGGCGTGTTAGCTAATCCAGGCGCGCCGCAATGCGATCGATGAGGATTCTCGCAAGGGTGTCCTTGGAACAGCGCTCAACGTCTTCGGATTTTAGCTCTTGGTGTTCTCGCCAGAAGAAGGTGGCGGCGTTGCTATCGCTGTTAAAGCCGATAGAGCGGTCACTCACGTCGTTGGCGACGATGAGTTGCAGTTGTTTGCGATCGAGTTTGCCCTGGGCGTGCTCGGCGAGTTTCTCTGTCTCCGCGGCAAAACCTACGCAGAAGGGCGCATTTTCCCGTTGTGCGATGGTCGCAAGAATATCCGGGTTCTGTGTGAAAGAGAGTGTCAGATCTTCACCGGACTTTTTCAGCTTCTGATCCGCAGCCTCGAGCGGTCGATAATCCGCAACTGCGGCACAGCCGATAAAAACGTCGCAGTCGTTCATCTGCCCTTCACAGGCCGAGAGCATGTCCCGAGCGGATTCCACGGAAATCCGTTCTATGCCCTCCGGGGCTTCCAGTGTGACGGGACCCGAAATTAGCGTCACTGCCGCGCCCGCATCACGGGCGGCTCGGGCAATGGCGTATCCCATGCGGCCCGAAGAGTGGTTTGAGATGTATCGAACAGGATCGATGGCTTCACGCGTCGGCCCGGCCGTGATCACCACGTGACGTCCGGCCAATGCTCCTGACGTAAACAGGGCGTCCGCAGCGTCGGCAATGGCGTCTGGTTCCAACATGCGCCCCGGACCTACATCTCCGCAGGCCTGATCGCCGCTATCGGGACCGGCAACCTGGTAACTCCGATCCAGCAACGTCTGTAGATTTGCCTGGGTTGCAGGGTCCTTCCACATCTGCTGGTTCATGGCAGGTGCGAGAAGAATGGGTGCTGGTGTGGCCAGCGTTACGGCACCCAGCAGGTCGTCTGCGCGGCCGGCCACCAGTCTCGCCATGGCGTCGGCGGTGGTTGGCGCAATGATCAGCAGATCTGCCCAGCGGGCGAGCTCAATGTGCCCCATACCGCGCTCGGCCTCTTCGTCCAGCAGCGTCTGATGCACCGGGTATCCTGACAAGGCCTGCAGCGTTAGGGGCGTGATGAACTCCTGCGCGCCATGCGTCATCAACACGCGCACGCTGGCGCCTCGGTCCTGGAGGCGACGCACCAATTCCGCAGATTTGTAGGCGGCGATGCCACCACATACCGCCAGCAAGACCTGGCGATTTTTTAGATGTCCCATTGCCGAAACCACACTGGGAAAATACTGGGTGCGGGACGATACCACTTGCGAGGAAGAGAGACACGGTGCAGCAGGAAGCCAGTTTTGGCGTATGGGAGGAACGGCCTCGGGAGCGACTCTTTGGCAGAGGCAGTGAATCCCTTGATGACGCTGAGCTCCTCGCGGTGCTGCTGGGCACGGGCCATGGCGGAGCTAACGCGCTGCAACTCGCTCGGGAGTTATTGAGGCGTTGTGATGGCCTGGCGGGAATGCTCAGTTTGGAGCCCGCTGCCCTTCTGGATCAGCGTGGCCTTGGGCCCGCTAAAGTCGCAACGCTGCTGGCGGCCCTGGAGGTCGGAAAGCGCTGTGCGAGGCAACCCCTGACCAGAAGGCCACTCATTAACCGGCCCGCGCAAACGCGGGAGTTCCTCGCCATGCATCTGGGTTTGCGGGAGCGAGAGGTATTCTCCTGCTTATTCCTCGACGCCCAGCACCGCCTGCTGCGCTGCGAGGATTTGTTCTTCGGCACTATCGACGGAGCTGCCGTCTACCCTCGGGAGGTTGTCACCCGGGCTCTTCGTCATCGCGCTGCGGCGGTGATCGCTGCGCACAACCACCCTTCTGGCATGGTTATCCCCTCCGAGGCAGACAAGGCTCTGACCCGCCGCCTGAAGAGTGCCCTCGGCCTTGTCGACGTCCGTCTCTTGGACCATGTGATTGTGGGCCGAGGCGCGTTTTACTCTTTTGCCGAATCGGGCCTGCTGTAAGCGGTACTCCTTGCTCCGCTGGTGCCCTTCTGGTATAAAGTCGCGCTCCGCGCGCGAGGGATCCGCCTCGTTAAGCGTAACTCATTGAATTTTAATGCTTTTGCCTGGGCGAGCATGGTGTCACGGACACCTAACCGGGTTTAGCGAGGATGTCATGGCTAGAGTATGTCAGGTTACCGGTAAGCGTCCGGTCACCGGTAACAACGTTTCGCACGCTAAGAACCGCACCCGTCGCCGGTTTCTGCCCAACCTGCACCAGCACCGTTTCTGGGTAGAGTCCGAGAAGCGCTTTGTCAGCCTGCGTGTGTCCAGCAAGGGTATGCGCATCATCGACAAAAAAGGCATCGACTCCGTGCTGAGTGAAATGCGTGCACGCGGCGAAAAAGTCTGAATCCAGGCCATCCGCCTGAACCCGAACAACCGGACCCCGAACGACCAGATCCCGAATAAGTAGCGAGGCAGTACCATGAGAGAAAAAATCCGCATGAACTCCAGCGCTGGAACGGGCCACTTCTACACCACCGACAAGAACAAGCGTACGACGCCCGACAAGTTGGAGATGAAGAAGTACGACCCCGTGGCGCGCAAGCACGTGATCTACAAGGAAGGCAAAATCAAGTAAGGCATCGCCTCGTTGAAATTGTCGAAAACCCCGGTAAATCCGGGGTTTTTTGTGCCTGTAAGATAGGAGCCATGCCAGAGCTTCCAGAAGTAGAAACCACCCGACGCGGCCTGCATGACTACTGTGTTGGACAGGCGGTACGGTCGGTCACTGTGCGCGATAGGCGCTTGCGGTGGCCTGTTCCTGAGGACCTTCACGATATCGTCGCGGGCGGCAAAATCCATTCACTGGAGCGACGGGCCAAGTACCTTCTCTTTCGCTTTTCCCATGGAACTCTGCTGGCCCATCTGGGCATGTCCGGATCCCTAAGGGTGCTTCTCGGGGAGGAGCCAGCGGCCAAACACGATCATATCGATATCACTCTCGATTCCGGCGCCGTGCTTCGGTACAACGACCCACGCCGCTTTGGGTGCTTTCTCTGGTTCCCCAGCGGCGCGCCTGTCAGCCTCCTCGATCATCTCGGTCCTGAGCCTCTGTCACCGGAATTCGATGGCGAGCGCCTGTACACCCTCTCCCGTCGAAGAAAAGTGGCCGTCAAAAACTTCATCATGGACGGCAGCACCGTCGTTGGTGTGGGTAATATTTACGCTAACGAGTCCCTATTTCTGGCGGGCATACGTCCTGATCGTGCTGCCAACCGTGTCTCGCGGGCGAGATATGACCGTCTGGCGGATGAAATAAAGTCAGTACTAACTAACGCCATAGATGTGGGTGGTACAACGCTTCGTGACTTTGTTGGGGGTGATGGCAAGCCTGGATACTTCGCCCAGCAGCTCTACGTTTACGGTCGTGGCGGAGAGCCCTGTAAGTGCTGCGCAGAGACGCTCAGAGACAAGGTAATCGGACAGCGCGCGACAGTCTTTTGCGTAGCTTGCCAGCGTTGAACTCGGTACACTGGAGGCCGATCCGGTTGAGCACTATTGCGGAGGAAACAACGTGTTAGGTCAGGTATCGAAAGTAAAACGTCAAATTGCATCCCTATTTGTTGTGCTGCTCCTCGCGCCGAATGTTTTTGCTCAGGGCTCCATCGACGAGACTCCCAACGCCTTTGCAATGACCGGTGATCTGCTTGTCGCCCGACCCATCGGTCTTGTCATGACCGTGGGTGGCGCCGCGGCCTTCCTGGTCTCTCTGCCCTTTACGGCACTTGCGGGATCAGTCGCCGAATCGGCGGAAACGCTGGTGCTAGGCCCTGCAGAAACGACCTTCGTGCGCTGCCTCGGCTGCCGCGAACCAGGCTACAGCTACAAAGACGTTGAGCGTCGCAAGCAAGCCAAAGAAGCGGCCGCTGCTGAGGCAGAAGCCCAGGCCCAAACCGACAACTGATCAGCGGTCGGCGAACTTCCGCGCCAGTGCCTCTGCAACTACGGGAGGCACAAAAGGCGTGATATCGCCCTGCAGCGAGGCGATCTCCCGAACCAGGGACGACGAGATATACGACAGGTGTTCTGACGGCGTCAGGAACACACTCTCAAATTCCGGGTAGATGGCCCGATTCATGTTGGCGAGCTGAAACTCGTACTCGAAATCTGCAACAGCTCTTAGACCTCTAAGGACACAGCGTGCCCCCTGGGACTTCGCGAAATCGGTCAGCAGGTTGCTGAAGCCCGTGACCTCGACGTTTGGCACGCCTTCCAGGGCGCTGGCGCAAAGATCAACACGCTCTTCCAGCGTAAACAGCGGTGACTTTTTTTCACTGTAGGCGATCGCAACGACGACGCGATCAAAGAGACGCGATGCCCGTTCCACCAGATCGACATGTCCGTTGGTGATCGGGTCGAAGGTTCCCGGGTAAATTACGATGCGTCCGTCCACGTTGCCTTCTCCCTTTGCAGTGGGCCCCGATGTTGGGGAGTCGGGATGGTAAACAAAAGGCACCCCGCCACTCAATCAAGCGCTTCTTTCCAGCAATCCGTAAGCCACCTCGCCGCTGCGCTTCTGGCGTCGCTCTGTCCATCCGCTGGGAACAGCAAGCGTCTCGCGCATCGAGCACTCCACATAGATCACCGCATCGTGAGTGAGGATTCCGCTGTCACACAGCTGCTCCAGTGCAGGGCTGAGTAACTCCTTCTCGAAGGGAGGGTCGAGAAAGGCGACATGGAAGCTTCTGTCGGGGGTGTCGTT
This sequence comes from Pseudomonadota bacterium, assembly GCA_038750875.1. Lineage (GTDB taxonomy): Bacteria > Pseudomonadota > Gammaproteobacteria > Pseudomonadales > Halieaceae > Congregibacter. The sequence continues at coordinate 472,273 of JBCDGU010000001.1, read as the reverse complement.
TCGCAGACGATTCAGGGCCTCTTCTGCGGAACAGCGCAGAATCTCGCAGCGAGACTCGGCGTTCAGCGTGCGGATACTGCCTTCGAGCGCGGCCGCGGGGCGCGACGCGATCTCAACAAAAGCGCAATGAGCGGCGCCTCGAGACAGTGCTTCCAGACCGAGAGCGCCGGTTCCCGCGAAGAGGTCGAGGCAGTGGGCATCAGGGATTTGCGCAGCGAGCCAATTAAAGAGCGTTTCGCGAATCCGATCGCCAGTCGGTCTGAGGCCTTCCGCAGTCGGCACGGGTACTTTTCGACCCCGCCACTGGCCGCCGATGATGCGTAGCTGTCCGGAATTTCCCCGAGCCAAAGGTCGGCTCCAATCGCGATAAGAGAGGTCGCGATGATACGATACGCACTCTTTAGCGACAGCACTTCCATCGCGGCGTCATACACGCATTCATGAAGTTTTTCAGGTCAAGAAAAGATCGCGCTCAATCCCAGGTGCCCGAGAACTCCGAGGAAGCTGGGGCATCGAGTGATACTCCGCCATCCGATGCTGAAGTCACCCCTGATGCAGCGACACAGGAAGCTGATATAGCAATAGACTCCAGCATGACGGATGCGGAATCCGTGGTTTCGGTGCAAATGGTCGATGGCAACGCGACCCAGCCTGGCGGGGCAGCGGCGTCGCCCGCGGAAGAGAGCGAGAGCTCTGCCCCCACAAACACTGCAACAAGCGCCGCCACAACGGAGACTCCCAAAGAGCCCGGATTCTTCGGCCGTCTCAAACGAGGTCTCGGGCGCACCAGCGATAACCTCGTTGCAGGAATCGGCACTCTCTTCCTGGGGAAAAAAGAAATCGATGCCGATCTTCTGGAAGAGCTCGAGTCGCAGCTCATCATGGCTGATGTAGGGATCGAGGCTACCGCCGATATCGTTTCCAGGCTTACGGATCGGGTTTCCCGGAAGGAACTCGCCGACGGTGAGGCACTTTTGGAGGCGCTGCAGCAGGAACTCCACTCCGTGTTGGCTCCCTGCGAAGCTCCTCTGGATGTCTCAAGCAGCGCACCCTTCGTGATCCTGGTTGTTGGCGTCAACGGTGTGGGTAAAACCACGACCATCGGCAAGATGGCTCGCCGCTTCAAAGATGAGGGTCGCTCCGTGATGCTCGCCGCCGGCGATACGTTTCGTGCCGCGGCGGTGGAGCAGCTTCAGCACTGGGGCGAGCGCAACGATGTGCCGCTGATAGCCCAGCACACGGGTGCGGATAGCGCCTCTGTTATTTACGACGCCCTGCAAGCAGCGACGGCGCGCAACGTGGATGTGCTCATTGCCGACACAGCAGGGCGGCTGCAGAACAAGAGCCACCTCATGGACGAGCTTTCCAAGGTTGTGCGCGTCATGGGCAAGATTAGCGAGTACGCGCCTCACGAAGTCATGCTGGTACTGGATGCCGGGACGGGCCAGAACGCACTAGCTCAGGCAACGCAGTTTGGTGAGGTTGTCGGAGTCACGGGCGTGACACTCACTAAGCTCGATGGCACTGCCAAAGGTGGGGTTATCTTCGCAATCGCTCAGCGGCTAAAGCTGCCGATCCGATTTATTGGCGTCGGTGAGTCTGCGGAAGATCTTCGGCCTTTCGTGGCCAGTGACTTTATACGGGCTCTGTTTCAGCGTTCATGATCAGCTTCGATCGCGTCAGCAAGCGGTACGACAACAACCACGACGCGCTTCGGGAAGTCAGTTTTGAAATCGAGCCCGAGGAACTGGTTTTCCTGACCGGGCACTCGGGCGCCGGCAAAAGCACATTGCTCAAATTGATCATGGCCATGGAACGCCCGACCCGCGGTCGCGTGGTGGTGGGAAACCAGGACCTTGGCTCGCTCCGACGGGGCGCGATTCCCCGTCATCGCCAGAACATCGGCGTCGTTTTTCAGAATCACAAACTGCTCATGGACCGCACGGTCCACGACAATGTTGCCCTACCCCTGATGATTGCCGGCTACGATCACCGCGACATGGAGCGTCGGGTCAGCGCCGCGCTCGATAAGGTGGGGCTCCTTGAGCGCGCGACATCCATGCCCATGGCCCTGTCGGGTGGAGAGCAGCAGCGCGTAGGTATCGCTCGAGCGGTGGTCGGGCGGCCTTCGATTCTTTTGGCCGATGAACCCACCGGTAACCTCGATCCTGAGCTATCGGCGGAGATCATGCGGCTCTTCATTGATTTCAGTCGTGTCGGAGTCACTGTTCTCATTGCGAGCCACGACCTGGCGCTGATCTCGCGGCTGCGTCATCGCATCATCACGCTCAAAGAGGGTCGACTGACTGCGGTCGGCGACGCAACCGATGGCGCGTAGCCGGGGAGCGGGAAACAACGCTCGGCCCCGTCGCACGAAGATCGGTGCGCGCTGGAAGAGCTGGCGACACCATCACGGTCAATCTGCGGCGGAGAGTTTGTCGCGCGTGCTCCAAAAACCCCTGTCGAGTCTAATGACCTGGCTGGTGATCGGCATTGCCATCGCTCTTCCTGCCGGTCTCTGGCTTGTTCTCGATAACGTACAGGGTGCGAGTACCCGCATGGAGAGTCCGGCGCAGTTGTCGGTATTCCTCGAATCCTCCGTCACCGCCGACGAGGCGCGTCGCCTCGCCGGGGAACTGCGTGCCCGGGGCGATATCAGTGGCGTAACGTTTATCGATCGGGACCGGGCGCTGGAAGATTTCGTGGCGGACTCCGCGCTCGGAGACCTTGCAGCCCATCTTCCCGATAACCCTTTGCCCCACCTGCTGCTGCTGACTCCGGCCCAGAGCGACGAGGCGGCGGTAGATGCGCTGCGCGGTGAATTAGTGCCCATGGACGCCGTAGACGAGCTGGTTGTCGACGCTCAGTGGTTGGTGCGATTACGAGCGGTCATGGATCTTGGCCGGAGGGCTGTTCAGGTACTCGGAGCGCTTCTGTTGATAGCGGTGGTGCTGGTTCTAGGCAACACCATCCGCCTCGAGATCGAAAATCGCCGCGATGAGATCGTCATCGTGAAGCTCGTGGGAGGCAGTAATGCCTTCGCCCGTCGGCCGCTTCTTTACACGGGGCTCTGGTTCGGACTCGGCGGGGGCGCTTTCGCCGCGATACTCGTGCTTTTGGGAACGACGATCCTCGCTATGCCCGTGGAAGTTTTGGCGACTGCCTATGACAGCGACTTTCAGCTGCGCGGCCTTGGATTGGTGGACAGCCTGCAGCTTGTATTGATTGGAGCGGGCCTCGGATTGGTGGGCGCCTGGCTCGCTGTTTTCCGCCATCTGAGGGCGATCGAGCCCGACTGATATAACTCAGAGTTATATAAAACTAAATAAATTGAACTTTCCGGCGTTTAGCACTCTAAGTACCAGAGTGCTAAAATCCACCTCCGATTGCGAGATACCTGTGACCTCAATGGCAATGAATATAGCGGTAAATGGTGCGGCTGTGAGTGCTGCAGACAATGCCACCGGCGCCTTTGCGGAGCTAGTAAGCCCCGCGAAAAAGGCTTCCGTGAACGCTGCCCTCGCCAGTTCCGTAGCTAAGCCCACAACCGAGCCCACAACCGAGCCCACCACCAAGCCCACTACCAAGAAAGCGCCTGGCACGCAGCTGATGCCCGTGGACCAGATGGTCCCCGGCGCCAATCTCGCGGCCTACGTGCAGTCTGTCGGTGCGATCCCGGTTCTCGATGCAGACCGAGAGCGCCAGCTCGCGGAGCGTCTCTTTTTTGATGATGACGTACAGGCGGCCCGCGAGCTGGTCATGTCGCATCTGCGCTTTGTCGTCCATATCGCCCGCAGCTACCGTGGCTACGGGCTGTCCGAGGGTGACCTGATTCAGGAAGGCAACGTCGGCCTCATGAAGGCTGTGAAGCGCTTCGATCCGGAAAAAGGCGTCCGTCTGGTGTCCTTCGCCGTGCACTGGATCAAGGCAGAGATTCACGAGTACATCCTGCGCAACTGGCGCATCGTGAAGGTTGCAACCACTAAAGCCCAGCGCAAGCTCTTCTTTAATCTTCGTAGCGCCAAGAAAACTCTGGCATGGCTATCTGCTGACGAAGCTCAGGCTGTCGCCGATGACCTGGGTGTCGATGTCAAAGAAGTGCATCGCATGGAAGGTCGTCTCTCTAGTCGTGATGTTGCCTTCGATGCACCGACCGATGCGGACGAAGACGAAGGCTGGCAGGCACCGCAGCACTTCCTCGAAGACGATATCGCTGATCCGGCGACCACCGTTGAGGAAGACGAGTGGCAGTCCAACAGCTACGGCAAACTTCACGCGGCGATCGCAAAGCTTGATGATCGCAGCCGCGACATTCTGTCCCGTCGTTGGCTCATGGATGAAAAGTCCACGCTGCACGAGTTGGCCGATGAGTATGGCGTCTCTGCCGAGCGTATCCGTCAGCTCGAGCAGGCGGCAATGAAGAAAATTCGCGGCGCCGTCGTTCTCTAAAACTTTCAGCCGCACAACAAGGTCGCGTTGCCTGTATTAAATGGTAGCGTGGCCTTTTTTTATGGCGCTGCTTTTCACGGTAGGCTTTTTGCGTCACTGCTTTTAGCTAACACTGGCGAACCAGCGTCGATGGCCGCGAGTTACAGCACTCGGCACTAAACCATTTTTACAGGATCAGACACATGTCCTATGCAAAACTCAGTCTGTTTTTGGGCGCAATCGGGGGGCTGATCGGTGTTGGCTTGGGCGCCTTCGGTGCACACGCACTGCGCGCTCGCTTCGATGATTACAGCATGCGGGTTTTCGAAACAGCGGTTCAGTATCAGTTCTATCATGCTCTTGCGCTCCTGGCAGTTGGTGTTCTGCTCCTTCAGTTTCCGAATTCGAGCCTGCTCAAATCCAGCGTTCCGCTCTTTGCTTTGGGCATTCTGATTTTTTCCGGCAGTCTCTACGTGCTGAGCATCACGGGTATCAAGTGGCTGGGAGCTATTACCCCCCTTGGCGGTCTAGCCTTTATCGTCGGTTGGGTTTGTCTCGCTGCGGCAGCAATCAAAATCGCTATCGATTGATAAGCTCCAGCCGCCGCATGGACCTCGTCTCCGCAAGCCAACCTTCGTAGTCATGAGTGAGGAAACCGAACTCCGTCATCGCAGGATCCGCAGCTTTGTTCTGCGAGCCGGTCGCATGACGGACGCCCAGCAGCGGGCCTTTGATGAAGGCTGGCCTCAATGGGGCATCGATTACACGCCGGGGTATTTGGACTTCGATGCGCTTTTTGGGGGTGAGGGCGAACGTGTGTTGGAGATCGGTTTCGGCATGGGGCATTCGCTGGTCGAGATGGCAGCGGCGTTCCCCGATCGGCACTACCTGGGAATTGAGGTTCACCGCCCGGGCGTTGGCAAGTTACTTCATGATTTGGACGACCGCGGTTTGGAAAACCTGCGGGTCATGTGTCATGACGCGGTAGAGGTTCTTGAACATTGCATTGCCCCGGACTCTCTTCATCGAGTGCAGATCTACTTCCCCGATCCTTGGCACAAGAAGCGTCACCACAAGCGCCGCCTCATTCAGCCACCCTTTGTTGAGCTTCTTGTATCGCGCCTGGCCCCAGGCGGAATTCTGCATCTCGCAACAGACTGGGAGCCTTACGCCGAGCACATGCTCGAGGTGCTAGACGCTTTTTCGAAACTGGAAAACTTGGCGGGTGCCAGTTCGTATGCACAACGCCCAGAAGAAAGGCCTATCACCAAATTTGAAAAGCGGGGAGAGCGGCTGGGCCATGGAGTCTGGGATTTGCTATACCAACGACGTTAAGCGGTACTTGGTCACTGTATCACCGCTCTCTTTCATCGAGCGGCCTTCGGCAGGGTGCGCCGTTGGGTGGATGCGAAACACGGTCGACTTCCGAAAACTAAACCTATGCGATACGCGTGCCGTCAACAACAACGCGTAAAGCGCAAGCGGGCACAAGCGCACACTGAGAACCCTAGCGGCCTGCCATATCGAAGAAGGCGTTGATTACGTCGTCCAGGTATCGCGAGCCCAATTCGGTGGTGCGAACGAGCTCGGAATCTCGCGACAGCAAGCCTCGACCTTCGAGGTCTTCAAAAGGGACTTCAAGCGCTGTGGCTGAAACGCCGGTTCTTTCCTCAAAGATATCCAGACTAAATCCATCCGTGAGACGAAGGGCGCCCAGCATGAATTCCCCGACCCGATCTCCCTTATCGAGCTCTCGCCATCCCCGCCTGGTGGTTCCAGCGCTTGCCAAATAGTCTTCCGGCTTGCGGGTCTTGGAGTAGCGTCCAATGACACCCTTGTCACTGGTCACCTTGCCATGAGCGCCGGCGCCGATACCCAGATAATCTCCGAAGCGCCAGTAATTCAGGTTATGTCGGCACTCCTGGCCGGGCTTCGACCACGCGGAAACCTCGTAACGACGATAGCCGGCTGATAGAAGGCGCGAGACACCCTCGGCCTCAATGGACGCGAGCGTATCCTCGGTGGGAAGTGTCGGCGGCGACGTATAGAAGCGCGTGTTTTTCTCGATGGTGAGTTGATACCAGGAGACATGCGGCGCACCGATTTCAATGGCGGTGGAAACATCGCTGACCCCCTGGGTTTGCGATTGCCCAGGTAGCCCATGCATAAGGTCGACGTTGAACGTTTTTGCACCCGAGGCCAGGGCAGCGCCGATAGCGTGCTCAGCGGTGTCGCTGTCGTGGATCCTCCCTAAGGCTTTGAGATGGTCGTTATTGAAGCTCTGGATACCCAGCGAAAACCGAGTCACACCGGCTTCCACGAAGCCTGATAGTTTGCCGTTGTCGGTGCTGCCCGGGTTGGCTTCCAAAGTAATCTCGCAGTCCTGGGCGAATTCCGCTTGCTCTCGAAGACCGCAAAGCAGCCTGTTGATAGCTTCCGCGCTAAAGAGGCTTGGTGTGCCACCACCTACGAAAACCGTTTGAATGGTGCGTGTCTCGCCGGCGGTCTCGCGGGCAAAGTCATTGAGAAGGGCCTCCACATACTCGGCTTCGGGGATTGCCGTTCGCTCATGGGAGTTGAAGTCACAGTAGGGGCACTTTCGTTCGCACCAGGGGAGGTGTACGTACAGACTGAGAGGCAGGAGCATGACAGGCCCCATGGGTCTCAGCGCTCGTCGAACTGCGCGAGGAGTTTTTGTACGGCGATTGCCCGGTGGCTGATTCGATTTTTTACGTCTCGCTCTAGCTCCGCCGCGGCGACGCCATGGGTCGGCACGAAAAACAACGGGTCATAGCCGAAGCCCTCCAAGCCCCGGGGGGCCTCCAGAATCTCGCCGTACCAGCGCCCTTGGGCAATGAGCGGGCAAGGGTCCTGCGCGTGACGTAAATATACCAGTGCACAGTGGAAGTGCGCGCGACGTTGTCCAGTCGGAACTTGAGCCAGAGCCTCCAGAAGTTTTGAATTGTTGTCTTCGTCCCGCCCCGTGCCTGCGTAGCGTGCTGAGCGTACGCCGGGTGAGCCACCGAGGGCATCTACAGAAATCCCCGAGTCATCTGCGAGGGCGGGAAGACCCGTTTGTTCTGCTGCGGCCCGCGCCTTGATCAACGCATTTTCCACGAAGGTAATCCCGGTTTCCTCGGGTGCCACTACAGCCAGTTCGGACTGCATTCGCAGCTCAAAGGGAAGGTCCGCCAGCAAGCGGGAAAATTCCCGAAGCTTGCCCGTGTTGCCCGTCGCCAGTACCAGCTCCTGGCGATCGCTGTCCACGGAGCCTTCAGTCATTGCGGTACATCTGGTGTTTGAATTCGTAGTCGAAGAACTCTTCGCTACCCTCGGGCTTGAAACGCGCGTTGAAGTAGCGCCATTCGCGATTAAGAAACTTGAACTGACCAATGTAGTAAATGGCCGGACCTTCGCGCACTTCCAGAAAATCGAAATTGATCCGCTGCTCGGTCAGATCCCAGGAACTGCCCTCGAGGTCCATGGTCCTCGCCGCCGTGGTGCCATCGGGCAGATGCTCACGAAGAGAAAGGTTGAGGATAGCCCGTCGGTTCCCCCGTGTGATGCCGTATTGTGAGGCAACCGCGGGCTCGAGGAAGGTGGTGTTCACCACGCTGTAATGAAGCTCATAGGGCCCAAAGCGCTCCGACAGCTGCGCGCGGGCCTGGGCGCCGCACAGCAGCACCATCAGCGCGAGGGCAACAAGATTGACCTGCCTGATCCGTTTCATAGTTTCTGGTCCTATCGGGTGATGTGATAGATGGCAGTCGTTGCCCACAGGTTGGGGAGCCGGCGTGCCATGAATCCGCTACTATTTTCGCCGCCAATCATGTGACGACCGAGCACTCGAATCCCACGCTGACGGCACAGGGTCTCGAAGTCCCTCACGGTGCAGAAGTGGATGTTCGGCGTGTCGTACCAGGTATACGGAAGAAACTTCGAGACGGGCATACGCCCCCTGGTCGCAAGGTGGACACGGCAACGCCACTGGCCAAAGTTGGGAAAGGTGACGATGGACTCGCGGCCGATACGCAGCATTTCGTCCAGCACGAGGTGGGGATAGCGCACCGCCTGCAGAGCGTGGGCCATCACCACCACGTCAAAACTGTCATCGGCAAAGTTCGCCAAACCGTCGTCCACATCCTGCTCGACAACGTTCAGGCCTTTGGCGATGCAAGTGGTAATCGCGCTCGGATCGATCTCGATGCCCATACCACGTACCTGGTTGTGAGCCTGCAATTCGGACAGAAACTCCCCGTCTCCGCAGCCCAGGTCGAGGACTCGGGCGCCCTGCTCCACCCACTGGAATATATGTGAAAGATCCTGGCGCATCAGTCTAGAACCCTGCCCAAATAGGCATTGAGTACATCGAGATAGCGGGGGATCGGCAGTAAAAAGGCGTCGTGACCTTCGGCGGCTTCAATCTCGGCGTAGCTCACCGGTCGCTCCGCAGCGATAAGAGCATCTACGATTTCCCGGGATCGGGCGGGTGAAAAGCGCCAGTCCGTGGAAAACGAAAGCACCAGGAAATCGCATTGGGACTTTTCGAAGGCCGCGACGGCATCACCACCAGAGCTGGCGGCGAGGTCGAAGCTGTCCAGGGCCCGCGTCATCAGCAGGTAAGTGTTGGCATCGAAGCTGTCGGCGAACTGTGCGCCCTGGTAACGCAAATAGCTTTCTACCTGGTATTTGGGCGCCTCTTCCTCGGGTGCCTGCCGCTCGTCACTTATCTGTAGCTCGCGGCCAAAGCGATCGGCCATGGCATCGTCTGACAGGTAGGTGATGTGCCCGACCATGCGTGCGAGAGCCAGGCCTTTCGCTGGGTGCGTGTCGTGCTCCAGGTAATGGCCTTCCTCAAAACCCGGATCCGTAACGATGGCGCGCCGGGCAATTTCGTTGAAAGCAATGTTCTGAGCGCTGAGCTTCATGGCAGCGGCGATCACAACGCAGTGTCTCAGACGTTCGGGATAGCGCACCGCCCAGCTCATGGCCTGCATGCCACCGAGGCTACCGCCGATCACCACCGCCCACTGTTTGATGCCTAGCTCATCGGTAAGGCGCGCCTGGGCGTCGACCCAGTCTTCGACCTGGGGCTGCGGGAAGTCTGGGCCCCAGGGCTTTTTGTCACCCGGTTGATCGCTCACGGGCCCGGTGCTGCCGTGGCATCCGCCCAGGTTGTTGAGCGATACGACGAAAAACTGATTGGTATCGATGGCTTTGCCCGGGCCAATGCAGGCATCCCACCAGCCTGGCTTGCGATCATTTGCGTCGTGATAGCCCGCCGCATGATGGTGACCAGACAGAGCGTGGCAGATCAGCACGCCATTGCTTGCGCTGCTGTTTAGCGCGCCGTAGGTCTCATAGATCAGATCAAAGCTGTCCAGTCCGCCGCCGCCCAGGAAGGCGATGGGTTCATCAAAGTGCGCGACGCGCGGGGTAACGATGCCGACAGAATCCGGACTCATGGAGCATATCCGCCGGGCTCAGATGCCCATAACCAGCGCAGGATGCAGGCCAATGCCCGCCGCGAGGTTGCGCAGGAATATTTGAACGACGTTGATCAGGATAAAGACCAGTATGGGAGAGAAATCGATGCCGCCCATGGCAGGAAGTACTTTACGGAATGGTGCCATCACCGGTTCCGTGATCTGGTACATAAGGTACGCCGCGGGATTTGAAGTGCCCGGAGCAATCCAACTCAGAATAATCATGCCAAGTAGGGCAAAGAAATAGATCTTCACCAGCAGACCCAGCACCGCGACCACAGACCAGGCCAGTAAAAGACTGATTGCCGGCGGGGAAAAGCTGTTCATCAAGAGCAGCACGACGATGCCGATCAACTGAATTAGTACTGCCAGCAGCAGAGATGCCGCGTCAAAACGCCCCTTGGCCGGTAAAATCTTGCGAACGGGCAGAACCAGCGGGTTCGTCGCGCGTACCAGGAACTGGGAAATCGGGTTGTAGAAATCAGCGAGCGACAGCTGGAGCAGAAAACGCATCAGCATAATTAGCAAATAGATGCTGACGGCGGTCTGTACCAGGTAGACGGTGATTTCGTTTAGGGCGTTCATGTATGTCCCATGTGGTGGTTGGTGTCCCTAGCGGGAGAGTTCCTCGGCGAGCTCTTCGGAGCGTTTGAAGCAGTCTTCCATAGCCGTGCTGACAAGTCCCGCAAGATCACCAGCGCTAAAGGCTGCAACGGCGCGCTCGGTAGTGCCGCCGGGGCTACAAACCCTGCGCCTAAGCTCTCCTGCGTCCACGTCACCGGCGGCAACCATGTGGCCAGCGCCAATGCAGGTTTGTGCACACAGTGTACGTGCTGTTTCGGCGTCCAGACCCATGCGCTCGGCCTCGGTGATCATCGCTTCCATGAACTGGAAGAAGTAAGCCGGTCCCGATCCGGAGACCGCGGTGACCGCGTGAAGATCATGCTCGCGCTCGACCCAACGCACGACGCCAACGGCCCCGAGAATATCTTCGGCCCAGCTGCGGTGCTGATCGCTGACCTCTCTTATGGGGCATAGGGCGCTCGCACCCTCGCCAACGAGGGCGGGTGTGTTGGGCATGCAGCGCACGATGGCCGCCGAACCGCCCAGCCAACGATGAATGGCCTCGCCTTCGACGCCAGCGGCGATGGAGATAACGAGTTTGTCGGAGTTCAATGCAGGGGCGATATCTGCGCAGACTTCAGCCAATACCTGAGGTTTGACCGCCAGCACCACCACATCCGCATTCGTGACAGCAGCCCGGTTGTCACTGGCAAGGCGGGTAAGCCCACGATCGCGCAAGGCATCAAGATTGGTTGCTGCGGGATCCGACGCCGAAAAGCGATCCGCAGATACGCCCGCAGCCAGCATACCGCCGATGATGCTGCCGGCCATGTTACCTGCGCCAACGAAGGCGATGGAGAACTCGCTCACGGTGTTCCGGGTCCTGTCCGAATAAAAGGCGCGCCAGTATACAACCGGCCTATGAAGCCCTTCACCTGCTCCGTGCGCCAAAGATTGCCGTACCGATGCGCACCATGGTGCTGCCGGCGGCGATGGCTGCGCGCAGATCTGAGGACATGCCAATGGATAGGGTATCCATGGAGGGATAGTGTTTTATGGCGGCCTCAAAAAGTGTGGCCAGAGAATCTGCAGCCTTCTTTTGCGCTTCGTAGGTTTCTGCGGGCGCCGGTATGGCCATCAATCCTCGCAGATTAAGCGACGGTAACGCCGCCGCCTCCGCCAGCAGTGCATCCAGCTCCTCAGGTTCGCACCCCGATTTGCTGGCCTCACCAGAGATATTCACCTGGATGCAGACATTGAGCGGCGGCAGGGCCTTTGGCCGATGTTCGGCGAGACGCCGGAGAATCTTGCTGCGATCGACGCTCTGCACCCATTGGAAGTGCTCGGCGATGGGTCGCGTCTTGTTGGACTGGATCGGCCCGATGAAGTGCCAGGTAAGATCGAGATCTTTACAAGCCTCGATCTTTTCGACCGCTTCCTGCAGATAGTTCTCACCGAACTCCGAAAGCCCAGCGGCGTGAGCTGATCGAACGGCCTCAGCGGGCTTGGTTTTGGAAACGGCGAGCACGCGGAGGCTCTCGAAGTGCCTGCCGCTAAATTCCGTCGCAGCACGCACCTCCTCCAGTACCTTTGTTATATTGGAGCCGATAGGATCAGTGGTCATCGTCCTATGATAACGGAGCGCTCGCGCAGACGGCGGGCGCTAAGGATCAACACAGGGAACGCGTTCAGCTATGGATATCACTGAACTATTGGCCTTTAGCGCTAAGCAGGGCGCTTCAGACTTACACCTCTCGGCGGGGCTCCCGCCCATGATCCGCGTGGATGGCGATGTTCGCCGCATCAATCTGCCACCGCTTGAGCACAAGCAGGTGCACGATCTGATGTACGACATCATGAACGATAAGCAGCGGAAGGACTTCGAGGAATTCCTCGAGACGGACTTTTCCTTCGAGGTTCCTGGTGTTGCTCGCTTCCGCGTTAACGCGTTTAACCAGAATCGGGGCGCCGCAGGCGTCTTCCGGACCATCCCATCCAAGGTTCTGACCATGGAAGATCTGGGCATGGGACAGGTGTTTCGCGATATCAGCCTGATGCCGCGAGGCCTTGTGCTGGTTACCGGCCCAACAGGCTCCGGTAAGTCCACCACCCTGGCAGCCATGATCGACTTCATCAACGATCATAAATACGAACACATACTCACCATCGAAGACCCCATCGAATTTGTCCACGAGAGCCGTAAGTGTCTGGTGAACCAGCGTGAGGTGCATCGGGATACGCTCGGTTTCGCCGAAGCGCTGCGCAGTGCCCTGCGTGAAGACCCCGATATCATCCTCGTGGGTGAGATGCGCGACCTCGAGACCATTCGCCTGGCATTAACGGCGGCGGAAACCGGTCACCTCGTGTTCGGAACACTCCACACAACCTCTGCGGCAAAAACCATCGATCGGGTAATTGATGTGTTCCCGGCGGCGGAAAAGGACATGGTGCGTTCCATGCTCTCCGAATCACTGCAGGCGGTGATCTCGCAGACACTCCTCAAACGTACGGCTGGTGGCCGGGTTGCTGCCCACGAAATCATGCGCGCCACCTCAGCAATCCGGAATCTCATCCGCGAAGACAAGGTCGCCCAGATGTACTCGGCGATCCAGACCGGGCAGGCTGTGGGGATGCAGACCATGGACCAGTGTCTCAAAGATCTCCTGGATAAGCGCATCATCAATCGCGATGTGGCGCGCGAAAAGGCGCGGATGCCAGAGAATTTCTAGGAACGCCGTAAGATTGGCCGCCTAACGGGGTAGAACAAAGCGTTATGAAGATTGATGACCTCCTCGCCATTATGGTCCAGAAAAATGCCTCGGACGGTTTCATCGCATGTCGAGCGGCGCCGGCCATCAAAGTAGATGGTGAGATCCAGTCTGTCGGCAAGGAAAGCCTGACGGACGATCAGGCGAGAGCGCTCGTATTGGAAACCATGGCGCCAACGCAACAGGCAGAATTCCTGCGCGACCAGGAGTGCAACTACGCCGTGCACTCTGAGGAGCACGGGCGCTTCCGAGCCAGTGCGTTTATTCAGCGTGGATCCTTTGGTCTGGTACTGCGCCGCATCAAAGCGGAGATACCGCAGTTTGCCGAGCTTGGCTTGCCACCCATCGTGGCAGATCTGGCTATGGCCAAGCGTGGCCTGATTATTTTTGTGGGCGGCACCGGTACCGGTAAGTCCACGTCCCTTGCGGCCATGGTGGGCCATCGCAATCGCAATAGCCGCGGACATATCCTCTCCATCGAAGACCCGATCGAATTCATCCACGATCACGCGGGGTGCCTGATTACCCAGCGCGAAGTTGGTATCGATACGGACAGCTTCGAGGTTGGCCTACAGAATGCGTTGCGTCAGGCCCCCGACGTGATTCTGATCGGTGAAGTGCGGTCCGCCGAAACCATGGCCCATGCCATGAGCTTCGCCGAAACGGGCCATTTGTGCCTGTGCACGCTCCACGCCAACAATGCGAACCAGGCTATCGACCGAATTCTTAGCTTCTTCCCAACGGAGCGGCACAACCAGGTAATGATGGACCTGTCCCTCAACCTGAATGCAATGGTGGCTCAGCAGCTTCTCCCCGAGGCCAGTGGCACGGGACGCGTACCGGTGATGGAGATTCTCCTGAATACGCCGCTCATCGCCGATCACATCCGCACGGGACAGATTCACCTCATCAAGGACGTGATGTCTAAATCCACGGAACAGGGTATGCAGACGCTGGATCAGTCGCTGCTGGCCAAGTACCGGGAGGGCGCCATCACCTCAGAGGAAGCCATCCGCTGCGCGGACTCGGCGAATGAAGTGCGCTTGGGCATCAAGATGTTCGACAAGCGTCGGGCAAGCTATGCGCAGGTGGATTTGGAGGTAGATGGGCGGTAGGTCTTAGTGCCTTCTCGCACGGCGGCTGACGGCCCGAGCTTCTTGCGACGTCACGTTGTTAAAAGTTGAAATAACTCCTTTCGCCCGGTGTCGGCCGCCCGACCTGTTGTTCCTCAAGCTGTTCGCGTTTCGCCAACGGCTTTCGGGCTCTGAACAACTCGCCCGACTGACGCCCGAGTAATAACACACCGCCGATTGATCAGTGGTTTCGGTTGAGACGCGTTGCGGCGGAGCGCGCGTCCTGATGAGCCGCTACCGCGATCGTCCATGTTTCACTCGGTCAATCCAGAAGCTGTGGCACTCCCAGCCACAACGAGTAGGCGCGGAAGCACTTCTATCGTTGCCGACGTCACTTGGCTTCGGCCCCATCGCTGAGCGAGCGAACCTGCTCCAGATTCAGGTGTCACGCTAGTCAGTGCCTAACTGTGAGTGGTGATGGATCTCTTCATTCGTCGGTCTAACGGACGAGTGTTTGTTCCGGTTGAGAGCCATACGGTCGTAAAGGTGACTAATGGTGTCCTTGCCTGTCGACGAGAACACAAACGGTAGGACGCCGTGGAGCAAGCAAGCCGTACCAGCCAGCAGCATGCAGCACGAAAAGTACAACGCGCTTCCCATGTGCTGAAAATAGGTCTCTCCCACGGTTTCGGGATGCGCGGTGAATAGACGCGTGAAGTTCATAATCAATGCCTCCGGCTGTGAATTGGGATATTATTTCTATTTGATTGGAAAATGCTTCCAAAATATTACTAAATTAACCTATTAATTAGATATTTATTCCATAAGGCATCTTATGAAAGAGCTGGACGGCGTGGATTTACGAATCTTGGAGGCTCTTCAGCACGATTGCTCCGGGACGATTGCGGAAGTCGCTGAACGAGCATGTGTTTCACAAACACCCTGCTGGCGGCGAATCCGTCGATTGGAAGAAGAAGGTGTGATTCGTTCACGAGTCGCACTCTTGAACGCAAGTGCACTTGAACTGGGAATTACAGCATTCGTGTTAGTCCGGACCGCCAGTCACGATGAAAAATGGCTAAGCAAGTTTTCGAACGGTGTGGCGAAGATTCCGGAGGTATTGGAGGTGCATAGAATGGCGGGAGAAATTGACTACCTTCTCAAAGTCGTTGCCAAAGACGTTGAAGACTACGATCGCATCTACAAACAGCTGATTACCGTGGCAGATCTGTTGGATGTAAGTGCCAGTTTTTCCATGGAGAAGATAAAGGAAACAACTGCTCTCCCGCTCCGTACCGGCTAAGGTCCAATGATTCGCCCAAGCTGCTTTTCACCGCTCACCGCTCACCGCTCACCGCTCACCGCTCACCGCTCACCGCTCATCGAATCATCCGGAATCTAGGACGTTGACATCATCCAGACCGAAGGCCCGGTCCTCGTTGGTGCTGCTGTTCTTGGACCCGGTCGTCACGCGCTGTTTTCGCGAAGTCTTAACCAGTCCTGAAGGATGAGCTCTGCAGCTAGAGCATCAACCGGACGCTTTTTGTAGTCTCCGGCATGGCCTGACTCACGTTGCTGCTGTTTCACTTCAAAACTGCTGAGGCGTTCGTCCATCGCTTCAACCGGTAGGCCAAAGCGTCCGTGAAGGCGCTGGCCAAACTTTCTGGCGCGAACAGCGAGATCGCTAACGCTGCCATCCATGTTTAGTGGATCTCCCACCAAAAGGTGGTCGGGCTTCCATTCATCAATGAGTGCGGCAACCGCAGTCCAGTCGGGCTGACCCTCCTTCGCATTGAGCACCGTAAGCGGCTGGGTCGTGCCAAGGATCGCATTGCCCACGGCTACACCGATTTGGCGTAGTCCGAAGTCAAAGGAGAGGATTCGTTCGGCGTTTTTCGGGCTTGGCAATGCGTTGGGGTGCTTTTCAGGCGTGGCCGGCCTGGGCGCTCATTAGGTTCATGTCGATGCCGAGCATAGCAGCCGCCGCAGAGACTCGCTGCTCAATGGCGGTATCGAAGATCACCCCCTGATTTGCCGGTAAGGTGAGCCAGCTGTTGTTGGCGATCTCTTCCTCCAGTTGCCCTGCAGACCAACCGGCGTAGCCCAGCGCCACGACAAACTTCGAAGGGCCTTCATCCCGTGCTATGGCTTTAAGTACGTCCTGGGAGGTAGTGAGCTGCACTTCGTCGGTAACGCGTAGGGATGAATCCCAGCGATTTCCCTCGTTGGGGTGCAGGACAAAGCCGTGATCGATCTGGACGGGCCCGCCTGCCAGCACCGGAAAAAGATCGAAGTCCCGATGGGCGTCGATGTCGAGGTGCTCAAAGATTTCGCCCAGAGAAAGATCGAGAGGCTGGTTAATGACGATCCCCATGGCACCGGCTTCGCCATGCTCACAGATATAGGTGATGCTGCCGCTGAACAGACCTTCGTCGAGACTGGGCATCGCCAGCAGGAAGTGGTCATGCAGACTGTGGCTCGCGGCCTTCATAACCCCTCCCGGCGGCTCAGTTTGGTGATGGAGCACTGCGCGCGCCGCATCAAAGCGGGAACCAAGCGCAGAAACACCGACTCAATTCGAGCTTAGCGGGTTTTGTTCGAATTGCCATGTGCGGAGAATTTCGAGCTTGTCCGTGGTGGCGCGAAGAGCGTCCGGGAAGGGCGAATAGGGCGCGGCAAGCTGCACAATGCGGATCGCTGCCTCATCGAGCACTGCATAGCCCGATGACTTGAGTACCTTGATGTCCTCCAGATTCCCGTCTTTTCGTACGGTCACCAGCATCTCCAGGCTTCCGTAGATACCGTAGCGCAGAGAGGCCTCGGGGTAATACTGGTTACCAACGGTTTCTACCCGACGGCGCCACTCCGCCAGATAGGCGGCGTCCGCAGCCGACTTCGCCGACACTGCATCGAGGCGTCGCACGCGGGGTTCCCGGGTGCGCTGCTGACGCTGAGCATCGAGATCTGCCTGTAGTCGGGCCAACTGCTGATTAAGGCGCGCCAGTTCCCGCTCCGCCTCTGGCAAATCCTCGAAGCTCTGCTGCTCGCCCCGTCGATCCACGATTTTTGTAGCAGCATCAGTAGACGTTACCGAAGGTGCTGCCAAACGCTCGCGACCACGGCTGGCGGTGGCTTGCTGGGACGCGGACGGCACCAGGGGTTGGGGTAACGCCATTTGCTCGCCGGCAGCCAGATCACGAAGCGCTTCACTGCCGCTGCCAGTTTGGTCGGCCTGGGCGATGTGGTCAGCTTCCATGGGTCGCCGATTGGGGTTTTGCACCAGGGTCACTTCGACCTGGTGGCGGGACTGATTAGCGCGCCATGCGTCGAAGGTAATGCCAAAGATGACGAGGACGTGGAGTGCGCTGGCGACAAGCACCGCCAGCATGAGGCGATCATTCTCGGTTGCCGCCGCCGAGGTCATCAGTCTCCTTTGGCGTCCAAGCGCACTTCGATGGCTGCCATCAGCATACCGCCGATATCCGTGTCGTAGGCCGCATCAATCTCGCGTATGCATGTGGGGCTGGTGACGTTGATCTCCGTGAGGTAGTCCCCAATGACGTCGAGGCCCACAAAGATCAGGTTCTTCTCGCGCAGGGCAGGCCCCACCTGTTCGGCAATCCAGCGATCGCGATCCGACAGAGGTTGGGCCCTGCCGGTGCCACCCGCTGCCAGATTTCCGCGAGTCTCACCCTGGGAAGGCAGTCTGGCCAGGCAGTAGGGAACGGGCTCACCTTCGATCATCAGGATGCGCTTATCGCCATCTTTGATCTCGGGAAGGTAGCGCTGGGCCATGATGGTCTGTTTGCCGAAATCCGTGAGAGTCTCAAGGATCACATTGAGATTGGGGTCATCTTCCTTCACGCGGAAGATGGACGCACCACCCATGCCATCGAGCGGCTTGTAGATCACGTCTTTGTGCTCGACGTGGAACGTTTTTAGCTGCTCCGTATCGCCGCTCACGATCACCGGTGGGCAGCATTCGGGAAATTGCGTCGCGAACACCTTCTCATTGCAGTCGCGCAGGGACTGGCACTTGTTCACGATCAGGGTGCCGAGGCGCTCGGCGGCTTCGAGGATGTAGGTCGCGTAGATGTATTCGTTGTCGAAAGGCGGGTCGCGACGCATGAGCACGACATCGAGATCATTCAGCGGGCGTGTCTCTGCTTCTGCAAGGGCGTACCAACGCTCTGGATCCCGAAAGACCTCGAGAGAAGCCATGCGCCCGAAGGGCTGGCCCTGAACCAGGGACAGATCACCGGGTTCCATGTAGTACAGGTCCCAGCCGCGATCTGCCGCCGCCCACAGCATAGCCATGGTGCTGTCTTTCTTGTACGCGATGGCAGAAATCGGGTCCATCACTACGCCGAGCTTAACGGTCATGCTTACTCCTCAGGGTCTGGGTCTATTGTGCTTTTAGAGCCGGGCTGCGGCAAATTTCTCGAATGCCGAATGCCGAATGCCGAATGCCGAATGCCGAATGCCGAATGCCGAATGCCGAATGCCGAATGCCGAATGCCGAATATTTGGCGTCCAAAGCCGGCGCTTACATCGGTTTGCGCCGACTCCTTAGCAATAGAAGCCTACGCCAGTAGATCACCCCAGCGTGCCTGCATCACAGCGATTGCCGCGAGCGGCGCCGTTTCCGTTCGAAGCACACGGGGTCCTAACAGGAATGCCTCAAAGCCAGAGGCCACAGCCGCATTCAGCTCCCTGTCGCTAAAGCCGCCCTCGGGACCGATCAACAACGTGACATCGTCGCACTCCTCGGGCAGCGATGCTGCCGATGCGGTCGGATAAAGAGCGAGCTTCAGGGACGAGTTACTCTCGAATAGCGTGAGAGCATCATCGAAGGGAATCGTCGCTTCGATGATGGGCAGCGTGTTTCGGCCGCACTGCTCGCAGGCGCTGATAGCGATCTTCTCCCAATGATCCCTTTTCCTGGCCAGCCGGTTTTCATCCAGCCTGACGCCGGTGCGTTCACTGATCAGGGGCACGATACGATTCACGCCCAGCTCCGTCGCTTTCTGAACCACCGTGTCCATGCGATCGCCACGAGACAGCGAAATGAGGAGCGTGACGTTTAGGCGCGACTCCCGAGAGACCGCCAGGGCGCCAGCGTGAGAAACGTGAACGGAGTTCTTTTCGATGGCCGCGATCTCGGCGGTGACCTCCCTGCCCGTTCCGTCAAAAAGACAAAGCGAATCCCCGACGCGCATGCGAAGAGATTTCGCGATGTGACGCGAGGGTTCTGATTCCAAAGTTATCGAGTCTGGAGCGTCAGAGAGAGTCTGAGACGTGTAAAAGCGAGGCCGCAGCATGGCCCCGTCTTACAGCCCCAGGTTCTTGCAGATCGTCAGGGTGGGTTCCGTCTGGTTCATGGAATAGAAGTGAATGCCCGGCGCGCCACTCTCGATGAGCGTCTCGCAGAGCTGTGTGACCACTTCGATACCAAACTTACGAATGCTTTCGCTGTCGTCGGCATAAGCTTCCAGTCGCTTGCAGATCCAGCGAGGAATCTCAGCACCGCAGTTCTTGGAGAAGCGAGCGAGGTTGGCGTAGTTGGTGATCGGCATGATGCCGGCGTAAATGGGCTTGTCGATACCGACAGCCGCGCAGCGGTCAAGGAAGTAGAAGTAGGCCTCGACGTTGTAGAAATACTGCGTGATCGCAGCGTCGGCGCCCGCATCGAACTTGCCCTTGAGATAGGCAACGTCACTTTCGTAGCTTTCGGCCTGCGGATGAATCTCTGGGTAGGCGCCCACCTCAATATGGAAGTGGTCGCCGGTGCGTGCGCGGATGAACTCAACCAACTCATTTGCGTAAACCAGCCGAGTACCCGCGCCCATGCCTGAGGGCATGTCTCCGCGCAGTGCAACCAAGCGCTTGATCCCCGCATCACGGTATTCGTCGATCAGTGCGCCGATGGTCTGGGCATCGTCACCGCCAAAACTCAGGTGAGGTGCCACGTCCAGCCCCTGATCCCGCAACGCAAGCACCGTGCCCTTCGTATTGTCACGAGTCGATCCCCCGGCACCATAGGTAACCGAGAAGTACTCGGGGTGTACTGCCTGCAACGCTGGCGTCGTGACATTCAGCAGCTTTTCACGGCCGGCGTCGGTTTTAGGCGGAAAGTACTCGAAGCTGATGTTCGCCCGCTTGCTCATTACATCCTCACTGCTCGAAAGCTGCCTGCGCTCCATGACGCAGACCGGGCTTTACGCTTGCCCTGAAAGCGGTTGGGTAGAAGCCCGGGCACAAGGCCCGGGCGAGAAGCACCTCAGTACTTGTAGTCTTCGCCTTTGAAGGGGCCTTCGACGGTGACATTGATGTACTCCGCCTGCTCCTTCGTGAGCTTCGTGACAACGCCGCCGAAGCCGGCAACCATGTGCGCGGCCACTTCCTCGTCCAGTTTCTTGGGAAGCACCTCTACGCTGAGAGCACCCGGCTTAAGGGCGTCTTCAAGATCAGCGAAGCGACGCTCGTACAGATAAATCTGCGCCAGTACCTGGTTCGCGAAAGAGCCGTCCATGATCCGTGAGGGGTGACCCGTAGCGTTGCCAAGGTTTACCAGACGACCCTCGGCCAGCAAGATCAGGTGATCGTTGCTTTCCTGATCGCGGTACACCTTGTGGACCTGCGGCTTGATCTCTTCCCAGTTCCACTCGCGACGCATGTAGGCGGTGTCGATCTCATTGTCGAAGTGGCCAATATTACACACGACGGCACCACTCTTAATGGCGCTCAGCATGCGAGAGTTACACACGTTGTAGTTACCAGTGGTGGTAACCAGCAGATCGGTCTTCTGGAGCAGGTCGCGATCGATGCTCGCGTCCGTGCCGTCATCAACACCGTCGATGAATGGGGATACGACTTCGTAGCCGTCCATGCACGCTTGCATGGCGCAGATGGGGTCGACTTCCGTCACGCGAACGATCATGCCTTCCTGACGCAGAGACTGTGCAGAGCCTTTGCCCACATCACCGTAACCGATAACCAGCGCACGCTTGCCTGACAGTAGGTGGTCCGTAGCGCGCTTGATAGCGTCGTTCAGGCTGTGACGGCAGCCGTACTTGTTGTCGTTCTTGGACTTGGTCACGGAGTCGTTCACGTTGACCGCAGGTACTTTCAGCGTTCCCGCTTCCAGCATTTCGTAGAGACGGTGTACGCCCGTGGTGGTTTCTTCCGTAATGCCGTGGATTTTGTCCAGCATCGCGGGGTACTTGTCGTGCAGCATCGCCGTGAGGTCACCGCCATCGTCCAGAATCATGTTGGCATCCCAGGGCTGGCCGTCCTTCAGGATGGTCTGCTCGATGCACCACTCGTACTCTTCTTCCGTCTCGCCCTTCCAGGCAAATACCGGTACGCCCGCCTGAGCGATAGCTGCGGCAGCGTGATCCTGCGTTGAGAAGATGTTGCAGGAAGACCAGCGCACTTCAGCGCCTAGCTCGATCAGCGTTTCAATGAGAACGCCGGTCTGGATGGTCATGTGGATACAACCCAGGATCTTGGCGCCCGCCAGGGGCTTGCTGTCGCTGTACTTGGCGCGCATGGCCATCAGTGCCGGCATTTCGCCTTCAGCGATTTCCAGCTCGCGGCGGCCCCAGTCAGCAAGGCTGATGTCGGCGACGCGATAGTCGGGGGTGTTGTCGATTTTTGTTACGGTGCTCATGGGTTGCTCCCTTGTGCGGTGTTTGCAGTTTTAGATTCGGTGTTGGTTACGTATTCGATACGCCGCGCGGGACTGAACTCCTTCCCGAGGGACGCCAAAAAGCGTCATCCCTGACAGGCTCGGCAGCGTCCATCCTTGGACGCTGACGCCCTCGCGAAGGAGTTCAGTCCCACGCGGCTTGACCGAGGGTTTCTCCGCGGCCGTGTTGTTTGTTTCGGGGCATGTTTCGTCAAAGTCGCCGTTTGCGCTTTGGCTGATGCTCTGAGATGCGTGCGGGCAGCGGCACCTGGAGAGACCGTCGAGCGCCAAGGATGGCGCTCGCGAGCGCACCATGGATGGTGACAGCGGGTCGCGGAGGGTGTTGTTGCTCGTGCGCATCGGGAATCCTGAGAAAGACTTAAACAGCTGCCTTCAGTGCTTCCGCTTTGTCCGTCTTCTCCCACGTGAAATCTGGCTCTTCGCGACCAAAGTGACCATAGGCCGCAGTCTGGCGGTAGATCGGGCGCTTCAGGTCGAGCATCTCGATCAGGCCCTTGGGACGCAGGTCGAAGTGTTCGCGAACCAGCTGAACGATGCGGCTGTCATCGATGGTGCCGGTGCCAAATGTATTGACGGAGATAGAAGTCGGTTCCGCGACGCCAATGGCGTAGGAAACCTGAATCTCGCAGCGATCCGCGAGACCGGCGGCAACAACGTTCTTAGCCACATAACGGCCAGCGTAAGCTGCCGAACGGTCTACCTTGGACGGGTCCTTGCCGGAGAAGGCGCCGCCGCCGTG
Source organism: Pseudomonadota bacterium (assembly GCA_038750875.1). Lineage (GTDB taxonomy): Bacteria > Pseudomonadota > Gammaproteobacteria > Pseudomonadales > Halieaceae > Congregibacter. The sequence continues at coordinate 449,504 of JBCDGU010000001.1, read as the reverse complement.
TCGGGCCATACCGCCGTAGGTGTCTACGATGATCTTCCGGCCCGTAAGGCCGGCGTCACCCACGGGTCCGCCGATGATGAACTGGCCCGTTGGGTTGATGTGGTAGCGCGTGTCGGCGTGCAGCCAGTCTGCGGGCAGTACGTCCTGGATGACCATCTCCATCACGGCTTCGTGGATGTCAGCCTGGGATACATCGGGATCGTGTTGCGTTGAGAGTACGACCGCATCGATGGCGACAGGCTTGCCGTCTTCGTAGCGCAGCGTGACCTGGCTCTTCGCGTCGGGGCGCAACCAGGGCAGCGTGCCGTTTTTGCGCAGCTGCGCCTGACGCTCAACAAGACGGTGGCTGTAGTAGATCGGTGCAGGCATCAGCACGTCGGTCTCATTGCTGGCGTAGCCGAACATTAGGCCCTGGTCGCCGGCGCCCTGCTCCTTGTCGTCTCCTTCATCAACGCCCATGGCGATGTCGTGAGACTGCTTGCCAATCGCGTTGAGTACTGCACACGAGGCGCCGTCGAATCCCACATCCGAGCTGTCGTAGCCGATGTCCGTGACGACATCCCGAACGATGTCTTCCAGGTCGACGTAGGTGCTGGTAGTCACCTCTCCCGCGACCACCACCATACCGGTCTTAACCAGCGTCTCTACCGCCACACGGGCTTCGGCATCGTCGGTGAGGATATGGTCGAGAATGGCGTCGGAAATCTGATCCGCCATCTTGTCCGGGTGTCCTTCGGAAACGGATTCCGAAGTAAAAATGCCGTATTCGCTCATGTGTATCCTTGGTTCTCTTTACTGCTTAAGACGTGGCTACGAAGAGCCGTAATTGAAGTTTGAATCCGTTGCGCTGGCCGAGGTAGCTGCTGGCCGTTTCCTTAAGACCCGCGGTCTCGGCCCACTGCGTAAGCTGCTCTGGGGCAAAGCCCAGCCAGAGGTCGCCGCAGTTTTCCCGAGCCCAGCCCTGCTGATGTTCACAGAGTTCCGTGACAAGCAGTGCACCGCCGGGACGGAGTGCCCTTGCAGCCTCGCGGAGGGTGACCTGCGGCTTGGGCGTGTGGTGCAGAACCATATTGATGACCACCAGGTCTGCGTTCAGATCGGGAAGCTTCTTGTGCGCGGTGTCGCCCAACAAAAATTCGATGTTCTTGCAGCCACCGTCTTTGGCCGACTGAGCCGCCGCATCCAACATGGCCTGCGCATTGTCCAGAGCGACAACATTGCGAAACTCCCCGCTGAGCAGGGGAAGCAGCCAGCCGTCGCCGGGCCCGACTTCCAGCGCCTGGAATCGTGCATCAGCGGGCAGGGCGCGTATCGCTTCGCTAACCGCTGCCGCATAGCGCTCGGGAGCGGCGATAAGGTCTTGTTGCTCGCGAAAGCGCTGCACGTTGTCACGAAAGAACCCAACGGAGTTGTCTTCGCGCTGTTTCTGCAGCGCAACCAGTCTGCCTTCGACGTCGGCATTCAGCGCTAGCGCATCAGCCGCTGCAAAGAGCGCGCTTTGGAGCGATGCAAAGGGATCGTCGGTCGGTAGCTCGCGACGGTTGTAGAAAATGTGGTTGCCGTCGCGCTGATTGCTAAGGAGTCCGGCTGCGGTCATCAGCTTCAGGTGGTGACTCAAGGCAGGCTGGCGAACATCAAGCACATCGCAGAGTTCGGAAACGCCCATGGCGTCGTGCCTGAGTAGGCGAAGCACACGCAGTCGCAAGCTGTCTGCCGCTGCTTTGCAGAGGCTGGCGAGCATCTCATCGGGCGCGATTTCCTCAACCCTTTCATCAGAGTGAGGCAGCTTTTGTGCGACGGCGGTATTCATAGGGGCGCGGATTGTATCAAAGGGCCAATCTATATCAAAGAAATTTGATATAGATGCTCGCATCGGTTGTTCTGCAGAAGGCCATACGCGACAATGCGCGCCCCGCGCAACTGAGGCTCAGGACACCCGATGACCGCCAGAGTAGATTTAGCCAATGCCATCCGAGCCCTCGCGATGGATGCGGTACAGAAAGCCAAGAGTGGTCACCCTGGCGCGCCCATGGGCATGGCAGATATTGCTGAAGTGTTGTGGAACGACTTTCTGTCCCACAACCCGGCGAACCCGAACTGGCCTAATCGCGACCGCTTCGTGCTGTCAAACGGCCACGGCTCCATGCTCATCTATTCACTGCTGCACCTTAGCGGCTACGACCTCCCCATGGCAGAGCTCGAGAACTTCCGTCAGCTTCACAGCCGCACACCGGGACACCCCGAGTACGGCTATGCTCCGGGCGTGGAAACCACCACGGGCCCGCTGGGCCAGGGCATCAGTAATGCCGTTGGTATGGCGATCGCTGAGAAGGCACTTGCTGCGCAGTTCAATCGCGACAATTACCCGATAATCGACCACTTTACTTATGCTTTCGTGGGAGATGGATGCCTGATGGAGGGTATTTCCCATGAGGTCTGCTCTCTGGCGGGCACCTTGGGGCTGGGCAAGCTCATCGCCTTTTATGATGACAACAACATTTCTATCGATGGCGAGGTCGATGGTTGGTTCAGCGACGACACGGCCAAGCGCTTCGAGGCCTATGGTTGGCAGGTGATTCCGGGCGTTGATGGACATGATTCAGAGGCGGTGCGTGCTGCAACAGAAGCGGCTCGCGCGGAAACCAAGCGTCCGACGCTGATCTGCTGCCGTACGGTGATCGGCAAAGGCGCGCCCAATAAGCAGGGCACCGCGTCGACGCACGGCTCCCCCCTTGGCGATGAAGAAATAGCCGCGACTCGCGAAGCCATCGACTGGCCCCATGCCCCGTTTACGGTGCCCGAAGAAATCTATGCGGGCTGGGATGCGAAGGCCGCGGGCGCTGAGCGCGAAAATGCGTGGAACGCGCAGATGGCGGAATACCGCGCTGCCCATCCCGAGCTAGCTGCAGAGTTGGAGCGCAGGCTCGCTGGCGAACTGCCCGCGGACTTTTCTGCACAGATCGATGCGTATATCCGCAAGACCCAGGAAGCGGGCGAGACCATAGCCACGCGCAAGGCTTCGCAGAACGCAATCAACGCGCTGGGACCTGTACTTCCTGAACTCATGGGCGGATCCGCAGATCTGGCGGGTTCGAACCTGACGCTCTGGGCCGAATCCAAAGGCCTTGAAGCCAACGACGCGGCCGGCAACTACATTTATTACGGCGTTCGCGAGTTCGGTATGTCTGCCATCATGAATGGCATCGCCCTCCATGGCGGCTTTATCCCCTACGGCGGCACCTTCCTCATCTTCATGGAATACGCTCGCAACGCGGTGCGCATGGCAGCCCTGATGAAGCAGCGCTGTATCTTTGTGTACACGCACGATTCCATCGGCCTCGGTGAAGATGGCCCGACGCACCAGCCGGTGGAGCAGCTGACGGCTCTGCGCGCTACGCCCGGTCTGCAAACCTGGCGTCCTTGCGATGCGGTCGAATCGGCCGTGAGCTGGAAAACGGCGGTGGAGCGCAAGGATGGACCGACAGCCCTCGTATTCTCACGGCAGGGTTTACCCCATCAGGCGCGCACCGACGAGCAACTCGCGAACATCGAACGCGGCGCCTACGTTCTGCGTGATGGAGGCGGCGCTCCCGATGCGATTCTTATCGCCACGGGCTCAGAGGTTGCTCTGGCTATGGAAGCGGCAGACCAGCTCGCCGGCCAGAACATCCGCGTTGTCTCCATGCCCTGCCCCGAAGCCTTCGAGGCCCAGGATGCGCTGTATAAAGAGTCGGTGCTTCCCAGCGACTGCCTCGCTCGCGTCGCGGTTGAGGCGGCTCATGCAGACTACTGGTACAAGTATGTCGGGCTGGATGGCCGCATCGTTGCCATGACGACCTTCGGCGAATCAGCGCCTGCGGCCCAGCTATTTGAGGAATTTGGCTTCACCGTCGACAACGTCGTGGCTGCCGCTTCCGAGGTTCTGGAGTCGGTGTGATCCGATGACTCGCCTTGCCATCAACGGCTACGGGCGAATAGGCCGAGCAGTCCTGCGCGCGCTGCAGGAAAGTCCCCATCGGGACGCGCTGTCCGTCGTCGCCATTAACGAACTAGCTGATTCCGCGACGGTGGCTCATCTGACTCGCTACGACTCCACCCACGGCCGATTCCCCGGCACCGTCGAGCTGGATGGTGATCGATTGCGCATCGGCGGCCACGAGAAGCGTCTCTTGCGGGAAGCATCCATCGAGGAGCTCGACTGGGCAGCGCTCGGCGTCGACATGGTGCTCGAGTGCACCGGAGCCTTCACGGATCGATCGACTGCTGAACTACATCTTTCAGCGGGCGCGCGACGCGTGTTGTTCTCACAGCCCGCGCAGTCCGACGTCGACGCCACTGTTGTGTTCGGCATCAATCAATCGGTTTTGCAGCCGGACCATACGGTAGTCTCGGCGGCTTCCTGCACAACAAACGGCATCGTCCCGGTTATCGCTGCATTACAGCAGGCCTTTGGCATCGAGTACGGAACGATTACCACGATCCACTCCGCCATGAACGATCAGCCGGTCCTCGATGCTTACCACCACACAGACCTGCGTAAAACGCGGGCGGCGGGGCAGAGCATCATTCCTGTCGAAACCGGTCTTGCCAAAGGCGTCGAGCGTGTAATGCCGGAGCTCGCAGGCCGCCTTACGGCGCAGGCTCTGCGCGTGCCGACCCTTAATGTATCGGCCATGGATCTCACCGTTGTCGTTGATCAAGATGTTTCTGCTGAGACTGTGAACGACGCACTGGCCCACGCGGCAGGATCGTTGTTTGATGGCGTTCTCGGTTACACGGAAGAGCCCTTGGCGTCCTGCGATTTCAATCGCGATCAGCGATCGAGCATCATTGATGCTAGCCAGACTCGAGTCAGCGGCGGACGCCTCGTGAAGGTACTCACTTGGTTCGATAATGAGTGGGGCTACGCCAACCGCATGCTGGACGTTGCTCACCACTGGGCCTCCGTGGCCGCGAATTCCGAGCCTGCAACCCAGGCTGCGAATCACTGAAGGAGGTTTCGATGGGTCTTTCCGTCACGCGCATGGAAGAGCTGGATCTCGCCGGCAAGCGAGTGCTCATCCGCGAGGATCTGAACGTTCCCGTGAAATATGGCGCTGTAAGCTCCGACACTCGGATTCGCGCGGCTCTCCCTACCATTCAGCAAGCGGTTGCCGCGGGTGCCAGGGTCATCCTCATGTCCCATCTCGGTCGTCCTACTGAGGGTGAGCCCGACGCACAGTATTCCCTTCGGCCTGTCGCCGATCATCTCGCGGATTTGCTCGGTCAGCCGGTCACACTGGTGGAAGACTGGCGTGAGGGCGTTGAGCTAAACGACGGGGAGGTCGCGCTTCTGGAAAACGTCCGCTTCAATCCGGGTGAGAAGGCCGACAGCGATGAGTTGGCCAAAGCCTATGCGAGCCTGTGCGATATCTTTGTGATGGACGCATTCGGCACCGCCCACCGTGCCCAGGCTTCTACCCATGGCGTGGCGAAGTTTGCACCGGTGGCCTGCGCTGGCCCTCTGCTTTCAGCGGAGCTCGATGCGCTTGAGAAAGCGCTGGCGGAGCCAAACCCACCCATGGTCGCCATCGTTGGTGGTGCGAAGGTGTCCACCAAGCTGGAGGTGCTCGAGACGCTATCGGAGAAAGTGGACCAACTCATCGTCGGTGGTGGTATTGCCAACACCTTCCTCGCCGCCGCGGGACATCCCGTTGGAAAGTCCCTGTGTGAGCACGAGCTCCTTGATGATGCGCGCCGTATCGCAGCGAGCACGAGCATTCCCCTGCCAGTTGATGTGGTGACTGCCGCGGAGTTTTCAGAGGGTGCTGAGGCCACAACCAAGTCGGTGTCTGAGGTTGTGGACGACGACATGATTCTCGATGTCGGTCCTGAATCTGCGGCTGCCATCGCCCAGGTGCTCAAGGATGCGGGAACGATCCTCTGGAACGGCCCCGTGGGTGTCTTCGAGTTCGATAGTTTTGCCGGCGGCACGGAAGCCCTGTCACGGGCCATCGCTGAGAGCGACGCGTTTTCCCTGGCCGGAGGCGGTGACACGCTGGCGGCAATTGACAAGTTTTCCATTGCCGATAAGGTTTCTTATATCTCTACGGGTGGAGGTGCTTTCCTTGAGTATGTCGAAGGAAAAACACTGCCCGCCGTTGCCATGCTGCAGCAACGCGCCGCAGCTTCTGACGCCTAACCCGCCCTGACCCCGATCACAGCAAAGAGGTAACTCCATGGCCCTGATCAGCCTCCGCCAACTTCTGGATCACGCCGCCGAGCACGACTACGGCGTGCCTGCGTTCAATGTGAACAACCTCGAGCAGACGCGCGCCATTATGGAGGCCGCTGACGCAACGGACTCTCCCGTGATCATGCAGGCAAGTGCGGGCGCCCGGAAGTACGCCGGTGCCCCCTTCCTCAAGGCCATGATGGACGCGGCCATGAGCGAGTTCCCCCACATCCCCGTGGTGGTGCATCAGGATCATGGGGTGTCTCCAGCCGTTTGCCAGCGTTCGATCCAGCTGGGCTTCAGCTCTGTGATGATGGATGGCTCCCTGGGAGAAGATGGCAAGACGCCCATGGACTACGACTACAACGTAGCGGTCACCCAGCGAGCGGTCTCCATGGCCCACGCCTGTGGCGTATCCGTTGAAGGCGAGCTCGGTTGCCTGGGCTCCCTTGAAACCGGAGAAGCGGGTGAGGAAGACGGCATCGGCGCTGAAGGAATACTCACGCACGACCAGATGCTTACGGATCCTGAGGAAGCCGCAGAATTTGTGAAGGCCACAGGCGTGGACGCACTGGCGATTGCCTGCGGTACCAGCCACGGGGCCTATAAGTTCAGTCGGCCTCCAACGGGCGACATTCTGGCCATCGATCGCATCAAGGAAATCAACCGGCGAATTCCAGACACGCATCTGGTGATGCACGGATCCTCTTCCGTACCCCAGGACTGGCTGGCCATCATCAATGAATACGGCGGCGAGATTCCCGAGACCTACGGGGTTCCCGTGGAGCAGATTCAGGAAGGTATTCGCCACGGCGTGCGGAAAGTAAACATCGACACGGACCTGCGTCTTGCGTCTACCGGCTCAATCCGCCGTTTTCTGGCCCACAACCCCGCCGAATTCGACCCCCGCAAATACCTTAAAGAAACCATGACTGCGATGCGCGATATCTGCATTGCGCGCTATGAAGCGTTCAACACGGCAGGTCAGGCTAGCAAGCTTCGGCCTCTTTCTCTTAACGCTATGCAGGAGCGCTACGATGCCGGTGAGCTAGTCGCGCAGGTGAATTAGTGGCCATGTAATTGGTTTGGGTCCGTGCGCTTTAGTCAGCAGTAATCAAGTTCTTCCAGGAGATCACGCCCGGACTCGTGCACATCTATGAGTTGAGACTCCGTTAGATCTTTCCTCCAGCGGCCAATAGAGGCATCACTTAGGGGTTGTGCTACGGCCTCTGAGCTCGATTCCAAACCTCGGTCTCTATCGATGGAATGGTAGCTGAGGACACGTGGATCCCAATCCTCACCAAGGAAGGTCAGCAGACTTCTCATGGATTTCATTGGTTGCAAGATCAGATCCTCGTATCGTACTTCGAAATAACGATGACTCGTGTTCTCAGCGATCGCCAGTTTTCGACCGGCACCCACACAGGCCACCCAATATCTGGCAGCCTCAAGAGCTGAAGAGGTGTACGCTGGCTTCTGCCCAGAACCTGCTGTTTTCCAGTCCATGTTGAGCAGCGAGCTCACCACATCTCGACCGTCCCTGATTATCTGGACGAAGACAGCATCTGGGAAAATTTCGGCCAACTGGGTAAAACAAAAAACGTTATTAGGGGATTTCTCGGCAAACCTACTTTTCCCGCTCTCTCGTAGTGCGGCGTAGAAAAAGGATTCAATGAACTCCCTGTAAAGCCGACTCACCTCGTTCCGATCTAGCAAATAACTATCCATAATCGGGCGGAATTCGCGGACAGAGTGACCCCAAAGATTTGAAATGCTTGGGAGGAGCTTCAACTCCGGACCGCAGTAAATTTCTGGATGGCTATCAAGCATTACCCTCAAGAGTGTTGTCCCTGATCGCCCAGATCCGCCGATAAAAATTGGAGGCTTAAACATCAGCTGCTCCTTAAACTCTCCCTAAGTACACTAGTGAAAACAAAGTCTGCCCTGCGACACTAACGTTTGCTGATCGATTTAAAATTCTGCAGCGTTGACCCTCGTATCTCAACGCAATATGTTTCGAATTCCTCTTTAAATCAGTGACACAAATGAAGTCGATTGAGAAGATTGCGCGCCCTGTATTGTTTGCCTGTTTACTGCTGCCCTCGATAGTTCCAGCGGCAGACAGATTTCCGGGCGTCAAAGCGTTGATGAATGATACAGAGTTCTCAGATGCGGGCCTCGAGAAACTATCCGCGGAGGAGCTCCGTGCCCTCGATGCCTGGCTGGTGCGCTACACCGCGGGCGATGCCGAGGTTCTTCAGGCCAGCAACAAGGAAGTGAAAGAAGCCCAGAAGGACCACGAAGTGCTGGCCCGCATCACCGGCGACTTTAAAGGCTGGCAGGGTAAAACGATCTTTCGCCTGGATAACGGGCAGGTATGGGTGCAGCGCCTTGATGGTCGCTATGCGTACAAAGGCTCGCCGAACCCGGAAGTTCGCATAAAGCGCAACTGGGCCGGCTTTTACCGCATGACCGTTGTTGAGACCGGCAAGAGCATCGGTGTGACGCCCATGGCGCAGTAGGCGCCATCCCTTCCACCGGAATCTCTCGTCCCGTGACATGCTGAGCGGAAAATACGTCAGCTTCAGGCTTACTCAGTCCGACGGAACCACCTGATCTTTTAGAGCATGATCGCGCCGCCAACTAATTGGTTTTTCTGCGGCATTGAGTGCCCGATACAGGACATGATCTGGTCGGCTACCACAGACCTGTTAAATAGTTCCCTCATTCCGCCCTAAGCTCGCGATTTGCGTGAATTTTTCACAATCAACCCCTAAGTAGACTGTGTAATATCGATTGCGCTGCGGAAAAACCCTTCTTCATTTCAGTGATCCTGAGGAAGTGGGGGGTGTCCGCGTCTCATTTAACAGGGGAAAAACTATGTTGCATAAAAAACCGCTAACAATGGCGGTAAGCGCTGCAATTGGCGCAGCATCCGCACTGGGTATGGCACCTGCCAACGCCCAGGACGAGCAGCTGGTTGAAGAGGTTGTTGTTACTGGATCACGCATCCAGCGCGCCAACCTGGTTTCTTCCAGCCCCGTAACCCAGCTTGACAGCGACCAGCTTCGCCTCACGGGTCTGACCCGTGTGGAAGATGCTCTGGCGGCTATCCCAGCTATCTCTCTTGACCAGTCTTCCGGTCAGGCGATTGAGTCCAGCGGCATCGCTACGCTTCAGCTTCGTAACCTCGGCGCTAAGCGTACTCTGGTTCTGATGAATGGCCGTCGTTTGCCTGCTGGTACTCCCAGCGGTGGCGTTGACTCTTCTGCGGCTGACATCAACCTGATCCCAGGTCAACTGGTAGAGCGCGTGGAAGTGCTCACCGGTGGTGCATCATCTACTTACGGCGCAGACGCTGTTGCAGGTGTTGTGAACTTCATCATGAAGGATGACTTTGAAGGCATCCAGATTGATTACCAATTCTCTCAGTTCCGTCACGACAACAGCGGCGGCATCGTAGCTGACGCAGCTGAAGCCGCTGGCCAGCCTTTCGCTACGGGCACCAGCAGCGACGGTGAGATCTCTGACTTCACCGCCATCCTTGGTGGCAACTTCGACAACGGTCGTGGTAATGCAACGGCGTTCGCTACCTACCGTGAGATCGAAGGTGTTACGCAGGTAGAGCGTGATCACTCAGCGTGTCCAGTACGTGCGGGCCTCACATGTCTTGGTTCTTCAACCAACGCATCTGGCTCCATCATTCCGCTGGACCCCGCCGGTATCGCTCCAACGACGAGCTTTGCTTACCGCGTTGAAGGCAATGAACTGCTGGATGGCGTTGGCCCCGGCTTTAACTTCGCTGCGCCTTCTTACTTCCAGCGTCCTGATGAGCGTGTGATCGTAGGTACTTTCGCGCACTACGACCTCAATGAGAACATGGAAGCGTACACAGAGCTGATGTTCATGGACACGAAGTCCACGACCCAGTTCGGCCCTGCCGGTAACTTCTTCACGGGTCTCGATACTAACTGTGGCAACCCCTACCTCTCTGCGCAGCAGGGAACGATCCTGGGTTGTTCCGGTGATGATCCCGATCAGATTGTTAGCTTCCTGGCCGGCCGTCGTAACGTAGAAGGCGGTCCTCGTTTCGGCGTCCTCCGTCACACGACGTACCGTGGCGTGTTCGGTCTGCGCGGCAACATCAATGACTCATGGCGCTATGACGTGTCCTGGCAGTACGCCGAAGTGGACATGAGCAACCGTAACGGCAACTACTTCGATACGGCTCGTCTTAACCAGGCTCTAGATGCCACGACTGACGCTGACGGCAACATCGTGTGTCTGCCGGGCGCGGACGCAGGATGTGTACCTTACAACCTTTGGAACACCGGCGGTGTAACGGACGAGCAGGTAGCGTTCCTGTCGCAGGAATACTTCGAAACGGGCACGACCTCTCAGGAAGTGTTCTCTGCTTACGTACAGGGTTCCCTGGGTGACTACGGCATCGCTTCTCCCCTTGCGGAAAGCGGCATCGACGTCGTTCTCGGTTATGAGTACCGCGAAGAAACTCTGCGCAACGATTACTCCGATAACGCCAAGCGCGGCGTGGTTGGTGGTCTTGGTGCTGCCCTGGTACCGGTTAGCGGACGCTACGACGTGAACGAAGTTTACGTAGAGGCGAGCATTCCCGTTATCGAAGGCGCAACGCTGGCGCAGTCTGTCGTGGCTGAGCTCGGCTATCGCTACTCTGACTACTCCTTCGGCCCAAGCACAGATACCTGGAAGGTTGCAGGTAGCTGGGCACTCAACGACGACGTCAAGCTGCGTGCCAGCTTCCAGCGTGCCGTTCGTGCACCGAACGTTGTAGAACTGTTTGAGCCCGTAAACGGTGGTCTGTTCGCGATGGACGCTGACCCCTGTGCTGATGTGGTCAACGGTCTGTCTGGTTCTGGTTACACCTTCGAGCAGTGTGCTCGTTCCGGCGTAAGCCAGGCCGTGTTTGATGCGGGCGGCCCTGCCAACAACCCCGCTTCGCAGTACAACCAGATTGGTGGTGGTAACGTTGATCTCGAGCCCGAAGAGTCAGATACGACATCCTTCGGTCTGATCTGGACGCCCTCCTTCATCGACGGTCTGAGTGTCAGCCTTGACTACTACGACATCGAGATCGAAGGCGCGATTCAGGGCATCAACGAAGAAACGACCCTAATCCAGTGTATCGAAACGGGTGACCCCCAGTTCTGTGACGCGGTTGGTCGTGGACTGAACGATACGCTGTGGCTTGGCCTTGCAGCACCCGGTAACGGTGTTGATGCTCGTGTAACCAACATCGGCTTCCTGGCCGTTGAAGGTCTCGACGTTGAGGTGAACTACAACTTCGACATCGGCGACATGGGTACCATCAACATCGCCAACATCACCGGCCTTCTGGATTCTTACGAACAGGAAGAGTACGAAGGCGCAGGTATCGTCAACTGTGAGGGTATCTACGGTGGTCCTTGTGGTCTGCCCATCATTGACTTCCAGAACCGCATGCAGGCAACCTGGGCGACGCCCTGGAACGTCACTGCAAGCCTGATCTGGCGTCACATTGGTGCGATTGACCAGGAGTTCACTACGTCGCCGAATGACATCGACTCGTTCGATTACTTCGACATCGCAGCGACCTGGGACGTTACCGACTACGCAAGCATCCGTCTTGGTATCAACAACCTGCTCGACGAAGAGCCTCCGTTTGTTTACCAGGGTGTAACTGCTCGTGAAAACGGTAACACCTACCCCGGTATCTACGATCCGCTGGGTCAGTACCTGTTCGCAGGTTTCACTGTCCAGTTCTGATCGAGTCGCGGGCTGATGCCCGCGTCTGCAGAACCGAAGAGGGCCGACTTAGTCGGCCCTTTTTTTTGCGTCGAGTTTGTCTGTGTCGCTGGGTGTGACGACGCGAATATAGGAAAATGCCCGCGAACCGCGAACCGCGAACCGCGAACCGCGAACCGCGAACCGCGAACCGCGAACCGCGAACCGCGAACGGAAGATTTGATGCAGGCCCGCAGCTGAATGACAGACACCCTTAGAGACCAGGTCGCTAAAGCGCGAAGCCTTCTGGAGGCCGGCCAGTTCACGGAGTGCATGAGCTACTGTGCCGACGTGCTCCTGCAAACCCCCAACGAACCCAATACCTTGTTCATTCTTGCCCTTGCGGCATCCCAGGTTGGCGATGGTGAAACGACAGAGCGGGCTTTCCTCGCCGCGCTTAATGTCGCGCCGAACCGCTTAGATCTTTTGATGAATTACAGCCGTTTCCTGAGGGAAACAGGGCGGGCGGCCGAAGCGGTCCCGCTGCTGGAGCGTGCTGTGAAGCTTGCGCCTGATACCGCCGGAACCTGGCATTCTCTGGCGCTTGGGCAGCTGAATAGCGGCGCCTTCGCTGACGCCAGCAAGAGCGCCGAGCGCTTGTTGGCGCTAGCGCCTGGCGAAAGCGCCGCCTGGGAGCTTGCCGCGGCGGCCGCACAGCGCCGTGGAGCCGTTGCTGAGGCTATCGGTGTTCTACGCAAAGGGCTGGAGCGTCTACCGAATGCGGCGCGCCTTCACTACTCTCTCGGTCAGCTTCTCCGGGAAAACAGCGACTTTCAAGAAGCAGCGCAAAGCTATTCGCTGGCTGAGCAACACGGTTTTGCTACCGCAGACCTCTACCGCAATCGCGCCGAAGCGCTTCTCGACAGTGGTTCCCCCGAAGACGCGCTGGCCTGTGCCCAATTGGGTGTTCAGCGTTTTCCGGGTGATGCGACGCTACAGCGTTCGGCAGCACGATTGCATTTTGAAGTTGGTGCCGATGGTGACCCCATCGCCAGTATTGCTGCGGCCGCAAGAGCAGAGCCTCAAAATTCGGCCCTGTGGCAAACGGGCGTGGAACTCTTAAGGCGTTTGAAGCGCGATGAGGAGGCCAGCGTTTTCCTCGCGGATTCGAAGCGGGCGGGCTGTCCGGAAACACCGGGGCTGTTAGCTCTTGATGCCATGGACGCGGCCTGGTTTGGAGAGCCTGAAGAAGCAACGGTACGTTTCGAAAAGCTGCTCCACAAGCATCCGGATGATCTCTCCGCGAAGCTGAACTTCGCGACGCATCTGTTATCTGCAGGTGACCCGGTGCGGGCGGAGATACTCTGCGGACAGATACTCGCGGTTAACCCGGAGGACCAGCTTGCCCTCGCCTATCGCGGCACTGCGCTTCAACTGCTTGGTGATTCACGCGAGTCATGGCTTCTGGATTACGAGCGCATGGTTGTTCCTGTGCGGGTGCCCATTCCTGAGGAGTATGGGAGTCGAGACGCGTTTTTCTCAGACATGAAAAGGGTCCTCGAAGAGTTGCATCAGACCAAAGCGCATCCGATCGAGCAGAGCGTCCGCGGTGGCACGCAAACCAATGGGTTTCTCTTCCGTCTTAAACATCCGATGCTGGCGGTGCTTGAAAAGCAGATTCGTCTGGCCATCCTTTCTGCCTTCGATGAGTTCGAGGACGATGAGACACATCCCTTCTGGGGTCGCCGGCGCGTGGGCATGGGAGCGGATGATCTGCGTTTCGCTGGCGCCTGGTCCGTGCGACTGCAGGATCAGGGTTTTCACACGAACCATATACACCCCGAGGGCTGGATCAGCTCGGCGCTTTACATCGCCTTACCCGATGAGGTGCAGGATCACAGTGACGAATCCGGTTATATCCAGTTTGGCTGTCCGCTTGAGGAGCTCGGGATTGACCTACCCCCGCGGCGAACGGTGCGGCCGGAGATCGGGACGCTAGTGCTGTTCCCGTCCTACATGTGGCACGGCACGATTCCTTTCAAGTCGGAGCGGCCGCGCATCACCGTCGCTTTTGATTTACTGCCGCAGCGCTAGCCGCCCAGCCACTCCCGCTGTTTAGTGAGGAGACTGCGTACGATCTCCTTCTCGTCCTCGCTTAGGAGCGGATTCCAGATATCGAAGATCATGATGACCCGGGTTTCATCGGCGTCGTTCCAGGCTTCATGCTCAATGGTGTCATCGAAGGCCCAGGCCTCCCCGAGCTTCCACGTTCGCGTTTCGTTTCCGACCCGGAAGCCGGCCGGTCCTGGCAACACCAGCGGTAGATGAACCAGGAGGCGGGTATTCGTAGAGCCCGTATGTGCAGGAATGCGCGTGTGAGGTGCGAGGGCGGAGAATAACGCGGTCGGTGCAAATCCGCCCTGGTCGCAGAGGGGTAGTTCCTCTAGAAGCGCCGTGGTTTTGGGGCACTGAGCCATCGCTTCCCGCTGCGCTTCACCGTCCTTCCAAAGCCAGAGAGACCGCCAGTCGTCGGAATGATTCAGGGTTGCAAACTGGTTTTCCGGCGTCCCCGGCGCATAGGCCACGTAGGGGCTGAAGCCAGGCAGGCCCGCATTCAGAAGCGCCAGGAGTTCTTCGCGGATCGTATCCGTCGCTGCTTCAAGCGTTTCAAACCATGGGAAGAAGCTGCGATCGAAAAAGGGAATGGCGGGCAGGCGCGGGTAATGCACCTGGACTGGCTCGGCGTTGAATACTTTCTTGACGCCCGCGACCACATCAATGCACTCCGAGGCGCGCTGTTGCTCCGTATCGGGTGTTGAACCGAGCAGCTCCGTTAGCCCCTCCCTAAGGAAATCGGCCATCGCCTGCGACTGCTGCTCAACAACTTCACGTGCCCGCGCCACCGGGGCTTGAAGAGATGGGGGAAGCTGGTCGCCAGCGGGTGCGATCTTGATAGCGTTCCGGTAAACCTCGGCAGCCTGCCGAGGCGCATTGAGCTGCTCGTAAACGGAGCCCTTGGAAAGCAGCGCGAGGAAGGAGTAAGGCTCGATTGCTAGCGCCGCATCCAACGCACGGATTGCGTCCTGAAGCTCGCCTCGGCTGCGGTGCACCATGGCGAGGTTCATGGTGACGTCAAGGTTCCGTGGATCAGCCTGTTGGGCAGAACGCAGAACCTCCAGGGCACCATTAACGTCTCCCGCGCGGACCATATGCTGGGCGTTCGAGATCGCCGTCTTTGCGCTTGGGGGTTCGGTCATGCTGCTCAGTATCTAATGGTGTAGGTACGTTCGATGTTTTCTGTCGCGACCACTTCCCCGTTCAAGACCCTCGGTCTAAAGCGAACATTCTTCAGGCGCTGATAGGCCTGCGACACCAACCCTACGGTTTCACGGCTTCGCGGCGTCAGTACCTCGATATTTCGGGCTTTGCCATGCCGTGAGACATCAAAGCGAAGGCTGACTTCTCCGGTATTCATGTGATCGATTGGCACGGGACCTAGATTGAAAACAGTTTCTTTAGGCAGCTCTAGCGGATGCAGAAGGGATGTAGCTTGCCAGTCTTCACCTTGATCTTCCGTGGACATGAACTCCCACACCTCCTTGTACACGGGCAGGGCATCGGCATACCGTTCGTTCCATTGATACCAGTCGGCAATCGCAAGTCTGGCATTGGCGACTTCGATTGCCGAAGCGTTCGAACGACGAAGAATCTCTTCCTGTCTTTTTAGTGACTTCAGGCCCTGGCGGAAAGCGAAGTTTATCGTCTCATCGTTCATCCGCTGAAACCGCCAGAACGAGTCATTTGCGGTTGTCATCCTGTCCGCCTGACGTCGTTCACCGGGATAGACGGTTAACAGGTATGAGACATCCGCTAAGCCCCGTAAATAAGGGAGTAGTTCTGGAGAATCCTCACCTTCGAGCTCCTCGATGCGTTCTAGCGTATCTGCGTAGATATCCTGCATTTCGACTAAACGTGGAAATCGCTCTTTCTCGTAGTCTGCTAGATACACGCTGCGGACCCAGTTCCCATAGTGCAATGTAGCTGCCCTGAACTCGTCGCCTCTTGGGTCTTGGCCTCTAGTCTTTAATCTGTACAGGTAACGCTGCTGAGCATCTGCATCAATGAACTCTCCACGTTTCAGATGCGTGGCAATGAGTTGCTGTACAAGGCCAATTTGGTGCGGAGTGTGTAGGCCATCCTCCATGCGGGAAACGTGAATTCCGCGGCGAAGCGTCGCTATTGCCTCCTTCGTTCGATTCTTTTCAAGGTAAGCGGCTGCTAAGCCACTGAGCGGGGTGACGAGCTTCGCGGATATGGCGCCATACTCGGCTTCCGTTTCGTCGACCAATGCCACCATGTCATCGATCGACCCCGGAGGATCCATGGGGACGGCTACGTCCATCTGCCAACGACTGCGCGCGTCGTCATCGCGGAACATAATCCCGCCGTAATAGGTCGCTGGTGGCGTCGATGGTGCGATGGATGCGCAGCATTGCGCCTGATGTGTATCAACAACACCGGCAAAAGAAGGCAGCGCCAGTAGCAGCAGCGTACTGGCGGTAGTGCGGGTGATCGTTCCTAGAACAGCACCCGGCAACGGAGCGTACCGTCCAGGGCTGATAGCTTGCTGAGCGCGCTTTCCGAGTGTTCTGCATCCACGTCAATCACGACGTAGCCGACCTGTTCGTTGGTCTGCAGATACTGGGCGGCGATATTTACGCCGCCTTCGGAAAACACGTTGTTGATCGCTCCCATCACGCCTGGAACATTCCTGTGAATATGAAGTAAACGGTGGCAGCCGTCGTGCTCTGGCAGCGCCACCTCAGGCATATTAACGGAACTGGTGGTCGTTCCATTGTCTGAGTAGCGCGCCAGCTTTTCTGCCACTTCCTGTCCAATATTAGCCTGCGCTTCGATAGTGCTGCCACCAATATGGGGTGTGAGAAATGCATTGTCGAATTCGCGCAGCGGTGAAGTGAACTCATCGTCATTGGAACGCGGTTCCCTGGGGAATACGTCAATGGCGGTTCCTCGCATGTGCTCCGTACTCAGGGCCTGGGCCAGCGCATCAATATCCACCACCGTGCCGCGGGAGGCATTGATCAGGATGCTGCCCGCTGGCATAAGACCTAGCTCTCGCGCACCGATCATCATGTGAGTCGAAGCGTTCTCCGGTACGTGAAGGCTCACCACGTCGGAGTTTGAGAGCAGTGCATCGAGGTGCTCGAGCTGCCGCGCATTGCCCAGGGGCAGTTTGTTGGTGACATCGTGGAACTGCACCTGCATGCCCAGCCCCTCGGCAATAACGCCAAGCTGCATACCGATGTTCCCGTAGCCGACGATGCCCAGACGTTTGCCGCGAATCTCGTAGGAGTTCACCGCTGTTTTTTGCCACTCGCCGCGGTGAGCGGCAGCGTTTTTCTCGGGAAGCCCCCTTAGCAGCAGGATCGCCTCGGCAATGACCAGCTCTGCGACGCTGCGTGTGTTGGAGAAGGGCGCATTAAAGACGACGATGCCGTGCTCAGTTGCAGCCGCCAGATCAACTTGGTTGGTGCCAATACAAAAGCAGCCCACAGCGACCAGCTTAGGTGCCGCGTCGAAGATTTCCGCTGTCAGCTGAGTTCGTGATCGGATGCCCAGAAAGTGCACATTGGCAAGCGCCTCTTTCAGCTCTTCCGGTGGCAGCGACTTTGGATGCTGCTCGATGGAGAAGTAGCCTGATCGGTTGAGCACCTCGACGGCTGACGGGTGAACGCCCTCCAGAAGGAGGATGCGGATTTTACTTTTCTCCAGGGACTGCTGTGCCATAAAACGAATATCTGAAATGCTGTTTTTGAGGTACTTTTTTAAGGTAACGAGGGTGAAGGGGGCGGCTCTCGCGAAGGGCGCGCATGGTAGCATACGCGCCCTCTCGATCTGGCCCCTATTGAACCCGTGAACCTGTCATGACTGCGCTACAGCCCTCCCAACTCGAAGCCATCGCTGCCCTTGTTGACGCCAAAGGACTGCTCACGGACGCGCAGTCCCTCGAGCGCTATGGACGGGACTGGACTCGGGCCTATGAGCCGGCGCCCTCGGCGATTGTGTTGCCGAAAACGGTGGAAGAACTGCAGGCCATCGTCCGCTGGGCTGCGGCTGAGAATGTGGCTTTGGTGCCCTCGGGAGGGCGCAGCGGCCTGTCCGGTGGCGCCGTAGCGGCGAAGGGCGAGCTGGTTGTCGCTCTTGATCGCATGAACACCATCGAGGAGTTCAACGCGACGGAGCGCACGGTGCACTGCGGCGCCGGAGTCGTGACCGCTGCGCTTCAGGAATTTGCGGAAGAGCGTGGACTGTTCTATCCCGTGGATTTTGCGTCCAGCGGATCCAGCCAGCTCGGTGGCAACATTGCGACCAATGCCGGCGGCATCAAGGTAATCCGCTATGGTATGACTCGCGACTGGGTGGTTGGGCTGAAGGTGGTGACCGGGACCGGCGAAGTGCTGGATCTAAACCGCGGTCTAATCAAGAACAACGCCGGCTACGATCTGCGTCATTTGTTCATCGGTTCCGAAGGAACACTGGGATTCATTGTGGAGGCCACCATGCGCCTCACATCGCCGCCCGGTGATACCTCGGTGATGGTGCTTGGGACGCCTGATATGCCGTCGATCATGAAGGTGCTTGGTGCCTTCCGAGATGCGGTGAGCCTGGAGGCCTTCGAGTTCTTTTCGGACGCCGCCCTTGAGAAGGTGACTACTCATACGGATCTTTCCAGACCCCTCGGCCAGCCCAGCAACTATTACGCGCTGCTCGAGTTTTCTCGCCCTGATGACGCGGCCGAAGGGCACGCCATGTCCTGCTTCGAGCACTGCGTAGAGCAGGGCTGGGTGGAAGATGGCGTGCTTAGCCAGAGCCTGTCCCAGGCCAAAGCTCTGTGGCGTCTTCGAGAGGACATCTCAGAGACGATCGCCCGATGGACGCCCTACAAAAATGACATCTCATCGACGGTGTCGAAGGTCCCTGAGCTACTGACTCAGGTTGAAGCCGTGGTAGACGCCGATTACCCGGACTTTGAAATCATCTGGTACGGCCATATCGGTGACGGCAATGTGCACCTCAACATCCTGAAACCCGATGCCATGGCGATTGATGAGTTTCAGGCGCACTGCGGCAAGGTGAGCGAAGGTGTCTTTGACGTGGTTGAACGCCTCGGCGGCAGTATCTCCGCTGAACATGGCGTCGGGCTGCTGAAAAAGCCCTACTTGCGCTACTCCCGCTCCGAGAGCGAGATTGCGTTGATGAGTCAGCTCAAGCGGGTGTTCGATCCCGCCGGAATTATGAATCCAGGGAAGATGCTGGACGGCTGAACTCCTTCACGCCGCTGCCGGTGCCGAGGAACAGGCGATCCGCGGGCCTGTGAGCGAACAGGCCATTACTGACCACACCCACGATGCCATTGATCTTCTCTTCTGTCGCCAGCGGTTGGGGGATCGAGTAGTTGTGGACGTCCAGGATGCAGTTGCCGTTATCGGTGATCACACCTTCGCGCAGCACCGGGTCGCCACCGAGCTTCACGAGCTCTCGGGCCACGTGGCTGCGCGCCATGGGGATCACCTCAACGGGGAGGGGGAAGGCACCGAGCACGGGCACCCACTTGCTTTCATCGGCGATGCAGATGAACTCCTTAGCGACCGCGGCAACGATTTTCTCCCGCGTCAACGCCGCGCCTCCGCCTTTGATCAGCTGCAGGGCTTCGTTGCTCTCGTCAGCGCCATCAACGTACACCGCGATGCGGTCTATGGCATTCAGGTCATAAACGGGTATGCCGTGTTTCCGCAGCCGATCTGCACTGGCCTCGGAGCTGGCCACGGCGCCATCAAAGCGATGTTTCAGCCCGGCGAGGGCATCGATGAACAGGTTCGTTGTCGAACCGGTGCCGATACCGACGATGGAGTCTCGCTCCAGCCCTCCTTCGATGGCTTCGAGAGCGGCTTCGGCCACCTGCTGCTTTAACGCGTCCTGATTCATGCTGGTCTCCCCGATCGGCGACGGCAGTTTAACCGCGGATGGCGGCGCGTTGGACCCCGTTTGCGACTGATTCACACCGAGTCTTACTGCGATTGCCCAGCAGCTGCATTACTATGCGGGTTTTCGCAGCGACAACCACCATGCCGCAGTCATACATCAAGCGCATCCTCGATGCCCGGGTCTACGATGTCGCCCGGGAAACGCCCGTGGATGAGGCGATGCTACTGTCTGCGCGATTTTCCAATCGCATCTTCCTCAAGCGGGAGGACCTCCAGCCCGTCTTCTCATTCAAGCTCCGCGGGGCCTACAACAAGATGTCCCGGTTGAGCGACGAGCAGAGGGCAAAGGGTGTGATTGCGGCTTCGGCGGGTAATCATGCCCAGGGTCTGGCCATGGCGGCGCAGCGTATGGGCGTGCCAGCGACCATCGTCATGCCGCGCACGACGCCTTCCATCAAGGTCGATGCAGTGCGGGGCCGGGGTGCCCACGTGGTTCTTCATGGCGACAGCTTTGATGAGGCCGCCGAAGAGGCGCAAAAGCTGGTTGATGAGAAAGGCCTGACTTTTGTGCACCCCTTTGATGATCCCGACGTGATTGCGGGGCAGGGCACCGTGGCCATGGAAGTGGTGCGCCAGCATCAGGAACCCCTGGATGCAGTGTTTGTGCCTGTCGGTGGCGGCGGTTTGCTGGCGGGTATGGCGGCCTACATCCGTTACGTCTGGCCCGAGACACGCATCATCGGTGTTGAACCTGAAGACGCCGCCTGTCTGAAGGCAGCTCTCGATAAGGGGCGACGCGTGACCCTCGGCGAAGTCGGACTGTTCGCCGATGGTTGCGCTGTGGCGCAGGTTGGCAAAGAAACCTACCGGGTGATTCGCGAGACGGTCGATGAGGTGATCACCGCCAGCACCGACGAGATGTGTGCGGCCATCAAAGACATCTTCGAGGACACCCGAGGCATCGCAGAGCCCGCGGGCGCTCTGGCGTTGGCGGGTCTCAAGAAGTACGTCGAGCGTGAGGGCGTTGAAGGCCAGCAGCTTCTGGCGGTGCTCTCTGGTGCCAATACCAACTTTGACCGGCTGCGCTATATCTCCGAGCGCACGGAAATCGGTGAGCAGCGCGAGGCGGTCATCAGCGTCACCATTCCCGAGAAGCCCGGCGCTTTCCGCAAATTCTGTGGGGCCTTGGGCAAGCGCAACATCACGGAGTTCAACTATCGCTACGCCAGCGATCGAGAGGCGCGGGTCTTCGTGGGCCTCACGGTAGAGCCTGGCGGCGAGGATCTTCGCGAACTCCTGACGAAACTTGCCGATAAAGGTTACGACTGCGAGGATCTCACGGACAACGAGATGGCCAAGCTCCATATCCGCTACATGGTCGGCGGCCCGGCGCCCGATGGCGTCGAGGAAGAGCGGGTGTATCGCGTGGAGTTTCCGGAGCGTCCCGGTGCGCTCCTCAAGTTCCTGGCGGGGCTTGGGCAGCGTTGGAACATCTCTTTATTCCACTATCGAAACCACGGTGCGGCCTACGGTCGAATACTGGTGGGCATGCAGGTGGGGCCCCGGGAGCGCACGGCGGTACGCCAGCAGCTGCAGGAAATCGGCTTCCGTTTTTGGGATGAAACGGAAAATGAGGCCTATCGCCTGTACCTCGGAAGGCCCGATAGCGACCGCTAACGGCCTAACCCGTACCTTGTCAGACGTATTGCGCTGTCAAGTATTCCATGACATATTCACGTTTATTCCAATATCGAATAACAGTCTCTCCGTGAAAAAGAGCCCTGACATGTTGCTGGTCCTGACGGCCGCGTTCGGACTGGGAGTCGCCCTGACTCTCTTTTTGCCGGCGTCCTCCGGATCAAGTATTGCGGCCCCAGCGTCTCCGCTGCAGGCCGGCGTTATCGAATCTCGATAAGCCTTCTGCTGGTTTCTCCAGCGGTCTTCTCCAAATTGAATTGATACAGCCGGGCGGCTGCTTTCGCGCGTGGGTCACTCAGCTGTTTAGCGACAGCAGCGTGGTCTCCGAAAGGATCGTCGGGATACGCACATCGTGGGCTTCCGCGAGTTTATCGAGGGCAGGCTCCTGCTGGCAGTCAAAGGCAAGACCAAGGTAATGCACGACCTGATTGCCACTTCGGTCAAGAAACCTGTCGTAGTAGCCGGCACCCATGCCCAGGCGCGTACCATTTTGGGTCCAGCCCACAAGGGGCATCACCAGAAGATCGATGTTTGTAATCTCCTGATCACTGGTGGGCTCACTGATACCGAAGCTACCGGCCTCCAGGCCTGCACCTTGCTCCCACAGGAAGAAGCGCATGTCGCCTCGATCC
Organism: Pseudomonadota bacterium; assembly: GCA_038750875.1. GTDB lineage: Bacteria > Pseudomonadota > Gammaproteobacteria > Pseudomonadales > Halieaceae > Congregibacter. The sequence goes on along the minus strand of JBCDGU010000001.1, from coordinate 427,215 downwards.
ACTTTCGGCAAGCAGACGGTTTTATTGTCGTTCCAGGCTCGCACTGTGATGGGTGTCGGATCGAATTCCCCCGGGAGCGGGCTATAAACGGCGACGACTTCGGACTGAGCCCACAGCGCAGAACCTGCGAGTCGCCGTGCAGCTGAGTCGGCTGCCAGTTTTCGCTTTTCATCACCAATAGCCTTCCGGCGCTTTTTCAGTTCCCGTCGCCAGTAGTCCTTGTCTGTGTTGAGTCCTTCGTCCATCGGCTTAGTCTAATCGCTGAAATGGATTGGAGTGCGGAAGTGCGGACTGCGCGTTGAGTAGGAGGCTAGGAAAGGATGCGATAAAAGGGCGCTAGAGAGGCGCGTGAGAAAACGGCCTGAGAAAGCCACCTGAGAAAGCGCTTGGGAAGCAGGCGTGGCGTAGGCGCGCTAGGTAACCGCGAGATCGCCGCGCTACCTCGACATCTGAAGGACGCTAACTATTAGGAAGAGGAAAAAGTTCGGTACCCGGCACACCGCTGACAGCACAGCCCTTGAACCGAATGGTTCAAGGTGGTGGCTTCCGCGACGCCGAAGGCTTCCCGGTCATGCCGGACTTGCACACTAGCGTCGACGGTCACCCCCGGATAAATCTTTATCGGCTCGAGGACAGTAAGTCTGGCGTATGAGCCAGGGACCGGAGCTAATTATAGCTGATTTGGAAATGAGGACTCGAGAAGGCCCCATTTTGATGTGGTGGCTTAACTGATCTCGAGCTGGCGCAGCTGATGGAGTGCTTCATCGAGTTTGGCGTTAAGGCCTGTTACGGTCGCCGGATTGGGAGCGGGTTCGTCGCTCTGCACGGGCGCGGCTTTGACACTTTTCGCTGCGGTCGCAGCTTCGGCGCCTGAACCGTTGCGAGTTTTCAGGAGCTCGTGGCTGATGTTCAGCGCTGCCATGACGGCGATGCGCTCAAGACCGATGACTTTGCCCGTGGCGCGAATGGCGCGCATCTGCTCATCGAGGTGCTTGGCAGACAGGAGCAACTCAGCCTGCTGGTCGGGAGGACAGGCGACCTGGTACTCCTTGTCCATGATGCTGACGCTCACGTTGTTCGCTCCCTTGCTCACGATGCCGCCTCCATGCTGCGCAGGCGTTGCAGCGTCGCTTCGACGCGGGCCCGCGCCAGATCATTTTTGGCAATAAGGTCCCGACGCTCCTGCTGAAAGTTCAGGTTGTCTTCCTTGAGGGCCTGATTTTCACGATTCAGTTCGGCACACAGCGCGATGAGCTGATCGATCTTGTCTTCAAGGGCTTTGAGCGCGTCTTCTGCCATGCGGGCACTACTTGCGTGAGATCGGGGATTGTCGGCACTATAGGGTCCCGTTTTTAGCAGGTCAACGGCGCTTAAAGCGCATAAATACAGTGTCTATTCTCGACGAGCATCCCACGGATTCGGACTCCCACCAATTCGACGAAATCGCCAATGCACTTCTGGATCAGGGTGACATGGTTTCGCCCTCGGAGCTGCACGGCTGCCTGTGCGGTTTGCTGGGCGGCGGCCTCAAAGGCGATACGGCCGCCATGGTCGCGGCGATGGAGGCGACGATCGGCATTTCTCTCCATGGATCACTGGTTGATGCGGTATCCCAACTCTATACCGCGATCCTTTCAGCGCTGGGCGATGGGGATCTCGATTTCAATCCACTCCTTCCCGATGATGCCTTTGAACTCGGTCAGCGCGTAGATGCTATGGCCAGTTGGTGTCGGGGTTTTCTCGGAGGCTATGCCCAGGCTAGAGTCAGTGCCGAAGCGACCGGCGATGCCGTGGCTCCCGATAGTGCAGAGGTGCTGCGGGACTTTGCCGCCATCGCCCAGGCGAACTCTGAGGGAGAAGAAGGCGAGTCGGTCGAAGATATCGAGCGGGACTTCGAAGAACTCTTTGAGTATCTCCGCGTCGCTGCGATGAATGTCATGCTGGATGCCGGTATCGAAGCTGCAGGCGCTGAACTCGGTAGTGAGTGAGGCAGCGGCTAATACGACGGCGGCGCCCCTGGCACCTGTCGCACCGATTCCCAAGGGTGATTACGCCCGCCGCCGACGCCATCTCATGGGGCTCATGGAGCCCAACTCCATTGCCATCGTAACGGGAGCGTCGCTGGCGACTCGCAGTCGAGATACCGAGTACCGCTTTCGTCAGGACAGCGACTTTCATTATCTGACCTCTTTTCCAGAGCCCGATGCAGTGGCGGTGCTCCTGCCGGGGCGAGTTCACGGCGAGTACGTGCTCTTCTGTCACGAGAAAGACCCCGTGGAGGAGCTGTGGAATGGCGAACGCGTAGGCGCCGATGCAGCCCTCCAGCGTTTTGGCGCGGATGACGCTTTTCCGCTGGCGGACATCGACGACATTCTCCCCGGTCTTATTGAGGGCAGAGGTCGGGTGTACTACTCCATGGGCCGGAGCCGGGATTTCGACACTCGCATCATGGCCTGGGTGAATAGTATCCGCAGCAAAGTTGCTGCCGGAGCGGTACCGCCGGGGGAATTTACAGACCTTGACCACCTTCTTCATGAGATGCGCCTGTTCAAGTCAGCGGCAGAGCTTCGGCAGATGCGCCGGGCCGGAGCGATTTCCGTGCAGGCACACCGCCGAGCTATGCGGCAGTGTCGCCCCGGCATGCTTGAATATCAGCTTGAGGCTGAACTACTCCACGAGTTCGCGCGTCACGGGGCTCGTGAAGCTGCTTACCCAAGCATCGTTGCTGGCGGCGAGAACGCCTGCACCATGCATTACATCGACAACCGCGAGAAACTCCGCAAGGGCGATCTGGTATTGATCGATGCGGGCTGCGAATTTCGCGGCTATGCCTCGGACATTACCCGCACCTTTCCCATTGGCGGCAAATTCAATCGTCGTCAGCGCGCACTCTATGAGGTGGTGCTCGCGGCCCAAGAGGCGGCCTTTGAGATGCTGGCACCGGGGCTCCCATGGAACGCATCGCACGATGCCTCCGTTGCAGTGATCACGCAGGGACTGGTGGACATCGGGTTATTGGAAGGCGATGTCGAGACCCTGATAAAAGAGGAGGCTTATCGCACCTACTACATGCATCGGGTAGGCCACTGGCTGGGGCTCGACGTTCATGACGTCGGTGACTATAGGCCCGGCGGTGAATGGCGAGAGCTCGAACCGGGTATGGCGCTGACCGTTGAACCGGGCATCTACGTATCGCCGACGGACAACCGAGTGCCGGCCCCTTGGCGCGGAATCGGGATTCGTATTGAAGACGACGTTGTGATTACGGAGGATGGCTTCGAGCTCCTTACACGCGGCTTGCCTCGAACCTGTGATGAGATAGAGGCGTGGATGCAATAAGTCCCGCATCTTCTGCGACCGCTAAGGCCGCGAAAAAACCATTACAGTCCAGAGCAAGAGAGGCTCGTGCCAGGCAACAACGACTGGGCTTGACGCAGGGGGACTGGGCCGCAGGCAGGCGTAGCAAAGAGCATCGCCACGCGAGCCTCTGGTGATCATGATTTGGTGAAGGTTGAGCGAGTTTCCGATGAGTGCCAGCGAAATTCCCTGCAGCAGCAAAGTGAATGAACGGTGGTACCTCATCGAAAGACATTGGATGGACGGCTAAAGTTAAGTGATAGCCGAGTGATAGCCCAATGAAAGCCGAGTGCAAGCGACGTGAAAGCCAAGTGAGGGCTAAGTGAGAACCAAGTGAAACAGCAGCGGATCCTCATTGCGGGTGGCGGGATGGTTGGGATGAGCCTTGCGCTTCTTCTTGATCAGCATTTACCGGAGGGTGCAGCGATCACCGTGGTCGAAGGTATGGCGCTGCGTACTGATCAGCCAGCGTCAAGCTACCACCCCTCCTTCGATGCCCGCTCGACGGCGCTGAGTTACAGCACTGCGCATCTCTATCGCGGGCTTGGAGTCTGGGATTCGCTGACACCCGGTCTTGGACCTATCCAGAAGATTCATGTTTCTCGTCGCGGCGGTTTTGGCAGCAGTGTGTTAACGGCCAGGGAACAGGAATGGGATGCGTTGGGCTGGGTTGTTGAAAACCCCTGCCTGGGACAGTGCCTTCTGCGTGCCGTGGCGGAACGACCGCGGATTGAACTCCGCTGTCCGGCTCGGGTGAGCGCGGCAGAGCCGGAGGGTTACGGCATGCGGGTAACCGTCAATGATCGCTCGGGCGATGACGCGTCGGAAGAGAGCAGAGAAGAACTGGTCGACCTCCTGGTGATTGCCGATGGTGCTGAATCGGACTTGCGTGAACAGCTCGGATTTCTGACCCGTCGCAAGGCGTATGGCCAATCGGCCATCGTGGCGAACCTGTCTTTTCCGAAGGATCACGAAGGCTGTGCTTTCGAGCGTTTCACGCAAAGCGGCCCTCTCGCCCTGCTGCCGCTGCCCGGAACGAGTCAGGATCCCCATCGCATGGCTCTAGTTTGGTCTCTGCCCCCCGATGATGCGGAACGCCTCGTGGCTGCGGATGAAGACGATTTCTCGCGCGCCTTGGTGGATGCATTCGGTTACCGTCTCGGTCGCCCCAAGCAGGTGGGTACTCGGCAGGCTTATCCCCTTGCACTGACGGAAGCTGTTGAGCAGATTCGCCGCGGTTGCGCGGTACTGGGCAACGCCGCGCACTCATTACATCCGGTGGCGGGACAGGGGTACAACCTGGCGCTCCGCGACGCGAGCAGTCTGGCGGTTCATCTCGCTGAGGCCTGCGACAACGGCGAAGGGGTTGGAGACCCGGTGGTACTGCGGCGTTACCAGGATGAAAGCAGTGCGGATCAGTCGCAGACTATCGCGGCGAGCGATGGTCTGCCCCGGCTCTTTATGCTCACTGATCCGTTGGTCGCCCTGGGCCGGGATCTCGCGTTGGGCGGTATGGATTTCTTCCCCGTCCTGCGGCGGCAGTTTGTGCGCGAGGCCGCGGGTATGGCGGCGCTGGAGTCGACAAGTGTCTGAGAATATGACCAGAGACTTCGATGCCGTCATTGTTGGGGGTGGCATCACGGGCCTCGCTGCTGCGGCTGCCCTGGGAGAGAGTGGTGGCAGAAGTGTTGCCATTCTTGAAGCGCGGGATCTTCCACCTGACGCTGAGATCCAGGGTGATGCGCCAGCCGATTACGACGCCCGAGTGAGCGCCTTGACGCTGCGATCCGCTGATTTCCTCGAACGACTAGGCGCATGGGATGCCATCGCGGGGAAACGCACAGGCCCTTATTCCCACATGACCGTGTGGGATGCGGAAGGCACCGGCCGTATCGACTTTGATGCGGAGGAAGTTTCCGCCCGCACCCTAGGATCCATCGTCGAGAACCGTCTCATTACTAGCGCACTGGCTCAAAGGGTCCGCGCGATCGCCAATATCCAAGTTTTCGCTCCCAGCCGGCTGATGGGACTTGAGCGAAAGGGCGGCTTCTCTACGCTCAAACTGGAGACCGGTGAGCAATTGAGCACGGGTCTGCTCGTTGCCGCGGACGGCGGCATGTCGCCTACTCGCGATCTGCTGGGGTTGCGAACCCGGGAGTGGGATTACGGCCATCGCGCGATCGTCAGCACCGTCGCGTTCGAGGAATCCCACGCTGCCACCGCATGGCAGCGCTTTCTTCAAACGGGCCCGCTTGCACTGCTGCCCCTTGGCGGCGGAGATGAGCGCAACTGCTCCATCGTTTGGTCCATTGATGAGAGCGAGGCGGACGCCATGCTCGCCTTGGAGGATGCGCAGTTTCTTCAGGCCCTCGGCGAAGCAAGCGAATTTACTTTAGGACGGGCTGTGCAATGCTCCCGGCGATTCTCCTTTCCCCTTCGGCAGCGCCACGCCATCGACTATGTTTGCGAGGGTGCAGCTTTGGTGGGCGATGCTGCCCACACCATTCACCCTCTTGCGGGGCAGGGCGTGAATCTTGGCCTTGCGGACGTCGAGGTACTGGTCGAGGAGGTGCTAACAGCTTGGAAACGGGGCACTGATCCGGGAACCCTGTCGGTGCTCAAGCGTTATCAACGTCAGCGCAAAGGCGAGAATCTTGCCATGATGGCGGCCATGGATGGATTCAAGCGTCTCTTTGAACAACAGGCACCGGGCATACGCTGGTTGCGTAACGCTGGCATGCGAGGCGTGGGCTCTATTGCGCCACTTAAGCGGCAGATTATCCGCCAGGCTATGGGTGTCGCCTGATTGTCATTGTGTTTTCAGGTCTCGGGGCTAGAATGGCCGCGTCTTCTGGTTGAGCGCGGCGTCTGTAATGACGCAACGCACGATCTTTTTTCTACCGGCACAAATACTCCAGCAAGCACACGCGCGTGCCGCCGGAGTCGATTTAGATCAGGGGTATCTCCATGAGTCAGGTCCTTCCCGAACTTCGGTACGCACGCAGCCACGAGTGGGCCCGAGTGGAAGACGATGGCACCGTCACCGTCGGCATTAGCGATCACGCTCAGGAAGCCCTGGGGGACGTAGTATTCGTTGAACTGCCGGAAGAGGGCGCTGAGCTCAGCGCGGGTGATGAAGCGGGTGTTGTCGAATCTGTAAAGGCAGCGTCCGATATCTATGCGCCCGTGTCGGGCACAGTCGTCGCCATCAACAGCATACTGGAAGATGCGCCGGAAACGGTGAATGGCGAGCCTTATGCGGATGGCTGGTTCTTCCGTCTGCAGCCGCAGGATGTAGGTGAAGTTGAAGGCCTCTTACTGGATGCAGAGAGCTACCAGCAGCACTGCGACGACGAGGACTAAATTCGGCGCCCCTCAAGTGTCGATCTTTAGCGGAGGCTGATGATGGGCCACCGCCGTTGGCTCGCCATGTCTTTCAGTATTGGATCCGGATCTACCGCAACGGCATGGTCGACGACTTCCAGAAGCGGCAGGTCGTTATGGGAATCGCTGTAGAACCATGCGCCCTCGAGGCTCTCTCCCTTTTCAGCGATCCACTCATGAAGGCGAGTCACTTTCCCTTCCTTATAGGTCAGCGTTCCCGTGGGCTCACCAGTGATGCGGCCGTCGACGATTTCCACAGCGCAGCCCAGCAGGTCTGCTACTCCCAGGCGCTCCGCGATGGGCCGCGTCACAAGCTCGTTTGTTGCTGTGATGATGAGCAGGCGATGTCCATCATCGCGGTGTGACTGAAGGAGACGCTCGGCCGCGGGCAGCATTAATGGTTCGATGCAACTCGCCATAAAATCGGCCTGTAACTCGCCGATCTCCTCCACCTTTCGCCCAGCCACAGGAGCAAGGGCGAAGCGAAAGTACGCCTCGATGTCGAGCTCCCCCCGCTGATAGTCCTCGTAAAATCGGTCATTCTCCCGACCAAACCATTCCGTATCTACGATTCCGCGCTCGCACAGGAATTCCCCCCAGCGGTGGTCGCTGTCGTCGCTGATAAGTGTGTTGTCGAGATCAAAGATCGCGAGAGTCATGGCTGCGTCCGTAACGATGAGCTGCGCAAGGGTAAATCGGTCGCGAAGGCGCCGGCAATTCTCAGGTTCAGCAAAGTATGGAACAATCGGCGGCCGATCCCTAATAAGACCACCATCCATGATCGACGCTCAGGGCTTCCGTCCTAATGTTGGCATCGTCATCGCCAATGACGATGGGAAGCTGCTGTGGGCGCGACGCGTCGGTGGTCACGATTCCTGGCAGTTTCCCCAGGGCGGCATCCATGAGGGCGAGAAGCCCGAGGACGCCCTGTACCGGGAGCTTGAAGAAGAAGTTGGCCTGAAGCCTGATGCCGTAGAGCTCGTCGCCAGCACGCGGGGCTGGCTCCGTTATCGCCTTCCCAAGCGGTATCAACGGAAAGGTCAGACGCCCCTCTGTATCGGCCAGAAGCAAAAATGGTTTCTATTGCGCATGCTCGCAAACGATGGCGCTGTCTCACTGACGGAAAACGAGAAGCCAGAGTTTGATCACTGGCAGTGGGTCTCCTACTGGTATCCCCTCGATCAGGTCGTCTATTTCAAGCGTGAGGTCTATCGCCGCGCGCTCAAGGAACTCGCTATCCCCCTGGGCAACCTCACGCCCCAGAAGAGCTAGGACCGGTCATGCTCGACGTCCTGCGCAATATCGTTCTGGAGGTCAACGCAGCGGAATCCCTCAATGTGGCTCTCGGCATTATCGTGTCACGGGTACGCCTTGCCATGGGCACCGAGGTTTGCAGCGTTTACATACGTGACCAGCGCGACGGCCGCTATGTGTTTCGCGCCACAGAAGGCCTAAATACGTCGCAGGTTGGTGAGGCCGCACTTGATCCTGGCCAGGGCTTGGTGGGCCTGGTTGCGGAACGGGAAGAACCCGTAAACCTGCAGGACGCGGAGCTCCATGCCAACTTCCAGCTTCTGCCGGATATCGGTGAGGAGTCGTTCCACGCCTTCCTCGGCGTACCCATCATCCATCAGCGTATTGTGCTTGGCGTCCTGGTCGTTCAGCAGTCTGAGCGCCGCCGCTTCGACGAGAGCGAAGAGGCGTTCCTGGTTACGCTGTCGGCCCAGCTTTCCGGCGTGATTGCCCATGCCATGGTGACCGGCGCCGTTCCGGACATCAGCAGCCCTGAGCGGGACACGGCGTATTCGCGCATATCCGGGGTACCCGGGGCGCCCGGTGTTGCCATTGGCAAGGCCGTTGTTGTTTCGCCAGTGGCCGATCTTTACGCAGTGCCGCGACGGAATGGGGATGACCGCCGCGGCGAGCTTCGTGCTTTTCGCCGTGCGCTCTCCCAGGTCCGCATCGACATTGAATCCGTCGCGGAAAACCTTCGCGACAAGCTCAGCCCCGAAGATCTTGCGCTCTTCGACGTGTATATAGGCATTCTCGATGACTCCACCATAGGCGGCGAAGTGGCCGCCCTCATCAAAGGCGGCGAGTGGGCGCAGGGCGCCCTGTCCCAGGTCATGGTGGCGCACATTCGCCACTTCGAGGCCATGGAACACAGCTACCTGCGCGAGCGCGCCGTCGACGTCAAAGACCTGGGTGAACGGGTGCTGGGGTATCTGCAGGCGGATCAACGCGACGAGAGCGAGTATCCCGATCAGACCGTGCTGGTCAGCGAGGAGCTCACCGCATCCATGCTGGGGGAGATTCCCCGGGAAAAACTGGCGGGCCTGATTTCGGTCCGTGGTTCAGGAAATTCCCACGTCGCGATTCTCGCCCGCGCCATGGGCATTCCGACGGTGATGGGAGCCGTGGATCTTCCCTACACGCGCCTCGGCAATATGTCCCTGGTGGTAGATGGCTATAACGGCAATGTGCACCTGAACCCTACCCAAGAGGCGATCAAACGCTTTCAAGAGATCGCCGAACAGGACGCCGAGATCAACAAAGATCTCGAATCTCTGCGCGAGCTCCCTTCAGTCACCCTGGACGAAAAGCGCCTGGCGCTGTGGGTGAACACGGGCCTCATGGCCGATGTGGCGCGCTCCCTGGATCGCGGGGCCGAGGGCGTCGGACTTTATCGCACAGAGATTCCCTTCCTCATGAGGGATCGTTTCCCGTCTGAGGAAGAGCAGCGACAAATCTACCGGGAGCAGTTGGCGGCCTTTGCGCCCCGACCGGTTACCATGCGGACGCTGGATGTCGGTGGCGACAAGGCGCTGCCGTATTTCCCCATCGATGAGGAAAACCCCTTCCTCGGCTGGCGGGGCATTCGAGTCACCCTGGATCATCCGGAGATCCTGTTGGCCCAGATCCGCGCCATGCTCAAGGCGGATGAGGGTCTGGGAAATCTGCGCATCATGCTTCCCATGGTCAGCAATATCCCGGAGCTCGACGAGGCCCTCGCGCTGATCTATCGGAGCCATCGAGAGCTTCAGCAGGAAGGCTTTGACGTGACCCTACCGCCTATTGGCGTGATGGTTGAAGTGCCTTCGGCCGTGTATCAGGCGCAGGCTCTCGCGCGCCGTGTCGATTTTCTTTCCGTGGGCAGCAACGACCTCACGCAGTATCTGCTGGCCGTTGATCGCAACAACGCGCGGGTCTCTGACCTGTACCACTCCCTGCATCCGGCGGTGCTTAGCGCGCTGGCGCAGGTGGCCGAAGCCGGCAGACTAGAGGGCAAGCAGGTCAGTATCTGCGGCGAGATCGCCGGCGACCCCATGGCGGCGGTGCTGCTACTGGCGATGGGGTATGACGTGTTGTCTATGAACGCCACCAGCCTTCCGCGGGTCAAGCAGGCCGTTCGGTCTCTGACCTTTGCTGACGCCTGCGCGGCGCTTGAGGAAGTGAAGCACCTGGACAGTGGCGAAGAGATTCGTGCCCGCCTCGATGCCTTCCTGCGGGAGCGCGACTTCCAGCAGCTGGTGCCCGCGCCTCTGGATTAGCGTCTCGCCTTCGCGGTGCTTCAGGTGCCGTGGGTTAGCTTTTTATCCACGGGTCTACGGTTTAGAGAGCCGACTAGTCTGAGACGTCCGCGAGGCCTGCTGATCCTCCCATCGCATCAGTTTCCAGGCGTTCCAGGCTCGTCCCGGTCAGTGCGCCCGTAGGATTAAACCGCTGCTCCTGGATCTCCAGATTACCCGCCTCACTCAGCATCAGGCTTGTCGAGCAGCGGGTGCCATACGTGGGCGTCACGATGAACTGCGCCGAGAGCGGTCGGGCCATCTCTGGCGGAAGCCCGTTGGCATGGAGCTCATCTTCGCTCGCGAGACTCGTGTCCTGAACACAGGAAAGGAGCTCTTCATGATCGGGGGAAGAGCCTGCCGCAGCATTGGTCACGATGGAGTCCATTGCTGCCTTTCCCCGGCGAACCTTGGGCCAGGGCACATCGAGGGCTGCGTTGCTCAGACCATAAACGCCCGGTTCCAGCATCTGCGGTGCACTTTCGATATCAGGACCTCCGTGGAGGTACCAGAGAGACCGGCTGTCGGCGACCAGCAGATTGAAACCCAGGTATTCCTGCGAGCGTGTTGCCACCATCTCCAGGTAAACCTCGGGCGAAAGATCACCGCGTAGGAAATCACCGGTGAGTTCGCCCCTGGAGCGAGGCGCTTGTCGTTCTCCGCTTTTGGGGTCACGGACGTTGGTGACGGCTGCAAAGCGGCCCTCCCGACTCACTCCTAACCAGGTTCCGCCCGCAACCAGATCACGGCCTGCGATCACACTCGGCGCGTCGTCCCATACTCCCAGCGGAGCGCTATCTCGCGCGTGGAACTCATCGCGATTGGCACCTAAGAGCAGCCGATGATCGCGATGGCTCTGCCAGGCGAAAATGATCAGGCACATAACGATTCTCCGTAATGGTTTGTGCATCCCCTGACGCTGGCCGATAATGCGCGCCGCTTCTGGCCTGCTATGTGATGCCCCCGGACTGTACATGTTGACCTATCCCGAGATCGACCCCGTCGCCGTTGCCATCGGGCCGCTGCAGATCCACTGGTACGGATTGATGTATCTGTTCGGTATCGCCTTCGCCTGGTGGATGGCCGTTCGCCGAAGCGCCCGTCCCTGGTCGCCGATCAAGCGGGATCAAATCGATGACCTCATTTTCTATGCTGCCCTGGGCATCGTGCTCGGTGGGCGCATTGGTTATGCGCTGTTCTACGGCACCGATCGATTGCTTGAAGATCCCCTCTGGCTGTTCCAGGTTTGGGAGGGCGGTATGGCGTTTCACGGCGGCCTTATCGGCGTCATGCTTGCGACCTGGCTCTATGCGCGCAAACTCGGGATTACCTTTGGCGCCCTGCTGGATTTTGTGGCGCCCCTCGTCCCCATGGGTCTGGCCCTGGGGAGATTGGGCAACTTCATCGGCCAGGAGCTTTGGGGCAGGCCATCGGATTCGGCGTGGGCCATGGTCTTTCCGACGGATCCCCTGCAACTGGCTCGTCACCCCTCCCAGCTCTACCAGTTCGCCTTGGAGGGCTTGCTCCTCTTCGTCATCATGCTTTGGTTTAGCCGTAGGGCTCGTCCGGAGTGGGCCGTGTCTGGCGTGTTCGCCATCGGCTATGGGTTGCTTCGGTTCTTTGTTGAGTTCTTCCGCGAACCCGACGCACATCTGGGAATCCAGGCTTTTGGCTGGATGACCCGCGGGCAGATTCTCTGCATACCCATGCTCATGCTGGGGTGCTATATGCTCTGGTACGCCTACCTTCGACCCGGCGCCAAAAGCCCCAAGTAACAGGACGCTTCATGCAGCAATACCACGACCTCCTCAAGGACATTCTCGAGAACGGCGTTCGCAAAGAGGATCGCACGGGAACGGGCACCATCTCGGTCTTTGCTCGCCAGTTCCGTCATGACATGGCCGACGGCTTCCCGTTGCTCACCACCAAGAAACTGCATCTCAAGAGCATCATCAACGAACTCATCTGGTTCCTAAGCGGCGACACCAACGTTCGCTGGCTACAAGAGAACGGCGTCAGCATTTGGAACGAGTGGGCCACGGAAGAGGGCGAGTTGGGTCCGGTCTATGGAAAGCAGTGGACGGCCTGGCCCACGCGCGATGGCGGGGAGATCAACCAGATTGATTACGTCATCGACTGCTTGAAGAACCGCCCCGACAGTCGCCGCATTCTTTTTCACGCATGGAACGTTGAGTACCTGCCCGACGAGGGGAGTAGCCCCGTGGAAAATGCTGAGGCGGGCCTTATGGCTCTTCCGCCATGCCATCTCCTTTACCAGTTCTATGTGGCAGAGGGTCGTTTGTCGGCTCAGCTCTACATCCGTTCCAGCGATAGCTTCCTGGGGTTGCCCTTCAACATGGCGAGCCTAGCGGTGCTGGTCATGATGCTTGCACAGCAGACGGACCTGGAGCCCGGTGAGATCGTGGTGACTACCGGAGACTCGCATTTGTACGTAAACCACCTCGAACAGGTGAACGAGCAACTCGCCCGCGAGCCCAAACCTTTGCCGGAGCTGGTGCTGCTGCGCAAACCCGAATCGATTTACGAATACCGCTTTGAGGACTTCGAGCTCAGAGGGTATGACCCGCACCCGCACATCGCCGCTCCGGTCGCCGTATGACGGATTTTCCCGTCGCGCTGATTGTTGCCGTGGCAGACAATCAGGTTATTGGGCACAGGAATGCGCTGCCGTGGCATCTGCCTCAAGATCTCGCACATTTCAAACGACAGACGTTGGGCAAGCCCATCCTTATGGGGCGCAAGACCTTCGAGTCTATAGGTCGTCCCCTGCCTGGTCGAAGCAATATCGTGATTACTCGCGATCGGGATTTCGAGTCTGAGGGTATTCGCGTGGTGCACAGTCTGGAGGATGCGATTGCCTTAGCAGAGGATATCGCCCTTATCGACGGTGCAGAGGAGCTCGTTGTGATTGGTGGCGCGCAGATCTACAACGATGCTCTTGAGCTAGCCCAGCGCATTTATCTGACCCGCGTGCATGTCAGTCCTGTGGGCGATGCGTACTTTCCGGAGCTTGGTGAGGGTCAATGGCGCGAAGTGATGCATGATTTTCATGCTCAAGAGGGCGACAAGCCGGCGCACACGTTTCTGGAGTACACACGCGCAGACGCTTGATCTCCCGTGGCGCGAAAGAAAAACGTTACCTAAAGCGCGCCAAGCGTTACCAAATTACACAGCCGCTTCACTGTGACCAAAACGCGGTGCGAGTTGTTTGAAATAACCCATTTTATCTGTTTACATCACTCGCCCGGTCTAGATTTCTAAAGGCCTTACGTGACCTGTATAGCTTGGTCTCATTGGTACTCGTAAGGTACTCAGGAAACAAAGCTCACAATCACTCGACAAACACCAGGAACAGGAAGATCAATTCCAATGACTAGCTATCGACTGAAGAATGTGCTGCTCGCTGCAGCCGCTTCGCTCACCGCTCTGTGCGGCGCGGCGTTGACGGTGCAGGCAGCCAACCTTGAAGACGTTCTGGATGTCAGCACGGAAAAGACAGCAGCCGCTCAGCAATCCCAGGCACGCGTTGACCGCCTCGCTGACGAGACTCGCAGTCTCCTTGACGACTATAAAACCGTCATGAAGCAGATTGACGGCCTTCGCGTCTACAACGCACGGCTCCAGCGCCAAATCGATAACCAACTCCGTCGCATCGCTGAGATCGACGAGTCCATCGATCAGGTCACAGTCATCCAGCGTCAGATGACGCCGCTGGTCATCCGCATGATCGACGGGCTTGAACAGTTCGTTGAAATGGATGTGCCTTTTAACATCGACGAACGTCGCCAGCGCGTCGAGTTCCTGCGCACCAACGTCGATCGCTCCGATCTGACCGTTGCTGAGAAATTCCGCCAGGTGCTTGAGGCCTACAACATTGAGCTGCAGTACGGTCGCGGGTTCGAAACCTACAACGCAACAATTGACACGGGCACTGGCCCCCGTGATGTGGACTTCCTCCGCATCGGCCGTATTGCCCTTGTTTACCAAACCACTGACGGTGCTGAAGCCGGTGTGTGGAACAACGAGACGCGTGCATGGGATCCGCTCCCCGCAGGCGACTACTCGGCTGCTATTCGTAATGGCGTTCGTATCGCCAAGAAGCAGGCCACCATCGATCTTCTTGAAATGCCGATCGCTGCACCGGAGGCTAACTAATGAACTCGCTCAACAAAACGTTTTCAGCCCTAGTGCTGGGTGGTCTGGTCGCGGTGTCGAGCGCGACCTTCGCTCAGGACGAAGCCGCCGCTGACGCAGCACCCACCGTAGATCCACGTGCCGAGGCTGCTGCCAACCTTGATCAGCTGCTGGAGTTTGTGAAGCAGGGGCAGGTCACGGAAGCGAGCGCTAATCGTCAGCGTGAGGCCCGCTTTGAGGCTGCCAAAGACGATCAGGAGCGCCTGCTGAGCGAAGCAGAAGCTGAGCGTGCTCGTGAAGAGCGACGTTCTGCGCAGCTCGAAGAGACCTTCAACAACAACGAACTGCTGGTTGCGGAGAAGCAGGAGCAGCTTCGCGAGCGCCTTGGTGCATTGACGGAACTGTTCGGCCACCTGACCGCAGCATCCGGTGACCTTAAGGCCAACCTTGATGTGTCTCTTGTCTCCGCGCAGTACCCCGATCGTGGCGAGTTCCTGCAGGAGCTCATCGACAAGATGAGCACTTCCGATCGCCTGCCGAGCATCGAAGAAATCGAGCGCGTTTGGTACGAGATGCTTCGCGAGATTACGGAGACGGGCAACGTCGTTCAGTTCAACACGGAAGTGGCAACGCCTTCCGGTGATCGCGCTGCGACAGACGTCGTCCGTATCGGTGCCTTCAACGTTATCGACACTTCTGGCAATTACCTGAAGTATGAGAACGGCAACCTCAGTATTCTGCCTCGCCAGCCGTCGGGCAAATACACGGGGTGGGCTGGCTCTCTGGCTAACTCTTCAAGCGGTATGCAGCAGTTCGGTATTGACCCCACCGGTCCTACCGGAGGCTCTTTCCTCGCCGCCATCATTGATAGCCCAACTCTGGTTGAGCGCTGGCACCAAGGCCAGTACGTCGGCTACGCCATTACCGCTGTGGGTATTTTCGCCCTGCTTCTCGCGATCGTCCGGGTCATCGTCCTCACGGGCGTGAGCTCGAAGGTCAGCAAGCAGCTCAAGTCTGATAAGGCGATGGACAACAACCCCCTGGGCCGCGTCCTGAAGATCCACGAAGACAACCCCAGCATGGATCTCGAGACCCTCGAGCTGAAGATGTCCGAAGGCGTGATGCGCGAGACTCCGAAGTTGGAGTCTGGTCTGACCCTGCTCAAGATTATCGCCGCCGTAGCCCCGCTCATGGGTCTGCTCGGTACGGTGACCGGTATGATCATCACCTTCCAGGCCATCACCATCTTTGGTGCGGGCGATCCGAAGGCCATGGCGGGCGGTATCTCCGGCGCCCTGATCACCACCGTACTCGGTCTGCTGGTTGCTATCCCAACGGTACTGCTGCACACGCTGGTTAACGGCCGCGCGCAACGCATCATCCATGTGTTGAACGAGCAGGCTACCGGCATCGTCGCTGAACACGCCGAAGCCGCTGCTAAGTAAGTAGGAGGCTAGTCATGGGAGGCCCCTTAGAAACCATTCTCGCCTTTATGGGTAAAGGCGGGAATGTGCTCTGGCTGATCGCACTTCTCGTCTTCGTGATGTGGACGTTGATCTTCGAGCGGTTGTGGTTCTTTACGTTTGTGTGGCGGAAAGAGGTCTACTCCGTCATCAGCGCCTGGGAAAGCCGCGGGGAGCGGAAATCCTGGAACGCCAAGCAGATTCGTGCGCGTCTTTTGTCGGTGAGCCGCGAAGACATCAATGAGAATCTGCCGGTGATCACAACGCTCGTCGCCCTATGCCCGCTCCTGGGGCTGCTGGGTACTGTGACGGGGATGATCGAGGTGTTCAACGTGATGGCCGTGACCGGTGGTGGCGACGCGAAGTCCATGGCAGGCGGTGTAGAACGTGCAACGATTCCGACGATGGCGGGCATGGTTGCCGCCCTGTCGGGGCTGTTTGCCAACACCTATCTGCAGAGGATTGCCGGTCGCGAACAGGAACTGCTGGAAGATCAGCTGACCTCGGATCACTGATCCGGGATTACAGGTACTGAATAAATGCGCAGACTTGTCAAAGAAAAAGAAGAAGAGGGAGCGGATATCGACCTCACGCCCATGCTGGACGTGGTCTTTATCATGCTCATCTTCTTCATTGTTGTGGCGTCCTTCATTAAGGAAGCTGGCATTGAGGTCAATCGACCCGATAGCAATAACGAACCCCCTGATTCTGATTCCTCCAGCATTTTGGTCGTCATCGAATCAGACGATCAGATCTGGATGGAGAACCGCCGGGTCGACACGCGGGCCGTTCGGGCGAATATCCAGCGTCTGCTGGCTGCTGATCCCGAGGCCGCCGTGAGCATCAAAGTGGATAAAGGGGCCCGTGCCAATACGGTCGTCGATGTCGCTGACGCTGCTCGCGAGGCCAATGCCACCGCGATCAACTGGGCCACCGGAGACCGTTAACCATGAGCTTTAGAGACAAAGCGGCTTCCAAGGCCAACGACGAAGAAGCAGGCAAGATTGACCTCACGCCCATGCTGGACGTGGTGTTCATCATGCTCATCTTCTTCATCGTGACTTCATCCTTTGTAAAAGAGCCTGGCGTTGAATTATTCAAGCCTCAGGCGAGCACCACGGAAGCCTGTGAGCGAGGCACCATCATCTTTGCAGTTGATGGACGCGGCGATATCTACTACAACAAGAATAAGGTGCCGATGGAGCGCGCGGCTCGCATGGTGGAAGTCGCCAAGAAAGAGGCGCCCCAGGCCAATATGGTGATTCAGGTCGACCAAGACACGCCGGCCTATGTGGTGGAGGATCTCTACGACGCAGTGCGTCCGCAGTTGACCTCTCCGCCCTGTATTTCTACTGACGAAGAGGCGTAGAACCATGGGCAATAGCATTGTACGCGCACTACTCGGTGCCCTCGTCGCGATCCCTGTCGCGTTTGGTCTGTTCTTCATTATGCAGAGCCTGATCGATAAGGATTATGAGCAAGAAGACGTTAAGTCCCGGAAAATTGCGGACATCGTGACGCCAGATCGCGAGATCGAGGTCAACACGAAGGAAGTGAAGCCCGAGGAAATTGACGACCCCGAAGAACCGCCGCCCGAGTTACAGCCGCTCGAGCTCGACTTCAACACCGATATGGATGTCGCCAATATTGCCCCGGCTGCCGGCGTAACGGTGGAAATCAACTCATCGGGCATGTCATCGGGTGATGGTGAGTATCTGCCGATCGTGAAGGTGGCGCCGATCTACCCCCGCCGCGCCCAGACGCGCGGTATCACCGGTTACTGCATCGTTGAGTACACGGTGACGTCATCTGGTGCTATCCGTGATCCTGTCCCTGTCGATTGCTCGCCTTCTGGTGTCTTTGAGCGCGCGTCGGTCAAAGCTGCCGAGAAATTCAAGTACAAGCCTCGCGTTGTTGATGGCGCCGCCATCGAAGTTGCGGGCGTGCAGAACAAGTTCACCTACGAGCTGGAGCAGTAAGGATTTGCTACGGCCTCGTCGCTGGTTCGTGAATTAGCGTGAAATTGATTGCCGCACGGACGGGCTCGAACGAAAAGGTTTAGATGATGAAGCGAACATTTGCTCAAAAACTGGTTTCCAACCGCGCGCTGCTTTTGGCGGCGCCAGTGTTGGCAGCGCAGCTCGTCCTTAGCCAGACCGCGCTTGGGCCGGCACTAAGCGGTGTCTCCGCAGCTCAGGCTCAGGACAAAACGGCGCCAAAGAAAGAACAGGAAACTCGCCGAACCCCTGCACTGCGAAACAAGGTTTACGAGAAACTGGCCGAGGCTCAGGCCGCTGCCGAAGCGAAGGACATGGACCTCGCGGCCAAGATCCTCGATGACATGCTGGCGGGGCGTCGCGATAACGAGCTGAACAGCTACGAACTCGCCAACGTCTACAACCTCTACGCTTTTGTTTATTACTCTCGTGAAGACTTCACCGGCGCCCTACAGGCCTACGAGAACGTGGTGCGCCAGCCCGATATTCCGCTGGCCATGGAGATCAACACGCGCTACACCATCGCTCAGCTCTACTTCGTGCAGGAGCGCTGGCAGGACGGCATCACCGCGCTGCTTCAGTGGTTCGATATGACGGAAACGCCCAATGCGAACGCCTACGTGTTGCTCGCTCAGGGTTACTACCAGCTCAAGGACTACGACGAGGCCCTGGACAATATCCTCATTGCTATGAATAACTTTGAGGAGAAGGGCCGCATACCTAAAGAGCAGTGGTACAACCTGGCTCGATTCCTCTATCAGGAAAAGAATCAACTGGCCGAAGCCACGGAAGTCCTTGAGAACCTAATTCTCTACTACCCCAAAAAGCAGTACTGGGTGCAGCTGAGCTTCATGTATTCCGAACAAAACATGGAGCCTAAGCAATTGGCCGCCATGGATACGGCCTACGTGCAGGGCATGCTTGAGAAGGATGGCGAATACCGCAACATGGCATCTCTCTATCTCAACGCCGATGTCCCCTACAAAGCATCAGAAGTGCTTAAGAAGGGTTTTGCTGATGAGATCGTAGAGAGCTCATCTAAGAACTGGGAGCTTTACGCTGGCGCTCTGCGTCAAGCGCAGGAAGTTGAGGACGCGATTCCCGCGATGGAAAAAGCGGCGTCCATGTCGGACGACGGTGATCTTTATGCGCGGCTGGGTAATATCTATCTCGACGCTGACCAGAGCGACAAGGCAATCGAAGCGATTACCAAAGGCCTTGACCGTGGAGGCGTGAAGCGTCCAGACAATGCTCGCCTGGTATTGGGAATGGCTTACTTCAACACGAAGCAGTACAGCAAAGCCCGAGACGCTTTCCGGGCGGCAGGTCGCGATGAGCGCTCTAAGAAGTACGCTGATCAGTGGATTGCTTACATGAACTCTGAACTTGAGCGGCAGCGTCAGCTGTCGGAAGACGCAGATTGAATTATGCGTTCAGGCGTCACGAAAACCCGGCCAAGGCCGGGTTTTTTTTTGCGGCGGGCTCGAATACAGCCGTAACCCGGCGGAAAAACAGCGAAGCAGCGGTTAAATCATGATTGATGCTCTTATCTTTGACGGTGTCCGCAGTCCCAGGGCGAAAGCCAAGGACACTGGCTCATTGCACGAACTCACTCCCCAGGCATTGCTCAAGCAGTTGTACGGCGGCCTTGAAAGTCGCACTGGCCTCGATCCGTCGCGGGTTGGCGAAGTCATGCTCGGCTGTGTCACGCAGCACGGCGAGCAGGCCGCGAATATTGCTCGGACTTCGCTTCTGTACGCTGGCTGGCCGGAACACATTCCGGGTATCACGGTGCATCGCTTTTGTTCGTCCAGTATCGATGCCATTGCGCTTGGCGCACTGAAAATCAATGCCGGTCACCACGACGCTGTGGTTGCTGGGGGTGTGGAGATGATGTCCCGCGTGCCCATGCTGTCCGACAACGCGCGCATCTTTGTTGACGGTACCTTTGCGGCTCAGTGCAAAACTCTGATGATGGGTAGCGGCGCAGATCTTATCGCAAGCCTCGAGGATGTGACCCGTGAAGAGGTCGATGAGGTCGCGCTCGTCAGCCAGCAGCGGGCTGCTGCTGCCCGAGACGGCGGTTTTTTCGCGAACTCGATCCACGCCATTGAGACCCCAGCGGGCATAGCGAGGACTGACGAGTGCATTCGCGACGCTACGACTATGGAGTCTCTCGCGTCCATGGCGCCGGCTTTCGCTGAATTGGGCGCCAAAGGCGTCGATGACTATCAGCTTGCGGGCCATCCGCATCTCGACGCCATACGTCACGTTCACACCGCGGGTAACTCACCGGCTATGGCGGATGCAGCTTCACTGATGCTTCTGGGGTCGCCGGGCTTTGTGAACGCCCTTGGCCGGTCACCGCGAGGCAGAGTCTCCGGCAGTATCACCGTGGCCGCGGATCCGCTTCAGGTGCTGACGGGCTGCGTGGCGGCGACGGAAGCTCTAATGGATCGCATGGGATTAGTTGCCGATGATGTTGATCTGTTTGAAATCCACGAAGCCTTTGCAGCGACAAGCGTCGTGGCTCGACGCCGCCTGAACCCCACAGACGATAAGCTAAATGTAAACGGTGGGGTCATCGCCCTAGGACATCCCATGGGAGCGACGGGCGCAATTATGGTGATGACGCTCCTAGACGAGCTCGAGCGTCGTGGTCTTGAACGAGGTATTGTTGCTGCCGCGGGAGCGGCGGGGTCAGGCAGTGCGCTGCTGATCGAGCGGCAGCTCTGAGTCTTCCTACCGGGCGCAAAAAAGGGCGCCGAAGCGCCCTTTTACTGCAACCCGTCACAGCTGCATGGAGCTCGGCGGGTTACTGCGGCAGACTGCTTTAAACAGGTACCACGTTTTCTGCTTGCGGGCCCTTCTGGCCGTCTGTGACCGTGAACTCGACCTTCTGACCGTCGGTCAGAGTGCGGAATCCGTCACCCTTGATGGCACTGAAGTGAACGAACACATCGGGGCCGCCTTCCTGCTCCAGGAAACCGTATCCCTTCGTTTCGTTAAACCACTTTACGGTACCAGTTACTGTTGACATACAAATCTACCTTTGACTTTTGTCGTTGTTGCGGAGCTCTTGCCCCCTGAGGCACGGCACGCGCAACATGCTCTAACTTTGCTACACCGGTCTTGCTACCTACTCGCGACTACTCTCGCTGTACCTCGCACGTTCAAAACCTGACGCTGGACCGCACGCAGGAAAGACTGCATGGGAGGCGCTAAGGCGAAGAGAAGGTGGAGGTGGAACCGATTTCTTGCTTTATGCTGCTGTCCGGATAAACCTGTCGCGTTCTTGCGACTCTCCGAGTGTAGCACTGTGATGGGTCGTAAAAGCGATTCTTCGTGAATTAAATTGGAAATATTTCGGTGAAAGAAAAAAGCTATCGCACGGGCAAAATCTTGAGGATGTTCGTCGAACCGGCTTTTCCCATCACCTCGCCGCGGGTAAGAAGTAGTTCATCCCCGTTACTAATGTAGCCATTGTCGCGCAGATATTCGATGGCAGCGACTTCCAGGCGATCAGTTTCGAACGACTCTGCATCGAAATAAAGGGGTATGACGCCACGGCAGAGGCTGAGCCGTGCGAGGGTTCGCGCGTTGTTCGACAGACCAAAGATTGGCAGGCCAGAGCTCAGTCGCGACATGAGCACCGGTGTCGTTCCCGACTCAGTTAGACAGGCGATACCACGAACCTTGTTGAAGTGGTTGGCCGCATAGATCGCTGACATAGCGATCGTTTCCTGGGGGCTTTCGAACTGTCTTTCCAGACGGTAGCGGGAGGTGCGCGCCACCGGATGACGCTCTGCTCCCAGGGCGGCATCGGTCATAGCCGTAACGACCTCCACAGGATAGGCGCCTACGGCTGTTTCTGCCGACAGCATGACCGCGTCCGTACCATCCAGCACCGCGTTGGCTACATCGAAGACTTCGGCGCGAGTGGGCATGGCGTTGCCAATCATGGACTCCATCATCTGCGTCGCGGTTATGACCACACGATCCATGCGCCGAGCGCGTGCAATAAGCTCTTTCTGAATACCGATTAGCTCTGCATCACCCACTTCGACCCCCAGATCTCCGCGGGCAACCATCACGCCGTCAGAGGCGGTGAGAATGCCATTGAGAATCTCGTCATCGGCGACGACCTCGGCACGTTCAATTTTCGCGATGATCCCGGCGCTCATGTCCCGCTCCGAGAGCATGGCCTTTGCGTGCTCGATATCATGAAGGCTGGAGACGAAGGAGACGGCGACGTAGTCAGGCCGAATACGATCCATACTCCCGATGTCGGCGATGTCTTTTTCCGTAAGCGCCGGCGCGGCGATACCACCGCCCAGTTTGTTGATGCCCTTCTTTGAGCTGAGCTTGCCGCCAACTACCACGGTGCAATCGAGCGCGGCACCGTCGACATCATCTACCCGCAGGCGAATCCGCCCATCATCGAGCAATAAAATATCCCCGGGCGACATGCTTTCCAGCATGGGCAGGTAACTGAAGCTTACCCCCCGTTGGTCCCCGCCATCTTCTTCGATGCTGCTGTCTAGTCGAAATCGCTCGCCCGAGGCCAGTGCGACGCTGCCGTCACGGAAACTACTGATGCGGATTTTAGGCCCCTGCAGATCCGCGAGGATACCAACGTAGCGGCCTTGGATATTGGCTTGTTTCCGGATGCGGTCTGCAACAGCTCCGTGCTGCTCTGCCGTGCCGTGACTGAAATTGAGACGGAACACATCAACGCCGGCTTGCACCAGTTTGCCAATCTGCTCGGCACTCTCGCTGGCGGGGCCGATGGTCGCCACGATCTTGGTGCGGCGGTTTACTCGATTGGTCATTCGATAGCCTGTTCTGTGCGGCGCTGCAGCGCTTTTCGAGGCGTAGCCGGCAGGCCCGCAACGACCAGCTTGTAGGAGTTCTCGATCATGCGCTCCACCTCACCGTTGGGAATGCTCCCGTCGAGGATGACCGAGTTCCAGTGCCGCTTGTTCATGTGATACCCGGGAATCACTGCGGTAAAAATATCCCGCAGCATGACGGCTTCATCAGGGTCGCATTTGAGATTTATGCGAGGCACGCCTTTCTCTTCGCCGAGGGTGGCGAACATCTTGTTGAGGATCTTCATCACCGCTACATCCGGGCCAAAAGGGAAATCCTCCCAGGCCTCGGGCATAGCAAGGAGAAGTTGCCGTGCCTGCTCATATTTCAAGGGTTGGTGAGTGCGTCGACGTACTGTCGCGTACGATCCGGGAAGTCGCTAAAGATACCATCGATGCCCAGGTCATTGATGAAGATGCGGTGAAGTTCTTCGAAAGATTCGACGCCAGGCGGTAATGCATCAGCACGGAAGGTGTAGGGATGGACCGCCAGCCCCCGTTTCTGAGCACGCTCCACCAAATCCGTGAGTATGGCTTCACCGTTTTCGTTGCGGCCCTGGTAAAGCTGCATCATCCAGGGCCCGATGCCTTGAGCATACACCCTGATTTCATCCAGCCCAGCTTCTGAGCGCAGGTGGTCGTAGTCCACCTCGCCGTCCTCAGCCCAGCTGTTCTCTGCGATGAGTTGAATCAGGGGGAGGGGCGTTTTCAGTTCGTCATTGAGGTAGCGCAACGCGTCAGGTTCAAAGCTCTGCAGGAATACCTGTTCTGTTCGATCGCTCCAGCCTGTTGCTTCGAGCACGCCCACGACGGCCTTGGGAAGATCCTGTCCATGGCGTATATGGAACGCGCTACCCTTCATCTCGATATACAGGCCGGTGGCTGTCCCGCGCGCCTTGTTCAGGCCTTCGATGAGGATGATCTCTTCTTCCAGCGTTGGCACCCTAAAGAGCTGCGATTCCGTTGGGAAGCGGCCGGGAAATACGGCGCTACCATCGGCGTCTCGACGCTCATGGGCCCACAGGGAGCGGACTTCCTGTAGATCAAAATCGATGGCGTAGAAGTGACCGTCTTCCCGGGCCCGATCGGGGAAGCGTTCGGCAACGTCGGTCGTCGATTCCAGATAGATATCGTGAACGACGATGGGGACACCGTCCCGCGTCAACACGACATCCTGTTCGATAAAGTCTGCGCCTTGGCCATGGGCGAGCGCTTTAGCGGCCAGCGTGTGTTCCGGCAGATAGGCGCTGGCGCCGCGATGAGCGATGACGATGGCTTTGGGCGTGCTCACGGCCCCATCAGCGCCCGAGCGTTCAGACGGCGTCTTGCCGGTGCTTTGACAACCTGAGGCACCGAATAGAAGTAGCGTCGCGAGCAGCGAGTACCGCCGAAAACTCGGCATTAATGAATACTCCGCGCTGCTCACCACGCGTCGGGTGCATTCCCTACTTCTTGACCTGCTGCTTGATGGTCTTCTCTGTCGCAGGGCCGTAGGGTGGCAGCATGCCGCCAAGTTTCGCAACGTTGAAGCGCGATTGGCGGTAGATGGCCTTGGCATGGCTGAAGGTTTTGAAGCCGTCATAGCCATGGTAGGCACCCATGCCGCTGGGTCCGACACCGCCGAAGGGCAGGTCTTCCTGGCTGATATGCATGATTACATCGTTGATGCAGACACCGCCGGAGGTCGTGCGCTTGAGCACCGCCTCTTCCTCGCCCTTGTCGTTGCCGAAGTAGTAGGCCGCCAGCGGACGCGGATGCGCGTTCACGTAATCGATGGTTTCGCCAAAGTCCTTGTAGGTCTTGATGGGGAGAAGGGGACCAAAGATCTCTTCTTCCATCACCTTGCTATCTTCCGGTGGGTTCACCACCAGCGTGGGCGGAATCTTGTGCCCGCTCGTTTGCGCGGCGAAGTCTTCGTTGGCCGGGTTGATGGGCTCCGGTGCGACGCCTCGCGACTGCGCGTCCTCAAGATAGCTGGTGAGACGCTCATAGTGACGCTCGTTTACCACCGACGTGTACTCGGGGTTATCAAGGAGTTTCGGATACATCTCAGCGGTGACGGCCTTCAGCGTATCGACCACGTCCGTGAGACGCTCTTCGGGAACCAGCAGATAATCCGGCGCCAGACAGATTTGGCCTGCATTCAGGGTTTTACCCAGCATGATGCGTTGCGCGGCCAGTTCAAGGTCCACGTCGCGGGAAATGATTACCGGCGACTTACCGCCGAGCTCCAGCGTCACGGGAACCAGGTTGCGGGAAGCAGCCGCCATAATGTGACGCGCGATGCTGGTCGCACCGGTGAACAGCAGGTGATCGAAGGCGAGGCCAGAAAACGCCTGCCCGACTTCTGGGCCACCGGTGAATAGGGCGACTTCTTTTTCATCCCACGCTTCGCGCACCATTTCAGCCATGACTTCCGATGTTGCCGGTGTGAATTCTGACGGCTTGATCATGGCGCGGTTACCCGCCGCAATGATGCCGGCCAGGGGGGCGAAGGTCAGATTGACCGGGAAATTCCAAGGCGAAATGACGCCCACCACACCCAAAGGCTGGTATTCGATCGTCGAACGCCCTCCCAGCAGATTTAGGGGAAACATGGTGGAGCGCTTCTCGTTGCGCATCCATTTCTCGACGTGCGCTAGCGCATGCTTCATGGGGCCAACAGATGCCGCGACATCCGTGAGGAGCGTGACTTCACGGGAGCGACAGGTGAAGTCCGTATTCAGTGCATCGATCACCTTGTCCTGGTACTTAAGGACCACATCGATGCCGCGGTTAAGCCGATCTTTGCGCACCGCTGCGCTGACGGCGCCGCTGGCAATATGATCCTGACGCTGCGCATCGAGGATGCGCTGCATATCCTGTTCTGCGTCGGTAGCGGCTACTGCTGTTTGGGGTGCGTTCATGGCTAACTCTCCGGTGACTCTTATCATTGTCCGAGCTCCACAGTATAGAGCGTAAAAACTGGAAAATAGAGGTGTTTTGCGCAGCGAGCCGCACCGTTTTTGCGGCGGTTTGATAACACACCGACTTGTCTTTGGCGCGGCTGTGGTGCTAGAAAGCGCCGATGTCTGCAGAGACTTCCAACGACGGACGCACGCCGTCCCCACCTTTTGGGTACTCACGCACTTGCGCGTTGAGCCATGAAGAGCAGGTTCGCGTAGTGGCGGAGTTCCATGCTCACCAGATTAGACCCAACCGCATTGCCTACCGCATGGGTATCGATATCGCGCTGATCGAGGGATTGATTGCCGGTGAGATCGAGGGCGAGCGATTCCCCGCAATGGTGCAGCAGTTCCGGAAGCAGAGGTATCGCGACCGCATGCGCGCCACTGCCTCCCAGCGCGCGGGCAGTCGTTATGAACTCCAGCAGCAGATCGAGAAAGAACATCAACTTGAAAATAACACCGCAGGCCCTGGTTCCGCGCGGTAAGCGAGAAATTTTATGTACCCACTGAACACCCTTCGCGCATTGGCGTTAACGGCCGCGGCTATCTTTACGGCCGCGGCCTTTGCTGACGGCCACGAAATGATGGATGGCGACGACGCGAAGCCAATCCCTGAACTGCTGAATGCCGTGAGCGAGGGCTCCGTGCGTATCGACGGCCGAACCATCGACTACACGGCGACGGCAGGCACCCTCGAGATGAAGAACAGCGATGGCGAACCCATCGCGCACTTCGGCTACACCGCCTACGTGAAAGAGGGTGAGGATCCGCGTACACGCCCCATCATGTTTGCTTACAACGGCGGTCCTGGATCCGCATCCATGTGGCTTCACATGGGTATTCTTGGCCCCCAGCGCACCGTTGTTCAGGACGCGACCTTCACGACGAAGGGCCCTTTCGTGCGGGTCAATAACGAGTACTCGGTGCTCGATAAGGCCGATCTGGTGATGATCGACCCCGTGGGTACGGGTTTCTCCCGCCCTGTGGGTGAGGCGAAGGGCGAAGACTTCTGGGGTGTGGATAACGATATCGAGTCGGTGTCGAACTTTATTGCCCGCTACGTCTCGGACAATGGTCGCTGGCAGTCGCCGAAATACCTCCTCGGTGAGAGCTACGGCGGCATTCGCTCCGGTGGCGTGGCTTACAAGCTGCTCACGTCCCACAGTATTGCGCTTAACGGCGTGATTCTGGTGTCGCCGTACATGGACTTTATCGGCGGCAATAATGGCGCGGCCAATGACCTTGCCGATATCAACTACTTCACGACCTTTGCCTCCACAGCCTGGTATCACAAGACCATCGATGATCGTCCCGATTCGCTGGCAGACTTCCTTGCGGACGCAGAGGCCTTTGCCATGAACGAGTACGCAACCGTGCTGCTCAAAGGCGCTCGGGCGACGGCAGAAGAGCGTGCCGCGGTGCTCGCAGGCCTCGAGCGGTTTACGGGCATCAGCCAGGACTATTGGGATCGCGCGAACCTGCGTATCAATGAGGCGCGATTCGCCAAGGAACTGCTGCGGGATGAGCGCAAAACCGTTGGACGCATCGACTCCCGTTTTGTGGGTGACGCCATCAACCACATCGCGGAGACCTTCCGCTACGATCCGTTCTTCCCCTCCGTCGGGCCAGCTTTTATGGCCACCTTTAATGACTACTATCGTGAAGTTCTGGGTGTGAAGACGGATCGTCGCTACGTAGGGTCCGCAGGGCTCTGGTCCAGCTGGGATCAGCGTCATCAGACGCCGGGGATGGGCAAGGTTTCCATCGCCAACACGGGAATCGATCTGGCCTACGCCATGGCCCAGAACCCCAACATGCGCCTGCTTGTGCAACAGGGCTACTATGATCTGGCAACGCCCTACGGTGCCACGCAGTACTTCCTGGACCACATGGATATCCCCACGCACCTTCGCGGCAACATCACGCTGGAGATGTATGAGGCAGGCCACATGATGTACCTACACCAGGAATCCCTGAGCAAGTACCGGAAGGATTTGGCGGCCTTTATCGGCGGCTAACATTGGGTCTGATCGCGGGGTCTGATCATGGAGACTGGGTCTTCGATCGGATCAGTCATCGGGTCTTCGGCTCGATCATCGACTGGATTGCCCCAAACATTGGCGATAACCGCCAGCTACCACCGGCAAGGCCGCCCCTTAGCGGCGGCGGGTACAGAGTTTTCTGAATCCAGCCGCCGTGAAGGGGATCATATGATCATAGGCGGCCTGAAAATCTGCACTGTGGCATTTGCCCCGAGATAGCTTATCGATACGACCCGTGTTGGCCAGGGTCAGTGTCAGCGCCCCCGACAGGTTGTGGTAACACCAGTAGATATCTTCCTCCCGGGCTCCCGGGAGGGCTTTCTTCAAGGCCTCAATGAATTCCTGCACAAGCTCGTCAAAAAGCTGGGACATCATTCGTGGACCCCAATAGGGCGAGTTGTTGATGTACGCGATTAGCGCCAGATAGTGCCGCCAGCCTTCATCGCCCGTTTCCTGCGCCAGCTCAAGGGGCCGCAAAAAAGCTTCGATGATCTGCTCGACCGTTGGGCCGCGCTTCCCCGCTTTATCCTGACAGGCATGCAGTGCTTCTCGCCGCGAGTCGTTTAGCGATGCCGCTCTGCGATCGAACACAGCCTGGAAGAGATCGAGCTTCTTTCCGAAGTGGTAGCTAGCCAGGGCTACATCTACGCCCGCCTGCGTCGAGATCTGGCGCAGGGTCACACCGTCATAACCATGCTCTGCAAAAAGCGCTTCCGCGGCATCCAGGATGCGTTCGCGCTTGGGGACGGAGGTGTTGCTCATGGGGTCAATCCGTTGTCCATTGCTTACCTTGATTATTCAACAACTGTTGAATATTCTGTCAGAAAGCTCATCGAAATAACAATAGTGTCTGCAGAAATCTTTAAATATGGCCTCACGGCAGCCTATGCGTTGCTGGTCTACTGGCTATCCTTCATCGGTATGCGCCGCACGTCCAGCGTCGAAGGCTTCTCCATCGGCAACAAGGACATGAGCCCCTACGTGGTTGGCGTTACGCTGGCGGCTTCCATTGCCTCTACGGCGACCTTTGTGATTAATCCGGGGTTTGTCTATCAGCATGGATTGGCAGCCTACCTGCATTTCGGTATCGCGGGATCCCTCGGCATCCTGTGTGCGTTTCTTGTTCTGACCCGCGGGTTTCTCCGCCTGGGCGAGACGCACTCGGCGCTCACCATACCCCAGTGGATTTACTACCGATACAACCACCGGGGCTTCAGTCTGTTCTTCGCCTTCATCAATCTGCTCTCCATTACCTTCGTGGTGCTCATCCTGGTGGGCTGTAGCCTCCTGGTGACGGGGTTGTTCCCGATGGAGCAGAAGACCGCTCTGGTTCTTGTGCTGTTCTTTGTCTTCTCCTACGTCCTGATGGGCGGAACCTACGCTCATGCCTATACCAACACGCTGCAGGGCGTGATGATGCTTGGCGTGACCGTGCTGTTGTTCCTCGAGGGGTTCAAATACTTCGCGGGCGACCCCATGACTGCCCTGCGGTCCATAGGCGCCGAGTACGCGGCGCCCTTTAACGCGGACAGCAATCTCTATTTCGATTTCTTCTCCGTGTTCGTGAGCGGCTTTGTGGTGACCTTCGCCCTGATGCTGCAGCCGCACATTCTCACTAAGGTTTTGTATCTGCGTAGTGAGCGCGACATCGGTAAGTTCATTGGTACCACCGTCGTGGTGGGCACGCTATTCACGCTGATGCTAATGATCGGCTTCTACGCGCGATTGGCGGGTCTTGAGATCGACGCGCAGGACACGGTGGTGCGCGAATACCTCCTCCATGAATTCGGTAGCTCCGTCTGGGGTGAGTACGTACTGGTCTTTATCTTCATCACCCTGCTTGCCGCAGGCATGAGCACGCTGGATGGCATCCTCGTGGCGCTGTCCGCCATGGTGGTGAACGACATCGTGAAGCCGCTGGCGGGCGAGGGCAGGGACGGACTCGCCTTATCGCGCTGGGTACTCATTGGCGTTGGATTGTTGGGGGTATTGCTCGCCTGGAATCCGCCGCCGCTCATAGGACTCTTCGCCCAGAAAGGTGTGTACGGATTGGCGGCGGCCTCACTGGTACCTGTGCTCTTCGGCGTGCTGGTACGGCGGCACATTCCACTGTGGGTTGTCATGGGGGCCGCGGGTCTCGGTCTGGGACTCCACCTATTGTTCAATCTCGCTCTTGGAGTCGCAAACCCTGCCATCTCAGCTTCCTACGGCATCTTTGCGTCCCTCGCTTTTGGTGTTGTCGGCCTGTTTCTGACCCGCGACGAAGCGCAGCCTCAAGGCGGCGAGTAGCGCTGCAAACACCTTGACACTTCAACAAGTGTTGAATACGCTTTGTTTATTCAACAACTGTTGAAAGCATTCCGACACAGGATGCACCCATAACTCATAACGACACAGGTGTCCGCCATGCTGTATCCAAGCTCCCGTAAGAAGCCTCTAATTCATGCTGTCCGCTCCGCCGCGCTACCATGCATGCTCGCAAGTGCAGCGGTGACTTCGCCGGCGGTATTTGCCCAATCGTCCGGGGAGTCCCTGATGCTTGAGGAGGTGACCGTGACGGCTCGTCGCCGTAGCGAAAGTCTGCAGGACGTTCCCATCGCGGTCTCCGCGCTGAGCGGTGATGACCTCACGCTCCGCGGCGCCCTCGACATCACGGAAATCGCCCAGTCGGTGCCCAGCGTCACGTTGGAGCCGTCCCGTGCCACCAACACCACACTGACCGCCTTTATCCGTGGTGTCGGTCAGCAGGACCCGCTGGCCGGCTTCGAGCAGGGCGTGGCCCTGTATCTAGATGATGTTTACCTCGCGCGTCCCCAAGGTGCGTTGCTGGACATCTATGATGTGGAGCGCATCGAAGTCCTGCGCGGACCTCAGGGCACGCTTTACGGCAGAAACGCCGTGGGTGGCGCACTCAAATATGTCACCCGCCGCTTGTCCGACGATCTCAATGTCCGTCTACGCGCCAATTATGGTCAGTACAACCAGGTGGACCTGGTGGGCACCGTCTCCGGCGCTGTCGCCGATGGCTTCCGCCTGGGCGCCACCGTCGCCACCTTCCAGCGCGACGGGTTCGGCGACAACCTATTCACGGGTGGTGAGCAGTACGACAAAGACATCACGGGTTACCGGCTCTCCGCGGAGTGGGAGCCCACGGAGCATGTCCTGATTCGAGCGGCCTACGATGAAACCGACGATCAATCATCAGCGGTTGCAGGCTGGCGTCCTTTCCCCGGTGCTGTGAGCGGGATTCCTTCACCAAGTGATGTCTTTGATACCAATGCCGGCGCCAGTACTCTGCCGTCTACCGCCGGTATCAATGGCAATAATCAGGTCGAGTCCGAAGGTTGGATGGTCTCCGTGGACTGGGATCTGAATGACCAGATCACCCTGCGTTCCATCACCGCGGGCCGAGAAGACTTGACGGAATCGGTGATCGACTTCGACAGCCTGCCCTCCGACGACTTCGATGCCCCGGTTATCTACGACAACGAGCAGTTCAGCCAGGAACTGCAGCTGCTGTACAACGCCGATCGCTGGAATCTCGTATTGGGTTACTACTACCTCGATTCAGAGGCTGCTAACGACTTCGACGTTGTGCTGGGCCAGATCATTCCCGGCGGCCTGACCGCTTATACGGGCGGTACCGTCGAGACGGAAGCCTGGTCGGTCTTCGCAGACCTCACCTACGAACTCACGGATCGCCTTTCGCTATCTGTCGGTGGCCGCTACACAGAGGATGAGCGCAGCGCCGATATCTTTCGAGCAAGCTATCTCGGCGTTGGGTCGCCCTTCTTCGGGGTCGACGGCGCTTTCGAATTGGCCGTCAGCTCGGATTACGAGGCTGACCGCGTGTTCTACGACTTCTCTCCGCGGGTCAACGTGAGCTACGCCCTCAATGACGATGTCATGGTGTACGGCGGATACAGCGAAGGCTGGAAGGCCGGCAGCTTCGACCCGCGCGGCGCAAATTTCCTGACCCCGGCCGTCGAGGAGGGCTACGACGACGAGCAGCTCAATTCCTGGGAACTGGGAATGAAAACCACCTATCTCGGCGGTCGAGCGGTGACTAACGTGGCCCTGTTCTATAGTGACTACCAGGACGTGCAGATCCCGGGTTCCGTCGGCGTGGACAGCGACGGTGACGGTGTGAACGATTCGTTTGTCGGCACCGTGACGAACGCTGCTGAAGCAACAATATCGGGTATCGAGATCGAGGGCAGCCTCTTGCTTACGGAGGCGCTTTCCCTGCAGTACTCCGCCAGCTTCCTCGATGCTTCCTTCGATGAGTACCTCGTGGGCGGCGTCGATGTTTCCGGTGATCGTGCCATCCAGAATACCCCGGAAGAAATGGTCTTTGTCGGCGTGAACTACAACATAGACGCCTTCAACGGCGACCTGCTTCTCACCACGAACTATTCCTACAAAGGCGATGTGCAGCAGTTTGAAATTGCGGCACCGGATATCGACCAGGAAGCCTACGGCATCTGGAATGCCAGCGTAGTGTGGACCAGTCAGTCTGATACCTGGTTGGTAGGCCTCCACGGCAAAAACCTGGCGGACGAGGAATACCGCACCGCAGGTTACTGCTTCGGTTTCCAGAACTGTCCCTCGGCCCTGGGCGGTGAGAACAACACGACGGTTTTCTTTGGCCCGCCCCGTACGGTCTTCGCCTCTGTCGAGTACCGCTTTCAGTAGGCACCTTGCCCGCGTTGTCACCCTCGGCAACGCGGGCTTTTTTCTGAGATGTTAGCGCTATGAGCGAATTCCCTTCGCACGCTCCCCTTTTGCCTGAAATTCTTGCACTCCACGGTCGATGGCGTGGCTCCAAGGAAGCGGTGATCGTCGACGGTCGTCGTATCACCTGGGCCCACTTCATGGACGACGTGCATCGTATGGCCCATGGCATGCGCGTCCAGGGTGTGTGCACCGGTGATCGCGTCGGCGTGTTCATGGGCAATGGCTATCCCATGCTGACGACGCTTATGGCGTGCCTCAGCGGTGGAGCGGTATCCGTACCACTCAATACTTCCGTAGCCGATGAGGCGATCGTAGCAATGCTCACGGATGCGGAAATCACCATGCTGGTGGTCAGCAATGAGTTCAGGCCGCGCTTTGACACCCTGCTGTCTGAGTTACCCGTCAAACCGCTGCTCGTTTCAGACGTGGAGATTCCGGGATGGATTGCCCTTGCTGCTCTTAAGGCGGGTCAATCTAATGACTTGCCAGAGGTTGGGCTTGTGGAAGACAGCGGCCTCAACATTATCTACAGCTCGGGGACGACCGGGCTTCCCAAGGGAATCTTTCATACGCACCGAGGTCGTCGTGACTGGGCGTACGACCTGTCGATTGCCCTGCGCTACCACGGTGGTGCTCGCACACTGCTGACCATTGGGCTTTACTCGAACATCTCCTGGGTCGCCATGCTGTGTACTTTGCTGGCCGGCGGCACCGTTGTGATTCACTCACGGTTTGATGGCGCTGCCTTTCTCGACACCGTTGCTGCGGAACGCATCACCCACACGGCGATGGTGCCCGTGCAGTTCCAGCGCGTGGTGGAGCTTCAGCGCGATGCCCCTAGAGATCTCTCCAGCATGGAGGCAATGATGAGCTGCGGTTCTCCGCTCCATGAGGGCCTCAAGAAGGAGATCTTCGAGCAGTACACTTGCGGCATTATCGAACTCTACGGTTTGACGGAAGGCATCATCACAACGCTCGATCCAGAGGATGCTGATGGACGCTGGGCGTCGGTGGGGAAACCCCTTATCGGTACGGACATTCGCATCGTCGACGACAAAGGCCGGCCTTGTCCGGCGGGTACTGCAGGCGAGGTTGTGTCTCGCGGTCGTATCACCATGCCTGGGTACTGGCGCCGTAACGAAGCCAATGCCGGCGCGCTGTATGTGGATGAGGATGGCCTTTTCTGGCTGCGCTCCGGCGACATTGGTTCTCTCGATGGCGAGGGGTTTCTGTACATCGTCGACCGCAAGAAAGACATGATTCTCTCCGGCGGGCAGAACATTTATCCCCAGGACATCGAAGCTGTATTGGTCGATCACCATCAGGTTCGCGATGTCGCCGTCATTGGTGTTCCCAGCAAGCGCTGGGGAGAAACCCCCCTGGCCCTGGTGGTGCTCGAGGGCTCGGCAGCAACCACGGAAGACGTGCTTCACTGGGCCAATGGTCGCCTCGGCAAACAACAGCGACTCAGCGGTTGCGTGTCCGTTGATGCATTGCCACGCAACCCCAACGGCAAGATACTGAAGCGCGAACTGCGCAGCGTTTATGGAGCCTACAGCCTTGACTGAACTGGACAGACCTTACCGAGAGCACTGGTATACGAGTAACGACGGTCTGCGTCTCTATGCCCGGGACTACGAATCGGACTCAGAGCTGTTGCCCGTGCTCTGCATGCATGGACTCACGCGCAATTCCGCGGACTTTGCGTGGATTGCGAATCACCTCGCGAAAAGCCGGAGAATCATCAGCGTAGACCAGCGTGGGAGGGGAAAGTCCGACTACGACCCTAATCCCGACAACTACACGCCGGCGACTTATGTGGGTGATATGTTCAAGCTCCTTGATGAGCTCGGTCTCGAAAAGGTGTTCATTATCGGCACTTCT
Organism: Pseudomonadota bacterium; assembly: GCA_038750875.1. Classification (GTDB taxonomy): domain Bacteria; phylum Pseudomonadota; class Gammaproteobacteria; order Pseudomonadales; family Halieaceae; genus Congregibacter. The sequence goes on along the minus strand of JBCDGU010000001.1, from coordinate 392,808 downwards.
ATGGGAGGACTCATGTCCATGCTCATGGCCAATATGCAGCCCCAGCGTTTCCCGGGAATCGTCATTAACGATATCGGGCCTGAACTCGACCCGCAGGGTCTGGATCGCATCAAAGGCTACGTGGGCAAGAGCCGCGAGATCCGCTCTTGGGATGATGCGATCGAGCAGACTCGTGAGATCAACGATGTCGCGTTTCCCAACTACACCGACGCGCAGTGGCGCAGTTTCGCGGAGGCCCTCTACGTCGAGCGCGATGGCGTACCACAGCTGGCTTATGACGCAATGATATCCAAGCCAATGCTGGAAGAGGACACCAACGCAGTCCCTCCCGATCTCTGGCCACTCTTCGAAGTCATGGCTGGCATACCCATGCTGGTGATTCGCGGCGCACTTTCGGATCTTCTGGCCATGAGCTGCGTGGATCGAATGAAGTCGCTCTCTCCCGGCTTGATGCATGTGGATGTTCCCGATCGCGGTCACGCGCCGGTGCTGAATGAGCCGGTGGCTGTGGAAGCCATCGACGCTTTTTTCGCGCAAATGGACGCCGCTCGAAGCGCCTGAAGTTGCTGAGGCACACTTTGCCCAAAGGGGTGGCCCTGCTAGAGTGCCCACCCCTTTCGTGGAAGAGCCCATGCGAAAAATCATCGTCGGTATCAGTGGAGCCTCGGGTATCGTGCTGGGCGCGCGCGCTCTGCAGATGCTGCGTGCTGCAGGGGTCGAAACCCATCTGGTCATGAGCAAGTCGGCGGAGCTGACCTTGCATCATGAAATGGATATGTCTGCCGATGAGCTCAGGGGCTTGGCCGACGTCGTTTATCCGGTCAAGAATGTTGGCGCGGCGATCGCCAGCGGTTCATTCATTACCGACGGCATGCTCATCGCACCGTGTTCCATACGGACCATGTCAGAAATCGCCACCGGGGTGACGTCGACGCTGCTCACGCGCGCCGCAGACGTTGTGCTCAAAGAGCGTCGCCGACTGGTGCTTATGGTGCGCGAAACGCCTCTTCATACGGGGCACCTGCGGACCATGACGTCCTTGTCTGAGATGGGCGCCGTGATCGCGCCTCCGGTGCCTGCGTTTTACACGGGCGTCACCACTCTCGACGAGTTTGTGACCCAGAGTGTGGGCCGCGCCCTCGATCTTTTTGATATCTCCGATACGCCCATCTCCCGCTGGGAGGGGTGACCTCAACCTATGGCTGAAGAGGTAACCCCGGCAAAACAACACGGGCTGCTGCTGTTCGCCGTGGTGCTTCTCGACATGATCGGATTTGGAATTGTGATTCCGATCCTGCCCTTCATCACGCCAACATTGGGCGGCGACGAATTCGACATCGCTTTGATTATTGCCAGCTACGCCATCTGCGCGGGCATCGTCGGCCCCTTCTGGGGTCGATTATCGGATCGTTTTGGTCGCAAGCCGATTCTCATTTGCTGCACTGCGGGTGCCGCGGGGGGCTACTTACTCCTGGCGAATGCCGATGAACTTTGGATGATCTATGCAGCACGGGTCGTGGCGGGTTTGATGGCGGGAAACTTTCCTGTGGCCTCGGCCATGATGGCGGACATCACGCCAACCCATGAGCGAGCGAAAGGTATGGGGCTCATTGGCGCCGCCTTTGGTCTGGGTCTGGTGATGGGCCCTGTCCTCGGTGGACTCCTTGCAGGCAGTGAGGGGAGTTTCATGCTTCCGGCTATGCTGGCTGGCGGCACATCTGTCCTGGCTGCCGTCGCGGCGGGTCTATTTCTGCCCGAGTCTCGAAATCCTGAGGTCGCTCAGCGCGAGCCATCCGGGCTCAGCCTGTGGCAGGTGCTAAGAGCCACACAGAGTCGGCTGCTCTTGCTGCAGTACGTTTTTCACACGGGCAGTGTCGCCGCCATGACCTACATTTTCCCCCTTTGGGTCTATGCGCTCCTCGATTGGCAAGCCAAAGAGGTCGGGATTGTGTTTGGGGTGGTTGGCGCAGTTATGGCCCTGAATCAGGGGCTGCTGATGGGACGCTTTGTAGGGTTCTTTGGAGAGCTACCATTGCTTCGTGTCTGCGTGTCGCTTTTTTTTGCTGGCCTATGTCTGACGCTGGTTGCCCATGAGCCAATCACCATGGTCGGCTCCAACATCATCGCCCTGACCGGCGCCACCTTGTGCATGCCTATACTCAATGCCATGGTGAGTCGAAAGGCGAGCGTCGAGGAACGCGGACGATTGATGGGCGCTGCGAGCACGGCCGCCTCCGTTGGCCGGGTCGTTGGCCCCCTCGCTGCGGGCGCCTTGCTCACGGCCGGCGGATTTACCGCTGCATGGTCGCTACCCCTGCTGTTTGTATTCGGTTATCTACTTTGGGCCTTCAGCCACTGGGCGAAGCGGCCGACGCCAGAGATGCGAGCCGAACACTGAAGCCGTAGAATCCGTGCCCTGAAATTTGCATCTACAAAAAGGAAGGAAGCCCCATGGCCGAATCACTGTTCAATCTCGACGGGAAAATCGCGCTTGTCTCCGGTGCGAGCCGCGGCATTGGAGAAGCCATTGCCCGATTGCTGGCGGCGCACGGCGCTCATGTGATTGTGTCCAGCCGTAAGGCTGATGACTGTGAAGCCGTTGCCTCGTCCATCGTTGACGCGGGCAACAAAGCGGAGGCATTCCCCTGCCATGTGGGGCGTATGGAAGACATCACCGCAATCTTTGAACACATTCGGTCCGCTCATGGGCGTCTCGATATCTGCGTAAACAATGCGGCGACCAATCCCTACTTTGGTCACGTGTTGGATACGGATCTGGGCGCGTTCAATAAAACCGTCGATGTAAATATCCGCGGCTATTTCTTCATGTCCATCGAAGCCGGCAAGCTCATGCGTGAAAATGGTGGTGGTGCCATCGTGAACACAGCGTCTATTAATGCGCTCCAGCCGGGCCCAATGCAGGGCATCTACTCCATCACCAAGGCTGCGGTAGTCAGCATGACGAAATCCTTTGCCAAGGAATGCGGGCCCCTGGGTATTCGCGTCAACGCGCTGCTGCCCGGTCTTACGAAAACCAAATTTGCCGGTGCTCTCTTCGAGCATGAGGAAATCTACAAGGAAGCCATGGCGAAGATTCCCATGGGCCGCCATGCGGAACCCGAAGAGATGGCTGGAACGGTGCTATACCTTGTCTCTGATGCCAGCAGCTACACCAACGGCGAATGCATTGTCGTGGACGGTGGCATCACGCTCTAGCGCTATAGCCCAGGGCGCGGAGGAAATCCCCCTGACCTGCGGTCGGTCTGCTTCGCGGTGACCTGCAGCACACTGGGCCGATTGCTGTTGCGGGGCCGAATAGCTGGTCAGCTTTCGCGCAGGTAGGGAAAACCACCCTCCTTGATGTAGAGCTCACAAGCTTCGCTGCCCTGGGGTGACAGGGAACTGCCTGGCGGCAGGCGCAGCCAGCTGTGCTTTGTGTAACTGCCCTGATCGTCCTGGAAATTGCCGTCCAGGACGAAGAGTTCCGCGCCCTGGGGGAAATTCAGCTGTCCGATATCACCCGGTCTTGACCATCGCTCGAGGCGCATATAGTCGGTAAAGGGTTCCTGGGCGTAGAGCTTCTTCCAGTATACGCCCGGCCGTACGCTGGATCGCCATTCTGTCTCCAGTGTATTTTCGACGACGTGCTTTCTTTTCTGACCCGGAAACTGGCGCAGCTTCACGAAGAGCAGGCATCCCTCGCGCGAGAACGGTTTATGGGCAAAGCCCTCGGGATTGAGCAGGTAGGTTCCCGCGGGCCAGTCGCCGTGTTCGTCTGAGAACACGCCCTCGAGAACGAGGATTTCTTCACCCTCGGGATGAGGGTGGCTGGGAAACTCGCTTCCCGGTTGATAGCGCACGATGGAGGTGACCTGGCCGCTCTCTGGTGGGCCAACACGGTGGAGCCGCTTGCGAAGGACCTCACCACCTGGGCTTTCCACCCATTCCATCTCGCTACTCTCCACGAAGGTACGGCGATCCAATTCGCCGTTTAACGCACTTGCTGTCATTGCTGATTACCGTAAATCGTTGTTCTATAAATACGTACTTCGACGCGGAACGATCAATTCCGTTCCTTTTCCCATTGGCGCTTTTGGTTGTCACCTTGCTGGGATAAAGTTCGGCCATGGCCAAATTACTCGTCACACACCAGTTACCTGGCGAACGCGTTCTGGAACTTCCCGACCACTGCGACATGAACGTCTGGATGGGACCCGGGCTGTTGCCCGCGGTCAGCCTCCGCGAGGAACTCTCGGTGTGCGACGGATTGCTCTGCCTGCTCACGGACCGCATCGATGAGGAGCTCCTCGATGCCAATCCGCAGCTCCGCTTTATTGCGTCCATGTCTGTTGGAGTGGATCACATTGATGTGACAGCTGCCACCGCCCGTGGAATCCCTGTGGGGAATACGCCGGGCGTGCTGGTGGAGACCACCGCAGACGCGACCTTCGCTCTCATGCTTGCTGCTGCCCGGCGCCTCGTGGAGGCGGACCGTTTTGTCCGCGGGGGGCATTGGCGGGTCGAGAACGCCTGGTCGCCCGAGTTCTTCGCGGGCAAGGATGTGGCCGGCGCGACCTTGGGCATCGTCGGCCTTGGTGACATCGGACAGGCCGTTGCGCGACGGGCATCCGGTTTCCGTATGCGTGTGCTGGGCTGGAACCGCACGCCCCGTGAAGTACCGGGAGTCGAGAATGTAGAGCTTGATGATTTGCTCGCGGCCAGCGATTTCGTGACCATAAACGTGGCCCTGGATGTGGGTACACGTAACCTTATCGATGCGCGGCGCATTGGGCTCATGAAGTCAGATGCGGTGCTCGTGAATACGGCTCGCGGCGGAATCGTTGACGAAGCGGCTTTGGCCTACGCCCTCAGTCATGACAAGCTGGCCGCGGCTGGTCTGGATGTTTTTGACCGGGAACCGATCCCCGATGAACATCCGCTCATGGGACTGCCAAATATCATCACCACGCCTCACATCGGCAGTGCCAGCGAGGCAACCCGCGGGTCGATGGCGGATGTTGCCGCTGAGAATGCGCTAGCGGCGCTTGCCGGTGAACGCATGCCCCACTGCGTAAATCCCGAGGTCTACGACAGCTGAACGGTAAAGACGCCGTGACGCTCGACGACTTTCTTTCTCTGAGCACTCCCGCTCACCGCATACCTTGTGATGCACCGGGTTATAAGATTTACGAAGCCGCCGGCTATCGCTGGCTGAGTCGAGGTGAGGCGGCCGTGCAGTCCGTAATGTCCCTTGAGGATCCGGACGCCTTGGTGCTGGAAAACCATCACGCCATGCTCGCTCTCGCCCTGCATTTACGCCGCGCCCCTCGAGCAGTGCTCGATCTTGGTACCGGAGGCGGCGCGTTTCTTCGCTACCTAATAAAGCACTTGCCGAAAGCGAGTGTCACCAGCGTTGAGTATGACAGTGAGCTTATTGGGCTGCTGCGGCACCAGTTCGCTGTTCCACCGGATCAACCGATTGTGCTCGAGGGAGCGGACCGCTTTCTCAAGCGATGCAAGGAGCGTTTCGACGTGGTGCTGGTTGATCTCTTTGATGGGCGGGATGCCCCCGCGTTTACCGAGCAGCCTGAGTTTTTCGAGCGGCTCGGTGCTGTTACCCAGGCGGATGGTCTGGTGATGTTGAACACCTTACCGTCTAACGCAGACCAACTAAGGCGAGTTATTCAGGCGGCCAGCGAGGGTTTTGGCAGCATCGGTGTGCTGCAGTCTTCGAGCTTGGGAAACGTGGTGCTCGCTTTGTCGCCAGTGCCGTTGCCCGCTCGCGCCGAGTTGATCCAGGGGCTCGAGTTATCCGATGACCTTATGGAAAGCTGGCGAGTGTTTAGCTTCGCGAGCTCAGGGAGCCTCAGGTAGCGTCGACAATCCCTGGCGGATGGCCTTTTTTACCGCAGCCGGATCGACCCGGTTAGCGTTTTCCACCAGCGTTGAGATGCGGACCTGCCACAGCAGATCTGGAGCGCCGGGTTCTGCGAATACCAGCACCACATTTCCCGTCGTCTTCACGCCACCGAGCGCGTAGGCATTGTCCACGCTGGCGCCATCGGGAAGCCGGTTAATGGTGGTGCTGGGTACCGCCTGCACATTGGTTGCCAGGGTGCCGACGAGCCCATCGTTGATGCCCGGTGCCGCAAGGTACTCCACCATGAATTGGGCGTTGTCCCGGTCTGTCCGCGAGTAGCCAAGCTCCGCCATGCGCTCGTCGAACGCGGCCCTAACCGCTTTATCGACGACGTAGATGTCGTCGTTTGAGCGGCCGCCGGCCTCCAAGGGTTCGCTTCGCCACGCGTAACGGGTGTAGCCCGTGGCCCGAAATGCCGCCGTGTCTTCCGGGATGGTCTCAATGCCGCTGCAGGCGACAAGCATCATGGAAAGCGTGAGCAGGATTAGTTTATTCATGGGGCCGCCGGTCGGTTGAGCATAGGTTGGCATGGGTTGTGAAGCGCTCAATGGTAACAATAGCGCGTAGGCAAAGGCACTGACGCCGGCGCGCAATCGGTGTGAGCGGGCAGTCTTTCTGATGGATGGAGGTTCTGCGCGATCAGCGGTTGTGTGATCCTAGATTGGCATCGGCATCGGCATCGGCATCGGCATCGGCATCGGCATCGGCATCGGCATCGGCATCGGCATCGGCATCGGCATCGGCATCGGCATCGGCATCGGCATCGCTATCGATAGCGAGCAAGGTGGTCGCGGCATCGATGAGCCGCACCGCATCGTAGGTCGAAGTCATGAACGTCGCGTCAAAGCGATCGCTGATCAGGAAGTAGCTATCTGCAGGCTCATCGTGAAGTACGATCAGGAGATCCTGCCGCCCTTCGGTGCCGACCTGAATGCGTAGAGCTTCCGTGAAATCATCCGTGTCGGTCTCCGATGGCAGGATCGAAGTCACCTGAAGAGAAGCCAGCGCTTGGATAAGGGGTTCTATTTCCGGGGTTTGATCCGCAGACGACTCCATGGAATCTGAAGCTGGCTCCGCGGAGTCTTCCGTCCAAGCGCCGTCATTTATGACGAAACGACGACCATAGAGGAAGGCGGATCGCACGTCTTTCTGAGCGAGCAGAGACTTATCTAGCCAGCCACTGGGATCTACCGGCACGTCGTAATCGTTAAGCGCCAGCACATAGATGCCCGCGTCATCAGCCGTCCGGGCGTAGATCTTTTGATACGCCGGTGATGATCCGAGGAATACCTCTGCGTCGCGCGCTCCCCGTAACTGAATGTGTCTCTGAAAAGCAGTCGAGGAAACCTCAAAGCGTTCGGCGGCTTCCACTGACATTGCCAGTGCAAAGCCTGGATCCGTTTCGAGCAGAGCATTCAGCACCCGGTCGGCGATAGCGCTGTCGGCCGGCAATCCACTCGGTAGCGACCAACCGGACATGTCCCGCTCGACCGCGACAGTTTTGCCATCAGCCGCAGTCACGCGAATCTGGTCAACACTCTCCGTCGAGACGCCAAAGACTATTGCGGTTCGAGTCGCGGTCTCGGGCGCCGTAGGCCAGTAAATCGCCGCCGCGATGAGCAATTGCCCCACAAGGACTAATGCCAGAGATCGGACCATCACGTGATCATCCTCGCCAGGCGCAGGTTTCGCTGCCCGCGAACAACGCGCCACCCCAGAAACAGGCTCGCGACGATAAGCAGGGCGATCCCGTAGTTGCCGTACTCGATGCTGGCCATGGTCGTCGCGTCCATGGGTGGAAGCGTGCGATTGAAGTGAGCTCGGGAGCGAATGCGAGTCAGCGTTGCGTCTTCCACGGCCCAGTCGACGCTATTAAGCAGCAGCTCCAGAGGTCCGAAGTACTGATTGCCCGAGGCCGCAATAACACCGCTGAGCACCTGATCGCTGGCAAAGTCGTTAGAAGCAATAACCAGCAGCCGCGCCGATGCGGGAGAGCGTGCAACGAGAGAGCGGGGAGGCTCAACCGGTGCTTCTCTATCAGCGCTTGCCACGGGTGCCGCAGACGGGGGCTCGGTAAAGCTGCTTTGAAATACACCTTCTAGCAGCACGCCGATACTCGCCTTTCGCCGGGGCCCAGACGGAGCCTGGAAAAGGGTGTTGCCTGCGTCATCCATGGCGGGCATCACATTACGCTCGTCGGATATCCACGCGTCCCCTGATGTCTCCAGAAGCGTAGTCATGGAGCGTCCATCGCTCGCCAACGCTGTGATGGGCGACGCCCAGCCTACCGTGACGTTGGGCAGGCCTGCCGTCACTGGATGCTCAGCGTTCAGGCCTTCATCCCGAACGTCGAGAAGATAGGGGTAGTCAACGAACTGCATTTCCCTGAACTCATAGCCCCCGACGCGCCTGACCACGGGCACGGGAAACACGCTTGAGCGCGGGTCCAGCATGACCGTTTTCTCGATTTGAACGCCGAAATCTGCAAGCCAGCCCTCAAGGCCGCTGCTCACGGCACGCAGTAAAAGAGCAGGCCCTTGCGATTCGACGGAGTAGGGCGAAGTGGCTAGCACGACCGTACCGCCGCGCATCAGGTACTGATCTATGGCGAAGCGACCAAGCTCACCGAGATTCTCCGGAGCGATGACCAGCAAGGCATCTGCACTGGGATCGACGCTTCCATCGGCGAGGTCTTCCATGCGGATGGTGTAGTCCTCGCTGATAGCCTGCTGGACGGAGCCAAAGCTGTGGGAGGCCGGCGGCGCGCCCGGTACAGGGGCATCGGGAGTAGGAAGTGCGATGGAGATGCTGCGCGTAAAGCCTTGAGCAAAACGACGTAGTCCGGCATCGAGGGCACTGGCAAACTCGCTGCTATCAAAAGCGCCCGTGGGCAGCTGAATGACCTGGTGATCGTCTTCCAGGGTCAGATAAAAGTAGAACTCGCCGACGTCGCCCGTTGCTGCCAGCATGGGCTGAAAGCCCCATTCGGCGATGATCCGCTCCGCAACGCCGCCATCGCCCGCGTCCGGATCAAGAACTTCTATGTTCAGCTTCCCCCCGGAGCTCTCTGCAAGGGTCTGCGCCTCCTCAAGAATCTCAGCGCGGTACTCTCTCAGGAGCTGCGGTAGCGAGTCATCTGGAGAAATGTAGGCTCGAAGTGTTACGGGGCTCTCGATTTGTGCAAACAGTTCGCCGCCAGACCGGTAGCTGTAGATCACATCGCGGATCGCACGGGTGATATCAAACTCCGGGTTGCGCAGCACGACCTCAGGATCGCCGACGGTGCTGCCCTTGATCTCGATGAAGTCGCTGAATCCCAGCGTTTCGAACTCGTCGCCGTACTGGATGAGCACATCGAAGTAGGCGTTCACCAGGGCCGACTGATAGCGATCAGCCACCTGGAACGGCGTCGCTGTGATGCCATAGTCCTCATTGGCTTCCTGCTCGGCCTCTGCATCCTGCGCAGGATCCACGAACTCTACGCGGATGGCGCCATTAGCCGCGACGGCATATTCCCGAAGCAGATCCCGCAGTTGGGGTACCAGGGGTGCGAGCAGTGGGTGGGAGCGCTCGCTGAAGTATCCGCGGATCAGCATTGGCTCTTCGATCTGTTCGAGCACGCCCATACTGGGTTCCGACAGGGAGTAAAGCTGCCCCTGGGTGACGTCCACCCGGAGCGTTCGAAACGCCTGCAATGAAACGCCGGCGACGATCACATTGGCAATGAGCAGCGCTGTTCCCCAACGCCAGCGGCGGTGCCGGCGATTTCCACCGCGACTCCAACGGCCCTGCTCGAGTCCCAGCACATTGAGCGCCAGAAACACGGTGGTGACGGCAAGGTAGTAGTAGAGATCCCGGACATCAATGACACCGCGCGTAATGCTTTCAAAACGAGCGCTGGTACTAAGCAGGCTCAGAGCTTCGCCGACGCTGCCGCCGAAGAAGCCCAGCAACAGATCACTGCCCACGATGTAGAGGAGTGAGCAAATCGCGATGCTGCCCATAAGACTGACGATAGCGTTGTCTGTGCGCGATGACACGAAGAGACCGACGGCGAGGTAGGCTCCACCAAGAAGCAGTGCCGCCAGATAGCCAGCGACAACCGGTCCCCAGTCCAGCGCCGTCAGCGAAGCAACCGTGAACGGCACGGGAAGCGTCGCCAGTAGTGCCAGCAGAAGGATCAGGGCGCAGGCCAGGAATTTGCCCACAACGAACTGCCAGATGCTGGCGGGAAGCGTCAGAACATATTCGAGGGTGCCGCTGCGCCGTTCGTCGCTCCAGCTGCGCATAGTTAGCGCAGAACACAGAAATAGCAGCAGCAATGGCATCCACTCGAAGAGCGGGCGAACGTCTGCGATGTTGCGGGCGAAAAAGGACTCAACCCAAAAGAAGCTAAACAAGCTGACAATCAGGAACGATGCAAGAAAGAGCCAGGCCACCGGTGACGCGAAGAACAGCAGGAGTTCCTTGCGCGCGACTTTACCAATGATGGCATTACGGCTCATCGTTGACTCCCCGGCGCTGCGTTGCATCCCGGAAGATGTCCTCCAGGTTTTGCTGCTCACGGCTCAGGTAAAACAGACGGGCACCACTTTCGATGACGGCCCGGCTGATGTTACCCGCAGCGGTATCCATCGCCGTGCCCTCATGGAGTTCAAGGGTGAGACTGATTCGGCCCTCCTCTGCGCTGTGGCGTTCCAGTGCGGCGATCTGCGGCATGCGGCCCAGAACCTTATGCAGGGACTCAGCGTCATCAGAGCATTCCACCTGCAGACGCCGTGATTCGCGCAGTACTTCCATGGGCGAGTCCATCACCAGTTCACCGCCGGCCAGCACCAACACGCGATCACAGAGGGCAGCGACTTCCTGCATGATGTGGGTAGAGAGAATGACCGTCGCGCTTTGGGCAAGCTCTCGGATGAGCGCGCGCATAAGATCGTTTTGTTCGGGGTCGAGGCCGTTCCCGGGCTCGTCCAGGATGAGGATTTCCGGTGAGCCGAGGATAGCTTGGGCAACACCAACCCGCTGCTTGAAGCCGCGCGAAAGCTGTCCGATGGGGTCAAAAAAGCGTGAGCCCAATCCCGTCGCATCAATACTGTGTCGTATGGCGCTATGTTTGGCGCCTCGACGGAGGCCCTTAAGGTGCGCCGCGTAATCCAGATACTCCGCGACGCTAAGCTCCGGATAAACAGGCAGCTCCTCGGGCAGGTAGCCCAGCGTTGACTGGATCTCGCGTGTGTTCGCATCGAGGTCATGATTCCCGATGCGCACCGAGCCGGACGAGGGCTCAAGGTATCCGCTCAGCATCTTCATGACCGTGGTTTTGCCGGCGCCGTTGTGGCCGAGCAGGCCAACGATCTGGCGCTTTTCGATGGCGAAGGACACGTTCTGTACCGCGGGAACGGAGCCGTAAAAACGGGTAAGCGATTCGACGTCAATCATGTCGCGATGTGCAGAAAAACGAGTCGTCTAAGCGAGGGGGAGCAAAAGTTTAGCAATGAAGATCACCAAGACAAGAGTGAAGACCCGGCGTATCCAGACTTCGCCGCCCTGCACGGAAAAACGGGCACCGAAGTAACCGCCGATGGAGTTACCGAGGGCCAGTGCCAGGCCGAATTGCCAGTGGATCGACACAGCGGAGGCGAAAATCGCGACAGCAATGATGTTGTAGCTCAGGGCAATAAAGACCTTGTGCATGTTCGTACGGACCAGATCCATGCCCATGACCCGATGCAGGATGGGCATCAGGATGAAGCCGACGCCAATCTGGATAAAGCCGCCCCAGCAGCCAGCGAGAAACATGAGGCCGTGCCCCAGGAGGAGGCGCTCCCGTGTCATCGGCAGGCTCTCGCCGCTGCGTTTTTTGCTGGGCAGCTGCATGAGCACCAGCACGCCGATCATCACGATGGCCAGCACGCGGTCGAACCAGACGCCATCGAGGCGTACGCCAACCAATGCACCCAGGATCGCGCCGGGGGTTGCAGCGGCGGCAAGGCTTAGACTCAGGCGAAGGTCAGAAAAGCCGCGCCGGAAGAAGGTCCTCACGGCGACGATGTTTTGGGCAATGATAGAAATGCGGTTGGTGCCGTTGGCGACTGGCCCTGGCACACCCAAAAACAGCATCATGGGCACCGACATGAGAGAGCCTCCGCCGGCCATCACATTGATGATGCCCGCCAGCGCGCCCGTGGCGGTCAATAGCGCCAATTGCCAGAGTTCGACTTCCACCTTTGCGTGTCGCCGCGGGCCCTAGTCTTCGGTCCAGGCTTCACGCATGGTGACAAATTCTTCCGCCGCCGTTGGGTGTATGCCGATGGTGCTGTCGAAGGTGGCCTTGGTGGCACCAGCTTTTAGCGCAATGGCGATGCCCTGCATGATCTCGCCCGCATCGGGGCCCACCATGTGAACGCCTACCACGCGGTCTGTCGCGTCATCCACGATAAGCTTCATGAAAGACTTTTCGTCTCGCCCGCTGATGGTGTGCTTCATGGGCCGGAAGGTCGATTTGTACTGGGTAATGCTGTTGAACTTCAGCTGCGCCTCGCTTTCCGTAAAGCCCACCGTGCCGATATTGGGCTGGCAGAACACGGCGGTAGGAATGAAGTCGTAGTCCACGTCCTTGTCAAGATTGCCAAACTCTCGACGGGCGAAAGACATGCCCTCGGCCAGGGCGACCGGCGTCAGCTCAAGGCCCCCCGTCACGTCGCCCAGCGCGTAAATACTCGGCTCTGCGGTCTGGAATTCGTCATTCACTTCGATGGTTCCATGACTGCTGAGCGACACGCGTGTGTTCTCAAGACCGAGGCCGGCAACGTTTGGACGACGTCCGGCGGCGCAGAGCACAGCGTCCACTTCCAGCTGAGTGCCGTCAGTCAGGCTGGCCAGGAGCCCGCCTTCAACGCGTTTGAGCTCGGTGATGTTGGTTTCAAAGCGAAGGTCCACGCCGGACTTGCGGATCTCCTGTGCCGCGTGGGCACGGATGTCCGAATCAAACCCTCGCAGGAACAGGGGGCCACGATAGAGCTGGGTCACTTTGGAGCCCAACCCATTGAAGATGCCAGCAAACTCTACGGCGATGTAGCCGCCGCCAATGACCAGCAGGCGTTCGGGGAAGCGATCGAGGTCAAAAATCTCGTTGGAGGTAACGGAGAGCTCGTTCCCAGGGAACTCGGGTTTGTGAGGCCAGCCACCGGTGGCGATGAGGATTTTGCTGGCCGTGTAGTGTGCGTCACCGACGGCAACGGTGTTCGCGTCGACGATGGTCGCGCGATCGTTGAAGGTGGTGGCTTCAACGCCGTCCAGCAGGTTTCGATAGATGGCATTAAGGCGAGCGATCTCAGTCTTCTTGTTGTCACGCAGCGTCGGCCAGTCGAAATTGATGTCGCCGGCGCTCCATCCAAAGCCCTCGGAATCTTTGAAGCCCTTGCCGTACTCTGAGGCGTAGACATAAAGCTTCTTCGGTACGCAGCCCACGTTCACACAGGTTCCGCCCATGTAGCGGTCTTCTGCAATACCCACACGGGCCCCAAATCCGGCGGCCATTCGGGCGGCTCGTACGCCACCTGACCCCGCGCCAATCACGAAGAGATCGAAATCCAGATCACTCATTGCTGTTCCTCCTGAGGGCGGGCATTCTAGCAGCCCGCGCTAGCAAATTTAGGTCAGGCTGGGACAACAGCCGGGGGGACTAGTTTCATGAAAGGTGTGCTGAGAGCGGTTGCTCTGCTTTTGGTCGTCGCACTGATCGGCGGCTACGTGTATGCCCGCGGAGCGTTTCAAGTGGCCGTGGGCTACAGCGCCAAGCAGCTCTGCTCGGGTGTCTTTGTTGCTGGCCTCCCCCAATCTTTTGTTGTGGAAACCGACATCCATCCGCGGATGGCCATCCTTGGGCCTGCTCTGGGTCAACTGAAGTTCGATGTTGATGAGAGCCGTGGCGTTACCGAGACGAGCCTGCTGGGTGTTTCAGCTCGCGCCGTGCACCGCGCCGGTGAAGGCTGCGTGCTCCATGGGTCCGGCGACGGCATTGCGCCGCTGGCCCTGCTACCCGAGTCAGATTCTGTAGCGGTGCCCCAGGATCTCGCCAATGCATTCGCTGTTGCATTTAAAGAGCCAGAGGGCGGGGGCCGAAATACCCTGGCAGTGCTGGTGCTCAAAGACGGTGAGCTCATCGCTGAGCGATATGCGGCACCTGTGACTGCTGGGAACCGATTGCAGGCGTGGTCCATGAACAAAAGCCTGATGTCGACCTGGGTCGGTCTGCAAGCTCAGGCAGGGGCCATCGATCCCACCGTGCCAGCCCGGGAACAGGTTGCCAGGGTCATCGACGGCAAGCGTCTCGACCGCCGGCTGACGCTCCTCCATCTCCTGCAGATGGAATCGGGGCTCGACTTTGAAGAGGTTTATGGACCAGGCAGCGACGTGACGCGCATGCTCTACACCGCTGAGACCATGTGGGAGCTTCCAGCCAGCGCGGGTCAGGCATATGCACCCGGCCAGCGTTTTGCGTATTCCAGTGGTGACACGGTGCTCGCGAGCCATCTCTGGCAGGAGTCGCTGGATATGCCTTATCACGAGTGGATAGGGAGGAACTTCAGCGAGCCCCTGGGCATTGAGTCACTGGTTGCGGAGGCGGACGCCAGTGGAACTCAGGTGGGGTCCAGTTATGCCTATATGACGGCGCGAGACTGGGCGACGGCAGGACAGCTCTGGCTCGATGCCTGGCATGGCCGTTCAGATCTTCTATCCCAGAGCTGGATGCGTGCTTCATCGGAGGCTCGGCCCTCAGACCCAAAAGGCCAGTATGGGCGAGGCTTCTGGCTTAACACGGGTGAAGTCGCGTTCGAGGGTGTGCCCGAGAATGCGTTCTACGCGTCGGGCAACGCCGGTCAGTTCGTCGTGATGCTGCCTGAGGAAGAGATCGTGGTGGTTCGCCTGGGCCTCACGGCCGCTGGTGCGAGCAGCGGCATCAGTGAACTGCTTCGCGGTGTGCTAACGGCTCAGGGCGAGAACTGATGGCGCTCACACTCTTTGAGATCTATCGGTATCCCATCAAGTCGACGCGCGGTCACGCCGTCTCCGAAGCAACGATGGATTGTTTCGGCATCGCCGGTGACCGGCGGTGGATGGTGGTCGATGAGGCGGGCGACTTCGTTACCCAGCGGAACCACGCGCAGCTCGCACTATTAAAGGCCACGCCGACGAATGGCGGTCTTCGCCTCAGCATGAGCGGTCGTGACACTGAAGTTGCGATCCCTGCGACGACAGACGAGAGGCTCCCGGTAGTTGTTTGGGGCGACACGGTTTCCGCGCAAATGGCGGACGATGCGTCGAACGCCTGGCTCTCAGATCAGTTAGGGATGTCCATGCGGCTGGCCTATCTGCCCGATGATGGGCAACGTCCCGTTGATCGGGATTACTCCGATGGGGAACTGGTGAATTTTGCCGATGGATTCCCGCTGCTGGTGATCACACAGTCGGCTCTCGATGCACTGAACGAAAAGCTCGATGCGCCGGTGCCCATGAACCGCTTTCGCCCCAACCTGGTGATCGCTGGCGCACCCGCGCACGCGGAGGATGAGTGGCAGGAGATCGCGATTGGTGAGGCGCGCGTCCGCTTGGTCAAACCATGCTCCCGCTGTGTCATCCCGTCCATCGACCAAGACACGACGGAGCGTGACTCGCAGATCAACCGAGTGCTGGCAAAGTATCGTCGTCGCGACGGTCAGATTTTCTTTGGAATGAACGCCCTGGCATCGGCCGGTGAACGGTTTCGTGTCGGCGGCGAGGTGCGGGTTCTGCGCTGAAGCAGCCTCTGCGCTGTTACACTCTGCGCCGAGAAACTCTCAGTACCACCCAGAGGCAATACCATGAATTCGGGAATTCTTCGCCGGGCGGCCGCGTGTGTCGCTCTTCTAGCAGCAGTGCTCGCTCCATCCACCTTTGCGGCAGACCGCATCCAGCTCCGCGATGGCTCCGTTGTGTTCGGCACCTTCAAGGATGCCGATGGCGGCAAGGTCACTATTGAGACCGCCTTTGCCGGAACCCTGGAGATTGATCAGGCAGAAATCGTTGGTATGGCTGTCGATTCTGATCTGGTGCTACAGATGGATGATGGCGCAGTACTGGAAGCCGCCGGCCTTAAGGTCGATGGTGAGCGAATGGATATCTCCAGTGGTTCTACGGGGACTTACGCTCTGGGCGACCTGACTCGCATTAATCCGGAGCCCTGGGAACTGGGTATCGGCTACAACTTTACCGGTGTGGCCAGCATCGCCTTTAACAGCCAACGCGGTAATACGGAGCTTGATGAGCTGGATTACCGACTGGAAACGCGTTGGGAAAGCCTGCGGGATCGCTTCCGCATCGATGCCTTTGGAGAGCTCGACGAATCCCAGGGTGTGAAGAACGCCGAGAACTGGACCGTCCGCGCCCGTTACGATCGCATTCAGACCGGTGACTGGTACTGGGGTGGTGGTGCGTCCGCCGAGTCTGACACCTTCGCCGACTTGGATCTTCGCGCTACGGCTGGCCCGTACATCGGCCGCAAGTTCTTTACGGATCCTATCTTCGAGCTTGAGGCTGAAACTGGCCTTGCCTACATCGATGAAGACTTCGCCACGGCTGAAGACCGGGAGTACATCGGCAGTACCTGGGATATCCATATCCGCAGCAACTACCTCGGCGGCGATTCCCGTCTCTATCTTGACCACAAAGGTATCTGGAACCTCGATGAAGCCGAGAACATCGTCCTGAACACGACGCTCGGTATCGCATTCCCGTTACTGAAGGGCATCGAAGGTGCCGCTGAAGTCGTCTGGGATATCAATACCGGTGCCGTTGAGGGCACCGAAGAAGTCGACGAGACGTATCGTTTGCGGCTGGGGTACAGCTGGTAATTCTGGCAGCGACTACCTCAGGGCAGTCGCGCTTTCCTCACCGCCGCCGCGAGCTGATCGATCAGCGGTCGGGTGTCTTCCAGAGCGAGGCATGCGTCTGTGATGCTCTGGCCATAAGTCAGCGATTCCCTTGGCCCGATGGGCTGGTTTCCGCCAACGAGGTGACTCTCGAGCATGACGCCGCGCAAGCTTGGCTGACCTTGCTCAATCTGGTCACACAAGTCTGCAACTACAGCGGCCTGATTTACGGGATCTTTCTCGCTATTGCCATGACTGGCATCCACGATGATGCCGGCCTCAAGGCCCGCCTCACTCATGGCCGTCGCCGTTTCGCGGATGGCCTGCGCGTGATAGTTCGGTCCCGAGCGCTTTCCACCGCGCAGGATCAGGTAGCTGTCGGGATTGCCTTTTGATTGAAGGATCGCGGGCGTTCCTTCGCGGGTCAGCGACGGGAACCAGTGAGGATGCTGAGCGCTGCGGATGGCGTCGATCGCGACGCCCGTATCGCCGCTGGTCGCGTTCTTGAAGCCCACGGGCATGGACAGGCCGGAAGCCAGCTCGCGATGAATCTGGCTTTCGACGGTGCGGGCACCGATAGCGGCAAAGCTGACGAGATCAGCGTAGTACTGACCAAAGGTGGTATCCAGGAATTCACTTGCCGCTGGCAGCTCGAGTTCGGCAATGTCTCTGAGAACGCTGCGGGCCAGATGCAGACCCCTGTTGATATGGAAGCTGCCATCCAGATCCGGGTCGTTGATCAGTCCTTTCCAACCCACCACGGTGCGTGGTTTTTCAAAGTAGACGCGAAGCACGGGCAGGATGGCGTCACGATGGCCCTCGCAGTGGGCGGCAAAATCACGCGCAAATTCGAGGAGCGCATCGGGGTCATGAACACTGCAGGGGCCTGCAATCAGCAGCATGCGCGGATCCTTGCCGGCGAGAATCGCCGCGATATCACGACGCGCCGACTCGATAGCGCCCGCCTGGGAGTGGCTTACGGGCAATTCACTGGCGAGCACCCACGGGGTAATCAGGGGCTGCGCCTGGGTGATGCGGGTGTCGTTGATGGAGCTGCTCATGGGCTGCGAAACAGGTTCAGTGCGTTACGGGCCGCGCATTGTGCGCCGTCGCCAAAAGGCTCACAAGGCGTTTTTTTGTGCTCTTTCCCCAATAAGGCTCTGCAATTCAGATACCCGGTCCCGCGTCAGTTTTATGCGCTGGGCAAAGTAAATCGATGCAAGCATGTAGGGAATGGTGCCGATGCCCAGAGCGATGACGAGTCCGTCAGCGACCGACTGCTCTACGGTGCCGGGCATCATGCCGCTCTCCAGACCAATGAAATCCAGAACGAGGCCCCCGTAGAGCGGACCCACAGTGAGAGCAGCTTTGATCGAGAAGTTCAGTGCTGCAAAGAATCCCGCTTCCTGTCGGAGCCCATGATCCCACTCGTGTTCATCAGTGATGTCGGCGGTGATGGACTGGGTATAGACGCCTCGCAGCAAAAAGAAGTACATGAAAAACAGCATGAACAGGAAATTCAGGCCGAATAGAAGAGTGTGGTTGTCTGGAAACAGATCCCACATATGTGCTGGGTAGAGCCAGAGTGCGTTAAGCACGAGGCCCAGGGCGGAAAACTGCAAGAGCGAAAACTTTTCAAAGCGTCGCCCCAAGGGCTTCAGAGATATCAGTACCAAGGCTACGGCGATAAGGCTCGGTGCCGAGAGAATGATAGAGATTTCGGTTGCATTGAATTGCCAGTAATACGTCCACACCAGCATATTGAGCGCAGAGACGCTTCCATAAGACGACATCATGGAGAGCTCGAAGCCCAGGACCGCACGGAAATTCCTGTTTGACAGCGTACGAAGCAGATCTCGCGTCAGGGTGTTTCCCTGATTGCTGTTAGGCAGCGTCTTCGGATCGATGTCATGCGTTGGGATTGCGTAGCGCTGAGTCCCAACGGCGCTAAGTGTCCCCATAAACCAGCACACGGCGCAGGAGAGTAAACCGTAGGTCAGGTAGTTCTCGCGCAGGAAGCGGCCATCCGAGCCGTTCACGGTGTTGAAGATGAGTAGAAGAGCGGCTGCCGGCAGCAGTACGGACGTCAGGAAGAGCGCGCCCTGGCGAACGCCGAGGACCTGACTGCGGCCCTGGTAGTCGCTGGTGATGTCGGTAGAGTGAGCGAGGCTCGGAATGCTGTAACTGGTGATGAAGGTGCGCACCCATAGAGACCAGAACAGCAGCCAGCCTGTCAGATACGCCTGTGATTCAACCACGAAGGCCGGCGGCGCGAAGAGCCCGATAAACCCCAGACCCATGGGCAGGATGCTGAAGTACATGAACGGATGGCGCCGACCGAGACGGCTTCGCACCCGGTCCGATAGCGTGCCCACCAGTGGGTCAGAAATCGCGTCCCAGATCAGGCTGGCGGCGATGATCAGCCCGGTGATGCTGCCGCTGAGACCAAGCACCTGCGTATAGAACAGCAGCACGAACATGGTGTACGCAGCTTCCTTTACCGCGTAGACCGCGCCGCTGGCGCCGTACAGCAATCGGGTGCTTAGGGGGGGCATCGGGCCTCTCTTGGAGAAAGTTCGAGTCTGCGTCGCGCGCCGGTTTGTGTAAAGCGGCGGACATCCCACCATAATCCCCGTGCGTAACACTACCCGTTGCCCAGCCTAATGGCAGGGCGATAACACTCAGAAGCTGGTTTAGGAATACTGAGAATGCCCGAGGGACCGGAAATCCGCCGCGCCGCCGATGCCATCGCGAAGGTCGTCGTCGATCAGCCCATTGAGGCAGTGTATTTCGCGTTCCCGAAACTCCAGCGCTTCGCTGAAGAGCTTCAGGGCCGACGAATTCTCGAGATGGAAACCCGTGGCAAGGCGCTGCTCACCCATTTCGACAATGGCTACAGCATCTACTCGCACAATCAGCTTTACGGCGTGTGGAAGACCGCGAAGCGCGGCAAGCTGCCGAAAACCAATCGTTCACTGCGATTGGCGATTCATACGCCTACCCACAGTGCACTGCTCTATAGCGCATCTGATATCAGTGTCTGGCGCGTCGAGGAACTGGGACTCCATCCCTTCCTCCAGAAAATCGGCCCGGACCTTCTAAGTCGGGACCTTGATTGGCGCACTGTTGCCCAGCGTCTCGACGACGATCGATTTCGGGGACGGGCCCTCAGCGCTCTTTATCTCGATCAACACTTCCTTGCGGGAAGCGGTAACTATCTGCGCTCTGAGATTTTGTTCTGTGCGGGTATCTATCCCGCTCTCAAGCCGCGGGAACTGACCGGGGGGCAGCGGGGCCTTCTCGCGCGAGAAACGCTTACCGTGACGCGCCGGAGTTACGATACGGCGGGCATCACGCTCAAGCCTCGACTGGCTACGAGCCTGAAGAAAACCACGCGTTCTTTTGAGCATCGTCGCTTCTACGTGTTCGGTAGGGAAGGAAAGCCTTGCTACACCTGCGGCGACAAGATTGTTCGTCAGGATATGGGTAGCCGTCGTATTTACTTCTGCCCCACCTGCCAGCCTTCCCCATGACACCAGGTAAGCGCGATTTGTGGTTTGTTCCCCTCGGTGGCTGCGGGGAAATCGGTATGAACCTCAATCTCTACGGCCACGATGACCGGTGGCTCATGGTGGATTGCGGCATCACTTTCGAGCGTCGCCTGGGCGCCGTGCGACCCGACATTCAAACCGCGGATCCTCGTTTTATCGAAGAGCGCCGCGACAAACTTGCGGGCATCATCATCACCCATGCCCATGAGGATCACGTGGGCGCGCTTCCGCTGCTCTGGAAGCGCTTTGAAGTGCCCGTCTACACCACTCCATTCACCGCCGAGGTGCTCAGGCGCAAGGCATCGGGGCGGGGAGGCGTGGTCCCGACACCGATCATCGAATGTCTGCCTGGCGAGTCCATCGACATTGGACCGTTCCACGTCGAGTGGATGCCCATCACCCACTCAACGCCGGATACCAGCGCTCTGCTTATCGAAACGCAGGCAGGACGCATTCTCCACACCGCCGACTGGAAGATCGACGAGCAGCCCGTTGTCGGCGATGCCTTCCAAAGCGGGCTGTTCGAAGTAGCGGGCAAGCGCGGCCTGGATGCGGTGATCTGCGATTCGACCAACGCCACCGTTGCGGGTCGTACGCCCAGCGAGGGAGCCGTGGGTCGCGGACTAGCTGAAGTGATCCGACGATGCGAGGGCAGGGTGGTGGTTGCGTGCTTCGCCAGTAATGTAGCGCGCATGGCCAGCGTGGCCGCCGCCGCGGAGGAAACGGGGCGCTACCTCGGGCTGCTCGGACGCTCTCTGCGAACCATGCACAGCGCCGCGCGTACCGCCGGCTTCCTTAGGGGGCAGAAACGAATCATTGATAGCTCTGATCTCGGATACCTGCCGCGGGACGAAGTTCTGGTGTTAGCCACAGGAAGCCAGGGTGAGTTCGGCGCCGCCCTTCATCGACTCTCAGCCGGTACACATCCAGACCTTGAGCTGACTGCGGGTGACACCGTGATTCTCAGCGCACGGGTTATCCCGGGAAATGAGGAGCCGGTGGAAAACCTATTGAAGCGCTTCCGTGCCCTGGGCGTAAGCGTTGTGCAGGATGGCGATAACGATCAACTGGTTCACGCATCGGGCCACCCCTGTGCCGACGAACTCGCGGCTATGTACCGATGGCTAAGCCCCAGACTTGTGGTGCCCGTGCATGGCGAGAAACGCCACATGGAGGCCAATGCAAAAATCGCAAAGGCCAACGGCGCACTTATGGCGCTCACCGGCGGTAACGGCGATCTTTTCTATTTGGCCCCTGAGGCTGGGGTGCGGCGTCGTTTCGCGACGGCGGGTCGTCTGCAGCAGGATGAAAACGGCCATTTGCAGCCTCTAATTGAGTAACTCAAATTGGAATCCGTACCCAAGTCGAATCCGAACCCGTGCCCGGCCTCGAGCCCGACCTGAACCTGGCCACGCGACATCAATACCTGAGGACTCTTTAGCGCCGGATATCAGTCTCGATGCGCTGACCTGCATGCGGCGCATCAGCTCCAGGCCCCTGCGACTCGCCTATCCGCTAGCCTTGACCCCCTAGCTTGTTAGTTCTAAAGTAGAACCTATTTGCCGCACCAAGCGCGGCCTCCATGATCGCTGGTGTCAGGAAAGTAATCGATGAACATAGAATTCTGGTTCGACTTTGGAAGCCCCACCGCCTATCTGGCCAACTGTCGTCTGGCGCAGCTCGCACAAAAGTACGGCGCGACCATCGAGCGCAAGCCCATGCTCCTTGGCGGCGTGTTCAAGGCAGCGGGTAGTGCGTCACCCGCGACCGTGCCGGCCAAAGGACAGTACATGTTTATGCATGACCTTCCGCGGTTCGCAGCGCGTTATGGTGTCGAGCTGAACTTCAATCCGCATTTCCCCATCAATACGCTGAACCTGATGCGGGGGGTTTACGCAGCGCGCGAGCTCGATTGTGAAGATACATACATCGATGCGATGTTCGACGCGATCTGGGTGAAAGCTGAAAACATGGGGGATCTGGACGTCTGTCAGCGTGTGATGACGGGTGCAGGCCTTGATGCGGAGGCTATCATGGCGAAAGTCTCAGAGCCGGAGGTCAAGCAGGCCCTGATCGATGCCACGGAGGCGGCGGTCGCAAAGGGCATCTTTGGAACGCCGACGATGTTTATCGGCGACGACATGTACTTCGGTCAGGATCGGCTCGATTTCGTCGAGGAGCGGCTCTCCGCGTAGGAGCTCTCTCCCGCCAGCACACGGTCGTACCGTGAACGTAGCCGGTCGTGGGCGTCTACATCCGCAAGGGCCTGTAAGCGGTCGTCCGGCGTCTCTGAAGGTTCGAGCCTCGAGTGTGTCTCTTTCGTCTGCGCTGCCTTCGCTGCGCGGGCTGTTCCCTTTCCCCGCTGCTCGGGTCGAAACTGCCACAGCACAAAAGCCAGTGATCCGTACACGATGGTGATTTTTGCAACGAGCGCGTAGATCAGCGTATCCGGGTGCTGTTCAGCGAGGAAAACGCGTACGTCCTCATAAAGCAGTGAAGTCACTAGCGCAAAGAGTAGTACCGCAATCGAGCGGAAGAGCTTTCCTCGATGCTTGTTCAGGAAAAAAATAATCGAGGAGTATTTGACCAGCCTGAAGACGGACACGGTGTGTTAGATACCAATATTGATGCCCAGCAACAGGGCGACGATGCCAAAGCCTTTCCATCCGAGGCCTGACCAGATTTCCTTTTCCTTTTCTGCAACCAGGTATTCAAGATCATCTTCGGCGTAGTCACTCTCGACGCGCCCGGCATGGATGATGTCCTGGCGAACTTTTGCAACGGCAGCAGCACGCAGACGCTTTCTCGCCGCCTTCGGAATTCGAGGTCCGATTTTTGGGGTGCTGTCGTTCATGGGCCAATTCTGTAACTTCTTTCTCAAAGCATAGACCTCCCATGAGCACCCATACAACCGGCGCAGGGAGCTGCGAAGGTAGTCCGCGACCGGATGAGTTCTTTTGTCGACGAGCTGACGTTGCTGCGAATCGTTCGGGCGACCGAATAAAAGCCTTACAAACCGCCGGTTTGTTTCTACACTGTCCGGTGAGTTGTCCCGTAACGAGGTAGGAGGTTTTATGCTGGAAAAAGAACTGGCTCAGGCAACAAAGGTCGCAGAGCAGGCTGCAAAGCGAGTGGAAGCTTTGAGGCAGCGTTTACTCAAAGAGACTGAGCGCGCTCACAAGAAGGCGAAAGGCGATCTTGCGGCCGCTAAGAAAAAGCATGGGGCCGCGACCGATCGTCTGAAAAAAGCGCGAGCGGCGCTGCGAAGCAAGCAGTCCAGTGCGAACCAGGATCGCGTTGATGCACTGATGAAACAGGTGCAGGCATTGGGTGATTCCGTCGCCGAAGTGGCGAAAGCTGCCTATGAGTACGCGGAGAAGCTGGCGCCCATGCGCGCGGATCTCGCCATGGAGGCGCGGAAAGCACGAGCGGCAGAGCGTGCGGCGACCATGGTCGAGAAAGCCGCTGAACGTCGAAGCAAACGTAAGGCGAAAAAGGCGCCCGCTGCCAAGAAGGCGCCCGCTGCTAAGAAGGCGCCCGCGGCCAAAAAAGCGCCCGCTGCCAAAAAAACGCCCGCAAAGAAAAAAGCAGTCGCTAGAAAGTCTCCGGCGAAGCGCAAAGTAGCCTCGAAGAAAAAAGCCGCTGCTAAACGTAAAACTGCGCCTAAACGAAAGGCCGGCTAACGAGGACTCTAGCGGGGCAGCACCTCAATAAGTTGCCCCACTTCGCCGTCCGTCAAAAGGTAGATGCTGCCGTCGAACACGCGGACGTCTCGAATCCGCGTTTCGAGTTCTGAGAAAAGGGCTTCTTCCTCTGTCACGACACCGTCGATGACCCGGAGGCGGCGAACTTCCATATCCACCAGGGCCCCCACCAACAGGCTGCCGGACCAATCGCTAAAGCGGCTGCCTTCGTACCAGGCCATGCTCGATGGCGCGATACTGGGGGTCCATACCCAGATTCCATTTTCCATACCTGGCGCCTCCTTAAAGGGAGAGACGTAAGCGCCGCTGTAATCAACCCCCCGCGTAACCGCAGGCCATCCATAGTTGTTGCCTGCGGCCAGCACGTTCACTTCATCTCCGCCGCGGGGTCCATGCTCATGGAGATAGACGATGCCGCGCTTCTCATCCAGAGCCAGACCCTGGGGATTCCGATGGCCGTAGCTGTACACCGGTGACCCTCGGCCAAGGCGGTCATCGCCAGTGCCCACCGCATTTCCGTCTTCATTGATGCGGATGACTTTTCCAAGTTGGCTCGCGGGATCTTGCGCGTCTTCCCGGTGTTCAAAGCCGTCACCGGTGGTGAGCAGCAGTGACCCGTCCGGCATAAACAGCATGCGCGCGCCATAGTGCTGCGGCGTCGTTTTGTCCTGCGCGACTCTGAAGATCTGGCGACCATCAACGATGGCCCCATTTTCGAGACGCCCTGAAAAAATTGCCGTCCCGTTGGCCTTCGAAACGCCCTCGGCGTAGCTGAGATAGATGCGCCGGTTCGTGGAGAAATCGGGGTGTAGCACAACGTCCATATAGCCACCCTGACCACCGAAAAGCGTATCCGGCGTGTTCTTCAGGACCTGCTTTTTCCCTTCTGCACTGATGTGGACGAGTTGACCTTCTCTCTGGGTGATGAGGAACCCACCATCGGGTAGTTGGGCGACGCTCCAAGGCCAGCGAAGGTCGTCAACGATGGTCTCCAGCTCATAGTCAACAGCGAGTGCCGCTCCGGCACCCGCAACCAGCATTAGGCAAAGCAGGCAAGCGCTTACGCATGCTTTCAACAGAGCATCGGACCATGCATCATTGAGCCCTAGGAACCCAAGCGGGTTATTTTTTTGTGTGAGGGGAATGCTCGTTCATGCTTCGCAGTGTCATCGCTTTTTTTCCCGCTGTTATCAGCGCCTATCTCATCGGTAGTGTACTGGCAACGCAAGTCATTCTCGCAGAAGTAGCTTCCCTGGGCCTGCCCATCACCCTGCGTGATCGCCTTCATGCCACAGGTCATGATGTATTGGGTCTGGCAACGAGCTACCTACCGTTGATGCTGATCGCGTTTGTGATTGCAATTCCTGTGGCAAGCTACCTCAGCCGATTACTTCCCAAGCAACAGGCAGCCCTGTTCAGCCTTGCGGGAATTGTCGCCGTGACTGCGCTGCATTTGATCATGGAGGCCGTCCTCGGACTCAACGGGATCGCCGCGGTACGTGAATGGCACGGTCTCGTGCTACAGGCAGCCGCCGGTGGTATCGGCGGATACCTGTTCTTCGTGTTTACAGGTCGGGCACTTCGCTGATTCCCGCCGCCTTGCGCGCCGCGGCATGCTCTAGCTCCTGATCAGCGACCATGCGGTAGGTCACGTAATAGCGGAAAATGTTCGACACATACTGCACCGTTTCCCGCCCGATCTCTTTGGCCGCAATCACTTCCACATGGTCAAACCACACGTTGGGATCGTAACCCTCGGCCTCGGCTCGTGAGCGCATACGAATCATTCGGCTGGGCCCTGCATTGTAGGCCGCGAGCGCCATCAGTGCCTGATTTAGCGGCGTGATCTCCGGATCCGAGAAGTAACGCCCGCGCAGGAAATCCATGTACTTGATGCCCGCGTGTATATTGGAGTCCACGTCGGTGATGTCAGGAATGCCCACATT
Source organism: Pseudomonadota bacterium (assembly GCA_038750875.1). Taxonomy (GTDB): domain Bacteria; phylum Pseudomonadota; class Gammaproteobacteria; order Pseudomonadales; family Halieaceae; genus Congregibacter. The sequence goes on along the minus strand of JBCDGU010000001.1, from coordinate 366,774 downwards.
CTTATCCGCCGCCGTGTCGGGCAGCAGTTGCATGACGCCCACGGCGCCCGCGTGGCTCCTCACGCTCTGATCGAGTCGCGACTCCTGGTAGCCCTGAGCCGCCGCGAAGAGATATTCGATGCCGTACTGCTCGCCATACTTTTCGAAGATGTGCTGCAGATCGTTGAAGCGTTGGTAATCCTCTTCGGCGAGGGCGTTCCCTGCCCAGTCGAACTCAGTAATGTAGCGTTTGATGAGTATATTGCCGATCAGCGTGCCGGCCCGGTTTTCCTTGAGGAAGTCATTGACCGAAGCCATGAGCAGTGGACTGTTCTTCCGGATTGCCCAGGCTGTGCGACCGCCATCGCGGAACACAAGATCTTCCCGTACCACCAGATCCGTGAAAACCTCTTCCCAGAGCTGGGGCTTGTAACTGTCTACGATGGCCCAGGGCAGCAGGCCTGCATTCACCATTTCTATAAGGTCGTCGTCTTCAAGGCTTCCGGGCATTACCTTGATCTTGATGGGTGCCCGTCCCTGTTCGCTGAATTTCGCGTTCAGGGCAATAACGCTGTCTTCGTAACTACTGCTTTCGCGCAGGTAGACGGTTTTACCGGACAAGTCCTCAAGCGCTTTGATTTTGGGAGCAGATGGGCCCGTTACCAGAATCTCATCCAGCGCTTTGCTGGCCGGGACACTGAAGTCGATCATCTCAGCGCGTTCAGGAGTAATTGTTAGGCCGGCGGCGATGATGTCACCTCTTCCCTCAAGGAGGGCAGGAACCAACTCATCGCGAGCTACGGGGATTACGATGGTGTAAACGCGGATGTGACCCTTACCAAGCTGGTCATTGAGGTGCTCTTCGAAGCGAGTTGCCAACTCAGCGATGATGCCGCGGCCCCGCCCATCCTCCAGATGGAATCGTCCCGGTCCGTACACGGTGAGAATTCTCACCACCCGGCGCTCTTCCAGCACATCGAGATCACCCGTGAAGTTTCGGGTCATGCTCCGAAGAGCTTCCGCGTTACTCTGGCCTGATTCCAGGGGCGCTGGAGCAGGCTGTGCCGTCGATTGGGTGGCGAAGGCAAGCAGGGCCGCCAGCAGCTTCGCGGCCAAGGTCATCCTGTATTTCACGGCTTATCCGGCTGTCGTCGTAATTCTGGCGAAGCCTCTATTGTGCCATTGCTAGACGCTGCTGCGGCACCGGGAATGGCGATGAGATATTCGATGGGAAAGTTGATGTCGTCGCGATCCGAGGTTACTTCCAGGGTTAGCGGCTGATCAATGGTGATGTATGCGCCACAGGCTTCACCGGGATCACAGATCAAAAGGTCGTTGTCCAGATCCGTTCCGGCAAAAAACTGATAGCTGCCTGAAGGTACCGTCGGCATCGTGAAACTGTAGCCCAGGGCCGTGAGCTCGCCGACGGTCTGCGCAACGACTTCGTCGGCCGCGGGATCGAAGAGCAACAGATAAATCTGCCCCAACTCGGACTCTGTCGCGTCGGCCACCGACAGCAAAATGCGAATCTCGATGCTGTTTATGTTGGATGAGGCAGCCAAGGTCCCTTCGTAAATGCCCGGCTCGAGACCGTCACGACTCACCTGAACGGTGTACCGGCCAAGACCCGCCGCATCAACGCTCAGCGGCGTCGTGCTGAGCCACGGTTGATTGCTGCTCAGGCTCACGTTTTCAAGATCTCCGCTGCCGGCATTGCTCAGGGTCAGTTCCAGCTCCGTCCGAACCGTGCCGAAGTTCAGAGCGCTGGTAGACGAAGTGAGCCGCGGTTCACTGGTGGTGCTGCCGCCACCGTCCGTCAGGGCGGCGTCGACAGCCCTGCGCGCATTCACGATGCCATGGCCGTATTGATTGTCGCGGCCGGCTGCACCGAAGTCATCGGTCAGCGCACCGGACTCCAGAAGTCGATCCACATCATCGGCATCCAGGTTCGGATTCACACTCTTCATCAGCGCCATGACACCAGCGACATGGGGTGAAGCCATAGAAGTGCCGCTCAGGAACGTGTAGGCGAACTCCCCGTCAGAGGCGCCGGTGCTCAGCACGCCGTCGGGATAGCCGTCACCGTTGAAGTCCACACGACCGTCGCCTCCCGGGGCCGCGATATCTACAGCGGATCCGGTGTTGGAGTAGCCCGTAATGCGTTGCTGCGCGTCGACGGCACTGACAGAAATCACGTTCGCGTAGCTGGCCGGGTAGCTGGGCACAGTTGTGCTCTCATTGCCCGCGGCGGCCACCACGATGATTCCCCGCGCCCGTACCTCGTTATACAGATTCTGGCTGGCGGTGATGAAACCCGCGCCACCCAGGCTGAGATTGATCACGTCTGCAGGCTGAGGGGGCAGGGTGCCTGAATCATTCTCAAGACCTGCCGCAAAGCGCACGGCCTGATTCACATCGTAGGTGGTGCCACCGGACGCGTTAAGCGCCCTCAGGGGCATCACGCGGGCGCCGTAGGCGACCCCGCTCACGCCAATGCTGTTATTGCCGGCGGCCGCGACGGTCCCCGTTACGTGCGTGCCATGGAAGTTGATCGCAGCAGGGTCCGTTGTACCGATGGTCTCCTCGGGGTTTGGATCGATGCCGTCCCCATCGGCGGCTTCCCCGGGGTCACGAATGAAATCAAAGCCGTCGACGAGCTGCCCTGCCAGGTCCGGATGGCCCGCGAGGACGCCCGTATCAATCACGGCGACGATCACAGAGGATTCTCCGACCGTGGTGTCCCAGGCGCCGGGCACGTTGATGAGCGGGTAATGCCACTGGAACGAGAAGGCCTCGTCGTTCACCGTGGCCGTGGGGTACACCCGGTAGTTGGGCTCGGCAGTGCGTACCCCGGGCAAGCGGGCCATGTTCTTGATGCTGATGAGCGTCTCCCAAATCGCCGCCTTGTCGCGATCGACAAACCTGTCGTAACGGTGGCTTTGCTTGCCAAAGCGTCTGGCCATGAGCGGTGCGTTTTGGGCGAGGCTGTCCATGGTCATGAGTCGCTCGCGCTCGGGCCCGCCGCTTAGCTGGCGCATCCGCAGATCGCTTCTGAATCGTTCCTGTAATTCAGCGGCTCGCTGCTCATTGTCGTAGGTGACGATCACTTGATCGGGGATCACATCGCGATAGGCATTGCTTGTCGGCGCCAGGGCAGAGCCAATGGCGAGGGTGTAGTTGGTGGCGCCGGAGAAGATAGAAACGTTGACCAGGTAGGTGCCATCCTCCTGAACGTCGATGGCCTCGCGCTGCCCCGTCTCGATGGAAAAGTCGATAAGGTCGCCGGCCTCGGAGTAGAGATAGAGGTCAGCGTCCGCGTCCTGAAACTCGGCAACCAGCAGGTTGATGGTTTGGCCGGCAAGCATGCTGACCAGGAAGAAGTCCTCACGGTCTCCGCCCACCTGCGAGCGCCCCTCAGCGCCAGACCCAGGCTCGTTTACGTAGCCCCCCAGGGTTGTGGGGTTGTTCAGCGGTTGTGGGTTAGAGGGGTCGGTGTTGTCCTGGAGGGGATTGAAGGGATCATTGGTGTCGCCGTCCAGGCTTTGGCTGGCAGAGGGCAGGACCAGACCGCTGAGATTAACCTCCGTTGCAGCAACCACCGCATCGACGGAGATTGTGACCGTATCGAAGGTGCTCGCTCCATCGTCGTCGGCAACCGACAGTCTGAAGGTCAGCTCCACGTCGATAGAAGCGCTCGGTGCCGCGAAGCTTGCCTGAGCTTGATCCGCGCCACTCAGGTCAACGGTGGGACCATCTGTTTGCTCCCACTCATAGGAGGCGATGCTGCCGTCGCTATCGCTGCTCTGCGAACCATCGAGCGTGACACTTGCGCCCGCCTCGACAGACTGGTCGGCGCCAGCGTTGGCCGTGGGTGCGACGTTCGCTGGTGGGGGAGTTGGTGTCGGCGTCGGAGTCGGCGTCTGGGAGCTGCCACCCCCGCCTCCACCGCCGCAGGCCTGGAGCAGGGCGGAGGTCGCCAGCAAGCCGATGGCGTGGATGATTGGCGCTGTCATTGCCTTACTCATGGTCCTGCGGTGCCTCCAAAGCCTTGTCAGGGGATGAGCAGAATTTTGCCCATATGAACGCCGCTCTCCATGTAATCCTGCGCAGCCAGCGCATCTTCGAGAGGGAACTCGCGATCGATAACAGATTTGACCGCGCCGCTGTCGAGGTGTTCAAACAGCCGATCGCGAATTTCGCGAACCATTTGGGTTTTCTGAGCCAGGGATTGAGCCCGCAGCGTCGAGCCCGTGACGGTCAGGCGCTTGAGAAGGACGGGCAGGAAATTTACTTCCGCCGTGAATCCGTGCTGATACGCAATGTTCACGATGCGACCTTCCGGTGCAGCGACAGCCAGATTCTTCTGGATGTAATCGCCACCCACCATATCGAGGATGATGTCGACTCCGTCCGTTAGGCCCAGCTCCGCAAGCACTTCTGCGTAGTCCTCGTTGCGATAGTTGATGGCTCTTTCCGCGCCGAGGGCTTCAACGCGGCGACACTTTTCATCACTCCCGGCGGTGCTGAACACGCGCCCACCCATGGCCTGACACATGGCGACACCCAGGCTGCCCACGCCGCTGGCCCCGCCATGGATCAACACTGTATTGCCGCTTTCGAATCCGGCACGCTGAAAGATGTTGTGCCAGACGGTGAGCACCGCTTCAGGCAGGCCGGCGGCCTCGCGCAGGGAGTAGGACGCTGGAACGGGTAAGCACTGACCAACCGGGGCGATGGTATGGCTGGCGTACCCGCCGCCGTGGGTGAGGGCACAGATCGGGTCGCCCTCGGCCCACTGGTCCACACCGGCACCGACGGCGCAAACCGTTCCAGAAACTTCCAGGCCCATAATGGGCGAGGCGTCGGGCGGCGGTGGATACAGCCCTTTGCGCTGCAGCAGGTCGGCCCGGTTAATTCCTGCCGCATCGACCGCAATTAGGACCTCACCCGCGCCGGGCATTGGCGCCTCATCGGTTTGCACCGATAGCGACCGAGACTCTTCTTCGATATGGACATAGCGGCGTTCGAACGTCGGCACGGTGACTCCTATTGCTTTAACGGGTGATAACGGCCCATCCGTCGAACAGATGATGCCAGTGTTTCGTTTACGGAGGCGGTATCCACGCAGATCGGCCTCGCGGTCGCCCATGGGAGTTGGTAGTCTTTCGCGGGCCCAGCATAAGCCATAAAAGAAAACCCATGAATAAGCTCAAGAACGCGTTCCTATTTTTTCTTGCCAAGGTACTGACCAGCATGATGCCCGGTGTCAGCTACCTGGCATTCTCAGGGTCTGGCAGCTCCCGCCAGCTGTGCGCCCATATCCGTCGCTCCGGGTATAAGCGCATCCTGGTTGTCACTGATAAGCCATTGCGCGAACTGGGTATCGTCGACCAGGCCCTCGCCGGTTTCGAAGGATCGGACGTCGAGGTCGAGATTTACGACGGTGTGCTCCCCGATCCGACCTACGATCAGGTGGACGCGGGCCTGAACCTTCTCAAAGCACAGGACAGCGAAGCGATTCTCGCCATTGGCGGTGGTTCCGCTATGGACTGCGCCAAGGTTATCTCTGCCACCGCCACCAGTGATGAAGATCCGCGCACCTGGGTCGGGTTCGGCAAGGTGAAACACGATCTGCTGCCCATGTTTGCCGTGCCGACCACTGCAGGCACTGGATCGGAAGCCACCCAGGGTGCGGTCATCAAAGACTCCGAGACTCAGGAAAAGGGTGTGCTCTCCGGGGCCGGAATGGCGATGGCGGCCACGGCCCTTGATCCCGACCTGCAGCTGGGCCTACCGCCGCACATCACCGCTGCTACGGGTATGGATGCACTAACCCATGCCGTTGAAGCCTATATCTGCCGTTGGGAGCGCGGCAGCAGCAAGATCAATGCAGAGCGAGCCATCCGTCTCGTGTTCCAGGCGCTGAAGCGCGCCTACGACAATGGCGAGGATGCCGATGCCCGGGAAACGATGATTCTTGCGGCTTACTACGCCGGCATCGCTATTAACCAGGTCAACGTGGGTACGGTGCATGCGATCGCCCACCAGCTCGGCGGCAAGTACGGTATTCCCCATGGACTGGCGAACGCGCTGGTATTGCCGCATGTGCTCGATTTCCACAAACCCAATGCAGAGTCATCCCTGGCGGAGCTTGCAGACTTGATTGGCGTGGGTGGCGATGCCGGATCTGTCTCAGCAAAGGCGCAGGCATTTATCGACGCAGTGGTGTCTCTGAGAGCGTCGGTCGGTATCGGTTCGACTTCTGACAAGATCAAGGCTGCGGACTTTGATTACCTGATTGGTCTTGCTGTGAACGAGTCGACAGGCTATTTCGCGCCTCGCCTCCTAACGAACGCGGCCGCCCGCGACATTCTCGAGAAGATCAGCGAGGCTGCCTGATCCAATCGGCGCAGCGTCCAAGCCAGTCCTGAAAGTCGGGTGTTGGGCCCAGGGAGCATGCGAAGCCATGCTCTGAATCGGGATAGTGGGTGTAGTCCACGGACACGCCCGCTTCGCGAAGGGCATCGACCATGGCACGGCCTTCATCCCTGAGGGGATCTCGCTCGCAGGTGCACAGGAGCACGGGCGGCAGGCTGGCCAGGCGATCGCTGCGGATCGGATAGGCCCGCTGTGCTTCGCTGCTGTCCGGATCTGTATTCCCAAGATAGTTTTTCCAGAACCACACCATGATGGTGGTGGTGAGGGCCTGCCCGCTCGCCCGTTCAACGTAGGACAGGTAGTCCGCGCTGCAGTGGTTCACCACCGGATAGGTGGCGATCACTGCGCAAATTTTCTGCCGCAGTGTGTCATCGGCTTCGAGTGCCGTCGTTAGACTCAGATGGCCGCCGGCGCTGTCACCGGCCAGTAAAAGCTGTCCGGTGTGAGAGCCTGTGATCTCCGAGCTTTCGAGAATCGCTCTCGCCGCAGCCAGTGCATCGTCCTGCGCTGCTGGAAACGGGTGCTCGGGCGCGAGCCGATAATCGAGGGCAACAACGGTGGCACCAGAGGCATCGGCCAAGGAGGCACAGTAGTGATCGTGGGTTTTGAGATCACCAATGACCCAGCCACCACCGTGGATGTAGAGCACCAAGGGACGCGATGCCGCGTCGCTGCCCTGATAGACGCGGGCGGGTAAGGCGCCATGGGGCGAATTCAGGGTGATATCCGAGCCAGCCACGGGCGCTGCATGACCTTTCCAGGCGCGGTCTGTGCTGTATCGATAGAACCACCGGAAAAACCCGACCTTCAGGGAATTGAGCATGCGTGTTCTCAGTCGTCTTCTGTCGCCATAGTGTCTGGATCCTGCACGTACCAGCACACACCTTCTTCATCGACCGTGCGACGAATGTGACGGCGCCATAGCAGGCAGTTCAGGTGGGCCAGGGTTTCGCCCGTCGCGAGTCCCAGGGAGCCCGGTCCAATCTCACGGCTAAAGAGCGGCGGAAAACAGTCCACGGCTCGCTTTGGAGTATCCAGATAATCGAACAGCGCGTTCAGGTCGTTTTTGTGGCCCGTGAGAATCTGACTCAAACGCACATGGACTCCAATAAACGGGGCTTCGTGGGCGGGCAGCACCAGCAAATCTTCTGGCAGACGCTCGCGAAGTCTTGCGCCGGAGCGCAACCATTCCTTGAGGGGATCGCCGTCGGGCTCTGTCGGAAACACGGAAACGTTGGACGTGATGCGCGGCAGGATTTGATCGCCCGAGATCAGCAGCTTAAGGGAAGGGCAGTACAGACACATGTGCTCGGGCGAATGGCCGCTGCCCTCCATCACCTGCCAGTACCGGCCGCCAATCGTGAGAGTCTCGAGATCAACGAGGCGACGGTATCGATCGGGCATTTGAGAGACAGCTTTTCCGAAGAACCCAAATCGTGAGCGGTAAGCCTCGATCTGCTCTTCGTTATAGCCAGCGCGACGGTAGAAATCGATACCCGCCTGCGGCGCCTCCCGCCCTGTATCCGCCACGAGCAAGCGGCACATCTGGTACTCGGAACGCGACATCCACAGGGTCGTTTCAAAGCGATCGCAGATCCAGCCTGCCAGGCCGACGTGATCGGGATGCATGTGGGTGCAAATTACTCGTGTGACCGGCTTCCCCTGCATGAACCCTTCGAAGAGTCCTTCCCAGATCTCTCGGGCCTCGGGCAGGTTCAGGCAGGTGTCGACGACGGTCCAGCCCTCGCCATCTTCGAGCAACCAGATATTGATATGATCCAGCGACATGGGCATGGGAAACCGAACCCAGTAAACGCCGTTGGCAATCTTCTGGGGTTCGCCCGGTAGCGGGTTTGTCTTCCGGCCGAAGGGGTACTGAAGGCCACGGTACACTTCCATGGCCTGGGGCACGTCTTGGTATTGCATAAGCACCATGTAGGAAAGGCTAATCTCGTTATAGTGGTGCCCAGAATTAGCCCTGTCCAGCGGACGCATGCATCGAGACAGCCGCTAAGGGGCGTTATCAGGGGGAACTCAGCGTGTCTACGGCACTGCGCGATCGCAATCTGAATGCCATCAATGGGCAGGACTTTGACGTACTGATTGTCGGCGGCGGCATCAATGGTGCCGTTGCCGCCGCAGCGTTGGCCGGCAAGGGGGTGCGCACCGCGCTGGTGGATCGGGGAGACTTTGGCAGTGGCGTGAGCTCTAACTCCAGTAATCTCGCCTGGGGTGGCATTAAATACCTCGAGAGCAACGAATTTCTTCTGGTCAACAAGCTTTGCCGCTCGCGCAATGAATTGATGCGTGCATATCCCTCGACAGTGAAGGAGATTCGCTTCTTCACGACAATCCAGCGGGGCTTTCGCTTCTGGTCTTTCTTTGTGTTCCTTGGCAGCGTTCTCTACTGGTTGATGGGACGCTGTAAGACGCGAGCGCCCCGCTACCTCTCGGCACGGGCGATTGAAGCTGCTGAGCCAGAGATCAATACGAGCCGTGCGGCCGGTGGCCTTGAGTATTCAGATTGCTACCTCTACGACAACGATGCCCGCTTTGTCTTTGGGTTCATCCGCCGCGCTCTGGATATGGGGTGCGCGGCCGTTAACTACGTGAGCCTCGAGGATGCCAGTCGCGAGGGCGGCCAATGGCACTGCAGCTTCACGGACGTGGATGGTGGGCGTGAACTGAAAGCCCGGGCAAAGATTCTGATCAATGCTTGCGGGCCGTGGGTTGACCGAGTGAACCGAGAACTCGGCATCACCACCCAGTACCGGCACCTTTTCTCAAAAGGCATCCACCTTATCGTCGATCGTGTGACGGATAGTCGCCGGGTGCTCACCTTTTTCGCCAGCGATGGCCGCCTCTTCTTTCTCATTCCCATGGGACCGAAGACGTGTATAGGCACTACCGATACGCCCGTCGAAGCGCCGGAGGTGGGTGTGACCGACGAAGACCGGCATTTCGTGCTGGACAACGTGAACCGTCTTTTGGACCTGAAGGAGCCTTTCCGCCCCCAAGACGTGATCGCGGAGCGCGTCGGCGTTCGCCCCCTTGCTGTGACCGGCTCCCAGGGTGCGACGGATTGGGTTCAGCTTTCCAGAAAGCACGAGATTGAGGTCGATGGGGCTCAGGGCCATGTCAGCGTTTTTGGTGGGAAGCTCACGGATTGCATCAATGTTGGCGAAGAAATCGTTGGTACCGTCGAAAGTCTCGGCATTCCCATACCCCAGCGAACGACGCGCTGGTACGGCGAGCCGCAAGGTTCCGTGCGCGCGCGGTTCATGCAGCAAGCTGAGCAACTGGGCCTGGATGCCATGACGGACCCCAGTTCGTCGGAGCCCCTGAGCGTCCGCTTCTGGCGTCGCTACGGTGAGGCGGCGTTTCAGCTACTTGACCGGATTCGCGAAGACAGCAGTAGTGTGGATCTGCTTATCGAGCATGCGGAATACACCCGCTGCGAAATCGAGCTGACAGCGCGCCGGGAAATGGTTCTCCGTCTGGAGGACTTCATGCGACGGCGCTCCAAGATCGAGCAGGTCGTTCGCTGGCCGGATATCGAGGCGGCGCCGGGCCTTCGTGAGGCGAGTCAGATTCTCTTTGGGGAGAATGCGGATGCGCGGTTGAGGGAATATCTCGACAAGGGCCGGGAGGCTGATTCACCGGTAGTCGCGTAAGACCTGGGCTCGTCGAAAGTCGAAAGCCGGCTAACGCGCCGGAACCTCGCTGTCTGGCAGAAAACTCGGCGCAGCTTGGCTGAAGCGTCTATTACCCGTCGAGCCCCAGCAACGTCAGCCTTAACTCCGGACGAGTGCAGTCCGAACTCAGCCAGATATCGATGAACTGCTGCCCAAAGGCTGGGTCTTCGATCATTCCCAGTCGCTCGCCATTGCGCCGGAAGGTCGCCGCACTTGCGGAGTCGAGCTCGAAGGTCAGCACGTCGTCTTCCCGAATGTCTGTCCACATCTCTGAAAGTGAGGCCAGCCAATCGTCCTGATTCGGGTGTGACCGTCCCATGGCTTCCCACTCTTCGAGGGTGCGTTGGATGAGGGCATCTTTCTTGATATCCAGCAGGTACTGAATTTCGAGGCGAAGGGGTCGCTGTCCTTCCTCATAGGTACCGTCCTGGGTGTACAGACGGGAGTCATAGACGGACCAGAGAAGCACCTTCAGGCGCGCTTCTCCTACCATCCGAAGATCGTCCAGCTGCGCTTCCATATCGGCGAGCTCATCGCGATCAGTGATTGCTGCGGTAAAGCCGTCGCTCAACGCGGATTCGGCCGCCAGTGGGGGGGCTGCCCACAACAGCACCAGCGCCAGGCACGCGGGAACACTCGCTGCATAGAGGCGGGGCGCTAACGAAAATTGCGTCTTCATGTGCATAGAACGATGACCTGTCTCAAAGGCTTTTACGTTGCTTATGCGACGTCAGATTCCGACCTTGGGTCGAAGTTCCGCACGTCCCTCTGTAAACCTGGACAGGCTCAGCGTTAAGAATGACGATAGAGTGGGCGCGGTTTTAGGGATCTTCGACCGCTAATCAGCGGAGCAGGGCGGGAAATCAGGCCGAGAGTCGGGCACGCTCCGCGAATCGGATGAGCACTTCTCCGAGTACTAGCATCAGTGCAACGCCGCCAATTATGGGCCAAGCCGGACCCTCACCTGGTACGTACATGAACAGGAAGATGGCCATCAACAAAGCGCCGATGCAAAGACAGGAGCACAAAACTGCGACGTTTGAGCCGCCGGGCACACGGAAAGGGCGATGGCGATTGCCATCTTTAGTGCGCATCCTCAGAAACGCCAGCACCATTCCAACGTAGGGCAGTAGGAAAAGTACGCCTGAAAATGCAAATAGGCTAAGGAACAGATCTTGGTTGTCTCCGGCAAGCAAGCTGAAAGATATGAGAGCAATAGTGCTTGCTACGCCGAGTGCCACGGCAGCGCCGATCGGCGTTCCATTACTCCGAGCCTCAATGCCGAACCAGCGGGGAAGCTCACCTTCATGTGCAGCCTCTGCCGCGGCCCGATTGCCGCCCAGGGCCCAAGCCACGCCGCTGGCGAAGACGGAGAAAAGTGTGGCGCATCCGAGAAACAGGACAATCGCGTTCGCTGAGGAGAGATCAGCGAAGAACAATCGCAAGGTGTCCACTAAGCCCTCCACGAGGTCGATTTCGTCCACTGGCACAGCTGCTAAAACTGCAACTGTCCCGATCACATAAAGAATTAGAACCACTGCACCCGAGTAGGCGATAGCTCTGGGGACATCGCGCTCCGGATTTCTCATTTCATCCGCGCCCGCGCTGACCAGCTCGAAGCCCAGCATCCCGTAAATGATGGCCGGCACATACTGCAGACCCTCTCCCCAGCTTGGCGTGAGAGTTTTCGCATTGATCGGGTTAGCGAGTTCATGCCCTGAGATATAACGCCAAGCGCCGTAGATGATCCCAAGGAAGAGGACTGCCTTAACGATACCGCCAATGTTGGGCACCCACTTACCGACGCTGAGCGTCACGATATTCACGCCGACAGTCAGCCAAATCACCGCCGCGGCCATGGCGATCTGGACTTCGAGGCCGAGCCCAAGATTGAACAATTGATTGAGAATCCCGATCCCTAGCACATAAATCGACGGTAGCCAGAGCGCGACATTGATCCAGTAGCACCAGGTCACCCGTGAAGCCCACCGTCCTTCAAAGGCATCGCGCACCCATGCGTAGATGCCGCCCTGTTCAGGGTAGGTGCACCCCAGCTCGGCCGCTATAAGTCCAAAGGGGACAAGGAATAGTATTGCGAGAACCAACCACCAGGTGATGCTGGAAACCCCCGCCGATGCAACGAGTGCGAGGGTATCGGGAAGCAGAATGGCCGAAACCGTAAACAGCACCAGATCGCGCTGGCGCAGGGTTTTCTGATGTTCGCTCATCGCGTTCCGCGCTGCTCCCCCGAACGGTGAGCGTAGCACGCTTGAGCCTTATGGTTGCCAGCTGAGCCGGCCGAATGCTGTTGGCCCTTAAGCACTAACCCCGTAATGCGCCGCCGTCGCATCCAACGCCTGACCCAGCTTATCGACCAGGTAGTCAATCTGCGTCAGATCGCTAATCAGCGGCGGCGCCATAATCATGGCATCACCGGTTTGACGAACCATCAGGCCAAGGTTGTTCGCAGTGTCCCGGCAGAACACTGCAGCCTCGGAATCCGGAGCGAGGCGCTCACGGGTTTCTTTGTCTTTCACCAGCTCTACCGCGGCAAAAGAGCCCCGACCACGAACCTGGCCGACGATCGCGTGGTCCGCGAACCCTGCGAGCTTCTCCTGGAAATAGGGCGCCAGCTCTGACGCTGCGCGCTCGATGATCTTCTGTGAGTTCAGGATCTCCAGCGTTGCGAGGCCCGCCGCGCAGGATGCGGGGTGCCCAGAGTAGGTAAGGCCATGAGCAAACTCACCACCACCGGCCAGCATCACCTCGGCGATCTGATCGGAGATAAGTACGCCACCAAGCGGCATGTAGCCGTTGGTTACCGCTTTGGCGAAGGTCATGAGATGAGGCTTCATGCTATAGGTCTGGCTGCCCCACCACTCGCCGGTGCGGCCAAAACCGCAGATCACTTCGTCGGCGATCAGGAGGATGTCACGCTCGTCGCAGATGCGCTGCACTTCAGGCCAGTAGCTGTCGGGCGGAATGATGACACCGCCGGCGCCCTGCACGGGCTCAGCGATAAATGCGGCGACGCGGTCTTCACCCAGCTCATCGATCTTGGCTTCAAGCTCGCGAGCGACGCGACGACCGAAATCATCAGGGCTCTCCCCCGGCTCACTCACCTCAAACCAATGGGGCTGATTAATGTGATGCACGTACTCGAGACCGCGGGCCTGCTCGTGCATGGCTTTCATGCCACCCAAAGAAGCTGCTGCTACCGTGCTGCCGTGGTACGCGTTCTTACGACTGATAATGAGCTTCTTCTCAGGCTTGCCAAGCAGATCGAAATAGCGGTGCACAAAGCGGATGTTGGTGTCGTTCGCCTCGGAACCCGAGTTGGTGAAGAAGACGTGGTTGAAGCCCTCGGGGGCGACGTCCGTCAGCGCTTTTGCCAGCTCCACGGCGGGCTGGTTTGAGCACTTGAAGAAGTTGTTGTAGTACGGGAGCTGCTGCATCTGATCGAAAACAGCCTGCTTGATGGCATCCTGGCTGTAGCCCAGATTGCAGCACCAAAGACCCGACATGCCGTCGAACATGGCATGACCATCACTGTCGTAGATGAAGCATCCCTCGGCGCGGCTGAAGATGCGCCCACCGTGTTCCGCGTAGTCGTGGAAGTCAGTAAAGGGGTGCAGATGATGCGCCCGGTCTAGGGCTTTGAGGCTTGCCGTATCTACGGTGCTGTTCATAGGAACTCCAGCGACGTCAGGTCGCCATCTGTCAATGGTACATTCAGGGATTGCGCCAAGTCTGGCACAGGTCCTGGGGCCTGCCATTAACCCAAAGGTGTAGCGATGGAACCGCTATTACCGCATTGACGTACAAGTACTGTCCAGATTTCGGAGAGAAGCCCATGAGCTATTTCAGTTGCGACGAGGCCGTTTGTGCGGAGCAGGAGAGCCATATCCGCCTCCGCATCCGACCTCGAGAAAAGGATCTCGGCGAGTTCAGTGTCCGCCGCGTACTTCCCGCCGCCCGGCAACGCATGGTAGGTCCGTTTGTCTTTTTCGATCACATGGGGCCTGCAGAATTTCCGCCGGGTAAGGGCATCGATGTGCGTCCCCATCCTCACATCGGTATTGCCACCATCACGTACCTTTTTGAGGGTGAAATCCTTCACCGAGACAGTCTCGGAGTGGTGCAGCCTATCCATCCCGGTGCCATCAATCTGATGACCGCGGGTAGCGGCATCGTTCACGCAGAACGGCCGGGTGAAGACCTGGATCGCGCCTCTAAACTCCACGGTATCCAGTCTTGGATTGCGCTGCCCGACGACATGCAGGAAATCGATGCCGACTTTGATCACTACCCTGCAGCTGAACTGCCCGAGTGGGAAGATGGTGGCACGACTATCCGTTTGATCATGGGAGAAATGGCGGGGCGTGCGTCCCCCGTGAAAACGTACTCTCGCACCTTGTATGCCGATCTAGATGTTCCGGCGGGCGCCAGCTGCACCTTTGCTCTCACCGAGCGGGAGCATGCCATTTATGTTGCTAAGGGCGGCATTGTCGTTGACAGCGAAGCGGTGGACTCTGGAGAAATGGTGGTGCTCGCCGGCTCCGACAGCGTTTCACTGACGGGTACGTCGGAGTCCCGTGTTCTCCTCATTGGCGGCGATCCCCTGGGCGAGCGCCACATGTACTGGAATTTTGTGAGCAACAGCGCCGAGCGTATTGAGCAAGCGAAAGAAGATTGGCGAGCCGGCAACTTCCCAGCCGTACCGGGCGATGACGAATTTATTCCTCTGCCCGAAGATCAAGAGAAAGCTTAGGAAAAAGTCCATGGCAACGACCATAAGAGCGTAAGCGAGGAATGAACCTTTGAGTCCTCGTCGCATACTGGTTCTCTTCGCGCATCCGTCGTTGGAGCGCTCGGAGATCAACAGCCGTCTGGCGCCCATCGCCCGGCGCCACGAGTTCTGTACCTTCATTGATCTTTACGGGGAGTACCCCGAGTATCGCATTGATATCGATCGGGAACAGCAGCGTCTTCTCGACCACGACGTGATCATGTTCCTGTTCCCCTTGTTCTGGTATTCGACGCCGGCGCTCCTAAAAGAGTGGCAGGATCTTGTACTTGAGCATGGCTTTGCCTACGGCAGCGAAGGGGTCGCCCTGGCAGGCAAGCATTTCATCTGCGCCTGCAGCGCTGGTGGCTCTGGCGCTGCCTACAGCACCGAGGGCCTGAATCGATTCACACTGCGCGAACTCCTGCGGCCCCTCGAGCAGACCGCCAATCTTTGCAAGATGCATTACCTGCCCCCTTTTGCGCTCTTTGGATCTCGGACGGCGGCAGAGGAAGGCAGGCTCGATACCCATGAGCGGGATTTTCAGCAGTTGCTGGGTCGTCTGGTGAATGGCCGATTGGATGATCTCGTGGCCCTGGAGGGTTGTACGATCAATGAGCACGTTGCGGGTAACACTGCGGCTGACGAGGGTGATGCCGAGGTGAATTCGTGACCGGTTTACTCCTCGAAGCCTTCATCTATCTGGCTGCTGCGGTTATTGCCGTACCGCTCGCTAAGCGGTTTGGTCTGGGCTCGGTACTTGGATATCTCGTTGCTGGTGTTGTGATTGGGCCTGTCCTGGGCCTTGTCGGTTCTGAAGAGAGTGTGGAGATTCAGCACTACGCAGAGTTTGGCGTAGTGATGATGTTGTTCCTGGTGGGCCTGGAGCTTGAGCCCGCCATGCTGTGGCGTATGCGCAGCCGACTCCTCGGGCTCGGCGGACTGCAGGTATCGCTGACTGCCGGTGCCTTCACGCTCATCGGCCTGCAGTTTGGTCTCGACTGGCGTACGGCTTTGGCTGTTGGACTTCTGCTGTCGCTCTCGTCCACCGCTATCGTGCTGCAAACCTTCCAGGAGAAAGGTCTGAGTAAGAGCGATGGTGCTCGCAGTGCCTTCTCAGTGCTTCTTTTTCAGGATATCGCGGTTATCCCGATGCTCGCGCTCATCCCATTGCTGGCACTCCCGGAGTTAGCCGCCGGCGGAGGTGCTCATCATGGCGACGAACATCATGAGATCAGTTTGGTCGCGGGCTTGTCTGGCTGGCTCTATGCCCTGGTTGTGATTGGTGCCATAGGCACGGTTATCGTTGCGGGGAATTTTCTGACTCGACCCTTGTTCCGAGCGATCGCGAGCACGGGGCTTCGTGAGGCCTTCACGGCCGCCGCCCTCATGCTCGTGATTGGCATCGCCTTGCTGATGAACCTGGTGGGGTTGTCTCCTGCTCTCGGCACATTCCTCGCGGGCGTGGTACTGGCAAACAGTGAGTTTCGCCACGAGCTTGAGACGGATATCGAACCGTTCAAAGGACTTTTGCTGGGGCTGTTCTTTATCACCGTCGGTGCAGGTGTGCGGTTCAGCGTACTCGCGGAGAACGTTGGACTCGTGCTTGCGCTCACTTTCGGTGTGATCGTTCTCAAGGCCGCCATTCTCTTTGCTCTGGCCGTGATCTTCCGGGTGCGTCGAGAAAATGGCTGGCTGTTTACCCTCAGCCTGGCCCAGGCCGGCGAGTTCGGCTTCGTGTTGATCAGCTACGCGAGCCAGAACAGCGTTTTACCGCCGGAACTTGTCCCCGTTTTATCGCTGGTTGTGGCGTTGTCGATGTTCCTCACACCGTTGCTCTTTATCGCCTTTGATCGCGTGGTGGTGCCGCGCTACGAAGACAACGAGCAGGTGCAGGGCAGTGATGAGATCGATGAGCAGGGTACGGTGATCGTTGCCGGCTCCGGGCGTTTCGGTCAGATCGTAAACCGCATGCTTCGCGCCAACGAGATTCCCACGGTCCTGCTGGATCGGAACCCCGATCAGATCGACAACATGCGTCAGGTCAACATCAAGAGTTATTACGGTGACGCCACGCGCCCCGACCTACTTCATGCCGCTGGCGTGGACGAGTGCGCTGCCTTCGTGATTGCTATCGATGATCAGGAGCAGGCCATCGAACTAACGCGACATCTGAAGGCATCGCATCCAACCCTGCCAGTGCTCGCACGTGCATTCGATCGCGGGCATTTCTACGCCCTTCGGGAAGCCGGTGCGGACTATGTGGTGAGCGAGACTTACCACTCTGCCTTACACATGGGTAAGCACACGCTGCGGGCATTGGACTACCACCCGTTCCGCTCCGAGAAACTCATGGCGTCCTTCGACGAAGCGGAGAGCGCGGGCCGCGATGCGCTGTACGACCAGTGGGTCCATAAGGGAGATGGCGAGCGGTACGGGCGTGCTTTCCAGACGCTGTTCATCGAGCTGGAGGAGGCGCTTCAGGGCGTGATGAAGCACGATCGCGATGATCGCCATGAGCGGGGTGAGCGCGGCTGGATGCCACCGCCCAAGGACTACATCAAAAAGATAACCGAGTCGCAGTAACACGCGTTTACGCAGCGGTTCGGTCAAATCTGCACGGGGACTGCACATTCGATGATCAGGCTTAGTCCATACCTGATCATTGGAGTGCAGGCATGTTTTCCCATAACAACTATTTCCGCGGAACCTCTTTTTCCAAGTCGCCTTTTTTAACGGCAAGTTGTTCCAAGGCACGATTTCCCAAGCCCTCGTTTCCGACTACCGCAAGCCTAGGCTGTACGGCCCCGATCCGCGTCCCAAGAGCACTGGCTCTCGCGGTCTCCCTCGCGCTGCTGCAGATTGCGTCTATCCCCAGCAACCATGCGCAGGAAGAGCCGCTGCCAGACTTACCCATCGTTGATGGTAACGACGGCAATGATGGCGACAACCGGCGCCGGGACCGCCCGCCGCGCAACGGCCTTGAGTCCGACCCAATTACCGAAGCCGTGTCACCGGTGCGACGGATACGCGGGAACCGGAATCGCGACATTGGGCTTGCGGCGTTTGATGCCCCGCTGGACCGCCCGAGCATCGACGGCCTGGACAACAATATTCAGAACGCTTTCATGAACGCCACGCACGAAGCCCTCGCGCGGTGGCTACCCAGTGACTACGCCGACGCCGTCTCAGCGATGGCTGGAGAAAACCGGCCGAATCCCAGAGATATCTCCAACGGCATCTTTGCCCAGGCGGAGCTTGTTCCCAATGACGCAGGCCTCACGGACTTCTTCTGGCAGTGGGGACAGTTCCTGGATCACGACATCGATCTGACGGACGGGACCAATCCTCCCGAGCCTGCGGATATTCCAATTCCCCAGGGGGACGGACTGTTCGATCCCTTTGGCAGCGGAGAGGTGGTTCTCAGCTTCAACCGCTCGCTCTACGACAGCAGCACCGGTACCAGCGCCGAAAACCCCCGAGAACAGGTGAATGAAATCACCGGCTGGATCGATGCCTCCAACGTTTACGGATCTGACGCTGAACGGGCAGAAACACTACGAACCTTGGATGGACGCGGTCGTCTGAGCATGAGTCGCGGACGATTACTGCCCTTTGACGAGGGTGATGCGGATAACGCTGGTGGTGACACGCCAAGACTATTTATAGCCGGGGATGTGCGTGCCAACGAGCAGGTTGGGCTGACCGCCATGCACACACTGTTTGTGCGCGAGCACAACCGCATTGCTGATCGCATCCGTCGGGATAACTCGGGCATGAGCGGCGAAGCGATCTATCAGCAGGCCCGCGCTCAGGTCACGGCCTACATGCAGATCATCACCTACAAGGAGTTTGTGCCGCGCCTTCTCGGCGAGAACGCGATGCCGGCGTACGAGGGCTATGACCCCACGGTGGACGCGCGCATTATGAACAGCTTCTCTACGGGTGCGTTCCGCTTGGGCCACAGTCTCCTAAGCCCCCAGATCCGGCGCCTGAATGCTGACGGCACAGAGCACGCGGCGGGGCATCTTCCCTTGCGCGACGCGTTCTTCGCGCCCGATGAAATCACCGAGCACGGCATTGAGCCCTTATTGCGCGGCCTTGCGGGCCAGGTTTGTCAGCAGTTGGACTCTTTGATTATCGATGACGTCAGAAACTTTCTTTTCGGAATTCCCGGAGCCGGTGGCTTTGATCTCGTATCTATCAATATCCAGCGTGGACGCGATCACGGCCTGCCTTCCTATAACGTGGCGCGACGCGCTGCGGGATTGCCACCGGCTCGGGGTTTTTTCGATATCTCCCGAGATCCCGAGGTTCGCGCGCAGCTGCGTGATACCTACGGCAGCATCAATGCCATTGATCTCTGGGTGGGCGGCCTGGCCGAGAGTCACGTCCCGGGAGCCCAGGTTGGGCCTTTGTTTCACGCGATTCTCCTGAGGCAGTTCATAGGTCTGCGAGACGGTGATCGTTTCTGGTACGAGAACCGCTACGACGAAGAGACGGTTGCCATGCTCGAGCAGACCCGCCTCTCCGACATCATCCGGCGAAACACCCGCATTGATGACGAGCTCCCGGATGACGTTTTTGTCGCCGCTACGGAAGATTCACCGGAGACCACGCCGGAACGGCGGGAGGTGGTGCCGCCGTTGGGTCCGTAAGACTACCGTCTGAATAAGCGACATCTCCACCAACGATAGTTAGAGCTGCGCGGGTTTTACGAAGCTCGCTCGCTTCTACGTGGAGGATGTCGCGATCGAGGATCGCCAGATCCGCGAGCATGCCCGGTTGAAGCTTCCCTTTATCGTCTTCCTCGCCGGACATCCAGGCACTGCCTGCTGTGAACAGCCGCAATGCGGTCAGCCGATCCAGCGTGTTTTCGCTGCCATAAAGCTGAAGCCCGCCGACGGTACGGCCGGTTACGGCCCAGTAGTAGGTATCCCAGGGGTTAAAGCTGGAAACTCGGGTGCCATCGGTTCCCATGGCGACGGGAATCCCCATCTCCAGCATCTTGCGAACGGGCGGGCTCCGGCGCGCCTGTTCGGCGCCATAACGCTCTACGAAGTATTCACCGGCAAATGCCATACGACCCTGGATGGCGAAGCCACCGCCGAGTGCTTGCACGCGCTCCAGGTTTTCATCGGAGATGGTTTCGGCGTGATCAAAGGCCCACCGCACCTGATTCAGAGGCAAGTCCTCGTTGATCTTCTCGAGCACCGCCAGCATGCGGGTGATGGACTCGTTGTAGGTCGCATGAATGCGGAACGGCCAGCCGCGACGCACGTGCAATCGCACCACAGCCTCTAACTGCATTTCGGCGTTCGCCTTGAGGTCGGGGCGACCCGATGTGAAGTTTTCGTAATCCGAGGCGGACCACACGAGTAACTCACCGCCGCCCTCGATGACGTAACCAGACTCGCGCGAGAGATCGAGGTTCTGGTTGGGCTTGTACTCGGTCATCCAGCGCTGAAACTGGGCGAGCTCCTCATTAGCCTTCTGCGGAAATAGATAGGCGGAGACGCGAAGGGGCAACTCACCCTGAGCTGCCAGGGTCGCTGTCGCCGTGTAGTTGGTGGGGAACTGATGGCCACCACCCCCCGCATCCACAACGGAGCTTAGGCCCAGCGTCAGAAGCTTGTGATAGTACTGGCGGGAAGAATTAAGCTGCTGTGAATCAGTCAGTTGCGGAAGACGCGCAATGGTGCCGTACAGAATGGCCGGGTTGGGATCAGCCACCAAAACGCCCGTTGGGTGTCCGTTGGCGTCGCGCTCAAAGCGACTCCCATAGGGCGCAACGCTGTCTTTGTTGATGCCTAGCGCATCCATGCCTGCCTGATTCAGCATCCCGCCGGAGTAAAGGAATAGAACAAAAACCGGTGTATTGGGCGCCACGTTGTTGAGCTCCTCCACGGTTGGCATGCGGCGTTCCTTGAACTGAAACGGTGTCCAGCCGCCTACCACCCGAACCCACTGACCGGCCGGGGTACGCTCAGCCTGTGCTTTGATGAGCGCTAGGCCTTCCTCAAGGGAGTCGATACCTTCCCAGCGCGTTTCGAGATTGTAGAAACGACCTCCGCGAACCACGTGCAGGTGAGAGTCGTTCATTCCTGGGATCAGACGTTGCCCCCGCGCATCGATCACGCTGGTCTCGTCATCACGCGTGAGGAGCAGATCATCAGATTCGCCGACGCTGGCGATACGGTTACCGGTTACCGCGATGGCGGAGTGAGTGCTGCCATCGAACTGGGTGATGGCTGCGTTATGGATGATGAGGTCCGGCGCAGCTTCGGTGCTCAGGCTAAGGGCTGCGGCGCCGACGCTAAGCACGGCGGCGATCATGCGAAAGGCGCCGATACCTTGGCAGAAAGAGCCCAACCGGGTCGTGAATTTGCTCATGGTGTTTCTCCGTCCGCGTCCATGGAGTGTTGGCTGCGCGGTTAAACCTGATCGACGAGATTTCGTTCGAAAACAGAAGGGGCCCCCACTTAACACTGGGGCCCCGCTGGTTTGGCTTATTTCCCTTCCGAGGCGTTGAACATGGTCTTGGCGTAGATGATGCCCAGGCCATAACCGCCACCGTGCTCCTTGGCGATTTCGTTCACGACGTCGTAGGTCTCGCTACGGTTCCAGTCGCGCTGGAGTTCGAGCATGTACTGCAGCCAGGTGATGGGGTGTGCACCGGCCTGAATCATGCGCTGTACGGCCATGTCGTGAGCTTCCTCGCTGACACCGCCAGAGGCATCGGTCACGAAGTAAACCTCGTAGCCTTCATCGATGGCTGAAAGCACTGGGCCGACGCCACAGACTTCCGTCCACAGCGCCGCGATCACGAGACGCTTACGACCGTACTCTTCAACCACGTCGGTGACGCGATCGTCTTCCCAGGTGTTCATGGTGGTGCGGTCAATGGGCTGCTGCTCAGGGAACACCGATTTCAGTTCGGGGAAAAGGGGGCCGCTGAAGGACTTCTCGGCAACGGTGGTCAGGATGGTCGGTACTTCGAAGGCTTTGGCTGCTTTCGCAAGACCCGTCACGTTGTTGCGAAGCTCAACGATGTCATGGGACTTGGTCGCAAATGCCATTTGAGGCTGATGATCGATGAGGATCAGCGTGTGATCCATGGGGCTTAGCAGACCTTTGCCGGGATCGCCGGCGAGGGCGGTGGTGGTTATTGCAGAAGCCATAGCGCCAACGGCAAGCCATTTACCGATGCGGTTGGTCAGAGTGTTCATGGGGGAGTCTCCTCGGTTTCACAGCGGCCTATCCGCTGCGGCTGAGGGACATATTAGGTTCTACAAATTAGAATAAAATTATTAAAAAAAGGCTAAATATTTCTAATTTATAGAATAAAAATCTGAACTAAAAGGTGAGCAAGTAGCCCAATAAATTGATAAAAATCAGATACTTAAATAGTGTCACGGTGGTTTGCGATAGAAGTGTGAGTTGTTCGAGGGTCTGTACTCCCAGACTGACTCAAATTGGCGCCTGGATTCTGTCTCGTACAACACCCTGGCATTAGATTCCAACGGCACAAAAAACCCGGCGCTCTTTCGAGGGCCGGGCTCTACAGCGCTGCGTCTTAGAAGCTGTAGCTGGCTCTCACGCCGGCGGTGCGTGGACGGGCGGGGCCGAACACGTACTGCGGATAGGGCGAGCCATCGAAGCCTTCACCGAAGGTGCCATCATCCCAGGTATTGTCGAAAACATTCTCAACATAGCCACTGATGATCCAGTTGTCTTGCTGGTAGCCCAACACGATATCGGTTTGGTCAATGGTGTTGATGGTCTGCTCTGAGAGACTTGGCGGGATCCAGTCGCCGCGCATATCGTCTTCCCAGGACCAGGCGATGTTGCCGAAGATCTCACCACTGCCGACGGGGAAGGAACCGTTCAGCACGGCGAAGGCCGTGTACTCGGGTGCCAGTGGCAGGGGTTCTCCCTCACAATCGTCCAGCGTTCCGCCAAGATCAACAGCGGCGCCGCAGAAGGCCTGTACGTCGTTTGCTTCCGAATCCAGCCAGGATGCGCCCACACGAAGCGTGATGTTCTGGGTGAGCGCTGCGTAAAGCTCTACCTCACTACCCCAGCCATCGAGAACACCGACGTTGCCTGCAACGGTCTGGAAGCCAGCACCACTGGGGTTCGGCTGCGTGAAGAATGACTGAAGGTCCTTGTACTCATAAAGGAAGCCGGTCCAGGACAACTGCAGTCGGCCATCCATCAGCGTGCCTTTGTAGCCGATCTCGTAAGAGGTGACTGTCTCCTCGTCGAAGTCGGCAGGACGATCAACGCCACGCAGGGCTTCGCCTTCCGTTGCCTCACCGGTGGCAATGTTCTCAAAGCCATAGGTGTCGTAGCCGCCTGGCTTGTAGCCCGTCGCGACTGAGCCGAAGAGCAGCGTGTTTTCCGTGGGTCGCCAGTTGGCTACGACCCGGAAGGTTGTTCCGCTCCAGCTTTGTGAATCTGACAGCGCACCATCAGGTGTCGGCGATACACCCTGCACACCGCCAGAGAATTGCGATCCGCCGAGATCTGCGAGGCGCTCGTTGGAGTACTCACGATCGTCGTACTGGTAGCGAACACCAACAGCGACGTCGAACTGCTCGGAGAACTCGTAGCCAACTTCCACGTAACCTGAGTAACCCTCGTAAGAGCCGATTGTCTCGTTGTAGTCGTTAATCAGGCCATTGGTTGATGGCGTGAATTCATATCCCAGATAGTCTTCGTAGTACGCAGAACAGCCGCGGTAGGCCTGGCCGGCATACAGGTAGTAGTTCAGGTAAAGGTCGCAGTAGACGTCTTCGCTCTGAATGTTACCGAAGGTCGTCTCGATGTCTTCGTTGTAATAAGAAACACCGGCATACCAGTTGAGAGGACCGTCGCTCTGCGATGTTAGACGTAGCTCCGTCTCAAAGTACTCGCCCGACTGGAACTGCTCGTATTCGAAGAGCGTGATGGGCAAGCCGTCAAAATCTTCGCCGTACTCGTAGTCGTGATCCTTGTAATGGCTGATAGACGACAGGGTTGCGAAGCCCAGGTCGTAGTCCATGATCAATCCGACGGAGAAGACTTCAGCGGTGTCGCGTGAGCCGACCTCGTCATTAACGTTCACGTTCCGGCTATTGCCCACGTCCCATGGAGTGCCGCCACTGAGGAGAAGTGACTTGCCACTCGTGAAGTTCGGACCCTCGCCAGTAACTCGGTACACCGAGCCCGCCTGGTTTCTGTCGTCATACTGCAGAATGAGATCGCCGTTGAACTTGTCCGTGTTGTAGTTGAAGGAGACACGGAGAGAATCGTTGTCGTGCGCAATCAGATCCGGGCCGCCGAAGAGGTTTTCGACATAGCCGTCCTCCTCCGTGTGCAGACCAGAGATTCGCATGGCGAGATTATCGGTCAGCGGTAGATTTACCGCGCCTTCGAATACGAACACGCCGCGCTCACCCACATCCAGTTCGGCGTAGCCTTCCGTTGCTTCCGTGTTCGCTTTCTCAGTGATCACGTTGAAGGCACCAGTCACCGCGCCGCGGGCAAACAGGAAACCCTGCGGTCCACGGAGAACCTCCGTGCGTTCCACGTCCATCAGGCCGCTGACCGCTGCACCGGTACGACCCTGGTACATGCCGTTCACGAAAAAGCCGATGGAAGGCTCCGCGCCGTTACCGAACAGATTCGTTCTGATACCGCGGACAGAAACCGTATCGAGGAACGAATCCTTTGAATTACCCGTGATACCGGGCGTAAAGGAAATTAGGTCCTTGATGTCATTGAGGTTCAGCAACCGGGTTTCGACGCCCGTCATTGCGGTCATGGAAACCGATACGTCCAGTACGGATTCAGCACGTTTGGTGGCCGTTACCACCACTTCTTCCAGCGCCAGTTCCTGCGCGCTTAGCGGTGCGGCGGCGACACCTGCAATCACTGCAGCGGAGACGGCGCTAGCCAGCCTCGTGCGTCTTGAGGGTCGGCCAGTAAAAGGCACGACGCCCTGTTGGGCCCGTGTGGGTCGGTGCTTCGCCATATCGTTCTCCCGAATTGAGTGGCTCTTCTGGCTCTTATCTGAACCTAGACTTAGGTGCACGTTACTTCAATGCACAAAAACGTAAAAATATCGACATGCTGTTGCGTCTCTGCCTATACGTTCGGCAAAAATGCACTCATCTTGAACAAGGGGCCACACCCCGCACTGCAGCGGGGCATGGCCTCTATGGAAGCCTTAACGGCACGCCTTCGTTTTCTAACTCCTCCCGCATGGGGGTCAATTGTTCCTCATAGCGCATCCAGCGTCCGATGGAGCGCGTGTGTGCCGGCTGCCTGACTTGAACGGAGCTGGCGGTGGTCACCGCACCTTCCTGCGCGTGAAAAGCAAGGCAGGCGTCCTCCCAGGGCAGCTCAAGAAAATCGATGAGCGCCCGAGCGTTGGGCCCCAGGTTCGCCGCCGTGTCTTCGTACGAGATATCAAAGAAGCGGTCGCCAAAGCGTTCGCGCCAGGTGTCCATAAGGCGGAAGTAACGCGCGTGGTGTCGAGCCATCTCCCGCTGTTCATAGGAGTGGGGGTACGCATCCGCAAAAAGCTGCTTAAAACTGGCAAAGCATGCATCCATGGGGCCGCGTCGCAGATGCACGATCTTGGCATTGGGCAGGGCTTTTAGAATTAGCGGGATGTACAGATAGTTCGGCGGTAACTTGTCGACAAAGCGCGGCGTATCACCCCTTAACTTTGCCGTTGACTGTAAGTAGGCAGCGCCAAGCTTTTCCGGATCAACGCTTGCCCCCATTTCCGCGAGCTTTGGCGAAATGGCCGTGGGCTCCTGATAGTCACCGAGTCGCCGCAGGCAGTGTCCGAACTGGCGGAGTTCACCCGCTGAGTGCACCTGTGAATGGGCGACGATGATGCGCTCTACAAGGGTAGTACCCGTGCGGGGCTGGCCTACGACGAAGATCGGCGATGGGTCCTCGTTGCCTGTTACGCCATCATCCAGCCAACTGCGTGTAAAGGTCTCAGCGAAGGCGGTGTACATGTCGCTCTCAAGCGCTTCGTTGTAGTCCAGGGTCGTGCGTCTCGCGGCGGCGCCCTGAGCGAACGCGTCGAACGCCCCGCTCCAGTCCTCGAGATCCTCAAGTTCTTTACCTAATCCATAAGCCAGAAATGCAATAGCCTGGGGATTCCGATTGCGCCCGAGAAGCTCTTTGAGTTGATCGATGTGTTTGCGATCTTGGGCCTTTCGAAGACCCGAGATCAGCCAGTGCGCGTTGGGGTGGCCAGGCGCTCGCGTGATGACTTTGTCCAGCAGCGCTTCCGCATCATCCAGCTGATCGAGGAAGCGATAGTTGTTCGCCCGATTGATCTGAAAGGGAATGCTGTCCGGCGCTTTCTTCAACGCCTTGGCAAACCAGCGGCCCGCTTCCGTTTGCTCACCGAGCTGGCCATGCACCGTACCAATCAAGTCGAGAATGATGGGATTGCCATCAGCGTGCTCGACGGCTTTTGCGAGCGCCTGGTCTGCGCGCCCGGCCTGCCCGGAGCGTACGAACAAATTCGCGAGTTGGGCCCAGGCTGCCCCGTGCTTTGGTTGCAGCGCTGTTACGGAGCCAAAGGCACGAATCGCATTGCCCGTCTGCTTGATCTCTAAAGAGATCAGCCCCACCAGAAAGTGGGCCTCAACAAGATCTGACTTGGCCGTGAGCAACTTCTGGCAGCACGCGGACGCTTCTTTTATTCGCCCTGCGTTTAGGTGACTGAAGCCCTCTCGTAGCGTTTGCTGCATCCAGGGTTGAAGCGGGGTGCTGGCTTTCTTCATGGCGTGTCCGTGTTGCTGAGCCATTTATGTTGCCTGCCCCAGCGTCATTGACGCAAACAGTTGCCGCAGGCGGACCCACAAAAGCACGGTGCAGAGCGCGACCCCAAGCACCAGGCCCCACCAAAGCCCGTGTATGCCATAGCCCAGCGGAAAGCAGAGGGCTGCGGCGGCACCGATACCCACCACCCAATAGCCACCGAGAGAAATCCAGAAGGGTGAACGCGTGTCGCGCAGACCGCGAATGGCGTCGGCCGCCACGATCTGAATTCCGTCCATTAGCAGAAATAAGCCGGCAACGCCGCTTACCGAAAGAGCAATCGCGAGCACTTCGCGGCTGTCCGCGGTGTCTGTATCGAGGAATATGGCAACCAGTGCCTCCGGTGCCAGCCAAATGACTAGGGTTGCGGCCAGCGTCGCGGTTGTGGTCATGGCTAGAGCAATGTTCGATGAATGGCGTGACGCGGAAAGATCCTCGCGACCCACACCATAGGCGACGCGAACGCGCACTGCGTCTGCGAAGCCCCCTGCGGCGCTAAGGGCTAAATACACCACGCTGTAGAGAATCTGCTGGGCCGCGAGCGCACTGGCGCTAATGATGCCGACCAATACAGCGGCTGCTGAAAACATTCCGCCGGCGAGCATCTGGGTGCCGGCAACGGGAAGCCCCAAGCGGAACAGCTCCTTAAGGCCCGCTCGATCGACGGTACGCGGTGGGAGTACCGGGCGTTTGCCTTCGAATGCCGGCGATCGTCGGAGGTACATGAGGATTGTTGCGAGCATTGCCCAGTTCACTATGGCGGTCCCCAAACCTGCACCCGCAACGCCTAAAGCAGGCAGACCAAACTTCCCGTAGACAAGCGTGTAGTTCAGACCCAGGTTCAGCACCAACGCTCCAACGGTAATCCAGCCAATAACGGCACTCGCCGCCAGCGCCATCACATAGTTACGAAGCGCAAAAAAGATCAGGGCCGGTATGACCGCTAGGGTGAGCATATGGGCGTACTCGGAGATGAGCAGGACCACGGCCGGATCTTGATCTGCGTAACTCAACATCGGTCCAAGGAACCAGGTTAGAAGAATGATCGGGACGCTGGTAATCAGCGCCGCGATAAACCCCTGTTCTCCCGAGGCTTTAACCGCTTCCATATCGCCCGCGCCAAGCGCCTGCGCGGCAAACACGCCGACGATGGCGACGATCCCCATGCCGATGAGCAGAAACACCCAGAAAAGATCGCCGGCCAGGCCAACGGCGGCCAGCTCCACGCTGCCCAGCCGCCCGACAATCACCATGTCGGTGATCACCATGCCCATTTCTGCCACATACGCGAGAGTCAGGGGCAGGGCGATGCCGAGAATCGTCCTGCTCTCGGAATGGGTTGCCACGCTACTGTATGCCGGTGATGCCAAGATCGGGTCGTTCGCGAGTGATTACAGGCCGGAGCCGTCCTCGGAGTAGATCACCCAGATCTTCATGTAACCCTCCGTTTCCCAAACACCGATCCACTCTTTGGGGATGGTGACTGCTTCGCCGGCGTCGATGCGCTGCACGGTGCCATCTGCAGAGGTCAGCGTTACGCCCCCCTCGAGGAAGTACATAAACTCGTCGACGCCATAGGGTTCAGTGATCTCAAAACGTGACGGGCCCGCGCGGTACATGCCCGAGGCCAGTTTGCCGTCGCTGGATTTCAGGGAGGTGATGTCCCAAATCCGATCCTCACCTTCGCCGGTCACACTGGTTTCTGGCTTGTCGAAAATCTTGCCGGCGATGTCATCTTGCGTCATCTCGGCGGGATAGATCGTGTCCTGCGCCCAGACGGTCGACGTTGAAAGGCTGATTACGGCAACCGCAGGTAAGGTCAAGGTCGCTAGCAGTTGTTTCATAACACTCTCCGTTTAGTGTTCTGACCGAGGGCTTGCTTCAGGCAAACCCGATGATGAGATAGGCAATCACCGCAATAACGGCGGCAATCAGCGCGTAAGGCAACTGGGTGAGGGCATGCTGTAAGGGTGTACAGCCCGTCGCCTGCGCCGTGAGCACCGTGGCATCGGAATAGAAGCACGCATGGCTGCCAAAGGTACTCGCTGACAGCGTGGCGCCAATCAGCAGCGTCATATCGGCATTCAGTCCTTGACCCAGCGCGGTCACGATGGGAAGTACGATCACGAAGACGCCCCAGTTCGAGCCGGTCAAAAAGGAGACCAGCGCCATCACCACGAATATTGCGGCAGGCAGGGTCTCGGCGCTGAGGATCGGCTCAAGGGCGTTGACCACGTAGGGTGCGAGCCCCAGGCCGTCGTTCACTTCCTTAAATATGAAAGCAGCGACCAGCACAGCGAGGGGCTCTAGCATGGTCTTAAAGCCATCGAGCACCGTGTCAAAGGTTTCCTGCAGGTTCAGGGATTTGCTGAGCAGCACAAACAAAACCATGGCACCCAGGGTGATGTAGAGGCCAACGAGAAAGTCGTTGTCCGAGAGCACGGTCGCCAGCACCAGCACGGCCATGGACACAATGAAGAACCAGATGCCCGTGCTTAGACCTTTTTTTGGAAGAATCGACTGATTGGCCGCTTCGATGTGAGCAGCCTCAGGCGGCACCATGAGACCCTCATCTCTCGCTCGCCGGTCGGCGCTACGCATGGCGCCAAGGCTGGGGATCCAGCCGGCGATTACCAGCGGAACGATGAGCACTGCAGCCCAGGCATAGAACATGTAGGGGATCGCGGAGATGTAGACGTTGAGACCGTCGCCTTCCTCCGCCAGACCATTCGCGACGAGCAGCCCCGCAAAGAAGGCGCCCCAGGTCGAGAAGGGGATGATGACACTGATGGGCGCGGCGGTTGAATCCACAACATAAGCAAGGCGTTCCCTCGCTACGCGGAACCGGTCAGTAATGTCGCGCATCGCCGACCCTACGGCCAGGCTGTTCAGGTAGTCATCTACGAACATGAAGATGCCCAGTACCCAGCTCGACATCAGTGCGCTGCGCTCACCGGTGACCTTTGACTCCACGGTTCGTGTGAAAGAAGCCGTCGCGCCCGTGCGAATGAGCAAGCCAATCACACCACCCATCAACCCGCAGACGAGAATGACCCATGCGACGTCAGGGTCAGTCATGACAGCGACGGACGTTTCGGCAAGGGCACCAATAAAACTCATGCCATCGAGCATGATGAGGCCCAGCAGGGATCCGCTCAGTAGAGACTCGATGGGGCGCCGTGTCCATAGGGCGAGCGAGAACACGAGAGCCGTGGGAATGAGGCAGGCGGCGCCCCAGTCGGTTTCAGTCATTCCTTAGCCCGTGTCCGGCAAACGGATGAGCATAGGCGACAATACGGGGCCTTGCACACGCACCTATAGGTTCGCAAAGGGTGATCAGGCCGCGGGCTGCTGCTGCGTGATGCAGTGAATGCCACCGCCGCCTACCGCAATTGCATCGATGTTGACCATCTTCACGACCCTCCCGGGAAAGTACTCCTCGAGACGCTCTCGCACTTCATCGTCTGTGGCGATGCCATAAGAGGGCGCAATCACTGCACCATTCGCCAGATAGAAGTTCACGTATGACAGGCAGAACCGCTCGCTGAGGCTACACGCCGGGTCTGCTTCTGGCAGGGGCAGCAGCTCAAATGCCCGGCCTTTCGCATCGCGCTGTGCTTCCAGCGATCGGCGCAGGGCATCGAAGAACGGCTTGCGAGGATCGTTTTCATCGCTGGTACTCTCGATGATCACTTTACCGGGCGCCGAGAACGCGGCCACGCCATCCACGTGCCCGTCTGTTTCGTTATCGAGGGGATCACCGGGTAGCCAGATCACCTTCTCCACACCCAGAAGACTTTTGAGTTCGGCTTCGATCTCGTCGCGGGTCCAGTCGGGGTTGCGGTTTGCATTCGGGAAGCAGGTGTCGGTCGTGAGTAGCGTGCCCTCGCCGTCGACGCAGAGGCCGCCACCCTCGGCAATCAGTTTGGAGCGGATGGCAGGGACGCCAACTTCTTCAAGGATTCGCCCAGCCATGAGGGCGTCCTGATCGAAAGGATGGTACTTGCCGCCCCAGGCATTAAACGAAAAGCAAACGCCAGCGAGGGAGCCGTCATCGCCGCGTACAAAGTTTGGACCGCTGTCCCGGCACCAGGAGTCGTCCGTGGGAATTTCAAACAACGTGACATCACCGCCGAGATAATCGCGGGCTTCCGGCACAAGGCGTGGCGGCACAAGCATGGTGACGGGTTCGTGATCCGCGATGGCATGGGCCACCCTCGCGTACGCCTCGCAGGTGCCCTGTGGATCTTCCCACATACCCTCGCGGCTGGGCCACGCCATCCAGCAGCGGTCATGGGCGTCCCATTCGGCGGGCATACGGTAGGTAGTCATGAGGCAGTCCCCAGCCTTTCTTTGCATTGACCGCAGGCTAGGCGAGAGAGGACACTAGCTCAAACGAAAGTTTTTCGCGCCAAGTATGAGAATTCCTTATGGGTTCGCGCTACCGACGTTTTCCGTCCATGCAATCGCTCATCGGCTTTGAGGCCGCGGCTCGTCACCTAAGTTTTTCCAAAGCGGCTGATGAGCTCTCCATGACCCAGTCTGCGGTGAGTCACCAGATACGGGGTCTTGAGGATCTTCTCGGGCAGCCACTCTTTCGTCGGCAGGGGCGTTCCATCGAGCTCACGGATGCAGGTCACGATATGCTGGAAACGACTCGACGTTCCCTGAGAGCCCTTGAAGTGGGTTTGGGACGCTTGAACTTCTACGCGAAGCCTGGATCCGTCGTTGTGAGCTGCCCACCGGCCTTTGCACGCCATTGGCTGTTGCCTCGACTGGGCTCGCTTCGCGAAGCGCACCCCGACATCGACCCCTGGATCGTGAGTACGGAAGCCGAGGTGGATTTTGTTCATACGGAAAGCGACGTCTTCATATCCCTCGGCGACGACGACTGGCCCGGACTGCATTGCGAGGAAGTATCTGCCGAGCGACTCACCCCCATGTGCAGCCCCGCATATCGAAAACGTTGCGGACGTAAGCGCTTTAATGCAAGCGCCCTGGCCCAGCTCGACCTTTTGCACGACGAGAGTTGGGAGGGTTGGAGTCGTTGGTTTGAGGTGGCCGGATTCGATGGTGCTGCACCGGTGCAGGGGTATAACTTTAGTGATCCCGGTCTGGCGATGGACGCGGCCATAGCCGGGCAGGGTGTTGTCTTGGCGAGCCATTTCCTCGCCCAAGCCGCGCTGGAGGACGGAGCGCTGGTAGAGCTTGTGGACCAACCGATTGAACGACAGGCGCGCTGGCACCTGGTGGCCGACCCCAAACGCATCGAAGGCGATGCGGAGTGCCGTGTGTGGAATTGGCTCCTCGATGCTTGTCGAAGATCAGCCGTTGCATGAAGAAAATTAATCAATGAGCCCAAAAGTTTCCGTTTGTCTCTGTGCCGCTTCCGCCGCACCATGAAGGTTGATCTAACGAGGACGTGCCATGCGTGAAGTGACTCTTGCAGCGACCCAGATGGGCTGCACCTGGGACCGCAGCGAAAATATTGAGAAAGCGACCGCGCTCGTCCGTCAGGCCGCTTCAGACGGCGCGCAAGTCATTCTGTTGCAGGAGCTGTTTGAAACCCCTTACTTCTGTATCGAGCAGCTGGGTGATCATCTGAAGCTTGCGACGCCTCTCGAAAACAACGCGTTCCTCGAGCACTTCCAGCATCTGGCGAAAGAGCTGGGCGTTGTACTGCCCATTTCCTGGTTTGAGCGCAGTGGCAACAGCTTCTTTAATTCGGTGTGTATGGTTGATGCGGATGGCTCAGCTCTTGGCGTCTATCGCAAAACGCACATTCCGAACTCCATCGGCTACCAGGAAAAGACCTACTTCAGCCCAGGCGATACGGGCTTTAAGGTTTGGGAGACGCGCTTTGGCCGCATTGGCGTCGGTATCTGCTGGGATCAGTGGTTCCCTGAAGCCGCCCGCGCCATGGTGCTCGGTGGCGCCGAGATTCTTCTTTACCCCACTGCGATCGGTAGCGAACCGGGCGATGACGCTCTGGATTCTCGAGATCATTGGCGGCGTGTGATGCAGGGCCATGCCGGTGCGAATATGGTGCCGCTGGTGGCATCCAACCGCATTGGCCGTGAGCGAGCGACGAAGGACGAAAATCTGGAGATGACGTTCTACGGGAACTCATTTATCGCTGACCACACCGGGGATCTTCTGGGGCACGCAGATGACCACTCGGAGGCGATCTTGCTTGCAACAGTCGATCTAGACTTTTGCGAGTCTTATCGTACGGAATGGGGCGTGTTCCGCGATCGCCGTCCCGAGTGCTACGGTGCGCTTCAGACCCTCGATGGAGCTCTGCCCCAGTGATTCTTGGTCCTGCAATCTGGGCCGCGTCCGTGATGGGGTGCGTCACTCTCATCCCCATTCTAATCGGCCCTATCATTATTGGTGTGCTGGTCGATTTTGGCGGGTTGACCGATACGCAGGCGGGTATTACGGCTGGCTACGGTGCTATTGGCTCTGTAACGGTTGCCCTGATCTGCGCCCTCACCATGCACCGACTACCGCTTCGTAAGTTAGCCATCGGTGGTCTGTGCCTGGCGATCGCGGTCAATGTCATGGCGGCCTTCAACTATCAGCAGTTGTCGCTGTTCTACACGCTGCGTGCCCTTGCTGCGCTGGGCGAAGGCGCGGCCTACGCCGCCGTGATGAGTTCATTCGCCCGTTATCCCGACTCGGAGCGCTGCTACGGCCTATTCATGATGCTGCAGTTTGGCATTGCCGGCGTCGTGCTGTGGGCTTTGCCCACGTTTCTACCCACCATGAGCGTTGAGGCCATGTATCTGGGGTTTGCCGGAGTTCAGATTGCGGTGCTTCCGCTGGTGTGGAGTTTGCCCCGTAGTGCGGCAGACGTTGCCGGTGTATCGATTCGTGGGAGCGAGTGGCGGCTCCTACTGGCAGTGCCTGCTATCGCTGGCCTCGTCGCACTCTGCTTCAGCGAAGCATCGAACATTGGCACCGATGCCTACCTTGAGCGCATTGCGGTGCACGCCGGATTGAGCGACGAGCAAATCGGCCTGTCGCTGGGGCTTGCGTCGATTCTTGGAATGCCCGGGGCCTTTGCGATCCTGTTTCTCGGTGGTCGTTTGGGCCACGCCCTGCCAGCCCTTGTGGGGTTCATGGTTGGCGCCGCTTCCCTGGTCGGTATCCTTCAATCCCAGAGTTATCTCGGCTTTTTTCTTTTCACCTGTGTCCATAGCGTGGCCTGGGCCTTCGTGACGCCCTATATCCAAAGCATTCTTGCGGACCTCGATCCCGGTGGAGCGGTTGTCACGGCGGGGGGCATTGCCAGCGGCGCCGGCGCGGGTCTGGGGCCTGCGGCGACGGCCACACTCGTGTCAGCGAATAACTATTCCGGTGTGTTGGTTACGGGCCTGGGCGCGTTCGCCATCGCGGCTATCGCCATCGCCATTGCGGCGAGCGGCCTGAGAAAGATATAAGAAAGACATAAGAGAGGCTTGAGGGACCTGCTTCCTTCCCTTCAACAGAAATGCGGACCAGGTCGCGGGTTCATACCGGTTTCGCCAGATAGCTAATCAGTGTGTCACCGCCCTGATAGTCCCGGGCACTCATCAACGAATCCAGGAACAGGTAGAAAAGCTCTGCCTGAGAGTTGATCTCGAGCTTCGCGTAGGCGTGCTTCCGATGAAGCTTCACCGTTTCCACGGAAATGTTCAGGCGAGCCGCGATGGATTTGGTGCTGTGGCCGTGAAGGACAAGGTTGATGACCTGCGTCTCGCGGTCCGTCAGCAGGCTGGATCCAAAATCATCCAATGCCAAGTGAAGTTGCCGACGCACGCCCTCACCACTGCCTGCGTCCGCCGCCCAATGCTGGCGGCAGAGCGCCTTCACCGCGTCGGCAGCGGCACTGAACAACTCCGCATGCACGTCACTGAATCGGCCTCGGCCGAGGCGACCCAGAGCGACATTCAGAAAGGCACCATTTGGCAGATCGATCACAAAGCCGATTTCGTCACTGAAACCGCAGTTGCGGAACCAACTGTTGTAATACTCGGAATCTTGGAACTCTTCCGGCGCAAGTTCCTTGAGCCTGAAAAGGCCGAAACGGCTTTCTCGAGCCGCTTGGTAGAAAGGGTCTAGCAGAAAAGCGCCAGCGACAAAACGCTCCATGCTCTCGGTGCCCCTGGCCTCAGGATTTTCACGATAGACCACCGTCGGCAGATCGTCTCTTGCATAGAGCAGCATGGTCGCGTCATCGATGGGCACCATGCCCCGAAGACCCCCTATCAGGGTCGCCGGGAATTTGTCTGTTCCTGCAGCCGCGAGACTCGACGAGACCAGGCTCGAAAGGGCTTTTAGGTTTTGGTGAGATGCGCTTTCCAATGGAGTTACAGCCTGCCGTTCCACACAGAGCCCATAATAGCTCGACGGGGCCGCTTCAATGAAGGGATCAACGCAGTAACACGGTAGCGGTATGGCGATAAAAGAAGGATAAGCGCATCATTGCACCCATGAATAGTGTAGCCCCCGTAAGCGACGCCGCTCGCTCCAAAAAGCCCTGGACCAAACTGGACTGGCAGGATCCATTCCTTCTGGATGCGCAGCTCTCGGATGAGCAGCGCATGGTGCGCGACAGCGCCCATCAGTACGCTCAGGACAAACTCGCTCCCCGTGTTCAGCAGGCCTTCCGTGCCGAAGAAACCGATCTCTCCATCTTTCGCGAGATGGGAGAGCTCGGCCTGCTGGGTTCAACCATTAACGGCTATGGGTGTCCGGGTGTGGATTACACCTGCTATGGCCTTATCGCTCGGGAAGTGGAACGAGTGGATTCCGGCTATCGCTCCATGATGAGCGTTCAGTCATCGCTGGTGATGTATCCCATCTATGCCTACGGAAGCGAGGCACAGTGCGAGAAGTATCTGCCTAAGCTTGCGACCGGTGAGTGGATTGGCTGCTTCGGCCTCACCGAGCCGGATCACGGGTCCGACCCCGGCAGCATGGTCACCCGCGCGCGCAGCGTTGACGGCGGATATCGCATCAGCGGCGCCAAAATGTGGATCACCAACAGCCCCGTAGCCGATGTGTTCGTCGTGTGGGCGAAAACCGACGACGGCAAGATTCGCGGCTTCATCCTCGAGAAGGGCATGGAAGGCCTGAGTGCGCCCAAGATCGAGGGCAAACTGGCGTTGCGAGCCTCCGTGACGGGCGAGATTGTCATGGACGAGGTGTTTGTCTCTGAAGAGCAGCTCCTGCCGAACGTCCGCGGATTGAAAGGTCCCTTCGGCTGTCTGAACAACGCGCGCTACGGTATCGCCTGGGGCGCCTTGGGCGCTGCGGAAGCCTGCTGGCATGCGGCGCGCAACTACACCATGGAGCGCAAGCAGTTTGATCGGCCATTGGCGTCCAACCAGCTGATTCAGCTGAAGCTGGCCGATATGCAGACGGAAATCTCCCTGGGATTGCAGGGTTGCTTCCGCGCTGGACAGTTGATGGATGATGGCGGGATCGCGCCGGAACTCATTTCGCTGATCAAGCGCAACTCCTGCGGCAAGGCTCTGAACATCGCCCGCCAGGCCCGAGACATGCTCGGTGGCAATGGTATCTCCGACGAGTACCCGGTAATGCGCCACATGATGAACCTCGAGGTGGTGAACACCTATGAGGGCACGCACGACATTCACGCTCTGATCCTTGGGCGCACGCAGACGGATATCCCTGCCTTTTGATGGGTGCCCCCGCAGGATAATGGGTGCCCTCACAGGACTCCGGGTCCTGGATCTTTCCCGCGTTCTGGCCGGCCCCTGGGCCAGTCAGATCCTCGCGGATCTTGGGGCCGATGTTCTCAAGGTGGAGCACCCCGAGCGCGGAGATGACACCCGCGGTTGGGGCCCGCCCTTTCTCAAAGATGCGGACGGCGCCGATACATCGGAGTCGGCCTATTTTCTGTGCACTAATCGTGGCAAGCGCTCCGTCCGCATCGACATGCAGACGGAGGAGGGCCGATCAAAGCTGCGGGAGCTCGCGCTGCAGGCCGACATCCTTATCGAAAACTTTAAAACCGGCGGTGCCGCGCGTTACGGACTGGATTACGAGAGTCTAAAGAAGGAAAACCCCCGGCTGATTTATTGCTCGATCACCGGCTTCGGACAGACGGGCCCATTGGCCGAGAAACCCGGCTACGACTTTCTCGTTCAGGCGATGGGTGGGCTTATGAGCGTGACCGGTGCTCCCGACGGGCAGTCCGGGGCCGGCCCCCAGAAGGTCGGGGTCGCACTTACGGACATCATGACGGGGCTCTACGCAACCATTGGCATTCTCGCCGCCCACGCTGAGCGACATCAATCCGGTCTTGGTCAGCATGTCGATCTGGCACTGCTGGATGTTACGGCGGCCACGCTCGCAAACCAGGCGAGCAACTTTCTCGTTGGTGGCACTACGCCAACCCGTCTCGGTAATGCTCACCCCAACATCGTTCCCTACCGAAGCTTTAGGGCCCGCGACCGTGAGTTCATCGTGGCTGTGGGCAATGACCAGCAATTTCAGTCGATGCTCGATGTACTTGGTGACGAAGAGCTCAAAGGGGATGAATCCCTGCGCACCAATGCAGGACGTGTCGCCAATCGTCGTCGATTGGAGCCGAGACTCGAAGCGCTGTTGAGCGAGGCAGACGCCGCCCACTGGCTGGCTAGTTTCAAGGAGGCGGGCGTGCCCTGCGGCCCCATCAACACGGTCGCAGAGCTTTTCGAAGAGCCTCAGATCGCTGCCCGGAATATGACCGTAACACTGCCCCACGAATCGGGTTCAACGGTCACCATGGTCGGCAATCCCATTCATCTTTCACGTACGCCCGTGGATTACGAGCGGCCCCCGCCGACCCTGGGGCAGCACGATGAGGATCTCGAAAACGATCCCTGGAGCCCCTGATCGTCAGGGAATTGTGATACAAACTCGCCGCCTGTTTTGGGAGTGATCTCGTGAAAACCGCCCTTAAGATTTTATCGTCCGTCCTAGTGCTCATCGCCCTGGTTGTCCTCAGCTCGTGCTGGGTCTATCGGCCTGAGCCAATGCCCGAGGGTTCCGTGAGTGCAGCTCGTTTGGCGCCAGGCCCGTGGACCGTGGCGGAGTTCGAGGAAACCTTTGTAGATCGCAGCCGCCCCACCCAGGCCAATGAAGATTTCGAGGGTGCACCGGATCGCTCCATGAAGGGCGACGTTTGGTATCCGTCAGAAGCCGAGGCGGGTGCTTCGCCGCTACTGGTCTTCAGCCATGGCTTCACGTCCGTTGCAGAAAACGGCCGTTATCTCGCCGAGCACCTGGCAAGCCACGGTTTTGTTGTTGTGGCCGTCGACTACCCCCTCACAAACATGTCTGCTCCCGGCGGTCCGATGCTTGAGGATGTGGCCTTTCAGCCCGGAGATGTGAGCTTTCTTATCGATACGCTTTCTGGCTACAGCGCCGTGGCCGGACACGAACTCTCTGGCAAGGTCGATACAAACCTCATTGGTGTTTTCGGAATTTCTTTGGGCGGGCTGACCTCTACCCTGGTCGGTTACCACCCCCGCTGGCGTGATCCACGGGTCGATGCCGTCCTGTCCATTGCAGGCCCCACGAGTTTCTTTACCCCGGCATTCTTTGAAACGGCGGACCCCGATTTCCTGATGCTTGCTGGAGAAGTTGATGCCCTCGTGCCTTTCGCCAGCAACGCCGCGCCGATTCCGGAGAAAGTGCCCGGATCTATCGTTGTCAGCATTGCAGACGGTTCACACACGGGCTTCTCCGGTGGCACGCGCTGGCTGCAGTGGATGGACAACACCGATTCTCTGGGTTGCTATTCGGTGATGAACAACATCGAGGAGGGTGACGAAGACGACTGGAGCGATCTCTTGGGGACCGCTGAAGAAGGGATCAACGCCGACGTTCCTAACGAACTCTGTTTGGTGGATCCACTCCCCGATGCCTTGAATCCCGTTCGACAGCAGATGATCGCGACGCTTGCGATCCGCGCGTTTTTCGAGCAGTCCTTACTGGATGAAGGGGCTCGTCGCTCTGAGGCAGAAAGTTTTCTGAAGACGGGACTGGCGGCGGATGTGCCAGAGGTCACTATCGTTGTGAGCCCTGAGCCGGACTTTTAGCCGACGCCTACGACAAAGCTCGCGCAGGTGGTTGCGGAGCCGCCGACGTTAAAAGTCTGCATGTTCTGTGCACCCTTAACCTGACAAGGACCGGCGCGCCCAGTGACCTGGCGCGCCACATCATTGAGCATACGCACGCCTGTGGCTCCCACCGGAT
The DNA here is from genome assembly GCA_038750875.1 of Pseudomonadota bacterium. GTDB lineage: Bacteria > Pseudomonadota > Gammaproteobacteria > Pseudomonadales > Halieaceae > Congregibacter. The sequence goes on along the minus strand of JBCDGU010000001.1, from coordinate 327,786 downwards.
GACCTAAACCAATAAGCCCGCCACTGGGGTTTATGGGGAAGTCCCCGTCCATGGTGAAACGGCCGTCTTCAATGGCCTGCCAGCTCTGACCGGGTGGTGTCAGGCCCGCGTGATCGATGGCCATGTACTCGGTGATGGTGAAGCAGTCGTGTGTTTCCAGGCCATCCAGCATCGAGATCTGTTCAAAGCCCGCTCGCTGCCGGGCATCCGCCAGCGTATCGGCCAGGTGCGGGAACAGCAGCGCATCGCTGTCCTTCGATGCTGCTTTGAGTTTGTGATGCAGAGAGATGGGGCCGCTTCGGTGTCCCCAGCCTTTGATGCGCGGGATGTCTGACAGCTTCAGCCGCTGAGCATCGGCCAGTTCTTTGGCCTTGCGCTCGCTCACGAGGATGACGCAGGCGGCGCCATCGGTGATCTGTCCACAGTCGAGCTTGCGAAGCTGACCTTCAATGGCGGGGTTCAGATCGTCGTTCGCCGAGAAGCAGCCCTCGGGGAATGCCCAATCCCGGGTCTGCGCGTTGGGGTTGCGGGCTCCATTCTCGAAATTGTTTTTGCCGATGGCAGACAGGTGCTCGTAGCGCAGACCGTACTGCTGGTCGTAGCGCTGGGCGATCTCGTCGAACTGGAAAGGCCAGGGGAAGCGGGCTTCAAGAGCTTCGTGCCCGCGCCAGCAGGCGGCGCCCAGGTGGTCGGCACCGGTCTGGCCATCGACGTTGCGCATCAGTTCGAGACCGAGCACACAGGCGGTGTCGTAGTGGCCGCTTTCAATATCACGCATGGCCGCGAGAATCGCGATGGAACCTGATGCGCAGGCTGCCTCGTGGCGCGAAGTAGGCATACCCGTCAGCTCCGGGTAGCGCTCTGCAAAAAAGCCGCCGATCTGACCCTGGCCCACGAATAGTTCGGCCACAAAGTTGCCGACGTGAGCGACATCGAGGTCACTGGGCTGCAGTTGGGCATCAGCCAGAGCGCCATCGAGGGCCTCGGCGAACATATCCGCGATTTCGACACCTTCGCGACTCCAGTTGCGCGCGAAATCAGTCTGCGCGCCGCCGAGGATGTAGACCTGACTCATTGTTTTTCTTCCTTGCGGGTCGGCGGACCATGCTAGAGCGGCGGGTGGTCTCGAGCAAGAGGCCCTTACAACGACCCGAGAGGGTGCTTCTTTGCGAACTTGCCTCAAACTACAAGCCTCGCTAGGCTCGGTTATCCATAACTCCAACAACAATCGCGGGCGCAGCTTTGGCGTGTTCCGCGGGAGACAACGCCATGAATTCGCCCGTCACTGGTATCGATAGCGACTTTCCCGTCGCCAGCGCCTGTCTGGGAGAGGTCCCGCGATTCACCGACGCACCCGACTGGATTTACCAGCTCGATAACCCTTATCTCCACGGTGTCTACGCCCCGGTGCTGTCCGAGCTACAGGCCACAAACCTCGAGGTTGAGGGTGAGCTGCCGGTTGACCTCAGCGGTGCGTACTTCCGCAACGGACCGAATCCGGTTTATCAGCCCAAGAATCGCTATCACCCCTTTGACGGTGACGGCATGGTGCACGCGGTTTACTTCAACGAGGGCATGGCGAGCTACCGCAACCGCTATGTGCACACGGTAGCTTGGGACGGTGAGCGTGCCGATGGCCAATCGGTGTCGCCAGGCGTCATGGGTCCCTTCGACTACAACATCTCCGAATTCGGTATTAAGGACACGTCCAATACGGATATTTTCGTGTACTCCGGCGACGTCATGACCCTCTGGTACAACGCCGGTCACCCTTATCGCCTGGGTGCGGAAAGTCTCGAGACCAAGGGTTACTTTGAGCTGGAAGGCCGTCAGCAACGCCGACTCTCCGCGCACTCCAAAGTCGATTTGAAGACCGGCGAGCTGCTGTTCTTTGATTATGGCGATGAGCCGCCTTACATGACCTTTGGTGTGGCCGATGCCAGCGGCAAGCTCCTGCGCGAGAGCGCCATCGAGCTACCGGGGCCGCGGTTGCCTCACGATATTGGTTTCACGGAAAACTACGCGATCCTTCACGATCTGCCGTTCTTCCACGACATGAACGTGCTGCGCAACCACAGAATGCGGGTGCTGACATTCCATCAGGACATTCCTACGCGCTTTGGGCTTCTGCCCCGCAATAGTGAAGGTCTGCAGCCGCGCTGGTTCGAGTGCGAACCTTGCTACATCCTGCACGTGACCAACTGCTGGGAGGAGGGTGACTGGGTCATCATGGATGGCTGCCGTTCACGGAACCCCATGCCGCAGGCTCGCCCCGGTGAAGGCGAGCTCGCCCATATGCTGGCTTACATGCGTCTGGAGGCGAACGCCTATCGCTGGCGCTTCAATCTGCGCACCGGTGAGGTCCGCGAAGGCGATATCGATGATCTGAACACAGAGTTCAATAAGTCGAATCCGCTGTTCCACGGCCGCAAGAGCAAGTTCTCTTATCACCAGCGTATTCCGACAGATGCGGAAGGTGGGCACACGCTGCGTTTCACGGGCCTTGTGAAATACAACAATGACACAGGCCAGTATCAGCACTTCCCCTATGGTGAAGGCGTTTACGGCTCTGAAGCGGTCTTCGCGCCGCGCAAGGGCGCTGGCTTCGACTCAGAAGAAGACGACGGTTACGTCATCACGCTGGTTACCGACAGCAAAAACTGGGAGTCCCACTGCCTGGTGTTCGATGCGCGGGATATCAGCAAGGGCCCCATGGCGCGCATCAAGATGCCTCATAGGGTGCCTGCGGGTTTCCACGCGACCTATGCGCGGTCTGAGGATTTGGCCGTCTAGCAGACTTTGATTAACCGGGTGACGCCGCCAGATGGTTGCGCCGCTCCCCACGTTTCGTCCCTCAAACACTTCGGCGCTCCACGGCCCACGTCCGACAGACTCTATCTGGGAGAGCTGTTGGTCTATAATCCGCGGCCCCAGCGGATCGTAGAACTTTCCTTTTCCTTTGAGATTCCTCGCTTTCAGCAAGTCTGCCAAGCGCAGTGTCATTCGACGCTGGCTACTGCCCAGTCTGATCGCCAGGATTCTCATCCCCATTGGGTTCATGCCCGGAAACCTTTGGGCCGGCGAATACCTCGTGCCCTGCCCAACGTCGATGCCCGAGTCGGTTTTTCGTCTTGGAGAGTTTAATGCTGAGGCTCATGGCGAGGTTAAGGGACACTTTCATCACCATGAGCATCATCGCGGCGATGACGATGCTGATCTGTTGGGCGCGGAGCGTCAGTGCCCCCTAGGACTTGTTTTAGGAACTACCTTCGCCGCGACATCCTTCACTCAGGATTCGCCCGCGCCATCCGCCGAGCAATACCTGGTGGTTGGCGCTGTCCTCGTTCCCAAGCGAGCAGCCATACGGCTGTACTGGAGTCGAGCTCCACCTTCTTTCTGCTGAGCTACACCACTGCGTAAAGAGAGCAGCCCCTGCTGACCTCTTATCTATTTGTGCTCTAAAGAAAGGAACTTTTCATGCACACGATACTTCGTGCGGGTGCCGTTGGTGCCGCGCTTCTTCACTCGATATCCGCGCTGGCCGATTTGGCTCGCCCCGATGCCCACGCACCCATTGGTGTGATGGGTGACCATGTCCACAAGGCGGGCGAGTACATGTTCTCGTACCGCTACATGACGATGGAGATGGAGGGAAACCTTCTCGGATCCAATAGCATTTCACCCGATACCATCGTCACGACGATCCCCAATCGCTTTTTCGGAGCTCCCGGCCAGCCGCCAACGCTGCGCATCGTTCCAACGGAGATGACAATGGATATGCACATGTTCGGAGCGATGTATGCGCCCACGGACAAGGTCACGCTGATGGTGATGGCGAACTATCTGCAGAACGATATGGACCATCTCACTTATCAGGGCGGCATGGGAACTGATGTACTCGGTACCTTCTCCACCAGCACTGGCGGCTGGGGGGACACCTCCGTTTCGGCTCTTGTGAGTTTGATCGATCGACCGGCGACAAAGGTCCACACCACACTGGGTGTATCTCTTCCAACGGGCAGCGTTGAGGAGCGTGATGACATCCTCACGCCCATGAATATGCGCCCAACGGTGCGCGTCCCATATCCAATGCAATTGGGCTCTGGTAGCTACGATCCGATCTTGGGGCTGACCTATAGTGGATACGGTGGGTCTATGGCCTGGGGCGCGCAATGGCGGAGCACACTACGCGTCATGGACAATGATGAGGACTATCGCCTCGGCGATTCCCACAGCCTGACGGGGTGGGTGAGTTACATGTTCTCGCCGAGTGTAAGCGCGTCCGTCCGCTTGAGTTACCAGGATCAGGATACGATCGACGGCATCGATCCTCGTATTCGCGGGCCCGTGCAGACAGCAGATCCTGATCGTCTGGGCGGCGAAACTACGACCGCCGCTGTTGGCGTGAACTTTCTGGCTCGAGGTGCTCTGGAGGGCTGGAGACTTGGTCTGGAGTACAGCGTTCCTGTGGAGCAGGATCTAAACGGTCCGCAGCTGGAGACAGATTCAACGCTGACCTTTGGATTACAGAAGGCCTGGTGAAAAATTACGGCATAAACGTAAACCGCGGGGTAACTCGCGGTTTTCTTAACTACTTTCGCTACTTCTTCACCTTGGCGATTAGGTCCACCAACTCACCGAACTTGCGCCGTTGATCTTCCGCATCGCCCGACTCAATCGCACGATTTACGCAGGTCGCGGCATGGTCCTTGAGAACCTCGTCCTCAACCTTAGAGACCGCAGATTGAATGGCCCGCAACTGCTGCAAGACATCGATGCAGTAGCGCTCTGATTCGATCATCCCGATTACGCCTCTGACCTGACCTTCGATTCGGGCCAGACGCTTCAAGGTTTTGTCGCGATCGTGTTCCATTACTGATGCTGCTTAGATACTCCGGGGGGGTATACTATCGCAGTCGATCACTCGAAAACTATCGTTCGAAATGAAACGCAGAGACTTCCTTCGCCAGGGTGCCTTCATGGCCGGTGCGCTTGGCCTCAATTCCCTTATCGCGCCCTGGGCCCGAAGTGCTGCCGCTGATCTGCGCGGCATGCGCCCCCTGAGCGGAAACTTGTTCGATCTGAGCGTCGCCCACGCGGCGACGTCTATCGATGGCAAGAAGGGCCATGGTGTTCTGGTTAATGGGCAGTTGCCCGCGCCGCTCCTTCGCTGGCGCGAGGGCGATACGGTCAAGCTTCGTGTCACTAACAACCTAAAGATGGATACGTCCATTCACTGGCACGGCATCCTCCTTCCCTTCCAGATGGATGGCGTGCCCGGCGTCACTTTTCCCGGTATAAGCCCCGGCGAGACTTTTGAGTACGAGTTTCCGCTGCAGCAGGCGGGCACCTATTGGTACCACAGTCACTCGGGTCTGCAGGAGCAGAGTGGGCACTACGGTCCCATCGTGATTGAGTCTCGCGATGTCGATCCCGATGCTGTTGATCGGGAGTACGTGATCCTGCTGTCCGACTGGACCTTCGAAGACCCCCACCGCGTTTTCGCGAAGCTCAAGAAGATGAGTGACAACTACAACTTCCAGCAGCGCACCGTTAGCGAGTTTCTGCGCGATAGCGAGCGCGATGGTTTTTCTGCCGCCGTGGAAGATCGACTCATGTGGGGCGCGATGCGCATGAATGCTGCCGACATAGCTGATGTCACAGGAGCGACGTACACCTATCTCATTAACGGTCACGGGCCGGGAGACAACTGGACGGGCCTCTTCAAGACGGGAGAGCGGATTCGTTTACGGTTCATCAACGCCTCAGCGATGAGCATATTTAATGTGCGAATTCCTGGCCTGCCCATGACCGTCATCCACTCGGATGGTCTGCCGGTTCAACCTGTGGAGACCGATGAATTCCAGATCGGTGTTGCCGAGACTTTCGACGTGCTGGTTTCCCCCGAGGATCAGGCATACACGCTTATGGCGGAGAGTAACGATCGCTCGGGGTTCGCTCGCGCCACCTTAGCTCCTAGGGCAGGTATGGTCGCTGATGTCCCGACCCTGCGCCCCCGACCGACGTTAACGATGAAAGACATGGCGATGGACCATGGCGCTCACGGTGGCCATGGGTCCATGGATCACGCTTCCATGAATCATGGGAACAGTAGTCAGCATTCGATGACTGATGAATTCATGGTCCATGCAGATATGGACCATTCGGATAGGGATCATGCGTCAATGGATCGCACAGCCATTAATCAGGAATCCACGAATCACGCAGCTATGAATCATGGCGCGATGAAACATGACTCGATGAATCATGCAGAAGAGACCTATGGCCCTTTAGAGTCGCAGCGACGCACCTTTACCAGGGGACCTGGCGTTGTCGGTATTGCTGCTAATCCTGTAAATCGTCTGCACGAACGACCCCTGGGCCTTGAGCAGGAAGACCACCGAGTTCTGGTCTACACCGATCTGCGGGCGCGCGAGCGAAACCCGGATGTGCGCAGGCCGGGCCGAGAGATAGAGCTTCACCTCACAAGCAACATGGAGCGCTACATGTGGTCTTTCGACGGCCTCAAGTTCTCTGAGGTTGACGAGCCCATAGAGCTGTACCGGGATGAGCGCATGCGCCTTACGCTCGTCAATAACACGATGATGCCTCACCCAATCCATCTGCACGGCATGTTTTTTGAGGTAGTGACTAACGACGGCAACTACAAGCCGCGTAAACACACCATTGTCGTAAAGCCGGGTGAGAAGATGTCCGTCGATATCACTGCGGACGCCGTGGGCGACTGGGCGTTCCACTGCCACCTGCTCTACCACATGCATGCGGGCATGATGCGCGTGGTGTCCGTGGTTGATGAGCCCATTCCCGCATGATGCGACGACTCCATATAGCCACCGCTCTGGCACTTCTTCTCGCAGGTACTGCCCAGGCTCAGAACGCCGCCGACGCCTACTACGATCCGCAGGCGATGGCGGCGGCAAGGGCAGCGCTCAAAAAGAGCCATGGCAATCAGATCAACAGCCTCGTCATTGCCGAGCGTATGGAGTACATCCAGGGCGACGATGAGGATGCGTTTGTCTGGGAAGCCCAGGGCTGGGTCGGTACAGATCTGAACAAGCTTTGGGTGAAAACCGAAGGGGAGTACGTGGACGGTGAGGGAACGGAAGAGGCTGAGCTACAGCTACTGTTCAGTCGTGCCGTTAGCGCATTCTGGGACGTTCAAGCAGGCGTGCGTCACGACTTCGAACCGAATCCAAGCCGCACTCACCTGGTGCTTGGTGCGCAGGGAATGGCGCCTTACTGGTTTGAGGTCGATACCGCGCTGTTTCTAAGTGATGAAGGCAATGTCACTGCCCGCCTCGAGGCCGAGTACGACCTGCTACTGACGCAGCGTCTGATTCTACAGCCGCGAGTCGAGTTGAACCTTGCAACGTCAGCTGACGAGGAAGTCGGAATCGGCACTGGTTTCTTCGATTCCGTCGCCGAGCTGCGCTTGCGCTACGAGTTCCGCCGTGAGATCGCGCCCTATCTTGGGGTCAGCTGGGGCGGTGCCTTCAACAACACCGCTGATCTCGTTGAAGCAGAAGGTGGAGACGCGACTGGTTTCTCTGTAGTCGCAGGACTTCGAATCTGGTTCTAGCCCCTTAGCGAACTATAGTGATCGGCGTCACTGCCGCCATCTGACGCTGAGGATTAATCGCGTTCATCTCCGGCACCAATGCCTGAAGCGCTGCCTGCCGGTTTTCCGGGGCGGGGTGGGTGCTCATAAACTCCGGCGGACGCTCCTCTGAAAGCCCACCCATCTTTTGCCACAGCGTAACCGCGGCCTCGGGGTCGTAACCCGCGCGACTCGCCAGCTCGATGCCAATGCGGTCGGCCTCTGATTCGGCGACCCGGCTGTTGGGCAGCTCCAGCGCTAGCTTTGCAGCCACCGCTGCGCCTGCCAGTGCTGCGCCGTGATGATCTGATGCGACGCCAGCCGCAATGACACCCATATTGATGGCAATCGCCCGCGACATGCGCTCGGCCGTGTGGTTTGCCAGGGCGTGGGAAATCTCGTGCCCCATAATCTGGGCGAACTCATCGTCCGTGAGTTGCAGTTGCTCGAACAAGCCGGTGTAGGCCGCCATGCGGCCACCCGCCATGCACCAGGCGTTCACTGTTTCATCGTCGTCGATAATGGCAACGCTCCATTCCCAGTCCTTGGTGTTTGGGTACAGGGCAATGGCTTCGGTCACCAGACGACCGGTAATCGTCGCAACGCGGTCGGCTACCATGGGGTCGTCAATCAGCTTGTTCTCCTTATCCAGCTCGCTCACCGTCGACAGGTACGCCTGCTTCGATTCAACGATCGCCGACTCCGGGGAAATCAGCATGAACTGGGAGCGACCGGTGGGGCTAGTGGTGCAGGCGACGAGGAGGGCTGCGGCAAAAAGACCCGCGATAAGCGTTCGCATTCGGGGCGTGATAGAAGCGAAGGGTCTGAGCATTGTCATAGGGGCAGGTCCTCTGTGCTGATCGCGGGCGTGGCGACTTCTTAATTTTAGAGCCTTATACGGTCGAAGAATTCCCTAAAAGCGCAGCGGGGCTATAGGGGCTCAACCACTACTTTTTATCCTCGAGGGACGCGACACGCTTTGCGGCTGCCTGCTCCCAGCCGGTGGCAGAGAGCATTACGTGGAAAAGCAGGTTCTGCTCGTTTACTCCACCCGCAGCAGCCGATCCGGGGCCGGTCGCATACACCGTAACGTCCTCGCCACCGTGCGTTTCCGCGCTTGTGGGCACGAGGGCTTCCTGATGGTAGCCCATGGTAGTCGTATCGACCTCGCTAAGATCTTTGCGCCCCGTATCAGGTGGTGTTTCGTAAGAAACATCAGCGTCGAGTTCGTCACCCAGATCTCGGAAACCCCGCCCGTTCATATAGCCTAAGGTGGTATATGGCCGTCCGTCTTCGTCGAGCGTGGGTTCTTCGCTCCAGGCGGGTACGACTTTGCCCAGTATGGGGTTGCCCCGCCGCGGGTAGCCGGCCATGGTGAACACATGGCTGTGGTCGGCAGTCACCATCACAAGCGTGTCACTGGGATCGATGGCATTCATAGCGGCGGCAACGGTCTCAGAGAGTTCCACCGTGTCGCCCAAAGCGTTGGCCGCATTACCCGCGTGATGGGCGTGATCGATGCGACCTGCTTCTACGATCAGCAGATAACCTTTATCGCTACGTTCCAGTAACTCAATCGCTTTAAGCGTCATTTCCGAGAGTGACGGTTGATCGCCGCCGGCGACACGCTGGCTCGCGTAGTCCATATGGGAAGCACTGAACAGGCCCAGCACCGGTGCGCTCTCGATGGCACGGAGTTCATCTTTGGTTCCCGCATAAGATCCGTCGGGGTGGGCCGACTGCCACTCGGAGATCAGGTTTCGACCATCGCTTCTGCGCCCCCATTCTTCACCGGCGCTCAGGAAATGCCGGCGGCCGCCACCGAGGGCGACCTCAATACCGTCGCTCGCATCAGTGCCATAGGCTGCAGCCAAACGATCGGAGTGATCGATGAACTGCGATGCGATGTCGACACAACCCTGGGCCGCTGCCTCTGCGGGCAGGTCTTTGTCGTCCTCCCAGTCGCGATTAGCAGTTTTCGCGTAGGTCGCTGCCGGTGTCGCGTGAGTGATGCGCGTCGTGGTGACGACGCCCGTCGCGACCCCTGCAAGCTCGGCGATGTCCAGAATACTCAGCAGTTCCCGGTCTTTCGCGCTAGCGCAATTGTTGCGCACGACGGCTTCATCGACACCAAAGACGCCGATATCCGTCTTTACGCCTGTAGTAATCGCGCTCATGGTGCCTGCCGAGTCGGGCGTCTGAGAGTCGACGTTGTAGGTCTTGATGAGGCCGGTAACAGGAAACTCCTCAAAGCTCAGCACCGTTTCTTCACCGGGATTTCCCGCACGCTGGCCCGCGAGAATACGCGCCGCCGTAACCGTGCTGATACCCATGCCGTCGCCCAGAAAGAAAATCACATTCTTCGCTTTTCCATCGGCTCCAGCGCGGGCCACTTTTTCGCGGGCCTCGGTGAACCAGGGGCTATTCCTCTGATGCTCGGGGATCGGACTGGTAACGTCTTCGTCGGTCAGGCTGAAATCCGTCGTCACGGAAACGTTGCTACAGGCAACAAGCGTCAAACTGCTAGCGATAAGCGCTCTACGGAGCATGTGAGGCTTCCTTCGGGATTTAGGAAGCCCCTATTGTGGTCGATAAATGTGTCAGCCGTCACTCAACCGGGTTCGTGCTCGGCGCCTGCCATCACTCGCAGAAGACCCCGGAAAGCTCCGCGGGCAGTCGTTTCACCCGTTACGACACGGAACACGTCGCGAGTGATGGGCATATCGAGATCGTACTGCTCCGCCAGGGCCATGACGGCGGGAGCACTTTTGGCGCCCTCGGCAACCATAAACATCTCCTCGGCGATCTGCTCCATGGTTTTACCCTTGCCGAGCTCCATACCCACATGACGGTTACGGCTTTGAGCGCTGGTACAGGTAGCGATCATGTCACCCATACCTGCCAGTCCTGCAAAGGTCTCTGCATTGCCACCCATGGCCATTCCCAGCCGCGTCATTTCGGCGAGACCGCGGGTAATGAGAGCAGCACGCGTGTTATCGCCGGCGCCCTGACCGTCACCCATGCCCACAGCGATAGCGATGATATTTTTGAGAACGCCACCGAGTTCGCAGCCAACGACATCGGTATTTGTGTAAACGCGGAACAGGCCGCTCTTGAAGGTTTCCTGGAGCCTGCGCACGATGATGTCATCGTCCATCGCGATGACGCTGGCGGCGGCCTGTCCGGCCATAATTTCGCGCGCGAGGTTAGGGCCGGTTAGCACGCCAACGGGATGCCCCGGCACCACTTCCTTGACGATCTCTGTCATGCGCATGCGAGTGCTGAGCTCAAGACCTTTCGTGAGACTCACCACCGGGACCCACGGGCGCAGATGCTTTTTGACTTCCATGAGCACGGCGCGAAAGTTCTGTGAAGGGATACCCATGACAACCACATCTGCGTCGCTTACCGCTTCACCAATATCTGTTGTGGCTCGAAGCGAGTCTGGCAGCGTGGCGTCTGGGAGGTACCGACTATTGCGGTGATCGCGATTCATCTCGTCGACCGCGTCCGCATTTCTCGCCCACAGGGTCACTGGGACGTTGCGGGTAGTGAGGGCCGCGACAGTGGTACCCCAGGATCCCCCGCCCAGAACGGCTACTTTTAGATCGGTCATTTTATTGTCCTTATTCCCGTCTCGTATGGGGCGGTTGCGCAGCACGCCCCCGCGTTATTTTCTGTCGCTCAGTGCCAGCGTGACCACCTCATGCCCTCGCGTTCTTTGGCTGGGCCTTGGGTCGGGCCTTAGCTTGAGCTTTACGCTTGAGGCGAGTCTTTGGGGCGCCCTTTGCCGCGGTTTTCTTGGCAGCAGTTTTCGCTTTCGCGACAGCCTTTTTTGCAGCTTTTGTCTTGGACTGCGCCTCCGCCTTGGTGGCAGCTTTTTTCGCAGGCGCCTTACGTGCCGCTTTCTTCTTTGCCGGTGCCTTGCGGGCGCCTTTCTTTGCGCTTGCTTTCACAGCCGGTCTGCTGACCCCCTCCGATGAATCCATTTCCTCGGGCTGGCCCAGCGTACGAAGGAACATATTGCGGACTTCGCGAATGTGGTCGTCGATGGTTTCGACCGTCCAGTCGCTTGTATCAACTGGTGGCAACACGTCGACTTCTACCGTCGCGGGGCGGAAGATGAAGTCGCCCTTCGGTGCGACATCGCCGGCATTGTGAATCACCACGGGGATCATGGGTACACCGGCCTGCATGGCCAGGTGGAAGGCGCCCTTCTTGAAGGGCGCGAGGTTCGGCGACACGGTGCGCGTGCCCTCTGGCGCAAGAGCGACGGACTTGCCTTCATTGCGCATCGCGTCAACAAGGGGCTTCATAGCCTCAATGGCGGAAGACGCATTCTTGCGGTCGATCATCACGATTCCGCCCATCTCCAGCACCTTGCCGATGACGGGCATCTTCTTGATCTCCTGCTTGCCGATCCCGGCGGTGTCGCGGCGCAGAAGCTTCGCACCGATTACGACATCGGCCTTGCTTTGGTGGTTGAAGACGAAAACGGCGGGACGCTCTTTCCACATGTTGTCCTCGCCACGCACGCGCAGATCCAGATTGATGAGCGCCGCAGCCGTGTCCGCAAACAGCGACATGGAAAAGTTCGTCGCATCGCGGCGGGAGCCGGTGAGTGCGTAGATAGGAAGGCCCGCAGCAAAGGTTGGCACCAGACTCACAGTGGCGGCGACGGAGCGGATGAACTGACCGACCGTAGGGCGCCCGCGAGAGCCGAAGCTGGCGGTTGACCAATTGTTGTCTTTTGCGACGGCGCGTAGCTTGTCGCTTGGGTTGAGCGCCACGGGATTACCTACGCGCTCGAGGAGGAGCTGGTCGTCGGTGCTATCCGAATAAAAGAAGGCATCATCCAGATCCGCATCAACGCCCTCGGCGAGTACCTCGGCAGCATCAACTTTGCCTTGGCCGAAGCAGGTGGGCTTTACGACGTTGCCCGTGAATACGCCATCTTCAACTTCCAACTGCGTGCAGAGCACGTTCTCGATGCCGAGGTCGGCCGCGGCTGGCTCAACCTGGTATGGCGTTGCCGATGACACAATGGCGACTGTGTGCCCCTTTGCCATGTGGGCATTGATCAGGGCGCGGGATTCAGGATAGACCAGCCTAGCGATCTGCTTCTCGAACAGCTCTTCGCCAAGCTCCATGTAGGCAGACTCATCAATGCCGCGCATGAATTGCGACGTAATGGCCATCAAGCCCGAGAAGCCCATGTTGCCGAGACCGAAATTGGTCATGGCACCCGCAATCTCCAGAAACTCCCGGACATTGATGTCGCCACGACGAAACTGCTCGCGCAGAAAGCTTATCGCCGAGAACCCGGAGATGATGGTCCCGTCAAAATCGAAAATGGCGCAGATCTCCGGCCCGTCGGGGGCCGCATCGATAGCGTCCAGAAGCGTTTCCAGGGGCGTGCTCATGACGTCATATCCGTGGACTATTTGCTGAGAAAGCCCTCGAGTCTAGCACGCGGGAGTGGCACAAACAGCGGCCCTAAAAGCGCGGTTGTGGCGCTCTGCTAGACTCGGAAACTGAATCCCGACTTGACCTTCGGCGGTGCCCCGGACCTCTCTCAAAGCGACTTCACTGACGGCCGTTCTTCTGCCGTTGATTGCAGTGTTTCTTTTGGCGCTCGCTGTGCGGCTTCCCGCTGCATTGGACTACGGTCGCGACTGGTATGCGCCCGGGAGCTTTACATTGATTAACTTCGATGAGGGCGGTTCCTGTCGCGCTGCACTAAATGGGTTTAGCTACTCACGCTTCGTGGGGTATCAGACCATTGCCCTGGCGGGATTATTGGGCGATCACCCGCCACCATCAGCGGCGGGCGATGCCCGGCAGGCTAAGGCCTACTGTCACGGTGAAGCACACCTTACCGTCGCAAGGGTGCACTCCGCGGTATTCGGTGCGGCGACAGCCGTCGCGTTGGTGTTGCTCGGGTGGATGTTGTTTCCAGATCGGCGCGGCGTAGCGCTGGTGTCGGGTGCGCTGCTTGCCCTCTCCGGTTGGCACGCCAGCGAGTCACTCATGGGTACCGTTGACGCGCCGTCGACGTTCTTCATTTATCTCTTCTTCCTGGCAGCGCTTTGGGCGTCGACCTCAGTACCCGCGGCAAACGTTAGCGGTGACTCCGGCCATGATTTTGACGTCGGCACTGGAGTGGGAACTCGCTCTCAACCTGAGTTTGAGGCGCGCTCGCAGTCAGGTTCAAGCTCGGATTTTGCGCCCGCCCTTGGTCTTCTCTCTAACGGCTGGCGCTGGGCCGTGGCGCTACTGGCGTTGATAGCAGCCGTATGGACGAAGTTCTGGGTTTTCGCTTTCCTGGCGGCGCTCTACTTCCTCCCGCTACGGCTCTGGCAGACCTTGCTGCAGGGCCTGTCCGTGTTTCGCATCGTTTGTCTGACGGTCGCCTATGCGTTGCTCTTTGCCGTGGCCAGTAATACTGCGACGCCAAACTTTCTGGTTTGGAGCACACCGCTTCTTTTTTACGTGCTCTTTCCGTGGGGAGGTATGAGTGCCGCGGGCCGCATCGCGGCGCTCTTGCTGCCCTGGTTGGCACCATTGCTCATGGAGGTGAGCGTCTTCTCGGCGTACACGAGTGGCGGCCTCACGGGAAGCTTCGGCACCGACTATGGCGCCATTGGTGAGCACAAATGGCTGCGTAATCTACTGAACGTACCGTTTGTGCTGCTCGTGGGTCTCGGTCTGCCGGGGTTCTTGCTGTTGATGCTCGGCGTGAGAAAACTGGTGACGATGACCGGGTGGGAACACCGCCACCTACTGCTTCTACCGTTGCCCGCGTTCTTGCTGTACATGGCATTTCTTGCGCCGGTGACCTATTACCGCCACTACCTGCCGCTGCTGCCAATGGCTTGCCTCATCGCCGCCCTGGGGCTGTCGACACTCAAGCCTTCCATTGCCCGGCCCGCGACCGCGCTAGTACTTCTGTGGCAGGGCTTGCTCTGCCTGGACTTACTCCACGACTACACCGCCGATCCACGGCGCCAGTTGCCGCAGTGGTATGCGGATCATCGCCCGCAGCGCGTGCTGGCCAGTTTCTACGCTGCGCCACCACCTGCGCCCGTGCAGAGCAGTCGCCTTTTTCGTATTTCCCATGTGATGAGGAATGGCGGCCGAGTTCCTAACAGTGACACGCTCATTCTCAGCGAAAGCTGGTACGACACGGCATTTGCTAACGAGCTAAATGGGCCTCTGGTCCACGATCCGACCAAGCTCATTAAGACAAGGCCGGAGGCGGCTTCCTTTTATCGGGCTGCGCTGAGCGAATCACACCCGCAGCTTGCGAAGGTGGCACACTTCACGGCACCCACGTTTATGCCGGAGCTCCGCTTTCACAAGCGTGTCTACGGAAGCTTCACGCAGTTCGTTGGAGACATTGTGGTCTTCCGGGTCCTGCCATGACGCGTATGCAAAAGCAGTTCGAACTGCAGAACACCCTATACACCTCGTCAAACCCGACGCGGCGCTATCTGCACTGCGCGCGCCGGGATTGGGTGTTGGCTGAAGTCGCTGGCACGCCCGTTGCTGACATCGCCGCTGAGATTGGGCCAGGGAGTGGTGTGTACCTGCAGGCGCTACGGGCGAAGTGTCACCAGCTGCTGGTGGTGGATCAGGAAAGCGCATTCCTCTGCGGCTCCGCGACAGAAACCGCCGTGCAGTCACCCGCCAACGAGATCGCCGATGCTAATCCGGCATGTGTAGGCAAAGAAAGCGGCGCGCGCCTGGGCAGCAACGACTCCGGCACGGTGTATCTGCTGGGTGCACTACCCAAACTCCCCCTCGCCGATAGATCGGTGGACCTTCTTCTATGCAGCGAAGTGGTTGAGCACATTCCCGATATCCGATCACAGCTCGCGGAGCTCGCTCGTATTTTAAAACCCGGCGGTAGGCTTGTTCTGACCACGCCTCAACCGGCATCGCCTCTGGAGATGCTTGGGCGAGTCGCGTTTCTGCCCGGTGTCATCCAGCTACTGCGACTGATCTACCGCGAGCCCATCGAGCCGACAGGCCATATCAATGTGGTGAGTCGGGCGACCGTCGAGCACGTTTTTGAAGAGGTCGGTCTGGTGGTTCGGCGGCGCTCGGCAATGGGGTTTTATCTACCAATTATCGGCGAGTTTGGCGGGCACTTAGGGAGGCGCGTGCTCGAGTGGTGTGACACGCGCCTTCAGGAATCGCCTTTGGCGTTTCTGCTGTGGTCCCAGTGCTATGTGCTTGAGCTTTCGAGTGAAGGCCGTGGACGAACAGGAAAAACCCTTTAGGCTAAGGCAGCGAAAGTGTCAGTGACAATTAATCCGACGCACAAACAAACGGATCACGCATAAGGAAGCCTGCGGATGACTGAGCGTCTGACAATCGTTGTGCCTGTCTTTAATGAGCGGGCCGTATTGCCGGCTTTCCATGAACGTCTCTGCGGCGTTATTACCGAGGCCGATGTGAATGCGGAGGTGCTTTACGTTGACGATGGAAGCACCGATGGATCCCGCGCTTGGCTGGAGCTAGCATCTGAGAGCACGACGCCGGTATCGATACTGAGTCTGTCGAGGAACTTCGGCAAAGAAGTCGCTATGACCGCAGGTCTTGATCATGCCGAGGCGGACGCCGTCGTGATTATCGATGCGGATCTGCAGGATCCGCCCGAGCTCATCCCAGAGCTCGTGGCTCGCTGGCGTGAAGGCTTTGATGTGGTTTACGCCCGTAGAGACGAACGCCAGGGCGAAACCTGGTTGAAGCGCTCCAGCGCTTCCGTCTTCTATCGTGTCATGGATCGGCTCTCGGACGTTCCCATACCGCGGGACACGGGCGATTTTCGCCTCCTAAGTCGCCGTGCCGTTGACGAACTCCATAAGCTGCGGGAGCAGCACCGATACATGAAGGGTCTATACGCTTGGATCGGCCTCCCTCAAACCTCGGTGACCTATACGCGAGCGCCTCGCGCCGATGGGCGCAGCAAGCTGAGCTATGCACGGCTGTTCGACCTAGCCATGGAAGGCATCACCTCCTTTTCCGCAGCACCTTTGCGGATGGCCACCTGGCTCGGCCTGGGTACTTCTTTTGCGGCGTTTGCATACGGTCTCTTCTTCTTTGTGCGAACGCTACTGCTGGGCAATCCGGTGCCTGGCTATCCATCCTTAATCGTCATCATTCTGTTTTTGGGGGGAGTTCAGCTCGTTTGTCTGGGAATTATCGGTGAGTACCTGGCGCGCACCTACGACGAGAGCAAACGGCGGCCACTCTATGTGATCGACCAGTACCGGCCCTGGAATCTGAAATCCCCAAACGAAAGCACGTCACCAGCTCCTCTAGAGACCCCAGCAATCGATGCGGATGACTGATCGATCCGCGATCCCAGCCGCCCTTTTTTATCTTGCGGGTGCGCCGGCCTACCTGTCCTTCGGCTTCACGGAGATGATGGGTTCGGATTTGTGGTGGCATCTCGCGGCGGGGCGCGAGATCGTCCAGAACGGCAGCGTATGGCTACTCGATAGCTGGTCTTTTACGGCGAACGGGAGCGTTTGGCATAACCACGAGTGGCTGGCCGACCTCATTTTCTATGGATGGGCTTCCCTGGGTGGCGTCGAGAGCCTGGTTTACTGGAAGTGGCTGCTCCTCGTTTCCACCTTTCTTCTTTTGCAGCGGGTGCTGCTGCGAATCGGTGCGTCGTTTCCCTCGGCGCTTCTATGTTCTGTGGCAGCGATGGCCATTGCGGCGCCTTACCTCGATTTGCGGCCGCAGCTGTATACGCTGCTTGGAATCTCGGTGCTTTTGAATCTTGCGCTATTGCGCGTGCCAAAGCTGTGGGAAGTCAGTCTGTTGTTCGTCGTGTGGGTGAACCTGCACGGTGGTTTCATCTTCGGGCTCATGCTTCTCGCCATTCTGGTATGCCCCTGGAACGCTTTTTCACCGGGAGTAAAGCCTGCGCGGGCTTTGAAGCGCGGGTCGATTACGCTGGCTGTTGCGGTATCGGCATGCCTCGTTAATCCGGATTTTTTCCGCGTGTTTGTGTTGCCGCTGACTTATGCCCTGAATTCAGACTCTCCCTATCGAAGCATCGCCGAATGGCGCTCGCCCCTCGAAACCGGGGGCATTGTGTCGGGCCCTTATCTGTACTCTCTGGTGATTGGTGCGTCGGCTGCTTTTTGCTGGTCACTTCCTACACTGCGCAGAAAAGTTTCCGTTGTGCCAGAGGCGGTGGTGTTTGCGCTTCTTACCGCTGCCATGTCGCTGACGAGTCGGCGCTTTACGATTCTGTGGGCCGTTGCCTTTGCGGTACTCCTGCATCCGTTTTTGGCGGCCCTGCTTCGCGAGCGGTTCCCGAGAATGGCAGTTGTTGCCCTTCTGGCCACGGTGCTGGTCTGGGCTGGTGGCTATGTGCAGCAGTATTCCCTGCGCCCGGCTGTGGCATATCACTACCTTACGGCGGAGTACACCTATCCTCACGGCCTGGCTGAGTTCGTGGCCCTTAATCGACTAGAGGGAAACACCTTTGCGCTTTACAACTGGGGCGGATTTCTCCACTGGCGCACCGACGGTGCTCTGAAGGTTTTTATCGATGGCCGGGCGAACACGGTCTTTGATGACCAGACCTACCTCGACTATGTTGCCGTCGCCGGGGCGCAGCCCGGTTGGCTGGAGCGAGTGGAAAACTCCGGAGCGTCGTTATTTCTCTGGCCACGAGCCCGAGGAGGAGAGCGGTTGATTCAGGGATTGCAGAACACCGGACGTTGGATACTACTCTATCAGGATGCCCGCGGGGCGCTGCTGGCTCATCAGGATCACCCATTGCCGCTTACGCTGCGAAGGCCAAAAGATACCCTCGCCGCAGATCTGGCCGAAACCTTTGCCAATTCGCGCAGAGGCGAATACGCCGTGGCCGAAGCTGCGGCTCGTCGCGCTCGGGAAAGAGAGCCCTGGAACCAGGCGGCTTGTACGGGCCACAAACGTACGCTTCAACTGATCGGCAAGTCGGAGGAAGGCGAGGCGGTGATGGAAGAGTGCCAAGGCTATTTCCGCAGTCGGTTTCTCCGTTGAACGCGTCGCGCTCCTCACGCTTAAGGCTTACTCGGGTTTCACATAAAGATGCGTGAAGCGGTCGCTCTCTCCAATCGCGGCGAATTCGGCGCGTGCGTCTGACCCTTTGCGGGTCCCTGCGAAGGTTGGGGGCAAGGAGTAAACCCCACGAGGGTGATCCTTGTTATCCGCCGCATTCCGGTTGTGGCCTGATGTAGCTGCCAGCACGAAACCAGCCGCCTCAGCCATAGCCCGGAAGTGACTCTCGTTAACGTATCCGTTCTCGCCTTCGGGGTCTTGGGGGATTGATTCGTCACCTGCGTGATCGACGATGCAGAAGGTGCCTCCGGGTTTTAGCATCGAGAACAACGAGTCGACATAGCGCTGTGCCGGCTTGTCGTAGATCATGAAGCCATGTGCGCGGAACACCAGCACGAGGTCGACCTCTCCATAGGGAACTGCGGCTTCGTCGCTCAGGTATTTTCGATCTTTCGTTACAGGGATGTAGGTGCCACCGGCATCCGATACCAGCGGTTCGATGATGCGGCGGTACCAGCCTCCCTGACCGCCCGGCCAAATCTCAACCACGGTCTTAGCCGGGTCAATGCTGCAGAAGTCGAGCGTTTCCAGGGGCCGACGGTATTGATCGCGTGCCTTGTGACGATCCGGGCGATCGTCACTCGCAACCAGGGCTTCCAGTGACGAGCGGGTCTCATCGCTAATACCCGTCTGAACGTCGTCGACGATTACCTCTGCGAACGCAATTGCTGGCAATAGAAATGCTGGAATGACTAAGTTTTTAAGCATGTTTGCGTTCACCGACACCTTGATTCGACGGAGTTTAGACACCTCGCCTTGCGCCTTCGTTCCATCCTCCAATGCCTGCGATCAGGCAGTTGAACCGCCCGCCCAGCCGCCCGTATAATCCGCGTCCCTTTTAGGACCATAGCTCAGTTGGTTAGAGCGCTACCTTGACATGGTAGAGGTCGGCGGTTCGAATCCGCCTGGTCCTACCAAATGACAAACCCTCGCCACCGGCGGGGGTTTTTCGTTTGGAGGACTAGGTTTCGGTGAGAACCGCTGTTCGATAAATTCCGACGAAAGGGAAAGTCTAGACGGGAAGACTCCACACGGGAGATCGGTTTAAAAACACACGAGCTGAAGAATCACTGAAGGTCTGAGAACCGACACGCGCTTCCTACGTGAACGCGAAGCTTTCATCGCTCAACACCCCGGCACCCACGAGCGATAGCGCTGAAAGCAAGAGGTGATCTGGATATGAGAACGGTTCGCAAATCTAGCTCATTCTCGATAAGCTTTGCTCTGTTCACTCCTCCCCAAACCGGCCATAGAAGCCCCCAAACCACCTTGCCCAGGCCTATTCATTGCCGACACTCCCCCCAAGATCATGACCACCACCGGCATAGCGGGCGACCGAGACCATGCCACCGTGGCGAAAACCGATGAATCCACCGCCCCTGCGGTAGTGAGCCGCGAAGCGTTCCAACAACTTTACCAACGGTGTTTTCGATCACTTGTCGAGGGTATACGCGCAACCTATGGTGCCGGCCCGCCGGATCCGGAGGATGTGGTGCAAACAGCGTTTGAAAAGCTGAGTCAGCGGGAGCAGCTTGACGACATCAAGGATCCGGAAGGCTACCTGTGGATAGCCGCTCGCAATACGGTGCTCACCGAGAAGCGCAAGGAAGCGGTGCGCAATGATAATCGCGAGGAGGTAGCGCGCCGTTATTTCAGTGAGGGATGTGACACCTTTGAGCCCGAGCGCGTCTTTAGTTCGCAGCAGGAGGTGTACTTGGTGTCAAAAGTCCTGGCCGAAATGCCCGAGCGCCGTCGGCGGATATTTATGCTCAATCGCGTTCACGGTCTTACGCCGGCAGAGGCGGGAAAGCGATGCGGTGTCAGCCGTTCATCCGCGGTACGTCATATCGCTATTGCGACGGAGCGTTTGGCCTTGGCCCTCAGCGCTGCGCGGCGTGATCCGGCCCTGGAGGTTGATGCATGAGCCAAAGTAAAACTCCCGCGGACGGTCGAGGCGCAATAGAGCAACGCGATCCCATTGTCGAAGCGGCCCATCGCTGGCGTGCTCGCATTGATGATGGCGGACTAAACGCGCGTGGCGAAGAGGAATTTGCCCGCTGGATTGCGGCGGATCCTCACCACGCGGCAGCTTATGCCGAAGCGGAAATACTGTGGAAAGCCCTGGGCGCCGTACCCTACGATCCGGTCTTGGATCGGCCCATACCAGGAGAGCGGTCGACGCAGACAGATAAAGCGATTGCGACGGACGGAGGATGGTGGACGCGGTGGCTGGACTATTACTCCCGGCCCTTCGCACCGACCATCGCCGCCGGTTTACTCATTGTTGCCGTTGCCCTGGCTTTTTACGTCGATCAATCTCATGAGGCGCCAGGGGAAGAAGAGGTTAGCTTCGAGCTCTTTGACACTGCTCAGGGTGAGTCCCGACAGGTGACACTGGCCGATGGATCAGAGATGAACTTGGGCCCCGCGACGCGCGTTGAAGTCACCATTGATGGTGTCGCGCGCCGCGCAGTTTTGATGACGGGCCACGCTTACTTTGCTGTGACCGAAAACCTTAGTTCACCCTTTAGCGTGTCCGTGGGGGCTGCACGCGTTGAGGTTACGGGCACGGCCTTTGATCTGCAGCGTCGCGGTGATCGCCTCGCGGTGGCCGTGGCCGAGGGCCAAGTGCAGGTATCCCATCCAAGGATACTGCAGCCGGCTAGCGACGTTGGGCCGACGGGAGAGTGGTCGCGCGGGAGCAGCGGTTTCCTGGAATCCACAACGCTCAGCGCGGGACAAACGGTGACTGCGACGCGAGGCGTTGGCCTGAGCACTGTGGGCCACATCGACGTGGAAGACGTGGGGGCTTGGCGTTTTGGGCAGCTGGTCTATGTGGATGCCCGTCTTGCAGACGTCGTTGCAGACCTTAATCGATACTCTGCCGAGTTCATCGCGCTTGATGATGCCGCTGCGAATCTTGAGCTATCGGGCACCTTCACCGTCGATGATCTGTCGTCGATTATCGATGCTCTCCAGGCTGCGCTGCCCGTGGAGCTCCTCTCTGAAAAGGATGGCCAGCGTATTCGCTTAAAGCCCGAGGCCTGATCTTCAGAAAGTTTCGCGCTGCGTGTGTCAGTTTTGCTGTCTAGCGAGTCTTCATGGAGAACGCGATTGAGAAACAGTCGCACCTTCATTCTGCGGGCGAGGCAATTTCTTATGTTTATGGCAGTTTTCCGGCGCGGTGTCGCGGCGGTCATCGTCTACCTGGCGGTGTTCGTTAATCCGGTTCCCTCTCTGGCGCAATCACCGGAGCTTACCGACCTGTCCATCGAGCCACAGCCCTTAGCAGAGGCGCTTGTCGCCATTGGCAAAGCCTTTTCCATTACCGTGATTGCTTCGGGGGACCTCACTTCCGATCTTCAAGCGCCCGCCATCATCGGGGAGCTATCACCCTCGGCTGCGCTGGCAAAAGCCCTCGAGGGTACGGCTCTCATTGCGCAGAGACGCAGCGCTGGTACTTATGTGGTCGTTGCCTCGAAGCCCAGCGCCAGCAACGCAGACACAACCCTTGCCGTGGAAGAGATCCTGGTTTACGGCACCAAAGAAAATGAGAGCATTCAAAAAATCTCAACGTCCGTCGAGGTGTTTACCACCGAGCGTATGGAAGACGAAGTGCTCTTTACCATTGATGACATTCTCCTTCGAACGCCCAATGTCTCCCTTAGTCTGATCGGTGGCACAAACTTCTCGATTCGCGGTGTGAATACCCGTGGTGTTGGGGGGGCAGGAGCCGGCTCTACCAGCCAGCTCTACATTGATGGCTCACCACTCAATTTGTCTCAAAATGGCGTGCAATCCGTATGGGATCTTGCGCAGGTAGAAGTGCTCCGGGGGCCACAGTCGACAGTTCAGGGTCGAAACGCGCTGTCCGGTGCGATCGTGGCTTACACCGCGGATCCTAGTTACGAGTGGACGGCTCGGGCTCGACTCCAGGCCGCGACGGAGGACGTCCTTAACGCGTCGTTCGCCTTCGGCGGCCCCATCGTTGACGACCAGTTAGCGTTCCGCATTGCCTACGACCAGCAGGAGCTCAATACGGGCCTGAAAGAAGTGAGTACGGGTTTAGATCAGCAGTTTTACGATGTTTGGACCGCGCGGGGTAAGTTGCTGATCGAACCCGACCTGATGGACGGCCTTCGCATTGAGTTGATCGGTGAGCGATCAGACTCGTCGTCCGGTGACTTCAACTTCGCCATCGCGCCGATTCCCTTTGACGACCCGGCCTTCGCGTCTTTTGATCCCTTTGGTGGTGAAACGCACACGCGCGTTAATTTCAGTGATCTGGTAACGGATCGCTTCATCGCTGATCTCACCTATGAGATCAACGATCACTGGTCGCTCATTGGACTCCTCACTTATGAAGAGACGGATCAGTTACGCCGCCTGAGAATTGGCCTTCCGGCCGCCTTAGGTATTCCTCTGGATGCGAGTACGGCGAGTCAAGAGACAAGCTCTTACGAGTTTCGAGCCGCCTTCGACTTCCCTCGGATGCGCGGATGGATCGGAGCTTACGCCTTCGAACAAGAGAATGAGGGTGAGGGCGGAACCACCGCCCCCATTGCCGTACTGGGCGTGCCGGTCGATCCGCCCGACTCATTGATCACCATACTCACGTCGACGCAAAGCCGTGTCACCAATGAAGCGATTTTCGCAGACGTGACCTTTGATTTGAGTGATCGTTGGTCCCTCAATCTAGGTGCGCGCTACGATCGAGAAGACTTTGGTGACAATCCCACCGCGGGTGAAGTTATCGTCGAACCCGCCTCTTGCTTGGTGTTTGGTGTCATCCCCTGTGAGGCCGCTGCCGCAGGTATCGCCCCTAATAACCCGGCGACCCCAACAGACTACGAAGCATTCCTGCCGCGCCTCGGGATCACTTACGACATCGACGAGAATCTTTCGACCTCGCTCACGGTAGCGCGGGGCTATCGCGCTGGCGGTATTTTGCAGTTCCTTGACCCCCTCACGCTGGTTAACGTAATCAATGAGTTTGATCCAGAGTTTGTGACGAACTACGAGTTGGCATTCCGATCGCTGTGGCTCGACGGGCAGTTGTCACTGAACGCGAACCTGTTCTACACCGATTGGGAAGACCAGCAGGTGCGTATTCCCAGCGCTCTGATCGACTCGCGCCTTTCCCTTGTTGAGAACGCCGGGGAGTCTGAGCTCTATGGGTTCGAGCTCTCGATCAATCACCAGCTTACGAAATCTCTCAGCTACTACGTAAGCTTGGGTTTGCTCCATACGGAATTCACTGACTTTCCATTCTCTGAAGTACCCGGGGAGTTTGAAAACGTCGCGGGAAATGCCTTTCCTACCGCACCGGAGCAGTCCCTTGCCGCTGGGCTAGACTATCAACACAGCTCCGGCATCTACGCCAATGTGAGCGTGAACTATCGCAGTGAGCAGTACTCCGAAGTTGCAAATCTGGCGGTGAACGAAGTAGACGCGGCGACCCTTGTGAACGGGCGGGCCGGGTATCGGCGCCAGGGGTGGAACCTCTACGTCTTTGCCAACAACCTGCTTGACGAGCGATTTGCCACGGAAAAAGGGTTTGCTGTGGTCGATACGCAAACGGGTCAGGTGTCGACGAACCAAACCGCCAACCAGCGCATCAACTTTCCGCGCATCGCGGGCCTTGCATTGGAGTATGAGTATTGAGTTGAGCGCAGACCAAAATCGATGGGCTGTTAGCCCGTTTTGGAAACACCCTGCCTCTGGGTGGGTGTTAACGTCTACCGGGAGTCCGCCGAAACTGCTTTACTACCGCCTTAGCCAAATAGGTCGGCGCCATGTCGTTCAACAAAAGATCAACCTCAGAAGCGGTCACTGAAGGCCTCGATCTCACCGGTAAGACAGCAGTGATTACCGGTGTTAACTCGGGACTTGGGCAGGAGAGCATGCGCGCACTCGCAGCTCGTGGCGCTCATGTGATTGGCCTGGCGCGCACAAAAGACAAAGCCGAGACAGCCTGCGCCGCCGTAGACGGAAGCACCGAGGGGCTGGCTTGTGAGCTGAGTGATTTTACTAGCGTGGTCAGCTGTGCACAGCAGATTAAAGCCCTGGGTAAGCCCATCGACATACTCATGACCAATGCCGGCATTATGGCGCCGACCACCCTGCAGCAGGCCCATGGGGTTGAGCTGCAGTTTGCTACCAATCAGCTGGGGCACTTTATTCTGATTCAGCAGCTGCTGGATTCCGTGAAGGCGGCCGATGCGGGGCGCATCGTTATTCTGTCTAGCGGCGCTCATGCACTGACCGTACGAGGCGGCATCGATTTCAATAATCTGGATGCATCCGGCGGCTACGATCCCTGGCGCTTCTACGGCCAATCAAAGCTCGCTAACCTGCTGACCGCCAGAGTGTTGGCGAAGGAGCTGGAGGGCAGTAACGCAACAGCCAACGCCGTGCATCCCGGAATGATTAACACCAACCTGTCACGAGACATCGGCGGCTTGTTTTCAAACGCCATGTTGCTGTGGGCGAAAGTGATGTCCAAGACCATTGAACAGGGCGCGGCCACTCAGCTACTGGTCGCAGTGCACCCCTCTGTGGCCGGCGTGAGTGGCGAGTACTTTTCCGATTGCCGCGTGAGCAAGAGCACATCCCTTGGCAGCAATGCGACGCTCGCGCAGAAGTGCTGGGATGCGTCTATGGCACTCACCGCAGATTATCTGCCCTGATCACGAATCTTCGCGAGAGTAGTATGATCAAATCTCAATAAAACAAACATAAATGTTTTAAAGGGAGGGTTATGCGTCCGTTGGTAGATGAGTTAAGGGGTAAAACAGCGTTGGTAACAGGCGCGTCTAGCGGCTTGGGTCGCGCAATCGCGGTACGGTTAGCGCAGGCGGGGGCAAAAATAGGGGCGCTAGGCAGGAGAAGAGCGGCGTTGGCAGAAACGAGCACTCTTATTTCCGACCAGGGCGGAGAGTGTTTTGAGCTTCCCATCGATATCTCGAAGCCGGGTGAGATAGCCCGAGCTATTGAACAGACAACGACGCGCTATGGCGATCTCGATATTCTTGTGAATTGCGCAGGCGTTATGTATCTGCACGGCCCAGAGCCTTTGGAGCGCTCACGCTGGGAGGCCATGTTGCGTATCAATCTTATGGCTCTTATCGAGGGTTGTGAGACGGTTGTTCCGCATATGATGGAAAGACGTCTAGACGGGCGAATAGTCAATGTCACTTCTCTTTCGTCACGACTACAAGGCGGTGGAATCTACGGGGCATCTAAGCTAGCAGCGGAAAAGTACTCGGAAGAACTTCGCACCCGCCTCGAGGAAAGCAATATACGGGTTAGCACCATAGTTCCCGGTGGTTTTTCGACCAATCTAGCGAGAGATATGACCGCGGATCAGCTGGCGGCATTTCAGGCGAACATGGGTTCAGCTGTCGCTTCAGCCGAGGCTGATCAGGAGGGAAGAACTCCCTACTTCGGGGTGCCAGAAGATGTAGCGCGAGCCGTACATTTTGCCGTTGCTCAGCCATCGAATCTGAACATATCCGAAATGATTATTCGCCCAGCACGCAATATTGATCCCGATGCATTTGTTCGTACCAAAGCAAGCACCTAATGCCACTGTGCCTTGGAGCCTTTAACCCTCGTTCACTTTCATGTCCCCCAGAATCGAGGCGGCGTCCTGAACAGCGACGGTAGCAATGCCCAGTTGGTGCTTGCTGTCGTTGCTGGTGCGGGTAGATGGGATTCGGATCGACAACACTCTGGGCCTGCCGAATATAGAAGGCCCACCTTTATGACGGTATTGTCTGGTTGAAGGTTAGATGTTGGCGAAAACCGTGCTTCAAAAATTGGGCCTGGAACAGACCAAAGGTCTATCAGCACCAGGCATCCTCGACGCGTAAATCATCAAAAGTGATGATTTCTACTCGTGTGGCGAATTGCGAAGATGATTAACCCGTTCGTCATCCAGATAGCCATCCATGTCGAAGATCCTGTGTACCGTCTTTTCACTGCTCATCCTTGTGCCGGGCACCACTCTGGCGCAGCGAGCCGATAAAAATGGGTCGTCGGATTACCCTCTCTTATCGCGTTTTGAAGGATCAACGATTGATAAGTATGAAGAGATACAGTTCGACCGCTATGCGCTGCCCTTAGGGCCGGCCGCGGGGAAGCAGTCTTTTGGTGATGTGCAGACCCTGGAAGGGCGCGTAATCAAAATCAATTACGTGATCTGGGAAGAGCCTAAACCCTCCCTGTACCAGCTCTACCAAAGCTATGGCCAGGCGTTGGCAGGCCGCGACGTAGAGATACTTTTTTCGTGTTTTGAAGAGCAGTGCTGGGAAAACGGTGAGGATGTGGTGCGAACTGCCGCATCGCTCAAGGTTTTATTGAACGAATTCATGGGTTTTGGAGAGCACGCGTACATTGCCGCGCGCGTGAACAATGCCGATCAAACGATCTATACAGGTATCTACCTCAAACGGGAAAAAGCCAACGTCTCCTATGAGCTCCATTTCGTGGAAGTAGGGGCGATGGACACGGACAAAATCAGCATGGCGCAAATAGCTGAAGGCATGGCGCAGGACGGCAAGCAGGCCTTCTACGGCCTGTACTTTGAAACCGGTAGCGCGAATCTGAGAGATGACTCACTAGACGAACTTAAAGCCCTTGCAGATTACCTCAAAGAGAACGGCGACAAGAGCCACTTCATTGTCGGTCATACGGATAACGTCGGCAGCTACTCGGCAAATAAGTTTCTCGCTAAAGCGCGCGCGCAGTCAGTTATTGCTGCGCTCGAGGAATTGAACATTAGTACCCAGGGCTTGACTGCTGTGGGGGTGGGACCGGTTTCACCGGTGGCAAGCAACTCCACAGAAAGCGGGCGCGCCCAGAACAGACGAGTGGAACTCGTACTGAAGTGATTAGCACGAAGGGTGCTTAAGGCCTTCCCAAATTCTCGCTGGCGTACTGCCCGTGGCGAATGCGTAAGAGGATTATTGAAATGAGCAGAATTTCGACATATATCGGCTTCGGACTTATCGCCGCCCTTGTGGGTTGCGACGCGATCGGTGGGGGAGCCAAGGCGTTACCTGGCGGCGTGGTATTCAAGTTCACGGCGCAGGAGAATGAGGCAGGTAACTGTCAGCCTGAACGGGAGGGGCTTGCTGATGTGGGTTCAACGGGCTTGTTTGCGGTGCGCGGTCAAGCAACCTATGCCATGCCCGAAGGCGACACCAACATACCCTTCCAAGGTGTGTTTCGATATCCAGACGACAATGGCTTTGCGGATGATAAAGCGATTGTTGCACTCAACTATTCTGGCACTTGCGCCGAGCTTGCCGTGAAAATTCGTATCGACTACTGTGAATACGACATAGAGCGGGGCAGAGAAGAGCGTGCCTGTCCCGAGATTAGAGTTGACGGCTCGGACGACTTTTCCGCAATCGAGCTCATCCGATCAGATCTTGAGAGCGGGGAGAGTTGAGTGTGGTGCCCAACGCAAATAGCTGGGTGGTCTTGGGCGTTCCTATGAAAACTGCGGAACTAGATCGGCAGCGAGTAAGAAGAATGCGCTGAGACCTTGGGACCTCCGGCCGAGTCCCAGC
Source organism: Pseudomonadota bacterium (assembly GCA_038750875.1). Lineage (GTDB taxonomy): Bacteria > Pseudomonadota > Gammaproteobacteria > Pseudomonadales > Halieaceae > Congregibacter. The sequence goes on along the minus strand of JBCDGU010000001.1, from coordinate 299,457 downwards.
GACAGGATGAGCAGATCTTCGCTTCATGGCCGACGAGCAAGACGATCCAACTTTAAACCTCGTATCGCATGCATACGGGGTTGCCGTCGATCCTGCTAAGTTCGATGACCTTCTGCAGGCGTGGGATGCGTGGCTCGATCAGACGGTGTTCTCTCCCGCCGCTGGCTTTGATCCAATATCCTCGATCTTTGACAATGCGGTAGAAGTGTCGGCGCGCTTGGCCGAACCCGCAGAAGTTGCACCCAATAGCTTCGAAGCAGCTCTCGCACCTGCAGTACTGCTAGACACCAGTAGTAGCGTCGTTGCGCTCAACGCCACGGCGAGAAGCTTTTTCTCGCGGGAAGACCTTTGTGTTGAGGATGTGCTGGACGCCGTGGCTGCGCCAGTCTCGGTCTTTGAGGACAGCGAGCGCCCCGTTTTTCGCGTTCCCAGCGCTACCGGGAGGAAGAGTTTCCTGGCGATTGAGGCGCCGCTCTCCGGTGACGTGAAGCAGGCCTTTCCCAGCAGCGACAAGTTGTTGTTGCTTTCGCAGATCGACTGGAACGAGGCCTTTGAGTCGGAGTTGAGGGATTTGCTCAGCTTGAGCAATGCGGAACTACGCGTAGCGCGAGGCCTATTGGAGGGCCTCACGGCACAGGAAATGGCCGAGGAACATGGCCGTAGCCTTGCAACCATTCGCACCCATATCAAGATTCTTCTTCAAAAGTCCGGTGCACGTCGGCAGTCCGAACTTATCCAACTGTTGACGATTTTGCGCCATACCTCAGAGTTAAAGATCGACGTGCCGACGGCACACAAACCCAGGGATGAGGTGCTCCGCACGGAGCTCGTGAGTGCTTCGGGCACCTTACCAGTGGTCCGCTATGGGCGCGGTCAGCCAATCCTCTACTTTTCCACATCATCGATGCCTGAAGAGAACGTCACGGTTCGCCGGGCTTTCGAGAACGCTGACTTTGAGGTTTTGGCACCCGTAAGGCCCGGCTACGGCGACAAAAAGCGTTCCGGCGTGGACGCGAATGATGAACTGCTGCAAGGGTGGCTCGAGGCGATGGTGTCTGAATGCGCCAAGACGCCATTGCTCGTCGGTCACCGTGAGGGGGGTATCGTCGCCATTAAGGCGGCAAAGCGACTCATTGCTGCGGGAACACCACCGATTGGTGTGGCGCTGGTATCCACCGGCGCGCCGGTCAAACGGCAGTCCTACTGGAAGCAGTCACCGCCGTCTATCAGGCGTTCCTTTGTTGCAGCGACTCACGCCCCGGCAGCGTTGTCACTCGGGTACCAGACCGCGGCCCGTTTGTTCAAACGGGGTCCGCGTGAGCAGGAGAAGTTGATCCAGTACTTTTTCCAGGACAGCCCCATCGATAAGGCCAAGCTCACGAATCCAGAGTTTGTTGAGGTGATGAGAGGCAATCTTGAATTCTGCTTCAAAGACCCCCAGCAAATTGTGCGCGACATAGCCCTGTGGGGCTCAGAGTGGTCTGACGAACTGGCGGAAGTGAGCGAAGCAGTCGATGTGCTTTTCGTTCACGGCACGGACCACACCTTTTTTCACTACGACGCCATTCTGGACTGTGCAAGAAAGCACGCCCGCGTTCATGCTTGTCCAATTCCTCAGGCTGGCCAATTGGCCCTCTATGAGAGCAGCGATCGGGTTGTCGCTGCTCTCGCTCAAACGTTCCTCGCCCAAAGAAAAGCCGTTTAAGCACCTACGCGCTTTCATCAATATTGATGATTGCTCGCGCTGTCAATCGGCAGGCATTCTCTAGGGATTCCCACAGTCACAGCGGAAGCCGTGCTGTATGCAAAACCCCGAGTTCCTTCTGCTTCTTGTCGTTGCCGCAGCCTTTGGGCAGTACTTGCTCTACAAGGCCCGGGAGCGCGACAAGGCCTGGGAAGTGGGGCTAAAGGAGCTATGCGCAAGACGGAACTGGCATTTCGGTTACGTAGATCCGAAAAGAGGGGCCCGCTCCGGTACGGCAATCAGTAACCCTGAGGAAAACTGGTGTTTAAGCTTCCATCGCGTGGGCAGTGGGGTGAGCGGAAGCAACAGCATGAATAGCGGTGATCGTTGGACCGTTTGGCGGGAGCCCTCCTTGTCCCTCGATGGCGGTCTTGCGGTGCTGGGACCGGCGATCCCGGATAAAACGCGGGAGAAGACGCGGGAAATGCTCGAGCGATCCGGGTTGGCGTCCCGCGTCATGCTTGAGGCGTTTGTTAAAGGTCTTGATCGAAAAATAGCGCTTACGCTGCGCGTTGTAGACCAACGATTTAACCCATCAGAGGCCACCCTGCTGGCCACCCCTGGCTCCGAAGGCGCCTTCGACGCGCTCATAGACTCCACCGAACTGAGCAAGCTGGCAGCATTTGAGGGGTTGATCGGGGATCGTCCGTCTCTTATTCGCGACAAGGACGGCCTCAAATTCCGCGTCGAAAGAACCCTGAACGATCACAAAGAGATTGTCGCTTTTGTCGAAGCCGGTCGATCTATCAGCGAGGAAATGTCTCTGCCATCGAAGCAGATGACTTGCTAGTCAGTAGCGTCACTCCGCGACAAGTAACGAGAAAGCACTCATGAAAAAACAGTCGTCACCTCGGTTCGCCGAACACGCGATCTCATTCAAGCACTCGGGCGTCGCGAGTGGAGACTTTCCGCCTTTGGCCGTCGTCGCTGCAAAGACACTTGCGCTTTACCTCTGCCTGGTTTCGAGCGCCTCTGCAAAGTTCGACGAACTGGTGATCAATGTGCCCTACGAGGTGTCACTCGGCGATGCCAGCAACATTGCTGAACTGGTCATGGATTGTCGAATCTACCTCGACGGCGAGCCCAGCGAACAAGCGCGTGTTGACGGCGTTGTAAGCATTGACGCGAACGGTAAAGCGAACGGCGATTACACCTTTTTGTTCGAACGCAATACTGGCGTATCAGCTATTGAGAAAAGCTCAGGACGTACAACCGCTTCCCTAGATCGAAACTTTCTCTCGCGCTTTGAAGCTGGCCAGCGTGCAAGCTTCAGCTGTCGCTGGTCATCTCTGCGCCGCACAAGCGAAACGGCAACGATACCGATAGAAACGTACACGGAATTTGGTGCGGGCGGAGAAATCGTCTCTCAAGGAGACGGCATGCCGATCGTGTTAGAGGCTGGCGGTAGCAATAGCGCCCAAGAGATCGAGCTGAATGCTGGCTCTACGGTTTTTTTTAACATGACCTTCGCAGCCGCCGACAACCAAGCGTCAGATGACGCAACGCTTATGGCGCAAACGTCGGTACAGAGTGACAAATATGCCAATGTTCAGGGCCTGCCTCAGGCCGAAGCTGGCTACGCGGGAATACCGGTTCCTTCCGATCCTGCAAGCTCGATCCCCGATGATGAAGTACGCAAGGCCCCCAGCTCGAGCGGGGATAACACGCCGCTTCGCGTGCGCGTAGAGGCGGCCAACATATGCGTGACAAAGAGCGATGACTGGGGCCTGAGTGGAACGAATGAAGATGTGAAAGGTTCCTTCTTTGCGCGCTTAGAAATGATTGATGCGGATGGAGAGGAAGTTGTTGAAAAAACACGATTCGTCTCCGGCGACGGTTCCAGGTTCTCGACCGGCTTCTATGACAACAAACTATACGATATCCCCACCAGGGAGCCGTTTGGCATCGGTGAGAACAGCTGTGCTGGAAGTCTGGATCAGCTCGGTGAGTTCATTGTTTATCCAGGGGAGTATGGCTTTACTTCTTACCAGGAAATGATGGCGCGCGCAGACGTGCGTTTGCTCGTGGGCGGTTCACTTTGGGACCACGATCCGAGCCTTCTTCGACGAGCCCCCAGCTTGGGAGACGTCGTCTACACTCATCGCGTGGGCGACCTGCCGATCTGTGGCGTATGCAGCGCTGGGGCTGGAACGGCAAAAACCGACAAGTGGATGGTGCTTACGAAGAAACGTCCCGGCCCCAACAATGGCGTGATGGGCTTTTTTCTCGGTGAAGATAAAAACCCGCAGACCGGTGCTTTCGGTCAGTGGCACTACAATATCGAGATGATCGGTAATTGAGTTGCGCCCAGCGGCTAACACGCACCGATCTCCGATCGGCGGTCTTATGACCGCTCACTTGCTGTGTGCTGTAGTGGCTTGGATTCTGCTTGCGCAACGCGCTGCACTTGCCGTTACCTTCGAAGTTTCCTCCCCTGGGCTGTCGGCCAGTACGGCGTCGAGCGGTTTCTACATTAATGCCCCCACCATCAGTGCAAATACCGATGGTTCGGTATTCGAGATCAGTGCGCCGGCTCTGGTCGCAGACACGGGCGGAGCGCGCTTTGAACTCTTGGCTCCCGCGCTTGTGGCGGACGCTGGTAGTGAAGCCTTCCTCATCCGAGGCATGCAACTCAGTGCACTTTTTCAGCCCGCGAGCCTGGTTGCCCCGTTGGCTAGCGCCGGTGAGCGAAAGTGTATGGGCATGTATCAATGCTGGGACAAATTCACGATCCGCAATGCGATTAAAGACACCAGCTATCACCATGACCCGGCAACTCCCGGATTTTGCCGCGAGGTTGAGAAGTGGCTGGGTCGCGCGGAGTGTCATAGCCAGGCCTCGCGTGATTCAGCGAACAGCACTTTTGGCTTCCCCTATTCGGAAGAGACCATGAACTGCCCGCCACTCAAGGAGTATATGGCAAGTCTTCAGAAGCACTTTGACGCCGGGGGTGAAACGGAACCGGAAGAGCAAGCATTAGAGAAGGCCTTTCTAAACTACTTCTACTTGCTCCCATCTGGTCAGCAAACGGAGTTCTGCGTGGGAATGATGCGTGAGCTAAACGCGGGCTAAGGATGACTAAGCAAAGCCGAAGACGGTTTTGCAAAACTTATTCGGAAGATAGGAGACACTATGAAACGTACTGATCTGAGATTTCTCGCCTCCACGGGAGCCGTGCTTCTTACCGCTACCGCAGCTACATCACTTAGCGCCGGCACCGCCACCATGCAATCTGCCGACGGAGAGCAGATCGTGTGGGAGTATCAGGAAGACGCTGTGCGAATGAATATCGACAACGCCCAGTGGGTAGTCATCCGTGGTGGCAGCTTTTACCTGGTGAGTTATGAGGATGGGGAGGCGATGGTGATCGATGGCGGCTCAATGATGCGGGGTTTTGCGTCGATGATGCCGGATGTCGCACCAGCCGGTCTGCAAGCGGATGTAGTTTCCTTTGAGGCGACAGGACGCTCAGAAACCATTGCTGGGCTTCGCGGAGACGTCTATGAGCTTCGTATCCGCGATGAAGATGGACAAGAGACTGTTGAAGAGCTGGTGCTTTCTGATTCAAAGGAAGCTAAAGAGTTCTCCGAGGCGCTTATCCTTATGGCTGAGACCGTTGCGCAGCTGGCCCCTGACGCCGAAGAGTCATCGGTAGATGCCCTCAGCTCGCGCCTTAGGGCAATGAACGCGGGCGTCTTGCGCTATGGGCAAGAGGTTCTCATTTCCTCGATTTCGTCTGAAAAAATCGCGGATGTGCGATTTGAACTACCCGCGGAGCCGATGGATTTTGGCGGACTTGGCGGAATGATGGGCGGTTTGCCCAATATGGAGATGCCGGCGGAGGAGCTCGAAGACGGCGCCGATCAGGGTTCTGATGACAACGGCGAGCCGGGCCTCACAACCTCTATCATGGGGATTTTTGGTAAGAAGGTCGATCGCCAATCCGATCGCGTTTCCTCTTCCATGGAAAACGAGGTTGACCGGAAGACTGATGAAACAGTCGACAAGCAGGTCAAAAAAGTTTTTGACAAGCTCTTCGGCAGTTGAGGTGCCAAAACGGCGCGATGCGCCCGCTTCAGTTTTCACGGTTGCTGTACCCGATCGCTGAGCATGGTTCCTAGGCTCAGGTACCCGTAGCCGATCACCAGCAGGCACCAATCGCAGCGTTGCGCCCTAGCGGCCTATCGCTCGTTTATTCGCTCTTGGCATGATGGCATTGGGATGTACTCGTCGGCGCAGCGCTCATCTCTTCTAAGCTCCCGTCGTTGAGCTAACACTTCGTCAAAGCCTTTGTTGCTATGAGTGTGCGCTCGCGGCTTTGTGAGTTTGCTGCGGATCACCCTGAACTTCATGTCCCCCTTTTATCAAAGGGGGGTGTCGCCTACGGTGAAAGCCACTAAGTCTAAGTGGACTCTCCGTCGCAGCTTTCATTCAAACTATGCAAACTGTCAGCTTTAGTATTCACTTGATGTAGCGCAAGCGACGGCATCCGCGGTGGCAGTTCCTTGCGCAAGCCACACTTTTTTATTCCCTTCAGGGAGGATGGACGGAGGAGGACGGTGCTCAGCTAGGCAATGGCTGCGGAACTCATCAATCAGTTAATGCCCGCTTTGGTGTTCACAATTTTCACCTTAGCGTTCTTCGGCATTTGGTACCAGTACCGGACCTTTACGTCGGCTGGCTACTTCGCCCTGTCTTATCTCAGTGGCGTTGTGGGGTTTGGCTTCGATTTTGTCGAAGGGCTGCAGGCTGAGAAAAGCAGCTTTCTGATGACCGCCGTGCATGCCTTTGGAGACTTTTTCTACCTGCTCATTCCACTGTTCTTCGTGCTTGGGGCCGCGCAGCGTTTTGGACAGCAAGTCCCCATACGCACATTGGCCGTTTTAATGTGTGTCGGAACCGCTGGGATGCTGTGGTTTTGGTTTGGCGAAGAGAACACGCGCCTTCGCTCCTACGTAGTGAGCACGTCTTGTTCGCTGATGTTGATCTCGGCTGTGCCCCTTATTTACCGTCGCAAAAGGCCGGTTTCGGATCGAGCGCTGGCGTGGCTGGTGCTCGCATCCGCGGTAGTTTTGGTGTGGAGTACGGTGGTTTCTCAGTATTACGCTGAGGAAAACCTGCTGATGCTGAATTTTTGGCAGTCCACTTTTTTGGCAACCCTCAATTTCACGGTTGCAGCGATTTCCCTGAGCATCGCGGTCGTGCTCTTAATGGGATTCGGAAGTCTGATCATTTCCGATCTGCGGAAACAGTCCACCACAGATGTTCTCTCTGGCGTTCAGAATCGACGCGGCTTCGAAAGCGCAGCCGAAGCCGAGATTCAGCGGGCACTCCAATCAGGTGCGCCCCTGTCGCTAGTGATGGCCGATCTCGATCACTTTAAAACCCTCAATGACACCTATGGCCACGATGTGGGTGACCTGGTGATCCGCGAATTTGCAGGGCTGCTCGATGGCGTATGTCGAAGTGCAGACTCTGTGGGCCGCGTTGGGGGTGAAGAATTCTGTATCTTGCTACCCGGCGCCGGGGTGAACACAGCACGAGAGATTGCCGAGAAAGCCAGAGCGACCCTGTCTAGCCGGGAGTTGCTCAACTCGGCCGGTGCCGCGGTGAAAGTCACCGCGAGTTTCGGTGTTGCGGAGTTAAGCGCGGGACAGAGCTACGCTGACTTGTACAAGCGAGCTGACTCTGCCCTCTATGCGGCCAAAGACAGTGGACGAGATGTTGTCGTGATCGGGGAGTGAAAAGCGTCGAAGCCTGCGGGGCGTCGCCTGAATCAAGCTAGTCTTTACCTATACGTGGTGCAGCCGCTGGCATCGAAAAAGACGCCATCGAAAAACGACGCGACTGAAAAGAGGACTGACAGCACATTAAAAACAGTCTATTCTGTTTTTAATGTGCGCTCGCTGAAGTCCAGGCGCTAACGCACTTATCGCGACCGGCAGGAGGGCAAGCCAACGGCTCCACTCGAAGCACGTGATTTGCGTCGCTCGCCTTGAGCGGTGCGTTCCGAGCTTTCACCGGTCTGCGTGCAACGGAGGTGCCTCCAGATAGCAGCTGAGGGGCGGGCCAATGGGGAACGCCAGGGAAAAATTGTTATGTCGGACTTTGTCCTCTATGGCACGCCACTGTCGCCCTTTGTTCGAAAGGTGCAGGCAACTTTGCACTACGTCGATGCAGCTTACGATTTTCAAGAGATTGATATCGGGGCTATGCCTGATTGGTTTCTGAAAATTAGTCCTGCCCGGCGCATCCCAGTGCTCCGCGACAACACGGTGGGAACTCATGGCGTCGCTGGTACGATTCCCGACTCCTCCTCTATCTGTCTGTTTCTTGACCGACGCTTCAACGCTGGCTTGTTTGGCGAAAATCCCTTTGTGGCCGGGCGCATCGCTTGGCTCGAAGAGTATTCCGATAGCGTGCTTGCGGTAACCGGTGGCATGAAGTTGTTCCGACCCCTGGTGTTTCCGCTGTATGCCGGCGAAGAACCGGATCTCGATACCGCTAAAAAGACCTGGAACGAGAGACTGCCGAGGCTCTTTGATTATCTTGAAGCATCTCTCGACGGCGCGCAGTTCTTTGTTGGCGATCGATACTCGCTTGCGGATATTTCAATCGGGGCTCAAATGACATTCATAGATCTCGTGGCTGGATTGCCCGACGCGGAGCGCTGGCCCGCCCTTGCGCAGCACACTGCGAGGATGAAAACCCAACCCGGTTTTGCGGAGAACCTTGCCGCTTCGCGGGAAAAGCTTCGTGGCTATTTCGATTCGACGTTTGATCTGAGCTATCGGTGAACGCCGCTCCAAAAGGCAGGCGTAGATGCGATTCCAATTTCGGTCCACCGCGAGTACGGGTTTGGCCGCAGTAACTCCACCAGCATCCCACTTGGTTCGTCGCCTCGCGACATAAGCCGATGCCCGTGCCCGCTGAGCCCTCGTTGCAGCCAACGATTACCCGCGCAATCCAGGCGCGCGGTGCTCGGTACCTATTAAGAGAGGATACGCATTCATGAGCTACGAAAGCTTCGCCGCAATCAACATCAATGTGACGGACCGTGTCGCGGTTATCACGATCGATCACCCTCCCATTAACCTCCTGGATTCTGTGCTCATCTCCGATCTGGACAGAGCCGGAGAGCTCCTTGGGGCTGATGAAAATGTCAGGGTTGTTGTCCTTCAGAGCGGTGACCCAGAGTTTTTCATTGCCCATGCCGACGTCAACGACGTCCAGAAGATCGCCGCGAGATCGCCAGAGGACGATCCGGCGGTCTCCTCTGTTCACATCATGACGGAGCGATTCAGCCTGATGCCCAAACCAACGATCGCGAAGATCAACGGTATCGCCCGTGGGGGTGGTCTCGAAATGCTCGCTGGGCTCGATATGCGATTTTGCTCGATTGAGCACACGACCCTCGCTCAACCAGAGTTAACCCTGGGCGTGATTCCAGGAGGCGGCGGTGTAAGCCGTTGGCCTTCTCTCATTGGGTATGCGCGCGCCATGGAACTTATGCTCGGCTGCTGTGACTGCGATGGTGCCGCCGCCGAGAAATTCGGCTTGGTTAACCGGGCATTGCCGGCCGGTGAGTTGGATGCGTTTGTGGACCAACTGGCGACAAAGATCGCGTCATTTACCCCTGCGGCTGTCGAAATGGTTAAAGGTCTTGGTCAGCTTGAAGGCGCTATAGAAGAGCGACTTGCCGCCGAGCATCATGCGTTTCTTGAAATTGCTCGTCACTCGAAAGCCATCAAGGCGATGAAGGCGTTCATGGATGCCGGTGGCCAGACGCGCGCGTTTGAACTGCAGTCTTCATTGGAGTAGCTGGATTCTCGCACGGTAGAGCTACCGTTCGGTTGTGCGAGGCAACGGCTCCGGCGATACTGCGGCACAGGGTTACTTTGCCCTAAGCATTTTCTGCCATCCTTTGCCCCTTCATGAACAAAAAAACTGAGGAAGTAACCCCCGAGGGCAGCAGCAAGGCTCTCTTTAGAACTATGGAGGCGCCAGGGGGTGAAACGGCAATTCCAATGAAGGGGCTGGCCGCCCTCTATACGGACTCTATCAGCCAGTTGGAGGCCAGCTTGCGCAAGCAGTTTGGCAGCGGCCCACCGGACCCCAACGACATCGCGCATCTTGCCTTTGAAAGGCTGATGGCGAGGCCCGACCACGACTCTATCCGAAACCCCAGGGCTTTTCTTTGGGGCGCCGCGCGAAATCTCATGCTGAATGGCCTGCGCCGTCTCCAGGTCGAGGAACGTTATGAGCGCGATGTTGAGGCTCGTTTTTTTTCGAATTCAGGTTACGGATCGGACCCGGAAAGAGTCATAGGTTCTGAGCAGATCATAAAACTGGTGAACAGCGCGCTGCTGCAAATGCCCGAGAGAAGGCGCCGAGCCTATTACCTACGACGCGTCGAAGCTCTTACGATTAGTGAGATCGCAAAGCGGCTGAAAATTAGCCAAGCCGCCGTGAGTAAGCACATCGCCAGGGCCAGCGCAGATATCGAGAAACTGCTCAGCGCAAATGAGGTCGACTAAAGAGCACGTCGTGAAGCAGTCAATGGAGCAGCAGGCGCAAGAGGAGATTGCGAGAACGGCTCATCGCTGGCGGGAACGCCTATCGCAGCATTCTCTGACGCAGGCAGAGCTGGAACAGTTCCATGCCTGGATGCAGGCGGACGAGAGCCATGCTCAGGCATTTGAGCGTGCTCAGGCGACTTGGAACCGCTTAGGTGAATTGCGACCGGAGCACTACGATGCACGGATTCGGCATGCTTCTTCCGCAGAAAAGCCTGTCGGCGTCTTCCCATGGACCTCGCCAGGGCCCTATGCGCTCATGCGGCCCTTCCTGGCGCTATCGTTAGTCGTGATGGGGATCTATCTGAGCAACGCTCTTTGGCTAACGGGAGGAGATGCGTCAGACCGGAGCAGCGCCCAGCGAGTTGTTTACGCCACCGCGGTTGGTCGCAGTCAGACCCACACACTAATGGACGGTACCGCGGTCACTCTGGCGCCCCATTCAGAGATTATTGTGGAGTATTCGCATGTCTCTCGCAGCGTGGTCATTGAGGACGGCATTGTGCTGTTTGACGTGGTCAGCGATCCGGCACGGCCGTTTCTTGTGCGTAGCGGCGATCTGTTCGTGCAGGTTACGGGCACGCGTTTTGACGTTCGTCGTGGTGCAGGAATAACGCGTGTAGCGGTCGCCGAGGGCTCTGTGGATGTCAGCTATCCAATTATTCAGGGTGGTGTTTCGACGGCGGTGCTTCAGAAAACTTCCCTCAGGGGTGGGCAAAGAATCTCTGCACGGCCCACGAATGGACTTGCATCGGTTGAGCCGGTGCGACCCGAGGTCGTCGGTGCATGGGTAGGTCACAAGCTCGATTACTCCAAGGCCACGTTGGACGAGCTCGTGGACGATCTACAGCGCTTCTCGAACGTAACTCTAAAAATCGAAGATCCAGCCGGATTGTTATCGACGCAGACGTTCTCTGCGTTTTTTGACGGCGCTGACCTCGACGGCTTGCTTGCGTCCCTTCCCGCCATTCTGCCCGTGGAAGTTGTTCGGGAATCCCCGAAGCGTTTCGTCGTGCGACCCATCGCATCCAACAAAGTTTAAAAAATCTGCGGCGGTGGGGTTAACAATCCCTGCCCCAAAGGTACATGGGACTAGTAGCGCAATTGAGAATCACTTGCGTTAAATCCAGTCCAGGAGATCCCATGCTAAAAACCTTGTTCATTCAGTCATTTAGGCTGGCTTCAGCGATTGCTTTTGGCGTCGTGCTTGCGGGAGTCACTGCCGCTGTTCAGGCCCAGGAGCCTCACGTCGAGAGCATTCGCCTGGAGTCGGGCCCCCTCTCCACCACGCTTCGCACTTTAGCCCAGACCTATGGCGTGAACGTCTTGTTCTCCGACGAGGTGGTGGAAGGTTTGGAAGCTCCTCCGGTGCGTGGGGACCTGGACTTTGAGAATGCTATGGCTCATGCGCTTCAGGGCTCGGGCCTTGCCGCAATGAGGGCGCCATCAGGTGCCGTAATTATCGAGGAGGCGCAGCCGGCCGCGACCACGTCCACGCCAGCACCAGAAACGCCGATCGAAGAAGTATTGGTTCGCGAAGAAATCATTGTTTACGGCGAACTTGTTGATCGCTCGCTGCAGGATGTGCAGACCAGCGTCTCGGTGATCACTGGCAGAGAACTTGATCGCAGCGTGGACAAAGATCTGTTCGATGTCATTGACCGCATTCCTGGGGTCAATGCGGAAGGCGGTGGATTCGGTTTTGTCATTCGTGGCGTCGCCCCCGGCGGCGTAGGGGGCGGTTCCGCACCCACAGTGAACGTACAGATCGACGGCGCCAACGTGCCCAATGGGCAGGCCCTGCGTACAGCGGCCCTAAGTACCTGGGATCTGCAGCAGGTCGAGGTGCTGCGCGGGCCTCAATCCACGCAGCAAGGGCGCAGTTCCCTCGCCGGCGCGATCATCATGCGCAGCAAGGATCCGACCTTCGACCAAGAGTTCAAACTCCGTGCAGACTACGGCAGCTTCAATGAATCACGCTTGGCGGCGGCTGCGAATCTCCCTTTGGGTGAGAGCTGGGCAGCGAGAATTGTCGTTGAGGACTATCAATCTGACGGTGATATCGAGAACGTTTTCACCGGTGAAGACAACGCGGCCGAGGCGCTCACGACGGTGAGGGGCAAGCTTCGCTTCAAGCCCAGCGACGATTTCGATGCGGTGCTCAGTTATACCTACTCAGACAATGAGTTTGGGAACCAGCAGGTTGACGACACTCGGTTTCCAAATGAGCGCGTCTCACTACAGTTTAGTAATACGGCGGGGCAGACGGGCACCGCGGCCCTGTTGCTGGACTATCGAGTTAATGATCGCTGGAAAGCGATTTCCGAAACGACCTACCTCGACAGCGACTACGAACTTGCCATCGGTATTGAACCTCTTAATCCGCGCAACACACCGGGCGGACGGGAAGTTGATGACACCTCCTTCACTCAAGAATTCAAGTTTCTCTACGAATCCGAGCGGCTGACCGGTGTCTTTGGCGCGTATTACCAGAAGCTGGAGAAAGAAGTATTTTTTCGCGCTGAGATTCCCGATGCGAGTCTGTTCTTGCCCCTACCCCCAGGCACAGCGGCGGTTTTTGGCAATACCTTCGATGACGAAATTGAGAACGCCGCTATCTTCGGGGAGGCCACTTACAAGCTTTCTGAACAGTGGTCCGTCATTGCCGGTCTGCGCGCGGATACGCAGGAACAATCGTCGACGACAGTTCAGTTCTCCGAGTTCATTCCTGATCTCTTTGGGCTCAGCGCGACCGGTGAGCCCGTCGACTTAGACTCCGACTATTCCGCTGTTCTGCCAAAGCTTTCTGTCATCTACAGCTTTAGCGAAGACGTCAGCCTGAGTTTAACGGCGCAACAGGCCTATCGTGCGGGAGGCGCCGCGACGGACTTTATTGGTAATCCCTATGAGTTTGACCCCGAGTACTCCAATAACTACGAGCTTGCCCTGCGCTCCGTGCTCCTAGATGGCCGCCTGATGCTCAACGCAAATCTGTATCTCACCGATTACACCGACATGCAGGTTAGCGTTCCGGGTCCTAGCGGTACTTTCCTCGATTCGCGAATTGAGAATGCGGGAGAGGCCACCATGTGGGGCTTTGAGCTACTGACGAACTATCAGGTGACGAGGGATATCGAAATCTACGCCAATGTCGGTTACGCCGGTACGGAGTTCGATGACTATGTGGGCGCCGACGCTACGGGTGCTCCGGCAGATCTGTCCGGTAACCAGTTTCCCCAGGCCCCCGAATGGACCGGCTCTGTAGGCGGCAACTTTTCTTTGGGTAATGGCTTTGATGCCGATTTCAGCATCAACTATACGGACGAGTCTTACTACACGCCCCGCAATCTGCCCGATGAGTTGAATGAGCCCTTTACGCTCGTGAATGCTCGTTTAGGGTATCAGTCTGACAGCTTCTGGTCGGCACATCTCTATGCTCGTAATCTCTTTGACGAGCAATATCTCTCCCGCAAACGCAACGATGGTTCGAGCACTGCTGGAGATTCTCGGGTTATCGGAATCAGCGTTTATGCGCAGTTCTAAAGCGATAGCGCGGGCCTGGGTCCGCGCAGTTCTTAGGTCACGAGCTAAGGGCCCGAATTGATTGACCAAGGGCCTGGAGCCCTTGGTCAGCAACAAGCCCGACATCCTGTGCTCGGGCTGGCGCAAGGTGCACCTTCACCGCTAATAAAGCATCGCTTTCTGTGGTCTTCTTTTATTCACACCAGATTTCGATGGGCTCCGCGGTTCAACCAAGCATAGCCAAGGAAGCGATTCACGCGCGCGTGGCAATCGGCTGTACGGCAGAATATTTGAACCTTTTAGTTATCCCTCGCTGATTTTTCAGCCTGTAGACCGCCTCTTTCTTAACGCGACTAAAAATTCGCTCGCGTCCCACTTGACCAGCAGCGGCGCATCGGGCGTGAAAGCGGGTCTGGACATTTTGATTATTTATTATACTATACGTACTAATTAAAGAGCTTCATCTGTTCAATACCGACTCGCCATAGTCGGTGATCGCACGTTCGGGCTTGGATCGGGAGCTAAACAGTAAAAAGGATGCGTCAATGGAACTTGGACTAAACAACCGCAAAGCAATTGTCTGCGCATCATCTCGAGGGCTGGGGAAAGCTTGCGCTCTATCCCTACTGCGAGAGGGTTGCTCCGTAGTCATTAATGGTCGAAACCCTGAAACACTGGAAGGCACCCGTCTGGAATTGGAGGCACTGGCACCCGGCCGCGTATCCGCTGTATGCGCAGATGCAACAACCGAAGAGGGCCGCAACGCAATACTAGCAGCGTGTCCTGAGCCCGATATTCTCGTCACCAATGCAGACGGCCCGATGCCCGGCGCCTATCAACAGTGGGACCAGAGCGTCTGGGAGGCGGCCTTGCAGGCCAATATGCTTGGGCCGACGCTGCTGATCAGAGAGGTTGTTGACGGTATGCGGGAGCGGAAGTTTGGCCGGATCATCAACATTACCTCGGCGATGGTGAAGTCTCCGCATCCCGCTATGGGACTCTCCACGGCCGCAAGATCGGCGCTGACGGCGTTTTCCAAAGGCCTGTCGAGACAGGTCGCTGTCGACAATGTCACGGTGAATAACATGCTCCCCGAGCGTTTCGATACGGACAGGCAGGAGTTCATGGCGCAGGTGGCGGTACAGTTTAAAGGCATCTCCTATGAAGAAGCTCGGGCCGAAATGGTCGAAAGCATTGCCGCGGGTCGGTTGGGACGCCCCGAGGAGTTCGGCGACGCCTGCGCGTTTTTGTGTTCCGCCCAAGCTGGATTTATTTCGGGACAGAATCTCCAGTTAGACGGTGGATCGTACGACGGATTGATTTAAGCCTTTCAGTTGGGGTTCAGCCTCGGAGATCGGAAATGGAAAACATATTTGAGTTAAACCAGGTCGCCCGCATCCTGATCAGTATCGTAGCGGTCGTGCTGATTCTTGGCCCGGCAAAGGCCGACTTCAATGCCACGCACGCGACAAACCCACTTTGGACGCCGCACGCGCGTTTTCACGTGGTTTGGCAGGTGCTGTACAACAGCTGCGTGTCTCTTGTTGTCCTCTATCTAGTCTGGACCCCGTCCAGTGAGTACCTCACGCATATCTACCTGGCACTCGTGCTGAACTATCTTTGGGGCGGTAACTTCGTGCTGACACTCATCGCGATGCCGCTCTTTGATGGGAGTCTGGCGGACGTCAATGGCATCAAGCCTTTTCGCTTCACTATCTTTGGAACGGAGTACCTGGTCGATACCAACGTATTCGGGTGCGTGATCCTCATGTCGCTGAATACGATCGCCTTGTTCCTCGTCGTTACCCCTTAGGGATCTCGCATGGGTATTTCAGTCGTACGGTTTTGCTCCGAAGACCAGGAAGGGAGCTGGGGTCTGCTGCGCGACGGGCTTGTCTACGCGCTCCGGCTCTCGGCGAAATCGCATAAAGAGCTGTTGCACTTCCACAGAGACGACGCCCAGGCCATCGAGCGCTCTGCAGGCGAAGTCGTGGGTGCGGTCAGTGAGTTGAACTTACTTTCGCCGGTTAGCGGCGACGTGCAGCTCTTTTGTCAGGGCCTGAACTATTCAGACCATCGGGCCGAAGGCGGCATGGATGAAGGTAGCGCAGAGGACGAGAACCTGATTTTCAGCAAAGCGTCCTCAAGTATTTGCGGGCCTCATGACGACATCGTCCGCCCTTCGGGCTGTGTGTTACTCGACTATGAAATTGAGCTCGGGATCGTGCTGACGACCGACGTCACCAAGCCGACGTTGATCTCAGAATCGGAGCTCCGTGAATACGTCGGCGCAATACTGATTGCCAATGATGTATCCGCCAGAGACATTTCTTTCGGCTCTCCAGCGATGCAGTGGTATCAGGGGAAAAGCCACCGCACCTTCTGCCCTTTGGGTCCCGTGCTTTACCTGCTAGCCGAGGACGACTTTGGTCAGCTCGATGCTCTGGAGCTACACCTCTCGGTGAATGGGGTGACAAAGCAGCGCGCAACCACAGACCTTCTGATACACAAGCCTGCGAAGACGATCGCTGACGTTTCTAACTTCGCAGACATCTACACGGGCGACTGTATCCTGACCGGAACTCCCGGTGGTGTTCAACTGCAGATGAACGCACGAACCGGTCTATCGATCTTGATGAATATGCGAAACGACAAAAAACGCCGGGAGAAGTTCGTAGCGGCTCAGCTTGCGAACAATACGTATCTGCGGCCGGGAGACCAGCTGGAACTTAGCATCAAATCCATCGACGGCTCCATCGACCTTGGCGTTCAAAGCAACAAGGTCGTTGATGCTATTGAGTGACTTTCACCTCTATATCACCAAGTCCGCCGCCCGCGTAAACCACGACATCCCCGGGTTTCAGGAAGTGGCCTCCAGCACGTTCGTTCTCGATGAACTCGGCAATGGCAAAGTCCATGAGTGGAGATCTGTCGGTGAGCCAGCGAAAAACGGCGCCTGACTTTATAGCGCGCCAAAGTATCTCAATGTAATCGTGTCGCGCGGGCGTCGTGAAGATGACGCCTTCCGAGGTCCCCGACATCAGGGTCATATCTTCACCAATGAATTTGCCGGGAGCGAGGGTGTAGAACTCTTCCTTGTAGAAGAAGCGCTCGGCTTCCATGTCGCCCAGGACTTTTTCCGTTAACTCTCTGAAGTCGAGAATCATCTCGATGCCTCGGGCGTCCTGCCGTGGTTCCCCGTTCAAGGAGGTCGTCATGCGCGTCTCGGCGATGAACTGCTGCCAGTCCTTGGGTATCACCAAAAAAGGGCCCGCCGGGAAAAATCCCGGTCCGCTTTTGGAGTCGCTAAACCCATATCCGCTATCCAGATTGTCAGGGTCTGCGAGCTGCAGTAGTTGGATTCGATCCGTGAAATCCGCGCAGATAAAAAAGCCTTTTACCGCTTCGTCAAAGTCTTGAAGTGTCCGTATGGGTCGATCAAATCGAAGGCACAGCTCGACTTCGTAATCCAGAAGCCCGTCTTTTGGAGCGCTAATGGTGGTTCGCGGAGGCGTCGCCAACCCAAACTTCGGGAAGTTGAACACGGAATCGCTTCGAGCTTCCTGAGCATGCTCGGGGAAGTTTGTTCCGATGCCGATGTGCCTGGATCCCTCGGGCGCGGCGGACAACAGATCGTCAATGCTCACGCGAACTTTTGGCAGGGAGCCTGTTTCACTCAAGTCCACGGACGAGGACTGCAGGCTTCTTAAGACCGTGAAGGGGTTTTCAGAGTCAGACGCTCCTACGCTTCGCAGATCAATGCCAGTGACCGCATCGCCGTCGAAGCCCTCAACAAGTATGGTCCTTGTCTGCTTGCTCTCATTTGTAAACTGAGCCAGCGTCATCGCTTTGTCGCGACTTGCTATGAATCTCGTCAGCGGTGCCTCTTCAAAGCTGGCTTGATTGTGCGTGGGGTCTTCCGACGTTATCCAGGATAGCCAAACCGCCAGAGCAAAAATCGCGACCACCAGCAAAACGCGTTTGATTTTCATAGGACAGCGCTCGATGCAGAGACTGTGTTCGAGCCTAACAGGCCGAGGATCGCCAAAGTCTCTGTCACCTGCCCTTCGTTTAGCTCGCTGGTCTCAGAGTCTTGATCTCGCCTGTTTTTACCCGTGTGGAGCGCTACGTGCCCATCCGGCCGAACCAGAATCGCGCCTCCATCACAAAGGCTGCTCACTCTGATCAGCTCGCGCACGCTTTCTTCTGAGAACGAAAGCTGCTCAACGGGTATGTGTGTAACTCGATCCCCATGAAGCGCGGGCAGCTCAAGGGGTGACTCTTCGTCAAGCGCGCCCGACGTCAGTAGTGTCCAGCGACCGTAGTCCAGCAATGCGTGCGAGGACTGCTTACCGCTTTCAGATTCCAGCCACACATGGGGGAATCTCGCGCCAGGCTCGCTGGTGGGTACGTAACGGGTCACCTCTGTAGGCGCCGGTGAGCCTCCATGCCTATGAACTGCCGCACTGGTATATACATAACCCAGGTCAAGTCCTATGCGGTCAAAGTGTGGAATCTGCGCTTTGATGGATTCCTGAACAACGGTTTTCTGTCGCTCATTGCTCAGGCTAGCGCCGATCTTTTTGCGCATAAGGCCATCAACAAACTTGGTGAATAAGGTGCGGATGTCCGATGGCAGTATGGAGAATAGCCCTGAGTTCCGAAGCATCGCAGCGCGCTCAGGGCCTTTTCGTGGCAGCCCTAAGCTGTCGAAGACCTCGAATATGCGATGAAAGTTTTCCAGGCTTTCGTTGCCGTTTCGTTCGGCTACGGGCTTGCGTTCATCTTCATAGGTATCCAGCAGCTCTTGCGGCGAGTGTTCACGAACTACTTGGGCGATCTTCCACGCGAGATTGTGTGCATCCCCAATACCGGAGTTCATCCCGAGTCCACCGGTTGGCGGGAATCGGTGCGCAGCGTCACCCACTAAGAATACGCGGCCTTGTCGCCATCGCTCTGCAACCTGAACGGTCATTCGCCAGACACTTGTCGATTTGATGTTGACCTGGGCGTGGGGCAGATCAAGGGCTACCTTGATGCGATCCGAAAGTACCGCTTCCGTGTAGTCCGCGCGTGTCTCCCACGGTTCGTAAATCGGTATGTTGTACACCCAGCGTTTATCGATGTGATGAGCAATAAAGGTCCCAAACGCCGATGGCTCGGTGATCCAATAGAGTTTTGCGGGGCGTTTGACGTGGCTTCGAAGGTTTAGCTCGAAATAGGCATTCACGAAGTCTTGGACCTTCTCTGGCCCTTCCATCCGAATACCAATGGCTTTCCTTACACGACTCCCCGCACCGTCTGCGGCGATAAGCCAACGAGCTAAGATCCGCTGGTTTGCGCCGCCATCGCGCTCGGAGACGGAGCTAACAACACCAGCATCAGTCTCCTCCATGGAGTCCCACTGGTGCCCAAGACGAAAGTCGATCAACGGATTTCGCTGGCAATGCCCGTGGAGTATTCGCTCGATTTCAACCTGAGAGATGTTCAGATAGGGCTCATCGCTTGCCAAAAAGCGCTGGTACTTGCCGGGATCGTCTATGTCTCTGTGAAGATCGATGGCACCGAACTCTTCGTTAATGCGCTGGCAAAATGCGATCCGGCAGCCGTCGCCGGGAGGCGAGGCCTCGCTACGTAGCTCTTTGGTTGAGACGCCGAGGCTAGCGAGGATTTCTAGCGATCGTGTATTGAGTTCATGGGCTTTTGGGTGCGGGTTAATGCCTGCCTGGCGCTCAATGACAATGGACGCGATACCGCACTTCGCCAAGCAAAGGGCCATCACCAAGCCTGCTGGACCAGCACCAGCGATTAGGATGTCGGTTTCTTGAGTGTGCACGCTCACGGCTGCGAATTCTGCGCTGAGCCGGTTTTGCTCGCGCTCAGCGGGTGGACATTCGCGCTCATCTGGGCAGAAGCGGATGATTTCCATCGGTTGAAAGATGCCTTTAGCGAAGTGCCCGTAAGGCGCCGAAAAAGTCGGTATGCGGGGCCGACAACATGAACGGCCAGCGGGCCTTTTTTGACCTCCTTCCTAAATGCCTCGCGCTTAGACAATTCCAGAAACGAGCGATACAGGTTCGGATGTACTTCGAGTGGATAGCCTGCCAGGTCGGCGCGGTACAGCGTTATGAACCATGCGATATCCGTAACAGAGGGGGAGCTTCCCAGCAGCCAAGTTTGGGTTGTGAGAAGCGTGTCCAGCTCTGTGAAGGCGTCGTGAAAAGCCGCCACCGCCTCCTGTGCCTGTTGTTCAGTGACTCCACGCTCCCCGAACGCTCGCCACCAATCGATCTGCTGCTGTCGATAATCGTCGTCGTCACCATTTTTCGCATACGCCGCAAGCTCTTCTTCACTCTTCTTCGCAATGGCTTTCGGCAGTAAGAAGCCCATGGTGATGGTGCGCAGGTGAACGTGTAACGCTTCTTCCAGGTCGAGCAGGCGTTGGCCCGTGTCTCGGGCCTCTTTGTGCTTTGGGAACCATTCAACTCCCGGGCTTGGGAATGTCGAGTCGATGTACTGCAGAAGATCGTTGCTCTCCACGTGAACATCACCATCGTGCACGAGTACGGGCACGACCCCTCTCGAGTTGATGCCCAAGTACCAGGGTGTCGTCTGTTCCGCTTTTCTTAAGTTGATCTCGTGGGATGTGTAAGGGATTTTCTTTTCACTGAGCAAAATCCGTACTTTCTGCGAACACGACGATTGGGAGAAGTTGAGCAGATGTAGCCCTTTCCACTCGAGGACTTCGGTGGTTTTTATAGCGTCGCGACTTAACTTCATGGCTGATACCTTGATGGTTCGTAAAGGGCCTTACTTTTTATTATACTATCCATACTAATTAATTTGTCAATGGAGTCGCCATGTGTCCAACAGCGCAAACTGAAGTGAAGCGAAAGCGCGGGCGCCCTCGTGTCGCAGAAGAGGATGGAAAGTCGCTGATTAAAGCCGCGGCCCTAGAAGAGTTTGCGAGGAGTGGTTTCAAGGGCGCCAGCATAGAACGCATCGCAAAAACTGCCGGTGTAGCCAAGCCCCTCGTCCACTATCATTTTGGGTCGAAGCAGGAGCTATGGAATGCATCGGTGGCGGACGGTTTTGAGCGATTCACGGAGAAAGCTCGAAGCTTTGTATCCGAGTTTCTCGAGCTCCCGCCGGAAGACGTGATCGATCGGTTTGCCGAGGAGATCGTCCGTTTCTCAGCCGAGAACCCTTACCTGGTTCGAATCTCAACCGATGAGACATCCAAGGGCGGTGAGCGCGCCGACTGGTTAAAGGAACACTATTTGCTGCCCCTGCAAACCATGATGAGTGATGTGGTTGATGCACTTTGGAAGGGAGATAGTAAGCAGGATAAGGTGAGTTATGCCTCCGTCCTTAACCCATCGATCTTCGGCGCGATTAACTTCCCTTACATTGATGCTGAAGTCGTTCAGGAGGCTCACGGGGCGGATGTGTTCTCAGAATCCTACATTCAGCGACATTCGCAGTTCATTGCTAAGTTGCTGCGAGCCAGTTTGCGCTAGCGCGCGTTAGGCGCCGATATGTTTTTCCCATCGGCTTCGTCCCGGGATTGCTGAACCCTCCACATCCCTAAGCCCACAAGAAATAACGATCGTTGCTCTACGGTGCTCGTCTTTCGTTATTCACTTCGTGCGCGTTTACCGATCAAGAGTGCGGTCCGAGCCGTCCGCCCCGGTCGATGCTGAAGCGCATTTAAGCATTTCCCCGCAATCCTTGTGGGGCGAGTGCAAGCTTTGTGCTTGCGCTGGGTTCTTAAGCGCTTCCACGCCAAGGTTGAAGGCAAAAAGCGCCGTTGCGAGCTGCATTTGCGGTAAGCCAATCTCAGCAAGCGAGCCGGCAAAACCAAAGCCGTGCACAAGGCCGAAGGCCACCGCCCATGGGTAGGTGCGCGTTGGGGTATGGCGGCGAAGCGCACGCAATGATGCGCGCGATCAAAGTCGGGCCACCTTCGCGGACGCTGCCGGACAGCGACGAGGTTTACTCAGCCAAAGACCACAGCTGAGTCTGACAAATGAAGCCAATGCATCCCTTAACTTCAAGCGTGCTCTGATCGAGCCGTTTCAAACGAGAGCTATAGCTTTTGTCTGCTTTCGGGCTGTAGATCGTGCCCCCGCGCCAGTCGCCGCTGGATCGGGAGAAGTCGGACAACATAGTGAGGCCCAAAACGGGTTCTCCCGTGGAACGGGTTTTTACCGTTTCCGGTGTCAGCCCATCCTCCAGCGACTCGGGGTCGATCCAGATCACTTTCCCGCAGGGCGTGCCATCGCCGCAGTCGCTTATCTCTACCTTAGACGTGCCTTCCTCGGTGAGGAAAGTGCCGTATACATCGTGTGAATCCGCATTAGCGAACGGCGAAGCCGCCAGCATTGCGATAGACAGTGTGAGTATGCGAAGCATTGTGGATTCTCCTTCTTTGATGTGTCGGGGTACGGCATACGCGAAGTCGGCTCGGGTGTACCCGGTTGACTGGATCGTCATAGGGACGCGCTGTAAGCAGCGAGTGTTGTTTTGGCTTTCTTTGTAGCCTGTGGTGCGATCAGCGCCAGCCATACGGACTTCGTATGCGAAATAGTGGCCTCCATGGAAAGGTGTCCGCCGGCCCAGCTTCCTAGATTGGCTAATAGGTTCAAGCCCAGTTGTTCTCCGAGGATCGCCGGCTCCAACTTGGGACTGAGCTCCTTCTCGGCGTGAGCTTCTGTGATGTTCGCGGAGACGATTGCCACGATATTTGCGTGGGCCGCCGCTCGTTCCTGCGGATGATTCGACGTCATAACGGCCCAGAAAATCAGCCGGAGGTAGTCTTCGTCTTCGCTGTAAAACCGGCCCAACGTGGCCAGCGCGTTGAACAGCTTTTGCAGCACCAGCGGGCTGTCATCACTCATCAGCTCCAGGAGCAGCGCGTTAGTGGTTCTGTCCAGTAGCGCGAGCAGCACGCCAGTCTTGGATCCGTAAAGGTTGTAGGGCGTCTTGAGCGCAACTTCTGCCGTCTCGGCCAGGTGCCGCATGGTCAGTCCATCGATGCCTTGGGTCCGAATGATTCCTTCGGCAGCTTTCTCGATTCTCTCTTTAGTACTCAAGTTGGCGATCACCATCTAAGAACGCCCAAAGTATAACATGTTGCAATCTCCGTGGCTCATGTGTATAACGTGTTATATGCCATTCGCTGACACCAACCACGTTTACTAAAAGAAGAGGGGACCTTATGCCCGGATTACGTTTTGACATTAAAAAAGACTGGCTCATTTATCTGTTTGTAGCGAACTACGGTTTCATGATCGGTCGCATGACCTTAGGGCTATGGTCTGCCGAAGGCATCAACATTTTTACCAGCTACAGCATTGCACCGGATGCGTCGCAGCTGATCCTGGATGCGAACAAGATCTACTGGTCAAAGACCTGTTTTCTGTTCAGCACACTTCTGATGTTCTCGCTCAACGTCGATTTCCGCTTTGCGGTGGGCGCCGCTGCGACCTTCTGGGCGGTTTCACTGATGGTCATGTTCTCCGTGACGCCAACGCTCATCGGGGGCACGATCTTTGGCTTAGCGCTGTGCGCACAGCAGATCTGGAGAGGCGATGTTTTTGGCGCTCGCAGGACGGCTGAGTCAGGAGATGGCTCGGGTATGGTGCAAACGGTGAGCTAAGTTCATGGCCCAGGTTACTAACTTAGTGCTCTAAATACGGTGATGTGTATTAACACTCAATTGCTTTAGGTGCTCTCACCGCAATAGCGCTAAAAGAAAGCTTCTTCAAACCGCAATGCGTCGTCCTTAAAGAAAGATCGTTTCAGGATGACTTTTGTTTCATCTTCAAGGCTCAAGGCTCAAGGCTCAAGGCTCAAGGCTCAAGGCTCAAGGCTTCCAGCGTTGAACCCTACTTAACGTTCCAGCCCGCCGAGTGCGGGCTTTTCAATCTCCGAATAAATACCTGCCGCGCGCCACGATCATTTCGATAGGGTCGATAAGGCCCCCAGGGTGCCAGCCGGTGACTCTATGGCCCCATGGTCGCCTATACTCTTTCCGTCCCTCTCCCTTTTGGAGCGCCTCGTGAAGTCCCTCTTTCGCGTTGAGATCGGCCCGCCTGGCCTTGCTTTAGCGTTGCTTTTGAATGCGTTGGCGAGTTGTGCAACCGCTGAGAGTCTCTTTGATCTGGGTGACCGCTACTTCGAAACATTTGGTGAGCAAGAAGGCCTTAGGGCAGACATCGTGATGGACATCCAGCAGGACTCAGCCGGGTTTATCTGGCTGGGAACGCAGGGCGGCCTGGTTCGCTACGACGGCTACGAGTTCAAATCCTACACCGTCGATGAAGAAGATCAGAGCAGTATCTCCGGCAACTACATACGCACCATGGCAATTGCGGGTGATGAGCTCTGGGCCGGGACGAACGCCGATGGAATCTCTATCTACGATCCCATGAGCGACAGCTTCCTTCGACTCCAAAACGACCCAGAGAACGAACAGTCGCTTGCGGACAACGATGTCTGGTCGTTGGTGAGCAATGGCGCGGTAGTGATCGCCGCTACCCGAACGGGTCTCACGTTGTTCAGACTCGAAGACCGCCAGGCGGTTCGCGTCAAGGAAATCCGAGGCTGTGAGTTTCTCCTCGAAAAAGGACGTTTAGCGTCGGTCTACCTCCGAAAAGACCGGCTTTTCATCGGATCCTTTTTCGGCCTCTGTAGCGTGGACATCGATGAGCAGTCCATTTTTTCGTCAGCCTGGGTAGGAAAAGAGTACGCGGATTTCACTGACCAACGGGTATTTGATCTCAACCTCGTTCGCGACAGCGACCTTTGGGTAACAACGCGAAACCGTGGCATCGCCGTTGTGAACACAGAGACCGACGCAACCCGTTGGATTCCCGTCGACAGGAATGATCCGGCTGCCCTGAGTGCAGCGTGGGTCGACGACACGGCGTTGATTGAGGGAGATATCTGGGCGGCCATGGTTGGAGGAGGCGTGGCCATCATCGACGCTCAAACGCTCGTGGTGAAAGAGCGCATCGTTCACCAGCCCGCAAATGCCAACGGTCTGTCCCTCAACGACGTCAGTGCCGTTTTCAAGGACGACACGGGGATCGTCTGGCTCGGGACCTGGGGCGCCGGCCTTAATCGCTATAACCCAGCGAACAGCGCCTTCAAAATACTCCGCCAAAATCCCTATGACGCCAATTCTCTGGGGGATTCGCACATCCAGTCTGTGAAGGAGATGCAAAATGGGGACGTGTGGCTGGGCACTGCGACGAGCGGCGTTCAGGTGGTGCGCCCCGGGGACGGACTGATCAGACGTTACCCAGCCGCCGACGGCCAAGCCGGGGCCATCCAGAATCCATTTATCCATTCCATTGAACAGCTTCCCAGCGGGGAAATCTGGGTGGGGACCAATCAGACAGGGGTCTACCGCTACAACGAACAGACCGATGACTTCACCCGGTTCACTACGGAGCAGGGGCTGACAGATGACCTGGTTCGCACCATGTTTGCCACGGATGACGGAACGCTCTGGTTAGGCACGGACGCCGGATTAACCCGTGTCGAACCGGAAAGCGGATATCTCGAAGGCGTTGCCATCGAAGGTTCTGGTGAAATCCTCGACAAGCTCGTTGGGACGATTACCAGCTACGAAGATGATCTGTGGGTAGGAACCAGTGACGGCCTGTATGTCATTCCCGGCGGTACAGGTGCGCTGAAGCCCGTGAGTACAGACTCCCTTGCACCCCTTGCGGATAACTACATTTCTGATCTGTTCGTCGACTCCAGGGGATGGCTGTGGGTGTCTACCTCCCAGGGTGTCGATGTTCTAGAGAGATGGGATGGCGAGGTCGCAAGCTTTCGCTCCGTTAACGAAGCCCTCGGACTCCCGCCGGGCAATCTGGGTGGCGCCATCGAGGAAGACGGTCGGGGTCGTATGTGGATTCAATCCTTGCTTGTCGATCCAAGTGACTGGAGTTTCACGCGCATAAACCGTAGTGACGGCTGGGACGTGGGGAATACCTGGATTGGCAGCAATGCGCGACTCAGGGACGGTACCATCGCATTTGGTGGTACCCGAGGCCTAATGATGGTGCGGCCCGAGGAGTTTCAGCAGGTGGACTCGCCTGCCCGTGTCGTTGTTACTCGAGGAGTGATTGATTCAAAGCCCCTAGCACTTGCGCAAATGAGCCCCATGGTTTTGCCAGCAGACGTCAAGAGCTTTTCCGTCGAGTTCGCTGCCCTTAATTATGCGTCTTCCCAGCAGATGCGGTATCGCTACAAGCTTGAGGGTTATGACGACGATTGGATCACCACGTCTCCCAAGAACCGCCGCGCTACCTACTCAAAGTTGTCCCCCGGCGAATACACCCTGAGAATGGGTAGTTCCCCCGGCGACGGCCTTGGTTTTTCCAGTGTTTCGATCCCGGTCACCCAGCTTCCGCACTGGTATGAAACCGGCGTTTTCCAAGCTGTGGCTGCTATGCTTGCGATGGCCTCGCTGTATCTTCTCTATCGGCTGCGGGTTCAGAGCCTTTATCGCCAGAAACTGGCACTAGACGCTCTTGTGGAGCAGCGCACCCTGAACATCCGCCAGCTCGCCGAGGCGGGTCAGGACATCACCGCGTCGTTGAACCTCGATCGAGTCGTCGATTCGATTTATCGGCACGTTGCGGAGTTGATGGCCGCAGACGTTTTTGCTGTTGGTCTTCTGGATTCGGCGTCCGAGACCTTGGATGTGCGATTCCATTTTCAAGATGGACGACGCATCGAGGGGGTGAGCCGAGAGCTGTCGAATGAAGCGAGTGCCGCGGCTTGGTGCGTTAAGAATCGCCGCGTTTTGAATGTGGGCAATGAACACGAGCTCCGTGAGATTTCCCCGCGTCTGCGCCTGACGGAACGGCCCAGTCGCATGCAGTCGCTGATCTTCCACCCACTGATTGTTGACGACAAGACCATTGGGTTCCTGAGCCTGCAGAGTTACTCGGCAGACGCGTATGGAGAGAACGAGCAGCAGATGTTAAAGACCATAACCGCCTACGCCGCTGGCGCTATAGACAACGCGGAGTCGCTGCGCAAACTCAATGAAACCAAGGCGCAGATCGAACGTGTCAGCCTGACGGATCAGCTGACCGGGCTGTCCAACCGACGGTTTCTCGATAGCTTCATGCCAGGCGAGATCAATCGCATACAACGACTGATTGCCCAGGGCAGTGCAGAGCGATTGGGGCTTGTTCTTGTCGATGTTGATCATTTCAAACAGGTGAACGATAGCTATGGCCACAGCGTGGGTGACAGGGTACTCATTCAGCTCGCAGAGATTCTGAAGGCGACCTGCCGTGAAATGGATTGGGCGGTCCGGCTCGGTGGCGAGGAGTTTCTCGTTGTTTCACGGGTGAACAATCGGGATCAGCTGCTAGGACTTGCCGAGCGTTTTCGCAAGAATGTTGAGGCTCACCGATTTGATATTGGACCGCACAAACCTCTGCAAAAAACCTGCTCCATCGGGATTTGCACCTTCCCGTTCATCAGCGGCGATGTTTCTGCGGTGAGCTGGGAGAGAACGATCAGTATTGCTGATGAAGCGCTCTATATGGCTAAGCGCGAGGGGCGTAATCGATGGGTCGCGCTCTTCGAAACCGAACCCAAAACAGAGGGCGAAGACGTGAACCGCATCCCGAATGTTTCGAATGACGACTTTGCAACGTTGATTTCGAGTGGCGAAGTCGTGGCTGTTCGATCATCAGACTCCTAGCCCGCAGAGTCGCGCGCACCTGCATCCAAAATCGCCCCGACTTAACCACGGGAATCACGCCTGAACGACGGCGTTAATAACCAAATCTTATAAAGGCAACGGCAATATCGACCTGCGCGGCACGCCCCTTACCCAAAATGGGCAGCCGCGGCGCCCCGATAAACACCTGGTGATCGTGGGGTTATGCACTAAGCTCATCGCGAGCCCCTTGGTCGCCAGATGAGATAGCTGTGGTTACGAAATGGAATGCGAAACCGCTTGCTTGGACTGCCTTTTTTGCAGGCAGGCTCTATCACCGGGGCGATAACGGAGACCTTAAACGGCCGAGGATGACCGTTCGATCAGGCCCTAAGAGGGTGCGATTCCTAAGGTTTCTGTCGGTATTCGGGGTACTCACCCTGGCGCAACAGGCGCACGCCGTTCAGTGCGAGTTCTCCGTCAAAAATGAGTGGAACGGCGGCTTCAACGGATCTGTACAGATCATCAATGACGGCAGCGCCACCATCGACGGGTGGCAGGTCGGTCTCGAATTTCTAGACGGCACCACCATCAGTAACGCCTGGAATACCGATCTCGCTGGCAACAATCCCTATACAGCCACCAGCAAATCGTACAACGCCCGAGTAAATCCCGGTTCCAGCAAAAGTTTCGGATTCACCGCTCAAAAGGGTACGCGCGGTGCAGCGGTCAGCGCGCCCGTGCTGGGCGGTGACTGCGGCGCGGGCAGTGATCCGGGAGACGGTGCCAACGCCGTTCCGGCAGCCAACGCGACCGCAGATCAGCAGTCTGGATCTGCGCCCCTGACGGTGAGCTTTGACGGGAGCGAATCTCAGGACGCCGATGGCGACACGCTGAGCTACCACTGGGACTTCGGCGACGGCACGACATCTACGGACGTATCGCCCGCCAAAACCTTTGACGCTCCGGGTTCTTACAGCGTCTCAATGTTCGTAAGCGATGGTCAGGATAGCTCCTCCACCAAAACCATCGATATCGTGGTTTCCGATGCCACTCCGGCCAGCGCGGCCTGCAGCTACGAAATCAAAAACGGATGGAACTCTGGCTTTACGGCCGAAGTTGTGATTAAGAACAACGGAACCAGTGCCATCAACGGCTGGAGTGTCAATCTCACTTACCCAGATGGGTCGCAAATTTCCGGTACCTGGAATTCGACCTACAGCGGCAGCAATCCCTATGTCATCGAAAACGCGAGCTACAACGGCAAAATAGAGCCCGGCCAATCGACAAGCTTCGGGTTTAACGCACAGCGCCCCCACGAGGGCGCGCCGAATGTATCCCCGGAGCTCGGTGGAATTTGCTCCACCAGCGCGGCCGTGAATGAACCGCCCGTTGCACAGATTGCTGCGTCTTCTCTTTCGGGCGAAGCTCCCTTTACGGTCTCCTTTGACGGCAGCGGCTCCAGCGATGCAGATGGAGACGCACTGAGCTATCAGTGGTTGTTTGGCGATGGCGCGACGGCGAGCGGTGCGAACGCTACCCATACCTTTGAAACCGCGGGCGCCTATGAAGCGACTCTCACGGTCTACGACGGACTCGCGGAGTCGGCGCCGGTTTCCTTGACTATCAGCGTGCGAGAGCCGGATCCTGGCGACGACGGCAACAGCTATCAGCTCAACAGCAGCCGTTCCTCCCTGAGCTTTGTCTCCACCAAGAACGTGCATGTTGTCGAAACCCACCGCTTCGGCCAGTTAGACGGCGCCATCGCCGGCAATGGCGTGGCGACGGTCACCATCGCCCTTGACACCATCGACAGCGGAATTTCGATCCGCGATCAGAGAATGCGCGATCACCTGTTTGAAACAGCGCTCTACGGCAACGCTGAAATTTCCCTGAACGTGGATCTTTCGTTCATGGAGGCGATGACCGTGGGATCGACCAGTTTGCAGACGATCTCCCCAACGCTCTATCTCCATGGCGTGAATGCAGCGATCGATGCCGACGTCCGCATCGTTCGGCTGACCGAGACGCAGTTTCTGGTGCAAAGCACAGCCCCCGTCCTCATCGACGCCCTCGACTTCGCCATGAACACAGGCATCGACACCTTGAGGGGCATTGCTGGGCTCGATGTCATCAGCTACGCCGTGCCGGTCAACTTCCATTTAATTTTTGAAGCGCAGTGAGGGGAGGGATAGCCATGACGAATCAACTCTTCTCTTCGCTGCCAACGCAGAGCGCCGACGCTGTGACGAGGACATTCCCAATGCGTCGGCTCAGCCAGCTACTGCTGCTCATCGCCAGCCTGGGCGCGCATGAGCAGCTTTGGGCCGGTGCCTGTGAATACCTCATCGAGGACGAGTGGAACAATGGGTACAAGGCCAAGGTGACGCTCATCAACGGCCCCGAGGCCGTGAGCAACTGGTCCGTGTCCTGGAACTGGACCGATGGATCGACCCTCAATAACGGATGGAATGCGGGGTTCGACTGTAGCGGCAGCTCCTGCACTATCTCGCCACCGGCCTGGAAAGGGACTCTCGCACCCAACGAGACGTACTCCTTCGGGTTTACGGCTCAGAAACCAAATGGCGCCAGCGCCCAGATCGTCGAGCTTGAAGGCCCCCTATGCTCAAACAGTGCGGGTGGGGCGTCTGCAGCGTGGTCATTGGATAGCAGCGCGTCATCACTGCACTACGTCTCCGTTAAGAAAGACCACATCGGCGAGAACAATACCTTTGTCGATGGGAGCGAGCCGGCGCTCCGCGGATCGATCGACAGTGAAGGGCTGGCGACCTTTGCCCTAGACCTGACTGCGGTCTCTACTGGTGTAGATATTCGCAATAGTCGATTGCTCTCGATCCTCTATGAAACGGATTTGCTGCCCAAAGCCTATTTTCAGGCCAATGTTGATCTCGCCGCCGTGAACGGTATGGCCGCCGGTGCAACTGCAACGCAAAGTGTGAATGGAGAACTCAGCCTTCATGGTGCACGTCAGTCGCTCACTGCTGATCTGCTAATTGCGAAGCTCGCTGATGACCGTTTCACGGTTTCCACCCAGTCACCCGTGCTCATCGACAGCAAGAATTTTGATATGGCTGCGGGTATTGAGGCGTTGCGCGTTGTCGCCAACCTGAACTCTATCGGCCAAGCCGTCCCTGTGTACTTCCATCTCACGTTTGGGCAGAGCGGGGTACCCGGTTCTTCGCCCGCAACGATGCCCGAGGCTCCCAGCAGACCGAGTCAGCTCAGCGGGTCGTTCGACGCCAACAGCGCTCTAGCGGCCCTCGACTGGACAGACACTAGCGATGTGGAGACCCACTACCTGCTTCGACGGCGCGAAGCAGGCGGATACTGGGGTACCGTTGCTGAGCTTCCGCCAGACAGTACCTATGCGACGGAAGGCCTGCCGGCGACCGGTGAGTTCGATTACAAAGTCATTGCATTGAATGATGGCGTTCCGTCGCTACCCAGCGGTATCGAACGGGTCAGCGTGACGGAGGGCAATCAGCTTGTTCGCGGGCAGACGATCTACGCTGAGCAGTGCGCCGGTTGTCACGGCACGCAGGGTGAGGGTTCTGCGGACTTCCCCGCCCTGGATACGGCACGGGATATGGAAACCTTGATCAGCTACATCGCGGCGAACATGCCCATCAACAATCCCAGCAGCTGCGACGAACAATGCGCCGAAGATACGGCCGCCTTTATACAGACGCTCTGGGTGGAGGAGACCGCCTGCAACCTGCAACTCAGCCCCGTGAGCTACGGCGCACGACAGCTCAAGCTGCTCACGCACTTCGAGTACCAGAACAGCGTTCAGGATTTGATCGGAGTGGACTACGACGTATCGCCAGGTCTATCGGCGGATACGAAGATCGGTTTCTTCTACAACAACACCCATGCGCCAGTCACGGCTGCGTCCTACAGTAACTATCTGTTGGTCGCCGAGGAAGTCGCAGCATGGTCTGCAGCGCAAGACTTTAGGCCGGCGCTCGACTGCTCAGGATTCGATCAGGGCTGCGTGGACGAGTTAATCAATACACTGGCGCCCCGCGTGTTCCGAAGACCGCTCGATTCGTCTGAGCGGGATCGCTATCGAGAGATGGCGGATGGCTCTGAGACCGGTGGCGACGTGAAACTGGGAATTCAGCTCGCCCTTGAGGCGCTGCTGTCGTCGCCGCAGTTCCTCTACCGCCATGAACTGGGCGAGCGGAACCCCGACAACAACACGATCGATGCAGATGCCTTTGAGCTGACGTCTTACGAAATGGCGACATTCCTGGCTTATACCTTCACCGGCAGCACGCCTGATCAGGCCTTGCTGGACGCAGCGGCCAACAACGAGCTCCGCGATGAGGCCAACATTGTGAGCCACGCAAATCGCCTGGCAGATCGTGCAACGGACTCCTTAAGCAACTTTGTTGGCAGCTGGCTGGGTACGGCCGAACTCGAACTGGCGGCAAAAGATGTGGATGTATGGCCCGGCTTCCCCGCACTTGTTCCGCATATGAAGCGCGAGGTCAACGAAACGTTCTCGTACATCATGCTGGAATCGAGCGAGAGCTTTGCCTCGCTCTATGCCGGGAACTTCACTTTCCTCAATGGGCCCCTGGCGTCTCACTACGGGATGGCAGGCGTGGCCGGTGATGCGATGCAGCGAGTGAGCACCAGTGATCGCGGCGGTATCTTGGCCAACGGCGCCTTTATGGCCCGCTGGGGCGAATCCGTCGAATCCTCGCCTATTTTGCGCTCCGTTCGCGTGCGACGTCGGATGCTCTGCCAGGATCAACCGGATCCACCGGCGGGAACTTTCGAAGCGCGAGAGCAAAAGTTGGCGGAGCTGTCGGATTTCCTGATGCAGCCCACAACGACGAACCGAATGAAGTATCACCGACTGACAGAGGACTCTCCGTGCACCACCTGTCACACGGAATACATCAATCCCCTGGGCTTTGGCATGGAGGATTTCGATACGGTCGGTCGCTTGCGCTCTGAAGATTTGAATCAGAATCCCATCGACGCCAGTGGCGTACTGTTCGCACCCGACCGCTATAGAGATCTCGATGTTTCACTACCGTTCCAGGGAACTCGCGAGCTTGGCGCGCTTCTGGCGCAGCAATCGTCGGCGCAGGCCTGTCTGCCTCAGCAGATGTTCAGGTATGTGATGGGCGTCGGCTACCAGACCATCGATAAGGATGATCCCGGTGGCCCGCAAATGAGCAGCGACGTCGAAAAGTCTGGTTATGCCTGTGAACTGGATCGTCTGCAGTCGACCATGATGGGTGATAGTCCCCGCGCAATGCTGGAGAGCTTTGGCACGCTGCAGGCCGTGCGATATCGCAAAGCCTGGCCTCGGGAGGTTTCGAACTGATGGACCAACGAGACAGTGCGGACCACGAAGTGGCACGCATGGAACGAGAGGCGATTGATCGCTCACGCCGTGGTTTACTGAAGACCTGCGTGGCGAGCGGCATTCCCGCCGCGTTAATCAAAGGGTCGCCTTTGATTGGCGGTCTGTTGGCTGCTCGCCAGAGCGCCGCCCAAGGTGGTGTGAATAAGACCGTTGCCGTGTATGTGCCCGGCGGTGGTATCCACGATTTCTGGGCGCCCAGCGGGACGGGCAACCAAATGGTGATGGGCCCCATGTCCATGGGCTATGACACGGTAAAAACTGAGTGCAATTTTTTACTCAACATGTCCCACAACAATGCAGGCCACGGTCGAATGCCTCTGCTGTTGACCGACAGCTACTGGGGCAAAGACTCCTACGACGTGTTCATGGGCAAGCGGCTCGGCCCGAACCTACCGTTCACTTACGTCAACTTGGGCGTGCACAGCAACGGAAATGGCTACATGACGCGTGACAACAACACGCTCATACCCTTCCAGGACAATCCGTTTACCGCGTTCAAGTTGCTCTTTGGCAGCGGTGTGGCGAGTAATCCCAAGTCGGCGATTATCGATGCGCATCAGGAAGCAGTGAACGCGATACGCACGAAATTGGCGGGCTATGAAGTAGAGCGCATGGACGAGCATCTTGCGGCAATCGCCGATACGGAGCGACGTTTAGCCGAAATGTCTGGCGGTAGCTGTTCTGCGGCGCCCGACGGCAGTGAGTTCGATATCAATCATGGAACGTTCACGCGACAGGCAAAGCTACAGGCCGATATCGCGGTTGCTGCCCTGGCGTGCAATATCACGAGTTCGGTTTCCATGGCTTTTGGGAACCATCAATCGGAGTTTCGAATCCCCCAACTGAACTTCCAGGGTATTTACCACCAGTCGATCCATGGCGGCAGTGGTGGCCTTCCAAACTATCCGTATTACACGGAGATTCGCTCTCACCTGGGTTCCCTTACCGCATACCTCATCGCGCGGCTGCGGGACCGCGGACTGCTCGACAGTACGATCGTGCTTGAGACAACGGACATGGGACATGCCGACAAGCACAGCGGCAACGATGTGCCCCTATTGATTGCTGGCGGAGGCGGCGCCATCAATACAGGAGTAACGACACCAGCTGGAGCGTCTTACAACAACCATGATGTGCTCTTTACGGCCGCAAAGGCCTGTGGTGTGGCGTTTGATACGGGAAGCGAGATACCCGGAGTGTTGACGTAGCGTAACGGGCTCGCGGGGGTTGATTGACGCATCTCCAAGCTCAGCCGCGGGACCGCGCCGTATCTGAAACTCTTGCTCTGTGTCTTCAACCGATAAGCAGATTTAGGAAGTAGTCAGCATCGCCGCTCTCCTCTGGCGACCGCGCCCGCAGCGTCACAGCAGGCCCAAGCCTGTAGCGATGAATCCGCCAGGCACGATCAGCCACGCACAAGCGGCTAAAGTACAAACAGCACACACAGCACACACAGCACAAACGGTACAAACAGCACCAAAGAAACGCGCACCACCGTGGTGAAACGCTCGCTATAAAGCGGTACAAACGTCTCGGACGCTAAGTCTATTCAGTTGAGACACGTTCGGAGCAAGGGGCGATGCGTCGCAAGCCCTAGACCCTGTCATTGGCGGCAACTTTTTTATCTAAGCTTCCTATCGCATAGGCGTCATCTCGGGGTCGGTATAGTATTTGCTTTGTTGTTTCTGATCGTATCAACGCAGCTTTCGCAGATGCAGTATCGCTTCCACAATTGTGTACTCGACTTAGCAGAATTCGCCCTGTATCGCGACGGAGACCGGGTCGATCTGGAGCCACAGGTATTTCGGCTTCTTCAGTACCTTCTTGAGCACCGAGACCGCGTCGTGCCTCGTGGTGAGATATTCGACAAGGTGTTTGCAGGTCGTGTGGTCACGGACAACGCCCTGACGGTGCGTATCCGTGCCGCGCGGGCCGCTGTTGGCGACGACGCTAAGACGCAGCAGATCATCGAGACCGTGACCGGTGGTGGTTACCGCTTTGTCGCACCCGCAGAGGCCGTGTCTCACGTTGCCGCAAGGAGTAGGAACGACAGCGACCGAGCCAGCGAGGATGAACTCTTACTCTCAAGTGGCTTAAGCGCAGAGCCAACGGTGGTTGTGCTCCCCTTTGAGGTACTTGGCGATGACGATCTCCACAAGATTATCGCCCGCGGATTGGTACACGACGTAACAACGCGTATCGCGCGTTCGCGGACCATGCTCGTAATCGATCGGGGGACAGCGTTTCAGTTTGAGGGGAAAGTGCAGAGTGTTCGCGAGCTAGGAGTGACCCTAGGTGTTCGCTATGTCGCCCAGGGAGCAGTCCAAATTTCCGGTCATCGAATCCGAATCTCCATAGGCTTGGCAAGTACGGAAAGCTCTACCGAGGTTGGATCCTGGCAGTACGACCGCGAATTGAACGATGTGCTGCATATTCAGGACGAGATTGCCGCTCTTATCGTCAGTGAGATGGAGCTGGAGGTTCAGCGGCAGGAGATTAAGCGTTCTTCACTCATGCCTTCTACAAACCTCGATGCTTGGGCTACCTACCATCGGGGATTGGGGCATATGTACCGCTTCAGAACCCGTGACTGCGATAAAGCAGAAGGCTTCTTTCGTCGCGCCATCGACCTGGAGTCAAAATTACCGAGGCCGTATGCGGGCCTGTCTTTCGTCAGCTACGAGCGCGCCTACTTAAATCTCGATGGGAGTCGCACCAGGTCTTTGCGCAAGGCCATCGATTACGCGGAAGAGGCAATAGCCCTCGATCCGACTGATCCCATGGGGCACTGGGCTTTGAGTCGAGCACTGTTTCTGACGGGCGATCTGGACGAGGCTTATCGCGAGGTTTCCGTATCGACGGACCTCAATCCCAGTTACGCCACAGCCCAGTATTTTTCAGGTTGGGTGGCGATGCAGTTGGGTGATCACGAGAACGGTTTAAGCCGAATCGAACTCGCGCGGGCACTAAGCCCTCACGACCCGCTCATCTACGGCATGGACGGCGTATCGGCGCTGATACTGGCTCTGTTGGGGCGTAATGACGAGGCTAAGCATCGTGCAATGCGCGCTTTGAAACATCCTGATGTGCATTATCAGGCTCTCGCGTTTGCAATGGTGATCTTTTCGCTGATCGAGGAATTCGAGCTAGCCCAAGAAATGCTGAAGCGGGTACAGGCCGTTAAACCGGGCTACGACATCAAAGAATTTTTCTCGGTGTATGCGTTCCAAAAGGACGAGGATGTGCAACGCATAACATCCGCTTTAAATGATATCGGTCGGCGACTTCGGAGCCGCTGACCCACCGCAAGCGCCCACTTTCTACACCTGTTTCGCTTTAGCCCCACCCAGTACCCACTGCTTTGACGTTGGTGGGTGGGTTTTCGAGGACGCATAAGCGACTAGCGCTCAGGCATGGCACGCTCACTCACAAAGATCGTGCCTCCACTACCGTAGTAAAGCCGGGTTCGATCCCACGATAAGGACGGACGAGTTTCGTTGCTGTCGACCGTTGGAAAACCTAACTCCAGTGAAAGGTTCCTGATCTCGGACCACGGCGCGTAAGTATTTGGCCGGCTGGCCACGAAAACGTCCTGGCCTGCGCCATCGCGGTTCGAAGCGAAGACGATCTCTAAACCGTCGCGGCGTACATTTGGCTGCCGATCATCACCATCGGTATTAAGCTCTGGAACCGCACGTCCCGGAGAAAATCGACCATCCGGGAAAAGCGTGCTCCGGTAGATGTCTTGGTCTCCGTCGACATTGCTTGAGTAAAACAAGTACGCCCCCTTGGCCATGGTTACAAATGCAGGGCTTAGCTCAGTGCCAGCAGTATTGGGGCCGTTCGGCGCGCAGCCGAGGTTTACTGCCTCATCCCAGTTGATCGATGAGCCGGGGCGGTAGCGCGTTGCGTAGATATCGGCGCCGCCACAGGCGTCGGGCCCAGCTCGATCAGATACAAAAAGCAGGTACGAGTCGGGTAAGGGTGTGGGGCAAAAGTCATCGGACATATCATCGCTTACGGGAAACTCCGCGCGAATTGGTCCAGTGGTGAAGGGGCCGGTTGTGCCCTCTCTCTGATAGACGTAAATATCTAGGGTTCCGGCACTGCCCGAGGCCACGTAGAGAGAGCGTGCATCTCGTGTTTCGATCGGACATCCGCCCCCCACTCCGTCGACGGCGACAGGTTCGCCCCAGTCCTTACCCTGCGCTGCAGCAAAGGTTGAGGCGAACCCTAGTGCGATAGCGCCACCACTAAGGACCTTCGAAATAGCATGGGCGAGGGGACGGTGTGAATAGCAAGACGTGGGTTTCATACAGTTAATCCTCAAGGGCATTGATGGAATGCGAACACCGCCAACGCTATCGATATTTGCAGCGGCTGAAGTGAAGCTATTGTGAGGATTCGGTGAATTTTCTTGATCGGAGACGGTGGCGGGTCAACCGCAGTGTGTCCAAACTGTCGACTCAAAGGCTTGGAATGGGACCGCTACTCCGTAAACCTCAGTCCGGACGAAGGCCCTGTAGCCCAACGAGTATCGGCCTCCCTCGAACTGGGCTGTGCCTGCGATCCGACGCTAGTCGTCTAGAATGTAGCCAATAACGCCCACACTCACTTCGGGATCACCGAAATCATGATGAGAACGCTATTCGTCGCCGTACTGCTCGTTGCTGAAACTGCTTGCTCCGGAGGCCACTCGGCTCCAGCTACGGACGCCCTTGTTGAAACGGAGAGCGGTCGCGCGCCCGGGTTTATGAACGAGGCCGGCGTCGTGCGTTGGCTGGATATACCTTTTG
This sequence comes from Pseudomonadota bacterium, assembly GCA_038750875.1. Lineage (GTDB taxonomy): Bacteria > Pseudomonadota > Gammaproteobacteria > Pseudomonadales > Halieaceae > Congregibacter. The sequence goes on along the minus strand of JBCDGU010000001.1, from coordinate 261,713 downwards.
CCCAGCCGCCGGTCGGCGATCTCCGCTGGCGCGCGCCACAGATGCTGGCACCCTCCGATGAACTTCTGTCCGTCGCGGATGAACCTTTGCTATGCCCACAGCAGTCCGGAGAAACCTCGGGCATTGTTGGCGCAGGATTAATCGGCAATGAGGACTGTCTGTACCTCGATATCGCCGCTCCAGCAGACTTTCGGACGGCAAACTACCCGGTGATGTTCTGGATTCATGGTGGTGGAAACAACTCTGGCCACAAAGGCACCTACGATTTCTCTGCGCTGGTGGAGCGCGAAAACGTTGTCGTCGTCACCATCAACTACCGGCTCGGGCCGCTGGGTTGGTTCGTACACCCGTCCCTAACCAGCGAAGCAGGCGAGCTCGACGCGAGCGGAAACTTTGGCACCTTGGACATCATCGCCGCGTTGCGCTGGACGCAAAGAAACATCGCGGCGTTCGGTGGCGATCCGCAGAACGTCACGATTTTTGGAGAAAGCGCTGGTGGCCAGAATGTGCTGACCGTTCTCGCATCACCAATGACCGAGGGACTTTTCCACAAGGCGATCGCCCAGTCACCGGTGCTGCAGAGTTACTCCCCGGCACAGGCTTACAACGAGAAGAAGCAGTTTGTGTATGTGGATCGCGGCTCCTGGGAGATCGTCGAGGCCCTCGGGCTCAAGAACAGTGCAGTCACGGCCGAAAGCCTGCGGGGTACGGCCGCAGAGGATGTGCTCAGTGCCTATTACGGCATATCCCGGGATCGTGCTTCGCCCCTCGTGATCGCCGATGGCGCTGTCATTCCGCAAGAGGGATTAATGACGGCGCTTGGCGATGAACGTTTTTCGAAAGATGTTCCGGTGCTGGTCGGCTCCAATCGTGACGAGGTTACGCTGTGGCTTGGACTTAGCCGCTATTTCGTGAATGCCGACGATGTGTTGTTTGGTTTGCTGCCTCCAAAGCTACGCGTCAAGGATCAAGCTGTTTTCAATTACTGGGTTGAACAGCGGGGTCGAGGCTGGAAAGTTCGAGGTGTGGACGAGCCGATAATTGCGATGCGCTCGGCAGGCTATGAGGATCTCTATGCGTATCGCTTTGATTGGGACGAGCAGGACGATAACTGGTTCGTCCAATTTTCCAGCCTTCTCGGTGCCGCCCACGCCAGCGAAATTGCCTTCGTGATGGGCGCGCCCATGTACGGGTCCGTCGGCGACTACATGTACCCCGAGACAGAATCTGCAGAGGCTATGACCGATATCATGATGGCGGCCTGGGGAAACTTCGCGCGCGAGGGCACGCCGGGCAACGTCAATGGCATTGCGTGGCCGCAATTCTCAGTCCAGTCGCCCGATGTGATGGTTTTAGACGCTGGCGCTGAAGAGCCCCGCCTTTTGCGTGACAGTCCTGGCCTCGATGGCTTGCTGGAGGAGGTCTCAGTGGCGTCGTCTGCGCTGGACTCTAAGGAAACATGCATGCTGGTTTGGGAGTTGGTCACCACGATTGGCGAGCCTTCCTACGAACGCTACGAGGCGTGGAACGATGGCGCCTGCTCCACCGTCGATGTTCCCCAAGAGAAGGCGATAATCCGCGCTTCCCTCGAGGCTGAGTTTGGTTCAGCGGATGTGTTCTGATGCGCTTCCGCTCAGGTAACCGTCGCTTACCTGAATTAGCTCCGGGAAACTGTGTTTTGCGGCTACTAGGCTGCTAAAGCAACTGGTGCGAGCAACTGGTGCGAGCAACTGGCGTGAGCAACTGGCGTAAGCCGCTGGCGAAAGCGCCTTACAAAACCGCGGCTAGCGCCTTGCTTTGCCCACGCTGAGCATCGCAAAGCTGAATACGTTCATCAGTCTGATCGAGCGCCCGTCGGTAACCGGGCGCAAGATCACCATACTTCTCGAAAAGCGTGGATAGGCGCGTTCTCATTTCGTTATCACAGAATGCTACTGCCAGCGTTGGCGTGCGGCGTCGCCACTGAGCTGGTATTTTCTCGACGATTGCAGGGAAGTTGTCTTCGACCCACGTCCAGTTCCGAGCGGCAACCGGTGACGTCGAGGTTGCCACCTTCAGGGCGTCATAGGCCTCACGCGAACCAAAATCGCCCGAAAGCACTTGTTCCCACAAGAGCGGTAGCAAAACCTCATCGTTGATGCTGCCGATGGCTTTCGCGGACGCTCCTTCGAACTTAGGATTGTCCACCTCACCACGAAACTCGATGAGGTGCTTTAGAAACGGCTCGCCAAGATCTTGTATCGCGACCGACAGAGCCGGTTGGTATAAGTCTGAACTCAATGCTTCTGCGTTTCTCTCTCTGTCGAATCCTGTAAAAGCGACTGCCTGTTCGCGCAGCGCTTCTCTGGCGTCTGGCCGCCGCAGAACATCCGCGAGGAAGGCCTCCAGTTCGTAGCTGAGCAGCGCAGAATCCGCATCTCCAGAAGCCTGCGCCTGTTCCAGGGCCTTCACATACCAAGGCCCGATCTTGTCTCCAAGCGCCTGCCGCTCTTCATCACTGAAGTAGCGGTTTGAGTTGCGCTTGATGGCCCCGAGCGGCGCCGTCACGATTTGCCGACGCTCCGACTTGGACGAGGCTTGCAATAATTCAAGGAATTGTTCAGCGGGAAGGTCGCCCGACTCGAAAGCAGCGATAGCGCTATCGATCACGGAGAGCGCCTCTACGGGCGTCAGTTCCTCAAAGCTCTCAAGAAGCTCGGCCCATAAGGCGGGCGGTAGCGAGAATCGGTAGTAGCCCGCTCCGCCTGCATTCGGGAGCACCCAAGCGGGACACGCCGCACCCGCGAGAGCAATCTGGGAACGGCGCTCCGTCAGAAGTTTGCATTGCTTGGCGCCTGTGTCATCTCGCAGACAAACCGGGATGTTCCACTGAACCCCATGGTCCTCAATCAGTGAACCCAGGGGCCTGTAACGCTCCATGTTCAGCGTGACTTGGGGCGTGCCTGCTTCGCACAAGAGAGTTACCTTCAGGAGAGGTACGCCCTTCTGCTCGACAAAGCTTCGAAAGGTCTCCGCGACGGCCGGTGTTCTGGTTTCCCGCGCAATTTCCTCATAAAAAGCAGGTGATGCAGCCTGGCCATCGGCGAAATTCGCGATGTAACGACCGAGGGCAGGGCGAAACACGTCGGGGCCAAAGAACTGATCGACCATATGAATCACGCCGAGGCTCTTGCTGTAGGTGATGCTGTCATAGGCATTGCGTATGTCATCGTTGGATTCAATGTCTTCACGAATCGCCCGGGTGCTGGCCAGGGAATCGAGGCGCATGGCCGACGCAGCCCGCTTTGCCGCCGCGAGATCATGACCGCCATCGGGCTCCATCTTGGTCAGCGCCAGCGGCGTTCCCCAGGTGGCGAAGCCTTCCTTCAGCCACAGATCGTCCCACCAGGGCGGCGTTACGAGATTTCCGAACCACATGTGGGCAATTTCGTGTGCGTGGACGTTCACCATAGATAGCCTGGCGCCAGGCGCAGGCTTGTCCCCCAGCAGGATGCGTTCTTCGCGATAGGTGATAGCTGCTGAAAGCTCCGTGGCACCGCTAGGCCATTGCGGTGCCGCTACAATGTCGAGCTTCTTATAGGGGTAAGGTTGTTGAAGGGCTTCTTCGAACACCGCCAACATTTCTGGCGTAACATCGAGAATATGTTTGAGGTCATCACCACGACCGCGACGGGCAATGCCGCGCAGCGGAACCGGGTCCTTCCGCCAACGATTGGCCGGTAACGGCGGGCGCTCAACCACATCGAATGGGCCAGCCGCCAGAGACAACAGGTAGGTCGACATAGGGCGAGTCGGAGCGAAGGTTATCCGCTCCATGCCACCTTCGGTCGATTCGCGACCCGTCTCTGGCGTATTGGCAATCACCGTATTCCCCTCAGGTATTGCCAGACGCATGTTAAACACTGCTTTCATACCCGGCTCGTCAAAGCTGGGTAGGAAGCGCCTCGCCTGAATCGACTCCGACTTCGCAAGAACATAAGCATCACCTTGTTCTTCAACCTTGAACAGTCCCGCCAGGTTCAGGTTGTAATCGGCCTCGTACTCGATTCTCACCGTCGCCATTCCCGCAGGCAGCGCACTCGCGAAGCGCAGGGCGGCAACGCCTGAGTCCAATTCTTGTTGGTACTCGCCGGAAATCGTGTTGCCGCTGTCTGACTGAGCGATAACGGACATCACGCGAAGATCTTTGCCGTGAATCCAAATCAGATCTGTCGCTTCTTTGAGTTCCATCTGAATATCTACGGTTCCCGAAAGGCCCGTAGCGCGAGGATCCAGCGTGAGGTCTAACCAGTATTCAATGGGTCTCACCACATCTGGCAGGCGCCCTGCAGGAGGTTCTTGGGCGAACACGCCGATGCTGAAAAAGAGACAAGAAAGGAGAAAGAGTGATCGCATGAAGGGCAACGTCCGAATAGCCGGATGGAACGGTTCGCGAACTATACGATAACCGTGCAGATGAACCCCGCGGGCTTCGCAATTTTCTAGTGATTGCGACCAGGCGTTTCGATGCTTCTCAAATCCCTGACCAACTGCTTAAGTGGCTTTACCTGCAACCGGGCAATGGGAAGGTCTTCTGGATGGCCGTCGACCTCGGCAAAGTAACGCCGGTTGCGTAGTCGCAAGGCTCTAACTTTTTTCACATTGACGATAACGCTGCGGTGGATTCGCAGAAAGCTCTCGCTCTCGAGCTTTTTCATCAGATCATCAAAGGACGCATTTGAGACAATGGTCTCCTGAGAATGCGTTTGCACTCCGGCCTTGGACAGCACGATACGACGGTAACGGCCAATAGCGTCAATGAGGAGGATGTGCTCTGTCCTGAGAACCCGACTCACACCGCTCTCCTCAAGGACGAGACTGTCGGGTCCATCCCCATGGGGCTGCAGCCGCTGTAGGGCTAGTGTCTCCTGATGCAGGATCTTTTCAATGCACTTCCTGATGAGCGCGGGCCTTGCGGGCTTCAGGAGAAAATCCGTCGCGTAGGTATTGAAGGCATCCAGCGCGTATTTATGGTGCGCAGTTACGAACACTAGATGGTAAGAAAGATGTCTGGTCTGCTTTGCGACCTCCAGGCCATCCACCCCGGGCATGTCGATGTCCAGGAATACCATGTCAGGCAGCGTGCGGGTGATGACTTCGACCGCGGTCTTGCCATCCTCTACTTCGGCAACGATGTTCAGCGCTGGAAACCCATCGACGACACTTCGCAAAGCCACTCGCGCTGCGGGCTCGTCATCGACAATGACCACGCTACGGGATCGATCTCTCACGCCGGACTCGCGTGATCGGCGGCAGCAGGCAAGGTGACTTCCAGCATCGCCTCCCCATCGGCAATCTCAAACTCCAGGGAGTGTGTTTTGCCGTAGTAGAGTTCCAGAGTTTCTCGCAGAATTCTCAGGCCTGCGCCCTCGGTCACGGTGGCAGATTCGTTCTGAATGCCGGTATTCACGACCGTGATAATTACAGATTTTCCCCAACGCCTCGCCGTGAGGTGTACGAGAGTAGGCTCCATCGACCTGGCTACGCCATGCTTAATGGCGTTTTCGATGGCAGGCTGCAGTAGCAAAGAAGGAATCTCGTAGTCTCGAAGCGAATCCTCGATCTCCAGCGAGAAAGTGAATCGACCGGGGAAGCGCTTCTCCTGAAGCCGTAGATAAAGCTCGGCGAGTCGAAACTCATCGGCGATGGAAGTCGTTGTCTGCTCCCCGGACCGCAGACTCTCCCGGAGAAGGTCAGCCAGGTCATAAACGATCTCGATCGCACTCATGGGACGGTTTGCAATCTCCGATCCCAGCAGATTCAGGGTGTTGAACAAAAAATGAGGATTGCTCTGGGATCGAAGCAGATTGATCTGGGCCTGGCGTAGGTTGACCTCCATTGCATGGGCGCGACGCTGTTGAGAGAAAATACGCATTACCGCCACGTAAACAATGATCTGCAGCATGAAAAAAACGAGAGGAACACCGCGAGGCTGAGGAAAAGGTGCCGGAAAGTTCGGGGGTCCGATAGGGCTAAATGTGAAAGCCAAGGGGACGAACGCGCCGGTGTGAAGGAGCAGTTGCCGCCCGAAGTGAGCATCGGTAAAGACTGCCGGGAATCTCCATTGAATAATGGTCACGATTAGGAAAGCGGTCCCGAAAATTGCGTAGTACTTAAGCGCCAGGAGAAGGAGCACTGATGGTTCAAACAGGCCAACTTGCATGAGCACCGAAGAAATCAGGGCAAGGTTCAGACTTGGCCATACCACTACGAAGATCAGGGCACGAAATAACCTTGGCCCAGGCCATGTTCTCGGTTGGTCGTTCTGTTGTGGGCTGATCATCTCTTTCATCAATTCCGAAGTACGGGCTATGGCTTCAACCAAGGCTAAGAAGACTCGATGATCGATTGATGTCGCCGGTTCCAGCGATAAATGTGCGCGGTCACGACAGTAACGATGCAGATCACAAGGTAGATCATCATGTTGTACCGCCCCGGAAACTCACCTTGGACCGGAAAGTGCTTCGTCCAGTAGTTTACCGATACACCGGCGACGGCCAGAGCTACCGGAATAACGGTCATCAAGAATACAGCGCCGCCTCTACTCTTGAGGCTCAGATAGATGAGCGCTGCTCCTGTTATGAAGTTAGCATGCCCGAACGCGGCCATAAGTATGATCTGATCGCCGCCCGTTGGACCACTCAAGTCGATGCCTGACACCGCTGCAGCAGCGCTCCCGGCTAGGGGTGCATGCACAAAACCCCTCACAAGATCAAAGCAACCCAATGCGAAGGCGACAAAGCTTACGAACCGCGGATATGAGTCTTGCTCTGCAAAAACGTGTGAGCGCGACGCCGTGTATGAATGGTCTGATCTAGAAAGAGTGCTCAAAGTTAAAGATCTCCTGAGTTTCAGCGATAGCTCTCGTTAGGCTTTTTGCCAGATTTTTCTCGACGACCGAATCTCCAAAGTGCCCGACAAAGGGGATGGCGTTTATGCCGTGATCAACCAGTCAGCACTCCGGCGCTCGAGCATACGGGCCCGCTGAAGTCTGTTTGCTGAGCCAATCACAGCGAGACCTCCTGATGTTTGCATCACCGGAATTCATTGCTTGAGTTGCGTCAATTCGTGAGTCGATGGTGCTTATCCGCGCGTGCCTGTGATGGAGGCCGCCTTGCGGCAAAGAAGCTTCGGCGAGCTCCGGCTACGGGAATGCATTTGCCACCTGGCTGCAAAACTTGCCGCCGCGCACTTTCTGCCCGCTTCGAAGCTGTGCCGTTCAAGCAGCAATCGACACCCTTCACTCACCGATAGGCACAGTTCAGGTGTGTACCAGCTTGACGGGCCGACGTTTTGCTTTGGGTCTTCGGCTGGTGTCCACCGGCATTTCCAAACACAACAGGAGCAGTAGCCATGGAAATTAGTTCGATCGTCGGCGCCCCTCAATTGGGGCAATTGTTAGGCATAAGCTCAAGTGGGAGTGGGGGCATAGGCGCCTCCTTCGACCCTGGAGGGTCTTCGGATCGGATAGGGGAGCGGCTCTCCGTAAGCCCCTTGGGCCAACTTCTTGGGGGCGAATCTGGATTGACCCCGGATCAGCAGGCGCAGGCTGATGCCTTTAGAAGCGAGATGCGCAGCGCCCTTCAGTCGGGGGATTTTGATCCGGCCGCAATGGCTGAGAGCGCTCCGGACTTTCTTAAGCAGCGAGCTGAGGAGAATGGCGCTTCGTTGACCGATGCTTTTACGCAGCTCGGTGATCGTGTGGAGCAAGCCAAGTCACAGCTTCGATCTGTCTTTAGTGCCGGTGGCGGTAGTCTTTCGGGAATGATCCCAATGTCGCAGGGTACCGAGCAGCAGTACGCACTTGAGTCGTTGTTAGCTGCAATTGGCGGAGACGAGGAGTAAGCCGCTTTGAGGCAGGCACTCGAGTGGTAAATGGGTGCCTGCCTTATCGGTATTTACTTTGGAGCGCCTTGAAAAGGCGGACTGACGCTAATTTCTGTGCCACTGGTGTAAATCACTGCTCCAACGGTGACGTTCAACTTTGCGAGCTCCCCTGGCCGCGTTCAGAGTTGTTTTCCATAGGTTCAACGAAAGGCATCTCCTGATGAACGTCAACAAACAAACCCGCTTCGAGCCTCGGATGAAGCACTTATGCGGTGCGATAACGATTGCTGTGCAGAGCTTGCTGGCATCACCGGCTTTCGCCCAGGGCGCGCTGGAGGAAGTGGTCGTGGTGGCCACAAAGCGCGAGCAGACTTTGCAAGAAGTGCCGGTCGCCGTATCGGTGGTTTCCGCAGAGTCCATTGAGCGCTCACAGGTGCTTGATATCAAAGACCTTCAAACACTCGTTCCCAGCCTTCGCGTGACGCAGTTGCAGGGATCGGCGCAGACCAACTTCATCATACGAGGCTTTGGCAATGGCGCTAACAACGCGGGGATAGAGCCTTCCGTGGGCGTTTTTCTCGACGGTGTCTACCGTTCCAGAGTTGGAAGTGCCTTGGCGGACCTTCCCAAACTTGAACGCGTCGAAGTCTTACGTGGGCCCCAAAGCACCTTGTTCGGAAAGAATGCATCTGCGGGCGTGATCAACGTCGTCACTGCCAAACCTGATCTCTCAGGATACAGCGGGTCACTCGGAGCCACCCTCGGCAACTATGATCAGCGCATCATCCGGGGAGATGTGACCGGTCCGCTATCGGATAATCTCGCATTTAGCCTGTTTGGTAGCGTGAATCAGCGGGATGGTTACTACGACAATCTGGAGCTTGGAACTTCACTCAATGAGCTTGATCGATGGAATCTACGAGGGCAGCTGCTTTGGAGTCCGACTGATCGTATGGAGGTTCGATTCATTGCGGACGCCGAGAGTGTGACAGAGCTTTGCTGTGGCGTAGCAAACCTGGTGGATGGCCCAACAGGTGATGTAGTTCGAGCCTTGGGGGGAAATCTCGTTGCGGAGGAGCCTTTCGCCTATGAGGGTTACTACGATTTCGACTCCGACACAGACAATCAAACCCGCGGCGTGTCGCTGCAGGTCGACTACGACTTCGACAAGCTCACGCTGACCTCGATCACGGCCTTCAGACAGCTGGACCAGGTGCAGCTGGGCGATGTCGACTACACGAGTGCCCGTCTCATCGATCCAGATCAGGGAAATCTCACGGATACGCAGATCGATACGTTTACACAGGAAGTGCGCTTGACGTCCGCAGGCGATGGGAAGCTTGCCTGGATGGCGGGGGCCTTCTTTTTCTACGAAGACGTCGATGTATCGGGCAGTCTCGCTTACGGGGATCAGTTTCGTGACTACGCCGATATTCTTGCGGGCGGATTTGTGACAGTCGCCGAGGAATTCTATGGCAGCCTGGACCCGTCCATCGTGCCCGGTACTTTCTTTGCAGAAACTACGGGCTTCATTCAGGAAGACCGAACGCTGGAGGACCAGACGATCTCCCTGTTTGCGCAGCTCGATTACGATTTGACGGATAGTGTGACGGCAACGATCGGCCTGAACTATACGGAGTCCGAAAAGGAGGCCACGGCGGATTTCGTAAACAATGATGTTTTTTCTTCCATCGATTTCACGGGAACGCCTTTTGCCGCACTACAGCCGTTTCAGTTTTTGCCGCCATTTCTAAACTTTCCCAATGAAGTTGAGGATGGAAAGACTGATGATGACGACATCACATACACGCTCCGACTTTCCTGGGATCTGAATTCCAACATGAGTGCTTATGCGGGTGTAAGTACAGGTTTCAAGGCATCATCATGGAATCTGTCGCGAGATTCCCGTCCACTCGCGTCGGACATACCGGCCCTTGAGGCTGCGGGCCTTGCGGTTCCGAATCTGACTTCGGGCACGCGGTTTGCGGGTCCGGAAGAATCAATTGTCTATGAGGTTGGCCTTAAAGCAGCCTACGAGTCCGTTCGCTTCAACATTGCTGTTTTCGCACAGGAAATCGATGGCTTTCAGTCTAATGTGTTCTCTGGAACGGGCTTCAATTTGGCCAACGCAGGAAAGCAGTCTGTTGATGGTGTCGAACTCGATCTGAACTGGTCGCCGATTGAAGGAATGGTGCTGAGTTTCGCCGCAACCTATCTCGATGCTCTCTACGACGAATTTGAGGGTGCGTTGGGCGTCGACGGGCCTACGGATCTGTCCGGTGAGCAACCTGCCGGGATACCCGAGTTGTCTACGACGACGGCAGTGAGCTACAACTTTCAGGCGGGCTCCTGGGCGGCTGCGTATGTTCGACTCGAACACGTTTTTGAAGATGAAGTTCAGGTTGTGGATAACGTTCCCGCCAGCGTCGCTTCCCGGGAGGTCAATACCTTCAACGCAAGCATGGGTCTCACCTTTGACAGCGGTGTAGTTCTGAATCTTTGGGGGCGCAACATCACCAACGATGAATACCTGCAGTCCGCGTTCCCGGCGGTCGCACAGGAGGGCAGTTTTAGTGGCTATCCGAACACACCGAGAACCTACGGTCTAACGGCCACCTACAACTTCTAGCGGGAAACTACTCATGCACACCCTGCACGGCGCCCTAAATGGGCGTCACGGCCTGTCTACGCTCATATTCTGCTTTTTCATGGCTCTGTTCCTCAGCGCCTGCGACTCGGGAGATGACTCGTCGGATGAGGATAGTGAGGCCAACCCTAGTCGCAGCCTTCGACTCGTTAACGCGGTTACGGGAACCGTGGCTATCGGCTGGGAAATCTCTGAATCCGACCAGGGTACCGTCGATTACGGGCGCGCATCCGCCGCACAAGCGTTGATCGATGGCGAGAAACCCCTCACGTTCTACCAAGTTCAGGCTGATGGGGATCGTGAATACTTCGATCTGACCTTCGACTACGACCTCGACGGTGACTTTGACGTTTTGCTGGTGCTTGTCGGTTCCGTCGAGGATCTTCAGCTGGAAGTCGTCGAGGTTCCAGGATTCGATCTTGATGAAGACTTTGGTCGCGTGGGCATGATCAATCTCACCTCAGCCATTCCGTCGTTGGATCTCTACCTACTCGATGGAGACGACAGCGTTTTCTCGGAACCTCCAATTCTAAGTTCTGATACCCGGTTTTTCTCCGGAGTAGTCGACGTTGACGAGGGAGAGTACGAGCTGCGATTTACAAGGTCTGGCGAGCAAGATGTACTGTTCGATGGGGGCACCGTGGACATCGACGAAGACGTCAATCATTTCTACCTTGTCATGGACTTTGCGGTGGGCAGCGACTCCTTGCTCTTGCTGGAAGTGCAGGGTGATGGTCTTACCCGACAATTGATCGACGAGGATACGCCGGCCCGTCTTCGTTTGTTCAATGGGATACCAGACTATCCTGCTGTTGACCTGTACCTCGGTGACACCGCTGGAGAGCCGATCTTTGCGAACGTTGGCTTTCAATCGATGACTGATTACCTTGAGATCGATCCCGACGCCTACAGCATTAATGTCACACCCGCCGGCGTAGTAGACACCTTTTTCTACGAAGCGCAGATCAGCTTGACGTCTGGCAATTATCTGAGCCTTGTCATCGCTGGATTGTCTCAGGACGATGATGGGTCGCGCACTATCAGCGGCAATGTTATCGCTGACGAAGTGCAGCCACTGAATGAGGGCGCAAAAGTGAGCTTTGTTCATGCCTCTACGGGCAACGAGGCGATCGATGTCTACCTCTTGCTCCCAGGGCAACCGGTAGACGACAGCAACGCGGTGGTCACGGGGCTGTCACCGTTCCTGACCTTCGACTTTGAGGAGGAGGCTGGCGACTACCAGATCACACTGATTCAAAGTTCTAACGATGCAGTCATTCTGGCGCCTGTTCCAATTACCTTGGCAGACGGTGATATCGTCGAGCTTCTGTTTACGGACTCTCCCGGCGGAGGTACGCCTGGCGAACTTGTTTTGATCCGGACGGATATCGAATGACCGCCAGCTTCGAGCCGTGCTATGACCGGTTCGAGCAGGCGCAGGATTATAAGCCGCTTCCGCTATTTATCCTGGGCATTCGCCGCCAGCCTCCACCGGGCTACTGTCTGAGGGCGCACTCGCCGAGATCTACGTAACCCTGACAGTGCTTTGCTTCACCAATAAGCTCCTGTGCAATGTAGGTCGGTGTGAGTTGATGAGCTGCGGTGTCGCCCTGGCGCTCTATCAAGCAAGCAAAATGGCAGCTGATCAGGGTCATGGAGTGCCCAGCGATAAGATCTTTCGGTTGTACCTGAATGCCGATGTCGTGCCGGTTATATCGTGCTTTCGTAAAGAGTGTTGTGATGTCTCGGAGGCCGCCAAGAACTTCGCCGCCGTTGTACACGCGATGAAAAACGGGGAACTGGTTCCGCACCTCCCCCCGCCGCGCCAGGGACGTCCAGTTTGTGACAGGGCTCGTGTTGAAGGTGAAGACCTCCAGGACATCTTTGGAAAGATACCCGGCTTGTTGCGCCAGACCTCCTCCAAGGGAGTGCCCGGTGGTAAAGATTTTGACATCCGGATTTTCCGCCTTTAACGCAGCGATGACTTCAGGCACAAGGGTCGACGCGAGTTCGTACTGACGGGGTTCGAAGCCGAAGGCCCCCGTGAGGTTGGTGCGCCAATCGAGCCAGAGTTGTGCGCCCTCATTCTCCGTGCCTCGAAACGCGATGACCGCTTCCTCAGGCCGCCGATTTTGAGCCTCGGGGGAATAGTAAACATAAGTTTCGTAAAACAGCCCTTCCTCATTGAAGCACGGAGACGAGGCTATGCTGTCGCTGCCTCGCCAGCGGGCCCAATACCCAACATCCTTCGTACTTGGGTCTGTCGAAGAGGGCATGCCGTAGCTTGGGAGTGGTTCCTCTGAATCAAGATAGTCGCAGGCACTATCGAGCGTGTCGGAGATCAATACCTCGGAGATCAGGTATCCGTCTTCTCCATAGGTCTTCGATAATGTGCGCAAGTCATCCCGATAGGCGACATCGGCGAAAAGGGCCATAAGCCCAAAGCGATCAGCCAGTTCGTACATGAACTTATCGCTGTGGGCGTCTGGCTCGCCCATATCATTCTTTTCCTCTTCATACTTCAAATCGGCGTAATAGGTCCTCACGGCGCCACAGCTACTCAGTAGAGGCGTCAGCGTGAGCAGGGTTACGAGGGCAATGATCTTTCCGTTCATGGGATATCCTTTTTGTACGCGTCTTTACCGTTGGGCGTCGCCCGGAGCCGTTCTGTGCACCCTTTCGTTTGAGGTTACGGAGTAGGGTCTTAAGGCAGCTACGCCACTAACGCATCGGCACGATCTTGCGGCATAGGTGTGGCGGTGTATTCGCCGTCGTATGGCCAAAAAAAAGCAACTGTTATCCCGTAGCTCCGAGCGTTCCTGCAGACACAACGAGCCGCGTTTTTCGGCATTGTGCGTCTGTTAGCGGCTGTGTTGGTCAAAAAAATCGAGAATCCGGGTGAGAGCCTGATTTCTATACTCATCGGCCTCAATAAATAACTCGTGTTTAGCCTGCACCAAGCCCGCTTTAAGGGGCGCGCCACCAACGCAACCAGGGTTGGCGGTGGATTGCAGTACTTCGCAAAATGCGTCTTGTCCGCGGGCCGTGACGGCTTCATCGTCCCCAGCCTGCAGGACTAGAACGGGGATATCGATCTTGCCGGCGTCGCGGATCATTTGTTTTGACGCAAGGCATGCTTCTCTTACCCATCGGCGCGTGGGGCCACCGAGTACAACAGACCGACCCGCCCCTTCTTCCTCTGCATAGGTCGTCAACATATGCTCGTAGCGGAGAGGTGAGTTGGTGAGGATGTTGTCGTTAAACTCTGCCGGCGCATACCCGCGATCCAGAAACCCCACGTAGCACGTGTCGCATGCCAAATACGTCAGCCTGAACCAGAGACATCCCAGCGTCGGCGAGCCAAAAATACTGGCGTCTGGCTCATGCATCGGGGAGCTCAACGCCGCGGCGTCAAAAACACCCGGGTGCTGCTCAAGATAGAGCGTGGCTATCGCGCCGCCCATAGAATGCGCCAGGAGGAATAGCTCACTAAACTCTTGGGGCCTGACCTCCGCATCGACGAAAGCCTTGAAGTCCGTAACGTAATCCTGAAAGTCTGCGACATAGCCTTTGTGCGGATCTTCCAGCATGCGGCTTGAGTGACCTTGTCCCCGGTGATCAATGATGTAAACGGAGTAACCGTTGCTGTGCAGGTCGTACATCAGCTCCTTGTACTTCGCCAAACCTTCCGTTCTTCCGCTAGAGATCACGATTGCCCGATTGCTTATCTCCGACCTCGCATGCGCGTAATGCAGGTCCAAGTCGTCTCTTTTTATAACGCCCCTGGTCACCACCGTGCTCCAAAAGGGCTCGATCTGTGAGGCGACCGTTTCCCGAAAGTCGCATTCGCCCGTCAGCACATACTTCGGCGTCCGCAGCTCATTGGCGCAGTCGCCGCGGTCCTGCGCGGCTGTATCGAAGCCGAGGAGCGAGAAGAGGACAGCGACGATCATGGCCCCTGTCATTCGATTCCGTTGCATTCGCTAACGCCCTCCCTTTGAGAACCTCAAGAGTACCGTTGCCGTACTCTGTCAGCTAGCTTGTCTCCATAGGGTTTGAACCTTCACTCAACGTACTTTTGGATGTGAATCTCAGAAGAGCAGGCAAGCTTGGTAAACGACAGGGCTCGCTAGGAGCAACTCGTTGTCATCGAACTTTCGCAATGCAACGCAATTCATTTCAACTCGCTGGCGTGGCTGCCTACCCTCAGGAAGCCGCCTCGACTCTGCTACATGCCCAATGTGAGTCATAGGATTGATGATCGCCAGTTCTATACTGTGGTTTTTCTCGGGCCGTGCGGTGCTGATTCATTGCATGTGATCTGAGCCGTGCTAACCGAATTGGTCCCTTGAACTGCCGAACCGGAGGGTCTTTACGTGGGGATAAGCGGAGAACTGGGCGGTTCCATCGTTTCCTGGCTGGCGTTTCTGTTCATCTTTGGACTATTCGTTGTGCTTCAGGGACGCTTTTACGCGGCGCAGTACGCCTACTTCCTGCGGGTTCCGCTGGTTTTCGCGGCCCTTGCCTGGATGCTCCCCGTCCTCGCCTTTAGTGATGCTGGATCTGCGGTTTTGGAGAATTGGTTTGATCTCCAACAATGGGATTTCTTTTTCGTCGCGTTGCTTGCCACCTTGTACGCGTGGGCGCTCATGTTTCAGTTCGGGATGATCTGGGAGTCAGCGCCTCTTCGGATGGAAATACCCTTCAAGAAGAGTGCCTCGCAAAGCACCGACACTGAGTCGGTGCAGGCAGAGAATGCCCTTTGGTCGTGGCTTCAGGACGGTAAAGAGAGGCAGCTTTGGTTTCTCCGCGTGCCGCCGCAACGGCTGTTCATATTCTTCTTACTGTTTGCCGCTCCAACCTTAGGGGCGACGGTCTTGAAGTCGTCGCCTGGCTGGCAGGAAGGCGTTTGCCTATGTCTCGGCGTGCTCTGCGCCTACGGATTCTGGTGGGTTTCACGCGCGATGTGGTTCCGCGAAGCTATCGACTTCGGGACGCAAGCCCGCAATTGGTGTCTTTCAAGGATGTGGGGTGTCGCCCTGCTTTTGGGTGTTCCGACTGAAACGGTTCAGCAAGCTTTCGCTGACGCGTGGAACCTGTTTCTTGAACGCATCGGTTGGTCAGCGGTCATCAAAGGGCTGGATGCCTCCAGCCAGGCACCATTGACGTTCAGCGTGGTGAGCAGCCGGTCTTACTTTATGGCGGCATTGTGCCTCTACGCGTATGTGGGCTTTGCGTTCTATCCCGAACATGGGAATGAACTGCGCGTGCCGCCGCTGTTCTATCTCCTGACGATGCTTCTGGTCATCTCCTACGTCACCAGTTTCCTATCACTCTGGTTCGACATCTATCGGATACCCGCGCTCTCCCTGGTTCTGTTTCTAACCATCGCTATTCCCAGCGATCATTTTTTCAGCGCTCCCAAGCAGCGGGAACTCCCGGTCAAGGAAGCCGCCAATCCTGGGACTCGAAATGGAATTATCGTCGCGGCCAGTGGTGGCGGGATTACTGCGTCCTATTGGACGGGTACCGTGCTGGCAGAACTGCACCGGCTGTACCCCAATTCCTTTTCTGTCGACTTTTTGAGTGCTGTTTCTGGTGGAAGTGTCGGGGCCGTGTTTTACAGCGCCGCTCTCTCTGCGGGCATCGATGACGAACGGGTGCTGCATGACTTTCAGTCTATCTCGGGGGAGTCGAGCCTTGCAGAAGTCGGCTGGGGACTTAGCTATCCGGATCTCTGGCGGAGGGTATTGAATCTACCTTTCACCTACGATCGTGCCCACGCGGTGGAAGCGCGCTGGCGAGAGCTTATGAACCAACGTTTTGGCCCTATGAATCGCACGCTCAAGCAAAGCTCAGCGTCTGAAGATGCAACGGTGATTGCGATCAATGCCGTAGTCGCGGAGACCGGCCAGCGCATGGTATTCACGAACTTTCCACTGTATGCCGATTCTGGAAAAGGTAGAAGCTTGCTCCAGCCAGACACCATGACTCCGGATCAACGGTGCTCTGCGGTTCTGAATCAGACCCAGCGCGCGCTGCTTTTTTCTGAGGTTTACCCCGAGCGCGATATCGCCCTCGAAACGGCAGCGCGCCTCTCGGCGACCTTCCCCTATGTCACGCCCGTGGCCCGCATCGAGCCTGAGGATATTGCTGGTCTCTATCCTGCAGATTGTGCTGTCGCAAAATTCCACTTTGCGGATGGTGGTTATCTCGATAATTGGGGGATTGCGACGGCGCTGGATTACCTGGCCGCTGTTCAAGAATCCGCGACGAGTGAGTCTGCGGACGCAAGACCGCACCTCCTTATAGAAATTCGTGCCAATGGTCCGATTGAAAATCCGGCGAAGGTGTCCCCGGGGGCGACCGCTCCTTTCAAAACCATGTTGAACGTGCGAAGTTCCAGTCAAATAGAGCGCAATGAGCGGCTTCTGGATCTGACTCAGCAGCTACAGCCAGAAGCCCTGGAGCGGGTGGTGATAGAGCTGGGCATTGACGCGCCGCTTTCCTGGCATTTAAGCAACGCGGATCGAGAGCGCATAAATTGCGCCCTCCGCTCCGACAGCAACCAACACCAGCTTCGGAAAGTGGGTCGCTTCCTCGGGGAGTTAACTGACGCAGACTTGCCGCAGGTCACGCACGAGTGCGATGACTAAGGCTTCGAGGGGTTGGTATGAGATCTCATTAGACAGGGTTTCGCCATTGCACTACACGGGGGTTGGTAGCGGCGGCATCGGAGTTCTGATGGTTACGGCGACTCTTGTTTGGAAAAAACCTGCCGGCCAAAGACCACCCGCACAGGTCGTTAAATCGGAGTGTTAAACAGTGACCACATTCTCAGCTTACTTTCGCGGTGTTAGAGCCCGAAAAACATATCATCCAGACACTTCGCTTTCGCTCGCTGTCGCCTGCGACCTCGCGTACAAAGCCCCGAGCAGAGTTAAAACAGTCGCCAAAGGCTGGGGCTTTAATCAGGTCTCGCTCATCGATGTACAAAAAGGCGCCGACATCGATACGCAGGGCTATGTCATGGCCAATGCTACGGACATCATCTGCGTGTTCCGTGGCAGCGATGCCATTGAAGACTGGTTTGCTAACTTTCAGGCCGTCACCGACCCGGGTCCCCTGACAGGGACGAAAGCCCATGAAGGTTTTCAGGACGCTCTCTATCCGGCGGTGATCGCCATTTCCAACGCCATTGATTCATTTGGCGGTGCGGAGAAACGCTTGTGGCTAACGGGTCATAGCCTCGGCGGCGCGCTGTGCTCTCTTTATGCAGGGATGCTCATGGAGAACAGCTACGATGTGTACGGTATTTACACCTTCGCAAGCCCTCGGCCCGGCGACGACAAGTTCGCGGTCGCCCTAAACAGCGCAATGGAGCACGGCCCTCATTTTCGCGTTGTAAACGAGGGCGACATCGTGCCGCACGTGCCTCCAGAGCCGTTCTTTAGCCATCCGGGGCGTCGCGTTCTGCTGAGTTTTCGCCGCCGGGAAAGTCGCGTATCCACCTGGAGGGCCTGGCGCAAGAAGATCTTCGAAGAGTTGATGGACATGACCGGGAAAGTTTGGCGCATCAAGAGCAACCATGTGCTCCACGCACCGAAATTAGGCTATATCCCTCGACTTATTGCCGATGCCAAGAGGAGCCAGAGAAAAGCGAAGTCGTAATGGCGGCCATCTATGGGCTACTTATTCACGCACAGCATAAAATCCGCCAATGAATGGTTCCCGTTTCAAGGCTCATCAGCACCCAGACACGCTGCATCTCCCTATCACCGGTGTTCTGGAAGCCGTCTCGCAAACGCTAGCAGATCGAGACCAACTGCTTGTCGAAGCACCCCCGGGTGCTGGAAAGACAACGGTAATTCCCCTGGCGCTCCTCGAAGCCCCTTGGTTGGCAGGTCGAAAGATACTGATGCTCCAGCCCCGGCGCATCGCGGCTCGAAGCGCGGCAGCGCGCATGGCCGAATTGCTCGATGAGCGCCCGGGTGAAACGGTCGGGTACCGCATGCGGCTGGAGAGCAGGGTAGGGCCGAGCACTCGTATTGAGGTTGTTACGGAGGGAATTCTCCTTCGTATGCTGGCTGAAGACCCCAGCCTCGAAGACGTGGCAGTCATCATCTTTGACGAGTTTCACGAACGATCCCTGGATGGCGACCTGGCCCTCACGCTGGCCCTCCATGGACGAGAACTCTTTGAGCGGGAACACCCCCTAAAGCTTCTTGTGATGTCTGCCACCCTTGAGCAAAAGGATCTCGTCGACTACTTGTCGGCGTCCGTGATACGCAGTGAAGGCCGGGCGTTTCCCGTGGCGGTCCACTATCGACCCGCGCGCAGCCCGAAAGAGAGGATTGCAGACCGGGTCAAACGCGCCATCGAGGACGCCGTTGACCGTCATCCCGAAAGCAGCGTGCTGGTTTTCCTGCCCGGGCAAGGCGAAATCAATCAGGTCGCGAAGGCGCTCTCCGTTTCTTCTGATATCAGCGTATTTCCTCTATTGGGTAGTCTTTCGCTGGAGGAGCAACGCCGGGCGATTGCTCCGCTCAGTGCGGGACAGCGCAAGATCGTGCTCGCGACCAATGTTGCGGAAACCAGCCTCACCATCGAAGGCATCCATGTGGTGATTGATTCTGGTTTGGAGCGACGGCCGCTGTTTGATCCGAACACCGGTATGAGCCGACTCCATACGGTGTCGATCTCTCGCGCTTCCGCCGAGCAGCGTCTGGGCCGCGCTGGGCGACTCGCGCCGGGCACCTGTTATCGACTCTGGGCGGAGTCGCAGCACGCGCAGCGCAGCGCCCATCTAGCGCCGGAAATCGAAGAGGCGGATTTGGCGGGTTTGGTGCTGCAGCTTTTCGATTGGGGTGTCTACGATCCCGCGGAGCTCAAATGGCTGACGCCGCCACCTGCTGGTCCCTATCAGCAGGCTGTTGATTTGCTGCTGAGTCTCGGAGCAGCGGAGCGCACGGCTACTGGTCTTGCGTTAACAAACCATGGCTCTGCAATGGCTGGAGTAGCCACTCATCCGCGACTTGCGCATATGCTGATCGCTGCGGCAGAGGTCGGTGCGCTGGAGCAAGGTGCCCTTCTGGCCGCGATGCTTTCGGACCGGGACCCTCTGCGGCACGAGGGACCTGACATGGAGACGCGTCTCGAGTACCTGCAGAGCGGCGAGCGTTGTCCGGCGCGCTATCGTGGCTGGCAGCAGCGAACGCGAAAGCTTGCCAAGCAGCTACAGAGTCGCATAGACGCTCCGGTAGTTACTCCTCTTTCCCGACCCGTGGCCGAGCAGCTCACGGGCTACCTCATCGCCTGCGCCTATCCAGAGCGCATTGCCCGTCGGCGACACAACGGCGGTTTTCAGCTTGCAAATGGGCGCAGCGCCAGATTCGCTGAGCCGAGCAGCCTCGACAAGGCTCGATGGCTGGCCGTGGCTGAAGTCGGCGGTCGCGCGGGGCAGCGTGGAGATGGCATCTATTCCGCGAGCGCCCTGGATTCCGCCTTGTTTGACACCCTCCTGTCGGACTTGCTGAGAGAGGAAATCCACGTGGACTGGGACAAACAATCCGGTCGCTTTGTCGCAGAGCGTCGCGTGCGCTGCGGTGAGTTACTGTTTGCATCCGAATCTCTCAGGGAGGTCCCGGAAGCGGAGCGGGTCGGTAAGCTTCTTGAGCTCATCCGGGACGGACGTCTCACGACGCTGCCCTGGGACAAGAGCGCTGAAAGTTTCGTTGCCAGGGCGCGGCAGATGAGGGCGCTTGATGAAGGTTTTCCCAATTACAGTGAAGATGCATTGGCGGACAGCCTGGAAGACTGGCTTGCGCCATTTTTGGTGGCGGTTAAGCGTCTTCAGGATCTCAAGAAGATTGATCTGCTGGAAGCGCTCAAGGCTCGGATGACTTGGGAGCAGCAGCGGGAGCTGGATCAATCACTGCCCCAGCGATTCGCGGTTCCCTCGGGATCGAGCATCGCCATCGATTATCACGAGAACCCTCCGGTGCTCGCTGTGAAACTTCAGGAGATGTTCGGCAGCACGGAAACGCCCTCCGTGGCGAAGGGACGGCTGCCCCTGGTGGTTCACCTGCTGTCGCCCGCCGGCCGCCCGCTGCAGGTGACGAGGGATATTGCACACTTTTGGACCGAGGGATACGCGGAGGTCCGAAAGGAAATGCGCGGACGCTATCCGAAGCATCCCTGGCCTGAAGACCCGCTAACTGCCCTGCCGACCCGGCATACGAAAAAGCGTCAGCCCGGGTAGGGCATTGCTCTGGACGCTTCTTGGCTAAAGGTGACTCAGATCGTGGACTAACAAGGGAACACAGTGCGCTACCCATCTGCTGGCGTGAAGGCTCGGCATTTTATTAGAGAAGGGATGGCTAGGCTCTAGCATTCGTTAGCAATTCCAAACGTTTGGAGGCCTCCATGAGCGATAACGCGCTCCCCGAATCCGCCCGTGTTGTCATTATCGGCGGCGGCATTATTGGCTGTTCCGTGGCTTACCACCTTGCCGAGGCCGGCTGCGATGTGGTGCTACTGGAGCGCGATCAGTTGACCTCGGGCACCACCTGGCATGCTGCGGGCCTTCTCACGACCTTTGGCTCTGGCTCAGAGACGCTGTTAGACATTCGCAAGCACGCCAAGTCCCTTTATGCGCGACTCGAAGAGGAAACCGGTCTTCAGACCGGCTTCGTTCAATGCGGTTTTATCGAGCTGGCTGCAGATGAAGATCGCCTCGAGGAGTATCGGCGCATCTCCGCCTTTAACCGCTTCCACGGTAAAGACATCCATGAGCTTTCACCCAGCGAGATTAAGAATCTGTTTCCGTTTGCGGAAACCGATGACCTGAAGGCCGGTTTTTATGCCGAGGACGACGGACGGATCAATCCCGTTGACGTCACCATGGCCATGGCGCGGGGCGCTCGCCTGAAGGGCGCCAAGCTCTTTGAGAAGATACCCGTCGAGAGCATCCTGACCGCAAAAGGTGCCGTTGCCGGTGTTCGCACCGCGCAAGGCGATATTCGCGCAGAGTTCGTAGTGAACTGCGCGGGCATGTGGGCGCGGCAGCTTGGCGAGCAGAATGGCGTTGTCATTCCCAACCAGGCTGCTGAGCACTACTACCTGATCACCGAAGCTATCGATGGTTTCACGAGTGAGTTGCCGGTGCTCGAAGACCCTTCAAAGTACGCCTACTACCGGGAGGAAACCGGCGGTTTGATGATTGGCCTGTTCGAGGCCGAATGTAAGCCTTGGCAGGTTGACGGCATCCCCGACCACTTTTCGTTCGGAGAGCTGGAGCCGGACTGGGAGCGGCTGACGCCGTTTCTTGAGCTTGCCATGGAGCGGATCCCCATTGCACGCGAGGCCGGGATTCGCAAATTCTTTTGCGGGCCTGAAAGCTTCACGCCGGATCTGGCGCCCGTGATGGGCGAGGCGCCCGAACTCAACAACTATTTCGTTGCCGCAGGTCTCAATTCGGTCGGCATCATTACCGGTGGTGGTTACGGCAGGGTCATCGCCCATTGGATTTTGAATGGGAAGCCTGATGTTGATGTCACAGGGTTCAACATCGATCGGTTCCAGGCCTACCAGTGCAATCCAGAGTACCGTCGTCAGCGCGCCCTCGAATCCTTGGGCCTTGTATACGCCTGCCACTACCCCGATCGGCAGCCCGCCACCTGTCGCGGCGCGAAGCGATCACCTTTCCACGAGCGCCTCGACGCCCAGCGTGCACACTTCCGCGATGTGAGTGGTTGGGAGTGCCCCGGCTGGTACGCGCCCCAGGGCCAGACCCCCGATCAGGGGCCCCTTACTTTTGGTAAACCCGCGTGGTTTGAACACTGGGCTGCGGAGCATCATGCGTGTCGGAACGACGTTATCGCCATGGACATGTCGTTCATGGGCAAATTTCTGGTGCAGGGACGCGATGCGGGTGCTTTTCTCAACTACCTGTCGGCAAACGAGGTAGACGGCGAGTGTAACCAGATTACCTACACACAGTGGCTCAACGATGACGGTATGCTCGAAGCCGACCTCACCGTGGTGAAGCTGGATTGGGATCGGTTCATGGTGGTGACGTCTGATGTTGCGCACCGGCACACGGAAGCTTGGATGCGGCGCCATGTCGGTGATCGACATGTGTTCATCACGGACGTGACGTCCAGCTATGGTCAGCTGAACATCCAGGGCCCCAAGTCACGGGATCTGCTCCAGGCCCTCACCAGCGTTGATCTGTCCAATGACGCATTCCCGTTTCGGACGGCGAAGGAAATCGATATCGGCCTTGGTCGCCTCTATTGCGTTCGTATTACCTATGCCGGTGAGCTTGGCTACGAGCTCTACATACCCAGCGAGCAGGCGCTGCATGTTTACGACCGAATCGTGAGCGCGGGCGAAAGCTTTGGTCTCCGCCATGCTGGCCTGAAGTCTCTAGCGAGCCTGCGACTGGAGAAAGGCTACCGGGACTACGGCCATGATATCGACAACATGGATGATCCTTATTCCGTTGGACTCGGGTTCGCCGTCCGCCTGGACAAGGAGGGCGACTTCATCGGCAAGGAAGCCTGCGCTGCTCGCAAGGCAGAACTGACGTATCCGCATCGAATGGTCAGCATCGTACTTAAAGATGCGGAACCCATACTGGATCATCAGGAGATTGTTTGCCGCAACGGAACGCCCGTGGGCACCGTGAGAGCCGGATCCTTCGGACACACGCTGGGTGCCAGTGTCGGATTGGCGATGGTGGAGGCCGATGTTGCAGGCTCTTCGGTCGATGCCGCATGGCTTCGCGATGGCGAGTGGACCGTGCGTATCGCGGATCGGGAGTATGCGGCGGACGTGTCTCTCAGGCCCTTCTATGACCCAAACATGGAGCGCGTAAGAGCCTAGCTGTCTTCAGCGTGCGCTACCGCGGTGCCAATAGCGTCGAAAGCTCCTGTTCGGTTGCCAGGTCTGGCCACGTGGCGACCGCCTGCGCTAGCGCGGTTCTGGCTTGAGAATCCCGGCCTTTTTTCACGTACCGCCTGATTAACGCCAACACGTCCTCCTTTGAGCGCTGGTCCAGAACACCGTTGGTGTTGCCCCCGCTCTTTGTGAAGACTTCACGCGACGCGAGTTCGCGGTCTACGCCGCCCAGACTGTACTTGTAGGGCTCATTGCCAATCGTGAAATCGAAGCGATGAAAGCCGTTGGCAATAGCCCAGCGAATGCAGTGTGCCTGCAGCATAAGACCGGCCGAAAAATCCTTGACGCTATTGTCGCGTCCAGCCACGTGAAAGAGCACCTCTTTGCGTGCTTTGTCGATGTAGTTCGCTTGGGCCGCGATGGGTTTGCCATCGCGCCAGAGAATGGCGAGGTACACCATGCCGT
This sequence comes from Pseudomonadota bacterium, assembly GCA_038750875.1. Classification (GTDB taxonomy): domain Bacteria; phylum Pseudomonadota; class Gammaproteobacteria; order Pseudomonadales; family Halieaceae; genus Congregibacter. Next base: position 237,832 of record JBCDGU010000001.1, on the reverse strand, counting down.
TAGCGAGCCCCAGCATCATCACCTCCTTGAACAGTTCCGCAAGGCGCGCCGCATGCTTCTCGCCTTTCTGCTCAGCGTGTTTCAGAAACCAGAGTTTTGAGAGCACGGTAACATCCTGGGTAAACGTTTCTGGTCGCGACTTTCTGATCTTCAGACGGGGATCCGTGTCTAGCTGGCGCACGAGGCGCCGGAGCTTCTGTCGGGAGTTAGCGCTGAGACTCGACAGGTAGGAAGAAAAGCTGTCTGGAAGCGTGACGGAGGGGCAGATCAGGTTGTTGGTCTGTCCATCGTTAATCAGGTGCGTGTTGGTCTTGCAGTCAAAAACTTGGGGGTCGAAGGCGCTGGTAAAAGCGTCTAGCCGTGTTGATGGCCCACTAAAGTAGTTGAGCACGATTCGTGAGAACTGCATCGACGCCACAGTGTCAGCAAACGCTGCGCACACCGCGGGCTCATGGTCGGGATCGCACAGTATCCCCGTGTAGTCTGCATCGAACACATGTCCCAACATGTCCAGCACGTTGATCAGGCATTCTTCAGACTTGCTCCACTTGGTTCTGACAATAACAGGCAGGAGTCCGACACACTTATGGTCATCGGACCACGCGATAAGAACACGGAACTTCTCTGGCACTCGAATGGCAACGGCGCACAGAAAATCTGACGACAGATACAGGTGAGCGTGGGGATCTGCCGCATAAAGTTCGTCCCAAACAAGTTCGATCTCGAGCAGCCGTTCGACCGTTTCAATGACCTCAATACGCATGCCGTGTTTCACGCTCAGACTCTGAGTAAAGCATACGATGGACTGGGAGTTTCATGTCACTTGAGTTTCTGCCGCGCCTAAAACGAGGCCCTCTGTAGTGATCTAAGATGGCTCACGCGCATGGGGCTATTCGCCGTGTCGTGATTTTGTCCAGAGTGTCAGCGAAATGTTCTGGCTTTGGTGATCGGGCCTTGATGTTACAACGTAACGTTGTCTCAAAACGTTATACCGGCGACGCCGGTGCCGCAATCCGCAAGCTGAATTAAAGGATCCACCATGTCTTCGTCTCCTGTTCGTCCGCCGTCCGGCCTGTTCAAACTATCGCCAATAAGTCTTTTGTTGCTGAGCTCGGCCATGGCCTCTGCGCAGACAGCAGGCACTGCCGGCCAAGAGAACATTGAGGAGGTGATTGTTCGCTCATCGCCCCTACGCTCAGGTATCGATGAGGTGGTGCTGGGTACAACGGTTGTTGGCCGTGCTGAGTTGCTTCAGGACATGAACGGCACTATCGGCGAGACACTTGCGAGGCAGCCGGGTGTGAGCTCCACTTTCTTCGGTCCTGGCGCATCTCGCCCAATCATCCGAGGCCTGGGCGGCGATCGGATTCGCATCTTAACCAACGATATTTCGTCCTTTGACGTATCCACGGCGAGCAACGATCACCTCGTGGCCACGGAAATGGCGAATGCAGAGCAGGTTGAGATTCTTCGAGGTGCGGCAACACTGCGCTACGGCCAGAATGCGGTCGGCGGGGTGGTGAACGTTTACGACAATCGCATCCCCCGGAGCCAGCCCGAAGACGGCCTGGATCTTGATGTGACCGCTGGTTACTCCAGCGTCGATGAGGGCTATACCATCGGTGGTGCCGCCGATGTCAGCGTGGGCGACAACCTTGTGTTCCATCTCGATGCCAACGACCGTGATTCCGACGAGTACGAAATTCCCGGATTCGCAAGCGACGAAGCCGAGGAAGAGGGCGTTAAGGACATCGTAGAGAACAGCCAGTCAGAAGCCACCTCAACGACCGCGGGCCTGTCCTGGATCGGTGAGAACGGCTATATCGGCTTCGCCGTTGGCGTGCAGGAAGGTCGCTACGGCCTACCCGGTGGCAAGAAGAAAGAAGAAGAGGAAGAGGGCGAGGAGGAAGAACTCTTCGAAGAGGAAGAGGAGGAAGAAGGCCCCATCACCATCGACTTCGAGCAGGTGCGTTTTGATCTTGATGGCGAATACAACTTCGATAGCGGCCTCATAAAACTCGCTAAGTTCCGCTTTGGCTGGTCAGACTACGAGCACACGGAGTTCGCGGGTGACGAGCCCGAGACGCTCTTCACTAACGATGAGTGGGAACTACGCGCCGAGGCGTTTCTGAACGATTTCGACATGGGTGCGGGCACGGTCACGGGAACTTTTGGTCTGAACATCGCGGATCGGGAGTTTGAGGCAGACGGCGACGAGGCGTTTGTGCCGCTGAATGAACAGTTTCGCTGGGGCGTTTTTGGTTTGGGTCGCTATGAGGTGGGATCTTTCATTACCGAGGCCAGCCTGCGAGTGGACAGCCAGGAAAATGAAACGAGCAACCTGAGCTTTGCGGGTGAGAGCTTTAGCGAAGATCTAACAACTTTCTCTGCGGCCTTCACTGGAATCTATGAACTCAGTGATGCCTCTAGCGTGGGTATTCATCTGGCTCGTTCGGAGCGGGCGCCAACGGCAGAAGAGCTGTTCTCCAATGGCTTTCACCCGGCAACGAATACGGTAGAGATCGGTGACGTAAATCTTGATTCGGAAGTCGCGTATTCCGCCGAGCTGTCCTACAAGACAAATGTTGGTGCCCTGGGCTTTGGTGCCAACGTTTACTACATCGACTACCGAGATTTCATTTTCCAGAGTCCGACGGGTGATTTCTTCGAAGAGGGCGACCCCTTCCCCGCCGATGAGGGCTTCCCGGTATTCGCCTATCAACAGGCGGACGCCGAGATGTTCGGCTTTGAACTTGAAGCGGACTATCTCGCGATGGATACCCAGGAGTGGACCCTAAGTTTCGACGGCCAGCTTGATTTGGCGCGCGGCGAGACGACGGAAGACACGACCTTTGGTGGGATCGACAACGTGCGGGACGAGTTTGTACCGCTGGGAACGGGCGCGACGACCGTGCCTGCGGGTGATCTGCCGTTCTTTCCGCCCGTGCGATTCCTCGGTGGTGTGAACATCGACTACAAGCCGCTCCGGTCAAGCCTACGCGTGGAAGTTCAGCATGTCGCCGAGCAGGACCGCGTGGGTGAGGCACCGGAGGGCAGTGAGGCGGAAATCCCGGGGACCATTCCCACCGACAGCTACACGTTCCTGAACATGTACTTCACGGTGCAGCCCTTCCGGAATGCCGACAACATTACGCTGTCGCTTCGCGGGCGCAATCTGACGGATGAGTTCGCGCGATCCTCGACGTCGTTCCTCTCCCAGTCGGCTCCCCTACCGGGTCGGGATATTCGTCTAGGGATCAATATCCAGTACTAGGTCACCCTCCAAACAATCCCCAGCTACCTCGCCCGGCCGACGGCCTGGCGGAGTGGCCCGGGCACTCGGATGGTGTCATTGCTGGCGGGGTCTGGTTGGGGTAGAGAGCTCTAACGGCGCAAGCTGAGACTAACGGCTGTCGCCAGATTTGTCTGGCCGAATCAGAAATATGTTTCGATGCAGAACACGCATCGTGCAGAGGGGCGTCCTGTGAGCGCGGTACCGCTAGCGCTGTCGTCCGTAATGCGCCAGAAACATGTGTACCGCCTCAGAGATCACCGCCTCTTTTTCACGCTTCGAGCGCTTTTTCGCGTAGCCGGCTATCTGTGGCCAGAACAGGGCGCCCTTAAGGAGCGAGTTAAACATCGCTGCGGCGAGGGCGCTGTCTTCCACGCTTAGGCGGCCATCGGCGACGGCGGCATCGATCCAGTTCTCCAGGGGGTCTTCGCCCCGATAGGTTTCTTCAATAATGTCATCGAAGGCATCGCTGAAGTTACTCACCTCCGTGAAAAAGACCCGGAACATGCCTATGTGGTCGGGCTGGGTCACTTGCTCGACTTCCCGCCTGGCGATTTCCGTAAGCTGGTCCTCGAGGGGTTTGGCAGGGTCATAGGCCACACTGATGGCCTGCCGCAAATCCACCATGAATTGCGTGGCGATGGCTTTGAACAGCGCTTCCTTGCTCGGGAAGTGGTTGTACACCGTGCGCTTGCTGACCTGCGCTCGTTCTGCGATCCGATCCATGCTGGTATCGCGAAAACCAGCCTCCAGATACTCTGAGCGGGCCGCCGCGAGAATATCCAGGCGTTTGCGCTGGGACAGGGTCAGTTTTGATTGCGCCATGTTCATGGTGAGAAAACTACACTAACGGGTTTACATTTTCAATTCAGAGAATATACTACACCGTGTAGTTTACTTTTTAGCGGATATTCTGGAGCAACAAGATGCGCAAAGTAGCGAACTGGACGCCAGACCGACTTTCCTCTCTGACCGACAAGCGTTACCTCATTACCGGGGGTAACTCTGGCATAGGTCTGGAGGCGGCCAAAATACTGGCGAGCAAGGGCGCAGACATTGTGATCGCCTGCCGCAACCCGGCTAAGGCGGAGGCCGCGGTGAGAGCCATCGATGAAGCGGGCGAGGGTCTGGTCGAGAGCGTGGTTCTGGACCTCTCGTCGTTGGCCTCGGTGCGTGACGCTGCGGCAGACATTCATTCGCGTTTCGACGGCCTGGATGGTCTGGTGAACAACGCGGGCATTATGCAAACGCCCGAGACGCGAACAGAAGATGGTTTTGAGCTTCAGCTGGGAACGAATCACCTTGGTCATTTCCTTCTCACTCACTTGCTCTTTGATCTCGTGGAAGCACGTGATGGCCGTATCACCGTCGTGAGCAGCATTGCCCACAAGCTTGGGCGCATGAATTTTGATGACCTGATGTTGGAGCGTGCCTACGACCCCAGTCGTGCCTATGCGCAGAGCAAACTGGCCAACATGTTGTTTGCGCAGGAGCTGTCTCGGCGCCTCGTGGCCGCGGAGCATCCCGTCATGGCCAATGTTTGCCACCCGGGTTACTCGAATACGAATCTGCAATCCACCGGGCCAGAGGGTTTTTTCGTCGCACTTTATAGCGTGCTCAACCGGGTGTGGGCTCAGTCTTCCTACAAGGGCTCGGTTCCCACAGTGCTGGCGGTCGCGGGTGATGAGGCGGAGGCAGGCGGGTACTACGGGCCGGTGAAACTCATGGACTCCCTTGGCCCTGTGGGTAACGCGCGGATAGCGGGTCGAGGCCGAAAGAAGAGCGATGCGCAAGAGCTATGGCATCGAAGTGAAGAATTGGTGGGAGTGACGTGGAACATCTAAACCCGCGTATAACGCTTCAGATGAAAGTTGTCCTTAACACGGCGGGTATCCTGGTGACCACGCTGCTCCTTACCTTGGGCGTTCGCGCTGAGGAAGGTGCAACGCAGGTCGACGGCCTCTACGTCAACGGAATAGGTCCTCACAAAATGAGTTTTGGAAAAGCCGCTTCCCAGGTTCTGTTTGCTCAACAGAAAGACAAGACACCGAGTGAGCCCGTCCCCCTGCGCCACCTCGACGTGTCGCAGCTTAGCGATGTCGAAGGGCCCGTGCTCTATCGACTCGGACACTCGTCAATGCTCCTAAAGCTCGGCGACGATATAGTGCTCATAGATCCGGTGTTCAGCGAGCGGGCTTCGCCATTGCAGTGGCTTGGGCCTCGCCGCTTTCATCCCGTGCCGCTGATCGTCGAAGATCTACCACCGATCACTGCAGTCGTTGTCAGCCATAATCACTATGACCATTTGGATAAAGGCACCGTTCAGCGCCTGGCTGATCGTGTGGATCACTTTCTGGTCCCCTTAGGCGTTGGTGCCCACCTACGCGCCTGGGGTATCGATGCCGATGCCATCATAGAGATGGACTGGTGGGAGGAACTGGAGCTTGGCGAGCTCACCTTTGTAGCAACGCCCGCGCAGCATTTCTCTGGTCGCTCGCTCACTGACCGAAACGAAACGCTGTGGGCCAGCTGGGTGATTCAGGGAGATGGGGCGAACCTGTACTTCAGCGGTGACTCGGGATACTTCGATGGGTTCAAGGAAATCGGAGATCGCTATGGCCCCTTCGATCTCACCATGGTCGAGAATGGCGCGTACAACCAAGCGTGGCGTACGGTGCATATGATGCCGGAAGAGAGTGTGCAGGCTCACATCGATCTGCGCGGTCGCGCCATGCTGCCGATCCACAACAGCACCTTCGATCTATCAACGCATGCCTGGTACGAGCCCATGGAGCGTGTCAGTGCACTGGCCTCCGAAAAGGGCGTCGATCTGGTCACACCGGTGATTGGTGCCCCCGTTCAGGTGCTGTCGCCACAACCAACCGTTGCCTGGTGGCGCGGCGAGACAGAAATGGTGGCCGATAGCGGCGACATCGACGGCGCTTGTCAAAAGGCCTGTTGAGGCTCTCCCCATCCGGCCGCAGAGGCTAGGCGCAGCATCGCCAAGCTATCTTCGCCGAGCGATAAAGGCCGGTGGTTCTTCTGGCGAGTTCGTGTGCTTCTATGCTGCGAACGCCCAGGTAACACCCAGGTAACGCCGATGGCCTAAGAGCCGTCGCTGTTCGCCATCAGTTCTTCCATCAGGCTATACAGCCCGTCGGCATCGACTTTGAGGATGACTTCGGTCTTCTGCTCACCCAAACCAGGCTGATAGTGCTCATCCCACGACAGAGTGTTGCCGTAACCCGGTCCAAAGTGCGTGTCCACGTCAATGTAGAGGTCTCGTGTCGAGCTGATCAGCTCAGGCTTCAACCATACGGCGGCAGCGATCTCGTCCCAGAGCGGAAAACCGGCCTCCATACCCGCCAGGGCGGTGGAGAGCTCAGGGCTCGCCACGGCTGCGAGGCGCTTCTTGAGCTCAGGCGTGATCTGCGTGGCCGTTGACGGATCTACGGGGACCATAACGATTCGCTTCCATGGGCTCCGCGCAACGATGCTTGCGGCCTCTGGATCCCAAAACACATTGAATTCACGGCGTGGGTTGTTCACAAATTCGCGGGCAAATTCAGCGGCAGACTGATTGTCCAAGGCCTGCTGAGGCCGAAGGCTTCCTCCCATGTATATGAGCTCCTTGGCCAGACCCGCGAACTGAGGGTCGAGGCGCTGGGCCAGGGCCAGATTTGTCATGGGGCCCGTGGCAAAAATGCTGACTTCGCCGGGATAGGCTCGAACCATGCGAATCAGGAAATTCGCTGCAATCTCGTTTGAAGCTTCAATGCTCGGGTTACCGCCAGGCAACTCCACGGGATCGAAGGGCCCAAAGTAAGGCGGCTGGCTCTGCTGTGTAGGCTCAACCCACTCGCGCATCCAGGCCCCCTTCCAAACCAGTTTTCCGTAGAGCGATTCGAAACGCTCGGTGAGCCGCTCGGAATTGAGCAATGGAAAGGTTGCGCCCTCGACGACAGGGACATGCGTGTCGCCGTTAATTTCCAGGCCGCGCAGGGACTGCGCGGTGACCCGATTGGCCCAGGTGTTGCCGCTGACCGTGGTAATACCAAGCACCTCGACATCCGGTGCGTTAAGGAGCATGTAGTGCATCGGCCCGAAGGCATCGTCGTCGATAATGATTTTGCGTGCTTCAGCGAGCGACCCGCGGATGAACAGCGTTTCCATCACGAAGACAACGAGGAGTAGGCCACAAAGCCGAAGACACTGTTGATGCACGTGAGATTCCTTTGAAGACTGATCGGGCTTGGAAGTATACGCGCCGGGTCTTCCGTAGCTCTAGCGTGAAAGGATCGATGGATGAATCTGCTGCACGCTGCGAGATGATCTGCTGTCGGAAGTGCGCGGACTCGCTGAGCCGGGGCGTCTCCGTTCCAATCCGGTTGTTCAGTTCGACGCGCGCGTTTCGGTTTGAGCAATGTGACCCTACGCAGAGCAACGTGTTCAGCGTGTTTGTAGTGGCCGGGTAAAAGTTTGACGCGCTATTCTATATGTCAACCATCTACAGGCCTCTCTGAAGGTGGCCACTTTCGCAGTAGCGCACGTAGAACACGGCAATAGCGTAAACTTCGCCGCCTTTGTCGAACTATCTTGCTGCAAGCAGTAATGGATTTTTATGAACACGCAGGTTTCCGCCATACCTGAGCTGGCGAACGAGCTCCCACCGGACGCCCAAGATGTCCCTTCGTGGCTTGAGGGAGCCTTATTGGTGCCTCGCGAGGAGGGATGGGTTCAGTCCGGCGGCTGCGACATTCATTACTTCCGCTGGGGGAATCCCGAGAACCCGGGGCTGCTCCTGATGCATGGCTTTCTCGCGCATGCGCGCTGCTTCGCCTTTATCGCGCCTTTTTTGGCGGAGCACTACCATGTTGTCGCATACGATCTCTCTGGTATGGGCGACTCCGGCGTGAGGGACGCTTACTCGGACGAGATTCGCACCGCTGAGGTAGAGGATGTCGCGCGGGCAACGGGGCTGTTTGAGCATGAGAAAAAGCCGATTGTGATTGCTCATTCCTTTGGAGGACATGTGGCGCTCACCGCGATGAAGGATCGCCATGAGCTGTTCGACGGCCTGATCATCTGTGACCTTATGGCCCTTCGCCCCGAGCGGCTGAAGGAACATTTTGGATCAGAGAAACCCATGCGGTCGGACCGCAGCAGACCGAATCGTGTTTACGCAGACTATGAAGAAGCGAAAAGCCGATTCGTGCTCTCTCCACCCCAGGAAGTGAACGTGCCAGCGCTCTTCGACTACATGGCGTTTCACTCGCTGAAAGAGGTCGAGGGTGGCTGGACCTGGAAGTTCGATACCAGCGTGTTTCAGAGCGACTTCGGTGCGCGAGAGCGCATGTTCCGCCAGGGCGAGATCATCGCTGAGACACCGGGACGGAAGACCATCGTTTACGGTCAGAACAGCGCGCTTTTTGACGATGATTCTGCGGCTTACGTGCGAGAGTGCGGTGGCGAGCATATTCCGATGATTGGGATTCCCGGCGCCCGTCATCACCTCATGCTCGACGAGCCCATCGCGTTTGTTAGCGTATTGCGCACGGTGTTGGCGCAGTGGCGGGCCGACGATACACGCTGAATGATGGTTTTAGCGGTCGGCCGCCCAGCTGCCATCGTCAATTAAGCGCAGGATAGCCTTCCTTTTCCCTGAGTGGGGCTCTAGTGCTCATTCCAGCCCAATCCCTCGCCGTAGTTAAAGGCGTGGATCGGCGCGATGCTGGGCCGCTCCATGACACTCGTCGCTACCGCGATGATGCGCGGGCAGTCCCGTCGCATTTCCTCTAGCTCCTCAAACCAGTTCACGAACATCCATAAATAGATGTCGAGGATCGTGAGCGTAGCTCCGAAGAAAAAGGGCCCGTCGCTGCAGGCCTCCTCAAGGAGGGCGTAGTTCGCCATAACAAAGGTTTCTGCGGACTCTTCAACAAGCCGGGTTTCGCCCGCGACGTAGCGATGCGGGTAGTTCTTCCTCAGCTCTCCCTCGTAGATGTTAGCCAGCGTAAAACTCATCCATTGATCGAGCTTGGCGCGCTCGAAGCTCCCGGGCCTGGGAGCCAGCGCTGACTCGGGATGTTTATCCGCCAGATACATCAACATGGCCATGGTTTCGGTGAGGCAGCGCCCGTCGTCAAGAATCAAAGCGGGTATCTGCCGCCGCGGATTGATCTTTATGAATTCGGGGTCAACGATCCCATCGTCCGTGTAATCCACCATTACTCTCTCAAAGGGCAGCCCCAGCTCGGCGAGTGCAGCTTCCACGCAGGCCGAACCGGAACCGGGATTCGCATAGATTTTCATCATGACAGTTTCGCCTCGGATTGCTTCATGCCCATCAATCTATCGGTATTTCCGCTCGGAGTTCCGGAGCTGGCTGTCCCGTGCCATTCCGTCGAGTGCGCCGTTACCAATCGGCGTCCGATGTGGTCATATCTCAAGATCGACGAATACTGGCGCATGATCGGAGGCCGTCAGGCCTTCGTGCTTCTTTCGGAAATCTCGATCGATAGTGACCTCACGCGTCAGGTCACTGATGGCCGCAGTGCCAAGGACAAAATCGATACGCAGGCCCTGGTTGCGGTAAAAAGAGCCGCCCCGATAGTCCCACCATGAGAACGCTCCTTTCTCCGGGTAGCGCTGCCGGTAAAGATCAAGCAGGCCGAGATCGAGCAGTGCTTGCAGGCGTCCTCGCTCCTCTTCCGTATGAAAGATGCCGCCATCGCCGTCTTTGCCCTGCCAGGTATCGAGTTCTGTCGGTACGATATTGAAATCACCGCACAGTATCTGGCGATCTCTACGGGTCTCGGCAAAGTGCGCCCTCAGGCTGTCGTACCACGCCAGTTTCCTCGGGAAATCATCGTGCGACACGCTCTTGCCGTTTGGACAGTAAACGGTGGTGAACTCGATGTCGCTTGCTACCTTTGCGGTGATGAGACGCGCGCCCCAGTCTTCCTCGCCGGGGAGGCCTGTCACTAAAAGTTCTGCGGGCTCACGCGTGAGGATGGCGACGCCATTCCAGCTTTTCTGCCCGTGAACCAAAGCGTGGTATCCGAGCTCGGTGAAGAAGTCATGGGGGAAGTCTTCTGTTGGTGTCTTCAGCTCCTGAAACCCGACCACGTCCGGTTGCCGAGACTTTAACCACAGGGCAATGAAGTCTAGACGTGCTCTGAGCCCATTCACGTTCCACGTGGCTAATCGCATCTATCTATCGCCTTTTCGCTGCTTCAAGGGGGCGTGAATGTTCTGATAGTTGAGGGAGAAAAGATACCTGGTTTATAGGGAACAACTTCATCAGAGACGCGTAGCGAAACGCGTGGGGTTTGCACCACCGATGTTCCGCGGTTTTATGGCATAAGATGTTGTCGTTCTCACTGTCGTCGCTCATCGGTCTCATCATGAAGAATGCGTTCACTCTAATCCTGGGCGTCCTTGCCCTTGCTGGTTTCGGTAGCTCTGCGCGCGCAGAGTCATCGGGGGCAGCGTCGAATTATGAATCTGTGTTTGCGGAACTGGCACTCGCCTGCATCCATCAGGAATACGGCAATAAGATTGCTCACGTCATGAACAGTGATGAGGACCTGAAACCGCCGCGGGAGCTCTATCCCGCGTTCTATGGCTGCTACGACTGGCACTCCTCGGTTCACGGCCACTGGCTACTGGTCAGACTCTTGAATACGCGGTCTCATGCGTTGGATCAGGAGCGCATTGTTTCGAAGTTGGCAGAGAGCTTTACGGCAGAAAATCTGGCGGGTGAGCTTTTCAACTATCAACGCCCGGGAATGACATCGTTCGAACGACCCTACGGTATCGCGTGGCTGCTGCAGCTCACCGCCGAGCTTCGCCAATCGCCTCTACCGCAAGCCGAAGCCTGGCTTGAGTACCTCACGCCGCTCGAGACCCAGGCCGTTTCAAATCTTGGCGATTGGCTGCCCAAGCTCACATTCCCCATTCGAACCGGTGAGCACAGCCAGACGGCATTTGCTTTCGGCCTGATGCTGGACTGGAGCCGCGTCGCCGGTGACGACGCGTTCGAAACGCTACTCACGAAACGTATCGCAGACCTGTATGGAGCTGACGTCGATTGCCCTCTTGCCTATGAGCCCTCCGGTCAGGACTTTCTGTCGCCCTGTATTGCAGAAGCAGATCTGATGCGCCGTGTGCTGGATCGCGCGGCGTTCGCGGTTTGGTTGACCGACTTTTTCCCGGGTCTAACGGCCGATACAACCTCCGACTGGTTGAAGCCCGGTGTCGTGACCGATAAAAGCGACGGCAAGCTAGCCCATTTGGACGGCCTCAATATCAGTCGCGCATGGATGCTTGAAGGGGTTATCAGCGGGCTGCCCGAGAGCGATCCTCGTATCGCACCCCTTGAGGTGATGGTCGCTCAGCACCGTTCCGCAGGGCTTGATGCGGTAATGGGTGAGATGCATTACATGGGGAGCCACTGGCTGGGCAGCTTTGCAACGTACCTGGAGACCCATCGGGGAACGCCCTAAGCATTTCGCCACAAAAAATGGCGCGGGTACCGGTGGCCCCGCGCCTCTCTCCCAAGCAGCGAATGCAAGCATTACTCCATGGCGATGGGCTCAATCACGTGCCGCACAGCGTTATCGTTAGCCCATGCGTTTAGCGGGTTGATGTGCTGGTCCGTAATTTCTTTTAACGTGTTTTTATATTGGGCCCATAGCGACGCCAGATCGTCATAGCGCTCTCGGGAGCCAGCGGTTACCGGCGCGCCACTGCTATTGACCACATCCAGAAGGTGACGGAGCTGTCCATCGATCTGCATGACCCAGGCGTCCTCGTCCTCAAAGGTCTGGTGCTTCAGCTCCGTGATCCGTGACTCCCAGGCATTGATGGCCGCGATGGCTTCATCGGCTCTGGCTTCGAGGTCCGTGTCGGCGCTCGCCGTCTTCAAAGCCTCTATTTGGTCCCTCGCGTCACGAGTCTGACCCAATGCCAGGAGAACGTCTGTCAGTTGCTCCGCGATCTCTGTTTGCATCGCGACCCATTCGTCGACGGCAGCCTCACTGGCGTCTACACGAGGGTCCGGTAGGACCGTGACAGGCACCGTGGCACTCTCGTCACCGGCGGTCACTTTGACACGGTACTGGCCAGGGGCAACGGCAGGGCCCCCATAGCCATTGAATACGAAATGACCGTCAATGCAGGGCACGTTCTCTGAGTGGAGGTTCCAATGCCAGCTTTGCAGTCCTTGCTTTTTAGAGGGGTGGTCGATGGTGAACGGCCTCCGGGGGTCCATGCCCGCCAGCCGGCAGCGGTCCTGATCGCTCTCTTCACTGCTGTAACTGCGGATAACGGTGCCATCGCTACTTAAAACATCGATAGAGAGTGGTGTGTCCTCCGACACGTCGCTGCTCAGGAAGTAGTAGATGGGCAGATGGGGAGAGGGATTCTCGCCTTCGATGCCGCCGCCGCGATTCGACGGGCGCCCCATGGTATGTGCAGGTGGTGTGTAGACATGTAAGGCGGCGTCGTCGGCGTCGCTTGCCTGGCGAATAACGAACAGGTCATCCAGCACCCAGAAAGCACGCCCTTGTGTCGCCACTGCGAGCGCATCCTCGCGAACCCGAAGATCTGTGATTGGCGCCGGAGGAAGGTTTAAGTCCGCTGCTTGCCAATCTTCGCCATCGTTCCACGAGATGAAGAGTCCTTTCTCTGTACCTGCATACAGCAAACCCTCTACCAGAGGGTCTTCCCGAACGACGCGGACGAACGCGCCATCGGGCAAGCCTTTATCGATGCGCTGCCAGCGTTTGCCGTGATTGCGGGTCCGGTAGATATAGGGAGCAAAGTCGTTGAGCTTATAGCCGGTTACCGCAACATAGGCCGTGCCTTCTGCATGGGGCGAAAGCTCAATGGCGTTGATCATCGCCTCGCCGCGATGAGGTGGGGAAACATCGTCCCACTGTCCGCCGCCATCTCTTGTTAGATGAAGTAGACCATCGTCGGCGCCCACCCAAATAGTGCCTTGTTGCTGCTCCGACTCAACGATGTAGAAAATCGTGTGATAGAACTCTGCGCCTACATTCTCTGGTGTGAAGGGCCCACCATTTCGTCCCATGTGATCGGGATTGTTGCGGGTGAGGTCGGGGCTGACTTCCTGCCAGTTCATACCTCGGTCCGTGCTCTTGAGCAGATACTGTGTGCCGTAATAAATCACCGAATGGTCATGGGGCGAGGTGATGACCGGCGGATTCCAATTGCTTCGGTATTTGAGTTTCTTCGAGTCTTCCCCGTAGACACGCTCGGGATACGGCACGATATAGCGCTGTTTCTGCGTTTCCTCGTTAAATTCTGTGAGCGTGCCGTTGATGGTTGTTGCATAGATGAGCGTCGGGTCATCGGGGTCAAAGGCGACGTGGGCGCTCTCGCCGCCACCAATGGCGTGATAATCATCCCGCCCAATGGCGCCATCCCAGGCCCATGCGGCGATGGAGACCGAGGAGTTGTCCTGCTGGCCGCCATAGAGTCGCCAGGGCGTTTGCCGGTCGGTGATCAGCCGGTAAAACTGCGCTGTCGGCTGATTCTGGATGCTCGACCAGCTTTCGCCGCCGTCGAGGCTCACCGTTGCACCGCCGTCATTCCCGTTGATCATGATGTTGCTGTCATTGGGATTGATCCAATGGTCCTGATGATCGCCATGGGGCATGCTGATTTTGGTGAAACTCTTCCCGCCATCGATGGACTTCATCAGCGGCACGTTCAGTACCCACACCGTATCCGGGTCATTGGGGTCGGCGGTGATGTGAATGTAGTACCACGCCCGGCTGTGAAGAACTCGATGAGGGTTGATCTGTGACCAGGTTTCACCGAAGTCGTCGCTTCGCCAGAGTCCGCCTTCGCCGTAGTCGGCTTCGATGATGGCGTAGATGCGGGATGGCTGGCTGTCGGAAACGTCGACGCCAATCTTGCCGACAACGGCCGGGAGGCCCCCTTCCAGCTTTTCCCAGCTATCGCCGGAATCCGTTGACTTGTAGATGCCGCCACCTTCGCCGCCGGATTTGATGTACCAGGGCTTCCGACCGTGGTGCCACATGGCGGCATAGAGAATGCGCGGATTCGTTGGATCCAGGGAGATATCAGTGGCGCCGGTATCGTCATTCACCTTCAGCACCTGCTCCCAGGTTTCGCCTCCATCCTTGGTGCGGTACACACCTCGCTCAGGATTCGGTGACCAGATCTGTCCTTGTACGGCCGCCCAAGCGATATCAGGGTCCGTTGGGTGCACTTCGATCTTGGCGATCTGCCCGGCATCGGCAAGCCCCATAAACGAGAACGTGCGACCCGCATCCGTGGATTTCCAAAGCCCCTCACCCTGGGCCGTGGTGACGCCGCGGATGGGCGCCTCGCCGGTGCCCACGTAAATCACGTTTGCATCTGACGGCGCGACGGTGATGGCGCCGATCGTGCCAACGGGAATCTGACCGTCAGAAATGTTCTCCCAGCTCGCCCCCGCATTGTGCGTTTTCCACACTCCCCCGCCTGCGGCGCCCATGTAGTAGAGATGGGGGTCATCAGCGACGCCAGCGACGGCAGTTACCCGGCCGCCCCGCCAAGGCCCGACCAGGCGATACTCAAGACCGTCGATCAGCGAGGGCTCGACGGAGGACGCTGCACCAGCGGCATACAGGGTGGAGACGGCAAGCAAGCTGGCCCCAATGAGGGCAAACGTGTTTCGAAACATTGAAGGTACTCCAGACCAGGTTGGCGCCGCGACAATGTTGCTGGCGCCGATAGAACTTGAATGCGATGTTGTAACATCCGGCGACGTCCGAACCAAGGCGGTTTGACACCCTGATGGTAGAAGTCGTGCTCAGAATCTGGAGAAAGTCCATCATGAATCCCATCGTGATCCGTCCGGCTCAGCTTCTGTGCAGTGCGCTGGGCGTGTTCGCCGCACTTTTGTTCGTCGGATGTGGCGCTTCTCAGCCGTTGGAATCCGTTACGGAGTTAAACCGAGACCAGAACCAGAAACTGGGTCAGAACGGCTCATCCTTACACGATGTATCGCTGGCAACCTTATTGGATTGCGCTCGAGAAGAGGGTGTCACCCTGCTGCAGGCGCACCGCGCGGGGCCTCGCCCTGGCATTGCGGAGAACAGCATTGGGGCGATCGACGCCGCTCTGAAGGACGGTGCCGTCTTCGTAGAGATTGATATCGCGCGAACTGCGGATGGCACGCTCATTCTTATGCATGACGATACGCTGGACCGAACGACGACCGGCACAGGCTCTCTTGCAGAGATTTCTTCTGCGGTCTCGAATTCATTGCGACTCGTCGACAATTCCGGGCAGGAGACGGATGAGCCGATCCCAAGCCTTGCGGACGCCCTAAGGGCACTCGACGGCCGGGGTATCGCCCAACTGGACCGAAAGCGCTCCGTTACCATCGATGAACTTGTGAGCGCCGTAGAAAACCGTGGCGCCCTCGAGCGCGTGATGTTTATTACTTACTCACTCGAAGAGGCGATCGAGCTCCATCGACGGAGTCCCGATGCGATGATTTCCACGGGCCTGGAGTCGATGGCTGATTTGGCGAGGTTGGATGCAGAGGGAGTCCCTCGCTCCCAGATCGCCGTTTGGCTCGGCCTCGGCAACGGCCAGCCATCGCTGGATGCGTCTCTGGCCGATGCTGGCATCGAGACGAGCTACGGAAATTTTGCGGCGGAAAGCGATGGCTCAGCAGATTACCGGTTGATGGCAGCCAATGGCGCCGAGATCCTGAGCGTGGACAATGTACCGGCCGCGAGTCGGTCTCTTGAGGCTCGCGTACAACGGGATAAGTTGCTTGCAGCCTGCGCGGCAGGCGAGTCATGAGGACTTATACGACCAAGACCAAGACCAAGACCAAGACCAAGACCATTACTAAAGCCAATGCCAAGACAAAGGCTCAGAACCAAGCCGATGCTCGCGCCATCGCGACGAGAGTTCGGCTGGTTTAGACTCTCGGTTCAAGAGCGTGACGGGGCCCTGAGTCTGATGCTTGTTATGGATTCACACTCGGTCATCTGGTTTTCCACGATTAAAGGCGGTTTCTTACGATGATGCATCACCCAAAAACCTGGTTAACCGCGGTACTACTCGGATTTGCGGTTGTGGGCTGTAGCACGACCGATGTCGATTCAGGTGCCGCTGCAAGCGGGGCCCCGAAGAGCGACATGATGTCGTCGAGCGCAGAGTCAGAAGAGGCGCTTATGGCTCGAGCCCTCGAGATACACGATCGGGTATTAACCTTGGACACCCATGCGGATACGCCCCTTCGCATGATCGAACCGGGCTTTGATATGGCCGAGCGTCACGATCCGCGCGAGACCGGGTCGAAGCTTGATTACCCGCGCATGAAAGAGGGCGGATTGGATTCCGTATTCTTCGCGGCGTTTGTGGCTCAGGACATTCGCAACGATGAGGGTAATGAGAAGGCAAAGGCGCTGGCTCTGCAGATGATCGATGCGGTGATTGCATCGACAAACGACAACGCGGACATCGTTGGACTTGCCCTGGATCCCGAAGATGCCTATGCGCTGGAGAAAGAAGGTAAGCGCGCTATCTATCTGGGTATCGAAAACGGCTACCCCATTGGCAATGACCTGTCGAATCTTGAGCTGTATTACGACAAGGGCGTGCGGTACGTCACTCTTGTCCACTCGACAAACAATGACCTTGCCGACTCCGCGACGGACGATAAGGGCCCGGAGCACGAGGGCATTAGTCCCTTTGGCGAGGAGGTGATTCGTGAGATGAACCGCCTGGGCATGATGGTGGATGTTTCCCACGGCAACGACGATGTGTTTTACGACGCGATTGCTGTTTCAAAAGCACCGATTATCGCCAGTCACTCCAATGCCCGAGCAGTGACAGACCATCAACGCAATATGAGTGACGAGATGCTCACGCTCATGGCCGACAATGGTGGTGTGGTTCAGCTGACCATGCTCTCGGCCTATCTTCGCGATATCCCTGAGAATCCAGAGAGGGATGCCGCGATGGCCGCCCTGCGCGAAGATATGAAGCCCGTCACGGAAATGACCTCAGACGAACGCACCGAACTGCGTCAGAAGATGAATGCCATCGATGAGGCTTATCCGAATCCCGCAGCGAATGTGCAACACGCTGTTGATCACATCGACCACATCGTGAAAGTCGCTGGCATTGACCACGTGGGTATTGGCTGTGACTTCGATGGTGGCGGCGGCATCGACGGCGTCTTCGACGCCAGCGAAGTGATGAACATCACCATCGAGCTGGTGCGTCGCGGCTACTCTGAAGAGGATATTGCGAAGATCTGGGGTGGAAACCTCATGCGGGTATTCCGCGAGGTGCAGGCTATGGCGGCGCAGATACAGGCGGACAGCGCCTGATTCATGCGCTGTAACCCGCAGGTCTACTGCGGTCTTCTCGCTGTATGGGTAGCCATCGCCTTACCCGCTGCTGCCCATCCACTGCGGCTGTCGCTGAGTGAGATTGAGTACACATCGGACGCGCAGCTCCTCACCATTAACCTTCGCCTGTTTCTCATGGATGTGCGCGAGGCGCTGCTCTTCGACCCGGATAGTACAGAGCTTGCGTTCTGTCAGCCGGCGGAGTCTCCGGACGCTGAACGACTACTTCTTGAATACCTCAATGAGTTCTTTTATGTGAGGGTCAATGGAGAGCGCGTGGCCCTTCGCATCAAGGAGAAGGCGCTGAGCGGAGAGGGCGATAACGTTGCGCTCGGCGTCTTATTTGAATATCAACAGGCGCCGCCGCTGCAGAGCCTGGAGATCAAAAACGCAGTTTTCACGGATCTCTTTTTTGACCAGAGCAACGTCGTCTATGTGTTCGTGGATGGGAAGTCGGAGAGTCTCATGCTGAATAAGAAAACGCCGCTGCACGAGCTCCGTTTCTGAGATGGAGCGTTTACCCCTTTATTTGCAGCTGGGCTTCGAGCATATCTCAAATCTTGCAGGGTACGACCACATCCTGTTTCTGGTCGCTCTCTGCGCGGTCTACCAGCTACGCCAGTGGCGCCATATTGTCATCCTTGTGACCGCCTTCACTCTGGGCCATAGCATCACGCTGGCGTTGGCGGCTTTCGGAACGATCATCATTCCGTCGGCAATTGTCGAATTTCTAATTCCCACGACGATTCTTCTAACGGCGCTGTTCAACGTTTTTTCGAGACAGCCAACCGCAGAAAAAAGCGCGCGCATGGGCCGGCATTACCTTATGGCCCTGTTCTTTGGCTTTATTCACGGCATGGGTTTTTCGAACTATTTTCGAGCGCTCATGATGAGCGATGATTCCATCGTGATCCCGCTCCTTGGGTTCAACGTGGGTATTGAGTTAGGTCAGCTCGCGGTGGTGCTGGTGATCCTGGGGTTGTCGTTCCTGTTCCAGAACGTCATCGGAGTGAAGCACCGGGACTGGAACGTCTTTATTTCCGGCGCCGCGGCGGGGTTAG
Source organism: Pseudomonadota bacterium (assembly GCA_038750875.1). GTDB lineage: Bacteria > Pseudomonadota > Gammaproteobacteria > Pseudomonadales > Halieaceae > Congregibacter. The sequence goes on along the minus strand of JBCDGU010000001.1, from coordinate 219,065 downwards.
CGGTCAATCTGATGGTCGAGACGCGCTTCTGGTAAGCGGGCCGGTCCCCGCATCACTGCGAGGACCAGCCACGTCGTTATTGCTTGAGCCGCGGTTTCCCTGTCGGGGTCGAACGCTTACTTCAGCTCGCTGACATCGTTCTGCACGTGAGCGATGAAGGCATCCACAGGCATGGTGCCTAGATCCTCACCACGCTGCGTGCGCACCGCCACTTCGCCATTTGCCATTTCGCGATCACCCACCACGAGCAGGTAAGGGATCGCCTGCAGCGTGTGCTCGCGAATCTTGAAGCCCACCTTTTCGTTTCGCAGATCGGTCTCTACGCGTACGCCACCGGCGCGCAGCTTCTGCGCCGTGTCCTTCACGTAAGCGTCCTGCTTGTCGGTAATCGTCATTAGCACTGCTTGCACAGGTGAGAGCCACACGGGGAACTTGCCCTCGTAGTGCTCAATGAGGATGCCAATGAATCTCTCGAGGGAACCGAACAGCGCGCGGTGAAGCATCACTGGACGGCGGTCCCGGGCACCGCTTTCGTCGACATAGGTGATGTCAAAGCGTTCTGGCAGATTCATGTCCACCTGAAGAGTGCCACACTGCCAGTCACGGCCGATGGCATCACGAAGGACAAACTCCAGTTTTGGCCCGTAGAAGGCCCCTTCGCCGGGATACAAAACGTAATCCAGGCCCATGACCTCCAGAGCGTTGCTCAGAGCGCCTTCCAGCTTGTCCCACACCTCGTCACTGCCGATGCGCTTCTCAGGCCGCGTGGACAGTTTGATAATCACATCATCAAAGCCGAAGTCCTTGTAGATATCGAGCACCAGGGCCACGACATCGATACACTCCTGCTCCATCTGATCTTCGGTGCAGTAGATGTGTGCATCATCCTGCGTGAAGTGGCGTACGCGCATCAGGCCCAGGAGAGCCCCGGAAGGTTCATAGCGGTGAACCTTGCCGAACTCAGCCATTCGCAAAGGCAGATCCCGGTAGCTTTTCAGTCCCTGGGCAAACATGGATACGGAGCCCGGGCAGTTCATCGGCTTTAACGCAAAGATGCGCTCATCTTCCGTCTGCGTAGAGAACATGTTCTCGCGATAGTTGAACCAGTGACCGGAGGTTTCCCAGAGGCTGCGGTCCATAACGTCCGGCGTATTCACCTCGACGTATCCTGCGGCCTCCTGACGCTTGCGCATGTAGTCGATCAACTGGCGGAAAAGCGTCCAGCCCTTCGGATGCCAAAACACAGAACCGGGTGCTTCTTCAGCAAGATGGAAGAAATCCAGCTTGCGTCCGATCTTGCGATGGTCGCGCTTTTCAGCTTCTTCAATGCGATGGAGGTAAGCCTTTAGCTCCTTTTTGTCTCGCCAGGCCGTGCCGTAAATGCGTTGCAGCGTGTCGTTCTGTGAATCGCCGCGCCAGTAAGCACCGGCCAGCTTGGTGAGCTTGAAGGCTTTTGGCAGCTTGCCCGTGCTGGGCAAATGGGGGCCACGGCACACATCAAACCATTCGTCCTGACGGTAGACAGAGACCTCTTCGCCCTCAGGGATATCGTCAATGATTTCGACCTTGTAGGCCTCGCCGATATCGCCAAACAGGCGCTTCGCTTCTTCGCGGTTCCACACTTCGCGCTCAATGGGCAGATCACGACCCACGATCTCACGCATGCGGTCCTCGATCTTCTCGAGATCCGCCGGAGTAAACGGTTCATCACGAGCGAAGTCGTAGTAAAAGCCATCCTCGATGGCTGGCCCAATGGTTACCTGCGTGCCGGGATAAAGCTCCTGCACAGCCTGGGCCATCACGTGGGCCGCGTCGTGGCGGATTAGTTCCAGAGCTTCCTCGCTCTTCGCGGTGATGATTGCGACTTCGGCGTCCGACTGGATGAGGAAGGAGGTATCCACAAGCTCGCCGTTGACCTTGCCTGCCAGTGCAGCGTTGGCGAGGCCCGGGCCAATATCGGCGGCGACATCATGAACAGAAATAGCGTTTTCGAAGCTCCGAGAAGAGCCATCGGGGAGAGTGACTTGCAACATGGCGTTAACCTCTGTCAGTGGCGGCCCCAACGAAAGGCCGCATGGTTGTTTGTTTAAATGCAGTAAGAGCGTGCAGTGACGCCCTGCGAATGGGACGCGCAGTATAGGGTTAAACCTCCGATGGCGCATGCGAACTATCACCAATGGTATAAATGGCCAATCCCCGACCTGTTCCTTGAGAGACCGGTATTCCCCATGATCAACGTGCTGCGTTTTCCCGCCATTTGCTTACTATTTAGCCTCCTCGCGGTCGCTTCTTCCGCAACAGAATCGGGTTCCGGCGTAGATCCCGAACTCCAGCGCCTGGCAAAGCGGGCGGAGAATGTGACCATAATCCGCGATGACTTTGGCGTGCCTCATATCTACGGTAAAACCGACGCCGATGTGGTCTTCGGATTGCTCTACGCCCAGGCGGAAGACGATTTCCCTCGCGTCGAGCGCAACTATTACTGGGCGATTGGGCGCCTGGCGGAAGCGGAGGGGGAGGCCGCGCTCTTCAGTGATCTGCGCGCACGCCTTTACATGACCACCGACGAGGCGAAGGCGGCATATGCCAGCGCGCCAGACTGGCTAAAGGAACTCTGTATCGCCTTTGCCGATGGACTGAACTACTACCTGGCGATGCACCCCGAGGTGAAACCCAAAGTGATTGACCACTTTGAGCCCTGGATGCCCATGTTCTTCTTCGAGGGTTCCATCGGCGGCGATATTGAGCAGATTCCCTTACCCGGGATCCGGGATTTTTACGGTGACGGCGGGCCCGCTTACGCCACTCCCGAGCCAGACGCAGTCCCATCCACGTCGCAGGCACAGGCATCGGCCCAACCCTTGCTGCTGTCTTTGCGCAAAGTCGCAGACGATGAACCCCGAGGTTCCAACGGTTTTGCTATTGCGGGGGAACATACGCGCTCGGGGGATGCCATGTTGCTGATCAACCCACATACCTCCTTTTATTTCCGCGGCGAAGTCCACGTGGTGAGTGAAGAAGGCCTCAATGCCTATGGCGCCGTGACGTGGGGGCAGTTCTTCGTGTATCAGGGCTTCAACGAAGACACCGGCTGGATGCACACCTCGACCTATGCTGATTTTATGGATGAGTTTGTCGAGGAAGTCGCCAAAAAGAAGGGCGCGTTGATGTACCGCTATGGCGATGAGTGGCGGCCCGTGGAGGTTGGGGAGGTCACCCTGCGCTATCGCGATGGTGACAGCCTGAAGGAGAAAACCTTTCCGACCTACCGCACTCATCACGGCCCCATTACGCACACCATCGACGGCAAATGGGTGGCGACGAAGATCAATTGGGATCCCGCCAAGGCGCTAGAGCAGTCCTACGTGCGTACCAAGCAGCATGACCACGACAGCTTTCACGCCATGATGGGTATTCGCACCAACTCCTCGAATAACACGGTCTACGCCGACTCCAGCGGCAACATTGCCTATTACCACGGTAACTTCATGCCCCGGCGCGATCCGCAGTTTGATTACAACAAGCCCGTGGATGGGAGTGACCCCGCCACCGATTGGCAGGGACTGCACGCGGTCAACGAGACGGTGACGCTCCTCAATCCCGAGAACGGCTGGATTCAGAACTGCAATTCGACGCCATTCACGGCCGCCGGCGAATACAGCCCACAGCGGGAAGACTACCCGACCTATATGGCGCCAGATGCCGAGAGCTTCCGCGGCCTACATGCGGTGCAAGTCCTTGAGGGCGTGTCGGATCTGACGCTGCATGGTTTGGTAGCGCTCGCGCACGATCCTTACCTTCCGGGATTCGAAAAGCTGATCCCCGGGCTGCTGGCAGCCTTTGACGCGGAGGGCGGGGATTACCCTCAGCTCGCCGAGCCCATTGCAGCTCTGCGCAACTGGGATTTGCGCGTCAGCGCAGAATCCGTGCCCATGACGCTGGCTCATTTCTATGGCCGACGCTACCGGGAGGTGGGGGAAACCCCTGAGGGAATGAGCCGACTCGAGCGCATTAACTACTTCGGTACAGCGTCTCCCCTCGAAGAGCGCCTCAGCGTCTTTGCCGAGACAGTGGCGATGCTCGAAGACGACTACGGTCGCTGGGACCTGCCATGGGGCGAGGTCAATCGCTTCCAGCGTCTGTCAGGTGCCATCGCAAACACCCATGACGACAGTGCTCCAAGTTTGCCTGTGCCCATGGCGTCGGGACGCTGGGGTGCCCTCGCTTCCTATGGATCGCAGCGCTATGGCGATACGAAAAAGCTCTATGGCTCAGCGGGCAACAGTTTTGTTGCGGTGGTTGAGTTTGGCGACAGGGTAAAAGCGAAGACCATGCTTGCGGGTGGGCAGAGTGGCGACCCCGAATCGACCCACTTTGATGATCAGATCGAGCGATACATCGCCCAGGACTTCAAGGATGCGGCCTATTACCGCGAGGATGTTGAGGCGCGTGCCCGCCGCACCTATCGCCCCGGTGAATAGCTTTAGCCGGCGGCTGCGCCAAATGCGCCTTTCCCGACACCCTCAAAGGCTTTAACCAGCACAGTGCCTGAAGCCTCGGCGCCCACTTGTGTGGCGAGGTGGATCGCAATGTTTTCTACGGTACTCACCAGGGGTATTACGAACACGTGATCCCGGGGCACGCTGATCGCGAACTCGCCCTGGGCCGCGGTGTAGGCGAGCTGAAGATGCTCGATGCCATTATGCTCAAAGGTATTGATGATGTGGTGCTCTGACGCGATGTAGATATCCGACAGCCGATCGGCCCACCGCGCTTCAAGGTCAGCATTTCTCTCGCTGTCGATGGAGATCTCGATGCGAGATCGATGTCCGTGAGCAATTCTTTGACACTGTCCAAGGTGTTTCTGCAGGCCATGAGTGTAGTGAAAGTAGGCCCCATCGATGGCTTCCGGGCGCAGCATGATGCGAACATCACGGACGTTGTCGGGGAGGATGTTGATGAGCTGGGATTGAAGGTCTTCGGCGATCTGTTTGGCATCGATAGAGTCGGCGGCCAGGAGCAGCACCGCGTCACGGGGTGAGCGATGGCGGATCAAGGCGCCCGAGGTGAGGGGAAACTCGATAGTGAGCTCTTCACCAGAGGCTGTTGTACTACATCCCGGCGAAGCGCAGGGAACGAGGAGCCGGTGATCGGCCTGCGCATCAATGAACTGCTTGATCTGCTTCTTCACGTGGCCGAAATCGAACACCATGCCCTGTTCATCCAGATCGCCGGCGAGTTCAATATCCACGATCCAGGATTCACCGACGACTCCTCGTTCCCGGTCCAGGAACGAGAAGTCCATAACAGTCAGGTTGTCCACGAAGAGCTTTGCCACGATGTCCTCTTGCTGTCTGGGCTGTGCTGAATGAGCAGAGCTAGCCGGCCCATGTCGATAAACGGTCGATTAACGGCCGATTAATAGCCGACTAGTTGGCGTCTGATTCCACGCTGATGACGAGAGGTGCCTGCTGATCTTCGATCAGTTGGTCTCTCAATTCAGCGACGGCGCCATCCTTGAGCACACTCCAGGACTCTGAAACCTCCAGCCACTCTGCCTGCAGTTCCTCATACACCGCGACGTACTGATCGGCGGGCCTGAAGTCTCCGATAGCGATGGTCGATGCGAGATAGCCAAGTTTCTCCATCAGCATACCCGGTGTCCGGATCTGATCCTGCCCCTTCCCAGTGTGCTTGAGCTGCACGATCCTGTTTTCAAGGGCGGTAACCTCGCCATCGAGAGCCTCGACGGCTTCTTTCGTAGGCTCGTCAACCATAGCCATAAGGTCGCGAAGCTGCCGACGTACCCTCTCTGTTTCGTTGACCGCGACGGACATGGCTTCATAGTCTGCGCGAATCCTGTCCAGGAGCGATTTTTGCTCTGTGATATCTGCGATTGTTCCCGTTGAATTCGGATCCTTCATCACTTCGAAGCTCTGCGACTGTTCCAAGTCGCCGGCTTTCAACGTCACCGTGTAGGTGCCGGGGCTTGCCATTAATGATATGGGGGGCACCGTCGGGGGCCGTGTCCTATCTTCTTTCAGGGGGAGCCAGTCTGCGTAAAGCGGCTTTGTGCGCATCACCACCGCGGTCGTCGCATCTTCCTTGAAGTCCCACCACACGCGATTTATACCGAGCTTGCCCTCATGCTCAATGGTTCGGATCGTTTCTCCGGCCGAGTTTGAGATGACGAGAGAGACTTCCTCTTCCGTTTCTTCCGACTGCCAATAGTGCAGCGTCGTACCAGCCTGCGGATCTTCGCCCGAAGACGCTTCCGGGAAGAACTGCATAACCGAAGAGATGGGGTGCAATCGGTAGGCGTCTTTGGGGTCGAAGAGATGCAGCGATGACTCGGCGACCTCATCCGAGAACTGCTGGATCGGCGTCAGATCATCAAGAATCCAGACACCACGGCCATAGGTACCGACGACCAGGTCATTGAAATGCTCGGGGATATCCATCCAGTACATGGGGCTGGAGGGCAGATTGGTCATGAGCGACTGCCACTGGCGGCCCTTATCCAGGGAGAAGTACAGCGCGTTCTCTGTGCCTAGGTACAGGACATTGGGATTGAAAGGATCCTCTTTGACCATGCGTGCATAGCTAAGGACGCCGTCATCTATGCCGCTGGTGATTTTCTTCCACGAACGACCGTAATTGGTTGTGACGTAGACATAGGGCTCGAAGTCGCCCATCTCGTGAGCGTCTACCGTGATGTAGGCCGTCGCCGCATCGTGCTTGGAGGCTTCGATATTGCGCACGGCGCCGTAGTCGGGCATGCCGGGAATCTTCGAGGAAACGTTCGTCCAATTGGCGCCATTGTCACGGCTGACATGCACCAGCCCGTCATTCGTGCCTGCCCAAAGTAATCCCTGCTCAACAGGTGATTCCTCTAGCGCGTAGACGACGTTGGCGTATTCAACGCCGATGTTGTCTCCCGTGAGTCCGCCCGAGAACTGTTGCTTGCTTGGGTCGTTCAGCGTGAGATCCGGGCTCACGATTTCCCAGCTCTGGCCGCCATTGGTGGTGCGATGCACGAACTGGCTCGCCACATAGACGGTGTTGTTGTCGTGAGGTGATATGAGTAGTGGGAAGGTCCACTGAAAACGGTACTTCACGTCGGCCGCTGGCATTCCTGCGGTCCACTCCGGCCAGACTTCGACCTGTCGGAACTGCTTGCTCCGATCGTCGTAGCGTACGACCACACCGCCGAGTGCACCAAAGCCCGACGCGCTCGACCAGACGATATTGGGATCCGTTGGGTCTGCGGTTGCAAACCCGCTTTCACCGCCGCCCACGTCATGCCATAGGCCGGAGCCGATGAAACTGCCAAAGAAGCTCCCGGAACGACTGCGGCTGGGGCCTTTCATGGAAGGGCCATCCTGCCGGTTGGTCAATACGTTGTAGGGGACCTCCGTGTCTGTCGTAACGTGGTACAGCTGCGCCACTGGCAGGTGCACGCGCAGCCAAGACTTGCCTCGGTTGTGGCTGATGGACAGGCCGCCATCACCTACGACGATTTGTCGGTCGCCATCGGTAGGATCGATCCACATCTCGTGATGATCCCAGTTCGGTGCCTTGCCTTGGGCCGCGGCGACGGCCGTTTTGCCGCCATCAATGCTCGTCGCATAGGCGGCGGAGAAGAAGTAAATCTCGTTGGGGTTATCGGGGGAGGCGGCGCTGCGCGTGTAATACGCTCCGCGGCCCGTAAGATCGCGATCCGAGTTAATCAGCGTGAAAGAGCCGCCGCGATCCTCTGACCGCCAGAGTTCGCCCGTGTTGGTTGGCTCGTCATTCAGGGGGATACCGTCACCCGTTTCGATAAGCGCATAGAGTCTTCCTTGCTGCGCGGCGGTCATGGAAAGAGAGACTTTTCCGATATTTCCCTCGGGTAAGCCATTGCCCTCGAGGCGTGTCCAGGTCTCTCCCGCGTCCAGTGACTTATAGATGCCGCTGCCGACCCCGCCGCTGTTCCTCGTCCAGGGGCGCAGCTCAAGCGACCACAGGCCCGCAAACAGGATGCGCGGGTTGAAGGGATCCATAATTAGATCCGATGCGCCCGTATCTTCATCAACGTGCAGGACCAGCGACCAGCTCGCGCCGCCGTCCGTCGATTTATAGATGCCGCGTTCTTCCTGGGGCGTGTAGCCATGGCCAAGGGCAGCGACATAGACCAGATCCGGGTTGCTTGGGTGAACCACAATTCGGCTGATGCGACCGGTGTTTTTCAGCCCGAGGTGCGTCCAGCTTTCACCGCCGTCCGTCGACTTCCATACTCCGTTACCGATGGAGACGTTGGAGCGGATAAAGGCTTCGCCGGTTCCCGCGTAGATCACCTCGGGTTCGCTCGGTGCCAACGCCAGAGCGCCAATGGAGTGGACGCGCTCCCCGTCGAACACAGGTTTCCAGTTCAGCCCTCCGTCCGTTGACTTCCAGATGCCTCCCGAGGCCGCGCCGACGTAGTAGGTGAGTGGATCACCGGGGATGCCCGTCACGGAAATCAGTCGATTTCCCACAGGGCCGATATGACGGAACTTGAGTGGCTCCATCTGCTCTGTGGTGAGCGTCTGTGCGCTGACCGAAAATGTCAGAACAACGATCAAGGTGGCAAGAAGATGAGAGACGGCTGTTCGCATAGGAACTCCTAATTCTTTTCGTAGGGGCGGTGCCCAAACCTGCGGCGGCCCCATGGTTTTCGGAACTGCTCTGATACCTTGAGCGTACCGACACGCCCCATCATGCTAGTGAATGAATCGCGTTTCGGCCAATGACTGATCCAGAGACTTCAGTGGGATCGGGCACTATTCGGGCACTTTTTCGAGGAACGGCACCAGTCGATAGCCCTCGATCACCCGCGAAGACGGGCGGTAGTGGCGAACGGTTACGTTGAAAACACCCGAGGCGTTGCTGATGGGTATCTGATTCGGGGCATCGGCGCCGCAACCCAGACTCACCGTGTAGGTGCCGTCGTCGTTGACTTCGGCCAGATCACTGTTGACGTTGGCCACGTCTCCAAAAAGGAAGCCATCGCGGTTGTAAACGGTGAAAGACCAGAAAGCGCCATTGCCAGGATCTTCAAAGGTAGCTTGGTAGCAGCCTTCTGCCGGCATATTGGGTGTCAGCTCGTAGATATTGTCCCGCACCTGAGCACCTCCCCAACCCGCGGCGGAAGCAACGCGGTGAATCTCCGGCTCGAAGAACGCACGGGACTCATCGGTCGGTGCGGTAAACATCCCCATGGTGAGCGCTTCTGCGCCATAACGTTGAAGCAGATCTATGCGCCTAGCTTTGAGGTCGTTCTCTACCGCATAGAACGATTCGCGAGTCACTGGCTCTGCCGAAAACGAGGTGCTCCCCGGCGCATCGATGCGCATGTCCGCCTGATATCGCTGCGCCTCTTCGGGCGTGAAAGTCGAGTCCAGACGCACAATCACGTACACATGCGAACCCGTGTGTGTGCCGAGCTGGTAGCTGCCGCCGCCGTAGGACATGGGCTGCGTTCGGTGATCCTCGGTGACCGGCTGCATGGAGAGGTATTTGCCTTCGGGTACATCGGGTAGGGTGACGGTAGCTCCCTTCGACACATCGACGACCGCTGATGAGTAGTAAGAATCCCGGTTCATGCGGACTACGGGTTGGTCATTGGTTGGAGTCAGTTGCGGTCGATGGATAAAGCGATTGACACCGCCCGCCCCGGCCTGGGCTCTCAACATCTGTCGAGCAGTCTCTGCCTTCGGATAGGTCTTTTCAGTGACCGTGCTGCCCGTCTCGGAAAAGTAATCGAAGGGCGACGATACGGGATCGGCGTACAGCGCCGGACTGACGAACAGCGTTAACCCGAGGGCCATGGATAAAGACGATTGGTTGTCGCGGACGCGCTTCATAATTTTCTACTCCGGCAGTCGGCCAAAAAGATCAGGACAGCGGATGGTACCCCTAGATGCCTGGGTGTGCCGGACTTTGTCTTTTGGTGACGCTCCGTGACAGCTTTGAACACAACGCAATCAGCTGGCCCGTTGATCGCGGGCGCGCGATGAGCTTTCATCGTGGCAGGGGTTTGTTGTCGATGCGTTGCGGGGGATTCACGAGATGATGCGATTTCGATGGGCGATAGCTTTACCGGTGTGGCTGTTGCTTTCGAGCCCAGGTCTGGCCGATGCAAGGCTGGAGGCCATGCTGCATGGCACACCGGTGACGCCCGCTCTCAGCGGACTACAGGTCAGCCTGATGTCAGCAGGGCAAACGACAGACAGTTTTGCCTATGGCTCTGCTCGGCTCGGGGACCACGGCACGGTGCCCCTGCGTACCGATCACAAGGTTCGCATAGCCTCCATCTCCAAACTCGTCGTCGCGATCGGGATCATGCGGCTGGTAGAAGAAGGGCAGCTCAACCTCGATACCGACGCATCCGAGTACCTGGGCTGGACCCTAAGGAATCCCGTATTTCCCGATGCAGCGATTACTCCACGCCAACTTCTGTCTCATACATCGTCGATTCGCGATGATTCTCGCTACTTCATTGCGGCCGGGGAAGGAGAGCTCCGCGAGTTCTTCGATGCTGCCTCCGGCTACTGGGATGGTGGAAACCACTACGCCTCCGGCTCTCGCCAGGCGCCAGGGCGTTACTTCGAATACTCAAACCTGAATTTCGGCCTCCTGGGTGAGCTTATGGAGCGTCGCTCAGGAAGTCGATTTGACCAATACATGACCGAAACCGTTCTCCAACCCCTGGGCGTTTCGGCCCGTTTTAATCCCTGTGAAATTGCGGACTCGCAACGCGCAGCGGCGTATCGTAAGCGCCGCCCAGACGGCGTCTGGGACCCGGCTGGTCCGTGGTACATGCAGGTCGACGGCTCCAGTCCTGTCTGCTTTTACGGTGCGGCGTCGGCACAGTCTGCGCAGCATTTTCTCTCTACCTACACTCTGGGCAGCAACGCCAGTCTCTTCTCTCCCCAGGGCGGCCTCCGAGCCAGTGCCGATGATCTGATCACGATTCTGCGTATGCTGTTTGGCGGCGGCATGGTGGACGGGCAACGTCTCCTTAACAGAGCTTCTGTTGATGCACTGCTTGGGGCCCAGTGGACCATTAATGCCGCGAGAGATAACGGCAACACGTCAGGCGAAGCTGAGCCCGGTGGGCCCACGGACGGCTTGATGGAGAGCTACGGACTTTCAGTGCATCGGGTCGATCTGGCCGCCTGGGGTTTTGAGGAGGGTCCCGATTACCTGGTCGGCCATCTGGGTGAGGCGTATGGCGTGCTTAGCCATGCGCTGTATGACCCGGCGACGGGAGACGGTATCGCCACTATTATCACTGGCACGGCGGATGATCCTGCGCGCTCCCCATCGGGTCACAGCCCGCTCTATCGCGTGGAAGAAGAAATCCTCCGATGGTGGTTAACACGATAGTCTGTTGAGATTGAGACGACTTGCTGAAGCTATCTTTGCTTTGAGTTATTGCCGTGCGAGCAATCGCTCGAACTATTCAGTGCAGTACCTTTATACTGATGCCCCATCAGCGCGACGGCGTGTCATAAGGCGAGGTGCCGGTGGTGGATAACTCTTCGAGGTTTAATCTGGGGGCTCGTGACACGCTCAGAATTCTGGGCCCCTACTTCAAGCGGAATTTGATGGAGCAGGTGCGAAGCATCTGGTTCATCGTCGCCTACCTGGTTTTATTCCAGCTTCTCGTCCTGCAGGTACCCATTGTTTATGCCCTCATGATTGCCACCGGTATTGGCGTGGTGGCCATCGGCCTGATGTTTTTTATGGAGGGTTTACGACTGGGGCTCATGCCTCTGGGCGAAATTATTGGCACGGTCCTTCCAACGAGAAGTAATCTTCCCGTTATCCTCATCTTTGCTTTTCTACTGGGCGTAGGGGCCACCTTTGCAGAACCCGCGATCGCGGTGTTGAAGGCTGCCGGGAGCGGCGTTGTTCCCGACGGCGCTCCTTTGCTGTACAGCTTGCTCAACGACTTCTCCGCGCAGCTTGTGCTGTCTGTCGGCGTTGGCGTGGGCTTCGCGGTGCTATTGGGCGTTGTACGATTTTTCTACGGATGGCCCCTCAAGTGGCTCGCTATCCCTGCAGTAACTTTGCTGGGTGGCCTTTCGCTGTGGTTCTCCCAGGTTCCCGCTTTGTCTGACGTACTGGGCTTAGCCTGGGACTGTGGCGCAGTCACCACAGGCCCCGTGACGGTTCCATTGGTGCTGGCACTGGGTATCGGCGTCTGTCGGGTCGTGAGAAGTGCCGACGGTGAGAATTCCGGATTCGGTATCGTTACGCTTGCCAGCTTGTTTCCCATACTCGCTGTGATGCTGCTTGCGACTTATCACTATGTCGCCGAAGACTTCTACGGAGCTGAGAACTACCGGGGGCAAGGCTATGAAAACGCTCAGCGCGAGCTTGGGAGCGCGGGAACAAAGACTGAGCACAACAAGGAACACGTCGATGTTTCTGCCGCAACTTATGAAACTTTCGTTGCGACCGGCGAACTGCCCGAAGATCACCGCGTCACCTATCTTGGCGGTGAGCCGAAGATAGTTGACGGAAAGATAGTGTTGACCGACCCCGTTGTGGTGATTGAGCAGGTGCATGAGCCCGGCCTGAAAATCGTGTCCGACGAGCAGTGGAATGACGAGAAGTCTCTTCTGGGGTCATTCGTGCAAGCGCTCCTTGAAGCCCTGCGGGCAATCGTGCCCCTGTGTTTTTTCCTGTTTGTCGTACTCAGAGTATTTCTTCGAGAGAAGATTAGCCGCGGAAGTGACGTCGCCATTGGTGTGACCTTCGCGGTGCTGGGGATGACGCTATTTGGTTTGGGCATCGCATTGGGGCTTACGCCGCTGGGAAGTCAGCTGGGCAGCAACGTGCCGGCAACCTTTGCGAAGATTATTCCCTGGGGACTCGATTATGTAGACGGGCCCATTTTTGGAACGGGACATGGCGGCAAGTTTGTGGCGATTTTGTTTGCGTTTTTCCTCGGGTACGGCGCCACGCTTGCCGAACCCGCCCTGAACGCCCTTGGGGATACGGTGGAGCGAATCACGGTCGGTGCCTTTCCAAAAAAGCTTTTGATGCAAAGCGTCGCCTTCGGCGTTGGGATGGGCATTGCCGCAGGCATTTTCAAGATCGCGTATAACCTGCCGCTCATCTGGATGTTGATCCCACCTTATATGCTGGTGCTCCTGCTCACCTGGAAGGCGCCAAACGATTTTGTGAACTTTGGTTGGGATAGCGCGGGTGTCACTACGGGCCCTATCACCGTGCCGTTGGTGCTCGCCATGGGTCTGGGTATCGGGGGCAGCGTGCCCGGCGTGACTGATGGTTTTGGTGTGCTGGCCCTCGCGTCCGTTGGCCCGATCCTTACGGTGCTGAGCGTGGGTTTATACACGCGGCGTCAGGAGACGAACTTTGAAGAGGATGTACCTGTGACTCGAGGCTATGGCGCTCAGGCGCCCGGGAGTGAAGCATGAGCACGCCCAACACCGAGTCTTTGGTCCTCGAACAGGCCCTCTCCACGGTCACCGCCATTCTGCCAAAGGCTCAGGTGCAGCGAGTGCTGGATGCCTTGAGCCGTGAGGCGGCTTGTGGAACCTACCTTTGGGATGCCCGAGGTACGTTGTTGCACGAAGCTTGGTACAAGCAGCTTTTGCCCAGCATCAGCCCTGCCAAAGTTATGCTTCAGTTGCTCATTCCCGATAATGAAGTCGACCGGATTCTTGATGTCATTGTCAACGTGGGCAAGCTGCACCTTCAGTCTACGGGGGCGGTCTACTGCACGCCTTGTGACGATGTTTACATGGGCGCAGACTTTAAGCGGCTGCCCATGGATCAACGCGCAGACATCGCAGATGCCTCCCATGATCTGCACGAGAACCTCGATGTCATCACTTACATTGTGGAACCGAACCGCACGGATGCTGTAGCGCGAGCGGCGATTCGTGCGGGATCCCACGGCCCCATCGTTCACTTTGGGGAGGGGCGTGGCCTGCGTGATCGTCTAGGCTGGCTGCGCATAACCAAGCAGGCGGTAAAGGAAGTCATCACCGTAATCGCCGATAGCGCCGATGCGGACGCTGTTTTTGCTGCCATGGCGAAAGCCGGCCAGGTGCACCTGCCGGGGCGGGGATTCCTTTACCGAGTGCCGGTAGAGAAAGGGATGTTCAACCTGCCAAGCATCATGGCCCACCATCAGTATCAAGCCAACATGCAGCAGATTATCAATGCCATCGATAATCTTAACGGCCATACGCATTGGCGTGATCAGGAGGTGTTTTCTGTCGGCGACGAAGGTCGTGGAGCGGGGCTACAGTTTCTGGAGAAGACTGAGCATACCCATGCGCGGACCCAGGTATGCCAGCAAGCCATTGTCCGTCGCGACCAGTCAGATTTGATGATCGATCTCTTTATTGAAAGCGGTATCGCCGGCATCAATGTCAATCATGTGCGACGTGAGCTTGGAGTTGGAGATTCCGATTCACACGCCATCGGGACTAATGCTGAGTACTCCTTGCTTCGCTGTGTTCTAGATGAGGGCGATGCGATAGCCGTCGCCGCACGGGTAGCAGAGCGCGCTGCGCAGGCGGGTTTGCAGGACATTTGCCTGTTTCGCCAGCCGGTTTATGAGGTGGCCACTTATACACCCGGTGCTACCGAATTCAGAAGCAAGAGCGCTGACTCTCAGACGCTTTGATGCGAGCGAGGAGGCTCCTCCTCTTAGACACTGAGCTTTAAGGTCTGGGCTAAAGCCTAGATGATGCCCGGTGCCTGCAAATCCATAGAACGGGGTTCCTTTGTTTAGTGGGCCTGGTCGTACTGCCCCCCCCTTCAGCATGATCGCGTATTGGTTGAGTTTTGCTGCCGCCGAATCCCCCCGTTCGAATCCTTAAAAAGCAAGTGCACCGGGTGATCTGATCTCCGATAATTACCGTCGACTCACAAGGCGATGATTCGCCAGGACAATCACTTTCATCGGGGGAAAGTAACGTGGGAGACAAGATCAAGGTCGGACAGCCGCTAGTCGTGCTTCACGGCGACGAGATGGCGCAGATCGCCTTTGAACGCATCCTCGAGCAGTTTGTAACGTCACGGTTGCATATCGATCTTGTCGAGATCGACCTCTCTGCGCAGAAGCGTTTTACGAGTAATGGCCAGGTGGTACTGGACGCCATTGAGGCACTCAAAGAGCATGGCATTGGCCTTAAGAATGCGGGCATGACGGTGAACCGCAATCAGCTTGACGAACTTCTGGCCCAGCACCCTGAAGTGAAGGAAGAGGCCCTCGACAAGCTTGCCACCAAGTCGCCGAATGGAGCGATTCGCAAGGGCATCGGTGGCAACATCACGCGCGAAGATATCGAATTCAGGAATTTGAAGAGCGTCCGTCCCGATTGGGTGGGCCGTGACATCGAAGTCGACACCATGGAACGCGGTGGTCTCGATTTCAGCTACAGCGAGCTGTCCGATGCCACGGGCGTTGCAAAAGTGATGTTCGTGGGTCGCAGTGGCGATCCCGTCGAATTGCACCGACGCACCCTTAAAAAGGGTGATCCCTGGATGCTGGCCTCCAATGACCTCGAGGACGTGAAAGCCTGGGCCCATCGTTTTTTCCAGCGCGCCCTCGACGAAAAACGCCACATCTACCTGGGACTAAAAGACACCGTCGTCCCCGGGTACGACGGTGTGATGCGCGCTGCCATCGAGGAGATCTTCGAGAGTGACTACAAAGAAAAAGTCGCCGAGGCTGGGCTCGAATATCACTACGAACTGATCGACGCACAGGCGGCCCGGATCGTATCGAGTCCGCCGGAGCGTGCGCTCTGGGGCGTGCCTGACAACGTCAGCGGTATGAAGCTCTACAAGCTGGTTCAGCAGCTTAAGAACTACGGTCTGCCGGAACGCAAAGCGCACGTTTCTATTTCGCGTATGAGCGCTGGGGGCGGTGATCAATACGGCAGCTACAACACACCGGCGCCGGAAGACGGCATCATCAAAGTCATCATGGACGGCGAGGAGAAGCACGCGCGCGAAGTGAAGGCGAGCGACCCTATTCTCTTCATGTCCAATGACCGCGAAGCCATCAAGGATTGGGTGAGCCAGGTATTCCGTGACGCTGCCCTAAACAAAAAAGAGGTCTACTTCGGCCTCAAGCGCGAGTTCGTGCAGTACGACGAGGTCTACAGCTCAATTATCCTGGAGATCCGAAAGGAACTTGCGGCTCTCGATACGCCGCCGCCTTCCTTCATGATCATGCGTCCGTCCCGCCAGCTCAGCAAAATGATCTGCGACCCCCCGCGATGGGGGCTTTATCCAGCCCAGAACCTTGACGGCGACATCTTCTCCGATATCTCCGCAGCACTTGGGGGCAGTCTCGCCACGGCAAGCTCCGTGATTATGAGCAAAGACGGCACCATGCTTTACGAGGCGCCCCACGGAACGGCCCACGATTTGTATGTGCGCTATTTGGAGACAGACGGCAAGGAAGCAAATTTCAACTCGTCGGCGCTGATCTTCGCCGTCGCCAATGCGCTGGAGGAGTTGGGTAGTCGAGAAAGTAACGAGGAACTCATCGCGTATGCAAAGCAGCTGAAGGCAGCGCTGATCGCAACGGTCGATCAGGGCACCATCACCGGCGACCTCAAAGGCAAGACTACGGATCCTGCGTCGGAGACCATCGTTGATATGTATGGTTTTCTTGACGCCATTGATGCGAACCTAGCGGCTTAGCCCCAGCCTCGATATTGCCTCTGAAACCCCGCTCTGCGGGGTCTTTCTTACTTGGGAAAGCAAGAACTCTCGCATCACCGCACCGTGCCTTGCGGTGGAGTGGAGTCTCGACCTACTCTTTGCCTACCACTCTTAATCGCTCCCATAGACGGGCCGGCGACCAGCATTAACCCTGTCGCTTGCCAAGATGCCCCCCACTCTATTGGCGTCACTACTCCATGGGACACCGACACTGGAGATCGTCGTGAACTATTCCCTCATTGCCCGCGCTCTTGCCGCTGTGTGCGTGATCCTCGCCTACGCTGCACCCCTCACCGCCGAAGAGCCCATGTCTATGCCGGCCCTTGCCCCGCCTGAGCTCATCGAGAGGAGAGTGCTCTTTGGCAACCCTGAGCGCTTTCAGGGTCGACTCAGCCCCAACGGCGAACTCATGAGCTTTCGCGCCCCCCTGGATGGCGTCATGAACCTTTGGGTTGGAGAGCGAGGCGACTTCGATAGCGTTCGCCCCATCACCGACGACAAGGGGCGCGGCATACCCAGCCATTTTTGGGCCCTGGACAGTGAACATGTCCTGTACATCCGCGACGAGGGTGGCGATGAGAATTGGCATTTGTATAGCGTGGAGCTGGAAAGCGGCGATATCGTTGACTTGACCCCCTACGACGGCGTGCAGGCGCAGATGCTTGCGCAAGACGAACATCATCCGGGAGTTGCTGTCGTTGGCATGAACGATCGGGACCCACGCTGGCATGACATCTACAGGGTCGAACTCAGTACCGGTGAACGCACGCTGCTCCTGAAAAACGATCGCTTCTCGTCCGTATACGTAGATCACGAGCTTCGAGTCCGTATCGGAATGGAGGCCAACGACTCCGGCGGCTTCGACGTCTATGCCCTCCGCGATGGTGAATGGCAGCGTCTTCTGGAGATTCCTTTTGAGGACAGCTTGACCACATCGCTGATTGGCTTCGACGGATCAAACAGTGCGGGCTACATGCTCGATAGTCGCGGTCGGGATAAGGCGGCGCTGGTTAAGGTCGACTTAAGGGATGGATCGCTCGACGTGATCGCGGCATCTGACAAGGTGGACATCGGCGGTGTGGTGATGGACCCCAGACCCACGAGCCCGTTGCGTACTCGGAGTACTACATCAAGAAACAGTACTACGCTGTTGACGAGGCGATGGCGCCCGTCGTGGCCATATTGAATGAGCAGCTCACGGGAAGTTCGCAGGTTCTCGCCCAAACGCTGGATGGCCGCTATTGGACCATCCACACGGACGCTGGCAGCGAGTCACCGGTGTACGTCGCCTTCGATACAAAGGAGCGAGAATTCGAAGAGCTATTTGTGACCAATCCAGATCTGGCCGGCTACGACCTCGCTGCCATGCATGGTGCCGTGATCGAGTCCCGGGATGGCATGGATATGGTGAGCTACCTGTCGCTGCCGGTGGAAAGCGATCCCGATGGCGACGGCCGGCCCGATGGTCCCGTGCCCATGGTAATGCTCGTTCACGGGGGACCCTGGGCTCGTGATCTTTTTGGTTACTCCGGTGACGTGCAATGGCTCACGAACCGCGGCTACGCGGTGCTACAGGTTAATTACCGTGGTTCCACCGGATTCGGAAAAGACTTCATCAACGCGGGCAACAAGGAATGGGCTCGCGCCATGCACAATGATCTTCTGGATGCCAAAGCATGGGCGGTGAAAGAAGGGATCACGACATCCGACGAAGTCGCCATCATGGGGTACAGCTATGGCGGCTACGCGACCCTGGTGGGATTGACCTTTACGCCGACGGAGTTTGCCTGCGGCGTCGATGTCGTTGGGCCCTCCAATCTTCAGACTCTGATCGAATCGGTTCCGCCTTACTGGGAAAGCTTGCTGGCAAACTTCAGTCGGGCCATCGGCGATCATCGAACGGAAGAAGGGCAGGCACTCCTCAAGGCGCGGTCACCGGTGACCTATGCTGATCGCATTCAGAAGCCACTGCTCATTGGTCAGGGTGCCAATGATCCACGGGTAAAGCAGGCGGAATCTGATCAGATCGTTGATGCCATGAACGAGCGTGAGATTCCCGTGACATACGTGCTGTATCCCGATGAGGGACATGGCTTCCAAAAGCCAGAGAACAACTTCTCTTTCTACGCCGTAGCGGACTCGTTCCTGGCTCAGTGTCTGGGGGGTCGCTTCGAGCCGGTGGGCAATGATTTCGAGAACTCAAGTATCGACATCGTTTCTGGAGCGCAACATATCCCGGGAATAGGCGCTGACGACTAGCGCGATTCAAGCAAGAAAAAACCGCCGAACCCGACAGGGCCGGCGGCTTTTCCGTCAAAGCGATTTACTCGTCGCGATTCAAAGTTTAACGATCAGCTTTCCTCGGTTCCCGCCGGTAAAGAACAGATTGAGACCGTCAATTGAAGACTCGAGTCCTTCGAGGATGTGGCTGCGGTGCTTGACCTTGCCCTGCATCACGTACGGCGTGAGCTTCTCCAAAAGCTCGGGTACTTCGTTGTAGTGATCGGGCACTGCAAAGCCACGAACGGTGATGCGCTTCTTGATCAGGGGGATCCAGTTCGGGCCCGCTGAGGGCTCAGCCGCCGTGTAATCTGCGATCATGCCGCACACGATGATGCGACCGTGCGCATTCATGCGATCGAAGGTCGCCTGCTGGATCGGGCCACCGGTGTTCTCAAAGTAGATGTCAACGCCATCGGGCGTGAGTTCGGCGAGCTTTGTTGGAATGTCGTCGGTTTTGTAGTTAACGGCACCATCGAAGCCGAGCTCATCGACAATCCATTGGCACTTCTCGTCGTCACCGGCAACGCCGATGACTCGGAGGCCATCGGCCTTGGCCAGCTGGCCGACAATGGAACCCACGGAGCCCGCGGCGCCGCTGACAACCAGTGTTTCTCCGGCCTTGGGTGCGCCAAAGTTGTAAAGGCCGACCATTGCCGTAATTCCTGGTAGCGCGAAGACAGACAACACCATCTCTTCGTCGATACCGGCAGGCAGCTTGTTCAGGCCCGTGCCGTTGCTGACGAAGTATTCAGTCCAGCCGGTCATGCCGCGCACCTTGTCACCGACTTCAAAGTCTGGGTGGTTGCTTTCAACGACTTCGCCCACGCCGGAGGCACGCATCACCTCACCAATTCCCACCGGTGGGATGTAGCTCTCGGGGTCAGGACTCATCCAGCCGATCATAGCGGGATCGAGGGACATGTGGGTCTGCTTAACCAGAATCTCTCCTGGACCTGCGGAGGGTATTTCTTCCGTAACGACCTCGAAGAGCTCGGAGGTAATCGGGCCTGGTGTTGGACGGGCGGCGAGATTGATTTTTGTGTAGGTGCTCATTGGTCAACGTTCCTTTTTGCTGTGGTAAGCGCGATGAGTGATTTGCAAGTGAGGGCGCATTATTGCCGCATAAAAATGCAGCATATATAGGGTTGAATGGGTTATTTTGTTGTCAAAAAGACAATAATAGGCATCCTTAGTGATGCGTTTGAGGATTTTATGGACCAGTTACGGGCCCTGAGGTACTTCAGCAAAGTGGTGGAAACGGGAAGCTTCACGCGCGCTGCGAAAGAATTTTCCGTGCCCCCATCATCCCTGTCGAGACGCATAGCCGATCTTGAGAAAGACCTGGGCGCGAATCTGCTGAAACGTTCCACCCGAGTCGTTCAGGTCACAGAGATCGGACAGCTGTACTACCGGCAGGTGCAAGACATTCTGTTTCAGCTGGAGCAGAGCGACGAAACAGTGAGGAGTTATCAGGCCAAACCCATGGGCCAGCTCCGCATCAGTTCCATGGTGGGCTTTGGCGAGCGTCTCTTGTTGCCCGTGCTCGACGAGTTCAAAGAAAGGTATCCCGAGATCATCCTGGATATCAGTCTCAGCGACCAGCTATCGACGTTGGGGCGCGACGAAGTGGATGTGGCCATTCGCGGGGGTTACGCTCCCAACGAGCGCGTACAGGCGATTCGGCTGATGGACAATGAGTTCATCCTCGTCGCGGCCCCCGAATATCTGAGCCGGAAAGGGACTCCGCAAAAGGCGGTTGAGCTGCGCGATCACCTGGGCCTGTTCTTCAGGACACCGAACGGCCCGACACCCTGGCTCTGCGAGATCGACGGCCAGTGGCACGATGTTTCGGCGCCTGCTGTGGCTGTTTCAAATATTGCAGCGTGGCTGGCTAAGCTTGCAGCGAGGGGGGAGGGCATCATGATGGCGCCCCGCTGGTCGCTACAGGAGCGCCTGAGCAGCGGAGAGCTGATTGAGCTGAGGCTTGATCGCCCGCTAAGTGTTACGCAGAACCCTGATCTTGGTGTTTTCCTGCTCTATCAGAAGCAGCGCTATCTAGTGCCTAAGGTAAAAGTCGCAGTAGACTTCCTTGTGGCAAGATTTCGGGTTTAACGATTCCACTCGCTTCGTTATACGTAATTTGGTCATATCGATAAGTGAGTGTTCAATGAACGCCATTGCTTCAGCAAGGCGCTTCGTCACAGTGCTCATTGCCCGTTGCAAGCTGTTGTGTATCGGCGCGACGAGGCTGACCACACCAGTGTCGCAGTTAGAGAACTGTGCCGCACTGCAATTATTGATAATCGAGGAAAAAGGTTAAAAAGCCTAGCAGCGTCTCAAGCATCAACTGTGAATGTTGTTGGGATGCAATCGAGGCAGTTCATGCGGGTTCAGACAAGAAAAGCTTTCTCATACTCCTGCCTCCAAGATTCGTTTGTCTCATTAGACTCTCGTTCAAGTCCCGCGTTTGTTAAATCGGTTTCGATGTTAGCGGCTTCTTTATCAACGCCTAGAAACTTACAGACTTCGATCAGCGTATTGGATGGACGTTCTACGAGACTTTCATAGTAAACAGTCATTGCTTCGAAGCGGTTTACCCGTAGAAAGTTATCCCAGAAATACTGTTGTGCCAGAAGCGAATTGGCCGCTGACTCAATGGCCTCTGAAGAGTATTTAGGCTGAGCAGCTGCCGTCTCGTGACTTGTGTACTTGCCGGTTTGATCAGCGATTACGGAAGAAATTGCCTGACCAAGCACATCATTCCTTTTGATCACCACGAACTTCAAGGCCCCAAAGTACTGCGTGACAAACCCACTTTTGAAGTGCGGAAACGCTTGGTTTAAATGCGCTTTAATGCCGAACAACCCATTCGGTGTTGTTCGGTGACGCACGATAGCGTCAAAGTACGTATTCAAGTCTACTTGAGCGTTTCCTGGTAGGAACCGGTTGACTAGAAACTGCCCGTGTTGCGAAAAGTGAAAGTACTCGTGCGGGACTCCTAGTAAGCCAGTCTTTGTCATCAGTGAGCAAAGCAGAGTACTTCCACTTCTTGGGGTTGAGCAGATGATATAGCTTGTTTTTGGCGCGCCATCGAAGAGCGGTTGGTCAAACTCTGATCCGCTTAAATAGGTTTCGTTCATATTGGCCAGCATCAGTATTTCGAAGTGCGCGCAGCATACTTTGACGGCAACGAAGGTGGAATTCTAGCGCTGATACATTTCCTCGGCCGCCCGTTTTTAGAGTTCAGGGGCTGAGCCACGCGCCGCTGGCACCTACTGTTTCGATGTTGAGCTGGCCGCTAAGGCCGGCACTTCGGTGCACTCCGATTTCTGCGTACTTTTCAGACGTGATCATATCGAGCATGGCCTGCCGTGAGGGGTACATAGCCAGGGCCACCATATCCCACGGTTCCTCGACGCTGCCCACCATGATGCGGGAAACACCTGCGGAGAATTTTACGTCACCGGCGTATTCCCGAATGAGTTCGGCAACGGCAAGGCCGTAAATCGCGTAAGCCTCAAAGCCGCTGAGCTCGGATTCGCGGCCGTCTTCGTAATCAGCCTGCGCCCTGAACTTAAGGAGATTGAGCATGTAGATCGCACCGTCAGGTCCGGGCTCGCTAAAGCCCTCCATTTGCTCGGTGGTAGGGAGTACGGCGTTATCAACGTTCATGGGATTTCTCCTAGACCCAGACTTCGCGATTGTCTGCGCGCGCAATGGGTCGTTTGAGTTTGCAGTCGAGTAAGGGGGTCATGTCGCAGGCGTCCAGCAGACGATGAACGCTGTCCTGATCTGCTGAATCCATTGCTTCAAAGGTGCTCTGCGCGCGAGAGAGCAGATAGTAGCGATAAGGCTGGGACAGTGCGTGACAGGTAGCGCCGCGTAAATCAAAGGCAGCAAAACCGACGCCGCGCTCTATGGGCGTCCCCGATGCCAGGCTGTCCTGAGCGGCGATCCATTGATTGATGACCTTCGCGCTGGCGAGAGTCTCCGGTACGAAGTCCTCTGCAATGGTTTTCAGTGCGTCGATCAGCGAGTCAGGAACCTCATCGCCTGCTAGGTAGTCCTCAGATTCGAGTTCGTATTCGGCCATGTCCGCTTCACAGCGGTTCATCCGCTCAACCCAGCGGTACACATGTGGAGCGCGACGCTGCATGACGCCCAGCGGCTTGGGGTCCCTGCCAAGGTGCGCGAACAAAGGAGCGATCAGGCCGAAGTCGCCGATACTGGGTCGACCGCCAAGGAGGTACGGCGTGGTTTTGAGGTGTGCATTTAGTGCATCCAGGAACTCGCCGTACATCGCCTCGACCGCGGGAATGGTGTCGTCGGTGACGCCAGAGGCCTGGCAAGCTTGCCGCATTTTATTAGCGGCTCCCTCGGCCATTTCGCTCTGCTTCGGACCAGGTGGGAAGAGATCTCTAAATCCGATCATGACAAAGTTGAGGTTGTCATCGGGAAAGTTCCAGCGGTAGTGCATCGCCGGTCTGAGGAGACCTTCAGCACCGATTACGTCCAGTAGAAGCGAGACTATCTTCTGACGCGGTGTGTCGGGGGAATACGGGCGTCCGAATTGGGCCTCATAGTGATCGATGATGGCCGCGCCGTCGCGAATCACGGTGCCGTCTTCAAGTTCCAGCGTTGGGATCGTTCGAATGCCTGCCTGGGGCAGAACCACCTGCTTGAAGTGGTCGGAGTGGCCTTGCTGCTCTTGGTAAGGAATGCCGGCCTTGATCAGATAGCAACGTGCCCGGCCCGTGTACAGAGACAGCGGGGCGCCGTAAAGAGTGACTGTTCCCAAGGAATGCCTCGCGTGTGCAGGATCGGTTAGTGAACGTCTATGGCATCACTGCCCACGGGCAGCGTGAACCACATGTTGTCTTCCGTAAGCAACATGTTGCCTTGGAACTCGCGCTTGTAGATGTTCTCCATCACCACGTTCCGAGGGCCGGGAACGAGATGGTACAGAGCGGTCATCCCAATGTTGGCATCGACGGTGAGCTGGGCAACATCGGTTACGGACGCATGGTAATCCTGAATGTCGACCAGAATATGAGCGATGCGATCGCGACCCGACTCCTTCGCCGCATCGACCATAGCGCTCACGATGGGTGCCGAGAGGGCGTCTGAGAACATAAGGTCAGCATCTTTCGCCGCGGCGGCAAGGCGGTCCGTGACGATGGTGTCACCGGTGATCACCACGGATCGCCCCCGATAATCGAATCGATAGCCTACCGCAGGTGCAACGGGTGAATGGCTAACGGTGAATGAAGTGATGGTCATGTCGCCAAAGGTCATCGCGAACTCCATGGGGTTTTCCACCGCTTCCATGACGCCCCATTCAGCCGGCATGAAATCCAGACCGTGGTGCAGCGTGCGGTAGCGGCGGTCCTGGGCAAAGGCCGCATTGAAACCGTTGATCACGGGTTTGATACCGGTAGGCCCATAAACCTTGAGTGGGCCCTGATGACCGCTCGCCCAGGTCATCACATTGAAGGTAGGTAACTCTGCAATATGGTCGGAGTGGTAATGGGTAATAAGAACGCCATCGAGTCGATCAGAGGGCATGTTGGCAAGGCCAAGGTTCACCGCGGAACCCGCGCCTGCGTCGACAATGAAGTAGTGCTCCGGTGTGATGATGGCCAGACAGGCCTGGGCCCGCCCAGGAGCGGGTAGGGGCGACGAGCTGCCGCAAACAAAGACGTTCAAGCCGTCGTAGCTCGGCGCCGCTTGGCCAACTACGGCGCTAATGCCACGCTCGAGCAGGAGGTTCTGGCCTGCCGTGGTGTTGATCAATACAACAACCGCTATCGCAACGAGCCCTCCAAGTCCTGCCAGCACTCTCAAAAATCGTTTCATCAGATGGAGCCTCATTGTTATCCGGCAGGGTGGCGTGACCTACCGTTTAAGAAAGAACAGGTCGATCAGCGCGGTGACCGACAAGAGGAGCAGAGCGAGCATGAACCGCGGATCGGCGTAGTGGAAAACACTCTCTACGGGGAATGCGATGGTCTTGGTGAGCGCCGCCATTTTGAAATCGTGTCGCTCGTAGAACCGCGGGTTAGTCGCAATATCGAGCAGATCGCGTCTGCTCCGGTACCGCATCAGTGCGCCGGTGGTCCAGCGTTCCGCGCCCTCGATGCCGCTGAGGTCCATAGCAGGTGCGACCGCGCGCCCTGCATAGATAGGGTGACTGGCCCGTGCCAGTAGCTCCGGGTACATGAACTCCATGTAGTGATCGAGCATATCTCTGGCGGTCAGATCTGCCGGGGCGCCTGGAAGGGGCGATGGATTCTCTGCCAGGTCCAGCAGGTTCACCATGATCAGTGATTTACCCGTGTCGTTTTCCATGAACGTTCGAAGAGTCTCGAGTGACAGCGTCTGATCGACTTGCTGCATGCGCGTCAGATAATGCGTCATCTCCTCTTGGGTGAGGGCTCCCTCGGTGTTCGTGTACCAATAGGTAAAGAGTCCCCAGATTAGGAGGGGGCTTAACCAGACAATCGCGCGTTTGCGGCTCATGATGTGCGCTCGGGACGCTCCGTGCTATCGATCATCCCGTCGCCATTGCGATCCAGGCGATCAAAACCCCGCGTTGGCAAGCTGTCCCACTCATCCAGCGATATCTCGCCACTGCCGTCAGTATCTGCTCGTTTGAACGCGCGACCACGGAAGCGATGCAGGGGCGTGTTCTCAAGCGCGGCGGAGAATTCCTCAAGGGAGAGCCCACCTGATTGATCTGTGTCGAGCGCTGGGAACTGGCCGCTTCGTCGTTCCAGAAACTCTTCCCTGCTGATCACGCCATCACCGTCGGTGTCGGCCATCCCATCCAGGCCCGGTTGGGCCATGGCGACGCCGGCCGCGCTCATGATCACACTCATGCCAAAGAAACGTACTGCGCGAAAGCGGAGTCTCCATGGGGATTGGTAGGGATAGATGTCCATGATGGGCCTGCGTGATTGTGGAAGTTGTTATGGAAATTAATACATTGTATTAAATAATGCAATGCATTATTCTTGCAACACTCACGCGCACGGAAGCTAGATTCTCCACAGTGATGCCTCTTGAAATGACCGCGGCAAACGACGATTCGACTCGAGATCAGCTCTTGGATGCGGCAGAGGAGTTGTTCATCGAGGATGGATTAAATGGAGCTTCTCTGAGGGCAATTGGACGTCGCGCCGGTCAGCGAAATGCGTCCGCAATGCAATATCATTTCGAGAATCGTGACGGGCTAATCGTTGCAATACTAGATCGGCGAATGGGCCAGCTTGAGGGAATTCGCCGTGAGATCATTGATTCAGCGCTCACGGAAAACCCCGAACCGAGCTTTCGGCAGTGTCTGGCATTGCTGGTGCGTTCGGCGATGAGTTTTTGTGCAAGGGATGCCCGCTTTAGAGACGTGTTCGGTCTGCTTGGCCCCCATCTTCTTTCGTCGGAGCTCTATCTGGCGCCTCTCCGTCAAAAAAGCAGACCCAAGAGCCTCACTCGGGTGCAGTCTCTGATCGCGGATCAACTCAGTCATCTTCCTCCGAAAATCCTGGGACTGCGGCTGGAGAACATGCAGGGGATGACGTTCCTCGCCATTTCCCGTCGAGCAGCAAAGCAGCAGAGCTTCAGCAATGCCGAGTCACGACTGTTTGAAGCAAATCTTGTCGATCAGATGGCAGCGATGCTCGTTGCGGAGGTTTCACCTGAAACTCTCGCCGCCTCCTGATGGCTCCAATGATCGTCGCACGAATAACCACTGTGATGCTCAGCTGGATACAGCTATGGCGCTGCGAGGCCATCACACAGCAGCATTGCGAAACGCACGGAAAGCAGTGAAAACGACATGAACCGAAACTTCAAATGGCTGGGCGCCCTCACCGTCCTCTTGATCGGCACGCTTGTCGTTGTCTGGATAAATCGGGAGCCCGTTGCGCTATGGGCTGTCGCTCAACTCATGGAGCGCAAGGTCGATGCGGGGCCATTCCGCGAAATTACCTGGGACTCGGGGGAGGGCGCTGGAGCGGCCGAAGATGGCGAACAACCCCCAAACATCATCATGATTGTCGCCGACGATCTGGGCTGGAACGACATCACGCTCAATGGCGGTATTGCCGGTGGCTCTGTCGCTACTCCGCATATCGACTCCATCGCCCAGCAGGGCGTCACCTTTCGAAACGGCTACGCGGCCAACGGCACCTGTGCCCCGTCTCGGGCGGCCATCATGTCAGGTCGATACGGGACACGCTTCGGCTTTGAATTCACACCCACACCCAAGGGCATGATGCCCCTCACCACCATGGGTCACCGAGATCCCCAAAAGTTGCGGCGACCCATACCCCATGATGCGCCGGAGCTTGAGTTTGAAGACATGGGAATGCCCGGGTCCGAGATCACCATTGCCGAGCTTCTGAGCGATGAGGGCTACCACACGGTACACATTGGGAAATGGCACCTCGGATCTTCCACCGGCATGCATCCGCGAGATCAGGGATTCGACGAAAGCTTACACATGGCGAGTGGGCTTTATTTGCCCGAGGATCATCCTGACGTTGTTAACTCCAGACAGGACTTTGATCCCATTGATCGTTTCCTGTGGGCGGCAATGAAGTTCGCCGTGGAGTTCGATGGCGAGGTGTTTGAACCCGATATCTACCAAACCGATTACTTTACGCGCGAAGCCGTGCGCAGTATCGAGGCTAATAAGAGCCGTCCGTTCTTCATGTATCTTGCCTACTGGGCACCGCACACACCCTTGCAGGCGTTGCGCAAAGACTATGAGGCGCTCTCGCACATCGATTCCCATCGGGAGCGTGTCTACGGTGCCATGGTGCGCAGTCTCGATCGCGGAATCGGCGAAGTCCTCGCCGCCCTGAAGCAGCACGGCATTGATGATAATACGCTGGTGCTCTTTACCTCTGACAACGGCGGCGCCGGATACATTGGTATTCCAGAAGTGAATCAGCCGTACCGAGGCTGGAAAATCACCCTGTTTGAGGGGGGGATACATGTGCCGTTTTTTGCAAGGTGGCCAGACCGAATCAGCCCGGGCAGTATTTTCGATGCGCCCGTTCAGCATTTTGATCTCTTCGCCACCGCAGCGGCAGCGGGCGGTGCAGCCTTGCCCGCAGATCGAGTCGTCGACGGTGTTGATCTGTTGCCCTACGTCAGCGGCGACGCGCAGGGAATCCCGCACCGAGAACTTTTCTGGAGCAGTGGCGCGTCCAAGTCGGCGCTCGTTGAGGGATGGAAGCTGAATGTCAGCGATCCCCCAGGTCGAAGCTGGCTGTTCAACCTTAAGGAAGATCCGACGGAGCAGCATGACCTCTCCGTATCCCGCCCGGAAAAGCTCGCCGAGCTGCGGGCCGCTCTTGCACGCCATCAGTCTGAACAGGCGTCGCCTGCGTGGCCCAGCCAGGCATCATTCCCCGTGAACATCGATAAGGATCTCAGCCTCCCCGATGCCGAGGATGACGCATACATCTATTGGTCGAACTGAAGGTTAGTCGCGAGAGTTAGCTGTATAGGTGCGATAGACGTGCCGAAGAAGTTCGGCCTTCGCTGATCAGTTCCAGAGATCGGACTGCTGAGAGGGTTCCAGATCACCCTCACCATCTGAATGCCAGCTCTCCGCACTATTGCGGGGGCGTCGACGACGGTCACCTTCGCGAATCGCACTGGGATCCACATCACTGGCCCGACGACCTACATCGGTGGCGCGGCGACCAAACTGACGCTGCTTCCGATCTTCAATCCAGTGGTCATGCTTAACGCGAGAGACGGGCTTTGAGAGGACTTCATAGGCCCGGTTGATCGCCTGTAGATTGCGAAGGGCAAGCTCAGGGTTTTCCGGATTCATATCCGGATGCCATTTTTGAGAAAGGTATTTGTAAGCCGCCCGAATTGCCTCGGGGTCGGCGTCTTCCTCGATCTGTAGCCTTTCGTAGTACGTGCCAATCATCGCTTTCGGCGCTAATTTCCATACCGGGCAGCCAACGCTAGGTCATTTTTCAGGCAATTTCTACGGGTAATGTCACATTTGGGGTATTTTGCCCATGTGTCGAATATCAGCAGCCATAGATCAATCAGTGACCGCGATTCTTTTAATATCTATATAAAACAATGAGTTAGAAGAAGTAGACGGGTACGGCGCTATCGGAAAAGCCAGTAAATGGTGATATTTCACTTTAAGACTTATTTTAGTGATTTCTGCTGTTGCGTCGGTAGCTCATTGATTTTGATGGGATTTCAGCATCGATGATTCTGCGGTGCGCTGCAACGTGCTCAAAGATCCGCGGCGGCGACCGCAAAAGTATCGCAGTGTTCGGGATTACCCGATTCCATACCCGTCTTGAACCATCGAATTCGCTGCGCCGAGGTTCCGTGGGTAAAGCTTTCGGGCGTCACGTAGCCTCGAGCCTGTTTCTGCAGTCGATCATCACCAATTGCGGCCGCCGCAATTAGCGCCTCCTGCACATCACCTTCCTCCAGCAGCTGACGGCCACGGTCGGCGTGATAGCCCCAAACGCCGGCCAGGCAGTCTGCCTGGAGTTCCTGGCGCACCGACAGTTGATTGGCTTCCGCCTGGCTCGCACGCTGCTTTTGTTCATGGATGTTGCTGGAGATGCCCAGTACGGTCTGAAGGTGATGACCCACTTCATGGGCGATGACATAGGCCTGAGCAAAATCGCCAGGCGCCCCGTGCCTGGTTTTTAGGTCGTTGTAGAAAGACAGATCGATATAGACCTTCTGATCGCCGGGGCAGTAGAACGGGCCCATCGCCGCCTCCGCGTAACCACAGGCGGACTGTACGGCACCGGTGAATAGAACGAGGGTTGGCTCGGGGTAATCCCGTCCCTGCTCGGCGAACAGCTCGGTCCAAGTCTCTTCCGTATCGGCCAGGATGACCGCTGTGAACTCCGCGAGTCGCTGTTCCTCCGCGCTAATGGTGCGAGTGGTTTGTGGCGCCGGGGAAGTCGCGGGTGAGCCCAAAAGCAGAGCAGGAATATCAATGCCCAGCTGCGCCGCGATAAAGAGCCCGGCTCCAACAAGCAACAGCCCCCGCAATCCCAGCTTCTGAATTAGCAGGGGTAGTAAACGAAGGGCCATGCCCGAAGAGCGACTACCAGCGCGCATGGGCGACTGCCCGCGTCTGTCTTCGATGTTGTCGCTTCGTCGTTTATCTTCCCAGCGCATGCCCAGTCCTTTCCCCGCTGATTCGATCTGCTTCTCTTGTCATCAAGTGTAGGGCAGGTGTCGTTTGCCTGCGCTGTCGATCACAACGTGTGCAGCGGGCGTCCTTTAATCCAGGCTTCGAGTCAGTAACTCACGAAGTTGGCGGGGCCTTCGCAGCTGCTCTACGGTCGTCATGCGTATCCAGTGCCCCGGGGCCGAGCAACTTTGAGGTCCGGAAAAAGAGTGTCACAATGAGTGGACAAAAATAAGACAGCGGATAACCCGTTGCCGTGGACAGTGGGGGGACTGCCTACGATGAAACCGACAGATATCGGTGATCCGGAGTATTTCCATAAGGTCGTGGACTGCCAGTATGGCTGTCCTGCGCATACTCCAGTTCCTGAGTACATCCGACTCATCGCCGTCGAACGCTATAGCGACGCCTACATGGTCAATTGGGAATCGAATGTGTTTCCCGGTGTGCTGGGCCGCACTTGCGACCGACCCTGTGAACCCGTGTGTCGCCGCGGGCGCGTTGAAGATGATCCCGTCGCCATCTGCCGCCTCAAGCGTGTCGCGGCAGACAATAAGGAGCCGGTTAATCATCGCATGCCGGAGATTCCGGCTACCAAGAATGGCAAACGCATTGCGCTGATCGGCGCAGGTCCAGCGTCGCTAACCGTGGCTCGGGATCTCGCGCCCCTCGGGTACGAGATGGACCTGTACGATGATCAGCCCCTGGGTGGCGGCTTCATGCGCAGCCAGATCCCCAGTTTCCGTCTCCCGCCGGAGGTGCTCGACGAGGAGGTGAACTACGTGCTGGACATGGGCATCAAGACGCACTTCCGTCGCTACATTGACAGTCTTGGAGAGATCCTGGCGCAGCCCTATGACGCAGTGTTTGTTGGAACCGGCGCGCCGCGCGGTTCCGACCTGGATTTGCCTGGCCGAAAGGAATGCGAGAAGTCCATCCACGTCGGTATCGATTGGCTCTCCTCCGTAGCCTTTGAGCACATCGAGAAAATTGGCAAGCGCGTACTCGTGCTCGGTGGCGGAAACACCGCGATGGATTGCTGTCGCACAGCGCGGCGCCTGGGCGGCGAAGATGTGAAAGTGGTGGTCCGGTCTGAGTTCGCCAAGATGAAGGCGTCACCCTGGGAAATCGACGACGCCATTGCCGAAGATATTCCCGTCTTCAACAACCATGTGCCCCGGGAGTTCGTCCACGAGGATGGCGTTCTGAAGGGCATGACCTTCGACAAGGTCGATGTGGTGTACGACGACACGGGCAAGCGCTCACTAGTGCCGACGGGCGAGGAAGTGTTCTTCGAAGCCGATGAGGTGCTGATTGCCATCGGTCAGGACAACGCTTTCCCCTGGATCGAGCGCGACCTTGGCATCGAGTTTGGTAAGTGGGACATGCCCGTCCTGGACAAGACGACCTTCCAGAGCTCGTTGCCCAAGGTTTTCTTTGGAGGCGATGCGGCTTTCGGTCCTGAAAACATCATTACCGCAGTGGCCCATGGTCATCAGGCGGCAATTTCCATGGATCTGTTTCTGCGCGGCGAAGATGTGATGGATCGTCCACCGCCCGGTGTGAACCTGGTGAGCCAGAAGATGGGGGTTCACGAGTGGAGTTATGACAGCCCGGTCATCGACGATCATCGCTATCAGGTGCCCCACGTCGACAAGGCCCTTGCCTTGAAGGACCGCAAAGTCGAGGTGGAACTCGGCTTTGATGTACAAGCTGCCCACCAGGAAGCACTGCGTTGCCTCAACTGTGATGTGCAGACGGTATTCATGGAATCCAAGTGCATCGAGTGCGACGGCTGCGTCGATATCTGCCCAACCGCTTGCATCAGCTTCGTTCCCAATGCGGATGAGGAGCCTTTGCGCGACTCGCTGCGTATGCCAGCGCGCAACATTGCCCAGGACGTCTACGTCTCGGACGAACTGGTGCAAACCAGTCGCGTCATGGTGAAGGACGAGAACGTTTGTCTGCACTGCGGTCTGTGCGCTGAGCGTTGTCCCACGGGAGCCTGGGACATGCAGCAGTTCTTCTATTCCGTCACCAAGGCGGGCAGTGACCGCAACGGAGTGAGCAGCCAATGCAATCAAAGCAGGCAGTAAACGACTTCGTCATCAAGTTCGCGAACGTAAACGGCACCGGCTCCGCCAGTGCCAATGGCATGTTTGCCAAGGCGATCTTCCGCATGGGTATCCCCGTAAGCCCGCGCAACATTTTTCCGTCTAATATTCAGGGCATGCCGACCTGGTATGAGGTGCGCGTAAGCGAAGCCGGGTACCTCGGTCGCCGCGGTGGCACCGACATCATGGTCTGCGTGAACCCCCAGAGTATGGCGCGGGATGTGGAGGCGGTGGATCCCGGTGGTTACTTCATTTATGACTCCACCAAGCCTCTGGATTTGCGGCTAATCCGCGATGACATTCACTACATCGGTATTCCTCTGACGGAAATTTGTCTTCGGGAGTACACGGATGCTCGTCAGCGGCTGCTGTTCAAGAACGTCATTTACGTCGGTGCGCTCGCCGCGCTTCTGAACATCGATTTCGAGATTCTCAAGAATCTGGTGGGTGACCAGTTCAAGGGCAAGGAAAAGCTGATCACACCGAACATCTACGCCTTGGAGCTCGGGCATCAGTACGCGCACGAGCATTTCACCTGCCCTATGTCCATCCGTCTGGAGCAGGGTCGAACCGTGGCCAAGCACATCAGCGATTTCGACCAGATTCTCATGGACGGCAATACGGCGGCGGCTCTGGGCGCGGTGTATGCCGGTGCCACAGTGGCAGCTTGGTATCCCATTACGCCGTCCACGTCGGTGGTCGACGCCTTCGACAAGTACTGCCGCCGACTGCGTATCGACCCGGGTACCGGCAAAAAGAATTACGCCATCGTGCAGGCCGAGGACGAGCTCTCCGCCATGGGTATGGTGATCGGTGCCAACTGGAACGGCGCTCGCGCGTTCACGGCCACCAGCGGCCCGGGTCTTTCTCTCATGGGCGAGTTCCTGGGCCTTGCGTACTTTGCCGAAGTCCCGGCGGTGCTCATTGACGTGCAGCGCGCCGGTCCATCGACGGGCATGCCAACGCGGACCCAACAGTCCGACGTGCTTGCTGCGGCCTATGCATCGCACGGTGACACAAAGCATGTGCTCCTGTTCCCGGCGACGCCGGCAGAATGTTTCGAGATGACGCTGCAGTCTTTTGATCTCGCGGAGCGTCTGCAGACGCCGATCATCATCATGTCGGATCTCGATCTGGGCATGAATGAGTGGATGTCACCACCGCTGGAGTTCGATGACAGCCACACCTATGACCGGGGCAAGGTGCTGAGCCATGACGATCTCGAGGGAATGTCAGAGCGTTTCGGTCGCTATCTCGATAGCGACGGTGACGGTATTCCCTATCGCACCTATCCCGGCGCGCACCCCGACAAGGGCGCTTACTTCACCCGGGGATCCTCGAAAGACGAATACGCCGCGTACACGGAGGACGGGCAGGCCTACGTGCGCAACATGGACCGGCTCCTCAAGAAGTTCGAGACCGCCAAGACCTTGGTGCCCGAGGCCAAGACCAAGCAGGCCAGTAAAGCTACGGAGTACGGCGTGATGTTTTTCGGAACCACAGCCTCACCGTCCTACGAAGCGGTCGAGATACTGGAAGCCGAGGGTATCGCCCTTGATACCTGCCGCATCCGCGCCTTCCCTTTCAACACGGAAGTGGAAGAGTTCATCCGTGATCACGAGCGGATCTTCACCATCGAGCAGAATCGGGATGGCCAGATGCGTCGCCTGCTCATCAACGAAACGGGCGTGCGTGCCAAATCGAAGCTGGTTCCCGTGCTGGAGTATGACGGCCTACCGATCACGGCGCGCAAGATTGCCGCGACCATGCGCAGCTATATCCTGGAAAGCAATGTGACCTCCCTGGCCGATCGCCAGCCCGTAGAGGAACTAACCTCATGACCTACCTAAGACCAAACTTCCGCCATCCCGACTCACCGACGAATCGGCTGGGATATACGCGGCAGCATTATGAGGGGGGCTTGTCGACCCTTTGCGCGGGCTGCGGTCATGACTCCATTAGTGCATCAATCATCGATGCCTGCTTTGAGCTGAACATCGAGCCGCATCAGGTCGCCAAGCTGTCGGGCATCGGTTGCTCATCCAAGACGCCAGCCTACTTCCTCAACGGCTCTCACAGTTTCAACAGCGTGCACGGGCGGATGCCTTCCGTAGCGACTGGTGCCAATCTCGCCAATCGCGATCTGATTTACATCGGCGTGTCGGGTGACGGCGACAGCGCCTCCATCGGCATGGGGCAGTTCGCCCATGTGGTACGCCGCAACCTGAATATGTCGTACATCGTCGAAAACAACGGCTGCTATGGGCTCACGAAGGGTCAGGATTCGGCAACCTCCGATGTGGGCTCCACAAGCAAAAAGGGCGACATCAACATGTACTCGCCCATCGATCTGGTACGTGTGGCCATCGAGATTGGCGCAACCTTTGTCGGCCGCAGCTTTTCCGGTGACAAGGAGCAGTTGGTGCCGCTCCTGAAAGCCGCCATCAGCCACCGCGGCTTCGCGCTGCTCGATGTGGTGTCTCCTTGCGTGACCTTTAATAATCATCAGGGCTCCACCAAGAGTTACGCCCATGTGCGTGAGATGAACGACGCAATGCCCGTAGATTTTGTACCCATGCGCCAGGAGATCACGGCTAGTTATGACGCGGGCACGACTCACGAGGTCTGCATGCACGACGGCTCTGTGGTGCGATTGCACAAGGCGGCCAAGGAGTACGACATCGAAGACCGGCAGTCGGCACTGCAGGCCATCGCCGATCACAGTAAGGAAGGCCGGATTCTCACGGGCCTGTTGTTCATTGATCGCGATGGTGAAGAGTTGCATGACTCGCTGGGTACGGCCCGACGTCCGCTCAATGAGCTTTCGGAGAAAGAGCTTTGCCCAGGATCAAGATTCCTCGACAGCATTAACGCTGGGCTTCGCTAAGCGTTATTCCTTTGTTGCCGGTACGCATGGAGGCCGACTGCCACGTACCGGTTTATGATGTCTGTTATTCGTGGTGCAAGCGGCATTCCCGTCTTCTATCCTCGTTGTATCGGCGTGACCTCAACAACTTGGTCAGCCAGCTTCTTCAATAAAATCCGGACCACTTGGTTTGTGGTCTCCGTAAACAACCTCACCGCGATCGCGAAGAGGAATGTGTCTTCAAACTGATATCTAACTGGGAGAGATGTCACGATGAAATTCAAGCTTAATGGCGTAGATCAAGAGATCGACGCCGACCCAACAACGCCGATGCTCTGGGTCCTTCGAGATTACCTCGATATGACAGGTACGAAGTTTGGCTGCGGTGCTGGCTTGTGCGGCGCCTGCACCGTGCATCTCAACGGTCGCGCTGTCCGCAGCTGTATTACGCCTTTAGCCGCCGCCGAGGGCCAGAACATCACCACGATCGAAGGCCTGTCAGAGGATGGCAGCCATCCCGTGCAGCAGGCCTGGGCCAGGCATCAGGTTCCCCAGTGTGGTTACTGCCAACCGGGACAGATGATGCAGGCCGCCGCGCTTCTGGCAGAGAATCCCCATCCCGATAGCGCAGAAATCGATCAGGCCATGCAGGGCAATATTTGTCGCTGCGGCACCTACACTCGTATCAAGGCAGCCATCACCGATCTCGCTGAGCCTGCCGTATGACCAGATACTTTGACTTATCGCGGCGGCGCTTTCTGAAGACGGGCGCCATTACGGGCGCAGCGGCGATTGCCATGCCGCTTCTTGGCCGACAGGCGGGTATCCCTGGCGCCATTGCAGCAGAAGCGCCCACGCCGTCCGATGCTGAGCTTTTTGTCGCTCTGCAGGCTGACGGCACCGTCGAAATCACCTGCCACCGATCGGAGATGGGGCAGCATGCACGCACTGCCATAGCCCAGATCGTGGCCGACGAAATGGAAGCCGACTGGGATCGTTTTGCGATCGCTCAGGCCATCGGTGACAAGCGCTATGGCGATCAGAACACCGATGGGTCTCGCAGCATCCGCTTCAACTTCGAGCGACTCCGCGTCGTAGGTGCGAGCTTCCGGCAGATGTTCACAGAGGCCGCAGCTTCCGATTGGGGCGTCGAGGCCTCCGCCTGTCGCGTTGAGCAGCACCAGGTGCATCACGATGCGAGCGGACGCAGCGTGGACTTCGCAGATCTCGTCGACGCCGTTTCTACTATGGAACCGCCCGAATCACCCCCGCTCAAGGATCGCGCCGACTGGAAGTACATCGGCAAAGGGCGTCCGATCATCGATATGCAGGACATTCTGACGGGCCGCGGCACCTACGCAGCCGATATTCGTTTGCCGAACACCGTAGTCGCGGTAATAGAGCGTCCGCCCGTTGTGCTCTCGTCAGTCACCGGCGTTGATGCATCTGAAGCCATGAAAGTGCCAGGCGTGATTGACGTGATAAAAATGCCAGCGAACACCGAGAATCCTGTGCTGTTCAAGCCGCTGGGTGGCGTGGCAGTGCTCGCGGAAAACACCTGGGCGGCGAACCAGGGGCGCGCCAAACTGAAGATAGAGTGGTCCGCATCACCCAATGATAGCTACAACTCCAAAAGCTTCAGAGGTGTTCTTGAAGAGGGCAGTCGCAAGCCCGGTGATGTGCATGCGAGCCGCGGTGATGTGGATGCAGTTCTTGCGTCTGCGGAAAAGACCCATGCTGCGGAGTACTACGTGCCGCTGTTGTCCCAAGCACCCATGGAACCACCTGCGGCAACCGCACGCTTCATCGATGGTGTGATGGAAGTCTGGTCCTGCACGCAAAATCCTCAGACCGATCAGAAGTTGATCGGTGCCATGCTGGGTCTGGAAGAGGGCAAGGTAAAAGTGCATGTGACCCTCTTGGGTGGTGCTTTCGGCCGCAAGTCAAAGCCGGACTTTGCGGCCGAGGCCGCCTGGCTGGCCAAGGAGTCTGGTCGCACCGTGCGTGTACAGTGGCGTCGAGAAGACGATATCCGCCACGGCTTTTTCCACACGGTCAGCGCCCAGAAGCTGGAAGGTGCTCTGGATGAAGAGGGCAGGCTGAATGCACTGCGTCATCGCTCAACGTTCCCAACGATCAGCGCAACGTTTGCGGCTGGTGCGGATCAACCTGACTTTGAGACGGACCTCGGTTTACGCGATGCACCTTTTGCCATCGCTAACTTTCAGGCGGAAACCGGTCGCGCACCGGCGCATGTGCGTACCGGGTGGATGCGCTCCGTCGCCAACATCTATCACGTGTTTGCTCAGCAGTCTTTTATGGCAGAAATGGCCGCTTTGGCAGGTCGTGATCATCGGGAGTTCATGCTCGAAGCGATCGGGCCGGATCGCACCATC
This sequence comes from Pseudomonadota bacterium, assembly GCA_038750875.1. Classification (GTDB taxonomy): domain Bacteria; phylum Pseudomonadota; class Gammaproteobacteria; order Pseudomonadales; family Halieaceae; genus Congregibacter. Next base: position 181,466 of record JBCDGU010000001.1, on the reverse strand, counting down.
GATTTTGAGGCGGAGGGGTCGAAGTTCGCGAACTACGGAGCCGACTTCGGGGAGTATCCCTTCGAGACGGGTCGATTGCGCCACGTGCTGGAGCGCGCCACGTCGATGGCTGATTGGGGGCGCGACATGCCCAAGGGCTCGGGTCTTGGTTTGGCCGTGCACCGTAGCTTCCTGACCTATGTGGCGACGGTGGTCGAAGTGTCTGTCAGCGCGATGGGCGAGCTCACTGTGCCCGGAGTGTGGGTGGCGGTGGATCCGGGCACTCACGTGAATACTGATTCTGTGAAAAACCAGATGGAGGGCGCTTCCGTGTTTGGCCTGAGTCTGGCACTGCACTCCCAAATTACCGTTAAAGATGGTGCCGTAGAGCAGGAAAACTTCAATGACTACCAGGTCGCAAGGATGCCCGAAGCACCCAGGCAGATTTCTGTGGAAGTTGTGGAGAGTGACGCCAGGCCTGCAGGCGTCGGCGAGCCAGGAACTCCGCCCTTCGCTCCCGCGCTGGCCAATGCGATATTTGCCGCGAGTGGCAAGCGGATTCGCGAGCTGCCAATCGGAGAACAGCTGAAAGCTTAGGGAACGGGCTGTTTGGTCAAGCCAAGCCGCCGTAGCTCTCGCATGGTTTGTGATGGCCTCAATCTCCAACCAGCCTTCCAGAGAAATATTTGACAGACCTTTATAACGGATATATTTTATCCGTTATAAATTATTTCATTGGGGGCATTTCATGAAGACCGCACTGATCGTTGTTGGCGTACTGGCCATTTTGGCTGTGATCGCTTTTTTCTTCCTCGGGCAGAAGTCCCAGAGCGGCAGCGCATTGGGTTTGGTGAATGGAAAACTCGCTGACTGTCCGTCCTCACCGAACTGCGCGTCGAGTGAGCGGGGCACGCCAGACGAAAAGCGCGTCGATGCACTGCCATCCGATGCCTGGGCAAAGCTTCCGGCAGCAGTTGAGGCTATGGGTGGGATTGTCACGGTCGCTGAACCCACCTACCTGGCCGCGCAGTTCACCTCTAAGACATTTAAATTTGTCGATGACCTTGAGTTCCGCCTGGATGACGACGCTGTACAGGTCCGATCGGCTTCCCGAGTGGGTTACTCCGACCGCGGCGTAAACAAGGCGCGCATCGAAGCGCTTCGCGTTGCACTGTAGCTCGCAGTGAGCGTCTGGAGGGCCTGCACCGCCGCGCCTTCGAATTGTGTCGAAAGCGAAGGGTGTGAAGCGTGAAAATTGGAAAAGGCGTGGAGTGGGCTGCCCATACCTGTGCGTTGCTGGCGCTCCTGCCCGCGGGAGCATCCCTTTCTGGGGAGGTGCTCGCAGAATTTATCGACGTCCCCGCACCTTATCTGGCGAAGCAATTGCAGTCATTGAGCCGCGCCGGCCTTGTGTCGGCACGGCGGGGAGTCGCCGGCGGATATAGCTTGGCGCGAATCCCCGAGACCATCTCCCTGTGGGATATCACGGCGGCCCTTGAGGGCAGCGCACCCAGCTTCCGCTGCACGGAAGTCAGACGCAACGGCCCCTGCGCGGCGTCACGGCATGAGTGTTTGGCACCCTGTGCCATCGCGTCTGCATTCGCAAAAGCAGAGCAGGAATACCGCAATGCGCTGGACGCGACTCGCTTGCCTGAACTCGTAGAGAGCATCGCACAGGACTCGAAGCCCGCTCGCCTGAGAAAAATTTCCACCTGGATCGAAGAGAACGCGGCCTTCGCGGCCTGAAGCTACTAAATATTGAAGCGCACCGCTGATGCCATGAGCTGATCCGGGCGCGGGAGGATCACCATGTTTGCTGACACGTCGATGCCGCAGAATCAGGCACTGAATATTTCAGGCCGACTCCTGTTCACATCCCTGTTCTTTCTGTCGGGAATTACGCATTTCACCAACATTCCCTACTACGTCTCGCTGATGCCTTCAGCCGTTCCATATCCTTTGTTCTGGATTTTTGTCTCCGGTGTCGTCGAACTCGCCGGTGCGGCGATGATTCTCTTCAACTGGCGCCCTCGATTGGGCGGCTGGTTGATCGTCATCTTTCTTCTACCGGTCACCGTGGTTGTACATGGCTACGAGATGCGGAACGCGTCGGACGAGGTGATCAGAGCCCTTCAGCAGGCGCACTTCCTGAAGGGCTTTGCTCTAATGGGCGCCGCATTGCTGATCACTCAGCTTGGGGTCAGTTCAGCCAGAGAGTGAACTCTACCTGGGTGCAATGAGCTATTCGATGAAGGTGAGCCTGGGCTTTCTCATGGATCCAGATCGGTCACGAAAGGCCCATCAACGCAGATGCGGCGACCATCAGGTGTTGCACAGGCGCCACAGATTCCAACACCGCACTTGGTGAGGTAGTCCACCGCGCTGTAGATCTGATGTTCGTCGGCGTATTCGCGCTGCACATCAATGGCTGCTCGCACCATGGGCCCCGGGCCACAGTTGTAGAACACGGTTTCGGCGCGCTCGGCATCGCTCATAGATTCGAGGCGCTCACGTAGCAACTCTGTAACGCGGCCCCGGAAGCCACGAGAACCGTCGTCCGTGGCGACGTGCAGCTCGGCGACTTCCGCACACTCATCGAGGTAGTAAAGGCGCTCAGCGGTCCGCGCTCCGGCGAACACTTCCGCATTCCCAAAGTCGCGGGCGATCTGATACACCGCAGCCAGGCCCGTGCCTCCGGCGACCGCCATAATGCGGGCGCCATCGGGCGGCGTGACTGCAACGCCGTGGGGGCCCCGCACGTAAGCTTCAGTGCCAGGCTCAAGATCCATCAGGGCATGGGTGAAATGCCCGACATCGATGACCACCAGGGTGAAGGGGTCATCTGCCAGCGCGGAGAATGGTTTCTCACCCAGCCCTGGAATCCACAGGTAGATAAATTCACCCGCTTGCACATTGATGCGCCGATCGAAGGTTAGAAGCGCGATGTCTTCGCAGACCCGTTTGTTTTCCACCAGCACCACGGGATCAAAGCGCATGTCGACGTCGTAGCGCACCATGGCTTCGGCGCTTTCCGAATCCCCGTCTAAATCACTGTCCAGGCACTCAAAGTAACGGCCGATCTCATCGCTGTTCAACCCAGTCAGCGCAGAGCCAACACCCACCACATCGGCACCCGCCTCCATGGCCGCATCGACATCCGCGGCGCTAGAAAGACCGCCACAGCCGACGATGGGCAGCTCACTCACGGCGCGGATCTCACGAATACACTTCAACGCGATGGGCAGTACACCCTTGCCCGACATGCCACCCACGCCGTTCGAGAGTACTGGCTCGCCATGCGCCATCGTATATCCAGGCCCGACCGTATTGATGGCGCAGAATCCGTCGGCCCCACCTTCCTCGGCGGCGCGCGCAATGGCGCCAATATCCGGTGTGTTTGGCGTGAGCTTAGGGATGACAGGAATATCCACCGCAGCCTTAACCGCAGCGACGATTTCGCGCACGAGATCAGGATCCTGGCCCATGGCCATGCCATAGCCGCTGGCGTGCGGACAGGAGAGATTGAGTTCGAGGCCGTCAGAGACCGGTGCGAGGATCTTTGCGACGTCAACAAACTCTTCTACGCTGCCCCCGAAAATAGAGGTTAGGAGGAAGCGATCGTTAGGGACTTCCAGTTCCTCAAGGCCTTTTAATGCCGCCTCGGCGCCCGGGTTGGTAAGGCCGACGGCGTTAACAAAGCAGCCGGGTGCGTACTGGGAATAGACCGGCTCGCGATTGCCGGGCTTAGGCGTTGGTCCGATGCTCTTGGTCGTGATGACGCCCAGCTGCGGCACTTCATCCAGAAAATACTGAATGATCGACGGTGCCGTCGTGACGATGCCGGAGGGGATGGTGAAGGGGCCAGACACGGTCTTGCCCAGAAACTCGATGGCCAATTTCTGTTCCAGTTAAAAGAGCGTGAGGCAATTATACGGGGCGGCGAGGCAGCTTCACAGGAAGGCGCGCATTCCACTCGTTCATTTGCTGGAGAGCTAGCTTTGAGCAGTCGGTCTCGAGAGAGTTATGAAGATACCGGCGAGAGTCAGTGTCATCGCGATAACCAATCGCGCATCCACTTGCTCACCAATGAAGATAATGCCTCCCAGCGCAGTGATTACCGGTACGGAGAGCTGAGAAACGCCTGCCTGCAGCCGGCTGATCCGCGGCAGCACCGCATACCAGATGGCGTATCCCACGCCAGACGTCAGGGCCCCCGATGCGATTGCCAGGGCGATGCCCGCAGGCGTTGCAGTGGGTGGCGCGATGAGAAAGACCAACGCCAGCGGTAGCGCGAGCACGGTTGCCCGCACAAAGTTGAAGGTGGTGTCGCGCAGGGCAGATTGCGAGTGCGCTCCGAGGAGCGTGTAGCCCGCCCAGGCTATACCCGCGATAACCATCAGGGAAAAGCCGATGGCCGACACGTTTTGGTTGTCGGCGCTGCCTGGTAACAGCAGCAGGGTTAGTCCAGCTCCGGCGCAAAGCATGCCAGTTGCTTTTATCAGACCCAGCTTTTCTCCCGCGCGCAGGGCGAAAAGGAGCATGGTGATCTGGACTGAACCGAACAGGATGAGAGCACCCACGCCGGACTCAAGTTGCACATAGGCGTAGGAAAAAGCGACGGCATAGGTCAGCAGACACGCCGCTCCAAACCATGAGCCGGATGTCCTTACATCGTGGCTCGGGGTTTTCTGAATCCACAGCAGAAAAGGAAGCGTCAGCGCGCCGGCAGCAATCCTGATCAGCGTGAAGCTTGCGGGATCCATAGCGCCATCGCCCAACGCGAGACGACACAACACGGAGTTGCCTGCGAAAGCGGTTAAAGCCAGGAGTGTGGTAGCCGCGACAATCAACGAGTCATTTGTCATCGACGGCACATCATCGGCTGTAGCGCTTCGAGAGCGGGAACCATAGTGTCAACAACTGGGACTGGGACTGGGACTGGGACTGGGACTGGGACTGGGACTGGGACTAGGGCTGAGCCGCAGCTAAGACGAGCCTCCATCAAATTGGCGCCTGAATCGGGCAAGCCGTTAATCAAAAGTCGCGGCCAGATCCAGCTCACCCTAGTCAGGTCCCGCAAAAAGTCCTGAACACACGCTCTTCCGGCTTGGCCGGCAGCGCTAGATCTCTGTCTGTTGCGTCGTAGACCGCAGGCCGTGCCAGACGATCCACTAGTCGATGAAATGGCGTATAGTCGCCATCTTCTCCGGCTTCGATGGCGTGCTGGATCAGGTGATTGCGCGGGATGAATGCAGGGCTTGCTGCCAGCATCGTTGCCTGCCGAACCTCCACGGACTCCTCTTCACTATCCTGACGTTGCATCCATTGGGGTATCCACTCCAAAAGACCTTGGCCGGGTTCAAACAGCGGCCCGGCTCCACAGCCGGGCGAGCCGGGAGCCACACTTTCCGCCAGATATCGGAACGCGAGGGTGAAGTCGGAAGCGTCTTTCTGCAGAGCTTCAAAGAGCCCGTCGATCAGTGGTGTGTCTTCCATGGTTAGCATGGAAACACCCAACTTGCGTGCCAGCTCACGACGGTAGGCCGCACCAAACTGATCTGGGAAGGCCTGGATTTCGGCGGTTGCGAGCTCCACAGCGGTATCTGTGTCATCGTGGATCATTGGCAGCACGGCCTCTGCCAGACGACTCAAATTCCATTGGCCAATTGCGGGCTGATTTGTATACGCGTAACGACCTTGGTGGTCGATGGAGCTGAATACCGTGGCGGGGTCATAGCTCTCCATGAACGCGCAGGGACCGTAGTCCACGGTTTCGCCTGAGAGGAGCATGTTATCGGTGTTCATCACGCCATGAACGAAGCCCAGTAGCTGCCACCGTGCAATCAACGCCGCCTGTGCACCAATGACCGATCTAAGCAGAGCCAATGCCTTGTTTCCCCGAGTGTTTTCTTCGCCACCGGGGTAGTGACGAGAGAGCACGTGATCGATGATTCGTGCGAGGGAGTCGCGATCTTCCCGCGCCGCAAAAAACTGAAGGGTTCCTACACGAAGATGGCTGGCAGCGACCCGCGTCAGCACCGCGCCAGGCTCCGCCGTCTCACGGTACACCCGCTCACCGGTGGACACCGCGGCCAGTGCGCGTGTTGTTGGAACACCCAACGCAGCCATGGCCTCGCTGACGATATATTCGCGAAGCACAGGACCGATCGGTGAGCGCCCGTCGCCACCCCGTGACCAGGGTGTCCGCCCGCTCCCTTTGAGCTGGATATCGAAGCGCTGTCCATCGGTACCGACGACTTCGCCAAGAAGGACCGCTCGCCCGTCGCCCAGTTGAGGATTAAAGCTGCCAAATTGATGGCCGGCGTACGCGCTGGCTACGGGCGCTGCGCCTTCAGGCACCGCGTTCCCGGCAAAGGTCTGGAGAGCGTCCTCCGACTGAAGCCATCCCTCAGGTAGCCCTAAAAGCTCGCCCAGGGGCTCATTTACCCGGATAAGCGCCGGCTTTTCTACCGCTTCCGGCGTCTGCGGCACGCTCAGGGGGGCGCCAAGCTGCGCATAGCTATTGTCGAAAGGAATTCTCATAAGGGGCTCCGAGTTGCTTGGCTTGCCGGTTCAGCCTCGTTACCCTTCGTAGTTAGAGTTTTTCTGTCGATTAACACGGCAACGGGGGAAAGCAGGATGCACTTGGTGGAGGGGGATTCCGCGCAAGACTACAGCTGGGATGTGTTGTTCCGCAACGCGACGGTGTTCGATGGCAGTGGAGATCCGCCCCGTCGCATGGATATTGCGATTCGCAGGGGCCGCATTGCCGCCAAAGGTACGGCGTTACCCGAAGCTCCTGCCCAGCGCATCATCGATGCCACGGGCAAGTGGCTGATGCCCGGCCTCCTGGATATTCATACTCACCTTGACCTCGAGGTCGACCTGGATCCGCGCTTGCCGGAGGTCGTGCGTCACGGAACCACGACGGTGCTCTTCGGCAACTGCAGCCTCGGCACCTGCTTCGGTCACCAGCGAGATGACAAAGGCCAGGATCCCATCGTCGACTGCTTCACCCGGGTAGAGAATATTCCCAAGTCGGTGCTTCGCAAGTGTGTAGACACCATCACCTGGGATGACACGGGTGCCTACTACGATCACTTCGAGAGCATGCCCCTCGGGCCAAACGTAGCGGCGTTTGTGCCGCACTCCATGCTCCGCGTAGAGGTGATGGGTCTCGACGCGGCGATTAGTCGCGATCCTACGGAAGAAGAGCTCCAGAAAATGGAGACGATTCTCGAGAAGGCCCTGCAGCAGGGATACCTGGGTCTCTCGACGGATGGTCTGCCATTCCACTACCTGTCTAACGAGCCTCATACGGACAAGCGGATCCCCACGCAGTTCGCGTCGTTCAAGGAGCTCCGTCGTCTGCTGAAGGTCGTTCGGAACTACGACCGGGTGTGGCAGACCACGCCGATCATTGAAAAGCGCATCAAGGCGCTCTTCTACTTTACGCTAACGAGCGGTCTTCTTTTCGGCAAGACACTCAAAGTTTCGGCGCTGTCGGCCATGGAAATGGCGCTGGCGCCGCGAGCCCTGAAGGCTTTCCTGGGCTTTGCAAAGCTCATGAACAGCAAGCTCTTCAAAGGGAATATGCACTTTCAGGCTTTGGGCACGAACTTCCGTATCTGGTCTGACGGCATCGTGAGCCCAATCTACGAAGAGCTGCCATCCACGGCGAAGCTCATTGCCCTTGAGTACGACGACGAAGAAGGGCGCCACGCGCTCATGCATGATCCCGCCTGGGTTGAGGAGTTTCGCCATGACTGGCTCCACGGTCGCACGGGTGGCGACTGGGCCAGTTTTAAAGCGAAGATGGGCTTCCCCGATCACCTGGTGATTCGCGATCTGCACCGGCTGGTGTTCGACGGTTCGCCGGTCGCGGACTGGGAAGGCGAGACTTTCGAGCGCGTCTTCCAGCGCCTCCAGCGCTACACGGACGGCGATCAGAGCGCAGCGCGCTCCGACGCAGAAAAGGCGGCATTCGATACGGCAGTAACGCGCCCCGAGGACGACGCTGACTTCATGCTCTGGCTCCTGCGCAATTACGACAAGGGCTTCCGCTACTGGGCGGACGTCGCCAACATCGAAAACCGCGCTACGCTGGATTATCTCCTTCACCCGCAGGCGCTGCCTGGCTTTAACGACTCCGGTGCGCACCTCACAAACATGGCCTTCTTCGACGCCAATCTCATGTCGCTGCGTCTCGCCCAAAAACAGGGCGACGAAACGGTGGCGAAGATTGTCCACCGATTGACCCGCGAACCCGCCGAGTACTTCGGCCTCGACGTGGGCACCCTCGACCTGGGCGCCCAGGCGGATATCGTTATCATCGATCCTGAGAGGCTTCGCGAGTGGGACTGCAACGACACTCGCGAGTACGTTTATCGCGATCTCTTCGAGCATCACCAGATGGTGAATCGCCCCCCGGCCATCGTCCGAGAGGTGATGATTCGTGGTGAGCTTGTATGGGAGGATGGCGGCTTCACTCAGGTGCTGGGAGAGAAAACCCTGGGCAGAGCGGTACGAGCCGCCTAGCGCTGCGCGCTCTGTCCTGCGGTAGCTTCCGGCGACCACAGACCAGGAACGGCGCGATGCAGATTCCTTTGAACCGTTTACAGAGCCCGGCGTTTTTCGTCGGGCTTTTGTTTTTTCTCGCCGGTGCTTCAAGCAATGGTGCGCAGAGCGTCGAGCCGGGAGAAGAAGGCATTAATTTCGCCCTTCTTATGGGCGTGTCCCCACCCTCCGTAGCGCCAGAGCGGGGTGATGAGTCCTCAGGCCCCTACGACCGTCTTTTCATTACCAATGCCATGTTGATCGCAGGCACCGGCGCGCCGCCTGTGGGCCCGGTGACCATCGAAATCCAAAATGATCGCATCGTTGATGTAAGCACCGGCCACGGGAACCCCCTCGAAGAGGAGCGTGGCGAGATCATTGATGCCAGGGGTGGCTATGTGATGCCGGGCCTTATCGACGCTCATGTGCACCTGGGCACGCCGTCCCATGCTTTTGCCGGTGCGCTCACAGACCCGGAGTATGTCCTCAAGCTCTGGCTGGCCCATGGCGTTACAACCGTCCGGGATGTGGGTGCCGTCATGGGCCTGAACTGGACTATCCGCCACCGGACGCTTTCCGAGGAAGGCCAGATCACTGCGCCGCGAATGCGCGTTCACGCCATGTTTCCCCCATCAACAGCATCGCCCAAACAGGCCCGGGACTGGGTGCAGGCGGTCCGAAAGAAAGGGGCCGATGGCGTCAAGTTTCGTGGTGCTCGCCCCGGACCATTCGCGGCGGCCATGGAAGAGGCGCAGCGTCTCGGGATGAAGACCTCTTATCACCACGCGCAGTTGTCGGTTGTGCAGACCAATGTGCTCGACAGTGCTCGTCTGGGTCTCGATAGCATGGAGCACTGGTACGGTTTACCTGAGGCCATGTTTGACGATCGGGTCATTCAGGATTACCCGCTGGATTACAATTATGGCGATGAGCAGCACCGCTTCGGGGAAGCAGGCCGCCTATGGCTACAAGCCGCGGAACCCGGTTCTGAAACCTGGGAGCGAACCATCGCAGAGCTCGTCGATCTCGATTTCACGATTGATCCAACTTTCACGATCTACGAAGCCAGCCGTGACTTGATGCGTGCCCGCAATGCGGACTGGATGGATGAGTACGTGCCGCCGTATATGGCGCGCGCCTTTGAGCCAAACCCTGCGGTGCACGGCTCTTTCTTCTTCGACTGGACCACGCAGATGGAAATCGACTGGAAGAAGAACTTCCAGCGCTGGATGCGTTTCGTCAACGACTATAAAAATGCGGGTGGTCGCGTCACCGTCGGCTCTGATGCTGGCTTCATCTATAAGGTTTATGGGTTCGCCTACATTCGTGAGCTGGAACTTTTGCAGGAGGCGGGGTTCCATCCGTTGGAGGTGGTCAAGGCGGCCACCATTGATGGCGCTGAGTTATTGGGCATTGCCCACGAAACGGGCTCCATTGAAATTGGCAAGAAGGCTGATCTGGTAATCCTCGATGAGAATCCTCTCGCCAACTTCAAAGTGCTTTACGGAACAGGCCACCAGCGTTTGAACCGCGAGACGGGCAAAATGGAAACGGTGGGTGGCGTTCGCTATACGATTCGCGACGGCATCGTGTTCGATGCGGCAATGCTGCTCGAAGATGTTCGCGAGATTGTGGCGCGGGATAAGGCTTCAGAGGCTGCCGCCGAAGGAGCGGATCGGCCCGCCGACGGGTAGATGGACCAACCACTGTTTTGCGAAAAGCGCAAGGCGCCGACAAGAAAACGCAGCGATCTTCTTGCCTCGCTGTCGCCTGTTAACCGGCAGAATCTCTAAAGGGTTTCTCTGCGCTGAATCTGCACTGCTTCTACGAAGTATCTCACCCCAGAACCATTAGACTCGCGGTTAGCGCTCCCTCGCAACACGTATTGAACGATCCCTGTTTTGGGGCGTCAGACAGATATGCGGTCCGCGCACGTACAACGACTGAAATCTGCACACCTGGAGCCCATCATGAGACCCCACAATCTGCTGTTGTTTGCCGGCCTTGCCATAGCCGTTACCGCCTGTACGACCACCGATGAAATCATCATCGACAAGAAAGGCGTAAACATGGCGAGCTACGAAGCCGACCTGGCGGAGTGCGAGTCTTATTCGGACGAAGTGCGCACGGGTGAGAAGACAGCGCGGGGCGCCGCGTCCGGCGCTGTGGTGGGCGGTGCCGTCGGCGGCATTATCGACGACAGCTCCGAAGGCGCTGCCCGCGGCGCAGGTGTCGGCGCGGTGACCGGTGCGGTCCGAGGCATCAATGAAGGCGAGCGCCAGGAGATACAGGTTGTTAAGCGCTGTCTTCGTGGGCGGGGTTATCGCGTTCTAAACTGAGATCTATCCGTCGCTTTCGAAGAGTTTATTGAGGAATTTTCCGGCCTTTTCGGAGACTTTCCGCTTGAGCTCGCCCTCGGCGAGATCTTTGACGATCTCAGCGGTATTGATGCCGCACCATCCGGCAGGATCGCTGGCCAGATTGCCTTTGCATTCGACGGGCCAGCGAAGGTCCGTGTAGCGTTCGTTGATCCGGCACGCCGGGTCCATCAGCTCCAAATCTGGCGACAGTTGGGCGCGAAAGCTCGCGCGCAGGTCCTGGGACTCCAGCGCCAACTCGCCGTTTCCGCTGAGGGCCAACGCCGGCAGCTGCGCGGTGAGAGGCTGAAGTGTCGCAACGCCGCCGGCCAGGGCGATATCGGCTGCGAGTGCAGTAAAGCGTGTGTCCTGGGGGAACTCAGCGGTCAGTGATTCCTGATTCACCAGCGCGACTCCATTGCAGACCATCTGCTCCATGGCGATACCCTTGAGGGTGATGTCGTCGGTGGTGAAGTTGATGGGGCCGGCCAGGGTTTCCGTCAGCGCACTGCTGCTGCGGCCCTGTCCACTAAGATTCCAGCTTAGGTTCGCGACGCCCGCGGCCTCTATACCGGCGTCCATAGCGGCAACGGCCTGCCCCACATCAATGCTCTCAACACCCCCGGAAGTGACGACCATCGCGCTGTTGTAGTGACCGTCAAAGCGGGCCTTAAAGTTGATGTCGCCGCCGTAGATTTTCGCTTTCACAGGCTCCAGGGTCGCCACGCCATCGACAACGCGCAGGGTCGCCGTAACATCCGTTAAGGTATGGGGATCAACGACGACCTTATCGATGGTGAGCTGGGCTCTCGTATCGATCATGCGAATCGCATGCAGGGGTAGGGCATCACCACCGGATGCCTCCGCGGTTTCAGCCGCAGCGGCTGCCTCGGGACCGGCGAGTACCAACAGCGCTGGATTTAGCTCCGTAAGATCGAGGGTGGCGTCGATCTGGGGGCTTTCGAAGCCGGCATAGCGGAGGCTGCCTTCGCCCTGGAGCTCACCCGTGGTGAGGGCAATGTCCATGCGGGCAACCTGTTCGGTGAGCTCCACATCACCGGAAAGCGTGAGCGCAATAGGATCTTGGGTAGCGCCGGTTATCGCTACATTCATCCCGTCCAAATTGACGGTCTGATCGCTGAGGTCTGACGTGACTTTTCCATTCAAGATAACGTTGATGTCCTCGGCGCCGTCCTGACCGGGAACCAACACATGGGCAGTTAAGGGTGCTGGACGGCCCCGTGTGTTGAGATCTTTAGCGGTAAGCTCCAGCAGGCGCAGTTCACTGATCGCATCGCCATTGCCGTCAACGGTGATCGCTTTGATATCCCGGAGGGCGAGTTCACCGACTTCAAGGGCGCCGGCGACCAGTACAACACTGGCTGCGGCTTCTGCCTGTGCCTCGGCACGGAGCCGGGCGCGTGCCGCATAAAAAGCGTCAAGCTCCTCGTCACTCAGCGTCGACGTATCGACCGCAGCGGCCTTCGCCGCTTCCCCGTCGTTGGCTTCGGTGATGAGCGTGAGCTCGTCGACCAGCACACTCTCGATTTCGACGTTTGACCCTAGAAGCGGTAGCAGCGCGACACCTGCCGATATGGACTGTGCGGACATCTTGATCTGCGTGTCCGGCACTTTCACGCTGATCTCATTGGCTGACAGGGACACTTCCGGGAACAAGGTAAAGGCGGCATCCCCCTTTACATCGAGAACAACGCCGGTCTGCGACTCGATCTCAGCCGCAGCGAGATCAACGAGAGCTCGAGCATCGAGCACCATGGGCAGCACGATCATTGCCGTCACGATGAGAAATATGGGGATGCCGATTATCCAGAGCAGAAATCGCATGGTCATGTTCCTGGGTGTCTATCACGGTTAGCCGCGGCGGCAGCTGTGAGACTAGAAGCCTACCAGATGCCGTTGACGCTAGCTCGAGAGCCAGCCGTGGAGCACTTACTGAGTAGCGCGGAATTCGGTCAGAGCGTTAAGGCCGCGAGAAAGAAGACCATTGGACTCGGACAGACCATCTTTGGGGACCCTGGGCTTCCGGCGCATGCGCTCTTCCATGGCGCTGAAATGCTCTCCGGCGGCAATGAGTCCAAGGCTGCGGCAGGTGCTCGAGAGCGTGTGTGCCTCGCGAGTCATGGCCGCGACGTCTTCCGTGTCATAGGCCGTCTTAAGAGAGTCCCAGCGGCTTCGCACTTCCTTTTCAAACTGATCAAGCACCGTGCCCAGATTGGCTTCTCCAATCTGGTCTCTAAGATCGAACAGGACCTCTTCGGCGAGGGCGGGCGCTCCGTTCGGCTCCTTGGCCGGATCGATGGATTGAGACTTGCGTGTTGTATCTTCTCCATCATCCTGCGTTTTAAGGAAGCGGTGAATTTTCTCGGCCAGGCGATCTCGCACGATGGGTTTGGTAAGGTAATCGTTCATGCCGGCCGCGAGGCAGCGCTCCCTTTCGTCGTTACTCGCGTAGGCCGTCAGTGCGACGATCGGCAGCTCATCGCCGCCAAAATGCTGCCGAATGCTTTGGGTCGCAGCGACCCCGTCGAGAATCGGCATGCTGATGTCCATGAGGACAAGGTCGTAGCGTTTTTCCTTTACCATCTCGACAGCAACGCTGCCATCGTCAGCTTCTTCGATAGTGAGTCCCAGGGATTCGAGGATCATGCGGCCCAGCATGAGATTGGTGGAGTTATCGTCCACAAGCAGCACGGTGCCTTTGAAACGATTGGGGATCGGCGCGCCAATATCACTTTCGCGCTCTGCCTCCATATCATCAACATCGCTGGCCTCGAGGGGAACCTCGAACCAGAACAGGGATCCCTTCCCGAGGCGGGAGATTACGCCCATGGTGCCGCGCATGATCTCGACATTGCGGCGCACGATGTCCAGGCCCAGGCCGGTGCCTTCTTCTTTACCCGGGGCTGACTCGCCCGAGGTCCAGAAGGGGTCAAAGATCTTGGCCTGGTCCGCCTCGCTAATACCCATGCCCGTATCTTCTACTTCAAAGCGGACGCTGCCCGTTTTACCGAGTGCCGAGGGTAAAGCGCGAACAATGACGGAGCCTTCGCTGGTGAACTTGATCGCGTTAGTGACGAGATTAAGGAGACACTGGCGAAGCTTGGCCTTATCGGCCACATACATGTTGGAGAGCTGCGGGCTGATGCGCCAGTCGAGATCGAGCTCTTTTTCTACGGCACGCGCCCTTACGATATCGGTCACGGACTTAAGGAGTCTTGGTAGGGCAAAGACCGTGTTGTCGATGGTCTCTTCGCCGGACTCAAGTTTAGAGATATCCAGAATGTAGTTGATGACGTGCAGCAGATTGCGCGAGGAGCTATGGGCGAGCTCCAGCAGGCGTCGCGCCTCCGATGGAAGTTCCTTGTCGGCCAGTAACGAAAGTGCGCTGACGACCCCATTCAGTGGCGTGCGCATTTCGTGGCTCATGCGCGCGAACAACGCATTCTTTGTGTCCTGGGCTTTTTCCGTTTCCTTTTTTGCGCTCTTGAGGTCACTGTTCAGCTTCTCGAGATCGGCCACCATGCGCTGCTCGGTAGTCATGAGAAAAAGCTGATCTAGCTGTGAGTCCTGAGCCGAAAAATCGCCCATACCCAGTTTCACGTCCGGGCAGTTGGCATTCATCCAGAATAACCAGGGGGCACCGCAGAAACAGAGCACGGGCTCTCCCATATAGCTGGTCTCGACTACCTGGCCTCGTACAGCGAAGCGTTCATTGGTGGCCTTCAAGAGGAACAGCGAATGGATATGCTCACGAAGCTGCTCCATGCTTCGCACGGGAGCAGGGCGCAGCATGATGAATACCTCATCGAGGGTCATGCCAAGTTCAAGTTCCGGGATGTAGCGCTTTAGCGTATCGCTGGCGTGAACAATCTCGCCCTTGTCATTTGCACAGACGACAACAGAAAACAGCCGATTTATGGCGGTCAGATCGACGCAGAGTTCGTCATTCATAGGACTTTGATCTGGTAAACCGCGTGGGTGCCCTCGCCAGAGTCGTCAACGGTCATGCGGACGATCTCGTGCTGATCGCCAAAGTGTTTAGCGAGTCCTTCCAATAGACCGGTCACGAAGCTGGTTAATCCCTTGCGCTCGGAGTGGTAGTGCACGTTGAAAACGCCACTATCGCCATCAATCTCCTCCACCCGAAATTCCGGCGGCACATAATCAAGAAAAGTGCTGGTAATGCGATCGTGAAGGGCGTTCAGATTATGAAGAAAACTGACGGTGTCATTACCCGTTGCCTCCATCAGCGCTCCAAAATTTCGGGTGGCAATGTCCGACACCCAGAAGTTGCCGAACATAACCATGCAGTCGTCGATGGGTGCCTGCAGCACCTCCGAAGCCGATGCCGCCAGCTTGAAGGTGATGTCATCATCGTAACGACGCATCGTCAGGAAGGAATCATCAGGAACGCCAGAGTGCTCGTGGACCTCGTTCCACTTCTCTTCCCCAAAGTTCGCCACGATCATATCCTGCAGCGCGCTGTTGATAAGTCCGTACATGGTACTTCTCTCGT
Source organism: Pseudomonadota bacterium (assembly GCA_038750875.1). Lineage (GTDB taxonomy): Bacteria > Pseudomonadota > Gammaproteobacteria > Pseudomonadales > Halieaceae > Congregibacter. The sequence continues at coordinate 166,037 of JBCDGU010000001.1, read as the reverse complement.
TCCTTCTCTGTGACGGAAACTAGGCGCGTTCCCAACTCTGTTTCTTGCGGTACAGGGTTGATGGTGCGACTTCGAGGAGCCCGGCGGCTCGGTTGATGTTTCCGTCGCAGGCTTCGATGGCGGCCTCAATTGCACGCTTTTCAATCATCCACAGAGGCTCGATGGCTCTGCGCAGCGCCAGCGGATCGAGTGCCTCCTGTGGCGCGACGGGTGTTAGGTCGGCGTTCCCTGCAGCGTGCGGCGGTGAGCTGGTCATCGGCGTTGCTGACGATTCCGGATCGATATGACCCTCGCGCACGTCGGCGGGAAGCATAGCCAGGGATACCTTTTCGCCGTCATGCAGAACGATGGCCTGCTGCACGACATTCTGAAGTTGTCGTACGTTGCCCGGCCACGGATACCGAAGGAGCTGCTCTTCCGCCTCGTCAGAAAAAGCCTCAAACGACTTCCCCGACTCTGCGTTAAAACGCGCGAGAAAATTGCGAGCAATCAGCAGGATGTCACGCTCTCGTTCCCGTAGGGGAGGCATCCGCACGGGCACCACATGGAGTCGGTAAAAGAGATCCTCGCGGAAGCGGCCCTCGCGGACCTCCACAAGCGGGTCGCGATTGGTGGCGCATACAAAGCGGACGTCAACGGTTTCGAGTGTGTTGCTACCGACCTTGCGAAAGGTGCCGGTCTGGATGAAGCGCAGCAGCTTCTTCTGGAGCTCCAGGTCCATCTCGCAAATTTCATCCAGGAACAACGTTCCCCCATTCGCGACGCTGGCCGCACCCTCGCGCGCGGTGCTGGCACCCGTAAAGGCGCCTTTCACGTGACCAAAAAGCTCGCTTTCCATGAGTTCACCGGGGATAGCGCCGCAGTTGATGGCGACAAATTCACCGCTCGAGCGATTGCTGTGTTCGTGGATTGCCTCGGCCGCCAGCTCTTTACCCGTTCCCGACTCACCAACGATAAAACCCGTGGCGTTGCTGGGGGCAAGGGAATCGATGGTGTCGTAAACCGACTGCATGGCCGATGAGGCGCCGATGAAACCGCCGTACTGGCCGCGCCTGCTTAAGAGCGCTTCTAGCTGCTTGCCCATCGCCACCTGCTCGGCGGCATTGGCAAGGGTGACTTTGAGTCGCGCCGCGTCAAACGGCTTGGTGAGAAAGTCTGTCGCGCCGCGCTGGATAGCCTCTACGGCCATGTCCGATGTTCCGTGCGCCGTCATCACGATCACTTTTGCCGGATCGCTGGTCTCCATGACGTGATCGAGGAAGTCCATGCCATTGCCATCCGGCAATTCAATGTCCAGCAATATGAGATCCGGAGCAAATCCATCGAGCGTGGCGTGGGCGCGCCCCAGAGTTTCTACGGTCACTAGTTTATAAGGCTCGTCGCTGAGGTAGGCCGTATAGATGGCGCTGAGGGACGGACTGTCCTCAACCATCATGACTTTCAGTGTCTCTGCCATGCGCTGTTTTATGCCTCAAGCCGACTGTGGTTTTTCTTGAAGTATGCGTGGATTTTCCAGCCGATCATAGCCGCGAGCCATCATTGGCGCCTGGCAACGAACCAAGTGCAGGCTCCCGAGCGCCAGGGCCAGCGATCCAGCGGTGATGCCCTGGGCATAAGCCAATCCCGGGTTGAGCATCAGGTTAAAGCTCTGTGCTGTGATGAAGATCAGCATCCCCCAGATCATCGGATTAACACGGCCATCGGTCTCTCGGACCAAGATGTTCGATTTCCACAGACACAGCCAGATTTTACAGTGCATATACAGGTACAGCGTGACGCCCACGAATCCGTATTTGTAGGTCACACCAGCGAGACCGATGTCGGAAGGGAAAAAGTACTTTGCAACAATATCTTGGTAATTCTGGCCGTAGGCACTGTCTTCGCCGGCACCGAGAATTGGATGCATCGCGATGTGCTCGATGGCGCGAGCAAAGGCTTTCGCGCGAATGGCTCCCCCCTCAGCCGTGAGGAACGAGTCGACCATGTACGTCACTGCCACCGGTAGAACAATGAGTGCCAGTGGCGCGCCCACGATCACGAGCTTCAGCCGGTTTTTATGGGACATGAGCACCGGGTAAAGGAGCACTGCCAAAATCATCGTTGCCAGTGTTGCCCGAAACAGCACAATGTTCCAGATCGTTGCGGCAAGGCCGATGGTCACCATTGCGCCGAGCATCACGGTCTTTCCCCGACGCTGCATGAGCATCGCCAGGGAGCCCAGAAGTACGATCATGATGGCAAACAACGGCGGCTTGAGGCGAAAACCCCGCCATTCGTCGTAAGTCACCAGGTTGCTGATGGTGTGGTCTGAAGAAAAGAACGCTTCCCGTAGATCCATGGTGCTGTAGAACGCCAGGTAATTCACCATCAAGGCGAAGAAGGCGAACCAGATAGTACGTTCGACGCCGCTGATGGGGAGACCCGTCCGAACAAGCAGATAGATACCCGGGCCCATAAAGGCCAACATGAATTCTCGCGCCGAAAAAAAACTGTAGAGCGCATTGCCCTGGTAATTCAGCACAAAGACCACGGAACTGATGCCCATAATGCTCCCGATGAGGACAGACGGCATCAAGACCCAATCTTTCCACTCTCGGTAACTCAGGCGAACCACGGCCTGCCAGGCGCCTACGACGAAAAGGAGCAGCGCACAGGCGATACCGAGTTCCTGGAGCCGATTCGCCAGGAAATAACGACCGCCCTGGAAGCCCGCAAACACGGCCATGAAGATGACCGGGTAGAGAAGGGGATACAGGGGTACGCGCAGTCCCGGTTCGTTGGCGGTCAGTGAGGTCACCGGGCGGCCTGCTCCGAGGGAGACTGCATGTTTACGCGAGCGATCACCGCTGCATTGCGCCACTGGCCTTTGAGAATGCGTTTGAGCACATCACACCAATTGCTGAAGAGGCACTGACCAAGATGCTTGGGGTAGTAGCGGCGCATGAACTGCAGGCGGCTGCGGAACATATGGAGGTCGGAGAGTAGTGATGGACCCGAGCGCCAACTGCGGGAGCCGATGCTGCCACCCTCCCGGTGGTAGAGATGCGCTTCTCCGGCTACGAGGAGATCGAAGCGGCCTGCCGCCCGCGTAAACCAGTCGATTTCCTCGTAGTAAAGGAAGTAGTCCTCGTTCATAAGCCCAACCCCCTCAAGAAAGCCTCGCGGAAGGAGCATGGAGCAGCCGCTGAGATAGTCGAGACGTCCTTCGATGGACTGCATTGCGGGCAGGTTGTTTTCCTTCAGGAATCGACCCTCAGACTCCAGCGCGCGACCGCGACGCTGGTCGAAGCGATTCCCACCGATGCACTGAATAACTACTGGGTTATCGAAGAAATGAATCACGGACCCGCAGACCGCCGGCCCATCATGACGCGCCAGGCGCGAGCGCATGTGCCGCAGGCAATCGGGTTCTACCAGCGTGTCATTGTTGAGAAGCCATGCGTGGGTCATGTCTTTCTGCAGTAGCGCAAAACGCAGTCCGACGTTGTTGCCTGCAGCGAAACCGAGGTTGCCGCCATTGTCGATGAGGATCAGCTGAGCCGTCGGATCACAGACTCCGAGCTCCGCCTCCTCCCAGCTGATGCGCCGCGTTGAGGGTTTGGCGAGGCGGTGGCCCTGAAGGCGATCCAGGCGAGAGTTACCGGAGCGACCGGCGGCCAAACGACCTTTGGCCCAGTTCTGAATGTGCGAAAGGCTGTGATCGGCCGAGTCGTTGTCGCAAACCACGACGCGTGCCCCCTGGGCGATGTCCGGCAGGAGGCTTTCCAGGCAGGCGATGGTGTCACGCCAGCCGTTCCAGTTCAGCAGAACAATGTAGATTCCGGTGTTATCACCCATCACTAAAACTCCTCGCTCAGGCGCTGGAGAAGCTGTTGATCAGCGATGACTTCTGCGTTGGTCTCGATTTCTGACATGAGCAGCATCTGCTTTGCGTTGTGATCAAGGCCACTGAGCAGCAGCTGGGATCTGCTCGTTGTCGTGGCGTTGAAGAGTGGCATCATCTCGGCGATGCCCGAGCTTTCGAGCATGTCGACGTTGCGGAAGTCTACAATGCAGGCACGATCACGGATGCTGTGCAGGAGGCATTCGACGAATCCGATGCTGGCGAGACTGTCACGGTTAACGCGTCCGACCAGCATGACCAAAGTGGCCTTGCCCAGGGAATAGCTCTCGCAGGTGAAGTCCTGCTCGTGGTGACAACGTTCGGTCAGACGCTCCAGCGCGCCACGTGTATCGCCTTCGATGAGGTCTAAAAGGCGTGCCGAGCTAAGCTCCCGGCGGACTTTCATAGAGAGCCCCATCAGCTGTATTTCAGAGCGTTTCTCGCGGAGCAGCCCCGCCAGATTGAAGAATTCCTGCTGGGCATCCAGAGCAATGTGTCTGACCCGTGAGAAGTCGACGATGTGGAGCTCGCCGGTTTTCTCTACGCCATTGAGTTCTTCCACCAAGCGCTCCATGTAGCCACGACCCACGCGGTGAGGGAGCGGCAGGATGGAAATGCACTGACCCCTTGAGGACCACAGGCGGCGCCAGGGCAGGGGAATTTCCGGAGCCGGAGGCGCACTTGGGCGAACCGATTCCACCAAGCGAGAGAGAATAACCGGGGTTGCTAGTGCCGCCAGCTTGACCATTCCCGTCGCATAGCGCTTTGCCAGGCGACCTGGCTCCTGAAACATGCGGTGCACCCATTCCAGATTCAGCTTTTGCCAGATTTTGGGGGCCCGGCGCGTTTCGCCCGTGATAAAGGAGAACGTGCCACCTACGCCGATGGAGACGGGCGTGCGAAGTTGATTTCGATTCCGGTTGAACCAAAGCTCTTGCTTGGGATTACCCAGGCCGACGAGGAGGATATCGGCACCCGAGTCGTGGATCTGCTTGAGTAGTTTGCTGTCTTCGATGGGCGCCGCAGCGAGCCCCGGCCCCGTCGTTTTCACGAAGGGAGCAGCGGTGCCGGCGATCGTGAGGCCGGGATACTGGCCTTGAAGAATCTTGCCCGCCTGCTCGGCGACACCATCGGCACCGCCAAACAGAAAGATCGATAGGCCCTCGCGCGCCGAGCGCTCTGCTATGGCGGGAACCAGATCTGAACCGCAAACGCGCTCGGGGAGCGGTCGTCCGAGCAGGCGGCTCAGCCATACGATAGGAAAGCCATCGGCGGTGACCAGATCAGATCCCCGAAGCACTTCGAGAAGCTCTGGGTGGCGGGGTTTGGTGAAAGCGGTACCCAGCGAGTTCACCAGAAAGTCGACATTCAGCGTAGATACCAGGCGCGCGCGACCGTCATTGGCGCGGGCCATTTCGATGATCTTGTCCGTTGCGCTATTTAGCGTCAGGTTATCCACGGGAATGCCCAGGGAATTGACGAAGTCGCGGCCGGGATTACAGGTCAGGGTGGTCATGATGATTCCTCGGTCTATGTCCTTGTTGGGACACCTCTTTAATCTCTGTTGGAAAGGCTCGCTTTGCGGGTCGCTTGGAAGCTGCTCCACAGCTGCAGTAGCAGGGCAACACCCAGCACGGCAAAGGTGGTGAGAAGCAGGCCGACAATGGAGCCCACGACCACTTTCTTCTTACGCGCCATGTTCACGCTGCGGTAAGGGCGAGCGGCTGGATCAATCACTTCGAGTACATATTCATCGCGCGCGTTAGCCAGCATCTGGATCGCGGTTTGTGCTTCGATGAGGCGGTAAATGGACTTCTGGATTTCGACGACGTCTGACTGCCGGAGTTTTTCTTCCAGAAACGCAACCTTGCGATCCACGTCTTCCTTCGTTCGATCACGCATGTACTCGTTGAAGCTCTCAACGTAGAGGTTCGACCAGTCTGCGGGCACAGTCGGATCAGGCCAGCGCATGGCGATGGTCACGATGTCTGTCTCTTCGTCCGCTGTGATCATGCGAACGTCGTCGCGGAACGCGGTGAAGATCGCGCCGCGGTCTGGTGTGAAATCGCCCTTCCAACGCTCCCGCTCCGCGTCCCACATGTCGGGGTAGAAGAAACGATAGATGTTGTGGGTGTCCAAGAAATGCTGCGTGAAGGTGCGGGATTGGAGGCGCGCCATCATCACCTCGTTGTAGTTGTCGCGGGTCGTGCCCATCACAAAACCGTGCTCGACGAGAGTCAGGACCTCAGACGCGCGACGATCGTCTGGGGAAACGCCGCCCGGATCTTCGATATCAACGACGGACACTTTTGCCCCGGATACGTAGTTGTAGGGCGTGTTGATGGCCAGCCAGGCCGTCAGCGTGGCGCCAGCCAACAAGCCGGCGAGGAGAATCCATCGGGACCAGATCAGCGCGTCAACGAAGGGCATCAGATCAATCTGGGCTGCGGCGCTCTGTTGCGGGTCTATGCGGTAAGTCGTGGTATTCATCGTTGTTTGTAGTTGCGCCCTACCTCTGGTCGTCGGTGGGCTGCAGGCTCCTAAACATGTCTATGGTTGCTACATCTTGAGCAAGGGGGATGCCAACAGAATAAATGGCATTTAATATTTAAAAATCAATTAGTTAGGGCGATCCTGAACGTCAACCTTGAATCGTTTAAGTGCAACATGAGTTGCAATATGCAATTAAAAAACCATGCATCGCAATTTGCGAATGTTCGTGTCCCTGGTAGCGATGGTTTTCGGAGGTAGGCGGCGCGATTCCCCTGGTTTTGGTCATCGGCGTCTAATTGGGCGGCTGAATGATGGTGAGACGGCCGAAGTTCTGGATTTGCTCCGCGACGTGTATGCGTCCCACGGGCGACCGGTGCGCTCACCGCGGTCACCCAATCAAGCTTTGGTCAACGAAACTGACTTGGCGGGTCTAACGATCTATCTGCGGGTCTCTAGAGGACAATCCCGGCCAGAATCGCGGACTGTGCCAGCGTGCTAACCCAGCTCTGGGCCTTTTCCGTGGGATTCATACGATCCACATTCAGCGGCACGTAGATTCGCGAACCGGGGCTGACGGTCTTACGGGCGATGGTCTTCGAACTCCTGCCGCCCTTTAAGTTGAGCACTTCACCGTTCGCCTGAATGACATAGGTATGATCCAGACGACCCAATACCGTGTGGCCGCCCGAAAGCTCGACGTAGTCCTTGATGCTGCGGTCTGCGTCGTACAGGTGTGACGTCGCAACGTAAACCTGACCCGATACCTGCACGTGGTTGGGCTCTCGCGGGACAAGCAGGCGATCACCGTTTTCCAGTGCCAGGGCATCACGCTTGTGGCAGCGCTGAATCTTGTTCATGTCGATCACCATGCGGCCATTCGCCTCGGCGCGCTCAAGCTGTCGGATGGTGCGCAGCGTGTCCTGCTTGCCCGCCCACTCGTGGGAGTACTTGGACTCGTTATTGAAAGAGTGCGACAGAGACAAATCGATCAGTAGATCGTCCAGGCTGTCCTGCAACTCATTCAGGGTTTTTTGTTGAATCTCGCGCACCGATTCGCGGGAGAACTCAGCACCAAAAGCGTAGGCATCTTCCGTTAGGCCGCCGGCACGCTCGAGAACGCTGCACAGGGTTTCGCTCGGCGCGATGACATAAACCCCCGGGCGGACGACTTCACCGCTCAGGGTGACAGACGCGGTTTCGCTCCAGCCCTGGCGGATCGTTACAGCCAGCTGATCGCGGGCATCCAGCAATGGGTTAACAGCATTGTCCATGTACAGCGTGCGATAGGCCGTCCACTGCTCGGGATCCATTTCGCCGCTGTCTGCACGACGGCTGTCGGCGCACAGGGACATGAGGACGCTGCTGTCCAGTGCCCGGTGATCAACTTCCGTGCCGCGGGCACCCTCAAAACTGCGGGACAGCGCTACGTCAATGCCATCGGCGCGACGGGACAGGCCCCGCGCGGTGCACAACAGGTCGCTGGCGCGCATGGCTTGACTCAAGGGATAGCTTCCCGGTGCCAGGACTTCACCCAGCACGCTAACCACATGCTCAACGTCACCGTAGCGAGCTTGCTCGCGCAGGCGGTCAACTTCCCTCGAGAGCAGTGCGCTGCGCTGGCTGTCAGCGGCGAGGAAATAAACGCGATCGCCGCGGTGCAGCTCAGGGTTTGCGCCCGTTTCGGGATCGCGCTGGGCCGCAGAAATGCTGAAGGGGAAGATGTCTACTTTAAGGCTTGGGAATGCCGTGCGGGCAACGAATCCGTAGTGCATGTCGGCACCGACCTTGAGGCCGCCACCCAGAGCAATCGTGTCGAGCAGGTGCGCCCCACGGGCCAGGGGAAGGCGACCCGTGTGGCGCACCGCTCCGAACAACTCGATGACGTCGGCGGTCTGGGCGTCGATGGCCTGACGCTCCAGTTTTTCACGCAGACCGGCCAGAGCATCGTCGCGCTTCTCGTTGAGGCGGAAAATGCGAACGCGATCGCGAGGGAACAGAAGGATGTCCTCCATGCTGCCCGGGTTGTCCAGAGCAATCATGGGAGATGCGTAGCGAACCGTGCTCTTCAGCGTGCGGCGGTCTTCACGTTCGATAACGGCGAAATCCATGTCGACGCCGGGAAGCAGAGCATCAGTGGTGCGCAGCAGCGTAGAGAGACGCATGTCTGCTTCAAATTCATAAGCACCGGGACGCTCAACATGGCCTTCCAGGAGAACGACCTGATCGAGCTGGTCTTCCAGGGGCAGAATGCGAAGCAGGTCGCCAGACGCAATGCGTGTTGACAGGATTGCTGCGTCACTCAAAGATTGCTGGCCCGCGTGGAAGTCGATGACCGTACGTGCGCCACTACTGTGAATGCGTTCGATGATGGAGTGGGACAGAGATGCTGTGGGCAAGGTGCCGCCCGCCATCTGAAGAACTTCACCAAAGGTCGTTTCTCCAGCGAGCTCGTAGATCGCGGGGCGCTGAACGTCGCCGCCGACATAAACGATGTCGCCAATGGCAGGAACAAAAACTGTGTCGTTGTGACGCAGGAACGGGTCAGCATCTGTCTTGCCCTCAAGGAGAAGTTCGTAAAGGTCGAGGCGGGCAACAGTTTTGCCATCGCGGATAAGACGGATATCACGCAGTGTTCCCGTGCCTGCGACACCCCCGGTGGTCAGCAGCGCATCGATAAGGCTAGAGAGTCCGCCGATGGTGTAGATGCCAGGCTGATTCACGTCGCCGGAGAGGCGAATCTGAATTGTACGGAGCTTGCCCATGGTGACGACGGCGCGAGCGCCAATGACGCGCTGCTCAAAACCCGTCGTGATCAGGGATTCAGCATCATCAAAGGTCAGGCCACCCACGGTAACGGGACCAAACTCTGGTATCAGAACCTTGCCGTCGCGGGTTACCACCAGGTTGTATTCGACGTTCCGCTTACCGAACAGCTGCACGATGATGTTATCGCCAGGCCCGATTCGGTAGTCCGCTGGCACAGGAATGCCCTCTACGGGCGCGAAAGTACTTGGCGCTCGATTGAATATTTCGTAACCAAACTGTTGGAGCTCGTCGCGAACAATCTGGTCCTGGGCTGTCGCTTCCAGGGTCAGCGCCTGCTGCTTTTCTTTTGCCAGTGCTTCCAGCCGCGTTTCTTCATCAAGGACTACTTCAACGGGAACCGTGACGGGCGTTTCCGGTTGCGCCAGAGGTTCGTCCTGACCCGCCGGCGCAGCGGTGTAGTAGGCGCGCTTCTGGGTGACCTGCAGCGGCTCAACAAAGGGCAGGTAATTGTCGTCGGCGAAGGCAGACGCATAATGTGCGAGGCCCGCCACTACGATCAGGGCACCTATGATGATCGAAGCGATCTCTTGCAGAGGGCTTTTGTGGTCCTGATACCGTTTCACTGTTGAAAATCTCCGATTGTCCATGCCAGAGACTTTGCAACTGCAGTGCCATTGTTAATTATCCATTAAAATCAATGGGATAGGAATTTTTTGGAACCTGCAATTGGATTTTGCATGCAGGAAGAGTTGCGAATTGCAATCCAATGATTCGCAATTTGCGAGCGTGTAGATGATGGTAAGCGCTAACTACTGGGTGCACCCGGGACACACCAGGTAGCTGCGTTTTCTGGGAGGCTTGCAGTATCAGGCAGCTCTTGCGGGCGCCATCGATGGGGGGGTGTCCTTAAGGACGCTTTTCACGCCATAGCGCGCGGCCCAGGGAGGGAGCGGGAGCCCCAGCTTCATGAGCATGCGAATATCCGTTGAGAAGTGATCCTTCAACTCTGCTTCGACGTCTGGTGACAGCGGCAGAGGCGCTTTGGTCTTCTTGCTATTCCAGCGTTCATAGAGGAACCGGATGCGACCCTGCTGCTGGCGCGGGACCATTCTCCACAGCAGCGAGATAGGGCCGAAGTTGCGAAGAAATTTGCGGGTATCTTCCGAAATGCGATTGCTGCCGCCACCGGCGTGCATCAGCTCGCCAAGCCCTTTGGGCTTGAAGTCCGCATCCAGCTCAAGGAACTCAAGGACCTGCGCCAGGACGCCATCGGGATCGGCCTCAAGATCTTCAAGATACAGCACAAGTAGCTGCTCAGCCCTGAAATGGGCGCGGTAGCGCTGAAGAATTCGACCGTACTCGCTCCAGGACAGGTAAAACTCTCCCTCCGATTCGTAGCCATGGGTGTGCATGGGGGCGCGGTTGGCCCGAGCCTGTCCCAGGGCATGAGGGGCCAGGCAGTCACGCATGGCCTGATCAAAACTACGAGTCTCTGTGTTCCGACGTTCACCCATCCGATACTGGGAGCGGCTTCGTTCAATGGGATCGCGGAGCAGGGCAATGAGTTTGGTGCTGGGCATAAGGGCCGCCAGCCGCCCCGGCACTTCGGCATTCGCCATGTACTGCGGCGTGGCTTTACCCCAGAGGCGCCCCGTTCCATGGCTGAAGTATCGCTTGGAAAAATCATCCCAAGCCTGCGGCGAACAATCCTCTCCCGTGAAAAACGGAACCTCTTTTTCAAGGGGCATATTGATATCCGGGTGCTGACGCAGCAGCTCAAAGAGCGATGTTGTCGCACACTTCTGTGCCCCGATGATGACAAAGTCCAGGTCTTTCATGAGTGTTCCAATCCGAGGTTTTTGATGTGGCGGCGCGCAGCGATGTAGCTCGCAGCGTTTCGTGTTGCGATACCTGCAGCAATACCTACGGCGATGCCGTGAACGCCGTAGCTAAGGCCCAGAGGAACGCTGCCAGCAACCGTCAGCATGGTGGTAACCAGCAGAAGGCGCATTTCCACGTGAGCGGCTCCGCTCATGTTGAGTAGTACCCCTGAAAGTCCCGTTGCTGCATTACAGAGTTGACCGACTCCCAGCAAGGCCAACAGGGGAAGGAGCGTGCCTGGGTCGAGGCTAAACAGGGCGGTTAGGGGATTTATCAGGATGATCATGGCGAGGATTGTCGGGAGAAACAGAGCCAGGGAGACCCACTGGGTCTCAGCGAGCAGACGACGGAGGCAGGCAGCGTTTTGCTCTGCGGCCGCCCGTGCAAAACGCGGTCCGTAGATCGCCGCCAGTAGTATGAGCAGTGTCGTGATGATATTGACGAGCTTGTGGGCCACGGCATACCGGCCGATCTGATCAGCACTCATCATGAAGGGCATCAGTAGGAACGGCAGCTGCAGGAACGCGATGTTGAAAAGTCCGTTGAGCCAGAAGTGCGCCAACTCACCAGAGCGACGCAGGGGCCGAATCTCATCTTCGGTAGTTCGCTCAGTAGGCTCGGTGGACAGAGTCTTGGCAAGAACGGCGGTGAGCGAGAGCAGTGCAAGCAAAAGACCAGCTACGGCGCCCGCAAGCAAAAGCGCGCTGGACACGCTGAAGACGCCGAGAGCAATCGCGCCACAGAGCAGCAGAATCGTCACGGGCATGATCGTGTTTTCGAGCGTCACCGCCCAAAGCGCCTGCTCCGTAGCCTTAAGGGATTCGGCAAGCAGACGGGTTAAGGCAAACAGTGGTGCCGAGAGAACGATAGAGAGCAGCAGTGGGCCAGAGGAAACGTTAAAGGCGTTTTGTAGCGGTGTCAGTGATACCAGCAGCGCCAGTACCAGCAACATCGCGCTGTAGCGAACGATATGCTTGGCACTGCCGCGCAGTGCCGAGACGACCGAGGTACGGTCCCCATTACGGTGGTGTACCGCCTGGTCACGAAGAGCCCGCGTGGGTTCTCCGGCACCGACCACTTCTCCGAGTAGCGTACCCCAGGCCATATGGAGCTGGAGGACACCAATGCCCGAAGGGCCTGCTAGCGCGCCAACGACGATCTGCACGCCCATCTGGGCAGCCACGCCCGCGCCACGGCTGACGGCAAGAATGCCGCCGTGCAGAAGGCGGGCGGTCAGCACCGGTTCTTCCGCCGGCTGAGAATTGGCGGCAAGCTCAGGCATGCTGGAGCGTGATTTTTGGGTTGCTTGCTCTCGTGTTCCGGTCATCGTGATCGCGCATCGTCAGCGCCAGCGCGTCGTGCATGCTGGCGAAGAGTTGCTTCCAGGTATAGCGCTCGCCGATCAGTTCCCGGGAGCTGCGGCACATCACGCTCCACCGTTCTTCGTCCTCCAGCAGTCTCAGCGTGGACCTGGCCATAGCTTCGGCATCTTTCGCCACCGAGAGATGGTAGTCGTTGACATAGTCCACGCCCTCGGCGCCAACGGGCGTGGTGACTGTCGGGATGCCCCGCGCCATGGCGTCAAGAACCTTCACTTTCATACCGCTGCCGAACAGGAGGGGCGCTACAGATACGCGGGCCTCCCGGTAGACCTCCTCGAGATCCTCGACAAAACCGGTCAGTGTGATTCCCGGATAGACTGCGGCCGCATCCACGAGCCGTTGATCCGGGTTCTTGCCGACGATGTCGAACTTAAGATCGGATTGCTCCTGGAGCAGCCTTGGCCAAACGTTCTCGATGAACCAGATCAGTCCCACGACGTTGGCCTCCCAACCGAGGAACCCAACGTACATGATTTTCTTCTCTGTGCTTGAAAACTGTAGCTCCGGAAGTGCGAGCTGGCTGTCGTCACCGAGGTGGTAGGTGTTCGCTATTTTCGCGGGGTTCACACGGCCTTGGGCAAGCATGTCCTTATCGTTGGGCGCAGCGAAAACCAGGTCCGCGCGCTTGGCGAGCTTCAGCTCGGCGGCACGCACTCGATAGGCTTCAAGGAACGCCGCGCCCCGAAACAGGGGGTTGCCTGGTAGACGCGCGTAGCGGTTCCAAATCTGGTGATAGGCGTTGTGCGCGTGATAGACGACCACGCCTTTGTAGTCTTTGGGTACGTACGCAGCTACCTCGTAATGATCCAAAAATATCACGTCGTGAAGGGGCGCAAGCTCAGCGACGTGCTGGGCAAGCTTTTCATCGTAAGTGCGATGCACGTTAAGGGGACGTCCCTTTAGGTAGCTTGCCGCAAGGTTCTTAGCCGAACGATCTATTTTTACCGCTCGGTTAAGGTGCATGCTGCAGGGCGAGCGTTCGATGAAGGCATCGCGATGATCCGCGTCTTCCATCTTGAGCGGAGAAACAAACGAGACTTCGTAGCGTTCGGCCAGCGCATCCAGAAGCTTAAGGCTCTTTACCTTGCCACCACTTTGGGGCGGGAAGGGGAGTTCGGGGGTCAAAAAGAGCAGCTTTTGCATATCACACAGCCTCCAGGATGCGCGCCGGTTTCGGCACGATGCGGTCGATTAGCTTGTTCTCGTCTTCATCCGACAGGCCAAGATTGGACTGAAGGAGCAGTGCTACCGCATCCTCTCGGAGCGTGGTTTTTTTATTGGCCAGCGCATCGGCTTCCTCTATGAACCAGCAGCAGTGGCAGAGGTCATCGGCGATACCCTCGTGACCGCTGTTCTCAAGGCCTGCGACACCGTCGATGTACGCGCCGTAGAGGATGTATTCGGAAATCCGCAGGGATCGCGCGATGCCGCGGTACCAGGGGCGATCCTGCGTGTACTCAAGATGTGACTGCAGACCTTCGAGCTGGCTCCGACGCCAGCTAACGAGCTGACCGATATAGTCGCTGCCAAAGTACTGACGTTCCAGGCCCAGAAGATCCGCGGCGCGGTAATGCCACTTCAGATGCTCACCCTCCGACATGGCACCGGGAATACGGTGCAGGCGCAGCGAGTCACCCTTAAGCACATCTTCTCGTTTGAAGGGCCGCACAAACACGAGGTCAGAGTCGGCAAAGATCAGGTGCTCTGCGCAGCTAGCGTAGTTGGCCGAAAGCTTGGTGACCTGCTGCATGATCCAGCCCCGGACAGGCCAGCCATGCTGGTCGACCCACCACTTGTTGGTGCGCGGTAACTGCCAGAAGGGTCCAGGTACTACATCCTCGACAGCGAGGACGCTGCGCCGGGCGTTTTCAAGGGGGCGGAACAGGGGCAGATCTCGGGCTGGAACAATGACGCGATGGGCGATCTCGCCCGGCACCCAACGATCAATAGACTGGCACAGGCGGTGACAGCGCTGAAAGTCGGGAGCATAGGAGCAGGTGATCAGCGCCATTTCGTTATTGAGTGCTTGCATATCGCGTTTCCGTTTTTCATCGCGGGAGCTACAGCGGGAGATGAGCAGGAGATGTGCCAGCCTCAAGGAGAAACTGAAATAACAATAAAAAACAAAAACTTATGAGAATTTCGGCTGAATGACTCAATAGTTTTGGGCACGCCCACTGGACGGCTTTCTCGTTTGGAATCGCAAAATGCAATACGAATTGCACTTTGCGTCTCGCAGTTCGGCCCTCCGCTGACGGGAGCTGGGAGTAAAAATCAATAAATTCAATTGGTTATCGATTTTCTGAGGCTTTGGCACGAGGGCTGCAGCATTGGCTTCACGTGGTTCAAGTTTTTTTGTTGGAGCTCAGAGATGTTCTTCACCAATACACAAACCGATGCGGTAACGGCAGGCGCGCCGATTCTTGCCAGCAGCAGCTCCGGCTGGCTGCGCGATGCCCGTGAAGGTCTCTACCCCGTTGGTAAACGCTGCCTCGACATACTGGCCAGCGGCACTGGGCTGATTCTCTTGTCACCCCTGTTTCTTGCACTCGTTTTGCTGATTCGCATGGAGTCCAACGGTCCTGTGCTGTTTTCTCAGACCCGCATTGGACGTCGCGGTCGCTCGTTCCGCTGCTGGAAGTTTCGATCGATGTACGTGGATGCCGAAGAACGCAAAGCGGCGCTCATGGTTGAGAACGAAATGGCGGGCGGCACGACCTTTAAAATGAAGCGTGATCCCCGCATAACGCGGATCGGTCGCTTTATCCGCAAAGCGTCCATTGATGAACTGCCGCAACTCTGGAACGTACTGATCGGTGATATGTCGCTGGTCGGTCCTCGCCCGCCAGTGCCGGTGGAGGTTGTTCTGTACAGCGCGCGCCATCGTCAGCGTCTGTCCGTGAAGCCCGGCATAACTTGCATCTGGCAAGTCAGCGGTCGCAGCGATATTCCCTTTGAGCAGCAGGTGGAACTGGATATCGAATACATCGCTAGGCGCACCTTGTGGTTCGATATCAAGTTGTTGCTTGCTACCGTTCCTGCAGTGCTTCTCGCACGGGGTGCCTACTGACACGAGACCCTCGGGCCATCTAGACTTCCCGCGACACGTTCGCCGGGGGGCATCAGTGGAAACTCAGCACTGTCGGAACTGCAACGCCATCGTCACCGGGGATTTCTGCGCCGTCTGTGGGCAGCGTGAAGGGCGTGGTGACCTGCACTTTGCCGAAGCGATGGGCGACATTGTCGGCGACGTATTCACCTGGGACTCGCGCTTCTGGAGAACACTGGTCCCGCTTCTGATTAAACCCGGCTTTCTCACGGCTGAATTTATCGCCGGACGTCGAGCGCGGTACATGCCGCCATTCCGCTTATACATCGTCATCTCGTTCATCATGTTCCTGCTGGTGTCCGTCAGCTCGGGCGATGCGGTCTTTGTCGATGAAATGGATACCGATGACGGAGATACCTCGCTGGTTATTGGCATCGATCCGAATTCCGTTCCCGAGTCCATGCGTGACAGCGTCATCGAGGCTCAGGAAACGGCCAGGCAAAGGGCCATCGCCGAGCGGGAAGCGAAAGCGGCGGTCGCCGAGGAGGCAGAGCAGGAACTTCGTAACGCGGCAGGGGAGCTTGGACTGGACGGTTTCATGGAGGAAGACGGCGGAGAAGATGGATTCAACATCACCTTCGCCGACGATGCGCCGCCCTGGCTCAAACATCTCGAAGAGCGCATCGACGCAAATGCGAAGCGAGTCGGCGAGAACCCCGAAGACTACCTGGACAATCTGCGGGAGTACTTGCCGCAGGTCATGTTTGTAATGCTCCCGCTCTTCGCGGCGCTACTGAAGTTGTTGTATCTGTTTAGCCCCTTCCACTATCTGCAGCACCTGGTGTTTGCGCTTCACTATCACAGCTTCGTCTATCTGCTGTACATCCTGGGTGAGATGCCGGAACGTCTGGGTTTTAGTCTCGATATTGTCTTTGCACTGTGCCTGCTGGTTTATCTGCCCATTGCGCTGCGGCGCAGTTACGAGAGCAGTCGATGGGGTGCCATTGGCAAGGCGTCGGTGATCTACGTGGCCTACGGTCTGATGCTGATCGTGGGTATGGCCATCGCTGCGCTTACGGTCCTCGCGTTTATGTAGTTCAGGATCGGCGTGACGGAGTGTAGCGGCGTTCTACATGGGTGCTGAGAATGCGCTCGCGCTCTGAGCGGACCAATGGATGATCCTTGGCGGCCCACAGAATATCGCGGGCTCGGCCATAGGTTTCTGCGATATCTACGATGGGGTCTGGGTATGCCTCCTGATCAAGGCCGTACATCGCCCGCTCCAGCGTAGTCAGCTCCCAGGGCTGATGGATGAGTGGCGCTGGGACCTGTTCCAGTTCCGGACACCATCGGCGGATGAAGTCCCCCGCGGGGTCATGGTCCTCCGACTGTTTGATCGGGTTGTAGATGCGAATTGTATTGATGCCCGTGACACCCGCCTGCATCTGAAACTGGGCGTAATGAATCCCCGGCTCGAAGTCGAGGAATAGGGATGCCAGGTGCTTAACCCCCGTTTGCCATTCCTGCCAGAGATGGTGGGTTAAAAAGCTCACCAGCATCGCCCGGGATCGAAAATTGATGTAACCGGTGGCAGCAAGGCAGCGCATGCTGGCATCGATGAGTGGAAGCCCCGTGCGGCCCTGTTTCCAGGCGTCGACTTTCTCTTCATTTTGCTCCCGGGGAAACGCGACGAACCCTCGGTTAATGTCTTCCTTTTCCATCCGGCACTCCATTTCAAACTTTTGGATGAAATGGCAGTGCCAGTGCAGACGGCTTTCAAAGGCGGCGAGGGCCCGATTGGGACCCAGCCGGTTCTGCGTATGGTTTAAAGCTTGATACACCTGTCGAATGCTGAGGTTGCCCCAAGCGATATAGGGGGACAGGCGGGAGCAGCTTTCGCGACTCGCTTCGGGTTTTGAAATGTCCACGTTGTAACGCTGGTGCCGGCGGCCGAGAAAGCTCTCAAGCGTTGCGTGGGCTCTACTTTCTCCACCGCGTTGGAACACAGAATCATTTCTCCAGGCTTCGGGTATCTCGAAGCGCTGGTCTTGAAGGTGTCGGGTGGCTGACTCCGCGGGTCGGGCATCCTTGAACTGCGCCTGAATCAGAGGCTGAGCCATAAACTGACCCCAGGCTCGATTCCAGCCTTTTCGATCACGGCGTTTGCGGCTAACGCCGTTGCATTGATGTTCCTGCCAGGGAACCGAGGCCGACTTGAGAAGCTCTGCGATGACAAGATCGCGTTCAAAGGTCGATGCCAGCCCTGTTTCTTCGTGGGAGTGAAGGGACGAGATTTCTCCTGCGGAAACCAGCGTTTTGAACACTTGCGCTGCATCGCTGCGCACAATGGAGAGCTGGAGACCGACGCGATGGAGCGCCTCTGCGAGCTCTAGCAGAGACTGCCCGACAAAGCGCCAGTGCCGCTCGCTGTAATGTGGATCATCAATGAGCGCCGGTTCGAAGATGTACAGCGGCAGTACCGGTCGGCCGCTGGCCAGTGCCTCGGCCAAGGGCGCGTGATCACGAAGCCGGAGGTCTCGCTTGAACCAGACGACGGCGGCGGTCACGGCTTGGTCAGCGGCCCGAAAGGATTATGCAGCGACTCGCCGGTCGCGCCATCAAGGACCGCACAGGCGTCGTCGCGGAAGGCCCGAAATGCGATGCGATAGCTGTCTCGATCAAAGCTCAACGCCTTGTCGGCCCGCGCTGTATGCAGCGCCTGATCGCGACGATTGAAGGTTCCGAGGTAAGACCAGTTGTCGAGTACGTGGAACTGACGCTTAGGCTGCTGCTCATGAAGCCGCTCGCGTCGCTCCTCTTCCAGCAACACCGGGCCGGGGAAAGGCCATGCGGCGATTCGCTGGGATTCCAGAGACGCCAGCAAGCGCTCGTTATGCGCTTGTGCTGTTTCAGCGCCGGCACAGGCGCCCGCGCACCGGGCCAACTGGTGCTGAAAGCAGGGCCCGCGGCCTCGATCGTAACCGAGTACCCTCAAGCAAAGACGCTGTTCGCGGGCGATTGATCGCAGGCGTTCCTCGAGGTGATGCCTCGAGCGGAACAGCCCGAACACGGATTCGTTGCGACGCCCAGACGGGCAGAAGTCGCTCGCTATCACCTGCAGGAAGCCATGGTTATCTTGCTGCAGACGCTGGGTCCAAAGCTTGCGGCTTCGACGCTGACGTCGGTTGTAAAGCGGCGCCTCCCCTTTGATAGCGGCGTTCTCGATCAACAGCGCTCCGGTTTCACCGGCTGTGAGCTCGCATTCGACGCGACGGACGGATCCCATGAGTTGCTGGTGACGGCCCGGCTGCTTCGCATCGGTAAAGTGGCTGTTCAGTCGCGTTCGAATGTCGATGCTCTTGCCTACATAAAGAAGCACGTCTTCATTGCTGAAAAAACGGTACACACCGGGGCAGCGCGGCGCTTTCTCCTGCGCTTCCCCAGCGCATAGCACCTGCGCCTGGTTTCTGTTGGGCAGTGGCACGATCATCGCTCCGATTCTGAAGGAACTTCATGGATACGGTGGTCGCCGAGTGCTTGCTAAGGGTCCGCGTCCACTATTTGTCCGCATGGTCTTGTAGCTTAAGGGGCTTTTCTCGCCGCGCGGCCGTATCTAGCACTGAGTAAGAGGCACACTGTCGTGTCTTGCGACAGATGCGGAAGGGGACGGGACATGAAAACTACGGTACGCCAGTTGAAGAAGCGAAAAATCGAGAAGCTGGTGATTGAATCCGTCGATCTCAGCCTCTACATCGCCCACGCTGTCGTTGATGGTCATCAGCACCTTATCGTCGAGTCCACCGGCAAGCCTTTGAAGACCCGCAACCTCCTCGATATGAAAACGGCCCTGGCCGGGCTACCCGCCCGAGAGATGGTGCTGTCTCAGAGCAGTTCCTATGACGAAATGGTGGGCCATCGCCACGGCGCTGTAGAAAATCGTATGGAAGTCAGCCTGCGCCCGGGCTTTGAATCCCTGCCGTCCTGGCAGCACTAGTCGACATACAGTGAAGCGGGTTTCGGTGGCAACCTTTTTACGGAGGCGTTGCTGGGCTCTGGTTCAGAGCGCCATCCAATAAACCATCGGTCGCTCCTGCAATGTCCTCACTGGGGATACTGGCGCAGCGTTAGCGTATTGCCCCGTTGGGTGAACTCGATGTGCTTGAGAAAGCTCATGCCCAGCAATACCTCGCGCATCTCCAGACCGGGAGAAATAGCGGCCTGCACGTTCCCCAACTCGATATCACCGATAGCAACGCTGCTCAGGCGCGTTTCATAACTGAAGCTCGTGCCATTGGCTGTGGCCGTGGGGAAACGTCGCCCTCGCGGTAGTTCCAGGCGCTCCGCCAGCGCAAGGGGAATTGCCACGCCGGTCGCACCCGTATCCAACAGGAACACAACGGCTTCTCCGTTAATGGTGCCGCTGGTTACATAGTGGCCGGCGCGATTGCGGCGCAGTTCGACCTCGCGGATGCCTTCGCTCGTCAGCTCGCTCTGTACGTCACGATTGGGGTTACGCTGACGATCAAGGACGTCCCCGAAATAGAGCATCAATAGTGCTAAGAGGGCGATCCAGGCGAGTACGGACATGCCGGTGCCCATGCGCCTCTGTTGTTGGTTTGCGTCACTCACATTGTTCTATGTCTGTGCGAGCACCGGAAAATTCAATGCATCGAGCGAATCTTTCATGAGATGCGTCGGCGGACGCTTCAAATCGGCGCAGTAGTCTCGCTGGGCATCGCTGTGCTTTTCTTCGGAAAAAGCTATGCCTGAGGGGCTCCGTTGGTATGATCACAGGTCCGATGGATTTGCGGTCCTTGGCTAGCCCACTGGCGGACACCGCAAAAGCGAGGGGCATAATTAATGACAACACAGCCCTGGCAGCAGCTTAAAGCCAGCCAACACGTGATTGCCATTCTCGACGTCGCCCACGGCATCGAGCAGGCGGAACTGGAGCGGTACCTGTCTGGTCAGCTGAGCGAGCACGCCATTGATGCCGAAGTGCATCAGATCGTACTGCCCATTGCCCGAGACCCGGAAGATCCTCCGGTAGGCAATCTTCTGCCCCTCCTGGATCTTCCTGAAGACACACAGGTGCTGCCGCTGCGCGTGGTTTGGCGCACGTCGCTGCAGGAAAAAAGCGCACGTCCTCGCCCTAGAGATCTATTGTTTGGTAGCCCGCGCCGTCCCAATCCATCCCGTGCCCGCCGTATTCTGAGACAGAACCCCGAGCGGGTGTTCTGCGTCGCCGGAGAGCCAGCCTCCCTCGAGAATCTGAAGCGCCGCCGAGCCCAGCAGCAGGGGGATGGTGTCAATAAAGAGGCCCTGGCGAGCTTTATCGCACTGCAGGCGGGTCTTGCCCTCGACGTGGCAGAACGTCGGCTGCGCGGTAGCCGATACAAGGTGCCTCGAGGCGTAGCATCCAGTTTGTTGGCAAGCCGCCGTTTCCGCTCTGCCCTGGAACGCGTTTCCGAAGAAACGGGCCGGAGTGTGGACGATCTGCTGGGCGAATCCAAAGAGATTATGGAGGAACTGCTTTCAAAGCCGGAGCCGTTCTGGATTGATGTCATGGCCCAGCTCAACCACTGGGTGATGAACCTTGGTTACGACGCCGAAGTGGTCGTCGATAAGGAAGGCCTTGAGCGCGTGCGCCAGATGACCCGGGAACATCCTACGGCGCTACTGTGGACTCACAAAACCCACGTGGATGGCTTTGCGGTAAATTCCGTCTGCTTCGATAACGATTTCCCAGCGCCCCATATTCTTGGCGGTGTGAACATGGCATTTGCAGGTCTGGGTTTTCTCGCGAGACGTGCAGGCGCCATCTTCATTCGTCGAAGCTTCCAGGACGATCCGCTCTACAAAACGGTACTGCGCCAGTACATCGGCTATCTGATGGATAAGCGTTTCCCCCTTTCCTGGGCCTTTGAAGGCACGCGCTCCCGCGTCGGTAAGTTGATGCCGCCGCGGTACGGGCTTTTGAAATACGTGATGGACTCGGCCCATGCAACAGGCGCAGAGAATCTGCATATCGTGCCCATCTCCATCAGCTACGACATGATCGGCGACGTGAAGGACTACGCCACGGAGCAGGCCGGGGCGACGAAGCGCCCCGAGAGTCTGAGCTGGTTCATCGGTTACCTCCGCGGTCTGCGTCAGCCCATGGGTAGCATCTATTTCAACTTTGGCGAGCCGGTGGTGCTGGAGTCGGTGCCTTCACCGGAGGAGCCGCGCCACCTGCAGCAGGTTGCCTTTGCGGTCGGCGTCGAGGCGAACCGCGTTACGCCCATCACGCTGCCGTCTATGATTTGCATGATGCTGTTGGGATCCGCGCCGCGGGCGCTGACCCGGGATGAACTGCGTTCCCAGGTATTTACCCACGTAGAGTGGGCGAAGGAGCGGGGTATTCCGCTCACTAGCGTGCTCGAAGAACAAGACCAGGATGAGATCACTGCGCTGGTCGAGAAGATGATCGGAACCGGGCTGATCTCGAGCTACGACGACGGCCCCGAGATGGTGTTCGCGCTCGCCGCGGAACAGCATGGGGAGGCGGGCTACTACCGGAATACGGTGCTGCACTTCTTTCTGAACAAAGCCATAGCCGAGGCGTCGCTCCTGCACATGTACCAGGGCGGTCCGACGGGCGAAGAAGGGTTCTGGGAAGAAGCCGAGCGCCTGCGTGATCTTTTCAAGTTCGAGTTCTTCTACACCACCCGTGAAGAGTTCCGCAAGGATATGGGAGCGGAGCTTGCCCGCTACGATGAAAACTGGCGGGAAACCCTCCAGGACCGCGCCAAGTCGTTTACGCTCTTCACGCGCATGACGCCGCTCATGGCGCATGCCGTGCTCCTGCCCTTCGTGGAGGCGTATCGCGTGGTGTCTGATGTACTTGCGCGTCAGCCAGTGGGCGCCGAGTTCCCGGAGAAAGAATGTATACAGCAATGTCTGGCTTATGGCCGTCAGGCCTATCTGCAGCGGCGCATCAGTTCAGAGGCTTCCATCGGTAAATTGCTGTTCAGCAACGGTTACCAGCTCATGGATAATCTTGGCCTGGTGACGGGCGACGATCCGGAGCTTCAGGACAAACGCCTGCAGATGGCCCAGGGATTCCGCGAGCTACAGCGGCGTCTCGAGCGAATTCGCGCGGCGGCACTGCCCTGATACAACCCACCTAATCAATCCCTGCTGACTGGATTAGTTTTATGCATCAGCTCAATCCTCAGGATGCCCAGTTTCTCTACGGTGAAACGGAGCACAATCTCACGCATGTAACGAGCATTTCTATTTTTGATCCCTCGACGGTGCCCGGTGGGCGCACGGTGCGCTACACCGATATCATTGCTCACTTCCGCGAGCGCCTCGCCTATAACCCGCTGTTTTACAGACGCCTGCTACGCCTGCCGTTGGAAATCGATTATCCGTATTGGGTAGAAGACGAATTCTTCGATCTCGAATACCACATGCATCATGGTCGCCTTCCTGCGCCCGGTGACTGGCGCCAGTTTTGTATTCATATGGCCCGCTATCACAGTCGCCCCCTTGATATGAATCGACCCCCTTGGGAGATCTTTGTTGTTGAGGGCCTCGATAACGTCGAGGGGCTGAACAAGGGCTGTTACGCCATTGCCACCAAGATTCATCACGCGGCGGTCGACGGTACGTCGCTCATGAAGTTCTTCACCACCATCTCCGACTCCGACAATCTCGGTACACCCCTTGTTCCTCTGGAGCGCCCTGTGATCGCAGCCGGTGGCGTGCCCGCCATGTCCGATATCGTGCGCCGCGCCGTGCAAAACAATCTGAAGTCGCCGGTGCGCATTGCCGAAACGGTCATGCGCGCGGCACCCGGGCTGGTCCAGGCAGCGCAGGAATCTGTTTCTCGGCGGGATACCGATAAGCAAACCGTTCCGCCAACACGTTTCAATGTTGATCTGTCGCCGCACAAAATGTTTGACGCGCGCATTGTGCCGCTGGATACGCTCAAGGCGATTCGCAAAGTCCAGTCCGGGATCACTATTAATGACGTGGTGCTGGCCATCTGCGCGGGTGGCCTGCGGCGCTACCTTCAGCACCACAACGAATTACCCGCTGAGCCGCTGGTGGCGTGGGTACCCATCAACGCGCGTCCCCAGGGCGCCGAGGGCGGCGATGTGCCGGGCAACAACATCACCGCGATGACCGTGCAGATTCATACGAATGAGCCTGACGCGCTGATCCGTCTGCAGAAGATCAATAAGGCGACACGCGCCAGCAAGGAAGCCCGCTCGGGTATCTCGGCCCGGCTCATGACGGACGTTACCCGACATGTACCGGCCGCTACGCAGGTCCTGGCGTCACGGCTATTGCTTCGTTCTGGCGCTGCCGCACGCATGTGCAATCTGTTTATTTCGAACGTGCCTGGTCCCCAGATGCCCATGTACATGAACGGGGCGCGCATCGTTCGCAGCTGTGGGCTCGCGCCTCTTGCCGATGGCATGGGTTTGTTTATCGGCACCCCGAGCTACGATGGTGAGATGAGCTTCAATGTGATCTCTACGCGTGAACTGCTCCCCGACATCGACTTCTTCATGCAGTGCCTCGAGGACTCCGTAGACGAGCTCTATGCCCTGACTACGGGCGAGAAGAGCAAGGGCTCATCGAGGGTAAAGGTACAGGCAAAGGCCAAGACAGAGACGACACGGAAAGTGAGAGCCAGTAGCACGGCCAAAACACCGGCGAAGAACAAAGCCAAAGGCGCTGCAAAGGCAAAGACTCGGGCAAAGGCGGGGTCTGCAGCAAAAGCAACGACGAAGGCAGCCGCTCGAAAGGTAGCAGCAAAGAAGGCGAGTGCCGCGGGCAAGACTGCCGCACGGAAGGCGCCCGCCAAGACGGTCGGGGCGACCGGCAAGGCGACACCGATACGCAAAGCGCCGTCAAAACGTGCGGCGGTGCCCAAAAAAAGGGCCGCTCCGAGGGCCAAGGCGCGTGATTAAGAGCCTCTCGATGAGCTTGCTTCCAAGATCGGGGGGGGCGATATGAACAGAAAATCGCAGCTTCAGGACGTCACAACGCGGTTCATGAAATGGCTTGCGCCCTTATGCCGCATTTTCTTTTGCGCAGTCGCGCTCCCGGTCAGCGCGCAGAATCTTCTGCTCACCTTGGCTACGGAGCCGCCCCAGCCAAATGTCATCAGTACCCGCAGTGTCGACACCCAATCGGTGGTCACCACGCCTGGCAACCGGGTGAGCTTTGCGCGATCCAGCGGTCGGGACTATCAGTTGGAAGCCAGCGGCGGTTTTTTCTGGACTCAGGTTCAGGAAGTGCCGAGGTCGTCGGACTATGTGGCGCTTACACCGATGGAGCGAGAGGACGGTTACGAGATTACCGTAGAGGTCTCACGGAAAGACGGTACGCGCCGTCAACAGTACACGAGTACGGTCCTTGCGCAGCCGGGCGAGTGGCTCCGGGTCTTGGGTCCTGCGGGTGAATCTCGCGGCGCTACGACATACAGTACTCGGGCTGCACGGGGTGACGCGTTATTCCTGAAAGTTGAGCCGCTTTAGGCAACGCTGGCCGCACTAGCCCCTAATCAACGATCAGACTGATATTTTCCGAAACGGCTTCAAGATGGACTGAAGTGAGTACTCTCTCTTGGGTGCGCTATCAATTTCACAGCTACCCCTGTGCGATGTCTTCCTTCTTAAGCGCCGGGAACATGGTGTGCATCTTCATTAGCAGCTTCGTATCGCCGCGAAACCGTAGCTTTCGGGTAAAAAACGCCTGCGGACCCTTTAGTTGACCCATTGCCAAATCAATATAGGTTTTTCGGGACATCTTCAGTTGCAACGAGGGTGCTTCTTCCATGCGCTCTTCCGCTACGCAGGTTCCGTCCTCGATTGATAGAACAAAACTGCCGCCGCCGTCGCCCTCGATTAGAAACTGAATCGTTGCCGAGAGACCTTCGGCATGTTTTGGAGAGAACCGCGACGGCATGCCAAAGATGAATTCGCGTATGTCGATCTCTGCCACTGGTATTCTCTTGTGGATTGCCGCTTTAGACTGTCAGCATGCGCGAGCCTAAACTCTTATTCAAGAATACCCCCGGGGGGATTCGTCGATGGATGAAGTAAGGTTTGCGATGGCCTTGTTTGTCACGCTACTCCTCCCGGCGATACTGACCTTTTGGCTGGTCATTCACGGCGGAATCGCAGTCTGGAGGTCCACGGGAGTTCCTGTCGCTTTTACCGTCGCATCGATCATGATGGGTCTAGCGATCTCGACGGCCTGGTACTGGCGGGGCGAGTTGATTGGTCGCGATCTGGGCTTTAATCCTTGGCTTACGACTGCTGGCGCGATTCTGTACTGCGCGACTATCGTGCTTTCTCGGCCAATTCGCCGACATCTCAGTCTCAGAACGTTTGCTGGCGTGCCGGAAATCGAACAAGAAGCTGGAGATCTCATTGTTGTGGGTCCCTACACCGTTGTGAGGCATCCGCGCTACACGATGGTGATGGCTGGCATTGTGGGCTGGTGCATGGTGTGCAATTTTCTCGGGACTTACCTGTTGGGCCTGGCGTCCCTCGCCGGTTTTTATGGCATTGCCTGGCTCGAGGAGAAGGAGTTGGTAACCCGGTTCGGAAGGGCATATGAGGATTACCAGAGCCGTGTCCCCAGGTTGTTGCCAGATCTGCCCGGTCTGAAACGTCTTTACCTTATGGGTTGAAATGGCGCAATCACACGACCAGGAAATCGTTTCCTTAACCGTCAATGGCAAAGCCGTGGAAGTGGTTTGCGATCCGCGCGACACCCTTCTTAGCGTGCTGCGAGAGCGCATCGGGTTAACCAGTGTAAGAGAGGGTTGCCTGAGCGCGCAGTGTGGGAACTGCATCGCGCGCCTTGATGGACAGACCGTCAAAACATGCTCCATCCTGGCGGCTCAGGCCCAAAAGAGTTCGGTTGTCACCATTGAGGGCCTGGCGGGTGACAACATCTACGCTGCGCTGTCCGCAGGATTTAAGGCAGAGCACGGGCTCCAGTGTGGCTACTGCACCCCAGGCGTTCTGATGAACGTGCACGAGCTTCTGAGTGAGGGCCGCGTACCTGATCAAGACGAAGTACGACGGCGTCTCCGGGGCAATCTCTGTCGGTGCACCGGTTACGAGAATATTGTTCGCAGCGTCATTCACGCAGCCAAGATCTTGGCGTCTGATGCCCTCGGTGAAGCCGGGGATGACGTCGTGAACGAACGTTATGGAATCGGTGTCAGCCTTGAGCGCGTTGAGGATTCTCGACTTCTTGCCGGACAGGGCCGCTTCACGGACGACAGCGCGCACAGGGATCAGTTGCATGCCGTGTTCGTTCGATCATCCATTGCGTTCGGTGACATTGAAGAACTTGATTGCTCACGGGCCATGGCAGTCCAGGGCGTGAGAGCCGTATTCACGGCGCAGCATCTAGCCCGAGATTCGCTGGGCACCCCTGCGTGTAGTTGGAACGTTATGGATGTCAGCGGTGAGGCGATGCGCGCAGTTAGCCGTCCTCTTCTTGCGACGGGTTCAGTCCACTATGTGGGCCAGCCCATCGCCATGGTGATTGCGGACACTCGAGCAGTAGCAGAAAGAGCCGCTCGGCAGGTTAATGTCAGGTACCAGGCCCGAGTTTCTAACGTCGATCCAGCGAGGGCGGAGTCTTGCGAACCAATGCACGAAGGATTGAACCGTAACATCGCGTTTCACTGGCAGATAGGCGACCTGGCATCGGTAGAATCCGCGCGGGATGCAGCGCGCCACTCTGTAACCCTGGCCTTGAAGAACAATCGAGTCACGGCAGCGCCGATGGAGACTCGTGCGGCGAACGGGCAGTTTGATAAGAGTTCTGGACGCTTCACGCTCCGCGTGACCACGCAAAACCCCCATATCGTGCGCCGAGTCTTGTCGGAAGAAGTTGGTTTGGCTCCTGAGTCTCGTATCGATGTGATTTCCGAGGACGTGGGCGGCAGCTTTGGGTCCAAGATTTTTGTGTACGGAGAGGAGTGCCTTGTACTTTGGGCCGCCCGAGAGCTGGGTTCAGCCGTCAAGTGGAGGGCCACGAGGAGGGAAGCTTTTGCAGCCGACGTACATGGGCGGGACCACGTAACGCAGGCTTCACTGATTCTGGACGACGAGGGCGTATTCCAGGCAGTCGAGGTTAAGACCATCGCAAATCTGGGAGCATTCCTCTCTCCCTTTGGCTCCCTCGTGCCTACCTTCAACTACGGCATGATGCTTGTCGGCCCCTATACCATTCCCAGTTTCTTCTGCGATGTAAAAGGCGTCTATACAAATACATCGCCCGTGGATGCGTATCGCGGAGCCGGGCGCCCCGAAGCGACTTTCGTTCTCGAATCACTGATTGATCAGGCGGCGAAGGAGCTGGGTCTGGACGCGGCGGAGATACGCAGGCGCAACCTGATCCCAAAGGAGCAGATTCCCTATCAACCCCCCAATGGCCTTGTGTATGACAGCGGTGACTTCCTGGCACATTTTGAAAAGGCGCTGGCGCACTCCGGCTACGAGGGTTTTATGGCGCGCCGGCGCGAGAGCGAGGGCGCGGGGAAAAGGAGAGGGATTGGTCTGGCGAACTACGTGGAAGCCTGCGGTATCGGTCCTTCGGCGATCGCAGGGGTATTGGGTGCTGAGTACGGCCTTTGGGAGGCCGCGACACTGCGATTTACGCCGACGGGCACGCTCGAAATTCTGACCGGGTCCCACGCTCATGGGCAGGGGCACGAAACGACGTTTGCACAGATCGCTCACGAGGAGTTAGGCGTCGCCTTTGAGAACATTGTTGTGGTGCATGGCGACACGCGACGTACGCCAGTGGGCATGGGTAGTTATGGGTCTCGGTCCCTGGTCGTTGGCGGCTCTGCAGTCATCGTGGCGGCTCGGAAGCTGGTGGAGAAGGGCCGCACGATAGCGGCCTACATGCTTGACTGCCACGCTTCAGCGCTGAACTTCGAGCATGGCGTCTATCGGAACGCGGAAAGCCAACAGCACGTTGGCCTAGAAGATGTGATTCTCGCCGCCTATGCGCCCCACGATTATCCGGAAGATCTGGAGCCAGGAATGGAGGCCACGAGTTTTTACGACCCCGTGAACTTCACCTATCCGTCGGGCACGCACGTCTGCGAGGTCGAGATAGATATTGATACCGGGCGCGTGCAGGTTACTAGCTACACTGCGGTGGACGATTTCGGCGTGGTCGTGAACCCCGCAATCGTCGACGGACAGCTGCATGGTGGCATTGCGCAGGGGATCGGGCAGGCGCTGCGGGAGGAAGTCCGATATGACCCAAATTCAGGCGAACTAATCACAGACTCATTCTGGAATTACGCCATGCCCCGGGCAGAGAATTTGCCTTCATTCAATGTCTCCAGAACCGAAACACACTGTCTGCATAACCCTGTAGGTGCGAAGGGCTGTGGCGAGTCGGGCGCCATCGCAGCGCCTCCAGCCGTGATCAATGCGATTGCCAATGCTATTGGGTGTCGTGTCGATATGCCGGCGACGCCAGAGCGGGTCTGGCGAGCGATTCGCGCGAATGAGGAGAATCTGTCATAGACGACCTCTTACGCTTTCATCGGCCGCGCTCGCTTATGGATGCAGAGCGGACCTTTGCGGGCTGCCCGAGACCGCGATACATCGGTGGCGGTCAAACGATTTTGCCTGCGCTACGCCAGGGGCACCTGGAAGCCTCCGATCTTATCGATTTGTCCGAGCTCAAGGATCTGCGAGGTGTTTCGGTGAGCGAGGGCACACTGAGCATTGGTGCTTCGGAAACGCATGCGGCCATTGCGGCCGATTCAACGGTTCGCAAAGCGATCCCATCGTTGAGTGAGTTGGCTGTGAATATTGGAGATGCTCAAGTGCGAAACCGTGGGACGCTGGGCGGAGCCATTGCTGCCTGCGAGGTATCCTCTGACTGGTCTGCGGCGCTACTGGGCCTTGATGGCGCCGTCCATGCTGGGGGGGAGAAGCTCCCTATCGATCACTACATCGATTCAAAGGAAGCAGCTTCCAGGCATGTCATCCAGAGGCTGACGTTTCAGATTCCCTATGACGCGGTCTATCTGAAGCACGCCAATGCTGCATCGGGCCATGCCATCGTGGGATTGTTCGCGGCACGGCTCCCGTCGGGGGTGCGAGTGTCTCTCACTGGGATTGGCCATCGGCCCTGGCGCTGGCAAGACCTAGAAAAGGCACTGGATCGGCACTTCCACGCCAATTCCATTGATGAGTGCCCGTTGAGTGTGGAAGGGGTGCTGGACGATCAGCATGCCAGCGCCCAGTACCGGACCGCTCTAATCATTACGCTGGCTCGTCGCGCCGTAGAACGCCTAGTCGGGCAAACGGAATCACACTAGCACCGCGATACGGCGGTTACTCTTGATCTCCATTTTGAACCATCGTTTCGAGTCGCTCGCATACATCCTCCAACCTACCGAGCAAGGCCCTCTCCGCACCGTCGTCCGGGTCCGCGGCACTCAGACCTCGCAGGATTGGCTCGAGCAGCGTGTCGACATATTCGTCCAGTCCTTCCTGACCGTAGCGATGCATATGCGTTCGGAGCCCATACTCCAGCGTGCCGAAGTAGAGATCGCGTAGGGCACGATTGGAAAGATCGCCACGCAGTTCACCGCGCTCCATCCCCTCACGAAGCATGCGGTCGAGATAGCGCACGTAGCTCCGGTTGAGCACCCGCAAGGGGGATTCCTCCTGCTCCGCCAAATACTCGAGATCCACACCGACGTACACCTGCAGCAGGCGCATCATGAGTGCGTTGTTGGCGGTGAGAGAGCGGACGTGGTGGAGCGCGAGTTCCCTCAGGCGAGAGCGTGTGTCCATGACCGTATCGAGGATTTCTGCGGCTCGCTGATTGAGGGTCTCGTGATAGAAGCGATCGAGGATCGCCAGCATGAGTTCGTTCTTACTGCCGAAGTAGTGGAAGACTGTGCCTTCCGAAACTCCCGCTGCGGCCGCGATTTTACGCGTCGACGTGGCGTGGAAGCCGGTGGTGGCAAAGAGCTCCGTAGCGGCATCAAGAATGACGCGCTCCCGCTCCTCAAGGCGTTCACGGCTTCGGCGTCTGGCGTTATCGGTCATTGCGGCGTCCCAGCTCCCATAAGCGGACCATAAGCTTTGAATTCCGCTTGCACAACAAAAAATTGAGCGATACTTGAAAAATATTGAGTATCGCATAATATCCATGGCCCATCCCATGCAAGGGACGTTGTTCCATGGCTGACGAAAAAACAATCCGCATTGGCGGTGCCTCCGGATTCTGGGGGGATGCAGCCCTCGCGACCCCCCAACTGCTGGCCAGCGGTGATCTCGATTACATCGTTTACGACTACCTTGCTGAGATCACCATGTCGATCATGGCCCGTGCTCGCGCGGCGGACCCCAGCAAGGGTTACGCCACGGATTTTGTGAGTGCAGCGTTAGGCCCGAACCTTGCCAAAATCGCCGAGCAGGGCGTGAAAGTGATCGCCAATGCTGGCGGCGTGAATCCCCAGGCCTGTGCGGAGGCTATTCGCGCATTGGTTGAGGCCCAGAGTGTTGGTCTTCGCGTTGCCGTTATCGAGGGAGATGATCTTCTGCCCAAAGCCGGTGAGCTTGCGGAGCTCAAAGAGATGTTCAGCGGGGATTCGTTCCCTCCCCTCGAGAGCCTGGCTAGTATCAATGCCTATCTGGGCGCGTTTCCCATCGCCAGAGCCCTTGATGCCGGTGCCGATATCGTGGTGACGGGCCGTTGCGTTGATAGCGCTGTCACTCTGGGTGCCTGCATTCATGCCTTTGGCTGGAGTCGCACAGATCTAGATCAACTCGCTCAGGGCAGCCTCGCCGGACATATCCTCGAATGTGGCACGCAAGCCACCGGCGGTAACTTCACCGACTGGGAATCTGTCGTCGATTCATTAACCGACGCCGGCTATCCCATCGCCGAAATTGGATCCGATGGCGGCTTCACCGTATCCAAGCCGGGCGGCACCGGCGGTCTTGTTTCGGTGGGCACCGTGGGTGAGCAGATGCTCTATGAGATTGGCGATCCTGCGGCTTACCTGTTGCCGGATGTCGCCTGTGACTTCTCCGGCGTAAGGCTCACGGATCTTGGGGATAACCGCGTCCGCGTCGAAGGTGCCAAAGGCACCGGCGTTCCCGAGACGTACAAAGCCAGCGCGACCTGGGCCGATGGCTTCCGCGCCGGTCAGATCTGGACCATGTACGGCCGGGATGCGCAGCGTAAAGCGCAGCATTTGGCCGAAGGCGTGTTCAAGCGAACCGCGTATGTGTTGGAGCGATTGGGTCTTCCACCCCTGTCCGAAACCAGCGTGGAAGTGCTGGGAGCCGAATCCCATTTCGGTGCTGCGGCTCGCTACGTCCGTTCTCGCGAAGTCGATGTGAAGATCGCCGTCAAACATCCGAGCGCCAAAGGCGTCGGCGCTTTCCTGAAGGAAATGGTCGGGCTGGCGCTTACGGCACCTCCAGGGCTGACCAGCTTCGCGGGCGCTCGCGCGAAACCCACGCCAGTGGTGCGCCTCTTTTCTGCGCTGGTACCCAAGGCGGCTCTCAACGTCACCGTCGAAGTGGATGGCACGGCTCTTGATTACGCGGAAGAGGTTGCGGACTCGCCGGTGGGTGATGCCGCGGTTCATGTACCTGCAGAGGCGGCCACCGACGAAGCGCTGGTTTCCGTGCCCCTGGAGTCATTGGCATTTGGACGCAGCGGCGACAAGGGTGACAAGGCCAACATCGGTCTCCTCGCTCGCCGCGCTGAGTACCTGCCCTGGGTCGCCCGCGCCATGACGGTCGATCGCGTCGCTGAGTACTTCGCTCATTTCCTCGCTGAAGGGCAGGCCGAGCCTGTGCAACGCTTTTACATGCCCGGCCCTGGGGCACTGAATTTCCTGCTGCACGACGTCCTTGGCGGCGGTGGTGTGGCGAGCCTGCGCACGGACCCCCAGGGCAAAGGCTACGCGCAGCTGCTGCTCGCCGAGTTGGTCGAGGTTCCCGAATCCCTCGCCAACGCCCACAACTTACCCATTGTTCCCAAATCCAAGGAGGCTTGATCGATCATGTCGACCCATGCCCCGGCCTATCGGTCGCGAATCAATAACAGCAGCGAAGAGTTCGCCCGCAATCGCGAGGACCATCTGGCGCTCATCGAGAAGATGAACGGCATCCTCGAACGGGCCCGAACTCTCTCCGATGGTGCCAAACCCCGTTTCGAACGCCGGGGCCAGCTACTGCCCAGGGAACGTCTCGCCAGGGTGCTGGATCCCGGCTCGCCCTTCATGGAAATCGGCAATATGGCCGGCTACCTCGTCGATGATGCCAACCCGGAAACCTCGGTGCCCGGCGCCACACAGATATGCGGTATTGGTTTTGTCGGCGGCGTGCGCTGCATGCTTCAGGTGGACGACTCGGGCATCAACGCGGGCGCCATGACGCGCACATCGACGCGCAAAGGCTGCCGCACCATGGATATCGCGCTGCAGCAGAAGCTTCCTTTCATTCACCTTGTGGAGAGCGCGGGCGCAAACCTCCTCGAGTATGAGGTGGAAATGTGGATGGCCGGCGGTGGCATCTTTGCTCGCCTCGCGCGCCTGTCCGCTGCGGGTCTGCCCACCATCACGGTGCTCCACGGCGCCTCCGCTGCTGGTGGTGCCTACATGCCGGGTATGAGCGACTACGTCGTGGGCGTGAAGGGCAACGGCAAGGCCTATCTCGCCGGCCCAGCGCTCCTCAAGGCGGCCACCGGTGAAGTGGCTGATGATGCCGAGCTCGGTGGCGCAGCCATGCACTCAACGGTTTCTGGTCTTGTGGAGTATCTGGCCGAAGACGACGCTCACGGACTTCAGATCTGCCGCGACGTGGTCAAGCGCCTCGACTGGAACCGCCGCTGTGCGACCCCAAAGAAGCGCAGCTTCGAGGAGCCCGTGTACCCGCCCGAGGAACTGCTGGGTGTCGTGCCCACGGACTATCGCCAGCCCTATGACGCGCGCGAAGTGGTGGCACGTATAGTTGATGGATCGAGCTTTCTGGAATTCAAACCGGGCTACGGCACCACGCTGCTTTGCATTCAGGCCTCGGTGCACGGCCTGCCCGTCGGCATCATCTGCAACAACGGCCCCATCGATCCCAATGGCGCGACCAAGGCGGCACAGTTCATTCAGCTGTGCGATCAGTCCGAGATTCCATTGCTATTCCTGCAGAACATCACCGGCTACATGGTGGGCACCGAGTCCGAGCACGCCGGCATGATCAAGCATGGTGCGAAGATGATCCAGGCCGTCACCAATGCCCGCGTACCCCGACTGACGCTCATGATTGGCGCCAGTTTTGGTGCGGGTAACTACGGCATGTGCGGTCAGGGTTACGATCCTGACTTCCTGTTTACCTGGCCCAACGTGCAGATGGGTGTGATGGGTGGCGAGCAGGCTGCCAAGACCATGTCCGAGGTGTTCCGCGCCGGTGCCGCTCGGAAGGGGCGTGAAGTGGATGAGTCCATGCTCGCCGAGCAGGAGTCACGGGTGATTGCGCACTACGACAAACAAAGCGATGCCTTTTACACGTCGGGTCGGATGCTGGACGACGGCCTCATCGATCCCCGCGAATCCCGCAAGCTTATCGCCATTGCATTGCAGACCTGCTGGGAAGGCCAGCAGCGGCGCGTGCAGACCAACGCCTTTGGCGTGGGCCGGATGTAAGGAGAACGAGCATGCTACCGACTGTAGAAAACCTGATCCTTGAGTCCGATGGCGAAACACTGACTATCTGGTTCAACCGTCCCGAATCCAAAAACGCTCTTTCGACTGCGATGGCCGAAGAGTTCGCGGCGGTACTCGAAGCGCTGCCCGATGAGCCCTACCGTTTTGTTGTCCTTCGCGGCAAAGGTGGGACCTTCTGCTCCGGCGGGGATCTCAAGATGTTCCGCACCGTGTTCCAGGCCGGTACATCGCGGGACGACATCGTTTCTTTCAACGCCGATTTTGGCCGCACCATGGCGGCCATTCGCGCGCTGCCTCAGCTTTTCATCGTCGCCATCGAGGGCGCGGCCATGGCCGGCGGTCTTGGCATTTCCTGTCTGGCCGACGTCGTGCTCACAACTGCTGATGCGCGCTTTGCGCTCACGGAAGTCACGCTCGGTATTCCGCCAGCGCAGATCACGCCGGTCGTGATTCGCCGCATTGGTGCATCCGAGGCTCGGCGGTTGCTGCTGACGGCGCAGCGTTTTGATGGCCGTGAGGCTCACCGCTTAGGCTTTGCGCACTTTGTCGATGACGACGTCGAAGCGATGGACGCAAGACTCGCTGAGTTGCTCACCCATGTTCGGAGGGGCGCGCCCAATGCCGTTGCTCTCACCAAGCAGATCATCAACGCCAGCTATGAATTGGAAGAGCAGCCCCTGGTGCAGTTCGCGGCGGAGCGGTTCGCCGACGCCATGCTCGGCGATGAAGCTCGTGAGGGTATGGCGGCCTTTGGTGAGAAACGCACGACGAAGTGGTCGGCCCTCGATACAGGAGAAGCCTAATGACGCGACGTTTTGACAGTGTGTTAGTCGCGAACCGCGGGGAGATTGCTGTTCGTGTTCTCAAGAGTGCGCGGGATGCCGGCTACCGAACCATCGCCGTCTACTCGGAAGCGGATGCCGGTGCACCTCACGTGGCGCTCGCCGATGAAGCGGTGCTGATTGGTCCCGCCCCAGTGAAAGAGTCTTACCTCGATCCCCAGCGCATTCTCGAAGCCGCGACTCGAACGGGCGCCCAGGCTATTCACCCGGGCTATGGCTTTCTTTCTGAGAACACCGACTTCGCTGGGGCCTGCGAGGCTGCGGGAATCGTGTTTATCGGTCCGTCCGCCGGAGCCATCGATCTCATGGGCAATAAGGCAGCGGCCAAGCGGCGCATGCTCGATGCGGACGTGCCCTGCATTCCTGGATATCAGGATCCCGATCAATCTGACGACACGTTGATTGCAGCTGCTGCTGACATCGGTGTGCCGATTATGGTGAAAGCCGCTGCCGGCGGTGGTGGCCGTGGTATGCGATTGGTCGAGGCTCTGGATGATTTGCCGTCGGCGCTCAGTGCCGCGCGATCCGAGGCCGAGAATGCCTTCGGCAGCGGAGAACTCATTCTCGAAAAAGCGGTGATGTCGCCGCGTCACGTTGAAGTGCAGGTCTTCGGAGACTCTCACGGTAACTGTGTCCACTTTGGTGAGCGAGACTGCTCCGTACAACGTCGCCATCAGAAGGTGGTGGAAGAGGCGCCTTGCCCGGTCATGACCGATAGCCTTCGCGAGGCCATGGGCGGCGCCGCTGTCGCGGCGGCCAAGAGTATCGATTACGTGGGCGCCGGAACCGTCGAGTTTCTGCTGGCTGGTGACGGCAATTTTTACTTCCTGGAGATGAATACCCGTCTGCAGGTGGAGCATCCCGTCACCGAGTGCATCACAGGCCTGGACCTGGTGAATCTCCAGCTGCGAATCGCCCAGGGCGAAGCCCTCCCGATGATGCAGGAAGAGGTGTCCCTAAGCGGGCATGCCATTGAAGTGCGTCTTTACGCTGAAGACACCGTGAATGACTTTTTGCCTGCGAGCGGTGTCGCGCAGCAGTGGCTGCCGCCAGAGGGCGAAGGTATTCGCGTCGATCATGGCCTTCGCAGCGGACAGACGGTCTCGCCGTTCTACGACCCGATGATTGCGAAAATCATTGCCAGTGGACCCGACCGCGAAACTGCTCGCCGCCGTCTCGTGCGTGCCCTGTGTGAGACGGTGATTTTTGGTCTCGCGACCAACCGTCAGTTCCTTGTCGATTTGCTGGAGCGTGATCGCTTTGCATCAGGCGAGGCGACGACTGCATTTATCGCCCAGGAATTTCCCGATGGCGTTCTCGCGCCCGTACCCGGTTCAGAACATCTCGCCTGCGCGGCGCTGCTGCAGTTCCTGCAGGCGCGGGGCGAATCGGCAGATTCTCAACTCGGGCATGATCCCCTGCTGATGGAAGCCACCGGTGCCCGGGCTCTGCCAAGCCGGTTCCGCTATGCAGTGAGTGATGAAGAGACTGGCGTCTCTGTGCAGCCTCTAGGTGGTGGTGCTTACGCTGTAAGCGTCGCTAGTACGGAGGGCGATAGCGCTGCAAATGATGGAGACGAATCGGCAGCAAGCAGCAGTCTCGAAGTCCGGGTCGTGCACGATGACCTTAAAGGGTGTCTTCGTGTCTCCATTGACGGAGTGCAGAAGACCGTCCGCTACGCCTATCCCGCTCGGGCAACCGTGGAGGTTCAGCTTTCCGGTACTGCTGTAACTCTCGTGAACAACCTTGCGTTCTCAAGTGCAGAACTTGAGGGCGCTGGCTCCGGTGCCGTGCTGGCGCCCATGCACGGGAACGTGCTGGCGGTGAATGTCGGCGTTGGCGATGCCGTGACGGTCGGGCAGGAACTCGCGGTTATGGAGGCCATGAAAATGGAGCACCGTCTGCTGGCGGAGATCGACGGCGTCGTTACAGCCATCCACGGCGCCGAGGGTGAGCAGATCGCTGCCGGAGCGCTGGTTCTTGAGATCGAGGGTGACCATGCAGGCTGACGCATACCGCTCCGTACTCGCCCCCGGCCTCTTCGATGGCCAGACCGTCATCGTCACCGGTGGGGGCAGCGGCATCGGCCGCTGCATCGCCCATGAGCTTGCGCACCTTGGTGCCCAGGTGGTTATTACAGGCCGCACGGCAGAGAAGCTGGAGCGCGTCGCAAAGGAAATCGCAGAAGACGGCGGCAAAGTGGCTATTCGAACCTGCGATACGCGCGATGAGGAGGGCGTCACCGAGCTTGTCGCTAGCGTGGTGGAAGAACTCGGAGTAATCCATGGACTTGTCAACAATGCAGGTGGTCAGTTTCCATCGCCCCTTGCCGACATGAGTGGCAAGGGCTTCGCCGCCGTAGTGCGCAACAATCTCTTTGGTAGCTTTCATATGGCCCGCGAGGTCTTCCGCCAGAGCATGCGGGATAACGGTGGCTCCATCGTCTATATCACCGCTGACTGCGACAACGGCTTTCCGGGAATGGGGCACACGGGAGCGGCTCGCGCTGGCGCCGAGAACCTTGTAAAAACCGCGGCGTGGGAATGGGGTATCCACGGCGTGCGCAGCAATGCGGTCGGCGTTGGCTGGATCGAGTCAGCTGGTCTGGATACTTATGACGGGGCCATCGACGACAGCATTCGTCGCGCCACGCGCAACATTCCCCTGGGACGTATGGGGACCGAGGCCGAGGCGAGCGCTCTGGTGTGCTTTTTACTGAGCCCCGCTGCCGGTTTCATCAATGGTGACACGGTGCACTTTGACGGCGGTGGCCGCTTTGCCTCGGCGTCTACTGTCGCCCCTCTTCGTGACGACAAACCGAATACGGTGCCAGCTTTTCAGGGCTTCCATCGAGCGCGACGCCCCAAAGCAGTACAGAACATATCGCGGCCGACCGAAGTGCAGGACAAGAGCGACGACGACTAATCCAGCGAGCCAAGCCAATAATAATCGCAGGAGCACGCTGCCATGCAGCTAACAGAACAACACGACGCGATCCGCGCCATCGCATCGGCGAAGAGGGCATGGGTTTTGTTTACCAGATGGAGCAATTCCAGGAAGAGCGCCTGTACTGTGCGCTGGTGCTGCTGAAGTTCCTCGAGGCCTGTGTCAACGAGACCATCGAATACACTCGGGATCGAAAAGCCTTCGGAAAATCCGTGCTTTCCAATCAGTCGGTGCACTTCCGCCTGGCGGAGCTACAGACCGACATCGAGGCGCTTCGTGCGCTCAGTTACTCGGCGGTAGAGCGCTATATGGCTGGCGAGGACATGACCATGCTGGCGTCCATGTGCAAGTTAAAGGCTGGACGTTTAGCCAACGAGGTCTCCAGCAGCTGCCTTCAATATTGGGGGGGCATGGGCTTTATGTGGGACAACATCTGCAGCCGCGCCATGCGCGACAACCGGGTGTCATCGATTGGCGGTGGGTCAGACGAGACCATGCTTGGGATCATCTGCAAGAAGATGGGGACCCTGCACTAAGGCGTAGCCCCCAGGGCTGGGTACAGCCAACGCAGTTCGCGCAAAAGACACTCCAATCGTCGGCGGCAAGCCGGCGGAGCACAGGCTCTAACTCAGGCGGCTCCGCCAGCTCTGGGGAGACAGATCGCTGCTCAGCTGGCCAAGCAATTCGGCAGCAGCGGCGACGCTCTCGAGGCGGTCGGCAGCGGCAATCTGCAGCTCAAGAAGGAAGGTGGGTGGGCGCGGGCGGTTGCGACGGAGTGCCGCGTAGGTATGCAGTAACTGCCCGGGCGATAGATTGCCGTTTTCCGCCGCCATGGACTGGCTCTCGTCGACGGTCAGCTCCGTCATGGCAAAGGGTGTTGGCGCAGCGTCACTTTCGGTAATGAATAACGCGAGTGAAGCCTCCTGAAGGGTCAGCGCATCTTCTACCGCCAGCTGCTCGATTCGCTCGAGCCGAATGCCCTCGACGGCGGCGAGCGAATCGCCCATAGCGGTCATCAGCTCGCCCACTGCTGACTCGCTGTCCCCCGGTGCAGTCTCTACGGCAAAAACAATAACCGCTGCGTTGTTCATGATTGATCAGTGCCCACTGTTCTTATGGCCGCTTTCACAGCTCTATTTGGTGGTTATCGCACGCCCTTTAAGTATAGCTAATCGTCCGAGCCGCAAAAACTGGATGGCCCTTCTTGGCCGTCCGAAAAACCTAGTAGTGCAAAGGGTCTTATAGTTGACTAAAATACTAGGGAATGGAAAACTCCGCCACCCTTCGCAACCGGGGAACTGCTCACTATGCGCCTCACCACTAAAGGACGGTATGCCGTCACTGCGATGCTGGATCTCGCCCTCAACGAAGCGCGAGGCCCCATCCGCCTCGCCGCTATTTCTGAGCGACAGGGAATTTCTCTGTCTTACTTGGAGCAGCTATTTGCCAATCTGCGGCGCCAGGAGCTGGTGCGCAGTGTTCGCGGACCCGGCGGCGGCTATCGCTTGCACCGTGCTCCCAGCGAAATTAGCGTCGCTGAGGTGATCGCTGCAGTAAATGAAGATACGGACGCGACCCGCTGCGGCGGCAAAGGCGATTGTCAGGAAGGTGATACCTGTCTCACCCATCATCTGTGGATGGACCTGTCGGACCGCATCCGCGAGTTTCTGGACGACATCTCCCTCGCCGATCTTGTGGCCCGTCGTGAAATTCAGGACATCTCCGACCAGCAGGTAGCGCGGAGCAAAGCCGCAGAAGAAGAGAACGATCGAATTCTTATACGGACTCGGACTGCTTAAGACAGCACCCGTTTAGCAGCGCCGACAGTAGGAAGCACAGTATGTCTCAGGACGTTATCGACAGCCGTATCGAGAAGGAATATGCCGCGGGCTTTGTGACTGACATCGAGTCAGACACCATCGCGCCGGGCCTTGATGAGGACGTCATCCGGTTTATTTCAGGGAAGAAAGGCGAGCCTGAGTGGCTTCTTGAATGGCGCCTCGAGGCCTATCGCAACTGGCGTGCCATGGAGACGCCCGAGTGGGCCCACGTGCATTACCCGCCCATCGACTTTAATGCTCTGTCCTACTAC
Organism: Pseudomonadota bacterium; assembly: GCA_038750875.1. Taxonomy (GTDB): domain Bacteria; phylum Pseudomonadota; class Gammaproteobacteria; order Pseudomonadales; family Halieaceae; genus Congregibacter. The sequence goes on along the minus strand of JBCDGU010000001.1, from coordinate 125,958 downwards.
TCGTCACCCAAGAACATGAAGGACGGCCCCAAGAGTCTGGATGAAGTTGATCCTGAGCTTCTGGCGACCTACGAAAAGCTGGGTATCCCTCTCCATGAGCAGGAAGTGCTAGCTGGTGTCGCCGTGGACGCCGTGTTTGATTCCGTGTCTGTGGCGACCACCTTCCGCGAAAAACTCGCCGAGGCCGGCGTCATCTTCTGCCCGATCTCGGAAGCGGTGCACGAGCATCCGGAGCTGGTGAAAAAGTATCTGGGTTCTGTGGTGCCTCGTCGCGACAATTTCTATGCGGCCCTGAACAGTGCGGTCTTCAGTGATGGCTCGTTTGTTTACATCCCCAAGGGCGTGCGTTGCCCCATGGAGCTGTCCACGTACTTCCGCATCAACGAAGCGAAGACCGGTCAGTTTGAGCGCACGCTGATCGTTGCCGACGAAGGCAGCCACGTCAGCTACCTGGAAGGCTGCACGGCGCCCATGCGCGATGAGAACCAGCTACACGCAGCCGTTGTGGAGCTTGTTGCTCTGGATGACGCTGAGATCAAGTACTCCACCGTGCAGAACTGGTATCCCGGCGACGCCGAAGGCAAGGGCGGCATCTACAACTTCGTGACCAAGCGGGGCGTTGCCCATAACAACAGCAAGATTTCCTGGACGCAGGTCGAGACTGGCTCGGCAGTTACCTGGAAGTACCCGAGCTGCGTGCTTCGCGGCGACAACAGTGTGGGTGAGTTTTACTCCGTTGCGCTCACCAACAACTATCAGCAGGCCGATACGGGCACCAAGATGATCCACCTGGGACGCAATACGAAGTCCACGATCATCTCCAAAGGCATCTCGGCGGGTAAAAGCTCCAACGCCTACCGCGGGCTGGTGCGCATGAGCCCGCGCGCCGAGGGTGCACGCAACTACACGCAGTGCGACTCTTTGCTCATCGGCGACAAGTGTGCGGCGCATACCTTCCCGTACATCGAGAGCCGCAATCCCGCGGCTGTTGTCGAGCATGAGGCCACCACGTCCAAGGTGAGCGATGACCAGCTGTACTTGTGCCAGCAGCGTGGCCTGGATGCGGAAAAGGCCGTGTCGATGATTGTGAATGGCTTCTGTAAAGAAGTATTTCGAGAGCTCCCCATGGAGTTTGCCGTCGAAGCCGGCAAGCTGCTCGAGGTGAGCCTTGAAGGATCTGTGGGTTAGGGCCCGACATCAGTTTCTAAGGTAGAGAACATGCTTACGATTGAAAACCTGCACGCCAGCGTTGATGGCAAGGACATCCTTCGCGGACTGAGCCTTACTATTCAGCCCGGCGAGGTGCACGCCATCATGGGTCCCAACGGGTCCGGCAAGAGCACCCTGGGCCACATCCTCGCTGGTCGCCCGGGTTATGACGTCACGGAAGGCGCGGTCACCTTTGAAGGCCAGAACCTGCTGGAGATGGAAACGGAAGACCGTGCCCGCGAGGGTATCTTCCTGGCGTTCCAGTACCCGGTGGAAATCCCCGGTGTGAGCAACATGGAATTCCTGAAGGCCTCCGTTGATGCAGTGCGTGAGCATCGCGGCCTTCCAGCCCTCGACGCCGTGAGTTTTATGAAGAGCGCCCGCGAAGCCTGCAAGGCGGCCAACCTGCCGGCGGAGTTTCTTAAGCGGGGCGTTAACGAAGGCTTCTCTGGCGGCGAGAAAAAGCGCAACGAACTCATTCAAATGATGCTGCTAGAGCCCAAGCTCTGCGTTATGGACGAGACAGATTCTGGTCTCGATATTGACGCGTTGCAGGTCGTCGCCGGTGGTGTGAATGCGCTCCGCGATCCGGGTCGAGCGTTTGTGCTGGTGACTCATTACCAGCGCCTTCTGAATTACATCGAGCCCGATCACGTGCACGTGCTGGCTAATGGTCAGATTGTCCGTTCTGGCGACAAGAGCCTGGCTCTCGAACTCGAAGAGCGCGGCTACGGCTGGCTGGAGGCGGAGGTCGCCTGATGTCTGATTTTCTCCAGGCACCGCTCGCTGATCTTTCCCAGCGCGTTCCCCACTGGCTAGAGGCGATTCAGGCCCGGGCTCGTGCCGGTTGGGAAGCGGCCTCGCTCCCGACTCGCAAGACTGAGAACTGGAAGTACACCAGCCTGGCTCCACTGCGCGACGACTATCAGTTTGCGGAGGCAGGCACGGCAGTGGCCGAGCTTCCCGCAACTCTCGCGGCCGGTTTTGGCGGCCACCGTTTGGTCTTCGTCGATGGTCAATTCGCCGAGAATCTTTCATCACCGGCCGCAGCTATTGATGGGCTGACAGTCTGCCGCTTTGCGGATGCCAGCGACGAGCAAGCTACGGACATTGCGGGCCTCCTCGGCACAGCCATTGGTGGCGACCACGTTTTTGCGACACTGAATAATGCAGCCCTCGGCGATGGCCTGTTCATCGATGTGAAGGCTGGCGCGATCATTGATCGTCCCGTGGAGGTACTTTGGCTAAACGCGGCGTCGGCTCAGGCTACGGCCATGAACCAGCGTTTGCTGTGCCGTGTGGGCGCAAATGCGAGTCTGACTATCGTCGAACACTTTGCGGGACTCGAGGGCGCAGCTCCAAGCTTCTGCAACGGTCTTACGGAACTTCACGTTCAGGACAATGCGTTTCTCGCCCACTATCGCCTCCATGAGGAAGCGGGCGAGGCGGTGCATATCGGCGGCGTTCATACGCGCCTCGCACGCGATGCGCGATATGCGGGATTTCATTTGGCGCTGGGCAGTGTGCTCAAGCGTCTCGATCTGGTGGTGCACCACGCAGGCCCTGGCGCCCACGCTGATCTGAACGGTGTCTATTTACCCCGCGGTGAAGAGCACATCGATTACCACACGACCATCGAACATGCGGTGCCGCACTGCACCACCGACGAGATTTTCCGCGGCATCATTGGCGACAGCGCAACCGCAGTGTTCAACGGTCGTATTCATATCCATCCTGATGCGCAAAAAACGCGGGCGGAGCTATCCAATCGAAACTTGCTGACCAGCAACGAGGCGACGGTGAATACGAAACCCGAGCTGGAAATCTACGCCGATGACGTGCAGTGCGCTCACGGCGCGACGGTGGCTCAGCTCGACGCGGCTGCGTTGCACTATCTGCGCACGCGCGGCGTTTCCCGGGAAGAGGCCGAGGTGATGCTTAGCTTTGGCTTCATCAATGAGCTTATCGATGGTCTAGAGCTGGATAGCGTGCGCGATTACCTGCGTCCAATCCTCGCGGCTCGATTCGCGCGTGACGAAGCGTTGGCGAGGCACCTCCTTTTAACCAGGCGCAGCCAGTGAATAGCGTGCCCCGCTTCGATGTGGAGCGCGTGCGCGCTGATTTTCCGATTCTTAAACAGCAGGTGAACGGTCAGCCGCTCGTCTATCTCGATAATGCGGCGACCACGCAGAAGCCGGAAGCTGTCATCGACGCTATCGCGAACTACTATCGCACTGACAATGCGAATGTGCATCGCGGCGTGCACACGCTATCGGATCGCGCGACGCGGGTATTTGAAGACGCTCGGGAAGTCATGTCGCGTTTTCTTGGCAGTCCCGATTCACGGCAAGTGATCTGGACGCGTGGGACTACCGAGAGCATCAATTTGGTGGCCCATAGTTGGGGTCTCGCAAACCTGAAGGCAGGCGATCGGGTGCTCGTGTCTTGGCTTGAGCATCACTCCGACATCGTGCCGTGGCAGCTGATTGCCCAGCGCGTTGGCGCCGAAGTGGTACCGATTCCCGTGACCGATGACGCGGAAATAGATCTCGCTGCCCTCGAAGGACTCCTCGACGATCGCGTGAAGATGATCGCTGTGAACCACGTATCCAATGCCTTGGGCACCGTGAATCCTATACAAGAGATCTGCGCTCTGGCCCATCGGCATGGTGCCCGGGTGCTCGTCGATGGCGCCCAGGCGGTTGGCCACTGGAACGTGGATGTCACGGAGCTTGGCTGCGACTTTTACTGCTTGTCGGGACACAAGCTATTTGGCCCCACGGGCATCGGTGTGCTCTGGGGTCGCGCCGAGCTGTTGGATGCGATGCCGCCGTTCCTGGGTGGCGGTGAGATGATTGAAACCGTCTCCTTTGAAGGCACCACGTTTAATGCGCTGCCCTTTAAGTTTGAGGCAGGGACCCCAAATATTGCGGGAGCCGTCGGTATTTCTGCCGCGGTCCGATATCTAGAGACTATCGACCGCGACGCCGCAGAGGTTCACGAGGCGGCGCTACTGAGTGCCACTGCCGAAGCGGCGGCAGAAATTCCAGGTCTGCGTCGAATCGGAAATCCCGACCGCAGCGCTGGCATTTTCAGTTTTGTGCTTGACGGTGCGCATCCCTCAGACATCGGGATGCTGCTGGATGAGCAGGGCATTGCGGTACGCACGGGCCATCATTGCGCCCAGCCGCTTATGTCACGGTTTGAAGTCCCGGGCACGGTCCGGGCATCGTTTTCCATGTACAACAACATGGACGACGTCGATCGATTGATTTCGGGCCTTAAAAAAGCCCAGTCACTGTTCGCGCCGCGTTGATCGGCGCCAGGAGAGACAGCATGACAGTAGAGAGTTTTGATGCGGCAGCGCCGCTGCAATTCACGGCGTCAGCGGCAGAGCACTTTCGTGCCAGCCTCTCGGGCACCGGTAAGAGCGCTGTACGTATCAGTGTGGCCGAATCTGGCTGCACGGGCTTCAAGTATGTGATGGATGTCGTCGCCGACAGTCAGGAGGGCGATAGGGAGCTTGAACTTGAAAACGGAGTTCAGGTGTTTGTTGCAGCCGACGCCCTGGATGTTCTTCGCGGAACGGAAGTCGACATGGAGCAGGAAGGCATCAACCACGTATTGAAGTTCAGAAACCCCAACGTGGTTGCCGAGTGCGGCTGCGGTGAAAGCTTTAGCGTAGCCTGAGGGTGTCGAGCCAGGAACGCACACTTCTGACGACGCGCCGCGATGTGGCGGGGCGTCTGGTACCCGTTGGTGATCCCGTCACGGTACCGGCGCATAGTTTTGTCACCCTCACCCAGTCCTTGGGTGGTAACTACACGGTCACCTTCAACGGCAACATGGTGCGTATCGACGGCACCGATGCCGACGCCCTGGGCCTTGAACCCCTGGAACTTAGCTTCGATACCCCCACTGATGGAAAGATCAGCGAGGATCAGGTTTGGGAAGCGTTGCACACTGTCTTCGATCCGGAAATTCCCGTTGATCTTGTTAATCTCGGGCTCATCTACGAGCTCACCATCGATCAGGGCGCAGGATCGGTCGCCGTTCACATGACCCTCACGGCACCCGGTTGCGGCATGGGGCCAGTGCTGGTTGGCGATGTTGAGCATCGCATCAAGCTCGTGCCCTTCGTGAATAGCGTAAGTGTCGAGCTGGTCTTTGATCCGCCCTGGCACCGCGACATGATGTCTGAGGAAGCGCAGCTCGAAACCGGTATGTTCTACTAATCGTCCAGCGACTAGCTTTCCCGCGCCTTCAACGAGTCGCTCCTCGATTTGCCCACCCACTCGCCCAGTAAGGGAATCTTTACCGCCGTGTCAGATCATAACCCCTTCGGGACGACCATCACCCACGACGATATCGTCGACAATCTCGGGTTTTTCGATAGCTGGGAAGATCGCTACCGTTACATCATTGATCTGGGTCGCGAGTTGCCCAGCATGGAGGTTGCTCTGCATACGGACGACCGCCTGGTCCGCGGCTGTCAGAGTCAGGTATGGATGGACGTGTCCGAAGAGGAAGGACGGCTGCAGCTTGCCGTCGATAGTGATGCGTTCATCGTAAAAGGACTGCTGGCCGTAGTGTTAGCGGCCTACAACAATAAATCGCGGGCAGACATCCTCGCCTTCGATATTGAGAGCTACTTCGAAACCCTTGGTCTCATGCAGCACTTGTCACCGACGCGCGGTAATGGTTTGCGCGCCATGGTGGCGCGTATTCGCGAGGCGGCGAACGCCTGATCTCGACTCAGGGGTTTTCCGCCCTTGGCGGTTTCTGTTCCTCGACAGTCCGCGGCCCATCCCGGCATCACGCGTCGGATTAGCGCGCTACTCTTTGGCATGCTACCCGTTCCTGGGATTCAGCTGCGAGAAAAAAGCTCGCGCCTGGCGGGAAGCTAGCGTGCCCAAACGAGGCAACCTCGTGCTTGCACAGCCCATAAAAAAGCGCCCCGGAGGGCGCTTGTCTGGTCGGCCGAAGCCAGAGCGATTGAGGCGTTATGCCGCGTCCTGCTCCAGTAGCGTTCCGCTGCCGCCGTTGATGGCGATCTTGCGGGGCTTCATGGCTTCGGGCACTTCACGCTTCAGTTCCACGTGAAGGAGACCGTTCTCCAGGTTAGCGTCGGCGACACGAACATGCTCCGCGAGCTGGAATTTGCGCTCGAAGTTGCGAGCGGCAATGCCGCGGTACAGGTAGTTACGTCCTTCGGTGTCGTCGGTCTGTTTACCGCTGATGAGCAGCGTGTTCTGCTCGCTGGTGATCTCCAGCTGGTCTTCCGTGAACCCTGCTACCGCCATGGTGATGCGGTACGTGTTCTCTTCTACCTGCTCTACGTTATAGGGCGGGTAGCTGGGTTTCGCATCGCGAGCGACGGAATCCAGCAGGGAAGCCATGCGGTCAAAGCCGATTGCTGAGTGGTAAAACGGTGAAAAATCGATAGTGCTGCGCATTGTCATATCCTCCATAAGAAGCAATATCTGGTTGTGGACCTCATCGAGCGTCCACGTTAGGGATATGGGGTTGGCCAGCGTCTTTTCAAGTCCGCCGGCGCATACAGAGTTTAGGCCTTGGGAAATACAGGCTTCACCATGGACTTGACCGTATCAGCAGTTGGTTGCGCTAACGATCCAGATCGCGCCGCTCAGCGTGAGCGTGTCATTTTCAATATGCGGAAGCAGCGCTTCGGCGACGGCCTCGTAAACGCGCGGATGCTCGGATTCCGGCGCAGCTTGCAACATGCGACTCACCGGACCAATTTTTAGGATCTCTTGGGCTAGTGCCGTGCCGTTACTGGCCACGTTCCAGCGCAGATCTATGCTCTCCGCCCGCACCTTCACATTCGTCCATCCTGATTGCTCAAGGAGGGAGCGCGTGCGGTCCCCATCGGCGAAAGCAAAGGGCCCCGGTGAACCCGGTGGTGGAATCTCCGGGGGCGGGAGCACAGTAAGCGCAGCTGTGAGAGGCACCGTCACCCACGGGTTGTCGGCCAACTGCTGCCAGCAGGCGAATACCAGTGATCCGTCGGACGCGACATGCGCCCTAATGTGGGCGAAGGCGCCAATCGGGTCATCAAAAAACATCACGCCAAAACGCGAGAAAACAAGGTCATAGTCTGGTGCGCCCAGGTCACCGGCCGATGCGTCGGTGCAATGGAAGCTCACACGGCCCGCCAGCGCCGGCTCGGCGTCTACCCGTTGGCGGGCCAGGGCGATCAAGGGTTCCGATATATCAACGCCGGTGACCGTGGCTTGCGGGTTGAGGGCGCGGCTGAGCATGAGCGTTTCACCGCCACCGCCACAGCCCACGTTTAGTGCCTTGCGAGCGTCAGGTACTCTGGGTTCTCTAAGTAGCAGATCGGCGGCGGGCTGCAGGAGCCGCTGAAGCGTATTGTCTTGATCAACCCACTGCTTTCCCGCGATGCCGTTCCAGTACTCGCGCTGCTCGTCGTTGCTCATGGGCCAAGTCCGATTCTGTTTGCATTAGGCAGTCTACACGGCTCCCGTTGCTCGTTGTGTCGCCGTAGGGCGTCACGTATCGTGCCACGTAAAACGCACTTCGGTTAGACCTATGCCTCTGATCCCCGCCCTCATTGCTATACCCGTTCTCCTCGCTGCTTGCGCAAGTCAACCGCAGGTCTCCGAGACCGCGGATGATCGTCTAAAAGACCTCTATGAGAGAGAGTGGGCCTGGCGGCAGGATCAATGGGCGAAGGAGCGCAACGAGGCCGGCGAATGGATCAAGCAGGACCGGCTGCCGGATATGAGCGTTGAGGCCTGGGACGAGCGACTGGCCTACTGGGACCAAACTCTCACGGAACTGGATGCAATACCCGCCGATGAACTCAGTCACGAGGCGTCCATCAATGCCGCTGTATTTCGACAGATTGTTGAGACTTTGGCGAGCGATGCCCGCTACCGTACCTTCGAAGCGCCGCTGAACTCTGACACTTTTTTCTGGACGGGTCTGCACCCGCAGACCGGTGGTTTTGGCGATACGCGGGGCTACCAGAACTATCTGGGACGCATGCGAGACCTGCCTCGATTCTTTGAGGACCATCAGGCCAACATGCGCGCTGGTATCGAGCGCGGATACACGGTACCCGTCGTCAGCCTTGCGGGGCGTGAGCGGTCTATCGAGTCTTACGTGATACCCGGTCGGGACAATCCTTTCTGGGTGCCGTTCGACAGTCTGCCCGCCAACTTCACAGAGGCAGAGCAGAACGCGTTACGCGCAGATGCACGGGAAGTCATCGCGACGCACGTGGTGCCGGCTTACAGCGATCTGCTTCGTTTCATGCGAGAGGAGTATCTGCCCAACGCACGGGAGACGCTAGCCGCTCGGGACCTACCGAACGGGGAGGCGTTTTATCAGTCTCAGATCATCGCTTACACGACCCTTGATCTTACGCCCGGGGAAATCCATGAAACGGGCCTGCGGGAGGTCGATCGTCTTCGCGGCGAGATGGAGGCTATCCTCGAGGAAGTGGAGTGGGAGGGCGACATGGCATCGTTCTTTCATTTCCTGCGTACTGACCCCCAGTTCTATGCAAAAACGCCCGATGAACTTATGGGCGTTTCGGCCTACGTTGCCAAGCGTATGGACGGAAAGCTTAGTGAGGTGCTCGGCTTTCTGCCGCGCCGACGCTTTGCCATTAATCCCGTGCCGCCAGCCATTGCACCCATCTACACGGCAGGGCGGGGCGGGCTTAGCGCCTGCCTGATGAACACCTACAACCTGCCGGCAAGGCCGCTGTACGCGTTGCCCGCACTCACCTTGCACGAGTGCGCACCGGGCCATGCGTTACAAGCGGCAATCGCATTGGAGGCGCCCGGTGAAATTCCTGAGTTCCGTGCCCAAAACTATTTCTCTGGCTATGGCGAGGGGTGGGGGCTGTACACGGAGTGGCTGGGCGGTGAGATCGGCATCTATCGAACGCCCTACGAGCGTTTTGGCCAGCTGACCTATGAGATGTGGCGTGCCTGCCGACTCGTGATTGATACGGGCGTGCACCAGTACGGCTGGACCCGTGATGAGGCGCTGGCCTACCTCCGCGACAATGCCGCGCTGTCCGAGCACGAAATCACCACGGAAACTGATCGTTACATCTCCTGGCCTGGCCAGGCGCTGGCATACAAGCTGGGCGAGATGATGATGCGCGAGAAGCGCGCAAAGGCTGAAGGTGTCCTTGGCGATGACTTCGATCAGCGCTTCTATCACGACAAGATCCTCGCCCTGCGTTCGGTGCCGCTCTCTGTATTGGCTGACGAACTGGATCGCTGGATCGATGCGGGAGGGCCAAACCCCTACCCCGGCGCACCCCCTCGGGCGTCGACGGAGCCCGTGTCGGCGGGGCACTTACATCTTCATTGATCGGCGAGGCCAGGCGCGCTCAAGGCCGGTGCGGAACCGGGTTCTAGGCTCTCGCGATTATGATGGCACGGCCATATCCGCCAAAGACGCCCAGCGATGATCTGTCGATCACTGCCTCGCGGAACCCGGCCTCGAGGAGCCGATCGACGATGTCCAGCCCATAGGTGCGAAAGGCCAGCACTTTGTTGGGGCCTCGGATGGCATCGTCGTGGTACTCCGGCTCCGTCAGGTGATGGATTTGACCGTCTCTCATCACAGCGCGTTCGATGGTGTCCTGATCCAACAGCAAGGGTACCGAGAAAATCATCGTGCCTCCCGGTACCAACACGCGACGGGCTTCCCGATAGCCCTGAAGATCGTCGACAACATGCTCGAAGACCTCCGTCGAGGTGAGTAAGTCGAAGGACTCGTCTGCGTAGGTTAAGTGCTCGACGTTCTGGCATTGGAAACCATCCTGCCAGTCACCGGGCTGAACCTCGGGCCAGAATTCTGAGCCCGTCACATGGTCAAATCGGTCACTCAGGTAGGCGTATAGCGGACCTCGCGTAGAGAGTTCGTAAACGCGCTTGCTCGCCGTTTCTGGAACTTCACGGTTGATGACGGCCGCCAAAGACATCGCCGTTGTGCCCCCAAGGCAGCGTGGGCACCGGATCCCACTATCGCTTTCATAGAGACGAATCAGTCGAGGAAAGCCGCACAGACCGCAATCCTGTTTGATGAAACCCGCCTCGTCGAAGTTTGCAGAACGCAGAAAGGAGCCCCAGGCACGCGTGTAGTGAGCCACTTTCAGGATGCCCGAGTAATACAGAACCGCACGTACCACGCGAAAGGGGAGCGACTTCTTGTCCTTTTGCACGCGTAACGGTCTCCATAAACGGGGGTTGATCAAAAGCTGTGCGCTGTTGTCGCTCATGGTACGACGAACCCTTTAAAGGATCGACGTGACGGCACGAAACCCGCAAGTTCACTGAGTTTCGGTTGCTGATCGTCCAAAACCTGCAGCCCGTCGCAAAGGTCTCGCGGGAGGCCGATCCCGGTTGTAGCTTGCAGTCTGAACAGTGCAACAGGTACAGGTCAGGGGCCGTGCAAAGCGCAAGAACAAGCTGGATCGACATGTTTGCCCGCCATCGTTTGGCGGCCAATCTCCTCATGGTGCTCATGCTCATGGCAGGGGTCTGGGGAGCGATCAAGATCAAGGTGCAACTGAACCCGGACCAGACCTGGAACGTGTCGGAAGTTGAGCTTCTTTGGCCCGGTGCATCCGCCGAGGACATGGAGAAGCTGGTGACCAACCCGGTGGAGTATCAGCTCCGCGGCCTCGAGGGTATGGAGCTCATGCGCTCCTGGACGCGCAACGGCGCCGCCTGGATTCAACTTCGATTCGACCGTGACACGGAAATCAATGCCGCGGTCGATACCATCAAGCAACGCATCGCATTGGTTCGCGATCTGCCGACGGATCTGGAGCCTCCGAGCGTGCGCGTCGACCGTTGGTACGAGACCGTCGCCGCCGTATTCCTCACCGGCCCGGACAGTTTTGAAGAGCTTGGCCCCATTGCCTACCAGGTGGAGCGGGAGCTCCGTGCCCTGGGCGCAGACGTTGTTGAACTGCGCGGTCTTCCCCAGGAAGAAATCGCCATCGAAGTCGACGGCTTAACGCTGGTCGAGATGAACGCGAGCATCGCAGACGTTGCGCAGTCCGTCGCTCGCCTTAGTCGCGATACGCCCGCGGGCACCATTGGTGCGGGTCAGGATCGTCGCCAGATTCGTTCCATGGATCAGCAGCGCAGTGCCCGCGGTTTTGAAACGCTGCCGATTGCGTCTTTGGAGGGTGACCAGCTGGTACAACTTGGCGACGTGGCTCATATCGAGCGTCGCGCCATCGAGAATCAACGCTACTCGCTCATTGAGGGTAAACCGGCCGTGGAAGTGCGCGTACGCCGCGGCGATGGCACCGATACCTTTGATGCCGCCGAGGTTATCAAGTCCTGGCGGGCTCAGACTGAAGAATCCCTCAATGCCCGTGGTGTTGAGGTGAAGGTCTTCATCGAGGCCTGGCGCTTTGCTGCTGACACCATGGGCCTGGTACTGAGCAACGGCTTCTCCGGTCTGTGTCTCGTTCTGGCCATGCTGTTTCTTTTCCTGAACCTGCGCGTTGCGGGTTGGGTTGCGCTGGGTATTCCCGTGTCTTTCGCCGGCGCGCTTCTGTTGTTCTACTTCCTTGGTGGCACGCTCAACTTCCTGTCGATGATAGGCCTTGTGATGGCGCTGGGTATCGTGGTGGACGATGCCATCGTGGTGGGTGAGCACTCGCTCTGGCAGTTTGAAAACGGCTTGCCTCCTGAGGAGGCGGCTGTGACAGGTGCACAGCGCATGTTCGCGCCCATCGTCGCATCCAGTCTGACCACCATGGCGGCATTCGTGCCCCTGCTGATTGTCGATAGTGACGACATCCGCGAGATTCCCATGCTGATGCTGTGTGTGATCCTGGCATCGCTCATTGAGTGTTTTCTGATCATGCCCGGTCACCTCAAGCACTCCTTCCGCCGCATGGCGGCCGGTGATCAAGCGCCATCGGCATTTAGAGCGCGCTTTGACGCGCGCTTTGACAGCTTCCGGGAAAACACCGTGGTACCGGTGCTGCACTGGTGCCTTGGCCATCGCCGAGTGGCGATTACTGCTGCGACGGGGGCGTTCGTTTTTGCCATCAGCCTTGTGGCCATGAACTTTGTGAAGTTTGACCTCAACTTCAACATCAATTTTGAGTTTGCCGAAGCGAACATCCAGTTCACCGCCGACGCGACGCCCGAGCAGCGCCTGGCCTATCTCGAAGAGCTCGAGCGCCAGGTTGAGCGCACGGACGAACACTTTGGTGGCGGTAATATCGTCGCCCGCTGGATACAGATTAACGGCGCCACTATCAGCCGCGATCGCCGGGATGGCCCTGAGTTCGCGAGCATTTTTGTGGAGCTGACCTCTCCTGAGACGCGGGACGTGAGCCTGGCCGCGTTCCTGGATCACTGGCAATCGTCGGTGGCCGAGTCCCCCCTCGTTGAACAACTGCAGATCGAGCAGGGTGATATGCCCTGGCCCGACATTGAACTGCTGTTCAGCGGTGACAACGCCGCGGCATTGAAAGGTGCCGCCGATGATCTCGCCTCAGTGATGCGTACCATGCCAGGCGTAAACAACGTGCATGACGATCTGCCCTATGGTCGTGATCAATGGGTCTTTCGATTGACGCCGGAAGGTCGGGCCCTGGGTCTGACTGCCACGGAAGTGGGCCGCCAGGTCCGCACCGCTTTTGAAGGAGAGCGAGTACAGCTGTTTACCCAGGGTGATGCAGAACTGGAAGTCCGCGTATCGTTGCCCAAGGAAGACCGCCATCGCCTCACGAGTCTGGCGCGTCTGCCGGTGATTGCGCCGAGCGGAGAGCTGCTACCACTGGCGACCGTCGCCAACATAGAGAGTCGCCGGGGCATCGACAAGATCAACCACGTAAACGGCATTCAGACCGTGGCGATCCGCGCTTATCCTGACAAATCCATCACTACCGCCGACGCGGTCGTGAAGGAGTTGGAGGCAGAGATCCTGCCCGCTATCGCCCAGGAGTGGGGCGTGACTGCCGGTAAGGGCTTCTGGTCTAACGAGCAGAGCCAGTTGCTCAAGGAGATGTTTGTTGGCTTCCTGATTACCCTGGCGCTGATCTACATCATTCTTGCCTGGATTCTGCACAGCGTCGCATGGCCGCTGGCCATCATGTTCGCCATTCCCTTTGGTCTGACTGGCGCCTTGCTGGGGCTTTGGGGTATGGGCTTCAACATTACGCCACTCGCCTTTCTGGGTATCTTTACGCTCACGGGCGTCATCGTAAATGACTCCATTATTTTGGTGACCGCTTACCGTGATTCTCGACACGCCGGCAAAAGCGCCGACGAAGCGATCGAGCAGGCCGTCCGTCAGCGACTGCGCCCCGTGCTGTTGACGTCCCTGACCACCGGGCTTGGCCTGGTGCCTATGATGCTGGAGACCTCGCTCATGGGTGCGGCCTTTATTCCCCTCGCGGCGGTGATCTGCTTCGGCATGCTCTACGGCACGCTGCTGATCCTGCTGGTGATCCCCGCGATTCTTTCTTCCCTCGAAACTATTGAACACAAGTGGCTGGGCCTGCGTGCGCGTGCCGACGCCCTCAAAGTCCCTGCTCCCGGAGCGCAAACCTCATGAAACCGCTTTTCGCCATCCTGACGTCACCTTTCCGCATGGTGGGCCGCTTCATCGCGGCCAGCCTTCCGGGGCGCCTGTTCCGTGCGCTGTCCGCATCGGCACGTATCAGTCTCGGCGTACTGGCGGGTTTGCTGGTCGCTATCCTCGGTCTAAGCGCTTTCTCTGATTCGGAGCTCGAAGTTGATGGCACGGCCGACCCTATCCCCGTGGTTGCCAAGGACGCAGAGTTCAAGAGTCTGTCGCCGGAGATTCACGTATTTGGTCGCGTAGAAAACCCCAACACCACTGTGCTTCGTGCTGCGACGCTGGCTTACGTGTCAGAAGTGAACGTCCGCGAAGGTCAGTCCGTAGCCGCCGGTGACGTGCTTCTTAAGCTGGATGATCGCGACGCACGGTTGGCGGTGCAGCGCGCCAAGGCTGCGTTAACGGAAGCCCGCGGTGAATACGAGCGCGTGATTGCCCAGCAGGACGCAGAAGTGAAAAACGCCGCTCACCAGCGTCGTCTCTTTGAGCTTACCGTGAAGAAGCAGGAACGGTTCCGCACTCTGTTCAGCAAAGGGCAGGTATCCGCGACGGATTACGACGCCCTGGAGCAGCAGCGCCTCGAGATGGAGATGGCCCTGAACCAGCAGGAGATGCTGCTCGCCAGCCATGATGCACAGCGCGCAGGCTCCGGTGCAGGCGTTGAGCGCGCGGAAGCGGACTGGCAGGAGTCGCAGCTGAACCTCGAGCGCCTAACACTGGTCGCGCCCTTTGACGGCACCATCATCAATATCAACGCTGCCATCGGCGCACGTATCGATGGCGGGCAGGCAGTGATGACGCTTTTCAACTCAGGTTCGCAGCAGGTGCGTGTTTCTTTGCCCGAGCGCGACGCTACGCAGCTGAGGGTGGCCCAGTCCGACGGTGCTGAAATTCTGGCTCTGGCGCGCGTTGCTGATGAGTGGGTTGCGCTGGATCTGCTGAATATTGGATCCCAGGTGCGCAGTGGTCGTGCAGGTACGGACGTGCTCTTTGCCGCGCCCAAAGACAAGCACCTTGCACTGGGCCGCGCGGTCGACGTGAAGATAACGCTGCCGGCTCAGGAGGGTTTGCTTGAGATTCCGTTGCAGGGCATTTATGCGGACAAGATTGTATACACCGTGGAGGACGACCTGCTCGAAGCTGTTGACGTAGAGCGTGTCGGCGTTCGTGAGGATGCGGAAGGCAACATGAGCGTTCTCGTTCGGACTGCCGATCTTGAGTCCGGCGATGCGCTGGTGGTGTCGTCTCTTAGCCGAGCCGGCAGCGGCACGCGGGTAAAGATTATCGGCGACGATCCCACCGCCGAAGATCCAGTGGTTGAAGCAGTCGCAGAAGAAGCTGTCGCTTCTCGCTAGCCCGAACAATCCTGCCCGCTGGCTCGATTTCCGGGCTCGATTTTCGAATGACTCATCAAGAGGAATTGGATTCTCTCCGTGGGTCACCGGCCGCGATCGGATGGCAGTGGTTCAAGCGTTCGGTGGTTAGGTCCTCGGCTGTGATCGGATAGCAGTGGTCCTGGCGTCCCGTGGTTGGGTCACTCCACTCGCTATGGAGGTGGAGGCTCGCTACGTGACCCAACCACGGGACGCAGCATCGCACTCTGACTCGACGGTTCTGTCGCGTCGTTAGTGGTTCAAAGAATTCAAAACGTCATAAGGTCAATTGCAATAGTTCGGACCCCGACTGACAGGAAGTGCCCGACCAGATTGAGTCTTACTCCAAAGCAGACCCTCGTTTTCACACCTCGCGATAGCCGCTACCGGCCAGGAGCCGTCCTTGGTCAATCGGAGGTTCGATGCCCGCTTTCACCACAAGACAGCCCTAAGCTCGGGAAAGAATTTTAGAACCCCGGGGCCGGAATCAGCTCGGAGCGAGGCTCACCAGTAGAATACTTTTTGGAGCGCAAATGCTACAAATCCAATCAGGCTCGCAAAAAACGTGAGCACAAGCGCCGTTAGGTAATGTCCGCTACGAACATCACCAAAGATGTTCATAGCGAGTAGCAGCATTGAGACCGCCCCCAACACATATGCTGCAATTACATGAATCGGTCACAGTTCTTTGAACTCCGCTTTTGTCAATTGGACGGTCAACCAAACGCCAACTGTGAAGAAGACTGTTCCTAAACCAAACGCCGCAACACTGGCCCACCACCACATGGCTCTATCCTCAAATCCATAAGCAGATAGAAGCAATGGCACTATCGATGCCACGAGACAAATTAGGCTTCCCATCAGCACGGGAAACGCATGAAACGTGTTGACGCGGGAACCACCGTCCTCGGGCGCCATGAACACAAAAAGCACCGATAGAAAGCCCGTCGCAACCAGGCTGAGCTGCGCAAATCCAATCAGGAAACTCTCGTGAGCCATGTTCAATGCTCCCGCCCTAGGGGACTTTGAATCCTTCAAGCTTAATGGCTTTTGCGAGGTTACGAAAACTAATGCGAAGCAGTAATTGGCCGAGTTTCGCGTGTCGGCACCCGACTTGATCAGATGCCATCTCAGACGCAGATAGCAAAAGTTAGGTTGGGTCGAACTGAGACGGTCGCAGATGAGCGCCTGAAGCGCTGCTTCCCCAAAAGCGGACGCGCTGAGAGGCGTCAGTAGATGTGTGCTATCGGCCAGAAGCGGCCGGTCAACTGGCCAACAGCGTTATGAAGGTTCAAAGGATTATTCGTGTGGCTTGGCGGCCGAGCGCCACAGTCCGCACTCAACTTGCCGCTGGGCAATAAGCTCCTATACTCGACTGGTGCTCGTTTACTAAAGAGCTGTGCAGAGGAGGAGTACATGGCTAATCCAATCTTAAGAACAGCGCTGCTTTTACTTAGTCTTAACTTTCTTATTGGTGCAATGCACGCAGCAGCGCAGGGCACCAACTCAAGTGAGTGGTTAACGTTAGATGACGTAATGGGGCAGGTCCACAAGAAGGAAATGAACCGGCGCGGTACTACTCAGAACTCGTTCCCAACCGATGCTGATGGTGTAATCGACGTGAACAAGATTCCAGATTCCTACACCCCAGCTCAGCCGTCGACATCCGGCGGCAGTGCTACAGATTGCGTATGGGTTGACGCGAATAGCGGCAACTCGGGAGCGCTCTATGGGACCGGCGGTGTTGGCGGGGGAAGCAGAGTTTGCGTCTGTGGCCTGTATGAGGCGCATCCGAGCCAATGTAATTAACGAGCATTCCGATGCGGCTTCACTGTGGCAGGACAGCAACAGCCATAAAGCGTTGTGACGTGCTCGCGCTACATATTGTTACACCGTGCTGGGATACGAAGACGAGATTGTCCGACGCAGCCGGATCGACGTTCGCCGTGATAATCAGTTAGCGGGATAGCCAATGATTAGAACTCGCAACACCTCGACAGTCTCGCTGCAATGTCTTTGCATCGCTGCGACGCTCGGCCTGGTGTTCATGACGGTTGCTGTGCCTCTGCAAAGTCGTGAATTTCCGGCGTTCTATGAACGAGACTATGAGTCGGCCGAAAAACTAAACGAGCTATACGAAAAGCTCGAGGCAGCAGACGCACTTTTGATGCTCGATTCAACCAATGATGCGATTGTTGGTGGCGTATGTCGCAGCCAGGATCAATCCTACCGACAGGCGTACGGTGCGCTTGAGCAGTACAGACGCCGACCGCCTGCTGATGGGTCTCTGTCTGAACCTGAGCGTAGTCAATACGAGCGTCTTCAGCGCGCTGAAACAGAAAGCTGGAGTCAATTTGAGAAGTGCTTTGACGGGCAGATAACTCGGCCGGTTTTCGCAAATACACTGCCGCCGGGCGTGACGAGTTATGAGAGTGCTATTGCCCTGTACGACCGCTTGTTGCGCGAACATCCCGGGGAGTTTACTGAGGGCCAGGTAGACGCAAACATCGCGCAGATCGAGGCTGATATTCAGAAGATCGAGGATCAGAAAGCCTACGTCGCAAGTGTGACATCCGTATTCCGGGACGCCCGTCTATGACGACCAGGAAACGCAAGCGACCAGACGCTCAATGAGGGCGAGGAACTACTTATCGGCGACACCATAATCACCGGGAATCGCAGTCGCGCCAGGCTGTCGTTTTATGATCGGATTGATGAAGACGTTGGACCAACCATCGTCAATATCGGCGCCAATTCAGAGTTCAAGATAACGCAATTGCACTTCCGGCGCTGGAGCGATGGCGAGGTGCGCGCAGTACTGAATAAAGGTGGTGACCTCTCGCGATACGGTGTAGCCGACCTGATACGAGGCATCGCGAGGGTGATGACTAAAGGTTATGGAAAGCAGGCTGCGTTCAGTGTGCGCACGGGCACTTCTTTGTGTGGAATACGCGGGACCGATGTAAGTGTGTTTTTTGATCCGGACGCAGATATTGTCGACTACAAGCTCTACGAGGGCGTTGTTGAGATTAAGACACCGGGACTGACTACTCAGCTCGAGGCCGGTAATCAGCTTCGAGTTCGAGGAGGCGTTCCCGAGGAGCCAGAAGCCCTGCGAGATTCAGAATCCTGACCAGGGCAAGATTCGGTGCTAGCGACAGCGGCTGGGATCAGCAATCTCGAGCCCACAGAGGCATTGCTCACCGCTTCCACCGCCGACACCCCCACTCCCGAATAGCGTCGAGGAGTTATCAACGGCCACCATTTTGCATTCCGGTGCGACGTCAGCGGGCGGCTTGCTGTTTGAATATGGCGGGTCAGGTATGTTGTTTACATCGATTACGGGTGCGTCTTGAGCAGATACGTCAGACGTTGCAGTACCTCGTCGTCGCATCTCCTTTTGCTCTTCGGCATCGGCGATGTATCCGTCGCACGTGGCTGCCAGAGGCCTGATGCTGTCAAGTGTATATTCAGCGACATCAGCAACAGCGGACTCTACTTCATCCCACTTCAGGCTTATTGCGCCAATTGGAAGCACTCTAACTGTAGCTTTCTTACCGCGTACTCCACCGCCAACGTAGACTTCGGTACTACCAATACCCTTGAAAACCTTTGGGCCGTATTCGCACAGAGGATTGAAACCACCAACAACAGGTGCCGGTCCAGCTTCCACGGACCAACTGAACTGAAAAGCTATCTGGCCTGGTTCACCGATAACATCGAAGGTGCAATAAAACCCGGACGAGGCATTCTCTGATCGAACTGCGTCACCATTAGAGGGTACGAACCTCATCCCGATTCCCTGAGTCAGTGGCATAACGTCGGGTGCATTGGGAGATACGCAAGCATCAGGGTAAACGAGGTCGTTAGCCGCGATTTCGGTCGAGCTGAAAAGACATGCGATTAGAATTGCAGGCCATATAGATCGTCGACACCAGCGTCTGACTAGCATGGACTCTATCTCGCTGAACAAGGTTAAATGAGTGTAGATGGCCATTCAGCATATGCAACAAAGAGTAACTGCAGCGCAGTGAGGACGGCTTCGCAGAACCACATGGCGAAGCCCGTAAGGGCTGCTAAGGGTCGATATGAGTCTGTAGTCGTTCAATTCGTCAATGTCTGCTTTCTGCAGAATCAGACACTATCTGTCAGATCAAGTCCAAGCGATTACAGGTCAATAGAAGGATCGAACCTACTCACTCGAACCTCGCAATGACCCCGAGCGTTGGTGACGGATACTCCCGTAGCGAGCCTCCCCCACCCCAGCGAGCGGAGGGAGTATCCGTCGCCGACGCCTCTCGACGCCCCTCGATGACTCTCGAAGTCCAGAAAAGAACCTTCAACTTGCGGCCACGCATCGCTAGCAGCCAAACGAATTAGCTGGCTTCCAGCAATGACCGCCCGGGAATCGCCGACAGCAATTGCTGCGTGTATTCCTGCTGGGGATTCGTGAAGAGCGCGTCCCCTTTGCCTTCCTCAACAATCCTGCC
This sequence comes from Pseudomonadota bacterium, assembly GCA_038750875.1. Taxonomy (GTDB): domain Bacteria; phylum Pseudomonadota; class Gammaproteobacteria; order Pseudomonadales; family Halieaceae; genus Congregibacter. Next base: position 106,262 of record JBCDGU010000001.1, on the reverse strand, counting down.
GTGATAGAGCACGATGATGCGGTCCGCTAGGTGCCGGACTACGGCGAGGTCGTGGGACACGAAGAGCATGGTTAGTCCATATTCTTTGCCCAAGGTCTGCATCAGCTCGAGGATCTGCGCCTGAATGGTCACGTCCAGCGCCGATACGGGCTCGTCCGCAACGATGAACTCCGGACGCGTCGCCAGGGCGCGGCCAATGGCGATGCGCTGGCGCTGACCGCCCGAGAACTCATGGGGATACTTCCGCAAGGCGCTGCGGGCAAGACCCACATCTTCCATTAGCGTGAGCACCGCCTTAGACACGCTCTTGCGATCTTCGATGCCGTGGAGGAGCAGCGGCTCGGCCAGCGTGTCGAACACGGTCATGCGCGGATTCAGCGATGCGAAGGGATCCTGGAAGATCATCTGCATGCGCCGGCGCATGCTCTTGAGTCCGTTACCCTCGAGTCGCGTTACGTCTGTGCCATCGAACTCAACCTGACCGTCGGTTACGGAAACGAGGCGAAGGAGCGAGCGGCCGACCGTGGACTTGCCGGAACCCGATTCGCCCACCAGGCCCAGCACTTCTCCGCGCTTGATTTTGAAGCTCACGTCGTCGACGGCTTTGACGAGGTTCTCTTCGCCGCCGAAGTAGGTCTTGAGATTTTTCACCCGGATTAGCGGTTCGTCATCGCGCTGGGCGCTCACCTTGCTGCCGGCAGGAATCGCAGCCAGCAGTTTCTGCGTGTAGGGGTGCGCGGCGTTCTCGAAGATCGCTTCCCGATCGCCGCGCTCTACGATCTTGCCGTTCTGCATCACCGCAATCTCGTCGGCAATATCGGCAACCACCGCCAGGTCGTGGCTGATGAAAATCACGCCGATATCCCGCTTCTTCTGGAGCTCGGTGATGAGCTTCAGGATCTGCGCCTGAATGGTGACGTCCAGCGCAGTGGTCGGCTCATCGGCGATGAGCAGCTTTGGCTCGTTGATGAGCGCCATGGCGATCATCACCCGCTGGCGCATGCCCCCGGAGAATTCATGGGGATAGTTGTTGATGGTCTTCTCGGGATCTCGGATGCCGACTTCGCCCAGCAGCTCCACAGCGCGAGCCATGGCTTCTTTCTTGGGCGTGCCGCGATGGTGAACCAGCGGCTCAATCATCTGCTCGCCAATGCGCAGGAACGGATTCAGACAGGTCATGGGATCCTGGAAGATCATGGCAATGTCGCTACCGCGCACGCCGCGCAGTTCCCGTTCGCTCATGGCTAGCAGATCGCGACCCTGAAAGTGCGCGGTGCCATTATCGATGCGCCCGGGCGGCATGGGCACCAGGCCCAGCATGCTGTAGCAGGACACGGACTTCCCAGAGCCGGATTCCCCAATGATCGCAGTGATCTTCCCCGATTCAACGGAGAAGCTGATGCCATCCACCGCTTTGTTGACGCCGTTGCGCGTTACAAAGCTGACGGCGAGATCTTTTACGTCTAGAAGCGCCATGGTCAGTCCTTGGATCCGCGTACGTCGAGAGCATCGCGAAGGCCATCACCGAGGAAGTTCAAAGAGAACAGGGTGATGGTGAGCGTGAGGCCGGGGTAGATGAGCAGCCAGGGATACTCTTCCATGGTTTCCGCGCCGTAGGAGATCAACAGCCCCCAGGACGTCTGGGGCGGCTGGATTCCCAGACCCAGGAACGACAGGAAGGCCTCCAGCAGCATCACGCTGGGAATGGTCAGCGTGGTGTAAACGATAATAGGGCCCAGGGCATTGGGTACGAGGTGTCGGCGGATGATTGTTGCTGGCGACAATCCCAGGGACACGGCCGCTTCCACAAACTCTTGCTGTCGAAGCGATTGCACCTGCCCGCGCATGATACGGGCCATGGTGAGCCACTCCACGGCTCCAATGGCAAGAAATAGCAGAATCACGTTGCGCCCAAAAACCACCATGAGCAGCACAATAAAGATCATGAAGGGTAGGGCGTAGAGGATGTCTACGAGCCGCATCATGATGGCGTCCGTGCGGCCACCCACGTAGCCGGCGATGGCGCCATAGGTGACTCCGATCAGCAGTGCGACCGATGTGGCGATGAAGCCGACGGCCAGTGATACCCGTCCCCCGAACATGATCTGTGTCAAAAGATCGCGGCCGAAGATATCCGTACCCAACCAGTGCTTAGCCGAGGGAGGCGATGCACCAAGATCCAGATTCTGCGCGTCGTAGGCGTAGGGAGCGATCCATGGCGTGAGCAGCGCAACCACGATCATAAACAGCAGCACCGCGAGGCCGAAGACGGCGAGGTGATTCTTGCGTAGTCGTACCCACGCGTCCTGCCAGAGAGAGGTTCCCTCTTCAGCGTCATCGATACGCTGTAAAACGACGTCGTTCATGGCATGCCCCCCACTTCGTACTGGTGTCTGAGGCGCGGATTCAGGCTCGCGGCCAGCACGTCAGACAGCAGGTTGAAGAGCACGATCAATGTTGACAGGAACACGGTGGTTCCCAGGATCATCGTGTAGTCGCGGTTGAAGGCCGCTTGCACATAGAAGCGGCCAAGCCCGGGAATCTGGAAGATGGTCTCCACGACGAAAGAGCCGGCGAGCAGACCTGCAAAGGCCGGGCCGAGGAACGCGATTACGGGCAGCATGCCGCCGCGCAGGGCGTGCTTCACGACGACCTCCCACTCGGGCAGGCCTTTAGCCCGCGCGGTGCGGATGTAGTCCTGGTTCATCACCTCCAGCATGCCCGCGCGGGAAAGGCGTGCGATATAAGCGGCATAGGCCGCCCCCAGGGTGATGCTGGGCAGGATCTTGTCGCCCGGTATGTCGCCCCATCCGGAGACCGGAAGCCACTCAAGCTCAATGCCGAAAACGAGCACCAGTAATGGCCCGAGGAGGAACGTCGGCATGCAAATTCCGATCATGGCCAGAGACATGGGAATGTAGTCCTGCACTGTATTCGGCCTGAGGGACGCGATGATGCCCGCGAGCCCTCCTATCACCGTCGCGATGAGCAACGCATAGAGTCCAAGTTCGGCCGTGACTGTGAATCCCGCACCGATGAGTTCGTTCACGCTGCGACCGGGGTATTTGAAGGAGGGCCCGAAATCCCCATTCGCCAGATCGCCGAGATAAGCCAGGTATTGGCTGAACAGAGGTTGGTCTAGACGGTACTGGGCCTCCAGGGCAGCTTTTACTTCGGGGATGACGGCTTTTTCGCTGTCAAAGGGCCCCCCTGGTGCAACGCGCACCAGAAAGAAGGTCACGGTGATCACCGTGAGAATGACCGGGATAGCCTGCAGCAGCCTGATAGCTATAAAGCGTTTCATGACTGACATGGCTCCTCGTGACTCGTGCGTCCGCCGTCTAGCCAAACGTATCGCAGATTCAGTGAGTCCATGAGATTGGACGGTAGCCCGCACACGCTGGGATGAATCAGTCGCCGGCGCGTGTAGGTGTAGATGGGAATAATGGGGGTCTGCTCCATGAGCATTGTCTCGGCCTCATAGAACGCAGCGAAGCGTTCGTCCTGGGACTTCGCCTTGGGCGCCTTATTCCTGATGATGTCGTCGTAGGTCGGATCGGCATACCCGGTGTTGTTGTTGCCCCCGGTAGACAAGTAGAGGTCGAGGAAGTTGTTGGGATCAACGTAGTCACCAATCCATCCTCGTCGAGCAATGTCGAAGTTCATGGTGCTCACTGAATCGAGATACACCTTCCATTCCTGATTCGACAGCGTGACCTCGATATTCAGGGCATCTTTCCACATCTGCTGCACCGCTACCGCAATCTTGCGATGGCTTTCCTGCGTGTTGTAGATCAGCTCGAGGCCGGGCCATCCTTCGCCATTCGGGTACCCGGCCTCGGCGAGTAAGCGACGGGCTTTGTCGGCGTCGAAATCGAAGAGCTTTGGTGGTTCGTAACCCAGAGTCCCGGGGGGCGTAATGGAATAGGCGGGGAGTACAGTGCCCTGCATGACCGTGCGAAGGAGGGTGCTGCGATCGATAGCCATGGCAAGGGCGCGGCGAACTCTCGGATCGTCCAACGGGGGACGCTGCGTGTTTACGAGATAAAAATAGGTGCCGAGATAGGCGGCCTGACGGTACGGTGTGTCTTCCAATTCTCGGTAAGCGGGAATCTTTTCAACGGGCACTTCATAGGAGTAGTGAAGTTGCCCGGCGCGAAAGCCTCTTTCTTCTGAAACAAGATTCTCCGTGGGGTAGAAAACCACCTTGTTCAATCGCACCCGATCCTTGTCCCAGTAGGTTTCACTGCGTGACATGGTGATTCGGCGATTCAGCAACCATTCCTCGAGATTGAAGGGGCCGTTGTTGACCATGTTTCCTACACGCGTCCACTTGGTGTACCGATCGGAAAACTTGCCATGGGCTTCGATGGTAGGGCGGTGCACGGCGAAGGTGCTGTAGTGATCCATCAGCTGAATAAAGTAGGGGGTCGGTTCGCTCAGCGTGACCACCAACGTCTGCGGATCCGCCGCTTTGACGCCAACCTGCGCAAAGTCCTCGATTTCCCGCTTCGAAAACGCCTCTGCGTTCACGATGGGAAACAGCATGTAGGAGTAGAGGTTCCCCGTATCGGGATGAAGTGCACGCATCCAACTCCACACGTAATCGTCGGCGGTTACGGGGTCGCCATTGGACCATTTTGCGTCGGGATTGATATGGAAGGTGATGACGCGCCCGTCTTCACTGAACTCCCAGCTTTCCGCGACCCCAGGCTCTGGTTCCAAGGTGTAGGGGTTTTTGACAGCGAGTCCCTCGAATAGGGAGCGCAGCAGATGGTTTTCCGGTGCGCCCGTAACGACATGGGGATCGAGCCCCTGGGGCTCCGTTCCGTTTCCGAGGTGGAGTACCTGATCGCGATTGCCTTTTTCTACGTTGCTCTCTCCACCGGCGCAGGAAACCAGGGATATCGAGAGCAGTAGGAGGAAAATACGGAAGGGGTTCATCGGGTGCTCCTCTTGCATGAGAGGAGCAAAGGGCGCAGTTGCCAGACGCACGGAGCGTAGCCAATGGTAGGAAATCGCAAGAGCAGGAATCCGGGGTGATTGTTCTTAAGGAAAGTATACGGAAACCCCAAGCAGGTGCCCACGTTCACGCGCATCGGCACAGGCCCTGAAGCGGTGTTCAGATTACGGACGCTACCCGATGCTCGGGGTTCGGTTGACCGGGGCTTGGTTTCGGTCTTGGTTTGGGTCCTGGTTTGGATTTTAGGTTGGTTTTTGTCCAGCGGCTTCGGGGCGATCGAGCTCGATCAGGTCCGAGCACTAGACCAACTGTGACACCTGCACACCGCTGGTGACAACAAACTCAAGCCGCCCGTCACCGTGGAGTACCCCATGGTCTATTTTTAAATCGGGCTCGAGGGCCTCGTTGACCTGTTTGCGGTTGTGCGCGTAGAGCGGGACGGATTCTTGCTCACGTATATTCAGCACGCTCTCGCTCTGAAGACTCAGTTGCCTCAGAAACTGCGGTGTGCCCTTTTTGTGCAGCATAAACCCATGGCCCTTAAAATCAGTGGTCACGTGGCGACGAAGGACCGATCCAAAGGCGTCCAGGGCATGAGGATGCAAGTGGTTCAGCGTATCCCACAGGAACACCACGTCGTACCGGTAGTCTCCGATGCTCGAAAGTAGGTTAGAGAGCTCCAGACGCATCTGCGACGCCGAAGGCGGTTCTTCCATGCGAGCGGCAACGCTTTCAGACCACTCCAGTAAAGTCTCGGCCGCATCCAGAACGCACAGCCGGCAAGGATACTGATTGAAGAAAGCGAGGGTGGCACTGTTGGCCCGACCGAAATCGAGGACCTGTAGTGCCGTTTTCTTTTCCAGCTTTGTGGGGTCGAGAACCGTCGGTAATAGACGGCAAATGATGGACTCCGGCCTGTTGTCTTCGGTTTTTCGTCCCAGGCTGACCAACGAGGTTCCTAGCCGGCCTTATCGATGCTGTGCACTTCCGGTGCCGGTGCCGGAGTGGGCTTTGCCGCGACGGCAGCCTTGGTGCTGCCCATATCGATGCTGCCTTTGAAGCGTCCACCGTCTTCCAGCATGACGCGGGGAGAGGAGACATTGCCTTCGACGTTGCCGGAAGCGCAGATGATCACGCGCTCGCTGCCGTCGATATCGCCCGTGACCTGGCCTTCGATACGAACGATCTTGGCGTTGATATTGGCTTCAACGCGGCCCGAAGTGCCAACAACGAGCTCGTTGTCCGAGAGGGTAATGGTGCCCGAAACCTCGCCTTCGACCAGCAGATCTTCGCTGGCGACGATATCGCCCTTGACCTTAACTTTGGCTCCAATCATTGCGCGTGCTCCCCGTGCAGTGGCAGATGGTGTGCTTTGAGATAGTGCGGGACTCGGCGGTGCCGCTGCCTGGGCGGGCGCCGCTGGCGTCGCCGAAGCCTGATCCGATTTGCTGTCGGACCCCTTATTACGTCGTTCAAACATCGTGAAGTTCTTCCCGGTGGTGATGCGTCCGGTGGAATCGCCGCTGCGTGAATGCCGCGACGCACCCGATAATCCTAGTTGATGGAACCCCACCGCGCAAACGACGGCGGGGCGAGAGCAGGCAGGTCAGTTCGTGCGGCGGTGACGAATCGCCGTAAGAACGCCGCCCAGCCCAAGCATGCCAAATCCCGCAGCAAGGACTGCGAAGAGTGGAGACGCGGTCTTGGGCATGGAAACCACGGTGGCCTCCTCGATTTCGATCATGTCTTCATCCCCGCCGAAGTCACCATCATCCATGAGGAGGGCAAATCGATCCTCCGGCAGATACACATTGAGCTTCTGCCCAGGGAGCAGTTCGCTGGAACGGTACTCTTCACCGTCGATACTTGCGCGCCAGGAGTTCGGCACCATCACACTACGGTTGTTCCCCATGCTCCCGTCAGTGTGCACCGTCTTGAACGTGAGGCGGTTACCGCGTGCTCGCACCAGTTCGATCTCAACCTTCGCGTAAAGCTTGCCGGCGCGCTCGTAGACGCCCTGACAGGACTTTCCGACGTCTGGATTCGAGGCCAGCACCTGGGCTGACCACACCAGGTCGTCACAGGTCAGTGCGCCGCCCGACTGGGCCGATGCCGTGTTTGCCATGGCGGCAACGATCGCTGTTGTGAGTAGGAGTTTTCGCATGGTTGTTCCCCTGAAGGTTGATGCGTACGTTATAGCGACTGCGGCGTCGCTCGCACGAGAAAGCGCTGAGGCGCGCTGCCCGCGTAGTAAAACGGATAACAGGTGACAATTGTGAGGCGCTGCTCGGTGGTGTCATCCAGGTAGGATAGCTCCTCGGGTCTGATGATCTTCAGCTCGTTCACCACGAATCGCTTCTCACCATCGAGCGTGTCCAGTACCAGGGTGTCGCCGACGGCGATGTCTTTTAGGGCCCGAAAGTAGCCATCACGATGACCAGCGATGCCGATGTGACCAGGTTCGTGGGGGTAGGACATTCCTTCAATAACGCCGGCGCCAAGATCCATGTGCAGATCGCTCGCGTTTTCGTACACCGGCACTTCTAGTCCCAGGGAGGGCGCTCGAAGGCGGCCGAGGGTCGCGCCCGGTGTTTGGTCCAACGCCGAGACATAGCGAGCTTTTGCTTCTTCCGACCACAGCTGCATCTCTGGCAAGTGAGCCCTGGCCTGCGCAGCTCGCACCTCGCTGGATAGCAGCTGAACCAATGCGCCTGCAACGAGCAAGAGGCCCATGCCGTAGCACAAGCGCTCGGCGGTGCTCGCGCGCGGTGTGGTGTGTGTACTCGCCACTTCCATGGTCGCGATTTTTCTCACAAAGCGTGTCTGTCTCCAAAAGTAGCGCTAGCCGACCAATAGCTCAAGGCGGTGGTTCTGACCCGAATTGTGCAGATGCTGCGCAGTTGTCGCGGAGAACGACGGATACCCGGTAGGCAGCACGTATGAATAGTCGCAACATGTTTATGAACTGATACGGAGTAGCACTATGAAAACCACCCCTTACTTCCTGCTGACAGCGCTGCTGTCCTCTCTCGCGATGATGACTAGCGCGCAACCTCCCGGTGGACCAGGTGGCGGCATCCTCAGTTTTGATGCTGACGGCGACGGTGCGGTCAGCCGCGAAGAGTTTCAGTTGCCCGAGCGCCGCCGCGCGGGCCCCTTTGAGCGAGCGGATGCCGATGGCGACGGCGCGGTTAGTCGCGATGAATTGATCGCCGAAATTGATAACAGTGCCGAAGAGCGCGAACAGCGTATGCGCGACCATGTCATCACCCGGTTCGACGAGTCGGATTTGGATGGCAATGGCGTGGTCACGCAGGCGGAGCTTCTCGACAGTGCCTTCAGTCGTGTCGATGCCAATGACGATGGCTTTGTGACCGAGGAGGAAGCGCGGGCCATGCACGAGCAGCGTCGTGCAAAACGTGACCGCCGAAACGGCGAACCATCCTGATACCATCTCCGTCACTACCGGGGGCGACTGCCGGCAAAGACTGACTGAGTGGACAGAGACGAAGAAGCAGCTGTCGTGCGGCGGGTCGCCCTGGGTGACCGCGCCGCTTTTGCGGTGCTGGTCGATCAGCATCAACGGCCGCTGTCCGCCTATGCCCGTCGCATGCTGAACGACGCGGCGGCAGCAGACGATATTGTTCAGGAAACTTTGCTCCGCCTGTGGACCCATGCAGGCCGTTTCGACGGCAAAAGCGCGCGGCTCACTACGTGGTTGCACAACATCGCGCACAACCTTTGTATCGACAGTTTTCGCAAACAGTCCCGTATCACCTACACCGACGACGAGACGGAGAGTGACGCCCCCATGGCGGGACCAGAAGCCCAACAGGAAGCTCAGGAAAAGGGGGATCGCGTCCGCGCGGCCCTCGATCTTTTGCCCGAACGACAGCGGAGCGCTCTGTTGCTGTGCCATTATCAGGGGCTCTCCAATCGAGATGCTGCGTCTATTCTTGAGGTTTCCGTGGATGCCCTCGAATCACTGCTGGCAAGAGCCCGTCGTCGTCTGAAGAAGGAGTTAGAGATACATGCTTTCAGCTGACCGATTTCGTGAGCTGCTGGACAGCTACGGTGGCCGGAGCAGCCAGTGGCCACCGGAACACTTTGATGAGATGCACGCCTTTGTCGTTGCTCATCCCGAGGCCGAGGCATGGATTGCTGAGTCGCGGGCCCTCGACGAACTGCTCGATAGCTATCAGCCCGAGCTGCCGGACCTCGCAGCGAGCATACTGGCTAGCGCACCTAGCTCCCTCATGGATCGATTGCTCGCCTGGCTCGTCCCTGACACGCGCAGCGGCTGGTGGCGCCCGGCCTTCGCCAGTGCCATGCCGCTGATCCTGGGCGTTGCCATCGGCGTTGGTGATCCCAATACCGACAATGCCGAGAACGAAGAGCTCATCGTGTGGGAGGCGCAGGAACGGGCGCTGATTAATCCGCTGGCGTCCGGGGGCAGTTGGTATGAATAAGCAGCAGCTATTGGTTCTTGCCCTGCTTGTGTCCGTAGGCGTGAATCTCTTGATCGCTGGTGTGGTCATCGGCCGCGTCGGGAAGCCGCCCAGGCCGCCAGGGGGACCGCCGCCCATGGAATGGGTTGCTCGCGATCTGCCACCCGAGACCAAGCGTGTGGTCGTGCAGGAGATGCGATCTCGCCAGGCTGACTTCAAGCCTCTTCGAAGCGAGCTCCGCGCTGCCACTCAATCGGTACGTCGTGCTATCACTGCAAGCGATGAAGATTACGATCCGCAGGCCCTTGCCGAAGCCCTAACTGAAGTACGTCGCGTTTCAATTCGCTATCAGGAGTTGATCCACGAGAGTCTGGTGGATGTTACGGCGGACATGCCTCGTGCTCAGCGCATGGCCGTGGCGCGCGCTGCCCTGGCGCGAGCGCAGCAGGGGCAGATACCGCAGCGATCAGCGCCTGAAAAGCGCTGAACGTCGCGGGTTTCCTCGCAGGAAAGGGGTCGCGCTTCACGAAAATTCGTGGAATGAGTTGCGGCGGGATCTCCGCCTGGCCCATCCAGAGCGCTGTAACAGGAGACACGGGATGCGAATGCATCCCGCTCAAATCACCGGGTTAGCCCCGGCAAGTCTTACAGGTCGATATCGACAGAGTAGGAGACAACAAACTTCACTTCGTCGTTGTCAAAACCGCCTTCAGCAGCACCGCCACCCGCATTGGTGTCGGAGATCATGAAGCCGAAGCCACCCTTGGACAGGCTGATGTTGTAGTCGGCGTAGCCGCCGTCGACGCCGTTAAACGCTTCAACGAAGTCGCCTTCGTGGTAGCCCACGTGAAGACCGATATCGATGCCATCACCAACGGTGAAGCCGTAGTCTGCAGACAGGTAGTACGCCTCACCAGCGCCAAAATCCTGATCGGGGCCTTCGTCGGCTTCGGTGTTTGTCAGAACCCACGCGCCAAGACCAAAGCCACCGAAGCCAACCTGCAGGTAGACTTCTCCGAAATCGAACTCAGCTTCCTTGTCGTAGTTGTAGTACAGGTAGCCGATGTCCCAGCTGATGCCGCCGGTTTCAAAAGCATAGCCGCCGTAGACATCGTGCTCGTACGAATAAACGTCGCCGGCGCCATAGTTCACGTTCGATACCCAGGTACCGACATAAAACCCGCTGTCTGCGGCGTAATCGATACCACCCTGAACAGCTGACTCGTTCTCAGTCTGCGTCAGACCACGCCAGATGTAGTTGTTGGTGACAGACGCATTGGCGGTTAGATCGCCGGCCATAGTCGGTGCGCAAAGCGCGGCGCTTGCCAGTGCGGTGGCCGCGGCGATTGTTTTGAATTTTTGCGAATGATGCATGGATACCCTCTCTACCCTCTAAATAGTTACGGTGCTGTGCTGCGCTATCCCGGCTAATAGGATGTACACGCACGCCCGCTGCCCTAGGAGCAAGAAGCAGACCAATTCATAAAAGCCCCTGATTTTTGTGATTTTGTTGACAGTGATCCGGGCATATAGGCACGAACAGAGCCGTGCACCACGATTGGGCGACTGCTTATGGGGCTTAGATGCACTATTATGGTGCGAGTGTGGTCAGGGGGTGCTTCTTAAAGGGGGAGGCTATACTGCGATCTCGATCAAACGGAGAGTTCGACCATGCTGCGACCACTCGCAATCCTTCCCGCCCTGCTTTTTGCAGTCTCAACGCACGCTGACCCCTGTTCCGATGTGGCCGCTGATACGGTTGCTGAGCTTCGCGCGGGCGCTGGCGAATGGTGGAGCGAAGATATCGAGGGCCTGGTGCGCGCTGCGGCAGGATCGGCTTGCGTGAAAGCTCTTTCGGGCCGTTATGGTGCAAACGCAAGCATGGCAGCCGAGGAATCGGTGGCCGCGAGTCCGGCGAGTGCATCTGAGGCCGCCAGTTCCCCCGAGCCCGAGGACGCGGCGCAAAGTGAGGACAGCGACAGTTGGAGCTTCGGTGGGATTACCTTCAAAAGTATGAGCGGTTCCCCGGGGAAGAAACCCTACGAACGTGCGCGCCAGAATGATCGCGAAGAAGAGGAAGGGCAGCCCTAGAACATTGCCCAGGGGCTAAGGGACGGCCCGTGTTACACGGGCCATAAGATTCGCACTCGATAAAAAAAGGGCCGCAGGATTAACACCGGCGACCCTTTTCTGAAACAGCCGCTAGTTCGCGGCCATTGATCCTGGCGGAAAGCCCGAGAGAATCTCCGTTACGAATCCATTGACAGATTCATCGGGGTTACGGCGCATGCTGTCGGTGATGCGCTTGGTTGCTGTGCCGTGCCACGCCGGCTTGTGTTCGTTCACGTCATAAATATCAATGGCCAGCGTGCCTTCCGTGTATTGCTGCACGTCAACATTGTTTGAGCCTGCGTAGTATGGCCCACCCCAGCCCCAGGTGCCGTAATACGGGCGGTAGGGTTCGGGATAGCTATTCACGCGAATTTTATCCCGGGACCCCACGGTGAAGCCGATAGCGAAGTCGGCGCCTTCTGGGTCGTCCACTTTCGTCATGCCTTTTGCCTGCAGGACCATATCTGTGGCGCGAATCAACTTGCCCTCGAGGAGCGGCGAACCGGGAGGAGAGCCCGGGGCGCGCATCAGTGGATGCTCGCTGATAAATGCGTAGCTTTTGTAACCGCTGAAATCGATAGAGCTGTCGTAGTCGATAACCGGTGGGTTTGAACTGCACGCTGCAAGCAGCGTAACTAGCCCACCAAGGGTGAGCAGATGCCTTAAACTCATGGAGTCCCCCGTGCTTGCGAGCACCGTGTTGTGATTTGTAGTCGCGCAAGGATGGGAAGTTCTTGCGGCAAACGCAAGACCGCGCGTTTTCATTGCTGCCAGCTTCTACTAGGCTAGCGATCCGCTCAACCTATAACAGCAACAGGAGCCGACGATGAATTCCGACATGAATGTGGGCCACTTTTTGAGCACAAGAGCCAGGACTAATCCCCACAAAGAATTTCTCTACGACGTGCGTGCCGAGCGCCGTTTCACATTCCGCGAAACCAATGCCCGCGCCAACCGGCTCTGTAATGCCCTGCTCCGTATGGGCCTGCAACCAGGCGATCGCATTGCGGTGCTCGCCTACAACGGCCATGAATTTGTCGAGAGTTTTTTTGGTCCAGCAAAAGCGGGTTTCGTCATCATGCCCCTGAACTGGCGGCTAACGGCGGATGAGCTGTCTTTCATTCTCAAGGATGGTGGTGCAACAGCGCTCATCTTCGACACGGACTTCGCCGGTGTTGTTGCGGATCTGCGCAGTCGCGGTGCAGAGGGGACGGACCTACAGCACTGGTTGTCTATCGGTGAAGGGGCGTCCGATGCCGACGCGAATTACGAGGATGTAATCTCCAGCGGTGAGGAGACAGAGCCCGAGCCCATGGCAGAGGCGGGCGATAACCTCTTCATTATGTATACCTCGGGAACCACCGGTCTGCCCAAAGGCGTTGTGCACACGCATGAGACGGTGTTTTGGGCGATTCTGTCGTTGGCCAACACCGGCGATATCAGAACCGAGGACCGCTACCTATTGCTGCTTCCCATGTTCCACGTGGGCGCCTTGACCCCGGCCATCGGCGCGGTCTACCGCGGGAATTCAGTGGTTGTGCAGCGGGACTTTGATCCCCATCGCGTCTGGCAGCTCTTTGAGTCCGAGCGCATCAACACCAGCCTCGGTGTGCCTGCCATGCTGAACTTTATGCTTCAGGTGCCAGGCTTTGAGCAATACGATCACTCCTCGGTTCGCAACATCGTTTGCGGCGCAGCGCCCGTGCCGGTCCCGACCATCGAGGCGTACATCAAACTGGGCATAGAGATTCACCAGGTCTATGGGCTTACGGAAAGCTGTGGCCCCGGCTGCCTGATCACGGGGGAGGATTCCATTGAACGTGTGGGCTCCGCTGGTCGAGCGTTCTTCCATACGCAGGCCAAAATCGTTGACGGGCATGGCAATGAGGTGCCCCGCGGTGAGGCCGGTGAAGTGCTGCTCCGTGGACGCCACATGATGAAGGAGTACTGGAATCGGCCCGATGCAACAGCCGAGACCCTTGTCGATGGATGGCTGCACACGGGAGATGTGGCCACCATGGATGAGGAAGGCTTTGTCACGATCTGTGATCGCAAAAAGGACATGATTATTTCTGGTGGAGAGAATGTGTATCCCGCCGAAGTGGAAAACGTGCTGATGCAGCATGACGGGGTTGCTGATGTCGCCGTGATCGGTCAGCCCAGCGAGAAGTGGGGAGAGAGCCCCCTGGCAATTGTGGTGCCAGGGGACGATGCCCTCAGTGAGGCCAGTGTGCTGGAATTCTGCAATGGCAAGCTCGCCCGCTATAAGCAGCCCACGCAGGTGAAGTTTGCCGATGAGATTCCACGCAATCCCAGCGGCAAGATTCTCAAGCGTATCCTGCGCGATACGCACGCGGGTCAGGCACCAAGCTAGAGTTACCCGATGATCTATCCACGGCAAGCGCCGTTGCCCCTTTAAGGCGAGATCATGTCGAGGATCATGACCCGCGCCTTTCTTAAAGATGCGGCAACGACGCTAGCGACGCGCGACAGCGATCTCGCAGCCATCCTGGCCGAACTCGGTCCGCCAACGCCGTGGCGCCGTCCACAGGGCTTCGCGACCTTGTGTTACATCGTTTACGAGCAGCAGGTGTCTTTGGCTTCTGCCGAAGCGACCTACCACAAGGTCTGCGCGCTCATGGATGCCTTCACTCCGGAAAACTACCTGGGGCTTTCCGATCTAGCCCTGAGAAGTGCGGGCGTCAGTCGACAGAAATCCCGTTACACGCGGCTTGTCGCCCATGCCATTCTCGATGGGTCACTTCCCATCCATCGTTTCACCCGCTACAGCGACGAAGAGGTTCGGGCGCGCCTCACGGCAATCACGGGGATCGGGAACTGGACCGCCGATGTGTACCTGATGGCGGCCCTGCGACGGCCGGACCTTTGGCCCGTTGGTGACCTTGCGCTGGTGAAAGCCATCAAATCATTGAAGCAGCTGGAAGCAGTGCCCGACAAACCATGGCTTGATTCACTGGGTGAGCGTTATCGTCCCTTTCGCAGCGTCGCCGCGCGTTTGTACTGGGACTACTATCTGAGTCGGGGCGGGCGTCTGCCATGAAACGACTGTGTGGTGAGGTCGAAGTCTTCGCGGCCTTGGTCGGTAGCTGCGGCCGCATTAAGCTTGCGTCGGCGCGAAGGGGAGTTCTGATGTGCGTAAATCTCTGAAATTTGTTCACACCATCGGATCTATCGGTCTCACGGGCGCTTTGGTGGCGCAGTTTCTGATGCTGCAGCATCTGCCACCCGTCGAGTCGCTGGTCGAGTACGCGACAGCCCGTCAGCAGATCGGGCTCATCGCAAAATGGGTTTTGTTTCCGTCGCTAGGACTCGTTTTGCTCGGTGGCTTGCTGTCCATGGCCTGGACGGATGCGTTCCATGGCGCAGGATGGGTGTGGGCCAAGCTGGCCCTGGGGATCTCTGTCTTTGAAGGCACGCTGGTCGCAATTCAGGGCCCAGCGCGCCGCGAAGCGGAGCGTGTCGTGCAGGCGCTTGCGGGCGAGTTTGACCCCGCACTTCTTGGAGCGACTACATCCGCTGAGTGGAAGTCGACGCTGGTAGTGCTGGGCGTTGCTGTCGTCAATGTTGTACTCGCGGTCTGGCGGCCCAAATTTTCGCGCAACAAGCAAGCACCGGCCCCATGAAGCTCCCTGCGCGCCTGGGCTTCGGTTTCGTAGTGCTGTTGCTGGCGAAACTGGCGTCCGCGGCGGCGCTGGAGACACTCCACCTCCATCCGCCGGATACGCAACAGCTGGATTTTGCTGCCCTGTCCAAAATTCTGCAGGAGGAGACGGGCCTCAGACTCGTTGCTGATCCAACCAACGATACCGGTGATGATCCTCTGGATTCGGTGCTGGACGGCTCCGCCGAACTGGCCATCGTCGAGAACAGTCGAGAATTTGAGGCAGGGATACGCACCGTCTTACCGCTATACAGGGGTGTTGTTCACTTGGCGGTAGCGCAGGATCTGTCTCTCGAAGCGTTGCTGGCCGAGGGACGGGCGCTTCGTGTTCATGTTGTCCATGGCTCTCATGCCGGTAAGCTCGTTATCGATCTACTGCTTCAGCGTGCTGAGAACCAGCTATTGAAGTACGAGTTCTGGACACCGGGCGAAGACGGTTCGCCAGACATCCTCATTTATGTGGGGCCGGTCAATCCGGCGAATGTCGACTGGATGCCGGAGAGCTTCGAGCTCGTTTCCGTTGGGCACTTTGATACGGGCGGCGGTGAGTTTTACCTTGAGGGCATCAGTTACCTCGTTCCCCAGTTTCAGCCCACGCGCATCCCCGCACGCACCTACACACTTCCCGGTAACGACCGGGGCATTGATGCCCTGGCGGTGGATATGCTCTTGGTGGCCCATCGCGATACGGACGCCGATGCGGTACAGGACATTACGCGGGCGCTCATCGAACAGAAAGCGCGTTTCGCCGCCGCCGAGCCCGCGCTCTTTCGTTGGCTGAGCGCTGACTTTAATGACAGCAATTTCGCCTTTCCGCTTCATGAGGGTGCGCGCCGATACTTTGAACGCGACGACCCTGGTTTTCTTGAGCGCTATGCCGAGACCCTGAACTTCCTCACTTATCTCATGGCACTGGTGATCACGGGCATCGTCGCTCTTGGGCGGTGGCGGGCACGGCGTCGCAAGGATCGCATCGACGGGTTTTACCTGCGGGTCCTGGAAATTCGCGGTGAGGTTGCCTTTGCCGATCCCTCAAACACCCTGGCGCAGCTGGAGGCCATCGAACGTGAGGCCTTTGATGCGCTGGTCGGTGAACGGCTCGCCGCGGATGATAGCTTCAGAATTTTTACGGAGCTGGTTAGCGGCCTGCGCCGAGAACTGCGCGACCGCATCGACGAGCGTCATGCTATGACACCGCCCCGATGAGGGCTGCCGGCTCTCGCTGCGGGTCCAGGGAATAGCGCACACAGTTTCTTCCGGCTTCTTTGGCGGCGTACAAGGCTTCGTCCGCCGCTTTGAAAATCTGAGAGGGCTCAAAGCCTGCATGTTCCACATCTGCCACGCCAAAACTGGCGGAGAAGGCGATGCTTTCGCTGCTCGCATTGCCGATGGCCTGCCGCAATCGCTCAGCCAGTCGCAGGGCAGCCGCTGGCGGGGTGTCCGCCAAGATGATGGCAAACTCCTCACCGCCGATGCGCGCGACTACGTCGATACGCCGAGCGCGCTCCACCAGAACTCGACCTACCGCTCTCAACACTGCGTCGCCCGCGGGATGCCCGTAGGTGTCGTTTAGAGTTTTGAAGTGATCAATGTCGAGAAGAATCAACGATAAATCGCGTTGGTAACGCTCCGCTCGTGAAGCGGCGATCACGAGCTCATCATCGAAAGCGCGACGATTGTGCAGTCCCGTCAAACTGTCTTTGCGCGCCAGCTCATCAGAATTGGCGATGGCTTCCAGGGTAAAGCTAAGGAGCGCAAACAGGCCGACACCCGTGAGCAGTGTTGGCAAAAACCCGAGGTAGAACAGCCAGACCGCGTTGGGGTCGAGGTTGGCGCTGCTGGTACCGATGAGCAGACCCACCAGCGCGACTGGCAGCAGGAACACGAGCCATGCGGTGAGCGCTTTGTCTCCGGCATTTTTGACGCCAATCTTGTGATGCATATACCAGGCGCTGCTGAGCACGCCGAGGGCGATGGAAAGAACCGCTGGAGGAACGTGCGTTCCCGGGTGAAGATCGAAGACAACGGAGGCAAGAACCGGCACCAACCACACGGCCAGGAGCGTGCTCATGAACCATCGGTTGACGGCGCGTCCCGATCGGCGCCAGAGCCCGCACCACATAGCCGTCATGCCCACCGCGCCGAAGAAGTTCACGGCAAAGAGCGACCAATCGACGCTCACTCCCTGGGGGAGGAACGCTCCCAGCGTCCAGGTAACACCGGTGGCTCCGAAGGCGATGGCAAAATAGAGCGCGGTGCTAGAGCTGATGCTTTTGGCTGCCAGCATCACCATGCATGCCGTCACCAGCATGCAGATGGATACGGTGATGCCAATAATGTTGAGGTAGGGCTCGGGCACCTGGGTGAGCGGTCCTTGCTATGCTCCTACGATAGTAACCCCAATAACTGAGATTGCCCTACTGAGTATGTGTTCTGTTCCACAAATTGTTACTGAGAATCTCATCCTCCGAGGCCATCGCGCGACTGATCACGCGGCGGCACTGGAACTCTGGCAAAACGAAGACGTGTACCGCTACATCACGGGCGAGCCGCTGTCGTCCCAGGATGTGTGGCTACGGCTCCTGCGCTACAGCGGTCTCTGGGACTTCCTCGGCTTCGGCTACTGGGCCGTGGAGCATCTTCAAACCGGCGCATACCTGGGGCAGGTAGGATTCGCCGACTTCAAGCGAGGCTTGTCTGGCTTCGAGGATCATCATCCGGAGGCAGGCTGGATTCTGCATCCCAAGTGGGGTGGCCAGGGGCTTGCCACGGAAGCCATGACCACTGCCTGCAAGTGGCTAGATGCACAAGAAAAGTGGCAAAAGAGCTTTTGCATCATCAGCACGGGCAACGCGGTGTCGATCCACCTCGCGGAAAAGCTTGGGTACCACTACACCCAGGACACGCTGTTTGGTGACGAACCTACGGGGGTCTACTTCCGAGAGCGTTGAGCTCAGGCGGCGCTTTCCGCAGCTTTCGCGCTCTTGAAAGCCTCAAGCATCTCGCCCATTTTCGCGTGCACTTTGTTCATCGCCTGGAGCGGTCGCACCATCACCTTGAACTCACTGATCAGGCCGCCCTCGCCAAAGGTGAGGATGTCGATGCCGTTCACCACGATGTCGTCGACTTTGCATTCGAACTCGAGGGCCGCATGGGTTTCGGTCTCGATTTCTTTGAGGTAGCGAAACTCATTCTTGAGTACATGCATCGCCCCGCTGAGATAGAGCACCGTGATGTCCTTGCCGCGCTGCGGCGTGTGAACCACCGGCGAGATAAAGACACAGTCATCGGTAAACATCTGCGGCAGCAGGGAGAGATCTCCGGCTTCCACATACTCGTGCCACAGTCTCAATCCCTTCTGCATAGGTTCCCCCCGGAGTGTTATGAAATACGCGCCCTGGCGCGAGTGGACAAATCTTAGACGGCACCGACCCGCTTTGAAACCCTCAATCCAAAAGCCCCAGGACACGTATACACAGTGATCCCTAAATAAATGTTTTTGCTGCAAATTCCGCAGGTTTGGGATACGGTGGAAGTGCGGTAACACACTAATAAGAGCACCGCATATGTTGTCAATCAAGATGGCGGACAGCGCGAATGAGTTGACGCTTCGGGTCTTTGTCGAACGGCTTCACCTTTTTCACCAATCCTTGGCGGTCTCCAACATCGCCGTCGTCGTCAACACCCTTGTCCTTTCGTACCTCCTTTACACACCCGACAATCGTGACATCGTCGTTAGCTGGTGCACGGTGACGCTGGTTATTGCTCTGGCGCGTTCCTATTACGTCTGGCGCTACCATCGCAGTAGCGATGAGGACATAGAGTCCAATCGACGGTCTTGGTACTGGAGAATGCTCGTTGGTGCTCTGCTTTCGGGGTTCGCCTGGGGACTGGCGGGCTATCTGCTCTACGACTCTCAGAGCATGCTGAGCCAGACATTGCTGGCATTTATGATCGCCGGAATGTGCGCGGGGAGCATGGTCAGCCTCTCTGCATTCGCCGAAGCGAGCGCAGGGTTTCTTTTCTTTTCCCTCGTACCGTTCATCGTCCGCCTTTGGATCGAGGGCACGCAGGAGAGTCTTGTTATGGCTCTCATCGCCATGATCTACCTGTTCTTTATGGTGGTGTTCGCGCGAAAAGTTAATCACACGGTACTTGATGGTCTGGAGATGAAATTCCTGCGCTCGCGTGCCGAAGAGAAGATAGAGCGGCAGGCTCTTTATGACGAGCTGACGGGGCTCCCCAATCGTCGCCTCCTGCAAGATCGCCTGAGTCAGGCCCTTGCCCGGGCCAAGCGGCATAATCGCCAGGCCGCACTGCTGTTTCTAGACTTGGATTTCTTCAAAAGAGTCAACGATTCTCTAGGCCACAGCATAGGTGACCAACTACTCATTGAGGTTGGTAATCGCATGCTTGGTCTGCTCCGCGATTCCGATACGGCGGCCCGGTTGGGCGGCGATGAGTTCGTGGCGCTTCTGTCGGATCTCGATGGCGAAGGTGAAAATGTCATAGCCATGGTACGTAGGCGCGGTGAAGAGCTGCGTCGCGCGATAGAGCGTCCCATGGATATACGCGGCAACGAAATACACATTACCGTCAGCATCGGTGTCAGCTTATTGAACGGCGAAACGAATCATGTGGATGACCTGCTTCGACATGCCGATACGGCCATGTATCGGGCCAAGGATGACGGTCGAAACACACTCCGCTTCTTCGTTTCGGACATGCAAGACGCCTTGGCGAAGCGCATGGAAATCGAGCGACAGCTTCGCTCAGCACTGGACAATCGCCGGGAACTTGAGCTGTTCCTGCAGCCGCAGTTCAACAAAAAAATGCGGATTATCGGCGCCGAGTGTCTATTGCGCTGGCAGCGCCAGGGCAATTTTTTTCCGCCCACGACCTTTATTCCCGTGGCCGAGGATTGCGGCCTGATCTACCGCTTGGGCGATTGGGTGATCGAGGAAGCCTGCGCCCTCGGCGCCAAGATTGCGCCCTTTGTCGACCACAACGATTTCTCCCTCGCGTTGAACGTGAGCCCTCGGCAGTTTCGGCAAAAGGGATTCTCGGAAAAGGTGCTTGAAGCCATCGACCGGGAGCGGTTGCCCAAGAACCTGATCGAGCTTGAGGTGACGGAAGGCCTGTTGATCGATGATGTGGATGACACCGTCGCAAAGATGCAGATGCTCCGTGAGGCCGGGTGCCGTTTCTCCATCGATGATTTCGGAACCGGCTATTCTTCCCTGCGCTACCTGAAGTCTCTCCCGGTGGATACGCTGAAGGTGGATCAGTCCTTCGTCCGCGATGTGCTCTCTGATCCCGGTGATGCCAGTATCGTCCGCGCTATCGTGTCGATGGCGCGAACCCTTGACCTAGAGGTCGTTGCGGAGGGGGTTGAAACCCAGGAGGTTCACGATTTTCTCGTTGGTGCTGACTGTGACAAGTTCCAGGGTTTTCACTATGCCAAGCCCATGCCCGTGGACGCGTTTCTCGCCCTATTGAGTGATCAGCGGGCGACGTCTGACGCGGGTCCGCAGCGTCAACAGCAAGGCGCGTGATTTCTGGGCGGGGAACTAGCCGCCGAAGCTATTGATGATTTGCTGGACTCGACGAGCGTTCTTCCGCTCTTCAAAAGGCTCCACAAGCGCCCCAAGATCGGCCTTCTTTGCGTAGGCTGGAAGGAAGTGATAGTCGGGCTCTTCCCGGTGGATCCACGTGAAGTCGGTAACATCCTTCAGGCCTTCGTAGGCCACTGCATCACCGAGTCGACACGCCAGATACAGACTCACATCTTCGCGCAGCTCTTGATCACTCCGGTCATTTTCTACCGGCGCCACGGCCAGCGGTCTAAGGGCTTGGCGGATTGAGTGATAGAGATCCTCAGGAAGGCCCCACTGACGAACGAGCAGTGAGCTGAGTACGGCGGAATTGGCCATGACTTCCTGTTGCTGCCCAATCACACGGTCCAGGAGACTTGTTTTAGGCGCGTAGACTGCCGCTGTCTCAGGACGTGACGACAGCAGTGCCAGATCACCAATGTTCACGAGCAGAGCCCGCGTGGCGTGCACCGATGGATGTTCAAAGCGAAGGAGCTGGGCGTAGACCTGGGCCGCCGAGCTGGCTACGTAGCTCGATCGCCAGATCCGCATATAGGCCGCTTTTTGTACGTCCGTTTCAAACTTCAGCACTTGAGTGACCGCGCTTTGCAGAATCAAGCCTTTCACCATTGTGGTGCCCAGGTACGTCACCGCATGCTCAATACTGGAAATGGGGCTGGTGAGCGCGAAGGCGGCAGAGTTCACCACTCGAAGCACATCGGCCGACAGCGTCGGACTTGAGAGAATGGCTTCTTTCAGCTGGTCGGGATCATCAAGGCCACTGGTGAGTTTCTCGACCAGCGGTGGCGGCTGCTTGAGCGTTTCGACGACATGGCGGATATCCTCCAGCTCGATTTCATTCAGGTGTTCTTCCATCACCAGGAAGAGGTCGGCTAGGGACTCGGGAAGCTCTCGTTCTTCAAGGCCTTCGAAGGGATCTGCGGGGGGCGCATCGGCGACCGCAGCCGCCTCCGGCATCGCTTCACCCTCTGCGTTTTTCTTACCACCCAGCTTGAACCAGCCCATAAGGATGTCTCTGAGCGTCTCGTCGGCGACGCGCGTTGTTCTGATTTCGGAGAAAATTTGAGCTCGCTAGCCTAAGTCAGAAAGTTCGCTATCGCTAGTCTGGCGACGTCAGCGGTTGGAGAATCTGATGAGTGGTTGGGGGGAGATTTTGCGAAGCAAAATGGCCCGCCCGAGAGGGTGAGTCGAGCGTTTTCCCTGCGTAGCAGGGAGCGATGACGAACGCCGCCCCGCTATGCTGGGAGGCCGGGAATACGACCAAGGGGAATTTTGCGAAGCAAAATGGCCCGCCCGAGAGGATTCGAACCTCTGGCCTCTGCCTCCGGAGGGCAGCGCTCTATCCAGCTGAGCTACGGGCGGTCTAATTGTGAATGGCTAGTATGTAACACCTTCAGTTTACCAAGCCATCACTGGCTGGATACAGCGCAACGCGCTCCTTGCAGCCCGCGGGCTGCAAGTCCGGCCCTCGCTTTTCGACTCGGGGTCGCGACGCTTGGCGTCGCTCGAATCCCTCGTCGGCTCGGTCGCTGGTTGCGGTGCAACCAGCCCCGCTGAGCTACGGGCGGTCTGCTTAGCAAGCTGCGGCGCAATATACCGCGGCGCGCAATTCTATCAGTGTTCCAGGGCAATGGCGCGCCTCGCGGCACTCAGGGTACGACTACGCGGACTCACCGCCATTTATCATATATATAATTCAATGGAAGACTGGAGTAAGCTCTGTGTCGGATAGCTTTGACAGATCTTTCGTCAAAGTAGCGGTAACTTTGGAGTTTCAACGATGTTGAGAGATATCAAGGGACTGAATCTTACCCAGCAGATCGCGCATCATCTCGGAAGGGAGATCATCGCGCGCCGCTACGGGGACCATAATCCGATTCCGTCGGAAGCGGTACTGTGTGAGCAGCTCGATGTGAGTCGCAGCGCGGCCCGCGAGGCGGTTAAGAGCCTTGCGGCGAAGGGCCTCATTTCATCCCGCGCGCGTCAGGGCATTCGAGTGCTTCCGGAATCTGAATGGAATCTTTTCGATACGGACGTGCTGTCGTGGATCCGGGATTCCAACCCATCGCTGACTCTCTTACGCGAGTTCACTGAGCTGCGCATCGCCGTAGAACCTGAAGCCGCATGGCTTGCTGCGCAGCGGCAGGATGCCGACGATATTGCCCGCATTGGCTTTGCCCTCGATCGCATGCAGAAGGCAGAAGCCGGGCTCGATGATCCGCTGGAGTCCGATATCGAGTTTCATATGAGCGTGCTGCAGGCCAGTGGCAACCGCTTCTTTACCCAGCTTGGTCGCATCATCGACACCACGCTGCGGGTGAGTATCCGATACACGAATCAGCTAACGGGCGTGAAGGCCGCAGCCTACGATGATCACCGAAAGGTCTACGACGCGGTGGTGGCTGGGAAACCGGAGAACGCGCAACAGGAAGCGCAGCGACTGGTGGTCGATGCGCTTCAGCTCATCAATAAAGCCCTCGAGGAGGAAGGTGAGCAGACGATCGTCTGATTGTCCGCCTCAGCTCTTAACTGAGTTTTACCATTCTGCGATCGAGCCATCCTCATGGCGCCAGATGGGATTTTTCCAGTCGGTGCCGACCTTCGCCGCTTCTTCAACAGCTTCCAGATTGATTTCGACGCCCAGACCGGGTTTTGGCAATGGTTTGATGTAGCCACCTTCGATGGCGAAATCTTCTTTGTTTGCCACGTAGTCCAGAAGTTCTGCACTCTTGTTGTAGTGAATGCCCATAGACTGCTCCTGGATGATGGCGTTGTACGCCACGAAATCCACTGCCAAACAGGCAGCCAGAGCGATGGGGCCAAGAGGGCAGTGCGGTGCCAATCCCACATCATGGGCTTCGGCCATGGCAGCAATCTTCAGGCACTCGGTGATGCCGCCGGCGTGAGACAGGTCTGGCTGGATGATGCCGAGCCCCCCTGTCTGGAACACGCGTTTGAAGTCGAAGCGGCTGTACATGCGCTCGCCTGCGGCCAGAACAATGCTCGTCTTCTGGCAGAGCACGGGGTATTGATCGGCCTGTTCGGGGAGTACCGGTTCCTCGACGAACAGCGGGTGGTAAGGCTCAAGCTCCTTAAGCAGCACCTTTGCCATGGGCACGGAAACCCGGCCATGGAAATCGAGACCGAAATCGATGCTGTTGCCAAAGTTCTCCCGGATCGTCGCCACACGCTCGATGACCTTGTCGATGGCGCTGAAGCTGTCGACCATCTTGAGCTTGCCGCAGCCATTGAGCTTGAAGGTATCCCAGCCCTGAGCCACCAGCTCTCGCATTTGCGCGCTTTCTTCGGCAGGGTCATCGCCACCCACCCAGGAGTAGGTCTTCATCTTGTCGCGGCAGCGTCCCCCAAGCAGTTCATAAACGGGGCGGCCCATGTCCTTTCCAAGAATATCCCACAGGGCCTGATCGATGCCGGCGATCGCGGACATGAGAATAGGTCCACCCCGATAGAAGCCACCCCGGTAGAGGGTTTGCCAGATATCGTTGATCTGCCGAGGATCGCGGCCTATGAGGTAAGGGAAGAGTTCTTCTACCGCAGCGGCAACGGTGTGTGCCCGACCTTCGATGACGGGCTCACCCCAACCGACGATGCCTTCATCGGTATCGATGGCCAGAAATAGCCAGCGAGGAGGAACCGGGTATAGCCGAATGTTTGTTATTTTCATGGCGTTCTGTTTCCGGAACTAATATCTATTCCGCATCGGCCGGGCCCGCAGGAGCATGCGCCCCTCGCCAAAGCTGCCGGCAATCGAGAATAGAGTAGCATGAATTTATCAGATAAATATGCCCACAAATGTGAAGCTGACCACATTGGGGTGCATGAGGCGCTAATCTGGGCTCTGCCAGTTTAAACGCTATGCAATTCAGGTGCCTGTCAGTTGGGGCGGTTCTAAATACCGGTCTTTTGTTTCAATGCGATCAAGATAGTCGGCAACACGCTGGTCTCCCTCTGCACCAAACAGCAGACGACCTATCTCGGTCAGACTGTCCCGGTGAAGCAACAAAGAGGAGGGTGTGACCAGCGACAGCTCCGTGCGCCGACGAAGGAAATCATCGAGGCGGGTCACCATCTCCCGGTGCGCGGCATAGCTAACTTCGCAGCGCAGATAACCGGAGCCCGGGATGACTTCTTGGGCTGCCTTTGCGCTTTCCTGAATATCACCGAGAAGCAACCTAGCCCTTTCACCATAGCGTCGCCAGAGCTTTACGCTGAGGGGCTCCCGCGCACCCTCGGGGGTGTGCGAGTCGAGATCTACTTCTTTGGCAAGTGTCATAAAGGCTGCCTTTTCCGCGCCTCCCGGCTCTCCAAACCAGATAGTTTTTGGTGAAGGTAGCTCGATTCCGAGGTCCTGCACGACCTCGCAGATTTCTTCGCCGACGTTAATGCAGTCCGTTAGCTTACCGCCGAAAATGCTGATATGCGCCTTCTCGCGATCGACGTCAATGGCGTGCTTGCGCGACAGCTTCACCCAGTCGGCGACACCGCCCCTGCCCTGCACCGCCAGCGGTCTTACACCGCAGCGCTCGGCAATGATGTCGTTTTGGGTCAGGGGGCGCACCAAATTCAGGCAGGCGTTGGCATTGTCGAGCACAAAGGTTCGGTCTTCATCGGTGACAACGGTTTCCGGTGATTCCACTTGAGTGTCCGTCGTGCCGATGCAGGTTTTAGATCCCATGGTTATGACGAAAAAGAGACGACCATCGCTGGCGAAGAAGGCCAGGATTTCTGCGGCATCGACAATGCGGTCGACCACGAGGTGAATACCCTTCGAGAAGAGATGGCGATGGGCGGTGCTTTGGCCGGCCAAAGCATTTTGCGCGTCTGCGTGGGCACCGCAGGCATTGATTACCACGGACGATCGAATTCGGAAGGCGTCACCTGTTTCTTCATCGATAACGTCCGTCGTCCAGTGCACGCCATCGAGACGACTTCCCAGAGAAGAAACGTAGTTGGCGGCAACGGCGCCCCGATCCATGGCAGAGCGCACAAAACTGAACACAAACCGCGCATCGTTGTCGGGCAGGTAGCTGTCGGAATACTCGAAACCACCCATAGCATCGCGGGTGTCGATGCGCGCCTGACGACGCTTGAGGCTTGCGCGCGTGAAATAGCGCGGCGCGCGTGTCGCAAAGCGGCCCAGTACCCAATAGAGCAGGGTGCTGAGGTAAACCAAAAATACGGGGTAACGGAAGCCCTTGCTGATGGTGGTGAGAAAGCGAATCTCCCGAACGTTGGCGGGGTAACTCTCCATCAGCTGGTTGCGACTCTTGCATAGCTTGTTAACCAGGCCGAACTCATAGGACTCGAGGTACTTGATGCCGCCCCAGGCCAGATTCGATGACGCGGAGCTCGAGCCGCTGGCGAAATCTGCGCGGTCAATCAGGGCCACGTTCGCGCCACGGGCCGCCAGCGCCGCTGCAGAAACGGCCCCATTGATGCCGCCGCCGATGATCAGCACATCAAACTGAGTGCTCTTCAGGCGCTCAATGTTTCGGTCGCGAAGGTTCATGGATGCTTTGCCCGGAAAGAGACTCACAGTAATATACTATTTATATTACAAAATAAACCTCGGTTCGGGGCGGATGTTTTTGCACGGGAACCGTGCGTATGCTGCGCTCCCACAGTTCCTGGCCACGCATCGGAAGAAGTTTGATGACGGACGCAGTTCAGCCTTTCTATGTCCTTAATAGCCGCGGCAGCAGTCTAGTGCTCGACTGTCGACGGAATGCCCCGGCAATCCTCCATTGGGGCGTCCGTCTCGCAGATGCGACGACGCCGGAAATGGTCGCCCTGCTTACGACCCGTCAGGAGGCGCCCGCCAGCATTGGGGAGGAGGCGCCCATCGCGCTGTCTCCCGAGTTTGGTGCCGGGTTTACGGGCAGCGCTGGCATTCAGGTCCACCGCGACGGTCGTGAGTGGGGCGTCTACACGACGCTGGAAAAAGTTTCGGCGACGGAGTCTGAGGTCACCTTCGAGTCTCGCTGTAGCGCCACGCACATTAAGGTGATTCACCGCCTGGCGCTGGATCACGACAGTGGTGTACTGACGGCCACCACAGAGCTGGTCAACGAGGGTGAGGATCGGCTTTGGGTTGATCGCTGCAATGCGCCCTGCATTCCCGTGCCTCTGCACTACGATCAGATCCTGGGCTTCGAAGGTCGCTGGGCCCACGAATTTCAGCTACAGCGGGTCGATCGTTTTCTGGGTACTTATTTGCGCGAGAACCGGGCGGGCCGCACGTCTCACGATACCTTCCCCGGTGTGGTCATCCACACGCGGCAAACCAATGAGAGCATCGGGGGTGCCTATGGTCTCCATCTGGGCTGGAGCGGCAACCACCGCATCAGCATCGAGGAGCTGTCTTCAGGCCGAGCCTATGCCCAGTTGGGTGAGCTCTTTTATCCCGGCGAGCTGAGCCTCGAGCCCGGCGAGTCCTATCGATCGCCCACGCTCTATGGAGCGCGAACCCACGACGGCTTCTCCGGGATGTCCCGTTGCTTCCATCGCTACACGCGAACGCATCTGACCGACAAGCGCATGCTGGGCAAGATGAAGCCTGTGCACTTCAATACCTGGGAAGCCGTGTACTTTGACCTATCCATGGATGCCTTGTGTGAGCTGGCAGATGCGGCGGCGTCTGTCGGGGTTGAGCGCTTTGTACTCGATGACGGTTGGTTCCGAGGTCGGAATTCGGATCGCGCCGGACTCGGAGATTGGTATGTTGATGAGGCCAAGTTTCCCGATGGCCTGACGCCGCTCATCGAATACGTGCACGAGCACGGCATGGAGTTTGGCATCTGGCTTGAGCCGGAGATGGTGAATCCCGATAGCGATCTCTATCGCGCCCATCCCGACTGGGTACTGAATGCCGACCCTGCACCCCGCGTGCTGGCTCGCCATCAGCTCGTGCTTGATCTCACGCAGCGCGCGGTAACGGATTACCTCTTTGAGCGCATCGACGATCTTCTTAGCAACAACGATATCGCTTACATCAAGTGGGATATGAATCGTGACCTTCATCAGCCTGGTGGTCGCGATGGTCGTGTCGCGGTGCATCGCCAAACGCTGGCGCTCTACGAATTGCTTGAGCGGGTACGCGCGGCTCATCCTGCGGTGGAGATCGAGAGCTGCAGCTCCGGGGGTGCTCGAGCCGACTACGGCATCCTCGCCCATACGGACCGAATCTGGACGTCGGATACGAACGACGCCCTGGATCGCCTGCGCGTGCAAAAGGGCTTTTCTTTCTTCTTCCCGCCGGAATTCATGGGTGCACACGTGGGGCCTTTCGAATGTCATATCACCGGTCGCAGCCTGAGCATGGGGACACGTGCGGGTGTCGCACTCTTTGGCGACATGGGCATTGAGGCAAACCTGTTGGAGATGCGCGAGGAGGATCGTGACGAACTCGCCGCAGCCGTCGCCTTACACAAGCAGCACCGAGAACTGATTCTGGGCAGCGACCTGGTGCGCCTGGATTTACATGAGTACGAGAGTGGTTTCGGGATCATTTCGCCCGACCAGCAGCAGGCGATGTTCTCCTATGCGCTGCTGGAGAGTCAGCCGAATGCAGCCCCGGGCCGTTTCCGGTTCCGCGGCCTCGATGCCGATGACAGCTACGAGGTCACCGTGATCTGGCCGCTGGCACCCAAAAGCCCCTCACCCTCAGTGCTGGATGTACTCGATGGAGCGATTCTCACTGGGGATGCCCTTATGAGAATCGGCCTTCAGCTTCCCATCATGAATCCCGAGAGTGTGTTGATTCTGCACCTGCGTAAGCGCTAGACGCGAACACACGATCAGGTGCGAGGCTGCAGCCCCATCAATTCGGCGTGGTTGCCGAACACGACGCGGTTGAGTAGCAGTGCAATGGCAACGCTGCTCACGAAGGTGATCGCCATCATGTGGATGTAGTGCAGCGGCATCCAGATCCACACGAAGCTTGCGTACATTGCGACGCCCGCGAGCACGGCAATGATGGCTGCCCGGTAATCCACACCCTTGAACAGTAGTCCCACCGTGAAGCACGCCAGGATCGGCATGCTGATGAGCCCCCACAGTTCCTGGAGCAGGTTGATGATGCTCTCCGACTCGGCGTAGATGGGCACCATGGAGATGGCGATCACCACGAAGATCGCTGTCGCAATGCCGCTGAGTACTGGCACATTGGGTTTGTCGTTGATGTAGCGTTCGTGCAGGTCGCACACATACATAGCAGCGGAGGAATTCACCATACTGTTGAAGCTGGAAAGCACCGCCGCTGCGATGGCGGCGGCAAATACGCCCGAGAGCCAGGGCGGTAAAAGCTCACCCACGATGCGGCCATAGGCGGCGTCTCCAATATCGCCATAGAGCTTGTAGGCCACGATCCCGGGCACCACGATCATTGCCGGGATGAACACAACGCGAACGAACGCTGCCGCATACACACCTTTTTGCGCCTCTTTTACATCCGGCGCAGCCATGGCGCGCTGCGTGATGGTCTGGTTCGTGCTCCAGTAAAAGATCTGGATTAGGAACATGCCGGTCAGCAGCGTGTGCCAGGGCACGGGTGAATCGTTGCCGCCGATCAGCGTGAGGCGCTCTGGGGGTATACCGCTGAAGTCCCAATTGATGGCATTGAGGGCGAGAAATACGATGAGCAAACCCATGCCCAGCACAAGAACGCCACCGTAGGTATCAGAAACGGCGACCGCGCGCAGACCACCGAGTACTGAGTACGCGGCACCCACCAGGGCAAAGAGCACGGCGATTACCAACATGTTGATGTCGGTACCCGTCATGGAAATGATGAACAGGGCGCCTGTGTAGATCACCGCGGGCTGGAACACGAAGACGTTGATAAACAGGAACATCGCTGACACCAGCGCGCGCACGTGCTTGCTGTCGTAGCGCAGTTCCAACAACTCCGTGGTGGTGGTGCAGTTATTCCGGTAGTAGACCGGCAGGAAGACTTTCGCCAACACAAGCAGCCCTACAAAACCGCAAAGTTCCCAGATGGCGAGCAGCAACATCTGATTGCCATTCATCCCCACCAGTTGGTCGGTACTCAGGTTTGTGAGGGTGATCGAGCCTGCAACGAACAGCCAGGACAGGCCGCCGCCGGCCAGAAAATACTCCTTATTGGAGTCGGCGGAGTGCCGATTTTCGCCGGTGCACTTGATGTAGGTGATCAGGGCGATGGCGCCGATGACCAGACAGAAAACGCCAAACTGAATGGCTTGATCGCTCACGAGGGCGTGCTCCTCTTCCTTATTATTGTGTGTAAGGCATTGATTAAAAAGCACTTAATCAAATGCTTCGTCTACTAAAAACGACCCTATGGCGTCCTGGCGAGACCCATCCATGGTAGACGAAAACACACGGCGCTTCGCCTCGCAGGTATCCAAATAGCCGCTTTCTATCATGGCGTAAAAAATTACATCGCCATATCTTTACTATTTATATGATATATCGTAGTTTTACTCGGACGCGAGCCTGGGCGCACCCCTGTGTCGCCCTGAATAACGATAACTAACTAGGTGCGGAGATTGTCCATGGACATCCAACAAGCGAAGCCGTTCGGCTTCAAGAAGTGTGCACTTTCGGCAGCCGTTTCCAGCGTGCTCTGCCTTTCCCAATCACCCATTGCTTTCGCCCAGGACCAGGTCCTTGAAGAAGTGGTCGTCACGGGTATCCGTGGCTCCCTGACCCGAGCACTCGACATCAAGCGCGATGCGGCGGGCGTTGTCGACTCCATCGAAGCGGAAGACATCGGTAAGTTTCCTGATCTGAACGTTGCGGAATCGCTGCAGCGGGTTACCGGTGTATCCATCGACCGGAGTGGCGGTGAAGGTCAGCAGGTCACCATTCGTGGCCTTGGACCCCAGTTCAACACGGTGCTGGTGAACGGTCGCCAGATTGCCAATGACACCGGCGGCCGGGAGTTCAACTTCGACATCCTGCCCGCCAACATGATTACCGGTGCCAACGTCTACAAGAGCACCGAGGTTAGCCAGCAGGAAGGCGGCATCGGCGGCACCATCAACCTCACTACCGCACGCCCTCTGGATAGCCCCGGGCTGAAAGTCGTCGGTGAGGTGAAGGGGATGTACGAGACGCTGTCGGAAGAGACGGCGCCATCGGGCTACCTTTTCGTGAGCCAAACCTTTGGCGATGACGACAACTTTGGCGTGCTGTTAAACCTGAGCCGCCAGGAGCGCTCCGTTCAGATTAACCGCATCGAAACAGCGGGCTGGAGACCGGGTCAGACCATCTCCAACCGTAATGACGGTGTTCTGTTCACCAATGCCTACATCCCACGGAACTGGGACCAGATCGTTGACGAGCAGGAGCGTACCCGTGACAACGCCAACCTCGTGCTGCAGTGGGCGCCCTCCGCAGATCTAAGCCTGACTCTGGATGGCTTCGTGTCGCGCTTTGAGGTCGACTCTCTCGTAACGGACCTGGCGTCCTGGTTCGAGCCTGATCGTGTCGGCAGCGGCACCATCGATCCCAGTACCGGCACCCTGATAGCGTTCACGCAGGGGATTGACCTGCACCAGGGTTCCGGCAACCCCGCCACCGACTTCGTGTCGACCACGAGAAATGGCCGAGACGTCGAAACGAAAGGCTTCGGCTTTAACGCCGATTGGCAAGTTACCGATCAACTGCAAGCAGTTTTCGACGTGTCCTCGTCGGAATCAGAGAATGACCGCGCGGGTCAGGATCGTTTCAACGTCGTCGGCATCATCAACAACTATGCCTTCGATGGCACAGGCGGTACGCCGACGGTTGTGCATGACGGCTTCGGAAACGGAGCACTGCCTGACCCGAGCCTGTCTCGCCTGCATTACAACGAGCAGGGAAGATTCCCTACGGACGAAGATCAGATTGACGAGATCAAGGCTGACTTTACCTTCCGGAACGATGGCGAAGTCTTCCAGACCATGCGCTTTGGTGCCTATCACCAGCAGCGCGAGAAGACGCAGTTCCAGGTCTTCGCCAGCCAGTGTGCGTTCTGTGGCTATACCACCCCGGCACCGAATGATGTCATCGACTTCCGTCCGTTCACGGCGCAGAACTATTTCAGTGGCCTGATCGACACCTTCTACACCTACGACGGTGACGCGTATGTGCAGTTCCTTGCGGACTCGGGTAACCCGATTCTCCCAACGCTGCAGAACAACCGCTACAAGATCGAAGAAGATGTCACCAGCGTCTACATGCAGTTCGACTTCGAGTTTGATGTTGGCGGTATGCCCGTATTCTTCAACGCCGGCGCGCGCTACGCACAGACCGACGTTGAAGTATCTGCGGTGCAGAGCTTCATCGATGACGTGGTGCCCACGTCTGACCTGACGCTGTTCTCCAACGTTCTGGGAGCGCCGACGGACATCAGCGAGAGCGACAGCTACTCGAATCTGCTGCCGAGCATGAACCTGAAGGTGGATCTCACGGATGACATGGTGCTGCGTTTCGCGGCTTACGAGTCCATGACACGTCCCACCATGTCCCAGATGTCGCCGGCGACGATCTTTAACGAGCCACGTCGTCAGAACCTGACGGCCAGCGGTGGTAACCCGGGTCTCGAGCCGTTCACGTCTGAGAACTGGGATCTTTCTTTCGAGTGGTACTACCAGGATGGCAGCGTTCTGTCCTTCGCGTACTTCGACAAGGAGATCGACAACTTCATCACGACGCTGACGGGCGCCGAGACGTATACGCTATCTGATCGCAGCCCCGCCGATAACTTCCGCTGCAGCACTGCGAATTCGCCGCTGTGTGCCGAAGGTTTGGTCCTCGATCCCACGCAGCCCGATCTCGATGTGGTTGCCACGACGGAAGAACTCAATGGTGAGACGGAGATCTACACCGTGAGTCGTCCCCAGAATGGTGAAGCGGCGAATGTGACTGGTTTCGAAGTGGCGATTACGCACCTCTTCGAGAACGGCTTCGGCATCATCGCCAACGCGACGGTGGTAGACAGTAATGTCAGCCTCGGCGCCGACCAGACCGAGAGCTTCGCCCTCGAGGGTCTCGGGGATTCCCAGAACCTGGTGCTGTTCTATGAGAACGATCGCCTGCAGGGCCGTATCGCATTTAACAACCGTGAGGGTTTCTTGCGCCGCATCGACAATGGCTTTAACGGTGAGCCGGTGAATACCGACACCTTTGGCCAATGGGATATCAGCGCGAGCTACGATATTACCGATAACTTCACCGTCTTCTTCGAGGGTATCAACATCACCGAAGAGGAACTGGTGCAGACCGGCCGCTTCGCAAATCAGGTGTTCAATATCGAAGACAACGGTTCCCGCTATGCCATCGGTTTGCGGGGTACTTTTTAGCGCCCAGTGCATGGCAGCGGCGGCTGCCATCGAGGAACGCATCTTTTGGGCGTAACCCCTGTAGCCCGCGTGCTCTCACGCGGGCTTTTTTGCGCGGGAGCGGGGTCTTTTGCAGGATTATAAATTTCCTTTCGCCGCCTGCGCCGGCGAGGGAATTTCTCTATATTTAGGGCTCTGCTACGAAGAGTTCATCAGCAAACGATGAGTGAAAACATAAATAGAGTCGTGGTGGTCGGGGGCGGCACAGCCGGTTGGCTGACGGCGACGGTCATTGCAGCGCATCACCAGAGCGAAGGGCTAGGCGGCCTGGAGGTGGTTCTGGTCGAGTCATCGGATATACCGACCATTGGCGTTGGCGAGGGCACCTGGCCCACCATGAAGAACACCATGAAGCAGATCGGCATCTCCGAGGCCGAACTGTTTCGCAAGTGTCACGCGGCCTTCAAGCAGGGCGGCAAGTTTGTCGATTGGGTGCACGGTAACGGCGACTTCTATTACCACCCGTTTACGGTTCCCTTGGGTTACGGGCGCCTCGATTTGGCGCCCTACATGGACCATATCGAGGACTACGCCGCCGATAGCAACTTTCAGCACCACGTGTGTGAAGCCGGCCTTGCGCCGCGGACCATGGCAGACTCGGAGTACCAGGGTAAGTGCAACTATGCCTATCACCTGGATGCCGGTGCGTTCTCGGAAGTGCTCAAGCATCACGGACGAGAGAAGCTGGGTGTCCGCCAGGTCATCGATACCGTTGAGGACGTAACGCTTTCTGAATCAGGTGATATTGAATCGATTCAGCTGAAGGAGCAGGGCACTCTCCCTGGCGATCTCTTCGTCGACTGCACCGGATTCGCATCGCTGTTGCTGGGCAAGGCCATGGGTGTCCCCTTCGTTGATGTGAGCTCCGTGCTCTTCAACGACCGCGCTCTGGCCATGCAGGTTCCCTATGAGCGCGACGATATGCCGCTGGCCACCCACACTATCGCCACGGCGCAGAACGCGGGATGGATCTGGGACATAGGCCTGACCCACCGCCGTGGTGTTGGTCACGTGTATTCCAGCGACTATCTCAGCGATGATGAAGCCGAGCAGAACCTCCGCAATTATCTCGGCGATGCAGCCGATGGACTGGAGCCGCGGAAGATCTCATTCCGTTCCGGATATCGGGAAACCTGGTGGAAGAACAATTGTGTGGCGGTAGGGCTCTCGGCAGGCTTTGTGGAGCCGTTGGAAGCGACGGCCATTATGTTGGTGGAAATCTCCGCTCGATACATTGCGGAGAATCTCCCGCCCACCCGGCGCGTGCTGCCGGTGGTGTCCCGGCGCTTCAACTCCCAGATGGCGTATCGCTGGAGTCGTATCATCGATTTCCTGAAGCTCCACTACATGTTGAGCAAGCGGGATGAGCCCTATTGGCAGGCACATTGTGATGAGGCGAGTTTTCCTGACAGTCTTCGGGAGGATCTGGCACTCTGGGCCTGTCGGGGCCCCGTATCGGCGGACTTCGATAGCGCGATTGAGCTGTTTCCCGCTGCCAGCTATCAGTACGTGATCTATGGCATGGGCTTTAAACCTGATTTTTCGCAGCAAGCCTATCTGTACCGCGAGCAGCAGGAGGCCCAGCAGATCGTACAGCGCAATCGACTACTGACCGATCAGATGTTGCAGGCGTTGCCGCCCCATCGCGATTACATTGAACAGTGGCTGGCATCCACCCGGGAGCACTGATTTGTGGCAGAACTCAAGGAACTGACGGCAGAGCATCACGGCGATCTTCGTATCGCCCCGGACGCCGTTCTCAATATTGCTGGCAATCAGCACCTCTTCAATCTGCGTGCAACGGAAATCGGCAAAGCCTGTAGCAGCTTTCCCGTGTTTATCACCCGCAATCCCCATAACGGCGACTGGGCGTTCTCTGCCATGTGTGGTTTTGAGCCCGGCGTGAACCTGTTCATGCGCGATAGCGTTTGGGATGCGGTGTATATGCCCACGGCCATGCAGACCTACCCGCTGTTCCTGATGGAAGCGCCGAACACTGAGAAGGGCTATGCGGTGGGCATCGACGAGAACGCGCCGGCGTTTTCGCGGGAGGAGGGCGACCCCTTCTTTGACGACACTGGAAAAGCGACGCCGATGCTCACGCGCATGAGCGGAATGCTCGAAGCCGACATTCGGAACGATACGGCAACGCGACAATTTCTCGCACGGCTGGACGAGATGGGTCTCATCAGCGCCATTGATCTACAGGTGCAGTATGCCAACGGCAAGGTGAATACCATCACCGGCCTCAATACCGTCGACGAAGGCAAGCTGAACACCTTTGGCGGAGAGACGCTCGAGGAGTTTCAGAAGAATGGCTACCTGCTGGCGATTCATGCGCTCCTGGTTTCTTCGTTCCAACTCAATGCCATGATCAAGCGGCAGGGTGCCGGTGATGAAGCGGTCGTTGGAGTGAAACTGGAAGCGGCGAAGGATCGTACCGCCGCCTGAGAGCGACGGTCTCCGTTCAGAGCCCCGTGCTGTATCCCACATGACCCAGACCCACCTTACAACTTACGCAAGCATCGCCGGCCAGTCCGTATTCATTACGGGGGGCGCCACCGGTATCGGTGCGACGCTGGTCGAAAGCTTTGCCGGTCAGGAGGCCAACGTGACCTTCGTTGATCTGGATGCAGATTCCGGCGAGGCACTGGCGCAGCGATTGTCCGCGGAGAGCTCGGCAACAGTCCGCTTTGAATCTATAGACGTGACGGACGTCGCATCCCTTCAGCAATCCATCAATGCGGCCATCGCCGCCCAGGGCGCTATCGATGTTCTTGTGAATAACGTGGCGAATGACACGCGACACTCTCCGGATAACGTTACGGAAGCGAGCTGGCGCAGCTGTATGGCCGTGAATCTCGATGCGGCATTTTTTGCCACCCAAACGGCCGTAGCCTCCATGACGGGACAGACAGGCTCTGTCATTAACCTCAGCTCCATCAACGCGCTTTTGGGCCCCCCGGAAATGCCCGGGTACGTGGCTGCCAAGGCCGGCATCATTGGCCTGACGAAGGCGCTGGCCCGCGACTATGGTCAGCGAGGCATTCGGGTGAATGCAGTGCTGCCTGGCTGGGTGGTCACACAACGACAGCTGGATACCTGGCTGACCCCGGAAGCAGAGGCTGCGTGGTCTGAGCAGGTGGCCCTCAAGGACCGGCTCATGCCACAGGACGTGGCTAACCTGGTGCTCTTCCTGGCGTCCGCAGACAGTCGGATGATCACCGGCCAGAGCTTCACGGTCGACGCCGGGCGCACCTAGCCCGTGAGCGTTTTGCACTTCATTGCTGGCGACTGGGGGACGACGAACCTCCGCGTGTATCTGTGTGGTGTTGATGATGACGGTAGGCCAAAGCTTCTCGAGGCCCTTCGCGGTCCTGGCGTCGCCGAACTCTCGTCGGCAGGTGATGCCAGCGCATTTGAACACGCCCTTTTTGAACGCATTGATCCCTGGCTCGGCAAGGTTGGCGATGTCCCGATCATGCTTTCGGGCATGGTGGGCTCAACCATCGGCTGGCGCGAGGCGCCCTATCAGAGCTGTCCGGTCCAAACCGCTGACATCGCGCGGCGCACGCTTTCCTTCGAGTCTCGAGGTCGTGAAATACATCTGATCCCCGGTCTCTCCACCGTGAACCCCTTCGGCTCGCCCGACGTGATGCGCGGAGAAGAGCTTCAGCTGCTGGGTCTTGCGGCATTGGTGCCGCCCTCTGCGGATCAGACGCGGCTCGTCTGCTTGCCCGGTACTCACAACAAATGGGTTCGCTGCCTCGGTGATCAGGTTGAAACCTTTACGACCGCACTCACTGGTGAGCTGTTCGCGGTGCTCGGCGAGCACAGCATCCTCCTTCGGGGTGCGGACCGAGGCCAGCTGGTGGTTTCCGCATTTAAGGAAGGGCTCGAGCTCGCAAGGAAGCTCGATGGAGGTCAGTTACTTCATGCACTTTTCTCGACGCGCAGCCGGCAGGTGATGGGGGAGCTCGGCGCATCAGACGCCGAATCTTATCTGTCGGGATTGCTGGTGGGTGCAGATGTGCAGGGAGCGCTGAAGCTCTTTGGCCGCCCTCGTGACAAAACCGCAGTTCATGTCATCGGCGACGGGGTGATCGGTACGTCTTATCGCCTCGCCCTCGAGGGCGAGGGGTGCGCCGTGAGCAGCCATGAGCCCGA
Source organism: Pseudomonadota bacterium (assembly GCA_038750875.1). GTDB lineage: Bacteria > Pseudomonadota > Gammaproteobacteria > Pseudomonadales > Halieaceae > Congregibacter. The sequence continues at coordinate 68,889 of JBCDGU010000001.1, read as the reverse complement.
TGAAATTGCACTCGCTGCCTACGGGGCGGTGTGCCGCGCTATTACCACCCCGGGTCAGTGATGTCCCCGTAGCTCAGGATTCGAAAATGATGAGTATGTCTTTTGATGATTGGTTTCGGCGCATGCCGGTGGTTGCCATCCTGAGAGGTGTCAGGCCCAACGAGGTGGTGGAGATTGGTAAAGCCCTTCAGTCCGCCGGCATCGGCATTATCGAAGTTCCGCTCAATTCTCCCGACCCGCTGGACAGCATTCATGCCCTGGCAAGTGCGTTGGGCGACGCATGCATTATCGGCGCCGGTACCGTGTTGAGCGCAGAAAGCGTCGATGCGGTAGCCGATGCCGGTGGCAAAATAATCGTGACGCCGAATACAGATGCAGCGGTGATTGATCGCTCCGTGGAGCGCGGGCTGACGCCGCTGCCCGGCTGGGCGACGGCCTCGGAGGCTTTCACGGCGTGGCGCCACGGCGCTCGGTATCTCAAGCTCTTTCCCGCCGGAACCTATGGCCCGGGTCATGTTAAGGCTGTGCGCGCTGTATTACCTCCCGAGTGTTCCGTACTCGCCGTTGGCGGTGTTGGTCCCGACGACATGGGGTCCTGGCTTGCAGCGGGCGTCGAAGGTTTCGGTATCGGCACGCAGATCTATAGTCCCGGATGGGATGCAGAGCGCGTGCATACGGCCGGGAAAGCGGCCGTTGAGGCGTATCGCTCGGCGAGTGGTTCGCAATAATGCCGGTCACTGCGAAGCTTGTCGGGTCCCTGCCCGTGGCGAACGAGCTCGGCGAAGGCGTGATCTGGGATCATCGGGATCAGGCGTTCTGGTGGACAGATATTCAAGGAAGTCTCTTGTTCCGATACCGCCTGGGTTCCGAGGAACTAGCGACCTTCCCTATGCCTGAGCGACTCGCCTGCTTTGCGCGTGTCCAAGGGTGCGACTTCTTCCTGGGAGGTTTCGCATCGGGTTTCGCCTACTTCGACCCCGCGACGGGTGATCGGCTCCCATTAGAAAGCCTTTCGGGCTTGGGTCCCGGCATGCGCCTCAATGATGGACGCGTCGATCGACAGGGTCGATTCTGGGTTGGGGGCATGGTCGAGGATGACGAACTGGCCACCTCAGGCGCGCCGATGTTCTGCCTGGACGCCATGCACGCGGTTTCCCAGCCGCTTTCAGGCTTATCCATTTCGAACAGTCTCTGTTGGTCACCGGATGGTACGACCTGCTACCACACGGATACGCCCACGCGCGTAATTCATCGCTATCCCTTTGACGTCGAAGCGGGAGAGCTGGGCGTTGCCCAGCCTTTCGTTGCTACGGAACAAGGTTGTTTTCCCGATGGTTCGTGCATCGATGCGGACGGTTTCCTCTGGAATGCCCAGTGGGGCGGCGGCCGCGTCGTCCGTTATGCGCCGGACGGCTCTGAGGACTTCACGCTTGCCGTTCCGGTCCGTCAGCCCAGCTGTGCTGCCTTGGGCGGTCCGGATCTCAACATCCTTGCGGTCACCACGGCGCGTCAGGATATGACGGATGAGGCTCTCGAAGCAGAGCCTGAGGCGGGGAACCTATTCCTATACGAAACCAATGTCCGCGGTATTGCCGACCCAGAATTTCGCACCAGCGCGGCGCCGGAGAGCCTCCCGAGTCGTTTCTGAATTCAGGCGCCTTTTCACCACCTATTCAGACACTTGTTCAGACGCCAACTCGGACGCGCCGGCGCAGCGTTTCCGACGCAAAGCGAGTCAAACAGCCGCGCGGTCGAGCGCCTATTCGGATGCGATTGATGGCCGGTGCGATCCATCATGAGCGCTCTGTTCGGTACACTCCTTCGGGCATCGATGACGACGGTGGCGAAATCAAAGCTCTGGAGAGTGCTTCGCGGTAGTATCTTATGCGGCACCGATAGCAGAGGTGGGCCCGGCATTGAGGCACGCCGGGCGTCAGTCCAAACAAGAATAAAAAGGAGATTGGCGAATGACCGATCCGACCACCAAGAGCGGACGCGACGACGCGCGCTTCAAGCAGTTTAATGACTTCCGCGAGTACTCCGAGGGCGATCTCGCGAGAACCCACACCTTCACGCAAAGCGACGCCGTGGCATCGGTCGATCCCGATCTGGTGGACGCCCAACACACACAGCTGCTGGAAAACGGATACATTATTCTTCCTGACCTCATGGGCGAAGAAGACCTCGAAGCCCTGCGGGCAGAGTGTGCGCCGCACCTGGCCCAGTTTGGGCGCAACTCCTTCGAAGGAGAGCGCACACAGCGGATCTATGGGTTGCCGGAAAAGATCCGCGCCGCAGATCGGTTCATTGAGCACCCTCTGATCCTTGCGCACCTCGAACGCCTGTTGAAACCCAATTACCTGCTCTCGCAGGCGCAAGTCATCAATATTCTTGAAGGCTCTCCCGCGCAGCCGCTGCATATCGATGACGGGTTTTATCCCTGGCCGCGTCCGCGCCAAGCCTTGAGCATCGCTACCGTCTTTGCCATTGACGACTTTACGGAGAACAACGGTGCGACCGTCGCCATCCCCGGGAGTCATCAGTGGAGCGAAGACCGATACCCGGAAGATGGGGATCTTCGGGTAAAGGCGTTGATGCCCGCGGGATCCTGCATTCTTTTTATGGGCAATCTGTGGCACGGGGGCGGCGAGAACTACAGCGGAACGAGTCGACTCGCGCTAACGGCGCAGTATTGCGAGCCTTTTTTGCGCACCCAGGAGAATTACTTTCTGTCCGTATCACCGGAAACGGCGGCCACCGTCTCAGAGGATTTGAGGCGCATGCTTGGCTACTCTATTCATCCGCCATTTATGGGGATGAGCAACGGCATGCACCCCAAAAGAACGCTGCCAGAGAGCAAAACCGAATCTTGATTCGGCTTATGCTTGCAGCCGTTTCTTAACGCGCCGCACCGCCCACCAGACGACGCCAAGCACCAGAGGGGCCGACAGGCCCGTCAGCAGGTCAGGGTTGAGAGGGAGGCCCAGCGCTTCGCCCGACTTCAGCAGGTAGTGCACCAAGCCTACGGCGTAGTAGGTAATGGCGAAAATGGAGAAGCCTTCCACGGACTGTTGCAGTCGTAGCTGAAGGGCGGCTCTTTCGGCCATACCTTCAAGAATTGCCTGATTCTGCTTCTTCTGATCCATGTCCACCATAGAGTCCAGAAGCTGCGTTGCCCGGGTGATGCGTTGTGCCAATTCCTGGGTACGACGCTCCGCCGCCTCGCAGGTCCGCATAGCGGGTTGGAGCGTCTTCTGCAGGAAAGTACCGTAGCGCGAGGCATTGCCGAAAGGCTGCTCAAAAAGCTCTGCGAGCCGACGCTCGACAATTCCGTTATAGGCCCTCGCGGCCGCAAAGCGATAGGCATGAATCGCAGCCACGTGTTCGACGCCCGCGGCGATGCGCGTGATTCGATCCAGCAGTTGATCCTGGGACGGATCCGCACCGCGGTGGGCCAGCTCCGCCATGATTTCGTCCAGCTCGGGATCGTAGCTGCCCAGTACACCCATGACTTCTCTCGCGCTTGGCAAAGCCAGCATGGCCAGGAAGCGGTAGCTTTCGATTTCGAGCACCCGCTGTAGATAGCGCGCCAGACGCTCCTCGCCCAGCCCGCGATCGAGTAGGACCAGGTGCACAAAACCGTCCGCATCCAACTGGAACGAAGACCACAGCTCCCCAACGCCGCTGGCGATGGTGCCGCCGTAGATATCGCTGTTGCCGAGTTGGCCGCGAAGGCGATCGAGATGATCGTCACTGGGTGCTTCGCTGGCGGCCATGACTTCCATATGAACGCCCAGGAAGAGTTCCTGGCGCAGCGTATCGCGAAGGTCCCGATCCAGAAAATCGAGAGCGGGTTTGGCAAAGGCAGGTTCGCTGTTACCTGCAACGAGCAGGGTGTAGGAATCGGCCTCCGTATGGCCTTCCCACTTTAGGAGGCAGTTTCCAATCTGCACGCTGTGATGGCGGCTATGCTGGGCCGGTGTGCTCTGGCCGTGCTTGTCGCAGAACGCGGCAAACTGCTCCCGACGTTTGTCCAGCGTCGTCTCTTCACGAAGGAGGACCATGTGGCTGCAACGCAGTGGCGACGACTGGCCGATCAGTGGTCTTGCGTGCCACTCGTTGCCCAGGGATCGGCGCAGCTGTTTAACGGGCACGGCGGGGGTGGGCACCGGTTGTGCGGAGGTCTCGCTGCCAGGGCTGGTTTCTTCGTTCATACCGTTCCTAAGAATCGTCTTTCGCCGGTGCAAATTCAGCATAGCAACTGCCGAGAAGCGTCTGCAGCGAGCGCACATGCTCTCGGGGTGCGGCCAGTCCCTGTGCGAGGGATGCGTCCCGTTGCAAACGCCAGCGTTCGTAGGCCGGAGGCAGAGCGGGCTGAACCCTGCGTTCCAGCGCCTCTATGGGTGCCAGCAGCGTGTGATAGCGCTGGCTAAGCTGCGCCGACCATGGCTGGATACGTCCTATGAAGTACGTGGTTGCGACGGTCCTGAGTATGGGCGCGCTCGCAGGAATCAGACCTTCGTCACAAAGGGGGCCTTCCATAGTCTCTTTAAGTGCCATGGAAGACGCTTGATCGAGGGCTTCTCGCTGCAGAGTCAGTGCCTCGAGTAACTCCCCGCCGTCACCATTGGCTACCTCAGACAGAGTGAGCTCAAAGACTGATTCATCTGCGGTGTAGTCCCCGGAAAGCCACTGACCGACCAAAGCGTTAATACGCTCGAGCGCCGTAATTGGTGCACTCGACGTCTCTGCGGGGTAATTGCCCAGAGTCCCCGGTGATCTCCAAAAATCGCGGAACTCTCTGGAGCCTAATGTGGCGTTGAAAATCAGTGCGGGGAGCTGCTCCTTTTTGGATGCGTAGCTGTTCTCGAGTAAGTCAGCGAGTTCCTCATTCGACTCTTCTCGGAGTTTACGGACACATGGGGGCGCATCCCGCAGATAGGCGAGTTCCAGGAGCAGTCTTTGAGACGGTGGGGCCATCCTGCCTAGGGAGCTGTTGCGCCGCGCGATCGTCGTTTGTACCGCGCAGCCTCGAAGCTTCAGAAAGTCCAGACCATCGATGCCATCAGCTTCGATGGTTATCTGCATGGCTTCAGCGCGCGGAACCCTCGGAACCACGGTCGCAGCGAGAGCCGGTGGCTCCTCACCCAGGGGTCTTGCCACGCGCGCCAGATAATCCTCGAGCCGGGTTGCTGGCCCCTCGCTGCATGCTGTTGCAAGGAACAGAGCAAGGGCTGGGACAAGAGTGGCGCGGACGCTCCCAGGCCGCATGCCGCTTGATTCGTGCTTACGTGAGCGCAGCGCGGGTCCTCTCATACCAGGCGGTCAGCGTGTCGCAGCTTTCGGGGATGGACTCCTTGATCCAGCTGCCCGAATCGATGGCCACGAAGAGATCGATATCGGCAAAGGTCAAAGTGTCTCCACACAGGAAAGGCTTGTCGCCCAGTTCCTGATCGAAGAGCGCCAAATTGCCTTGGTAGAGCTTTCGACCCCGGTGTTCCAACTCCGGAATTTGCTCAATGTCGATGGGGCCGGGCAGAGCGCGGTTCTCAAAGGCCGGGCTGCGGTTGCGCAGCACATAAGCGAACGCGCTGAAGACGTTTGCGAAGATACGGTGATCCCAGCTGATGACCAAAGCGCGCTCAATTGCGGACTCGCCCATAAGGGGTTTCTCCGGGTACTTACCGTCGAGATAGTCTGCGATGGCGATGACTTCTGTCAGCATGACCCCTTCATCGGTCATCAGTGCCGGCAGCGTTCCGAGGGGATTGATATCCAGGTAGGTCCTCTCCCGATGTGCGTTCTGTCGCATATCGATTTGCGTTGTCGGTAATTCGATTCCCTTGTAACTCAGAAAGAGTCCAATACGTCGAGGGTTAGGTGCAGAGTCGTAGGTATAAAGATGCATGAGAGGGGTTCCGGTCAGCCAACTTTAGTTATCAATTTAGGGGGGCGAAATCCTAGCAGATCGGGCGATTAAACCCCCTCTTACATACCTTTGAAGGTACCCGGTCAGTGGCTATAATGCGCGCCCTGAACTGGGAGGACAGAGCTTTGATCAAAGGAATTGCAACCTGGCTTGCACCGCTTGCTGTCGTGGCGGCTGCTCACGCCGTGGACCTGACGGATGAGCAGCGTGCAGAGATCGCGGCACGTATCGCGCCGGTTGGTGAAGTTTGCCTGCAGGGCGAAGCCTGTGGTGGCGCACCTTCGGCCGCAGCGGCCGTCGGTGGTTTAGCAGCCGCTCCCGACGGAGAAGGCACTTACAATACGGCGTGTATGGCATGCCATGCCACGGGTGCCGGTGGCGCACCGGTGGTCGGTGACGTCGCTGCCTGGGAGCCGCGCATTGCGAAGGGTATCGAAGCCTTGCACAACAGCGGTCTTAACGGTGTTGCCGGTACCAGTATGATGGCCAAGGGTGGTCGTGCGGACCTCTCCGACGAGGCAATTGTTGCGGCCGTCGATTTTATGATCGACAACAGCCAGTAAGATCAGCTTCAGGTCGTTTTTTAGCGACTTCAAGAAGAGCCGCGGAATACCGCGGCTTTTTTTTGCGGTTTCTGTCTGTTGCCTGTTGCCCGTTGCCGTCAGCAGCTTCGGTAAACGCCTGAATACTCCAAACCAGACGTCCAACACCTGGCGTTCAGCGCCCCAGGCTCTACTGTTCACCCCTCGGGCGGCCCTCGAAAAGAGAGCGCTTCACTTAGGTCCGCCCGAACAACCCCGTGGTGTCCGGCCAAATCGGCAATGGTGCGCGCGACTCGCATGGTGCGGTGCACCGCGCGCGCCGAGAGTTTCAGGCGGTCGCCGGCCTTCTCCAGAAAATGCCGCTCTGATGGACCGAGTTCACAGGCGCCAATGAGGTCTCGTCCCGCTAGCTGGCTATTGAGGCAGCCTTGTCGCTGATTTTGTTTCGTGACCCCCTCCTGCACACGATCCGCAACGGTGCCGCTCGGCTCGCTGTTGGGCTGTTCGAGGAGGTCTCGTACGGGCTCTCGGGAAACATTCACGCGCAGGTCTATACGGTCTAGCAGCGGCCCCGAGAGTCGGGCGCGGTAGCGCTGTCGGTCGCCATTGCTGCAGCGGCAGCTGCGTTCGAGGTCTCCGGCGTGGCCGCAGGGGCAAGGGTTCATGGCTGCGATGAGTTGAAAAACTGCGGGGTATCGAACGGATCCCGAAGCGCGGGCGATGTTGACCTCGCCGCGCTCAATAGGCTCGCGAAGCATGTCCAATGTATGGCGGGAGAACTCCGCAATTTCATCCAGAAACAGCACACCGCCGTGCGCAAGGGAAATCTCGCCGGGGAGCGGATGAGCACCGCCTCCGATCAGCGCGGCTGCACTCGCGCTGTGATGGGGCGCCCTAAAGGGGCGTGCAGAGGGAGGCCGCAAGCCACGGAGGTCGTACAGGGCGTGTGTAAGCAGCGCGGAGCGCTCGCTGGGGGGCGGCATGAGGCCGGGAAGGCAGCTCGCCAGCAACGACTTGCCGGTTCCGGGAGGTCCCTCAAGCAACAGGTGGTGTCCTCCTGTGGCCGCAATTTCCAACGCACGCTTGCCCAGTGCCTGTCCACGAACCTCCGCCAGGTTCGATAACGGCGATGATTTGGGCTCTTCGCAGGCCACAATCGTTTCCGCTTCGCAGCGTCCTCGCAGCACCGCGCAACAGTGAAGGAGGTCTTTGACGCGCACAACGCAGGCGCCCGGAATTGTGGCGAACTGCTCTGTGGCGGCGGGCAGTATCGATTTCTTGCCGGCGTCTCTGGCGGCGATGACGGCGCAGAGTGTTCCGTGCACGCTGCGCAAGCTTCCATCCAGGGCCAATTCGCCAATGCATTCGTAGCCTGCAACGCAGTCCTGGGGAAGCTGCCCGCTGGCAATCAGTATTCCCAAGGCAATGGGAAGGTCGAAGCGGCCACCGCCTTTGGGCAGATCGGCGGGCGCGAGATTGACGGTTATACGGCGATCTGGAAATTCGAAATGGCAGTTCAGAAGCGCACTTCGGACGCGATCTCGGCTTTCTCTCACGGCCGTTTCGGCCATGCCGACGATGTTGAACGCAGGCAGTCCATTGGAGAGGTCAACCTCGACGCGCACGGGCGGCGCGTCAAGACCACGATTCGCCCGAGTGGCAACAATGGCGACGGTCATCGTTCATCCCTGAACCGGTAGCGCCCGTCCATGGGCCCTTTGATGGGTTCTCTTTGTGATTGTTTTGGCGTGTCTTACGCCAGCTCTCAGCTCTCAGCTCTCAGCTCTCAGCTCTCAGCTCTCAGCTGAAGGATGGAGCCTTCAAACACACGGCACTTTGTATCGCGCTAACCGTCCTTCATGGGAGGATTCCTGCACAACGGTGGTTCATGGCAGGGGCGGATCTATAACCGATATCCGTCATGGGCCTTGCACACCGAATCAGCGATCGTGATCGCTCTCCAGCGTTTCCACCATTTCCGTCATCGCCGCGAGCTCTGACTCGAGGGCCGCGACTTTGGCCCGCGTGCGGTCGAGGACGGCAGTCTGCGCATCAAACTCTTCCCGACTGACGAAATCCAGCCGCTGAAGTGCCGATTGCAGCAGCGCTTTTGCGTTCTTGTCGACGCTCTGAGCAAGGCTGCTCGGGCCAACGATCTCGCTCATCTGCTCTATCACGTCCGTTATGGGCGGGGGTTTCAGGGCCATGGTCTTGTGCACCTCCAAATCGGATGCTCAGTTTAAAGGCACCCGCGTTCAAGTCACAGCGCTGACGCACGCACCATTTCAGTGCTGCGCATTAAATTGGTGCGCAGTCAGTGGCTTCTGAGGCTCGTCAGCGCGGTGTAAGCCGGCATCCGTAAACACTAAGTGGTTGAAAAAACTCAGATTCATACGCATGGCATATGCATTGCTGAGTGGTCCTGCGCGAACGCCGTTCCGGTGACTCATCGGACCTAAAAATCGGCGGGCCATTAGGCGCTGCAAAAGCGTCGTTGTTTTAGTCAGGAGAGATGCATGAAATTAATTACGGCTATTGTGAAGCCTTTCAAGCTGGATGACGTACGCGAGTCGCTCTCGGAGATTGGCGTACAGGGCATCACAGTAACGGAAGTCAAAGGATTCGGCCGGCAGAAGGGTCACACGGAACTGTACCGCGGTGCAGAGTACGTTGTGGACTTCCTGCCCAAAGTGAAGATTGAGGTCGCGGTTGCGGAGTCGATGGTCGATCAGACCATTGAAGCCATTACGAAGTCAGCGAATACCGGAAAGATCGGCGACGGCAAGGTCTTTGTCTCCGCCCTTGAGCAGGTGATTCGTATTCGTACCGGCGAGACCGGCGAAGAAGCCATCTGATCGGTTGGCACTACCCACCTAAATCAGCCTCGAATTCAGACAAGAGAAATTCCCATGGAAAACGATATTTTTCAATTGCAGTACGCACTGGACACGTTTTACTTCCTCGTGTGCGGTGCGCTGGTTATGTGGATGGCCGCCGGCTTTGCCATGCTCGAAGCAGGTCTGGTCCGTTCCAAGAACACCACAGAAATCCTGACCAAAAACGTCGCCCTGTTCGCGATCGCCTGCATCATGTACATGGTGTGTGGCTACGCCATCATGTATGGCGGTGATTACTTCCTCTCCACCATCACCGGTGACGGGGTAGCGGGAGCGGACGAGCCGGCCACATACGCGCCGTCTGCCGACTTCTACTTCCAGGTCGTATTTGTTGCGACCGCCATGTCCATCGTGTCGGGTGCCGTTGCTGAGCGCATGAAGCTTTGGGCGTTCCTGGCCTTCGCGGTTGTGATGACCGGTTTTATCTACCCCATGGAAGGCAGCTGGACCTGGGGCGGTAACCCCGTGTTCGGTATGTACACCCTTGGCGACCTCGGCTTCCTCGATTTCGCGGGATCCGGCATCGTACACATGGCAGGCGCTGCCGCTGCCCTCGCCGGCGTAGTCCTTCTCGGGCCCCGTGCTGGCAAGTACCGCGCTGACGGCTCTGTGGTCGCTATTCCGGGTGCGAATCTGCCCCTGGCTACGCTTGGTACCTTTATCCTGTGGCTGGGCTGGTTCGGCTTCAACGGTGGTTCCGTTTTGGCGACTGCCAGTGTCGAAAGCGCAAACGCGGTAGCGGTTGTCTTCATGAACACGAACGGCGCGGCAGCTGGTGGCCTTATCGGTGCGCTGCTGACGGCTCGTCTCATGTTCGGCAAAGCTGATCTGACCATGGCCCTGAACGGCGCCCTGGCTGGCCTCGTGGCCATCACCGCCGGCCCCGATACGCCGTCTGCACTGCAGGCCGTTATCTTCGGTGCGATCGGTGGCGTGCTCGTCGTCTTCTCCATCATCACCCTGGACAAGATGAAGATCGACGACCCTGTCGGTGCGATCTCAGTTCACGGTGTTGTTGGCTTGCTGGGTCTGCTGCTGGTGCCTGTTACTAACGGTGATAACTCAAGCTTCTCTGGCCAGCTCATCGGTGCTGCCACCATCTTCGGATGGGTCTTCATCACCAGCTTCATCGTGTTCTTTGTCATCAAGACCGTCATGGGTATCCGGGTCACTGAGGAAGAAGAGTACGAAGGCGTTGATATCTCAGAGTGTGGCCTCGAGGCCTACCCGGAGTTCGTCAACACCTAAACCGTCTTGCGGGCGCATTGTGAGATGCGTTGTTCTTGGGGGACCATTTTGGTCCCCCTTTTTTTTGCCGTGCATTTGTATTGAGCCGGATCTTCACGCCCGTCACGGGCCGGTAAGGGTATTCGCACCGGTTGAGCATAATCCGCATCGCATATTTGATAATGAGAATGATTCGCGCTATCGTTTATTGAATTCCCAGTTCACCCAGTGAGTCGACCATGTGGTTGCAGCTTCCCAGCCATCGAAATGCAGATGAAACAGCATCGGAGTTGCGGTTTGCTTCCCTGACTCAGGGAGAACAAGTCTTTGTCTGGAGCGCGCGGCAGTGGTTGCTCTCCCGCCGCAACCAGCGCTGCATCAAGTGCGACTTGATCGGACCTTACCGACGCTTTCAGTGCGTGGAGGCCATCAGCCATCTAAACCGATTTATGGGGCTACTCATTGGCGCCCCCATTAGACCCCTTGAGCTCCGGCATCCGAACTTTCCAGAGATATCTCACGATGAGCGCATCATGTTGCGCGTCGTCCAAGCGGCAGCCGCCATGTGCGACGTTCCAGCGGCTCGTGCAGCCGCAGGTCAACTTGTGTGTGCAGGCGTGACAGACCTCAGCGAATCGGCGCGACGCTATGGGCAGTCGTTGATGTCCGGTGGTTTGAGCCTAAACAGCTACCGGCAACTGACATTGATCGCGAGGGCAGCGTAGTGGACAACTATCGGAACGAGCGATCCGTCGGAGGTCGAATCGCGATTTGGACGGGTTGGCTTTGCGGAATCTTTCTAATGCTCGGTCTTTACGCATGGAGCTGGACCTGGGTCCTTTAGGCTTATAGTTACGTATTCTCACGCTACTTTCAGGTCGATTCCCATGTACATAGCCATGAACCGGTTTCAAATTGCTCTTGGAAAAGAGCAGGCGTTCGAAGACGTTTGGTTAAGCCGTGAAAGCCACTTGTCGAAGGTTCCGGGCTTCCGTTCTTTCGTGCTTCTGAAGGGACCCGAGCGTGAAGATCATGTGCTGTATGCCTCGCATACGGAGTGGGAGAGCTACACAGCTTTTGAGGCTTGGACACGTTCGGAGGAATTTCGCCTTGCCCATAAAGGCGCCGGTGGTAATCGCAGCTTGTACCTTGGTCACCCAGAATTTGAGGGGTTCGCTGCGGTTTTGGGGAGTGAAGAGGTCGCGCCAGTGGAGCGAGATGATGCCGCCTGAGCTTGCAGGCCGCTAATAACTCTTCCTATCATGGCGTGCCGTTAGACAGACAAGGCTCAGCGCCATGAAGCTCGTCACCGCGATCATCAAGCCGTTCAAGTTAGACGACGTCCGTACTGCCCTCGCTGATGTGGGTGTCCAGGGCATCACCGTCACAGAGGTCAAGGGCTTCGGTCGACAGAAGGGCCACACAGAGCTGTATCGTGGCGCAGAATATCAGGTCGACTTCCTGCCAAAGGTCAAGTTGGAGGTCGCTGTCGGCGACGATCAGCTCGACAGTGCTGTAGATGCCATTGTGCAGTCCGCGGACACGGGCAAGATTGGTGATGGCAAGATTTTTGTTTCTACCCTCGAGCAGGTCATCCGTATCCGCACCCGCGAGACGGGCGAAGACGCGATCTAAGCCCAGGCCCTCGTCGCGGGCATGACTTCAGACAGCATGGAAGAACAGAACGACACCGGCGCCGTCTCGGGTGGCGTAGACAAGGCATTCCTAAAGCTTACTTTTTGGCAGACGATTCTCTCCATTGCCGGCGTCTTTACGGGTGCCGTTGCACTGTACGCCGCCCTCAACGAATCCCGGGCTGTTCGTGAGCAGACAGCGGCGACGGTTTGGCCCTATGTGCAGGTCATGATGGTTGATCACAGCGACGGCGAGGCCGCTCACTTCAGTCTGCAACTCAATAACGTGGGAGTGGGGCCTGCGAAGATACGCGCGGTAAAGCTGGAAGTCGACGGCGAGCCGGTACGCGAATGGCGGTCATTGGTGGAGAGTCTGGTGGGTGAGATTGACGACAGCGCCGTGGGCTCTCTGTATGGCCGCAATACGATCAGTCAACGAGTTTTGGCTCCAGGTGAATCCGTCGCCATGATCGACACTCGAGATTTTGAGCTGGCTACTGCCTTGCAGGCGGGTGCTTATGCAGGCCGCGCGCGACTTCACTACTGCTATTGCTCAATTTTTAACGACTGCTGGTCTTTCGCCATGTTCTCCTCGGATAGCACGGAGCCAGAGCCCGTGGACGAGTGCCCGAATTTCGGTGAGCAGTCCTTTCTGGATTAGGGATGCGTAGCTCTACAAAGAACCCAAGGCCGCTGGCAGCTCTGTTACGTGGCGAAGCGTTAGATCGGGGCGGTCTTCCAGCGGGTAGGCGTCGCCCCCTGCATTGATCCACACCGTTCTGAGACCGGCGCGAATCGCTCCCATGATGTCGTGCTCGGGGTTATCGCCAACATGGAGAATCTCGTCACCCGCAGCCCCGGTTTCTTTCATCGCCGCCTCGAATAACGCGGGGTGCGGCTTGCTCCCCCCAACGTCCTCGGCCAGAAATGCGAAGCTCATGTGCTGCCCGGCAGGCGTCTTGTGCACATCGGCGTTGCCGTTGGTCAGCGAGCCCAAAGTAAAGCGCGTTGCAAGATCTGCGAGCATCGATTCGACGCCGTCGTACAGATCAACCTGTTGGCGGACTTCCAGAAATACTGCAAAGGCCTGATCGGCTCCTTCGGCAGACGCCGTTTCCCCGTAACCAGCCGACCGCTGTAGCCGTCTCAGGAACTCGCGGCGTATGCCGGTAATGTTGTGCCTGAGTTCAGGTTCGTCGGCGAGCAACTGCCTGCGAATACTTGCGATGTTCTCTGGCTGTAGCTGGTTAATCGTATCGGGCCGGTGCTCCTCGAGCCATTGGCGTTGCGCCTCCTCCGCACTGAGGAGCGCCGGTGTGACGTCCCAGAGCGTGTTGTCCAGGTCAAAGGTAATGACTTTGATGGCCATCAGCGGTCGTCGCCGTCCCGTTTCTTCGCTCGCGGGTGCGTGCTGTCGTAAGTCTTTGCCAGATGCTGAAAATCCAGATGGGTGTAAATCTGCGTCGTGGCGATATCGCTGTGGCCCAGCAGTTCCTGCACCGCCCTCAGGTCACCACTGGATTCCAGCAGGTGACTGGCGAAGGAGTGTCGCAGCATGTGCGGGTGCACGTCGCGACCCAGCCCATTGCGTCGTGCCAGATCGCGAATACGCAGCTGGATGTTCCTCACGCTGATGCGCTGACCCCGTTGGCTGAGAAACAGCGCCCTCTCATCGTCATCCGCCATGACAGCTCGATGAGCAAGGTAGCGCTCGATCGCTTCCCGGGCGTGCTTGCCGACGGGTAAGGTCCGCGTTTTATTGCCTTTACCGGTCACGGTCACCAGAGATTCGCGCAGATCGAGGTGATCAACGTCGAGGGTCTGCAACTCGCTGAGGCGCAGGCCGGAGGAATAAAATAATTCACCCATCGCCAAGTCTCTGGCTTCGAGAGGGTCGTCGCTGTTGCCCTTGAGGTAACCGCTAAGCTGGTCGGCTTCCAGCGTCGATGGCAGCTTACGGCGCTTGCGCGGAGTCTGCACGCCGCGCGCGATATTGCGCTGCTCTCCGCGCTCTTTGCCGTCCCACTGCAAGAATGCGCGTAAGGCTGACAGACGTCGTTGCAAGGTATTTGGAGCGAGACCCCGGCGATGTTCTTGCGCCAGCCAGTGGCGAATCTGCGCCTCGCTGAGATCTTGAGGACCTACGTCGCTTCCGCAGTGACCCACAAAGGCAGTTAGATCACGGCGATAGGCCGCAACAGTGTTTGGCGACAGGCGACGGACGTTCGTGAGATAGCTGAGGAACGCGTCTGCGCGCTCGGTCAGCGGTGAAGCTATCTTCGCCGCATTGGACACTGTTTACTCCCCGTCCATGCGCACCAGTAGTTTACCGAGCACTTCGGCGATGAACTCGAGGAACAAGGTGCCCATGTCACTCTCATAGTAGCCTGCGTTTGAGTTGCCCACGGCGAGGAGCCCCAGAGACTGGCCACCTCCGGATATCAGAGCAATGGCGGCGGAGCCCAAGATTCGTGCACCAGGAAAGAGAAATTCAAACTCCTCGGCACGCAGCGGCCCGCAGCCGGCACCGCGGGTGCCTAATAGCGAGCTCAGGCGGCCCTTGGCCTGGCTCTCGGAGACCCGTCTACAGGCCGTATCTTCCGCGTAGCTTTCGCTGAACAGCATGAGACCCGCGTATTCGAGATCAAAGGAGTCCCTCAGAACGCGAAGAAGGGCTTCCTGCAGAGCGGCGATGTCTGCGGCCTCGACTAGGGCGAGGACCATTTCACGTGTGTCGGCAAACAGTTGGTCATTGTCCCGAGCCGAACTGCCCAGATCGCGCAGGCGGTGTCTCAGATCGACGTTGCGATCGCGAAGGACGCTGACCTGTCGTTCCACGAGAGAAACGGCGGCGCCGGAGGAATGAGGAATCTGAATGAGGCCCAGGAGCTCGGGGTTTTTCTGAAAGTAGTCCGGGTTGCTTACCAGGAAATCGCGAATATCGTCGTCGTCCACGCGCCGCCGCTACCTCTTTATTAAATGTGAGTTTGGGTTGCCCCGTGAGGGCGATTCGTAGGCAAGCCGGTGGTCAGAGCCGCAGCGTGCCCTCAAAACTAATGGCGGTCGGTCCGGTCATCATGACCGGGGCATCATCGCCGGTCCACTCGACGGTCAGCTTACCGCCGGGTAATTCTACTGTCACCCGGTCGTCCAGCCAGCCCATGCGATGGCCGTGAACGACGGCGGCACAGGCGCCGGATCCGCAGGCCTGCGTTTCGCCCACGCCGCGCTCGAAGACGCGCAGCCGCACGCGGTCGCGACTCACCACTTCGAGAAAGCCGGCGTTCGCCTTTTCCGGAAAGGCCGCGTGGTGCTCCATGAGCGTACCAAAGCGCTCGAGATAACCCCCCTGTACATCGTCAACACGCAGCACCGCATGGGGGTTTCCCATGGAGACGGCGCCGACAAGGAGGGACTCGCCGTCAACTTCAATAGGATATTCGAGAGCGGCTTCCTCAGCGGCGATCGGCACCTCGATTGGTGCGAAGCGCGGTGCACCCATGTCAACCTCGACCTGATGCTGCTCCTTAACGGAAAGCGTCATCAGGCCAGAGATGGTTTCGACGACCAATCGGCGCTGCTGCGTGAGTTTGCGATGGCGGACAAACCGCGCGAAGCAGCGCGCACCATTGCCGCACTGGCCGGCCTCGCTGCCATCGGCGTTGTAAATGCGGTAGCGAAAATCGGCATCCGGTCGTCCGGGCGCTTCTGCGACGAGCAGCTGATCACAGCCGATGCCTTTGTGGCGATCGGCGATCCTGCGCACATCGCGGGGCCGGAGTTTTACGCGCTGACTGATGGCATCAATCATCACGAAATCATTGCCGGCACCGTGCATTTTGGTGAACTTAACGGGCATGGTGCTTCTTAACTAAGCCACCGGACCGGATTCCGGCAGGCATTTCTCTGTGTGGAACAGCTCAGCGATAGTCTCGCGTTCGCGGACCACATGGCAATGCTCGCCATCCACCATGAGTTCGGGCGCTCTGGGGCGTGTGTTGTAGTTTGAGCTCATCACGAAGCCATAGGCACCGGCGCCACGTACCGCGAGGAGCGTGCCCGGCTCGAGCGCAAGCCGTCGATCCTTTCCAAGAAAATCCGCGGTTTCACAGACTGGGCCAACCACATTCCAGCTTCGGGATTCCCCCGCTGACGCGTTGACGGCCTCAATTTCGACCCATGCCTGATAGAGGGCCGGTCTGAGAAAGTCGTTCATGGCGCCATCAATCAGCGCAAAGTTGTTGGCCTCGGTCTCCTTCAGGTAATGCACCTGGGTTAGAAGGATGCCTGCATTGGCGACGATGGAGCGGCCAGGCTCAAACACCAGCGTGATATTCCGATCCCCTAGCGTACTTCTTACAGCCCGAATGTACTCACTCACTTTGGGTGGCTCTTCATCGCGGTACCGCACACCAATGCCGCCACCCAGATCCAGGTGATGGATGCGGATGCCTTCCTCCGCCAGCGTGTCAACCATGGCGAGGAGGGCGTTCAGCGCATCCAAAAGGGGTGCCATGTCGGTCAACTGTGAGCCGATATGACAATCCAGACCGACCACATCAATGTGGGACAGGGAGCCTGCCTTGCGCAGAAGCTCGAGGGCTTCCTTCGTGGCGATACCGAACTTGTTTTCCTTAAGGCCCGTGGAAATGTACGGGTGGGTTTTGGCGTCGACATCCGGATTTACGCGCAGAGACACGGGCGCAACGATGTTCATATCCTCAGCCACGTCCTGCAGCGCGATGAGCTCTGCCGCCGACTCCACATTGAAACAGCGGATGCCTACCGTCAGCGCCCGACGCATTTCCTCGGGCTGCTTCACGACGCCGGAATACACGACTTTGGCTGGGTCACCACCCGCGGCCAGAACGCGCTCGAGTTCGCCCACGGATACGATGTCAAAACCAGCACCGCGTCGTGCCAGCACATCGAGCACGGCAAGGTTGCTGTTCGCTTTGACCGCATAACAGATAAGGTGCTCACAGCCGTCCAGAGCCGTGGTGTACTCGTCGAAGGCGGCTTCCATCGCGGCCCGGGAGTACACGTAGCAAGGCGTTCCGTGCTCCGCGGCAATGGCGGCACAATCAACGCCTTCAGCGAAGAGACGTCCTTCTCTTCTGTCGAATCCCATGTGCTTAGTTTCCGTTGTTCTCCGTCGCCGGTGGCGGTTCCGGGGCTGGTTGATAGAGCGGGCCCATCTGTCCGCAGGCGGTTAGCAAGAGCACAGAAAGAAGCAGGGCAATGCGGCTTAGGCGCAGAGGTAGAGCTGCTGGAATCATGATGAGGCGCGCAAAAGAGCGGGAGTATATCGTTCCCCACCCTCAAACAGCGAGTCTAGAACCGATGGCAAACATCCGCGGACAAAGAACTGGTGACTGTGAAAGGTTTCCGATTGATTCAGAGTGGGCGACCGCTAGAGAGACATCGCGTGGAGTAAATTCCCAGCCCTTGGCGCAAAGCCCCACGGATAGGTGCTGATCAGCGTGGTTGTTCGGGTTCGGGCGCCTCGCCGGCGGCCTCGCGCTCGCGCTGGTAGGTTTCGAAATCAGTTTCAACGGTACGCATGCAGTCCTCGTACCGTGAATCCGGATATTTCTGGCACTCCAGCGCGTGGTTCTGCTGCGCGGTGTCATACACCTGCTGATTGGTACATGCGCTCACAGTGGCCGCAATGGCAAACATCGACACGAGGGCCCTTGCTCCAATCCCGGATGTCGCGGTACAAAAATAAGAAACCCGATGCATGCGTTTACCCCCTGGCCGTAAGCAGCGCTTGTGCGTTGGCTGCCGCCGCTTTGACCTGCGCCGGCGCCGTTCCACCCAGATGATCGCGAGCCGCGACGGATCCTTCCACCGTCAGCACGTCAAACACATCCTCCGTGATCAGTGCACTAAAACTCTGCAGCGTTTCCAGGGGCAGCTCCGAAAGATCCTTACCCTGGCGAGTACCCTCAGCCACGGCGCGTCCCACCACTTCGTGAGCATCGCGAAAAGGGAGATCTTTGCGCACCAGATAATCGGCAAGATCCGTCGCCGTGGAGAAGCCGTCTGCGGCGGCAGCGCGAAGTCGCTCAGTCTTCGGAACGAGGTGCGGGACCATATCCGCGAAGGCGCGCAGGCAGTCCATGACCGTGTCGATGGCGTCAAAGAGCGGTTCCTTGTCTTCCTGATTATCCTTGTTGTACGCCAGGGGCTGGCTCTTCATGAGCGTCAGCAGGGCCATGAGATGGCCGTTCAGCCGGCCGGTTTTACCGCGCACGAGTTCAGGGACATCGGGATTCTTCTTCTGCGGCATGATGGATGAACCGGTACAGAAGCGGTCGGGTAAATCCACGAAACCAAACTGCGAGGAGGTCCACAGCACAAGCTCCTCGCTCATGCGCGACAGATGCGTGAGCAGCAGCGCCGAGAAGGCGCAGAACTCGATGGCGAAGTCGCGATCGGATACGGAATCCAGGGAGTTCGAAGTCGGACTGTCAAAGCCCAGCGCCGATGCCGTCATCGTGCGATCAATGGGAAAAGTGGTGCCGGCCAGAGCCGCAGCGCCAAGGGGGCAGCGATTGGCGCGACCAATACAGTCTTGGAGGCGGCCGTAGTCACGCTCCAGCATCTCGTTCCACGCCAGCATGTGATGACCGAAGGTCACAGGCTGGGCGCCCTGGAGGTGCGTGAAGCCTGGCATGACCGTGGCGGCATGGGCCTGTGCCAATGTGATCAATCCCTGCTGTAAGCGGGTCAGCTCGACCGCGATCCGCGCTGCGGAATCGCGAAGGTAAAGACGGATGTCGGTCGCAACCTGGTCGTTGCGGGAGCGGCCCGTGTGCAGCTTTTTGCCCGCATCACCGATGAGCGCGGTTAGTCGGGCCTCGATGTTCATGTGCACATCTTCGCGCTCGACGGACCATTGGAAGTCCCCCCGCGCGATCTCCTCGGAGATGGTGTTCAGCCCATCGCGAACCGCGGCAAGCTCCTCGGCGCTCAGAACGCCAACGCTCTCGAGCATGGCGGCATGCGCCAGAGAACCGCGAATGTCCTGCTGGGCCATACGCTGGTCGAAGCTCACAGAAGCCGTAAATCGCTGCACGAAGCTGTCCGTCGCTTCGCTAAAGCGGCCGCCCCACAGGCTGTCGTTTGCGCCTTGATCGCTCATGAGCTGATGTCATTCCCTGCTGGTAGCTAGCGGCGGAGCCGTTCTTGTTCCGCCTCGAAAGGCGTGCAAGTATACCAGCGGCCCGGCAGGCCAGCGGCACGCGCCGCGCGCCGACAGGGCCTTCGGGCTGCTGGAAGAAATGATGGAAAAGAGCTCTCCAACCGCGTCAGTGGCAGGCACGAGCGACGATCGGGATGTCTATATTCCCAACCTCTGCACGCCCCAGGCCATGCTGTTCGCCGTGCTCCTGGGAGAGCTTGTGGTGCTTCTTCATGTGCTGGCTCTCGGATCGCTGTCGGATTTCGACTGGCGCGCGTTTGCTACCGCGTCGCTGTTCGTCCAATGGATTATGCTCAGCTGTCTGGCGCTGATCTGTGCTTTGCGCCCTCGCCTGGGAGCGCTGTCTCCAACAATCGCCACCGTCCTTTGTCTTTCCCTGGTGACGGGATTCACGGTGCTCTCCAGTGCGCTCGCTATTGTGTTTGCGCCTGCCATCATTCCCTTTGGCGGTGATGTGTGGGATTGGAGTCTCCGCAACGGCTTGCTGGCGCTTATTCTCGCGGCCATCGCCCTGCGCTACGCCTATCTGCAGCAGCGGGTTGCGAACCAGCAGCGCAGCGAACTGCAACTGCGTCTCGATGCGCTGCGCGCCAAGATCCGGCCACACTTTCTGTTTAACACCTTAAACAGTATTGCGAGCCTCATTGATGTTCAGCCCGACAAGGCAGAGCGGGCTATCGAGGATGTGTCGGAGTTGTTCCGCGCGGCGTTGCAAGACGATGGGCGAGACGGCGATCTGGCGAGCGAGCTTCATCTCTGCCGGCTGTATCTGGATCTCGAACAGCTTCGCCTGGGCGAGCGGCTCACGGTCGACTGGCAAATCGATGAATCCCTCAACCGCTGGCGGATGCCGGCGCTCCTGCTTCAACCGCTGGTGGAAAACGCGGTGTACCACGGCGTCGCTCAGGTTCCTGAGGGTGGCAACATTCAAATCACAGCGTCTCGAAGCGACGATCGTCTCGAGATCATCATCACCAATCCCATTCCCCGAGGAGCCACTCGCGGGTCGGGCAGTGGCCAGCGTATGGCCCTCGACAACATCCGGCAGCGGCTGGACGCTCAATACGCGGGTGCGGCCAGCTTCACCGCATCCGATGATGGCATGCGATACACAGCCACGCTCATCATGCCGGCGGAAGCTGCCGAGTGAAGATCCTCGTTGTTGACGACGAGCCGCTGGCCCGGCAGCGATTGGTGCGGTTGCTCGAGCGGCTGCGGCCCGAAGCCGAGGTTTTGGAGGAGGCCAATGGTCGTCTGGCGCTCGAAGTCGTCGCTGAATCTTCTCCGCAGCTCCTGCTGTTAGACATTCGCATGCCGGAAATGGATGGAGTCGCCGTTGCCGCGGCGCTGGCGGAGGAAGCTGCGCCCCCGGCGATTGTGTTCTGCACGGCCTACGACGAATACGCGCTGGACGCCCTGCGGCATCAGGCGATGGCTTATCTTCTCAAGCCCGTTCGAGAACGTGATCTAGAAGAGGCGCTCAACGCCGCTGTGCGCGTGAATCGTGCCCAGCTACAGGCCCTTGGATTACATGAACCCGGGCGGCAGGAAATCGTGAGTAGCGGGCATCGCGGTATGGAATCTTTGCCCATTGCGGAGGTGCGCTGTTTCCTCGCGGAAGACAAATATGTGCGCGCCTGCGCCCCGGAAGGCGATTTGCTCCTCAGCGATGCGCTAAAGGATCTCGAGCGGGAATACGGCGCGCGCTTTCAGCGTATCCACCGCAATGCATTGGTGGCGCTGACGCATGTGACCGGCCTTCGCAAAGGCGACAGTGGCTGGTGCGTTGTGTTGGATGGTATGGACCTCGCACCCCAGGTGAGCCGGCGGCATCTTGCGGAATTGAAGGACGCGATTGCCGCCAGAGGCGGGGCTGACCGGTGATATGATCGTTTCCTTTTGGCCCCAGCATCCATGAACGCAGATGTCATCATCGCGACTCGAGAGAGTCCTCTGGCCTTGTGGCAGGCTCATTTCGTGCGCGACACGCTCCTCGAAACCCATCCCGGATTGAGTGTGGAACTATTGGGCATGACCAGCAAGGGCGATCAGGTGCTCGACGTTCCCCTGGCCAAAGTCGGCGGCAAAGGGTTGTTCGTTAAAGAACTGGAAACTGCGCTTCTCGATGGCCGAGCCCACATCGCGGTGCACTCGATGAAAGATGTGCCCATGGACTTCCCCGAGGGCCTCGAGCTCGGCGTGATCTGTGAGCGTGAAGAACCTACCGATGCCTTCGTCAGCAATACCTTTGCATCGTTTGAAGACCTGCCGCCCAAAGCGGTGGTGGGAACCTCAAGCCTGAGACGGGAATGCCAGCTTCGTGAGCTTCGTCCGGACCTCGAAATCCGATTCCTTCGCGGCAACGTGAACACGAGGCTGCGCAAACTTGATGAGGGAGAGTACGACGCCATCATTCTGGCCTGCGCAGGCCTCATTCGTCTGGGTATGGCCGATCGGATTCGTGAACGCATCCCCGTTGAGCGCTCTTTACCAGCCGGCGGCCAAGGTGCTGTGGGCATTGAGCTTCGTGGCGGTGATGACAAGACCCGGGAGCTCCTGGCGCCTCTTCACCATTTCGCAACGGCAGAGCGAGTCCTCGCCGAGCGCGCTCTCAACCGTCGCCTTCAGGGTGGCTGTGAAGTGCCCATCGCGGCCTTTGCTGTTCATGAGGGCGAGGATCTCTGGCTGCGGGGTCTGGTGGGTCGTCCCGATGGCAGCACAACGCTCCGGGCTGACGCCCGTGCGCCTCGTGCGGATGCCGAAACTCTTGGAATCAATGTTGCCGATCAACTCCTCGCGGCGGGTGCGCAGGAAATTCTCGATGAGGTATATGGCCGCTGACACGCTGGCGGTGGTGACGCGGCCGGAGGGTCAGGCCGCGGGATTGATGCAGGGTCTGACGCGACTTGGGCTCGACCCCGTGCATCTGCCCATGCTGGCCATAGATCCCATCGATCCCCTCGGCCCCACCGATCGCCAGCACGTGCTGGATCTCGATCTATATCAACATCTCATTTTTATCAGCGCCAATGCGGCCCGTGTCGGTCTTTCCGTCATCGACGATTTCTGGCCCCAGTATCCCGTCGGCCAGCGTTGCTGGGCGGTGGGCGAGAGCACGGCACAGGTTCTTGAAAGCGTGGGTCTGAGCGTGTCTCGCCCCAGCAAGGACATGAGCAGCGAAGGTCTCCTTGCCTTGGAGGGTCTTCAGTCTGTTGCAGGAGATCGCGTGCTGATCGTGCGTGGAGAAGGTGGACGAGAGCTATTGGCGGATTCCCTCGCCCAGCGCGGCGCCCAGGTGGACGCATTACGGTGTTATCGCCGTTCGCCAGTCCAGCACGACGCGAGCTACTGGCAGCAGCGTCTGGAATCTAACGAGCGAGCTGTTTTGCTGGCCAGCAGCGGCGAGGGCGTCGAGCTGCTCTCGCGATTGCTTCAACCCCATGAAAACACTAAGTTAGCAGGCCATACCCTGTTCGTGCCCACGGACCGAGTGCGGGCTCTTGCCCAAGACCTTGGATGGCGCGACATACAGTGCGCGGCGAACGCCTCGGATGCCGCGATGCTCAGTTCGGTGCATGACTGGCGCGACGCGTAGTTCGGGAGAAAAGTTTTGAGTGACGACAAGAAACAGGAAGAGGAAACGCTGGAAAAAGACAGCGATAAAGCCTCTCCTTATGCCGCCGGGGGAACGGATGCTGCAACGCCTGAGCCGCAGCCAAAACCACGGTCTCAACAAGAGCCTGCGCCCGCCTCGGTGGCGGCGCCGCCTCAGCCCACCGCGGCACCGGAACCCCGGCGCAGCAGTGCCGCGCCCATCGCCTGGCTGGCGCTGTTGCTGGTGTTGGTGGTCGCTGCCGGCAGCTTCTACCTCTTCTCAGATCTCCAGCGACGGGAAGGTCTGCTGCTCCAGCGCGTCCAGGGCCTGGAGTCTGTCTCTGGTCAGGACACCACCACCTTCGATCAGATGCGTGACAACCTGCAGCGACAGATTGAGCTGGAGCTTGAGGGCGTGGAAGCCCGTCAGCGTCGTGCAGAAGAGGATCAGCAGCGCGCCATCAGCCGCATCGAAAGTCTGGCCACGGAGTCCAGCGGGTCTCTTCGGCGTGAGCTAAGCGGACAGATAGAGCAGCTCCAGCAATCTCAGCGCGAGCAGGCCCAGCGCATTGGCGATCTCACGGTGGAAGATCGCGAGAGCTGGCAGTTGGCGGAAGTGCAGTATCTCCTGCGTCTTGCGAACCAGCGTTTGATCATGACGGGCGATACGCAATCTGCCGAGGCCCTTTTGCGCAGCGCTGACAATATCCTTCGCAGCCTCGACGACACGACCTTGCGTAATCTTCGCGCTGCGGTTGCGGAGGATCTGGCGGCCCTTCGTGCCGTTCCGAAACTGGATACGCAGGGCCTGTACCTGCGCCTCGATGCCTTGATTCGCCAGACCGACGCGCTGGTGCTATTCGAACTACCTGAGCGTGAGGCGCCCGAGGCCATGGAAGCGCCCGAGGATTGGCAGGACCGCCTCGCCCAGGGGTATGAGATGGCCATCGCCAAACTCTCGGAATACATCGTCGTTAGTCGGACCGATGTCCCCGTGGAGACGCTGATGGATCCGCAGTACGAGGGGCTCGTGCGCCAGAACATGCGCATGCTGCTGGAGCAGGCCCAGGTCGCCATGCTCTCGGGCAACGAAGTGCTTTATCGGCAGAGTCTGGAACGGGCTGAAGGCTGGGTCACTCAATTCTTCAAGGCGGACGAGTCTTCAGCGACGGCGATGGCCGATGAACTTCGTCTGCTGCAAGACGAGCGCGTCTCCGTAACCCTTCCCGAGCTCAGCCGATCCCTGGCCGCACTGGATGCGGTGATGGACGCTCGCCTCGCTCGGACGGGTGGCTAGCCATGGGCGGCTTTTTCGTCATTGCCCTGTTGGCGCTGGTCGCCGGCGTTGGCATTGTTGCCCTCATCGAAACTGAGCCCGGCTATCTGTTGATCGCCTACGGCGGTTACACGGTAGAGAGCAGCTTCTGGGTCGGCATTGTTCTGATCGGTGGCACGGTACTGGCGCTCTATACGTTGCTGCGTTTTTTACACCGCCTCATCCGCAGCCCACGGAGTGTCCTTAACTGGGCGGGGGAGCGCCGCCTGCGGCAATCGGCGCGGCTAACGAGTCGTGGCCTCATCAATTTCCAGGAGGGAAACTGGGCCAAGTCTCGCAAGCAGTTGTTGCGCGGTGCCCGTTACGGAGAGTCGCCGCTCATGAATTACCTGCTGGCAGCTCGAGCGAGTTATCAGCTCGGGGAGTCCGAGGCCATGGGTCGCTATCTGACGCAGGCGGCCGAGAGCGATCTCGAAGCGGGCATTGCTGTCGACCTGACGCAGGCCGAGCTGCAGCTGCAGGCCAAACAGTATGAGGCGGCTGTCTCGACGCTGAACTCAGCCAAGGAAAGCGTTGGCAAGTATCCGCAAGTGCTCCCGCTTCTCAGCAAGGCTTATCAGGGACTCGGCGATGTGGAAGCCATGGCGGATCTTATTCCGGCCATGCGCAAACACAAGGCCATGGGGCCCGTTGAGCTCGATGATCTCGAAGCTCAGATTTATCACGATCTTCTGGAGAAGGCGGCGGTACGTGGGAACACCGATGCGGTCAACGCCATCTGGAAGCGCTACCCGGTGCGCCTGAAGGAGCTTGATGACATTCAGATCAGCTACCTCCAGGCACTTCTGGATTGTGACGAAACTACAGCGGTCGAAAAAGAAATCGTTAAGCGGCTGAAGAAGAACTGGCAGCCGGCGCTGGTTCGCATGTACGGCGCCATCCCTCGCGAAGGCGCCCAGAAGCCCCTTGCTACCGCGGAAGGCTGGCTAAAGCAGCATGACAATGATGCAGATCTGCTGCTGTGTCTTGGACGGCTGGCCATGGCCGAGCGCCAGTGGAGCAAGGCTCGTGACTACCTCGAGCGCAGTCATGGGATCTATGCGAGTGAAGAAGCCTGCCTTGAATTGGGCAGGCTGCTGACTGCGGTAGGTGAACACGCTGCGGCCGCCGCAGCGTTCCGAGCTGGTACAGAGTTGCGCAGTTCGCCGTTACCCACCTTGCCGCAGCCCGACGATGTGGTGCCAGACACTCATCGCCTCGAAGAGGACAACTCGTAGGTTCTTCGTTGCGCAGCTCCCGTCGACGAGAAATGTGGTGGCCTGGAGTTAGATGACTAGGAACAGGAACCAGCTGACCTGGAAACATCGCGGCACTGATAACCGAGCGCTCCCAATCATTCTTATCGCAGGGGAAGTCTTATGAAACGCGCCATGTTTGGCCTTGCGGTTTCTGCCGCGGTACTGAGTTCGTCACTACAGGCCGCGTCCATCGATGATGCTGTCGATGCGATCACCGAAGACATGATCGGCTGGCGTCATCATCTCCATGAGAACCCGGAGTTATCGAATCGCGAATTTAACACCGCGGCCATGGTGGCCGAGCACCTGCGCAGCCTGGGTATTGAAGACATCTATACGGATGTCGCGCACACGGGCGTGGTGGGTGTTCTCCGCGGCGGCAAGCCCGGTGGAGCGGTCGCATTACGAGCGGATATGGATGCCCTTCCTGTGCGGGAAATGACGGGATTACCCTTTGCATCAACAGCCACTGGCGAGTATCTCGGTGCAACGGTTCCGGTGATGCATGCCTGTGGTCATGATGCCCACGTCGCGATGCTGATGGCCGCGGCCTCGGTGCTTTCGGAGATGCGAGACGACTTGGCAGGGTCAGTGGCGTTTGTTTTTCAGCCCGCCGAGGAGGGGCCGCCGCCGGGAGAAGACGGTGGAGCCCGTATGATGCTGGCTGAGGGCCTTCTCGAAAAGGCCGGGAATCCAAGCGCGATCTTCGGGCTTCATGTGTGGCCCGGCCCGGCCGGAGAGCTGTCCTATAAATCTCGTGGCGCCATGGCCGCCGCAGACACTGTAAAGATCACCGTGACCGGTCGGCAAACCCATGGCTCATCGCCCTGGCGGGGTGTTGATCCCATCGTGGTTTCCGCTCAGATCGTCAACGCTCTTCAGACCATTCCCAGCCGGCAGCTGGATATCACGGTGGCTCCCTCGGTACTCACCATTGGAAAAATCAGCGGCGGTACACGGCACAACATCATTCCCGATGAAGTTGAGATGCTGGGCACGCTGCGAAACTTCGATACGGGCGTACGCGCAGAAATGCTCGAGCGCATCGAGCGCACGGTGACTGATGTAGCCAGCAGCTTCGGCGCCACCGCCTCTTTCGAGATTCAGTACTCCGTGCCCGTGACCTGGAACGACCCTGCGCTCATGGATCGCATGTTGCCCAGCCTGAAAAAATCCAGCGATCTCCCTCTCGTGGAGCGGGCCGTGATTATGGCTTCGGAGGATTTTTCCTACTATCAGGAAGAAATACCCGGCATGTTCTTTTTTCTGGGCATCAACCCCGAGGACATCGATGGCCAGGTCGCCCCGTCGAATCACTCGCCGTTTTTCCGGGTGAATGATGCCGCGCTACCCACGGGAGTGAGAAGCCTGGTGAATGTGGCTGTCGATTATCTGGCCGCAGAAGGTGACGAGGACTCGCAATAAATGAAGCGCTGCACCGCGCCGCCAGATAGGTGCTTGAAGGTTGTTGAAATCTGTCAGAAGCGCGCATCGTCATGCCCAAGAGATGCCGAGGGCCCTATTTAGTCAGCAGGTACTCTATGCTCGTACCGATGAGTACCAGCACCAGCACCGCCTCAATTGGCGCCCCAATCCAATAGCCGAGTAGACCTAATAGTCCCGAGGCGATGAATCCTATGCTTGGTTTAGGCATGAGGATGAAGCCCGATTTGCTGAATCCTGGCTTTTACGCAGGAATTCGCGCATATGCTGAATCAGCGTCGTCGGGGAGCCGGCGCGACGCCAATCCCCAAATCACTCCAGATGGCCTCAACGTGATCGCTGATTTCATCGCTCATGCAGATGGGCTCTCCCCATTCGCGATCGGTTTCACCCTGCCACTTGTTCGTCGCATCAAAGCCGACTTTTGAGCCGAGGCCTGCGACGGGCGACGCGAAGTCCAGATAATCGATGGGTGTGTTATCGACGAAGACGCTGTCGCGACGGGGATCCATCCGCGTGGTCATGGCCCAGATCACGTCCTGCCAGTTGCGCACATCCACGTCTTCGTCCGTGACGACGATAAACTTCGTGTACATGAACTGACGGAGGAAACTCCAGATACCGAGCATCACGCGTTTCGCGTGCCCCGGATACTCCTTGCGCATACTCACCACCGCCATGCGGTAGGAACAACCTTCCGGGGGCAGGTAAAAGTCAACGATTTCCGGGAACTGCTTGATGAGCAGCGGAACGAATACCTCGTTGAGTGCCACACCAAGGATCGCAGGCTCATCGGGTGGGCGCCCGGTGTAGGTGCTGTGGTAGATCGGGTTTTCGCGACTGGTAATGGCTTCTACCGTGAATACCGGGAAGCGTTCCACTTCGTTGTAGTAACCCGTGTGATCGCCAAAGGGGCCTTCTTCCGCTTCTTCGCCCGGCTCCAGGTAACCTTCGAGGATAAACTCCGCGGTGGCCGGAACCTGCAGGTCATTGGCCTTGCACAGAGGGGTGATGCACTCAGCAAGCTCAGTTTTGGAGCCTCGAAGCAACCCGGCAAAAGCATATTCTGACAGGCTGTCGGGCACCGGCGTCACCGCACCGAGTGTCGTTGCCGGGTCTGCTCCGAGGGCCAAGGCGACGGGATACCGCTCACCCGGATTCTGTATTTGCCAGTCGCGGTAGTCCAGGGCACCGCCGCGATGGGACAGCCAACGCATGATCAGCTTGTTTTTGCCGATGAGCTGCATGCGATAAATGCCGAGATTCTGCCGCTTCTTGTTGGGCCCGCGGGTGATAACAAGGGGCCAGGTTACGAGCGGCCCGGCATCTCCAGGCCAGCAGGTCTGGATGGGTAGTTTGTAGAGATCGACCTCGTCGCCCTCTCGCACGTGAGCCCGGCACACGGGGTTGCGGACCATTTTCGGCCCCATATCCAGCACCTTTCTCAACAGAGGCGCCTTTTCCCAGAGTTCTTTGATGCCTTTCGGTGGGTCCGGTTGCCTCAGGTAGGCAAGGAGCTCTCCGATCTCCCGTAACGCCGCCACGCTGTCTGCACCCATGCCAAAGGCAACTCGCTCTTCCGTTCCGAAGAGGTTCGCGAGCACCGGCACGGAGTGGCCTTTGGGGTTTTCGAAGAGCAGGGCGGGGCCGCGGGCGCGTAATGTGCGGTCCGCGATCTCTGTCATCTCAAGGTTAGGGTCGATCTCCTGGGAGATCCGTTTTAGTTCCCCCCGCGACTCCAGTTCATCGATGAAGTCGCGGAGATCGCCATAGCGCGCCGCCATGGGCCGCGAGGCTCCCTTACTTGCGCTTCATGGACAGGAAGAACTCGTCGTTGGTCTTCGTGTCCTTAAGCTTATCCAGCAGGAACTCGATGGCGGGCAGATCCTCCATGCCGTGGAGGAGCTTGCGAAGAATCCACATGCGCTGCAGTTCTTCTTCACCCGTGAGGCGCTCTTCGCGACGGGTGCCGGAACGGCGCACGTTGATGGCTGGGTAAACACGCTTTTCGGCCACCTTGCGATCCAGGTGTAGCTCCATGTTGCCCGTGCCTTTGAACTCCTCGTAGATCACCTCATCCATCTTGGAGCCGGTGTCGATGAGCGCCGTGGCGATGATCGAGAGGCTGCCGCCCTCCTCGATGTTCCGCGCGGCACCGAAGAAACGCTTGGGGCGTTCCAGGGCGTGCGCGTCCACACCACCAGTGAGTACCTTGCCGGAACTGGGGATGACCGTGTTGTAAGCGCGGGCGAGACGGGTGATGGAGTCGAGGAGAATCACGACGTCGCGCTTGTGCTCGACGAGGCGTTTAGCCTTCTCGATTACCATGTCCGCGACCTGCACGTGACGGGCCGGAGGTTCGTCGAAGGTTGATGCCACCACTTCGGCGCCACGCGCGCCCACGGAGCGCTGCATTTCCGTCACTTCTTCTGGGCGCTCGTCGATGAGCAGCACGATCATGTAGGTGTCTGGATTATTGCTCAGGATAGCCTGGGCAATGTTCTGCATCATGATGGTCTTACCGGCTTTGGGCGGTGCCACCAGCAGTCCGCGTTGGCCCTTGCCGATGGGCGCAACCAGGTCGATGATGCGCCCCGTGAGATCTTCGGTGCTGCCATTGCCCTTTTCGAGGGTCAGGCGCTCGTCCGGAAAGAGAGGTGTCAGGTTTTCGAAGAGGATTTTGCTCTTCGAGTTCTCCGGCTTGGAGAAGTTAACCTCACCGATCTTCAGCAGGGCAAAGTAACGCTCGCTGTCTTTCGGCGGTCGAATCTTGCCGGTAATCGTGTCACCGGTGCGCAGATTGAAACGGCGGATCTGGCTCGGAGAAACGTAAATATCGTCCGGTCCCGCCAGGTATGAGCTGTCGGCGGAACGTAGGAAGCCAAAGCCATCCTGCAGAATTTCCAGGACGCCGTCGCCGTAGATGTCTTCACCGCTCTTCGCGTGACGCTTGAGGATGGAGAAGATGATGTCCTGCTTGCGGGAGCGGGCCAGGTTGTCGAGGCCGATGCTCGCCGCAATATCGATCAATTCCTGCGTCGACTTTGTCTTCAGATCCGTCAGGTTCATCGGCTCGCCCTTGGGGCCGTCGCCTTTAGGTCCGCGATTGTTCTGGCGTCGGTTGTTGCGACCGCGGCCTTTCCTTTCTCCGCGGGGCGCTTCCTCGGCGCCCTCGTCGTCGCCGACACTGACATCTGCGCTGGTTGCGGCGGTCTGCTTGGGCTCGGCCTTGTTGCCGGCATCGTTGCCCGAGTTATTGCCCGCGTTGTCCACGAGTTCTTCTGTTGGCGCTTCGGCCTGTTCAATGTCGTCCATGGTTTCCTGAGGGTTTTCCTGCTGTTGTGCTGAAATAGACAAGATGGAGTGGCCCATTTTTCGGGTTATTAGGGGGTCGCCGATGCTCGGTCGTTAGGAGTCGGCGGCGCGTTCTACGCAGCCATCGAAGAGATTGTGGCCTTCGCCGCATTCATCTCCGGGAAATTCTTTGCCTGGTGCACGACACTCGCGCAGAGCCGTACTTTCCTTTGTTGCGTATGTTGCGTACGCCCAATACGTACTTCCTTTCGTACTTCTCTCTTTTCGTACTTCTCTGTTTTCGTGCTTTTCTAGGGTGCGCGCTGCGATGTGCTGCCAGACAGGCCGAGAATTTGACGGGGTCTTGCCGGGCGGGACCGCTCGACAGGGAAAAAGTAGCACGACCTCTGCAGAAAGGTCTAGAGGTATTTACGCGTGGATTTTGGGGGTCAAACCAGCGGAGATCAATGGGAATCAGGCTGGGCGCCACCTCGATGTGGTGGCGCCGGTCGTATCAGGCGATGCTTTCGTCGATAAATTCAACAAGCTGGGTCTTGGACAGAGCGCCAACCTTGGTGGCTTCGGCATTACCATCTTTAAAGAGAATCAGCGTGGGGATGCCGCGAATGCCAAACTTGCCGGGAACTTCCGGGTTTGCATCGACGTCTACTTTGCAGATTTTCAGTTTGCCCGCGTATTCGCCGGCGATTTCGTCCAGCACAGGCGCAATCATTTTGCAGGGGCCACACCACTCAGCCCAGAAGTCCACGAGGACCGGTACATCACTGCCGAGTACATCCTGCTCGAAGCTCGTGTCGCTGACGTGCACAATGGCGTCACTCATTTTGGTTCTCCAACGTTCAATGACCGTCTGTAAGACGAGTCGTAATTAAGACTAGATCCGTGCGATTCTTTGGATATGGGGGCACTGGAACGCAATTCAACCTGTATTGATCGGCCTTGCACAGTACTTTCGCATCATAAGCATAGAACTATCCATGCGCCCAGACCGCGCTAGGGGAAATTTTTAAATGGCAGCTCGTAAACCCGCTCAGCTTCTTCTCATCGCGCTGGTCCTAGGCGGCATCTTCGCTTTTTTCTACTTCGATCTTCAGAGCCTATTGAGTTTTGAAGAGCTCCGGGCCCGCAGCGATGAGCTGCGGGGCCTTGCGCAAGACAATCCGGTTCAGACGGGGGCCATTTTCTTTGCCGCTTATGTCGCTGTAACCGGGCTGTCTTTGCCTGGCGCGGCGATCATGACTCTGGCCGGTGGCGCTATCTTTGGATTCGGTACCGCGCTACTCCTTGTATCTTTCGCCAGTTCTATGGGCGCTACCCTCGCTTTTCTGGTGTCCCGGACCCTGCTGCGCGATTGGGTGCAGGGGAAGTTCGGTCGCCAGCTGCAGTCGCTGAATGCGGGTTTTGCCAAAGATGGCCCTTTTTATCTTTTCTCTCTGCGCCTCGTACCGGTGTTCCCCTTCTTCGTGATCAATCTGATTTCCGGTTTATTGCCCATCAGCACCTGGCGCTTCTATTGGGTGTCGCAGCTGGGCATGCTGCCGGCGACGGCGGTCTACGTGAACGCCGGTACGCAGCTTGGGCAGCTCGATAGCCCGTCGGGCATCCTGTCGCCAGCACTGCTCGGCTCCTTTGTCCTGCTGGCGGTGTTTCCGTTTATTGCGCGGGCGATTTTGGGGCGAATCAAGGCCAATCGTCAGCTGGCGCGCTTTAGCCGTCCCAAGCGCTTCGACACCAATATGGTGGTCATTGGCGCCGGCTCCGCAGGGCTGGTCTCGGCACTGATTGCAGCGACGCTCAAAGCAAAAGTTACGCTCATTGAGCGGCACAAGATGGGGGGTGACTGCCTGAATACGGGCTGCGTTCCCAGTAAGGCGATCCTGAGAAGCGCTCACGTGGCGGATGAAATGCGCCGGGCCCCAGAGTTTGGCTTTGCCCCCGTCGACATCTCCGTGAATTTCTCTCAGGTGATGGAGCGGGTGCAGCAGAAGATCGCAATGATCGAGCCCCACGATTCCGTTGAGCGCTTTACCTCACTCGGGGTCGATTGCGTTCAGGGCGATGCGCGCATCGTGTCTCCCTGGGAAGTTGAAGTGAACGGTGAGCGCATTACCGCGAGGCACATTGTCATCGCCAGTGGAGCGCGTGCTCGAGTCCCCAACATTCCTGGCCTTGGCGATCTGGATTACCTGACCTCCGATACGCTGTGGGACATCCGGGATTTACCACCCCGCCTGATGGTGCTTGGCGCCGGTCCTATCGGTTGCGAGTTGGCCCAGGCCATGGCTAGTCTCGGGGCGCAGGTGACGCTAGTCACCCACGCCGACCGCATCATGCCGCGAGAAGACGAAGACGCTTCGACGCTGGTTCACGGTAAGCTTGCGGCCAAGGGCATCGAGATCCTGACGAACTGCGAGCCCAAGCGTTTCGCCCGCGATGGCGAAGAGCAGACCGCCGAGTGTGTTCGAAATGGTGAACCCGTCACCCTGCGTTTCGATCGCCTCCTGCTGGCGGTGGGTCGAACACCTAATGTCGAGGGGCTCGGACTGGAAGAGCTCGGTATTGGCACCACGAATCGCGGCACCATCGAGGTCGATGAATACCTGCGCACAGACATACCGACGATCTTCGGTTGCGGTGACATCGTCGGCCCTTACCAGTTCACCCATGTGGCGAGCCACCAGGCCTGGTTTGCGACGGTGAATGCCCTCATGGGTCACCTCAAGAAATTCAAGGTGGATTACTCGGTAATTCCCTGGGCGACCTTCACGAGCCCGGAAGTCGCTCGAGTGGGTCTCAGCGAGGATGAAGCCAAGGCCCAGGACATTCCCTATGAAGTCACTCGCTACGGCATCGACGACCTCGACCGGGCTATCGCCGATAGTGAGGACGAGGGTTTTGTCAAAGTGCTCACGGTACCCGGCAAAGACAAGATTCTCGGCGCGACCATTGTCAGTGCCCACGCCGGTGATCTGTTGCCGGAATTTGTGCTGGCCATGAAGCACGGCCTCGGGCTCAACAAGATTCTCGGCACAATCCACATTTATCCCACTATGGGCGAAGCCAATCGCTTCCTCGCCAGCGAATGGCGCAAAGCGCGCAAACCCGAAGGCGTGCTCGCGTGGTTGGAGCGCTACCATAGCTGGCGACGGGGATAAGCCTGAGAAACTCGCAGAAGGCGAACCCTCCACCTGGTTCGTGTATCTGCTGCGCTGTGCCGATGGAACGCTCTACACCGGGGTGACCACGGCCCTGGAGCGTCGCCTCCGTCAGCACAACGGCGAAATCGCCGGCGGTGCGGCTTATACCCGTGGCCGAAGACCGGTTCGCATGATTTGGTCGGAGCCTTGCGAAGATCGCTCTACCGCACAGCAGCGTGAAGCGGCGATCAAGCGGCTCTCAAAGCGAGAAAAGCTGCGGCTTTCGCGGTGATAGGTGTTACAGCCACTGCAGGCGGTTGCACTTTACCTGGCGCTAACGGGCCTAGGCTTAGGCTCGAAGGAGTCGGCGGCAATCGGTGGCGGCTGCTCCCTGTTTCTAATCCGGTATGGCTTCGAGTTGCTCCTGGGTCAGCAGCCATTCCCCTTCAAGGGAAGAGAGGGTATCTCGGTGCTGCCCCTGGGCTTTGAGAAGGGCCTCGAGGCGGCTCTTTTCACTCTCTGAGTAGATGTCGTTGTCTGCCAGCGCTTGATCGATCTCCGCGAGGGACAACTGCTCTGTCTCCATCTGCTTTTCGAGCTTCGCTGCCTGATTTTCCAGCGGGCGGCGCTGTTCCCGGGTGGCCGCGGCCTGGCGCCGTTGTTCCTTTCGGTTCGCGCTGGGCGAGGGTCCGTTACCAGGCTCTTTCGGACTGCTGGGCGCGGATGTGGTCACCAGCGCCTCGTACGCCGCGAGATCTCCATCGAATACCTGAAGCCTGCCGTCGGCTACGCGCACAAAGGTCTCCGCAGTGGAGCGGAGCAGATGGCGGTCGTGGCTCACCAGGATGACGGCGCCGGAGAAGGCGAGGAGGGCGACTTCCAGTGCCCGGCGCATATCGAGGTCGAGGTGGTTGGTAGGCTCATCCAGAATCAGCACATTGGGCTTTTGCCAAACAAGCAGCGCGAGTGCGAGGCGCGCTTTTTCGCCGCCGGAAAATGGTGTCAGGGGTTCGTCGGCCCGGTCGCCCCGAAAATCAAAACCACCCAGAAAATCGCGAAGCTGTTGCTCTCGCGCATCGGGCGAAAGACGCTGCAAGTGAAGCAACGCGCTGGCTCCTAGATCCAGCGTATCCACCTGCTGTTGGTCGAAGTACGCCACACGGCAGCCCTCGCTTTGGCGCATGTCACCGCCAAGTAGCGGTAGCTCGCGACACAGCGACTTCAGGAAGGTGGTCTTGCCGGAACCGTTGCGTCCCAGCACGGCGATCCGATCACCCAGGCGGAGGGAGAAATCGACGCCGGTCATGAGCGGTGCGCTTTCTTCGTATCCAACGGCACCGCCACGTAAATCGATTAGTGGATCCCGTCCGCGCGGGGGTTCCGGAAAGCGAAACTCAAAGGGGCTGCTTTCGTGGGCGATCGCCACCTCACCCATGCGCTCGAGTTCTTTTAGGCGGCTCTGCGCCTGCTTGGCTTTGGTGGCCTTTGCTCGAAAGCGGCGCACGAAGTCCTCGATCTCGGCGCGCCGTCGGGATTGCTTGGCGGCCTGGGCCCGTTGTTCTGCAAGACGCTGCGCGCGCTGTTGTTCAAAATCGCTGTAGCCCCCTCGATAGGAATCGAGGCCCTGATTTTCGATGTGCAGGACGCCGTCGCAGCTGCCATCGATGAAATCCCGATCGTGGGAGATCAGCAGCAGGGTGCCGCGGTACTGGCGCAGAAAATCCCTCAGCCAGAAGGTGGTGTCGAGATCGAGGTGGTTTGTGGGTTCGTCCAGCAGAAGCAGGTCTGATGGCGCCATCAGTGCCCGCGCGAGGGCCAGCCGAACACGCCACCCACCGGAGAAGTCGCTGAGGGGGCGCCCACTGTCACTGGTCGCGAATCCCAGCCCCAGCATGAGGGCTTCCGCACGACGCTGGCCGCCGTAACCGTCATTGTCCTCCAGCGCCTGATGGGTAGCGGCGGCGCCCTCGAAGTCTTCTTCCGCTTCCTGACGGCGCAGGCGGCTGAGTAGCTCGAAGAGGGCTTCGTCGCCAGCAATAACGTAATCCACGGCCGTTTGTTCGCTGGCGGCGATGTCCTGTTCCATATGGGCCATGCGAAGTCCGGAGATGCCTTCGATGGATCCGCCATCCGTAGCGAGATCACCAAGAAGCATGGCAAACAGACTGGACTTGCCCGTGCCGTTGGCACCCGTGAGGGCCATTTTCCTGCCTGGTTTGAGCGTGGCATTGGCGCCCTCGAACAAGAGGCGCGGCCCGCGGCGAAGGCTAATGTCGCGTAAGATGATCACGCGGCGGGAGTGTAATGGGCATACCTCTCCGAGAACAGAAAAATTGGTGTGTACGGTGCAGAGTGAGAACGTTTCGAGGCGATTTCATTGAGTGAAGATCACTTCAAAGGGCTTTGGGAGTGCGCCCTCGCGGCTTATGCCTCGCCGGGAGTCGCATCCCTTTGCCTTGCGGCTCAGGATGATTTTGGATTTGACGTCAATATGATCCTCTTCGCCGCCTGGTGTGCCCGGGAAGGCCGCGTCGTGTCACGGGAGAACTGGATTCTCATGAACGAGAGACTCACGCCCTGGCGCGATGGAGTGGTCGCCCCTCTTCGGGAGCAGCGGCGGCGCTGGGTAGCATTGGACTCACCCGGCTCTAGCTCTAGCTTAAGCTCTAGCCCCGGCCCTTGCTCGAGCGATGGCCTCTATCCGGCCATTAAGGCGGTGGAGCTGGAGGCGGAGCGGCAGCAACTTCAAATGATGGCAGACGCCGTCGAGTTGTTTTCAATTGGCGTTCCGACAGCCTCCGTGGACCTGCGGCTTAAAAACAGTTTCGAGGCGCTGTGCAGCGCGCAGGGGCAGCCGTCAAATCGTTTGGACACCCTGCACGCGGCGCTTTCAAAGACCGAGTGATCGGCGGGCAATCATCCTGCGCGCAGCCAGCGTCCCCGACACTGAAACAACTTCGAACAGTCGTCTAACTTCCACTACACTCCAGCGTTCATGATGTCCTTTGCCCGCCAAAGCCGATGGATGAGCCGCCTAGCGATCATCCTCTTCGTCCTGCAGGTCTCGATCCCGCGGGGCTATATGGCTGCCGATCTGGACAGCGGCTGGTATCTGAAGTTATGCCACCAGGGCCTTTCTGCGGCCTCGATGGCCGTTTTCGTCGGCGAACATCACCATCATCATCATGGTGATAATGCGGATGCGACGGACGCCCGACTGTGTGATTTAGCAGGGCTCACGTTTGATGGCGCTCTCAGCTCTGTCGAATGTGAAAACGCTGCTGATCCTGTCGCTCTACGCCAGCTATCTTCGACCGCTGGTATACGTCTGCATGGGCCAAGCACTCCTTACCATTCCCGAGCTCCACCGGCGACCGCTTAACAATACCTACGGTTATCGCTGGCGCTCGTCGCTACCCGCGCTACCGGCTTTCTGCTCAGCCCTTTCACGGCCTGTGCGTGTGTCTTGGTATGACGTGTGCCGATGAAGTCCTGCCCGCCGATGCCGACGTGTTCTTCAGCGACAGCTACATGGTTTTTGATCTGCAGGCCGACTATGCCGCCGGTCCAGGGATATTCCGTTTCACGGTCGCGAATCTCTGTGACGAGGATCATCTGCAGCCCAATCAGTTGTTGCTCTAGGAGGCTGCATGTTCCGGCCAGTCACTCGCCGTATTTTTCAGCATTGGAGTACTAATATGACTAAAGAAGGAATCCTCACTGCGTTGCTCCTCATGGTGCTCGCGCCCTCTGCGTTTTCTATTGAGTTGATCAATAGCTGGCCAGAGGAGGGTGCCGTGCTGCGGGCTCCTCTAAAGTCCCTACATCTTTGGTTTGACCGAGCACCAGAAACTTCAACAGCGGACATCCAGATCCTGGGGAGTCAGGCTCGCCCGGTCGTTCGTGGCCTCCACGCCATGGGAAGCAATGACCTTATGGGGCTTGTTGATGGCGCCATGCCCGATGGAGATTACAAACTTTCGTGGTCCATTGGAGATTCGGAAGGCGCTGTCCGGTTTTCCGTTGCGCGTGGTGATGACTACGTCGATGACCAGTGGGAGCTCCCGCTGGATATTGGGATCGTGCTTTACGACGGCGCTGAACCGTTGGATGTATTTGGGCCATTGGAAATGTGGATGAACGCCGGTCCAAACAACATACGTGTTCATCTAATCTCCCAAGAGGCTGGCCCTGTGACGCTCACGACGACCAGTTACCCGCTGGATATAGCGCCAACGATTCAGGCACAACACTCCTTTGATGCGTATCCGGATCTCGATGTGATCATGGTGCCTGGCGGAATCGGCACACTCACCGAAGCGGAAAATCCGGCGATGCTGGGTTTTCTGCGGAAGGTCGTGAAAGAGGTTGCCGTTACAACGTCGGTCTGCACCGGATCAGGCTTACTCGCCAGTGCCGGATTACTTGAGGGGGTGGAAGCTACGGGCAACAAAGCGTTCTTTGACTACCTGGTGTCTCTTGGCGACGCCGAGTGGCGTGACGAAGCGCGCTGGATCGAATCGGGCCGTTTCTTTACGTCTTCGGGCGTTTCCGCTGGCATGGACATGAGTCTTGCGGTCATTGCTCGATTTTTCGGGCAGGATATTGCGCGGATGATTGCCGATTCGACCGAATACGTCTGGAACGAGGATCCTGCGCTCGATCCGTTTCTAGGGAATCTCAATACAGCGGTGCCTTACGTCGATTGGATGAGGGAAAACTTTGAGCAGCAGCAAGAGGCCGGGGAGTAACTCCCGGCGTTCGTAACGCTCAATCTGCGGCGAGGAATCCGCCCGACTGATAGTCCCATAGGCGCTTGTAGATACCGTTCTGGGCGAGTAGCTCGTCGTGCGTACCTTCTTCAGCGATCCGGCCATCATCGAGGACAATCAGCCTATCCAGGGCGGCGATAGTGGATAGCCTGTGAGCGATGGCGATGACCGTTTTGCCTTCCATCAGTTCGTAGAGGCTGTCCTGAATCGCGACTTCGACTTCTGAATCCAGTGCAGACGTCGCTTCGTCCAGAACCAGGATGGGCGCGTCCTTCAGAATCACCCGAGCGATGGCAATGCGCTGGCGCTGACCACCGCTGAGTTTCACACCGCGCTCACCGACCTTTGCCTCAAGGCCTCGGGCGCCGGACTGATCTTCCAGTGCATCAATGAACTCATCAGCTCGGGCCCGTCGAATGGCACTGTGCAGCTCTTCGTCTGTTGCCGACTCACGGCCGTAGAGAATATTCTCGCGAACACTTCGGTGTAGCAGCGAAGTGTCCTGCGTCACCATGCCGACGTTCGCGCGAAGAGACTCCTGCCAAACCGTGCGGATATCCTGACCATCAATTCGGATGGCGCCGTCATCCGCATCGTAGAAGCGAAGAAGCAGGTTCACCAGCGTCGATTTTCCGGCCCCAGAGCGCCCGATCAGGCCAATCTTTTCGCCCGGCTGAATTGACAGGTTCAATTGCTGGAACACCGGTTTCTCCTTCGCATAGGCAAAGGACAATCTGTCGAACTGAACCTTGCCCTGCGGAACGCGGAGCTCCGCCGCATCTGGCGCATCCTCAACCTCGATAGGTGTGGACAAAGTGCTGATGCCGTCGCGCACGGTACCGATGTTCTCGAAGAGGTCGGAAACCTCCCACATGATCCACTCGCTGATGCCATTAATGCGCAGGCAAAGGGCGAGGGCCGCGGCGATAGCGCCGGGACTGATGGCGCCGTCAAACCAAAGGTAGAGAGAGGTGGCACTCACCATCAGGAGCATCAGCGTGTTGTTCGCGGCGATGGAGCTTTCCATCCACGTCACCAGGCGCATCTGCGGGTGAACCGTGTCGAGGAATGCCCCCATCCCTTCCCGTGCATAGTTCGCTTCACGATGGGCGTGGGAGAACAGCTTCACGGTGCCGATGTTGGTGTAGCTGTCGGAAACGCGGCCCGTCATCATCGCTCGGGCATCGGCCTGACGCTCTGAGACGGACTGCAGCCGAGGGAGCACGATGCCGAGTATCACGGTATAGAAGATAAGCCAGACCAACAACGGCGCCGCTAAGCGAAGGTCGAGGCTCGCGAGCAGCACAAACACTGAAGCGAAGTACACGACCACGTATACCAGGATATCCAGAAGGATGAGCACAACCGAGCGCACGGCTAGAGCGGTCTGCATGACGCGGGTTGCAACGCGGCCCGCGAACTCATCCTGAAAGAACGCCATGCTCTGCCCCAGCAGATAGCGGTGGGCCATCCAGCGGGCAATCATGGGGAAATTGCCCATGAGCGTCTGGTGAAGAAACAGCGACTGAATCAGTACAAGAACCGGGTAGGCACCCAGGATGAGCAGGCCCAGCCACAGGATCTCTCGTCCCCCGTCATCAGCGATGCTTTCGGGCGTGGTGGTCGACAAGAGATCAACACCCTGACCCAGGACGTCGAAAAGCGCGACCTCGACCACAGCGATGGCCATGCTCAGCAGCGAGAGAATGACGAGCCAGGGCTCCAGACCACGACTGTGGTGCCGGCAGAATTGATAAACGGTCGCTGGCGCTCTCTCCGGACGCTTGTCGGGGAACGGCTCGACCAAACGCTCAAAAAAGCGGAAAGCCATAAGCAGCGGCGCGTCAGACAATCGCGCGCCGGCCTCCAGAATGCAGGGGGAGGCGAAGTTTAGCGGCGCTCTGAGCCCGGCGCTACGGGGTGGAATGGTAAAGATGCACCGTTTACACTTGCGCGTCCTTCGGGAATGGACTTCCCGATGACACAAGCGCGCCAGACACCGGCGCCATGGGGCGGATCACTTTTCGCCTCGACAATCCGGAAACACAGGACTTTTTCATGAACAAAGTAATCAAGCCCATTGCGGCTGCCGCGGCTATTGTCGCCCTCAGTGCCTGCCAGCAAGGTGGCGAGAGTACCGCCGAGGCTGAACTGCAGCTCGAGACCTCTAACCAGCGTCTCAGCTACGGCGTTGCCCTTGGACTGGGCCGAAACATGGCTCGCGATGGCATGGTCGTTGACGTCGACGCTTTTGCGGCCGGTCTTCGCGACGCGATGACCAATGCGCCTCAGCGAATCTCAGATGAAGAGATACAAGCTGAGATGGTGGCCTTTCAAGAGCGAATCAACGCTGAGCGCGCCGAGGCTAGTTCTGCACTTGCAGACGCCAACGCAGCGGAGGCTGCGGCTTTTCTGCTTGAGAACGGAACCAGAGAAGGCGTAGTAACCACCGAATCCGGTTTGCAGTACGAGGTGGTTGAAGAGGGTGATGGCGCCACGCCTGGCGCAGAAGATACTGTGTCTGTCCATTACAGTGGAACTTTGATTAATGGCACAGAATTTGACTCTTCCTACTCTCGCGGAGCCCCCGTCACCTTTGGTGTTGGTCAGGTTATCCAGGGCTGGACCGAAGCCCTTCAACTCATGAAGGTTGGCTCCAAGTACAAGCTCTTCATTCCCTCTGAACTGGCCTATGGCGCTGGTGGTGCGGGCGAACTCATTGGCCCCAACGCGGCGCTGGTTTTCGAAGTCGAACTCCTCGACATTCCAAGCCAGAGCGAAGAGGCAGCTGAGGAAGGCTGAGCTAAACGCTCAACGCAAAACATTGCGCCGCCTGCTGCGGCGCTCTTACACCGGGGTCGCGATTGCGGCCCCGGCTTCGTGTAAGGCACTGGAAAGGGCGATCGGGTCATCCACTAACCCCGCCATATCCTTTAGCAGATCCGCCCGGGTGGAGAGTGTGCCGATGCACGCTTCGAAAGCTGCACGAACCTCTTCGTTGGAGCCCTGCGTTTTCGACGGATCCTCGACACCCCAGTGAACACGAAGGGCTGAGCCCAGCCACAACGGGCAGGCTTCACCGGCCGCGGAGTCGCAGAGGGTGATAACCAGGTCAGGATCGAAGTCGCGCACATCGTCCATGCCTTTGCTCGCCAGGTCTTCGACGCTGATGCCGCCGGCTTCAAGGTAGCGAAGTGTTAGGGGATGAACTTTCCTTCAGGAGCGCTGCCTGCGCTTGCCGCGTGTAACTCCGGCGCACTTAGGGCGCGGACCACGGCCTCAGCAATAACGCTGCGGCAGCGATTGTGGGTGCAGAGGAAGAGTATGCGCACGCCTCAGGCGCGACGGAGCATCTGGTAGAGGCTCACCAGACCCAGAACGACGAATAGTGCGAGGGTCTGCTCGGGGATGCTGAAACCAAACAGCGTCCACACGGTTTCTGCGCAGTTGCCGTCGCCCATCATGATGACGGTGAAGGTCTCAGACAGTGGCAACGTTTCGAGCATGTACTCGAGGCTCGGTCCGCAGGCAGGCGCCAGCTCCTCTGGCAGATGCTGCAACCACACGTGACGGGCGGCAATGGCGCCACCCGTGACCGCTGCCAGCAGACACAGGAAGCCGTAAACCCGACGGCCCCAGCCCTGCGGATTATGAATCGCGCCCAGCAGACCAAAGAGACCCACCAGTATCACAAAGAGTCGCTGCGTCATGCACAGAGGACAGGGTTCCAGCGCCAGGGCATGCTCCAGGTAGAGCGCAAATGCCATGGAGGCGACGGCGACGAGAAAGAGGCCGAAAAAGAGCGGGCGAATTGCCAGTAGAGCGTGCATTTAGTCCCCGGTACCAATGACCTTGTACTGCTCGTAATAGGCAGCAAGGTAGTCTTCAAAAGAGATCGCGTCAGCGCTTTCAATCTCCGATTGACGGGCGAGGGAGGTCGTTGATTCCTCGCGCAATGCCGCGATCTTCTCCTCTGACAGCGGTCGCTCCCGGAAGTGCCTTGCCCACTGCTTGGAGTAACTGAGTGCCAGGGCGGAGAAGGGTAAAGAATTTTCGCGCATTTCGCGCAGTACGCGCGCGGACGGCGTTTGATCCGGGTCGCTGACTTTGGGGCGTTGAGCGGCGATCGCGGCCATGTAGCTGCCGGAGCCATTGGCTGCATCCAGTGCTGCGGCGCACTCGGCAATGCCATCGAGCAGCTGACTCGCCCAAGAATCCAGAGAGCGGCTCTCATCGTCATCCTCCAGCATCAGGCCCGGTTCACGACCGCGATTCACCACTGCAGACAGGTTCCGGGCCTGTCTCAGTTGCAGCGGTTCATCGCACGGTGGACTGTCCTGTGTCAGGCAGTAGAGCAGGAAACTGTCGATCACACGGATCTGCTCTTCGCTGATGCCCAGAGGTTCAAAGGGATTCACATCGACACAGCGGACCTCGACATATTCGATGCCGCGTTTTTTCAGGGCCGTAAGCGCCGTCTCACCGGACTGCGCTGGATGCTTGGGCCGGATGGTGCTGTAAAACTCGTTCTCGATCTGCAGCAGGCTGTCATTGAGCTGCATGTATTCGCCATCATCCTTGCCTCGGAGCTTCGCGTAGTCTTCGTGCGGGGTGAGGATCGCCGACGTGAGCGTTGCGAGGTAGTTATCCAGCGAGTTGTAGCAGACCCGCAGGGACTTTTGTGCCGAGCTGTTGTAACCGAGGTCACCCATGCGTAAAGAAGTTGCATGGGGTAGGTGCAGCGAGTTGCTGCCCTCATCAAAGGGCTCGAGATGGTGTTCCCCCCGGCCGCGCATAAAGCTGGCGCACACGGCAGGCGATGCGCCAAAAAGATAGATCAGCAGCCAGGACCAGCGATGGAAGTTGCGGATCAGCCCCAGGTATCGGTCAGTGATGTAGTCCTGGAGCGGGGTGTCCGTCGCTCCATCGGCTTCCTGGGCGAGGGGCCAATATTCCTTGGGCATGGAAAAGTTGTAGTGCACACCGGCGATGGCCTGCATCATCCGGCCATAGCGATGCCCCAGCCCGAGGCGATAGACGGACTTCATACGACCGACATTAGAGCTGCCGTAGCGCGCGATGGGAATGCCCGCGTCACCGGCGACAATGCACGGCATGCTGGCTCCCCATAGGAGCTCGTCATCCAGCTCCCGGCTTACGAAGCTGTGAATATCCTCCATGGTCTCCAGTGTGTCCTCAATACTCGAGGACACAGACGTGATGAACTCCAGGAGTGCTTCTGAGTAATCGGTGGTGATCTGGCCATGGGTCAGTGCCGCGCCGAGGGACGCCGGGTGCGGAGTCTGAGCCAGCATGCCGTGCTCGTCGACGCGAAGACTCTCTTTCTCAATGCCCCGCTGAACGCCGGCGAGGAGGCCGGGCCGTGCTTCTGTTAACTCTGATAACTGCGTGAACCACTGCGAACTCAATGTTGTTTCTCCAACCTTTTTGGGCGAG
The DNA here is from genome assembly GCA_038750875.1 of Pseudomonadota bacterium. Taxonomy (GTDB): domain Bacteria; phylum Pseudomonadota; class Gammaproteobacteria; order Pseudomonadales; family Halieaceae; genus Congregibacter. The sequence goes on along the minus strand of JBCDGU010000001.1, from coordinate 25,158 downwards.
TGGCGCCGTGTCGTCGCGAGGGTCAACTGCTGCCCAGGACGCGACCCGAAACAGCTGCGCTACTGCGGGGAGCGATAATACACCGAGGCCGCTCCTCGCCGGAACGACATGGGATCAATCCAAAGCTTCATTGTTCGCGTACGGGACAGCAAATTTATGAACAAAGCAGATGCTAAAACGCGTTTTTATGTCCGTGTGGTTTTCCCATGAGAGCGGTAATCGTTACAGTCATTCTTGGGTTTGTCGGTTTTTTCGCCTGGCAGCAGCTTTTCAGCACTGACGGAGAGCAGGAGCAGCGGGCGCGGGCACCGGCCCCGGTCACCATTGTCGAGGTCGAGGCTCGTCAGTTTCAGAACCTGATTCCTGCCCTGGGCACATTGCAGGCCTGGGAGTCCATTGATATCACCGCGCCCGTATCGCAACTGGTTGAGACTCTCGAGTTCGAAGATGGTCAGCGCGTGGGCCGTGGTCAGATTCTTGCGACGCTTCGTCAGGATGCCGAGCAGGCCGCGCTACGGGAGCTTCGTGCGCGTCTCGCCGACGCGGAGCGTGAGGTGCGGCGTCTGGAGGATCTCGCACGGCGCAACCAAGTGGCACAAACGGATCTCGATACGGCCAAAACCGATGTCGAAGTCATCAATCATCAGATTGGCGAGGTTGAAGCCCGCATCGCAGATCGCACCATCGTGGCACCTTTCAGCGGTGTCCTTGGTTTGCGCGAGGTCAGCGAGGGAGCCTTGGTGTCCACCGGGCAGCGGCTGACGACCCTCGATGATCTCAGTCGCATGCGTCTTCAGTTCACGTTACCCGAGCGTTACCTTGGCATCCTGACGCCGGGCATGACTGTGATGGCGCGCACCGCCGCATTTCCCAGAGAATTTTCAGGTGAACTTGTGGCCATCGACAGCCGCATCGATCCCGTTGCCCGCGCCGTAACCGCGCGGGCGGAAATCCCTAACGACGACGGGCGTCTCCGCCCGGGGTTGCTCATGGAGATTGAGCTGCGCGGTGAACAGCGCGAGGTGCTTATGGTGCCCGAAGAAAGTCTTCAGAGTCGCGCGGCCCGACATTTTGTGTGGAAACTCGATGGCGAGCAGGCGCTTCGCAGCGAAGTCATCATCGGAGGACGCGTTCCGGGTTGGGTCGTCATTGAGGATGGTCTCGAGGTGGGCGAGGAAGTGGTGCGCGACGGCGTGATCCGCCTTTCTGGAAACAGCATGCCCATCCGCGTGGTACCGGGCTGATGATGATCTCGGACCTCGCCGTTCGCCGGCCCGTCATGGCGCTCGTTATGAGCGCGCTCATTGTCGCCTTTGGAATGCTGGCTTTTGATCGCCTTCCCCTTCGCGAATACCCGGACATCGATCCGCCCATCGTTACCATTGAAACCGAGTACCCCGGTGCATCAGCGGCGGTGGTGGAGAACAAGGTCACGGAGCTGATTGAGAACCGGTTGTCGGGTATCGAAGGCATTAAGACCATGAGCTCCGCGAGTTTCGACGGGCAGTCGACGATTACCCTTGAGTTCACCCTCAATCGGGATATCGATGCTGCGGCCAACGATGTACGCGATCGGGTGTCTGGGGTTCTGGATAACCTGCCCGAGGAGGCGCTGCCGCCGGAAACCCGCAAGAGCAACAGCGACGAGCAGGTGATTTTCTGGTCGCACCTGGTGGGAGAAGGTATGTCGGCATTGGAGCTGACGGACTATGCGCGCCGCTATCTTGAAGATCGCTTCGCGGTACTCGATGGCGTGGCTCGCGTGCGCATCTCGGGTCAGCAGGTGTACTCCATGCGCATCTGGCTCGATCGAAATGCCCTCGTGGCCCGCGGTCTGACGGTCGCTGACGTTGAAGATGCCCTGCGGGCCCAGAATGTTGAGCTTCCCGCCGGCACTATTAAATCTCAGAGTCGCGATTTTATTGTTCGCATCGATCGCAACTATGCCTTAGCGGAAGACTTCCGGGAGTTAGTGCTGGCGCGAGGTGAAGATGGTTATCTCGTTCGCTTGGCTGACGTCGCGCGCGTCGAGCTCGACAGCGCGGAATCCCGCAGCCTATTCCGAGGCAATACGGAATCCATGGTGGGCATTGGCATCGTCAAGCAGAGTAAGGCCAATGCCTTGAGTGTGGGTCGCCTGGTCGCTCAGGAAATCGATCGGGTTAACGAGCAACTGCCTGAAGGTATGGAGATGGTCATCGGTTTCGATCGTAGCGTCTTCGTCGATGCGGCCATCGACGAGGTGTTCACCACCTTGTTTATTGCCGGTGTGCTGGTGGTGATTGTGATCTTCCTGTTCCTGGGTGATCCGCGCAGTGTCCTCGTACCGGCGCTCACGGTACCCATTTCCCTCATCGGAAGTTTCAGCATCCTCTGGGCCCTGGGTTACAGCATCAATCTGTTGACACTGCTGGCGCTGGTACTCGCCATTGGACTGGTGGTGGATGATTCCATCGTGGTCCTTGAGAACATCCATCGTCGACTCGTGCGCGGTGAATCGGCACTCGTTGCCTCTTATCGCGGGGCCCGACAGGTTGGCTTTGCGGTGATCGCCACGACCCTTGTGCTCATCGCGGTGTTCATTCCAATCACCTTCCTCGAGGGCAATATTGGCCGCCTTTTCGCAGAGTTCGCCGTCGCCATGGCTATCGCGGTCGTGTTTTCCAGCTTTGTGGCCCTCACGCTGGGCCCGGTAATCTGCTCAAAGCTGCTTGATCAGGACAAGGTATCGAACCGCATGTCCGATGCCGTGGAGCGTCTGAGTGTCTCCATGGAAATGAAGTTTCGGGGCGTGCTCCAACCCTGCGTCAAGCGATCCTGGCTATTTTTGCCCGTGCTGATTGCATGCGTTCTGGCGGCCTGGCAGATGTTGCGCGTCGTGCCCCAGGAATACGCACCCACCGAAGATCGCGGCGTGCTCTTTATGGTCGCAGCGACGCCGGAAGGATCTTCTTTCGACTATACCGTGAAGCAGATTCTTCAGATTGAAGAAAAGCTGATGCCCATGGTGGAGCAGGGCGAGCTGCGCCGGCTTCTCATCCGTGCTCCGGGCTGGGGCGGTGGCGATGCCTTCAATCAGGCGTTCACCATCATGGCGCTGGCTGACTGGGATGAGCGGGATCGAACCTCGGAAGAGATTCGTGATGACGCCCAGGCGCGCATCGCCGACGTTGCAGGGGCGCGCACATTTGTGCGAGCGCCTCGTTCTTTCGGCCGAGGCAACGTGGACCCGGTGCAGTTTGTCGTGGGTGGCGACAGCTATGAGGACCTCGCCGTATGGCAGGACATCATGCTCGAGGAAATCGCCGAGAACCCCGGTCTTACCGGTGTGGATACGGATCTAAAGCCGACGAAGCCTCAGCTGCGTGTATCCATTGATCGCAACCGGGCGGGAGACCTGGGTGTGTCCCTGGCGGATATTGGGCGCACGCTAGAAACGCTTCTGGGCTCCCGGCGCGTCACAACGTTCATCATGGGAGGTCGGGAGTACGACGTTATACTGGAAGGCGAGCGAGACGAGGCCAGGACCTTATCGGATCTCGACAACATTTACGCGCGCTCATCGACCACCGGTGAACTGATTCCCCTGTCCAATCTTGTAACGCTGCGCGAAGAGGCGGGTGCCGGCAGTCTCAACCGTTATAACCGCGTGCGCTCTTTCACCATCTCGGCCGGCCTCGCGGACGGTTACAAACTGGGCGAAGCCCTGGAATACCTTCGCGAAGTCGTGCGTGCAGAGCTTCCCGAGTCAGCATCTTTTGATTACAAAGGGGAGTCGTTGGAGTATTTCCGGGCCAGCAACTCTATTTATCTCACCTTCCTCCTGGCGCTGCTGGTGGTCTACCTGGTCATGGCTGCGCAGTTCGAATCGTTTGTGCATCCGACCATCATCCTGTTCTCGGTGCCCGTAGCCCTGTTGGGAGGTCTGGCCGCGCTGTATCTGGCAGGCGCGACACTCAATATCTACAGCCAGGTGGGATTGATCATGCTTGTGGGTCTTGCGACCAAGAATGGCATTCTCATTGTCGAGTTCATCAATCAGATGCGCGACGCCGGTTTCGATTTCGAGACGTCCATCGTTGAGGGTACAAGCAAGCGACTCCGGCCCATCGTGATGACTGCCTTTACCACGGTGATGGGCGCTTTGCCTCTGGTGCTGTCCACCGGACCGGGGCACGAGGTGCGCAGTGTTATTGGCTTGGTGGTGATGGGCGGTGTTGCGCTGGCGACGCTCGTGACCCTCTTTCTGGTGCCCATGGCGTACAGCCTCATGGCGAGACAGACGGGATCCCCGGAGCTGGTTTCGAAGCAGCTCGATTCTGAAATTGGGGCGTATGAGGCAGAACGCGCGACGGCGTCGTGAGGGTCGCCGTCCCTTCAGTCGGGCACGTGTTCGTCCATGACCTGAAGGGCTGCCTCCCACTGCTCGACGTCTGAGCCAAAAGCGTTGAGCACCTCAAAGCCAGCGACCCACTTTCCTTTTGTTTCCCGGTCGCGCATACGCCAGCGAACCTGACCGACCAGGTAGAACGGTTCGTCCTTACCCGGTAGCTCCACCCCGATCTGCAGAATTGCGCCGACCGTTACGGCCTCCTCGAGCCGCACGCGAAGACCGCTGTTAGAAACATCCAGCGTTTCGCAGCGCGCGATTTTGCCGGGCCCGAGGCTACCGGGAGGAGCTGACTCTATCTCGACAAAGACCCGCGACTCTACGGGGAGTCGGAAGAAACGACGGCGATCCTGGTCCGTCATGAGTCCTCTCCTCGAGCGCGTTCAACTTCGTCGCGGAAGTAGTTGCGGGTTTCCAGAATATCGACAAGACCGCGATCCATCAGGACGAGCAACTCGTCCTTGCTCAGCTCGCGCATGGCGATGCCCTTGCGGTTGACGAAGATGTAGTTGTCTCGCCGAGGGTCATAGACCGCCAGCTTCGCCATGATGGGTGTTTCCCCGTCATGGAAGCCCAGCCAGGCCCCCATGGGCACTTCGATTTCGCGATCAACCGGCTGCACGGGGGAATCAGCCGGGGGAGTTTCTTCGCCTGCGGGCGTCACTGCCGATGGGGGTGGCGTCTCGGAGCTTGCCTGAGGCGTCGTTGGCGTCGCGGCGGGCGCGGTCGGTGCTGTGGGCTGCGCTGGATTTGCAGTGGGTGCAGCGTAATCCGATGCGCGCGCAATCTGACTCTCGCTCCCTCCTGTTTGAGGCGTAGTTGGAGAGGTCGCTTCGTCGACGGGGGCCTCTGGGTTACCCTGCGATCCTGGTGCTATCGGTGGTGACAGCGATGGTCCTTGCGGTGACCGTGCACCCGAAGCACCGCTTGGCGAGCTCGGAGCTCCAGATTCTGCGGATGTGACGGAGATTGAAGGGCTTGTCTCCGATCCCATGGCCGGCGCCGAATCTTCGTAAATCTCGGCACCTTCCGGTGGCGCTAGAACCGGATCGTAGTCAGGGGCCGCGCCTGTATTGCTCTGTGCAGGTTCCAAAGGGTCTGTGAGGCTATTGGAATCGTCCGACCGATCAGATGCGCTTTCGTTGAATCCGGATGCGGACGGCTCCTCTGTTGGCGAACCAGCCTCAGCGGAGCCGGTCTGAGAGGATGAAGGATCGACCGCGCCCCCGCCTAAGGACGTGTCGAGGCCCTCGGGTGCAGTCTCAGTGTCGGTGGCACTTTCTTCTGCTGCATCGGCTGCGCCGTCGTCGAGGTCCAGATCCAGCTCGAACACCTGTTCGCCCGAGAGATCTGGAGTTTTGATTTCAGGCTCGGGGTCGGGCTCAAGCTCTTTGACAGGCTCGGGTTCGTAACTCGGGTCGAGAAACTTCTTGAGCTTGTCGTTGCTATCGATGCCAGCGGCTGCGGCGAGGCTCAGGCTAAAAGTGTCGCAATTAGGTAAGGCCATGGCAAAGCCGTCCGAAAGGCGCTGGCTGAACACCAGACGCGACAGATCGAGAGCCTTAAGACCTACAAAGTTAGTGAACAGGAGGTGGTGTCCCCGTTCGAGCTGCAGCACCAGCTGAGCACGGAGCTCGCCCTGATCATCTTCAAACTGGTACCACTCGCCGTTCTTGAATTCGTCGGGACTGGTCTCCGGGCCACCACCTAGTTCTTCTACAGGAATCAGCGGAATCTGCGCGAGGTCGAGCACCTGCCCGTGCTGAATGCGCAGGTGTGCGTACTCCACGAGGCCAATGGCACTGTCCGTGGCATCACTGTCGTGCTCAAGGCTGATCAACCAGCGGCGCAGCTGACCCGGCAGGTGGCGAAGGATCTGCGACTGGCGGTCCCGGTCCGCGTTGCTGCTGTCATCAAGCGGTTGTACCGACTGCATAAGATGTAATGTGGCGCGGGACATCTGCTCCCACTCGCGGGAGTCATTGCCAAATTTCACCAGCACCATCTGGGCGCTGTCGTACCACGCGCCCTTAACGAACTCTCCGATTGCCGACGGCAAGTGATACTGCGCGAGTCCGCCATTGATAAGTTCTGCGGCGTCGCGCTTCGCCGTGAGGGTTTTCAGGCGAGCCTGCTCTGTTTCCTCAAGGCGCTGCACCATGCGCTGCGCGCGCGCTACGTCCCGTTCATTCGCGCCGACGAGCTCCCGGGTTATCGCCGAGATATCGACGCGCTCGTTATTGAACCATTCGAGGGCCTTGTCGATGGAACGTTCGACGCGCTGCTCCAGCATCTGCCCTGCCCGATCGAGGCGCACTTGCCAACCCACGGCGCCGCTCTGTATTGCGTCAAGCAGTTGATGCAGGGGATGAGCCCCCGGTGTGAAGAAGGCGTCGTCGCTAATTGCCATGGCGACCGCCAGGGGCAGCAGGCGTCGCACCTGGTCGCGCAGGGGCGTTTCAAGAGCGTACTGGTCTTCCCATTCGCTGAAGGCGTCCGCGACCCAGGCCAGAGCGGCATGATGCTTCGGTGTCACATCGGGGCTGCGATTGTCCTTCGATGCGCGTCGACGGATAGTGGCCAGCGGCGATCCGTCCGTATCTTTACTCTTGGCAAGATAACTGCAGATGTCCTCGCGCGAGAGCGGGTTCCGTGGCTCGCTGCGGTCATCCGGCGCGAACTGCTCCTCTACACGCTCCTGCAGAGAGCGGGACAGGGGAATATAGTCGGTGGAAAGTGCCATAGCGCGCCGCTAAAAGCGCGCCCTTAGTTCAGGCTCTTGAGCAGCTGATCAACGACGCGCTCAAGCTGTTGGAGATTTCCGCAGGGGGCCGCGTAATGGCATGCGGTTTGATACCGCGGCATTTCCGAGTCGCCCGTGCCCCACGCCTGTCGTGATTCGGGATTCAGCCAGATGACCTGCTTACTGCGCTGGTAAATGCTCTGCATGATCTCGAGCTCGGGGTTGCCTCGATTGTTTCTCGCGTCTCCAAGAATGATAACCGATGTGTTGCGATTGATGTCATCGAGGGCGAGGTTCGCGAAGTCCCTGAAGCTGCCCCCATAGTCGGTTGCACCGCCAAACTGCCAGTTGGCCAACTCGATGGCGCGCTCGACGGGCTCGTCGCGGAACAACTGGCTGATCTCTCCCAGATGTGAGGAGAAGGCAAAGCTGCGCGTTCGCGGTAGTACGTCCTGCAGCGAGTAAAGAAACATCAGGAGGAAGCCCGCGTAGGCCGCTACGGACCCGCTCACGTCACACAAAGCCATCAGCTGTGCTTTATCGCGTTTGCGAGAGCGCCAGTAGGTCTTGAAGAGCATCCCGTCGTGAGCCATCCCGGCTCGAAGGGTTTTGGCCATGTGCAGCTGGCCGCGCTTCACGGGCTTGCGTCGCGCGCTGTGACGGCTGGCCAGCTTCCGTGCCATTCGCCGCACCTGCTCGCGGACTTTCTCCCGGTGGCGGCGGTCGATATTCGCCAGCTTCGTCTTACTGAGAAGATCCTCCATGAACGCGCTGTTGTGACCTTCGGCATTGAGCAGGTATTGCTGCTCAACGTAATCCCGAACTTGCTCCCGGAGCACGTCGCGGTAGCGGCGCAGCGTATCGATGGCCTCGGAGCCGCTTTGTTCCAGTTCCACCACGGCGTCGCGAATCTGGTCTTCGCCAAGGGCATCCAGAATGCGGCGCGTGTACTGGCCCTTCTGGGTGAACAGCCGAATATTATTGAGACCGGCCGTCTGCGCGGCCCGACGCATGGCGGTGCTCAAAGTGCCACGCTGATTTTCCAGCAGGGCGGGAAGTAATTCGCCATCCATTAGCGCTTTTAGCGCAGGTGACTGCTCTGCAGCGGCAGCAAGCTCCTGGGCATCCGGGTTTACGTCACCCGTAGTTTCATCACTGGCGCCGCCGCCGGAACCCATGGCGTCGCCAACCGGCGCGCCGTTGTCGCCGGTCGCTGAGGATTGCTCTTCGTCGTCTTCGCTTCCGTCTGCGCCTTCGCTGGCCCCGTCAGATTCCTGCCCATCATTTGCCGCCTCCTCTTCCGTGGAGAAATCGGCGAGGCTCTGCTGGAAGAACTGGTCGAAACAGTAGAAGAAAACGTGCTCCTCGCGATCAGACTTTGCCAGGGTTAGTGCAAGGGCATTTCGCAACGTTGTGCGGTCGGCATAGCCCACGGCGTCCATCGCTGCTATGGCATCCAGTGTCTCCGCAGGGGAGATGGGCAGGGAGTGGCTGCGCAGGACTTCGATGAAGCGCAGCAGGCTGGATTGCATGGTGCTTCAGTCCCCGCCGGCGCCGCGTGCAGTGCGCAGCAGCGAACCTAATTCGGCGCCCGCAGTCTCGATATCTTGCTCGAACTTGAGCAGCACATTGAGGGTGCCGTCTAGGAGTGTTTCATCGAGCTCCGTGGCGTGAAGCAAAAGCAGGCTTCGCGCCCAGTCGATGGTCTCGGAGATCGCGGGCTGTTTTTTTAGATCCAATTCCCGTACCGCATGGACGAAGGCGACCAGTTGGTGTCGCAAGTTATCGGCCAGCTCCGGTACGCGACTCTCCAAAATTCGTTCCTCGAGGTCGATGGTCGGGAACGGGATATGCAGATGCAGGCACCGGCGCTTCAGCGCATCGGAAACATCCCGCGTATTGTTACTCGTGAGGAACACCAGCGGCGTGGACTGCGCCTTGATAGTCCCAATCTCTGGAATGGAGACTTGATAGTCGCTGAGGATCTCCAGCAGCAGCGACTCGAACTCGTGGTCAGATTTGTCGATCTCATCGATGAGGAGCACCGCGCCGGCTGGCTGTTCCATCGCCTGCAGGAGGGGGCGAGGTTCGAGGAATTCCTGCGAGTAAAAAACATCACCAAAGCGGTGCAGGCGATCAACGGACTCCGCGAGCCCTTCTGCGCCCTGCAGGAGGTCGCCGAGCTTCTCTTTGAGAACTTGGGTGTATAGAAGTTGCTTGCCGTACTTCCACTCATACAGCGCCTTGGCCTCATCGAGCCCTTCGTAGCACTGGAGTCGCACCAGCGGTAGATCCAGAAGCGTGGCGGCCGTCTTGGCCAGTTCCGTCTTACCGACACCAGGCGGGCCCTCCACGAGCACGGGCTTGCGAAGCTGGGCTGCGAGAAAGACGGCCGTGGCAATGCGCGGGCTACAGATGTAGCCGAGTTCCGCGAAGCCCCCTTCGATGGTATCGATGGAAGCGAGTTCTGTACGTTGATCCACGGCGCGGGGGCTCCTTGTACCGCTAAATCTTGTCTTGCGTGAGCTCAGCCGCCCGTCGCGTTCATAAACCGAAGGATCTGAGGCTCCTCCTGGAGGTCGAAATAGTGTTTCTCTGGCTTGAGATCCATGGCATTAATGATGCGGGTCTGCAGCTCATCATCCGTACAGCCATCCTCTCGCAGGGCAGCTCGCAGATCTGTGGAGTGCTCATTGCCCAGACATAGGAGGAGACGACCTTCCACGGTCAATCGCACCCGATTACACAGGTGACAGAAGTTGTTGCTGTGCGGAGAGATAAATCCGACGCGCGAAGGGGTGCCATCCATGGCGAACATGCGAGCGGGGCCGGCAGCACCGGCTGGGTCGCCAAGCGCCGTCAGCGGGTAGCGCGCTTCGATCTGATCCCGCAGCCAATCACTCTCCGCCAGGGAAAGCTTTCGATCATGTTCCGTGATCATGCCCAGCGGCATCTCTTCGATAAACGCAAGATCGATCTCGCGGGCGCGGGCAAATTCCACCAGGTCAACGACCTCGTCGTCGTTTCGTCCGCGCAGGACAACGGCATTAAGACGGATTCGTTCGAAGCCCGCGGCGCAGGCTGCGTCGATGCCTTCAATGACCTGCTCAAGATGACCGTGGCGGGTCAGCTGGCGAAAGCGGCGCGGTTTAAGGCTGTCGATGCTGATGTTCAGCCGTTTCACCCCAGCATCAACAAGCGGTTTCGACAGGCGCGCTAGCTGGGAGCCGTTGGTGGTCATCACCAATTCGTCGAGACCATCAAGGGCACCCAGCTCTTCGATCAGTTGCATGACGTTGTGGCGAATCAGGGGCTCACCGCCCGTAAGCCGGATTTTCTTCACCCCCAGGGCGACGAATGCCTTGGCGACGCGAGCCAGTTCTTCCAGCGAGAGAATCTGTGGCTTGGGTACGAACTGCATGTCTTCAGACATGCAATACACGCAGCGGAAGTCACAGCGGTCGGTCACCGACAATCGCAGATACTCGACCTGCCGGCCGAAGCGGTCGACGAGCTTGTTGTCGGGCGTATTGAACATGCAGCGAGTTTACTTGCCCCGCCCCTTGCGACCAAGTTTAGTCATTGCTTTACACCGCGTGTTGGCTGCGACACGATGCGACGAAATCTGTTTTCGAGAACACAGGCGTTGAGCAAACCGCTGTCCCATTTCGCTAAATCGCTGGTACATCTGCCGTGATTCGAACGATCGCCATGGCCCTGGGGCCCACCTTGGCAATCCTTGGCGCCGCACTGGCGTTGGGGAGCGGTCAGTCGTCGGACTTCGCCGTAGTACTGGGGGTCGCTCTGATCTGCATCGTTTGGTGGATTTTTGAGCCCGTACCGATCCCCGTAACTTCACTCATTCCGCTCGCCGTGCTCCCGCTGGCTGGTGTGCTGACGCCTGCGGAGGTAGGGCAGGCCTACGGTTCACCTCTTATTCTGCTGCTTCTGGGCGGTTTTTTGCTCTCTCAAGCGATGGAAACGAGCGGTGCGCATCGGAGGATCGCCATTGGCATGATCCGTCTGACCGGCGCAAACAGCCCCCGGCGACTGGTGTTGGGTTTTATGGTCGCCGCGGCTGTTTTGAGTATGTGGATTTCCAATTCTGCGACGACGCTCATGCTCCTCCCCGTGGCGCTGGCGGTCCTTGACGGCGCTCCGGATCGAGAGCGGCTGGCTGTTCCACTTCTTCTTGGTCTTGCCTACGCGGCCAGTGTGGGCGGTGTTGGCACACCCATCGGCACACCACCGAATCTCATATTCATGCAGGTATACGAGGAATACACCGGTGAGGTGATTACCTTCTCTCAGTGGATGAGTTGGGGTGTACCGGTGGTGGCGCTGCTCGTTCCTGCTATGGCATTCATGCTGACCCGAGGTATGGCAGCCCGAATGGAATTTAATCTTCCCGAGGTGGGTTCCTGGCGAGCCGATGAGCGACGTGTGATGGCCGTCTTTGCCATCACGGCCGTGGCCTGGATCACTCGCGGAGAGCCTTTTGGCGGCTGGAAAACATGGTTTGGACTTCCCCAGGCCAATGATGCCTCGGTCGCCATGCTGGCCGTTGTCCTTATGTGTACGATACCCAATGGTCGCGGGGGGCGTCTTCTGGACTGGGAGCAAGCCAGTCGAATTCCGTGGGGGGTGCTACTGCTTTTCGCGGGCGGCATCTGCTTAGCAAAAGGTTTCGTCGCTTCGGGGCTCAGCGCGCTCCTCGGCGATCAGTTTGCCACTTTGACCAACATGCCATTGCTGCTGCTGATGCTCACGGTAGCGCTGGGCGTGGCCTTTATGACGGAGGCCACGAGCAACACAGCCAGCACGACCCTCCTGATGCCCGTGCTGGCAGCGGCGGGGACGGCGGCCGGATTGGCCCCGGAACTGCTAATGGTGCCGGCAGCGATTGCCGCCAGCTGCGCATTTATGCTGCCGGTAGCGACAGCGCCAAATTCGGTTGTCTTCGGCTCGGGCCTCATCACCACCGCACGCATGGCGCGTGAGGGTTTCGCCCTTAACTTCATTGCCGCGGTGATCATCGCGGTCGTTTGCTACGGGGTGATGACCTGATGGGCTCGGGGCTGCGCCTTTTGGGGCTCACTTTCATCCTTGCCTCGGCGGCATTGCTTTACCCGGGCATCAGTCAACCGGTGTTGACCCTCAGTGGCGAGCTGGAAAAAGCGGCTCTCGCTGATTTCGGCATCGACATGGTGGCTGGGGAAAGCGGCAATCCGCAGGTGCGCAGCATGCTTGAAACCATGACTCGCTTCATGGGACTCGACACCATCGAAGGACGCGTTGAGGCCTACAGAAGCACGCGATCCATTCTTGCCATGTCCGAGGAGCTTGCCGACGACGGCAATCTTGCCGTCGCGGTGCTCATCGTGACCTTCAGCATCGTCGTTCCCGTGCTTAAGCTGATTCTGCAGCTTTTGGCGTTATTACTGCCGGGCTCCCTGGGAGTGCGGCTGCTTGCCGTCAATTCCGCACTGGGCAAATGGTCCATGGCCGATGTGTTTGTGATGGCCATGCTCATCGCCTTTATGGCGGGTCGCGCGTCCAATCACATGGGTGAACTGCTCATCATGGATGCGCAGCTGGAAGTGGGTTTCTGGTATTTCACCGGGTACTGCCTTTTCGCCATTGCTGCAGGTGCGGTGATGCACCTGCTGGCGAAAAGGCAGATCGGGACGCAGATAGAGGGGCAGAAAAAGGCGCAGACAGAAGACCAGGATGCCGCGCCTCAGGCCGCGGCGAGCGACACCATATAGCCCTCGGACGGCGATGCTTCCCCGTCGCGAACTTCCGAAAATGCCTGACGGGCTTCGTCGGAGCCTTTGAAGTCCCGAACGCTTAGCCAGCTATCCGCGAATTCCCGGAAGCGCACGAAGGACGTGCCAATGCGCTGCTCGAGTCCTTCAGCACCCCATTCCTGGCCGCGTTTCTGCGCCTGATGGGGCGCAAAGAACACGATGGGTTTGGGGCCGGGAAGATCCTCGGCGCTGGGCGGCGGCGCATCCTTGTGGGTGACGCCAATGCGGAGGTCGAAGCGCAGCGCATCGCCGTAGTGACGATGAATCGCCTCATTGACTCCGGCATTTCCTGCCATATCCACGAGCACTGCGCCGGGTGCCGTATCGAGGTTGCCGACGTCGTCGTAGGTGACGACAAGGTCGTAGCAACCCAGGCCCTCACAGGAGGCGCGATTACGTTCGGAGGTCACAGCGATTGCGCGAGCCTGTCCGCGGTCTTTCACAGCAAAGCCCAGGGCAATGGAGGTCTTGCTCGAAGCGCTGGTGATTAGACAGTCGCCTGCACCGTGGTAGTCCGCTTCAAACAGCGCGTCCTCGCACAGCCATGAGGTCAGGAACAGACCGCGGAGCAGGCAGTCCTGGGCTTCGCGAGGACCTTCATAGATGGGGTTCGTCGCCGCTCTCTGGAACTGCGCGTAGATGGGTGCAAGCCCCTCGCGGTGCTCGGAAACATCGCTGAAAGAGAAAGGATTGCACTGACCCGCATTGATAACCAGGTGCGTGCCCATAGGGAAAAAGCCCCAGACTCGCTCGCCCACGCTCACTTTGGGATGCTCACTGGCGGTTACTGTGGCGTAGCCCATCACAGGAACCCGACCCCAGGTGTCGTCGGCGGTGGGAAAGAACCGCCAGTAGCCAAAGGTTTCTCCGATGGTGGTGTAGGTAATGTTGTTGGCGGTGACCGCAAAGCGATCGACCTCCAGCAAGACCTGTCCATCGGACAGGCTTTCGGGCAGCGTGTCCTCAACGATGCGGACCTCGTTGATGTCCGTCTTGAGGACCTCAAGTACCGTTGCAGAAGCCATCGGTTTAGAGCGCCGCCATGATGGTTTCAGCGGAACTGACGTCGACGCCAGGGCCTTCCTCGACGTTAAGGGTCGTGACCGTGCCGTCTTCGACAATCATGGCAAAACGCTGGCTGCGCATCCCCATACCGAAGCCACGTCCATCGAGTTCGAGACCAAGTGCTTTTGTGTAATCGCCGTTACCGTCGGCAAGCATCATGATGTGCTCGGCATTCTGGGCTTTGCCCCAGGCACCCATGACAAACGCGTCGTTTACAGACAAGCAGGCGATGGTGTCGACACCGGCAGCCGTGATTTTGTCGGCATTGACTACGTAGCCGGGTAAGTGGGTCATGGAGCAGCCGGGCGTGAATGCGCCGGGTACGGCAAAGAGAACCACCTTCTTGCCGGAGAAGAGTTCGTCCGTCGTTACGGGCGTGGGTCCGGCGTCTCCCATAATCTGGAGGGTACCGGAAGGAATCGTGTCACCAACGGAAATGCTCATAGAAATTCTCCTGGCCGAGTGGCGTTATTGGTAGGGTGACGACAGGGCCGTCATGGAACAGGGCCAGCGATGGTAGCAAAGGACGATGACTGAAATCTGCCCGTTGTGTGCGGGAGAGCATTGCTCGCTCTACCACCAGGACGCGGCCAGAGAATATTGGATTTGCGCGACCTGCGATCTCGTCCATGTGCCCTCGGGCTTTTTCCTTTCTCCTGAAGACGAGCGCCTCGAGTACGAGCAGCATGAAAACAGTATCGGCGAGCCGGGCTACGAGCGATTCCTCTCGCGTCTCGCGAATCCGCTCCTCGAGCGCCTTACCCTACAGAGCTCAGGTCTCGACTTTGGCTGCGGTCCGGCGCCGGCGTTGGCCCGAATGCTGGAACGGGAGGGACATCGCGTTGCGGTCTACGATGCCTTTTTTGCATCGGACCCCCGAGTCTTTAAGCAGCGATACGCATTTATCACTGCCACCGAGGTGGTGGAGCACTTGCACGAGCCTGGTGCTGAACTTCAGCGACTCTGGTCGCTCATAGAGCCTGGCGGGTGGCTGGCAGTCATGACGAAACTGGTGTCCGACCCCGAGGCCTTCGCGAACTGGCACTACATCAGAGATCCCACCCACGTCTGCTTCTTCAGTCGCCGTAGCTGGCAATGGTGGGCAGATTGTCAGGGTGCGGCCTTAGCTTTCGAGGGTGCTGATGTGATGTTGCTACAGAAAACGGCGCAGCCTTCGCGGCATTGAGCTACGCGTCGCGCAGCCCCTCAAAGATCGTTTCGCACTCTCGGTAAAAGTCCAGCTGCTCCTCACCCAGATAGGGAGCAATCATGGTCAAAAGCTGCAGCACACCCTGGTGAATGCACAGGTTGGGATCGCGCTCGTCGTTGAGGAGGCGGTCGTAGTTCAGCCAGTAGGTGAGCTGTAAGGCCATGTTTTCGACCAGCGCTTCCAGCTGTGTTTCCGGAAGCTCGATCACCGATTGCTCCAACAAGCTCACGATAATGGCCGCAAGCGCCGCGCGCTTGTAATCCACAATACGCCTGAAGCCCCTCACCAGTTCAGGATAGCGGCGCAGCAGATCGTCGAGGTTGTGATAGAGGAAGCGGTACTGGTAGAGCTCTTCAAGGACCACATACAGGTAGTACCAGTTGTCCTCTACACGCCCTTTGTGAGCATGGAGAGGCTCAGCCAGAGGCGCATTGAGAGTCTGGGTCAGCGCCACCTGAAACTGCTCGAACAGCTCCGCAATGATCTGATCTTTGCCCTTGAAGTGGTAGTAGAGATTGCCCGGTGAGATATCCATCTCGTCGGCAATATCGAGCGTTGTGGTGTTGGCCTCTCCTTCTTCATTGAAGAGGCGCAGACTGGTCTCGAGAATCCGGTCCCGGGTCTTCACCGCGACGTCTCCCAGACGGGACTGAGGGTCGCGCGCAGCAGGGTATTAGCTGCCTTTGCGCGCGGTGCCCCGTTTACGCTGGGGCGAGGCTTTCTGGGCGCTAGCCTTGGCGGCGGGTTTCGCCTTGGCCTTGGTGGCGCTGCGGGCGGGGGCTTTCGCAGCCGCCTTCTTTTTGCGCGCCGGTGCCTTGCGGGCCGATTTGGCCTTCACCCCGCCCATGCTGTTCAGGGCGTCGGTGAGGGCGTCGACCTTGTTGCTCAACCGGTCGATTTTTTCATGCAAGGCCAGGAGGTCTTCACCACGGGCGGGTCGCTGCAGATTGAAATTGTCTCGCACGCGACTAATGCGTTCTTCAACGGAGCTGCGGGCGGCGTTGCCGGCTTCGATGGCGTCACGGGCTTCCTCTTCAAGGGCCGCGCCAGCCTTTACAAGCTCACGAAACAGCTTGGGTGGTTCAACACCGGCCTTCTCGAGGCGGCCCTGGGCTTCGTCCACGGCTTTGCCGTAGGCACCCACGCCTGCGAGCCAGATATTTTTGGCGATCTCGCCAGCTTTGTCGGTGACTTTATTTTTATCGTCAGCCATCGGTTTGTGTCCCCCGTTGGTGAATCTGCTCTGTGGCAGTGTGCTTGAAGCGCCTGCGATGGCGGTTCGCCGGCGCAGGGAGTCTAGCAGACAAATTGGGAGGCAAAAAAAGGGGGTCACAATGTGACCCCCAAAATATCCCCAGGTCGGGGACAGTGAACCCAAAAGGGTGATTAAGCGGCTTTCTTGAAGCTGACAGAATCCTTCAGCTCTTCAAAACGTGCCTTAGCCTTCTCAAGCTGAGCTTCCAGCTTGGCGCGATCCAGCGCAGGTACTTCCAGCTTGGGCAGTTCGATGTCGTCGATAGCGTCTTTAGCCTGCTTCTCGACCTTCGTGCCACGCTTAACCATGTCTTGGTAAAGCTTGTCGGCTTTCTTGCGACGGCTGCTCAGCTCGCCTTCAACGCTCTTGAGCTGATCTTGAACCTGATCGAAGACCATGCCGTAAAGGCCAAGGTTTGCCAGGAATGCATTGCGGCCAGCTTCAGTCACGCGAGACTGAACGGTTACGGGCTTCTTGGCAGCAGGCTTGCGCGCTGCAGTTTTCTTGGCGGCGGGCTTGCGCTTAGCCGTGGTCTTGCGCTTAGGTGCTGCTTTCTTTGCTTGTTGAGCCATTGTTCCACTCCTTCGATGTGTGCAATTTGGTGCATTTCGCGGTGCCGTCAAAGGCCGTTCAATAGGGCGAGTTCGACGACGAATCTCAGTACGGAGCGGAGATTAGGGAGAAAAACTAGAATAAACATACTAATAGGGCGATTTTTTCATCGTTTCATGGGTCTGATAGGAGGTAAGGCGCATCGTGACAGGAGAATTACCTGTCATCGCTCAGTAACTAAAAGGGGTGTGTGGTAAGCGACCACTTAAGCGCTCTCGCACGTATGAAGGAAAGAAATCTCCATGAATGAATTAAGCGGGAAGGCATGACACAGAAAGCCTTGAAGAACTGGAGTCTGGCGCTGCTCGTCGGGGTCGCGGGTGTGGGCGTGGCATATGCGCTGCTTGTTGGTAAGTCCAAACCAGAGGCGGCTCCCATACCGGAAACCCCTCCACCCCTTGTGCGTTTTGTTCCCGCCGACCCAGGGCAGGTCACTCTTCCTGTGATGGCTCAGGGTACCGTGCAGGCCGAACTGGAGATCAGTCTCACAAGCCAGGTCTCCGGCAGAGTGATGGAAGTATCCTCAGCATTTGTGCCCGGCGGCTTCTTCGACGCGGGGGACACACTTGTGCAGATCGAAGAGGCAGATTACCTGCTGGCCATCGCCCGCGCTGAATCACAGCTTGCGTCGGCCCAGCGGACGCTGGCCGAGGAGGAGGGTCGGGCCCTGCAGGCCCGCCGGGAATGGCGCGACCTCGGTGCCGACAAAGCCAATTCGCTGTTTCTCCGCGAGCCGCAGATCGCTGCGGCCAAGGCGTCCCTCGTCGCCGCCGAGGCCGATCTGGAGAATGCCCACCTCAATCTCAAACGCACCCGCCTGAGCCTGCCCTTTAATGGGCGCATCGTCAGCAAGAGTGTCGATCTCGGTCAGTTTGTAGGCGCGGGTGCCGGTGTTGCCCGCGTGTACTCCACCGATCGTGTGCAGGTGAGGTTGCCCATCACCGACCGGCAACTTGCTCTGCTTGAACTGCCCCTGGGGCGGCCCGGCGATGTGATCGCATCTGGACCAAACGTACACATCAGTACGGTTTTTGCCGGCGAGCGCTGGGACTGGGAGGCGGTTATTGAGCGGACGGAAGCCAATCTGGATGTGGATAGCCGCGTTCTGTATGCCGTTGCCGTCATCGATCAGCCTTTCGGGTCTGATGACTCTGAGCGCCGGCCGCCCCTGACACCGGGGATGTTCGTCGAGGCGGAGATCGCCGGTCGCGTCATGAACGCCGTGGCCCGCCTGCCCCGCAATGCTCTGCGCAATGACGGGACGGTGCTGGTGGTGGGTACAGAGAGTCAATTGGAAGAGCGGTCCGTTCGGGCCATGCACAGCGATGGGCGCAACGTTTGGCTCGCTGGCCTCGACGCTGGCGCTCGCGTCGTGGTCTCTGAAGACAGCCTCCTGTCTATCGGCATGACCGTTACGCCGACCCCGGCCATGCAAATTGCCGGTGGAGACCTCTGATCATGGGTGGACCTGTTCGCTGGTTTATCGACAACCCCATTGCGGCCAATCTACTCATGGTGCTGCTCATCGTGGGCGGTGTTCTGGGTGTACCCGCTATCAACAAGCAGTTTTTCCCCGACATTGAAATCAATAGCGTCAGTATCACGCTGGCCTACCCCGGTGCGGGCCCTTCGGAGATAGAGGAGCAGGTCTGTATTCGTATTGAAGAGGCGATCCACGACATTACGGGCATCAAGGAAATTCGCTCCTCGGCCCGCCAAGGCTTGGGCACCGTGACCGTCGAGGCGCAGAATGGCTACGACACCCAGAAATTAACGGCAGAGATCAAGAACCGGGTTGATGCAATCGACACCTTCCCCGTTGATGCCGAGCGGCCCGTGGTCACAGAACTGGCTTATCGGCACACCATGGCCGTGGTCACGCTGGCGGGAGAGCTTGAGGAGCGACGTCTGAAGGAGTTAGGCGAAAGCCTTCGAGATGATCTGTCGACCCTCCCCTGGGTCTCGGTGGTGGAGCTCAGCAAGCCGAGGCCTTATGAAGTGGCTGTAGAGCTAACGGAATACAATCTCCGGCGCTTTGGTATTTCCTTCAACCAGGTTGTCAGTGCGATCCGGGGCGCGTCCCTGAACCTTCCGGCAGGCACCATCAAGGCCAAGAGTGGCGATATCCGGCTTCAGACCCGCGGCCAGGCTTATTCTCGCGAAGACTTTGAATCCATCGTGGTGGTGACCCGCCGTGACGGAACCCAGGTGCTCCTGGGTGACGTTGCCGACGTGACCTTCGGTTTTGAAGACATCGATCTTCAGACGCGTTTCAATAACCGCCCTTCTCATAACCTCACCGTCTTCGTGACCCAGGATCCCGACGTGCTGCGCACGAGCGCAGTAGTGTCGAACTGGGTAGAGGAGCAGCGGCCGCTTTTGCCCCCGGGCGTTGAGCTGGCGCTATGGCGTGACGCTGCCGATCCCTTCCGAGGCCGGGTGGAAACGCTCCTCAAGAACGGCATTGGCGGACTGATTCTGGTGTTTGCGGTGCTCGTGCTGTTCCTGCGCCCCCTCCTGGCCATGTGGGTTAGCGTCGGCATTGCCGTGGCGTTCATGGGGACGCTTGCGGTGCTGCAGTTCACCCCCATCAGTCTCAATATGCTGTCCCTGTTCGCGTTCCTCCTTATTTTGGGAATTGTCGTGGACGACGCAATCATCGTCGGCGAGTCGATTTACGCGCGGCAGTCCGCAGGTGATGGTGGCGTAGACGGCGCCCATCGTGGCGCCAAGAGCGTGTTGAAGCCGGTCATGTATGCGGTGATCAGCACAATGATTTTCTTTGTGCCCATGTTCTTCATGCCCGGTGATATGGCCCGATCCGCCGTGGCCATACCTGTGGTCGTGATCATCGCCCTCACGTTTTCCCTGGTGGAATCCCTATGGATTTTGCCGCCCCATCTGGCCCACATGCGTCCGCAGCGGGAGAGTCGATTTACGGCTCTTCGCAAGCTGGAGGCCCTGCGACGTCGGTGCGCCGATGGCATGGTGTACGCGGCAAAAAACTACTATCGACCGGTTCTTGATCGCTCTCTGAAGGCGTATCCCGTCGTCGGCGCCATATTTCTCTTTGCTTTACTGATCAGTCTCGGCCTGTATGGCGGAGGTTGGTTACGGAGCGCCTTCTTCCCGTCGGTGAACTCTGATTACGTGCAGGCCGAGATCAGCCTCCCCGAAGGTGGACCTTTCGGTGACACGCTGGCGACGTTGGAGCGTGTGGAGGTTGCCGCAGAGCAGCTTAAAGCTGAGTACAACAGCAGCACCTTGTTCGGCGAGAAGGCCATCGGGCATATCTACTCCCGAGGTGAAGATAACAAGATCACCGTGACCCTTGAGACCGTGTCCGATGCGGTAGATTCGAAGAAGCTCGCCGCGCGCTGGGAAGAGGCCATAGGGGGGTTGCCCGAGGCAAAGTCTTACTCCTTTGAATACACCATCAACCGCCTCGGTAAGCCCATAAGCCTGGTGCTCGTGGCAGATCGGGTCGAAGACCTGAAATCCGTGTCCCAGGAACTGCGAACGCTTCTAGCGGCTTACCCGGGCGTGTATAACATTAGTGACTCCCTGGAAGCACCCCGTGATGAGGTTGTGCTGGATCTGAAGCCCGCAGCGGAGACGCTGTCCGTCACGCTATCGGATCTCGCGCGGCAGGTTCGCGAAGGCTTTTATGGTGCAGAAGCCCAACGCATTCCCCTGAAGCGCGAAGATGTTCGCGTGATGGTGCGTTATCCCGAGGCTGATCGTGTTTCCGTGGATGACCTTGCGAACCTGCGGGTACGCACCCCCGGTGGCGCAGAAGTTCCCTTCGAGGCGGTGGCGGATGTTCAATTTGAGCCCGGTTACCAGACCATCGAGCGTCTGGATCGCAAACGAGTACTCGAAGTCAGCGCGGATGTTGTGCTGGGCACCAGCAGCCCTCGCGCGGTGGTGCAGGAAATTACGCGAAGCAACCTCGCCCGCTGGCAGACCGAATACCCCGGGCTGGAGATCTCCCTCGATGGAGAGCTCGAGGAGGAGGGCGCGTTCCGCTCTTCCATGCTGAAATTCATGATGCTCGCTATGCTTGTCATCTATGGGCTGATGGCGATTCCCTTTCGCTCCTACTGGCAGCCCATCCTGGTACTCACGGCGGTGCCCTTTGGAATCATGGGCGCCATCTTCGGGCATCTGATACTGGATTGGCAGGTCAGCATGTTCTCGCTCTTTGGCGTGATCGCTTGCGCTGGCGTGGTGGTAAATGACAACCTTGTGTTGATCGATCGTATCAACCAGCTGCGCGAGGAGGGTCTGGAGCTGGTGGATGCGTTGCTTCAGGCCGGCGAGGATCGCTTTAGGCCCATCATCCTGACGTCGTTGACGACCTTCATTGGCCTGTTGCCCATTATGTCAGAGACCAGCGTTCAGGCTCAGTTCCTGATTCCCATGGTGACCTCGCTGGCTTTTGGCGTTCTGTTTGCGACGGGCGTGACCCTTCTTCTCGTACCCTGTCTCTATCTCATGGGCGAGCGTCTGAGGGATTTTTTGTTCCACTGGATCGCTGGGGGCGGGGTAGAAGCGACCGCCTGACCGGTTTCTCGGATCAGGCGGCAGAAGCCTACGCTTTTGGTTGAGGACCGGCAGCAACGATGCTGCTGGAAACGTCGAAGTTCTTGATGTTGTCCTGGAAGAGTGCTGCCAGCTTGTTCGCCTGCTCATCGTAAGCCGCAGTGTCACCCCAGTTTTGGCGGGGATTGACGAACTGCCCATCTACGCCAGGAATCTCCGTCGGGAAATCCAGGTTGAGGATGTCCAGATGGCCGGTGCCTGCATTCAGCAGAGCCCCGCTCTCGCAGGCTGCGACAACGGCGCGTGTGACAGGGATAGGGAATCGAGCGCCCGAGCCACCGGGACCACCGGACCCGCCGGTCCAGCCCGTGTTCACCAGGTAAACCTGGCTACCAAACTCTTCAATGCGCTTCATCAGCAGTTCGGCGTAGTCGCCGGCCGGGCGTGGCATGAAGGGAGCGCCGAAACAGGTGGAGAAGGTGGGGTGAACACCCGCCTCAGCGCCGACTTCTGTTGATCCGACACGGGCGGTGTAGCCGCTCAGGAAATGAAATGCAGCGGCTTCCTTCGACAGGATGGAAACCGGAGGAAGCACACCCGACACATCGCAGGTCAAGAAGATCACGGTTTTGGGTTCGCCCGCCGCGTTCTCGATGACCCGCTTTGGCACATGAACGAGGGGATAGCAGCAACGGCCGTTTTCCGTGAGGCTTGTATCGTCATAGTCAGCATGCAGGTGCTCATCGACGACAACGTTTTCGACGATGGCGCCAAACTTGATCGCGTCCCAGATGATGGGCTCGTTCTTCTGGCTCAGGTTGATGGTCTTGGCGTAGCAGCCACCTTCCAAATTGAACACAGCGCCGCGCGTCCAGCCGTGCTCATCGTCACCGATAAGATAGCGACCTGGATCGGCTGATAGTGTCGTTTTGCCGGTGCCCGAAAGACCAAAGAACAGCGTGGTGTCGCCGTCTTCGCCCACATTGGCCGAGCAGTGCATGCTCATGACGTCTTTCTCGGGCAGCAGGAAATTCTGCACGGAGAACACGGACTTTTTCATTTCGCCGCCGTAACGCATGCCGGCGATGAGGATTTTCCGCTGGCCGAAGTTCACGATCACCGTTGCCTCGGAGTTGGTGCCATCCCGCTCGGGAACGCACTCGAACTCCGGCGCGTTCATGATGGTCCATTCAGGTTTTCGATCGTGGTTGTACTCGGGGGGTTTAATAAACATGTTGCGGCCGAAGAGACCGTGCCATGCCCACTGGGTGGTGACCCGCAGAGGCAAGTAGTGATCCGTATGAGCGCCCACGTGGAGGTGTGAAATGAAGCGATCCCGCTCGCTGAGGTAGGCCTCGACACGCTCCCAGAGCGCATCAAATTTCTCCGCATCAAAGGGGCGGTTGACGTTGCCCCAATCGACAGCGTCTTCACAGCTGGGTTCACGAACGACAAAGCGATCGGCAGGCGACCGACCCGTGCGCTTTCCGGTGGTGACCAGCAGGGCGCCGGTATCGGTAAGAGTCCCTTCACCGCGACGCAAAGAAGCTTCGACAAACGCGGCCGGCTCCAGATCAATGTACTCGGTGGGGGAAGAGCTGACTTCGCTCATGGATTTTGGGTCCTGTGTGGCGGAGGGGTTAGGGTCTTCCAATCCATGTCGCGCGCGAACACGCCTCTTCGGACGTTGCAGGACGGATTACCGCTTTTTTGGGGCCGGTATTATGGCGAAAGCCCCCTTTTTTGTGAACCGAAGAAGTGTCGTTTGGTTCTCAGTCTCAGGGGATGTTTTCTGTGGACAATTGGCTGGATTGATCAGGGGCTTTCAGCGGTTTAGCGCAGCATCAACGAGCGGCGGCAAAATCCACAGACTCCAGCGTTTGTGCGGGGTTCAGAAGGTCCGAGCCCCGCTTGGAGGATGCGGCTGGAAACGGGGCCGGTGCCTTTCAAGGACAGCGATCTCAGGATTTATTCAGCTTATCAATGAGCGTCATGCTTGCATGCAATAGGCGATTTCGCCCTTGCATCAGCATGCCTGGCTTTTTAGGCCGGGGCTTTTTCGGTGCAGACCAGTAGACCGGTGCTCCAGTCTCCAAGGTTCCGCCATCAATAACCGTGGCGTTGATGCCCAGGTGATTGTTGGCTTCGCGTCGCACGGTTTTCAAGACCGTAGGATCTTTCGCCATCTGAGCCTGGGGCTGGGCGGGCGCCGAGCATCGCACGGTGCGGGATTCGCAGCGGATTGTGGTGCTTCCAATGTGCAGGGTTCCGCCTACCCAGTCGAAATCGTGGAAACCGGGTTCAGCCTCGTCCGTCAGGCTATCGATGACGATGTTGGGCCGGAAGCGCTCGGGTCGGAAGTCGCCTTCGGGCGACCGTGAGCGAAGGGCTTCAAGAGAACCGGTGCTCAAGATGTGTAGCGGGTAGACATCGTAATAGTGACCAAGGGGGGTCACGTACTGCATCAGCTCGAGTAGACGCCTCGTGGGTATGGAGGACAGATCTGGCAAGACGTCACTTGCGAACTGGCGCTTGAGCTCGGTTGCCCCTGCGGTCGTTTTCAGGCGGTAATGCTCGCGATTGGATTTGGGTTGCAGAGGCCAAAGGCTGAGACGCTTCCCGAGGGCATCAGACAGCCGGTCTGTCGCATCGGCGTCTGAGGCACGAAACTGGCTGCCATCCGGCAGTGTGATTTCCACATCGGGGACTTCGCCAGCCTCGGGCGCGGAAAGATAACGAGCTTTGTAATGGAGCAGCTTCGGTGTACGCCTAACAACCGTGAGCTGCTCAATGTCATCTTCCTTTGCGCACCAGCCCCGATCACCCACCAGACCATCGGCGCTAATCTTGGCCGTATCAAGAGTTACTCCCCCCATGGACTTCACGGGGTATTGCCACAGGGATTCGATGTGACCGACGAGTTGCGGCTCAGCCAACGAACATCACTCCTGTATTCATGCGTCGATCCTTGCCACTGCCACTGCCACTGCCACTGCCATTCCCACAACGCCACACCACAGTTTCCGATCGCTTGTGGACATTTCAGTTATTTGACGGGAACTGATTCTGGAAATGCATCCTCTGAGTTCCCTTTGCCGAGATGGTCTGCCTCGGCAAAACGGCCCACACGAATGTCCCACATCCCCAAACCTTCTTCCTACACGCTGCACGTTGGAGTAGCATCGAGCAGGGCGTTTGATAACTTGAGCATTTGATTTTCTACGAAGTCGCCCATCTCTTCAATGGATTTCGAAGAAAAAAACAGATGAACGTCCGTCTTTTTCATGAATCAGTCTGGCGATATCCAACAGGAGACTGGCACACGGCAACCCGAGCGACTCGAAAGCTTATACTGCTACGACCAATGGCTTGAAAGTACCATGCGCTACCACTGGATACCAAAGCCGATGTTTTTTGCCACCTCGATTCCTGCCTCGCGAGACCAATCACTTCTAAGAATGAATTAAGTTAGTATTCCCCATGCCAAACCTGCCATCCATGGTGCACGCTTCCCTGTCGAGATTACAT